>JAFVWT010000019.1 GCA_017501525.1 Bacteroidales bacterium | reverse complement strand
TACCGAATATAGAATTAATTAATTACCTTTGTAGTAGTAAATGCTTTAATTTATGGATGGTTACAGACATAGAATAATGGATAGCCTGCTTGAAAAGAAGTTACAGGCAAAGCGAGCCGTACTGATAGAAGGCCCAAAGTGGTGTGGAAAGACCACAACAGCAGAGGAGGTTGCAGCCAGCAAAATATTGTTGGCTCGAACTGATGTGAAGAGTAACTTCAAGAGCCTATTAGAAATAGATACTGATGCAGCATTGTCAGGAGATACCCCAATGCTTATTGACGAATGGCAAACTGTGCCCAAGTTGTGGGATGCTGTAAGATATACTGTTGACCATCGCCGTAAAATGGGACAATTCATTTTAACAGGCTCTGCTGTTCCAGACAAGGAGGCAGAAGAGGAAAGAGAACATTCCGGAACAGGACGCTTTGCTTGGTTGACTATGCGACCTATGACCTTGTTTGAATCTGGCGAGTCAAACGGAAAGGTAAGTCTTGGCAATTTGTTTACTTCTCCAGAAAAGATATTGGAGAAGAATGAACTTAAATTACAAGATATAGCTTTCTTGATATGTCGCGGTGGTTGGCCTATGGCTGTTGGATTACCCAAAGAGGCGGCATTGGAACAGGCGTTTGATTATTACGATGCAGTAACCAAGGAAGATATAACCAAAGTTGATGGTGTTAAAAGAGCTTCGGATCGGGTGCAACGCTTGATGAGGGCATATGCCCGACATCAGGGAACGCAAGCATCCATTGCAACATTAAAAGAGGACCTAAAGAATAATGACACTGCAACACTTGATGATGATACAATAAGTTCTTACCTTGAAGCTTTGAGAAAAATATTTGTGGTAGAAGATATGCCGGCTTGGAATCCGAATCTTCGTTCAAAAACCGCAATTCGTACAGCAGATACACGCTATTTTGTTGACCCATCTATCGCAACGGCAGCATTAGGCTTGGGACCTGCAGATTTAATGAACGACTTGAAGACAATGGGGTTCTTTTTTGAAGCAATGTGCGTAAGAGACTTGCGTGTATTTGCAGAAGCATTAAACGGTAAAGTATATCATTATCGAGATAAAAGCGGTTTGGAATGTGATGCAGTTGTACATCTTCGAAACGGACAGTATGGACTTATTGAAGTTAAACTTGGAGGCGAGACCTTGATAAACGAAGGTATAGAAACACTGACTTCATTAGCCAAGCAGATTGACACAACACGCATGAAAGCACCTGCTTTTAAGATGATATTAACAGCAACTGGCGAACATGCTTATCGCCGCCCAGAAGATGGTATTTACATTGTTCCGATAGGATGTTTGAAACAATAAATCATTGAGGTATACAAATATAGTCATTTACAACTATAAAAATATAATCATATGGCTGAACTTCTAAAAGCCAAAGTCCTGAAAAAGATGAGGAAATAATCCTATCTATGACAACAGATGTTAGGACTAATCATCGGAGTCGGGGATGACTTCGTCAGGTCGGGGATGACTTCGTCACATTTAGCGGCCATTTACAGACAAACCCAAAAGCAAAACACAAGAGCGTAGGAGCGCAGCGACTAATGCCCCCTTAAAAAGGGGGTCTGGGGGTTGTAAAAGAGAAGGAAGCGGCAATATAGCCGCGACCCTTCGAAAAGCAAAACACCACCACCCTCCATTCCAACCACGACCTACAAGGTAGAACCACCTCTCTTTCACCAACCAGATACCCAAAGGAACATTAACCTCATTTGCCTTGATTTTTATGTTCCAGAGATCCCCGAGATCCCCGATCAAGTCGGGGATGACTTCGATCAAGTCAGGGATGACATCCATCAGGTCGGGGATAAAGACAAATTCCACCCCATAGCACAATATGGCTGCGGGGTGGAATTGTTTAATTAATGACAACTCTGAATAGACTCTAACTATGAAAGGAGTTTCTTTACAATAGATGAGATAAGTCGTCCATCTGCCTGACCCGCTAATTTTTTCGTAGCAAGTCCCATTACTTTACCCATATCTGCCATTGAAGCGGCTCCTACTTCTGTTATAACTTCTTTAACAACAGCCTCAACTTCCTCTTCTGAAAGGGCCTTAGGGAGATATTTCTGCATCGCAGAGGCCTCCATCAACTCATTTTCAGCCAAATCATCCCGTAACTGCTGCTGATAGATGGCAGCACTTTCATTACGTTGTTTTACAAGTTTACTGATAATTTTAATTACCTCTTCATCTTCCAGTTCCTCTTTGACTGCACCTTCAGCAGTCTTTGCCAAAAGGATAGCAGCTTTAATGGCACGTGTTGCTGCAAGGGCTACCTTATCCTTAGCAATCATTGCAGCCTTAATATCTGATTGTATCTGTAACTCTAATTTTCCCATTGTAATCTATTTTAATTGGTTTTCATTAAAGGTACTCTCCAAAAAGAGTTCCTCCATTTGAGTATCATCGATTTTCGAAGGTGAGTCAATCATAACATCACGTCCCTGATTATTTTTAGGGAATGCAATATAATCGCGAATCGTCTCCTGACCACCAAACAATGCACAGATTCGGTCAAATCCAAACGCCAATCCACCATGAGGAGGTGCCCCAAATTTGAATGCATTGATAATAAAACCGAACTTGTATTCTGCATCCTCCTTAGAGATACCTAACACCTCAAACATCCTTTGTTGCATTTCAGCTTCGTGGATTCTGATAGAACCACCTCCAAGTTCTGTTCCGTTAAGTACAAAGTCATAAGCATTTGCACACACCCTCTCAAGATCCTCTTTCTTATCACTATAGAAGAGTTCCAGATGCTCAGGTTTTGGTGCTGTAAAGGGGTGGTGCATAGCATAGAAACGACCAGTCTCATCATCCCACTCAACTAAAGGGAAATCGACAACCCAAAGTGGGGCAAAGTTAAATGGATCCCTAAGTCCTAGTCTGTTACCCATCTCAATACGAAGGACACCCAACATATTTTGCGTCTTTCTCTTTGCACCGCAAAGTACCAACAACATATCCCCTTTCTGCGCACCCGCCTTAGAAAGGACCACTTGCAATTGTTCAGGGGTGTAGAATTTGTCTATAGAAGATTTTATGCTTCCATCTTCATTATATTTTATATAAACCAATCCTTTTGCTCCTACCTGAGGACGCTTAACCCATTCGGTGAGTTCATCGGTCTGCTTTCTGGTATATGATGCTCCACCTGTCACATTAATTGCCCCCACATACTCAACACTATCAAAGACAGAGAATCCGAATCCCTGAACCAAAGAGGTAATCTCACAGATTCTCATGTCAAAACGAATATCTGGTTTGTCACTTCCGTAATAATCCATTGCATCATACCAACTCATACGAGGTATCGAGGCAGGAATATCTACATTGAGTACATTTTTAAAGAGAGTTCTCATCAAATCCTCAAAGGTATTCAAAACATCTTCCTGCTCCACAAAAGCCATTTCACAGTCTATTTGTGTAAATTCGGGTTGACGGTCAGCACGCAAGTCCTCATCTCTGAAACATCTTACAATTTGGAAATAACGGTCATAACCTGCAACCATCAGAAGTTGTTTAAAAGTCTGAGGAGACTGAGGAAGAGCATAAAACTGACCAGGATTCATCCTTGAAGGGACCACAAAATCCCTTGCCCCCTCCGGGGTAGATTTTATCAGGTATGGGGTCTCTATCTCCAGGAAGTTCTGATCATTGAGGAAGTTTCTCACTTGGTGCGCTATCTGATGACGAAGTTTCAAAGCCTTCTGCAATGGATTTCTTCTCAAATCGAGATAACGGTACTTTGCCCTCAACTCCTCTCCACCATCACTTTCATCCTCAATAGTAAATGGAGGTGTATTTGCTTTGTTGAGAACTTTAATCTCTGATACCGAAATCTCTATCTCACCGGTCTCCATTTTGGGATTTTTGCTCTGACGTTCCACAACGGTACCGACTACTTGAAGTACCCACTCACGACCTACCGAACTTGCCAACTCCACGAGTTCAGATGAAGCTCCGCCATCCACGACTAACTGAGTTATACCATAACGGTCACGAAGGTCAATGAAAGTCATTCCACCCATCTTCCTGGCTTTCTGCACCCAGCCCGAAAGGGTAACTTGCTGACCTGCATTACAAAGGCGCAATTCGCCACAAGTATTTGTTCTATACATTGTTATATCTATTTTTTCTAAATCTGATTCACTATTTCACTAAAGGCTTCCGCTTCAGGACCTTCCGTAAAAGCCACCGGCATTCCTGTATCTCCACCCTCGTTTATTGACATATAGATGGGAACACTTCCCAAAAGTTTGATACCCAATTGTTCAGCCATAACCTTTCCTCCATCCTTTCCGAAGATATAGTACCTGTTTTGGGGCAACTCTGCAGGTGTAAACCAAGCCATATTCTCTACAAGTCCGAGAATAGGGATATTTATATCCTTGTGGGTAAACATATTTATATTCTTCACCACATCAGCAATAGCCACTCCCGAAGGGGTTGTCACTATTATGGCTCCACTCAAAGGGATATCGTGTACCATGGAGATATGTATATCCCCTGTTCCGGGAGGGAGGTCTATCAACAAATAGTCCAATTCTCCCCAATCTACTTGCAACACTATCTGTTTAAGGGCATTGCAAGCCATAGGACCCCTCCAGATAAGCGCCTGTTCCGGTGCGACAAGATGACCAATTGACAAAAACTTGATACCCCATTTTTCAATTGGAACGATAAGGTCCTTCTGAGTATCCATCATAGGAACCATATCCTCTGTCCCCGTCATCTTAGGGATAGACGGTCCATAAATATCGGCATCCACAAGTCCTACCTTATACCCTTTACGGGCAAGAGCTGCAGCGAGATTGACAGAAACGGTAGATTTACCCACACCCCCTTTTCCGGAAGCCACTGCGATGATTTTTCCTACCTTCTTAAGGTTCTCATCTGTAAGGTCATTGACAGTTTTTTTAGTTTGCTTCCTCTCTCTGACCAACTCCATAATTTGTACTTTCACAGAGGGAAAAGCCTTTAGGAGCACTTGCTCACACTCCCTTTTAATAGAACCCGACAAAGGGTCCGGGGATGGAAACACCAATTTAAACTTAATAGTATCCACTTTCGCTTCAACATCGGGTTCCATTACATCCAACTGCTCTCCCTGTGCGTCAAGCAACACCAAATCCTGAGCTATCTCACCCGATACAATATCTACCTCATTTACCGGGTGAATAACTGAGGAGAGTATTTCAACAATTTTACTCATCTGTAAACTTTCCTTAGAGAAATTTCTTTATTTAATAATTTCCATTTCATCCAATAGATATCCTGCGCCACCAAATTTGTCAATAATAAACAAAACATAGCGGATATCCACACTGATACATCTCTGATAATTAGGCTCAAAGATAATATCTCCACTCATTGCCTCCCAGTTTCCGTCAAAAGCCAAACCGATAAGTTCACCTCTGCCATTCATAATGGGAGAGCCCGAATTTCCACCGGTAATATCGAGATTCGAGAGGAATGCTACAGGAAGTTTTCCATTTTCCAGTGCATAGTCCCCAAAATCATTGGCAACCCATAATTCCTTAAGACGTACCGGAACTTCAAATTCCCAATTATTGGGGTCCTCTTTCTCCATAACTCCGTCCAAAGTGGTATAGTAGTCGTAATAAACCGCATCACGAGGTGAATATGGCTTGACAGTACCATATGTCAAACGCATTGTGAAGTTTGCATCGGGGTAAATGGCTTCACCTTCTCTCATTTCCAAAGTACCGGCAATATAGTCTTTCTTTCCTTGTGTAAACCTTTCAGATTCAGCATTGTATATTTGGTAATAAGGAGATATGGCTTCTGAATACGAATCGTGAATTGTTTTAGCAGGGTCGTCAAACAAATCATAACCGGCCTCAATGGCAGCATAGAGTTTCTCTTTAGAGACAAATTGTGAATTGGCATAGATATTTTCTACAAAAGCATCAATATCTCCACCGTAGTCCTTCTCAATGGTCTGATAGAAATCGGGCAATTTTTCAGCAGGTATTCTGTTTTTCAAAGTTGCAATCATTGTTTTTGCTACCTTAATATCTGTTGCCAACGAATAGTCTTTGTAGAAAGACTCGATTGATGTCTCTATTGCTGAAACAGTTTTTTCCTTATCCTCAGGAGTTTTGGGATTTGTCAACCTTCTAATCAAATGACTGATTCTCGCAGAAATTGTTGACAATTCGATTCTGCCGATTGTTTCGGTCAGATAGGTAATCATATAATAGGCATCCTGACGGTTGTTGACAGACTCTGAAATATCACTCAAAGCATTACCAAACCTTTTGATTCTCTTCTTTCCCCCTTCATTCACCCACTCCTCAAAGGCTTTCTCTTCAGCTGCACGTCTTTCGTAAACATTAAGTGACTCAAATGTCTCGTTCATCCCTATCCATTTTTTCCAACCATTGGATGAACTCGAATATTTATTAGCATACTGAATCATAATCTGCGGATCAGAACGCATATCTTTCATAAGAACATCCTGACGGATAGTTCTCATATCTATTGCAATTTCGTTGTTTCTTGTAGTTTCTTCCAATTCAAATGAAGTCATAAAACGGTTTGTCCTGCCGGGATAACCCATAACCATTACGGGGTCACCATTTTCATAACCTTTCAAAGAGATTTTCAAGAAATTCTCAGGAGTGTAAGGGACATTCTCCTCTGAGTAATCAGCAGGATTGTTGTTCTTGTCGGCATAAACACGGAAAACAGAGAAATCACCTGTATGACGAGGCCACATCCAGTTATCGGTATCTGCTCCGAATTTACCTATTGATGAAGGGGGGGCACCTACAAAACGGACATCCCTAAATACCTTATACACGATAAAATAATATGTGTTTCCGCCATAAAATGAAGTCAGAGTTCCGACAATAAATCTTCCGTCACAACCGGCTTCTTGTGCAAGCTGCTGCTCTAAAGCCTCCAACTTATCAGATTGCTGTTCCGGTGTTTTTGCTTTTTTAGAGACTTCCTCCACGAGACGAGTAACATCGGTAAAACTTACCAATGAACGTACACTCAACCCCTCACAAGGGAGTTCCTCTTTCAATGACATCGCCCAATAGCCATCCTTCAAATAATTGTGTTCCACAGAACTAAGTTGCTGGATATTAGAATATCCACAATGGTGGTTTGTAAAAAGGAGTCCCCTATCTGAGACAATTTCCCCGGTACATCCTCCTCCAAATATCACAACCGCATCTTTCAGTGAGGTATTATTGATATCATAAATTTGTTGAGGTGTTATCTCAAAACCAAGTTCGGTCATTTTGCCACTATTCATCTTTTCCAAAAGTGGCAACAACCACATACCCTCGTCAGCCTTTACAGGGAAAAGGGACAATAAAATAATTGACAATAAAATCGTTGTTTTCTTCATATAAATTTAATTTTAATAAAAATCTATTTTGAAATACATAAAAACAAATTCTATATTTCATAAAATCATACAAAGATAATGAAAATGATGATTCATTTATACTCGAAAACAACATAGAAATAAAGAAATATCCATTTTTACAAGTCATATTAGCGAAGTTCTATAAAAGACTTCAGGGAGGTTCTATAAAAGACTTTGCGATGGTTTGTGGAATTCCCCTTAATTTTATTATATTACTAGCCGGTTATTACAAAAATCAAAACTGCTTCGTATTTTTGCAAAAAACAGGAATAGTCAGATTATGGATACACTTCCCAAAATAGTTATTGCTACAGATAAATTTAAAGGGACACTCAATACTGAAGAGGCCGCAAATGCCATAAAAAACGGAATCCTTATGAGGGGGATGGACAGCAGGTGTAATCTTGATACCCTTAAGGAAAATATTCTAATCTACCCTATGGCAGATGGAGGAGAAGGGTCATTGAAAGTCATGGAGAGGGGACTGCAACTCTGTGGAAAAGAGTCTCATATTGAAAATATAGAAAATGTCAACCATCTGGGAGAGCCAATTACAATCCCCATCCTGCTATATAACAATTCGACCTGTGCCTTTATAGAAATGGCATCGATCTGCGGATTGTCATTGGTTCCAAAGCAGAAAAGAAATCTGCTCAGGAGCACCACCTATGGATTTGGAGATACCCTCAGGTATGTCATAGAGGAGATGGGGATAAGGGATATTACCATTGCAATAGGGGGTAGCGGGACAAATGATGCAGGCTTTGGAGCATTGACAGCATTGGGTTTCAGATATCACAACAACTGCGTCTTCAAGAACAGAGATTTCGCTGAATTCATGGAAAATATAACAGCCATTGAAGACAAATTTGTAGCCGGTGTGACCCCTCACCTTAGAGATACAAAATTCAGGGTTGCCTGTGATGTAAACAATCCACTGTTGGGAGAGTCCGGAGCCACAATGGTATATGGGGCACAAAAAGGGGGCACTCCTGAAGAATTGCAGAGGATTGAAAATTCTTTGAGGATTTGGGCAAAAGTCATTGAAGAAAAATACGGGGAAGGGCTGGCTCAAAGACCTGGAGCAGGGTCTGCCGGTGGTATTGGCTTTATACTTAATAGCGTATTGGGGGCCTCTCTCTCACCTGGATGGGAACTCTTCTCCCGAATTTTGGGACTGGAAAAGGCAATAGCCTCTGCCGATTATGTTTTCACAGGAGAGGGAAAATTCGACAAACAATCGCTCTCAGGGAAATTGCCTGTAGGCATCGCACAAATTTGTAAAAAATATAACAAACCACTCTTTCTGATAACCGGAACATCCGAACTTCCCGCTGAAGAGATATATGCAGCAGGCTTTACCGATTATGTCGAATTAAATAAAAATATATCCGAAAGGAGTGCGTTTGCCCATACGCATGAGAAAATCATGAATAAAGTCTACAAACTGCTTAAAGACAGAAAGATACTATGATCAAGCTAGTAATATTTGACCTTGACGGGACATTACTTTACACCGTAGAGGATATAGCGGCTGCTACAAATCATGCATTGAAACTTTACGGATATCCAACCCATCCTTCAAGTGTTATCGCCACATTCATCGGAAACGGAATAAACAAACTCTTTGAGAGGGCTTTGCCACATGGAGAGAAAAGTGAGGAGAATGTGCTGAAAATCAGAAAAGCATTTATCCCCTACTACAATGAACATGGAAGAGATTATACAAGACCTTTCCCCGGAATAAAGGAATTGTTGCAATTCCTATCCGAGAGAAATATAAAAATTGCAGTCGCATCAAACAAATACCAACAAGCCACAACGACTCTAATTGAGCACTATTTCCCAGAAATAGAGTTCGTAGCAGTTTTGGGACAAAGAGATGGAATAGCCACAAAACCCGATGCCACCATTGTAGAACAGATCCTCCTTGCAGCAAAGATATCTGCTGAAGATAGAGATTCGATTCTTTATATTGGTGATTCCGGTGTTGATATGCAGACCGCTATCAATGCTAAAGTAAAAGCCATCGGTGTAACCTGGGGATGCCGTCCCAGAAGTGAACTCGCAAAATTTTCCCCAAAATGGATTGTTGACACCACTAAGGAGATTGAGGAAATTGTGGAATCACATAAATGAATTTCTATAACATCCACGTTTTAAACACCAGATTCCAGAACTTTTGCTTGAGAAAATCAAACCAAAGGATTTGTTTTTCAATCCCTTCTTATTATTTTTGCCGATATGTATGTAAAACCAAAAAAACAATTGGGGCAACATTTTCTCAATGATGAGGACATTGCCTATAGAATAGTTGAATCCCTTTTCGATATTATCTGCAAAGAAAAAGGAGATGTCCCGATGGGAGTTATGGAAGTGGGAGCAGGTACAGGGGTTCTCACCAAATATCTAATTAAGAATGAGGATATAGATTTTAAAATTGCAGAAATAGACAGCGAATCAGTCAGGTTTTTGCTTCAAAAATATCCTG
Source organism: Bacteroidales bacterium (assembly GCA_017501525.1). Taxonomy (GTDB): domain Bacteria; phylum Bacteroidota; class Bacteroidia; order Bacteroidales; family UBA932; genus Coprenecus. The sequence continues at coordinate 34,603 of JAFVWT010000019.1, read as the reverse complement.
TACTATCAACTAAATTGTATGAAGAAGACTTTTTGAAGATGAAACTCGAAAAGTTTTTTCAGGGAGATTTTTGTATAATCGGTAACTTCCCGTACAATATCTCGTCACAAATCTTCTTCAAAATTCTTGATTACAAAGATAACATTCCCTTCGCAGTCGGCATGGTGCAAAAAGAAGTGGCAGAAAGAATTGCCTCAGCACATGGAAACAAATCCTATGGAATTCTGTCTGTACTGCTTCAAGCATGGTATGATATAGAATACTTGTTTACAGTAGAGCCTCATGTTTTCACACCTCCACCCAAAGTCCGTTCAGCTGTAATCAGAATCAAAAGAAATGGAAGAATCTCCCTGGGATGCGATGAAGAATTATTCAAAAAAGTGGTCAAAACATCTTTCAACCAGCGCCGGAAAACAATCCGCAACTCACTAAAGCCACTGATGAACGACTACGATATAGCAGACTCGCTTCTATTAAATATGCGCCCCGAACAACTTTCTGTAGAGATGTTTATAGAATTGGTATCACTATTAAAAAAGAAAATATAATGAAAAGATTATTTATTGCTATTGCCATTGCATTGGCCACAATTTCATGCTCACAGATGGAGAAAATGGAAACATCTGTGCCTTATGAGATTATTGATGGTAAAATTATATTTGAAACACCTGAAAGGCTTGAAGGACAAAAATCTGTTCTTGGACTCAGGACTGAACCGATGGAAGTGGTAAGAGTTGGATTTATAGGTTTGGGAATGAGAGGTCCTGGAGCAGTGGAAAGATTTACCCATATAGAAGGAGTGGAAATAAAAGCCCTATGCGATCTATATCCTGAGAGAGTATCACAATCTCAAAAAATACTCACAGACAAAGGACTTCCCCTTGCTTATGAATATTCGGGAGAAGATGGTTGGAAGGAACTTTGTAAAAGAGATGATATTGACTTGGTATATATCGTAACCCCGTGGCAAAATCACGTCGAAATGGCTGTTTTTGCTATGGAAAATGGTAAACACGCCGCAGTGGAAGTTCCTGCAGCGACAAACCTTGCTGAATGCTGGGCATTGGTAAATACTGCTGAACGAACTCAGAAACATTGCACAATATTGGAAAATTGCGTTTACGACTTTTTTGAAATGACAGCACTGAACATGGCGCAGCAAGGACTATTTGGAGAGATAATCCATGCAGAAGGGGCATATATCCACAACCTTGAACCATTTTGGGATGAATATCAAGGAAATTGGAGACTAGATTTCAATCAGAAACATCGAGGCGACGTTTATGCCACTCATGGATTCGGTCCTGTCTGCCAAGTTCTAAACATCCATCGTGGAGACAAACTTAACCACCTTGTTGCAATGGATACCAAATCTGTCAACGGGAAAAAACTGGTAAAAGAGCGTATGGGACTTGATGAATGTGCAAACGGGGACCATACCATAACCCTTATCCGGACAGAACAAGGAAAACTTATTGAGATTCAGCACAATGTAATGACCCCAAGGCCTTACAACAGACTATATCAACTCACAGGAACAGAGGGATTTGCAAACAAATATCCTATCCAGGGATTTACATTCCTGCCTGAGAACATATCGGAAGACGAGGTTCCTGATCACGAAGACCTCAACGCCCATGGCTTCATCCCTACTGAAGCGAGGGATGCACTTATGCAAAAATATATGCACCCCATCCATAAAGAAGTTGGAGAGATTGCAAAGAAAGTAGGAGGCCACGGTGGGATGGATTTTGTGATGGATTACAGATTGATTTACTGCTTACGTAACGGACTCCCCCTAGATATGGATGTATATGATGCAGCAGAATGGTCTTGCGTGGCTGAACTTGGAGCGGCATCAATGTTTCACTCCAGTATGCCCGTAGTCTATCCGGATTTTACTCGTGGGGACTGGAATAAAATTGACGGCTTCAAATTTGCCACAGCTGAATAAATGGAATCTTGGCACTTTGGAGCCAAGCAGAGACTCATCAATTCTGGCGCATCACTTTAACAGGGTCGGTTTTTGCAGCTTTCCATGCAGGAATCGACCCTGCTGCTATTCCTACCATAATGGAAATACCAAATCCGTAAAGTACATTATTCAGTAAAATATAAAGATGAAAAGAATCCTGTAGCGAATTAACTAATATCGTCACCAATGCTACAGTAGCCACCGCCAATACACCTCCTATAAAACTCAAGACTACACTTTCAAGAATAAACTCCCTAATAATCACCCATTTTCTCGCACCAATAGCTTTTTTTACACCAATCACAAACCTCCGCTGATAGACTGAGACAAACATAATATTTATAATTCCAAAAGCACCTATCACTAAAGATACACCCCCTATCATATTTCCTATAAGCTCAAGTCGTGCGAAAAGAGATTCCATTGCCTTACGCAAATATGAAATCTCATTGACAGAAAAATTATCCTTCTCCGAAGGGGCAATACCCCTGACAGAACGTAATATTGTCTTTATCCTGTCCGCCACAAATTCTTTCGGTATACCGGTTTGCGGTACAGAAATTATCATACCTCCATCCATATTGCCACAAATACGATATGCCAATTTTACCGGAACAACCACCCCATTCTGCAAACCCGGTAAAGAGACCAAACCGGCAGAGGTCTCTTCTGTTATAGCCACAACATCAAGAGATACACCATTAACTATGACTTCCTTGCCGATAGGTGAAATTTCCCCGAATAATTGTCGCGAAACATTTTCGGGAAGCATACAGACATTGCTGCCCCGTTCAAACTCGCTTGACGACATAAGTCTTCCACTTTTTATCTTGAGGTTGAGCAGTTCTATCATAGACGAACTCATCAGTAAGATATTCGTCTTGCCAATACCTTTATGCGAGGTTGAAATATCTGATGATAATGACTTTACATACAAAAGATTCATAACCGAGCCCCCCTCTCGATCAAGCGACTGATAGTCGGAAAAAGAAATATCAGGGCGTCTGAGGTAATCCCACCAATCATACTCATAGTCAGACTCCGCCTCCTCTGTTGAAAAAGGTATTTTGGTAATATAGAGAACATCCTCGCGGGAAGTCCCCAATCCTGAAAGTATATTCAGACTCAAAGAATCCACTGCACATTTGACCATTACCATGGAAAACAATCCGATAGCAACACCCAACACAGACAATAACCCCCTTAAAGAGCCGTTTTCCTTAATCACCCTTTTGACAAATCCATCCCCACATGAAAACATTTTCTCCCACCTTTATGAGATTTCTACAAATCCCCAATTAAAAATAATTTAAGGGAAGTTTTATAAATTACACATTCTAAAAGTCTAAAACAAAGTCTTTTATAGAACTTCTCTTAATTGTTAAGACCTACCTTACGCTGGAGCTCTCTTAACATATCGAACGCATCCATCGGTGTCATATTATTCATATCCACTGTTTTTAGAGTATCTCTTATACTCTCGAGCAGAGGATCATCAATGGAAAAAATGGACAACTGAACCCCATCATCTTCATACCCCTTAGTGCGCCGCCTCTCCCTGAGAGATTTAATCCTGCCGTTAATTGAAGAATTCTTGTTCTGACTACCTGCCTCAAGTTTTTTGAGAATTTTCTGAGCCGAATCGATTACTTCTGATGGAACACCGGCAAGACGAGCAACATGAATACCGAAACTATGGGCCACTCCACCTTCACATAATTTCCTCAAAAATAATATTTTACCGTCAGATTCCTTCACTGAGATATGGAAATTTTTTACTTTTTTGTAATTTTCTTCCAGTTCGTTCAGCTCGTGATAATGAGTTGCAAACAAGGTCCTGGCTCCTTCACCGTAGGTATGTATATACTCTACAATAGCCCATGCAATTGACATTCCGTCGAATGTGCTGGTACCCCTACCTATCTCATCCAAAAGCACTAACGAACGAGAAGTTATATTATTCAAAATAGAAGCTGTCTCCAACATCTCCACCATAAAAGTAGACTCTCCCCTTGAAATATTATCTGAAGCACCTACCCTTGTGAAAATTTTGTCAAAATAGCCAATATGAGCTGACTCAGCAGGGACAAAGGAACCTATCTGAGCCATTAAGACAATTAAGGCTGTCTGCCTTAACAGAGCAGACTTACCGGACATATTGGGACCTGTCAAGATAATTATCTGCTGCCTGCTATTATCCAGATACAAATCATTGGCAACATACTCTTCCCCCTCCTTCATCATCCTCTCAATAACGGGATGACGCCCTTGTTTGATACTTAAAATATTACTATCGTCCATCAATGGGCGTGCATAATTATACTCCTTAGCACACAAAGCAAACGAAAGTAATGTATCAATTCTCGCCACCAATTCAGAATTTTTCTGTATCTGTGGTATCGATTTCTGAATTTCACCTATTAATGTTGCAAATATTCTCGATTCTATAGAGTAAATTTTCTCTTCAGCTCCAAGAATCTTCTCTTCATACTCCTTGAGTTCCGGAGTAATGTATCTTTCAGCAGAGACAAGAGTTTGTTTTCGTATCCAATCAGCCGGCACTTTATCCTTATGAGTATTTCTCACCTCCAGATAGTACCCAAATACATTATTGTAACTTATCTTCAACGAGGAGATACCTGTCCTTTGCATCTCGCGAACCTGGATATCCTGTATGATACTTTTTCCATTGTGAACAATATTCCTCAACTCATCGAGTTCATTATCTACTCCTGAGGCAATAACATCACCTTTGCCAATTTGAGTTGCAGGCTCCTCCACCAGACTCTTTGCCAGGAGTTCCTTCAAAGATGAACACTCATCAATCATTGAGGCCTCTCTGTATAATGGTGCATTTTTTCCATTCTTGGTCAAGATGCTCTTTATTGGCAACATTTGCTCAAGTCCTCTGTATAACTGCATAAGTTCCCTCGGAGAAACTCTTCCTGAAGCGACCCTGGAAATGATTCTTTCAAGGTCTCCCATTGCAGAAATTCTCTGATGCAATATTGAGGAAAGCGACTCATCCGAAAGGAGAAACTCCACTGCATCATGACGTTGTATTATTTCAACAAGGGATTTTGAAGGCATTACCACCCAATTCCTCAACATTCTTGCCCCCATTGCCGAACTTGTCTTGTCAATAATATCAAGCAACGAAGTTCCATCTGAAGATGCGGACCCCAATATCTCAAGATTCCTTATGGTGAATCTATCAAGCCAGACAAAGTTATTCTCATCAATACGGGAAATAGAGCAAATCTGGGAAAGTCCCCTTTGCGCAAAATACTCCGTTTCCTCAAGGCGGTTAGACTCCAGATAAAACAACAATGCACCGGCAGCAGTAATCCCCAAAGGTGCACTTTCTATCCCATAACCCTTAAGTGAATCTGTCTTGAAATGCTTTATAAGTTTTCTGTATGCTGACTCATATACAAATGCCCACTCCTCCATGGTAGAGATGTAAACACTGCCGGAAGAGGGAAAGAACCTCTCGCGAACACCTTTTTCAAAACCCTTCTGGACCAGAATTTCCTTTGGGGAAAAATCGGCAAGAAGTAAATCAATATAGTTCAAATCTCCTTGCGCTACCTTAAATGTTCCTGTAGAAATATCAAGAAAAGCGATTCCACCCTTATCCTTATAAAAATATATGGAAGCAATATAATTATTCTCCTTTTGGGAAAGAAGTCTATCACTATACGCCACTCCCGGGGTAACTATCTCTGTGACGCCACGTTTAACCAGTTTCTTAGCAAACTTCGGATCTTCCAGCTGGTCACATACTGCCACCTTGTACCCTGCTCTTACCATTTTGGGCAAATAGCTCTCTATTGAGTGATGAGGAAAACCTGCAAGAGGGATATATCCCTGGTCTCCATTAGCTTTTTTAGTAAGCACAATCCCTAAAATCTTGCTTGTGGTCACGGCATCATCTCCGTACGTCTCATAAAAATCTCCCACCCTCATCAGCAACAACGCCTCGGGATGAGCAGCTTTAAACATATAATACTGCTTAATCAGTGGTGTATCTTCTTTTTTAGCCATAGTGCAAAGATAAATGTTAGTTCAATTAATTCCTCAAAGTTTTTATGCTATATTTGCGCTGTTGTGGGAAAAAAAGTTTTAATCATAACATACTATTGGCCTCCTTGTGGAGGGTCCGGAGTCCAAAGATGGGTAAAGTTCACCAAATATCTCCCATCGTTTGGATGGGAACCGGTCATTTACACCCCCAAAAATCCGGATATGACATTGGTTGACAACACTTTGGAAAAGGATATCCCTCCACAGACCACTATCCTGAAATCTCCGATTATAGAGCCATACACCCTTTTTCGGAAAATAGTTGGAAAAAAGGAGGGTACATCAGGGGTAAACCCCATCAACAACACCTCTGACAAGAGTCTTAAAATGAGGCTCTCACTATGGGTTCGTGCAAATCTATTCATTCCCGACCCCAAATTCCTATGGATAAAACCATCGGTTAAAATCCTATCAAGATATTTAAAAGAGAACGAAATAGATCTAATCATCAGCACCGGACCACCTCACTCAATGCATCTGATTGCAAAAAAAATCGCAAAAAAGTTCAATATCAGATGGATTGCCGATTTTAGAGATCCCTGGACAAAAATTTTCTACTTCAAACACCTCCCTTTGACCAAAATAGCCAGAAAGAGGTACAATACCCTTGAAAAGAGAGTCCTGTTAGAGGCAGACGCCATTGTCACTGTAAGTGACCCCATCAGGGAGGAATTTGAAAGGATGATAAAATCTTTTGGTGGAACAACCCCCGTCTACACCGTTGAGAATGGCTACGATGAGAGCGATTTCCCAACAGAAGAAATAACCTTGGACCATCAGTTTACATTTCTCCACACAGGGCTTTTTGCCCAGGAAGGGAATCCCGAATCACTATGGAAAGTACTTGGAGACCTGACACAACAAATCCCTATATTCAAGAGAGACCTTCTTGTGAAACTGATCGGAAAAGTAGATAGAGAAGTATTGGATAATGTCTTGGAAAACTTATCCCGGGAGAACCTTCAAACACCCGGATATCTTCCTCACAATGAGGTCAATACTCTACAAATGTCTGCAAGGATACTCCTGCTACCGCTAAGAAAAGAGCCTGAAGCCGCCGGCATCCTCACAGGAAAATATTTTGAATACCTCGCATCGGGAAGACCCATTATAGCATTTGGTCCAAAAGAGAGTGCATTAAATAATTCACTTTCACTAACAGGTGCCGGAGTCATATTTGACTGGGATAATGAGACAGAACTCAAGGAGTATATCCTCAGGGAATATATGGAATTCCTTAAAGAGAGAGGAGCAAAGGAGAGTGAAATAGACGCCATTGACTCTATCCGTAAAACAATCGGCTGTACCCCCGTAGTAAAAAAAGATTACTCAGTGGAGGAAGTAAAGAAATTTTCGAGAAGACTTCTTACTGCCAAAATCGCAAAAATTTTCCCAAAATAGGAAGAGCCCAATATATGCTCACTTTCGTTTCTTTATTGTATCTTTGTCGCTTACATTAAATACTTATGTAATATGAATTGTTTAAAAAGATTTATTCCATATATAATCATCGTAATCAGTTTTGTAGTTATCGCCTATGCCTATACCCCTTATGTATTGAAAGGAGAGATTGTCAATCAATCGGATATATCGGCGTGGAGAGGGATGGCAAATGAAATTATCACCCATAATGAGGCACACCCGGAAGACCCCGCACTCTGGACAGGTTCAATGTTTTCAGGAATGCCTGCCACACAAATTTCTGTAGATTACAAAGGGGATATAACCACCCCTATCTATAATGCCCTCTTCTGGGGAGAAAGACCACCAAGCTACCTGATAATTTCACTTCTTGGAGGATTCCTTCTATTTTTGGCTTTTGGGATAAACCCATATCTTGCTGCAGTTGGGGCCATAGCAATAACATTCTGCTCCTACAATATGCAGATTATACAAGTAGGGCACAATACCAAAATGGTAGCCATAGCATTTATGCCATGGGTTATGGCAGGACTGGTGTACACTTATCGTAAGAAATATCTCCTTGGAGCAACACTCTTTGGACTTGCCCTAAGTTTCCAGATAAAAGCAAACCACCCGCAGATTACCTACTATCTGGCATTTATCGTTGCCGGATACGCTATTGCCGAACTTATCGGAGCCATTAAAGAAAAAAGATTGCCTTTGTGGATAAAAAGTTCGGTAGCTATCCTCATAGCAGGGCTTTTAGGTATAGCGACCAATGCCAATAAACTCCTACCCACCTACGAATATGCCCAATATACGATGAGGGGTGGATCGGAACTCAGTCACGATGAAGAGAACCAAACAGATGGCGGGCTTAAATTAGATTACGCCACCGCATGGTCCTACGGAATAGAAGAGACCTTTAATATGCTGATTCCCAATCTTAACGGTGGGGCATCTTCAGGCGAACTTTCCAAAGACTCCCATAGCTACCGGCACCTCAAACAATATTACAGAAATCCCGATGCCATTATTAAACAAATGCCTCTGTACTGGGGACCACAGCCATTTACTGCCGGTCCGATGTATATGGGGGCAATAACGATATTCCTCTTTGTCCTTGGGCTTTTTGTTATAAAAGGGAGAATGAAGTGGTGGATAGTCATTGTCTCACTAATAGCCCTGATGCTCTCCTGGGGTTCACACTTTATGTGGTTTTCTGAACTCTTTTTCAAATATGCACCCCTATACAATAAATTCAGAACTGTCTCAATGATTCTGGTAATATTGCAAATAACCCTACCCTTATTAGGGATAATTGCACTGAACAACATCCTTGAATCTGACGAAAAAGAGAGAAAAACGAAAGAGAAAGGGGTTATTGCCGCTACTTGCATCACCGCCGGCATATCTCTTATTTTTGCCCTTTTCCCGGGACTTATAGGAGATTTTGCATCCCAATCCGATTACCTATTCCAGAATGACCCTGAGATGATAGAGGCACTCCACGCAGACAGACGAGCACTTCTGAGGAATGATGCCATCACATCTCTAATATTTATATGTATTGCTGCAGTTGTTATATTTTTCAATCTGAGAGGGACCTTAAAGAAGAATATGACTATAGCCATTATAGGGGCTGCAATCCTCGTCAATATGTGGAGTGTCGATAAAAGATACCTTAATGCTGACCATTTCTATAAAAAGAGAGAGTTCAACAGCCAATATACTCCAAGACAAGTGGATAAATTTATCCTTGAGGACAATGACCCCAACTACAGAGTACTCGATCTGACTGTAAACACTTTCAATGATGCCATTGTAAGTTATCACCACAAAACGATCGGAGGATATAGCCCTGCCAAACTCCAAAGGTATCAAGATATGATAGATTTTCATATCTCAAAGGAGATGAACTGCATGATAGCAGATATCAACAGTTCTATTACCTCTGCCCAAAGCATATCGGAAGTTAATAAAGCCCTCGGATATTATCCTGTTTTGGCAATGCTAAACACAAAATATGTGGTAATAGACCCAAATAGTGCCCCCTTGGAATATCACAACAGATTAGGTAACGCGTGGCTTGTAGGAAGTTCCATTTCTGCAGAGAATGCAGATCAAGAGATGGCCGCACTCTCCTTGATAGACCCTGCACAGCAAGCCGTAATCTACTCACAAGAACAACAGATGGGCACTACCAAAGAGTACTCCACAGAAGGAGAGATAGAACTCACCTCATATTCTCCAAACAGACTTACATATAAATACAATGCCCCGGAAGGAGGCCTTGCCATCTTTAGTGAAGTCTATTACCCGGCAGGATGGCAGGCATTTATTGACTCCGAGCCGGTGGAGATACTACGGGCCAATTATATTCTTAGAGGATTGGAGCTCATACCAGGAGAACATACGATAGAATTCAGATTTGAGCCCGACTCATTCAAAAATGGGAAGAATATCTCATTAGCCTCATCCATCACCTTGATTCTGACGCTAATATGTGGTATCTTCATAACATTCAGACAAACATTATCAAACAAAAAAAATAAGCAATGAAAAAAATTTTATTAACCCTAATTGGTGGTGCTATGATGCTATCAGCAACATCGTGTAACTGCAAAGAAGAGTCTCCCCTTAAGGCAAAAGTGGAGGAGTACGCCCCTGTAGAACTCTCTTCCGAACTTGTATCGGGACTTACCGACAACGAAAAAGAGATTGTAAAAATTTTCTTTGAGATTGGCCAAATCGCTGATGACCTTTTCTGGAAACAGACCTTTGGTGACAAATCTTTGTTGGATGGTATAGAAGATCCCTATGCTAAACAATTTGCCTATATGCAATATGGTGCATGGGACCGTCTTGATGACAACCGTCCCTTCCTTGCAGGATATCAGGCAAAACCTGCAGCATGCCACTACTATCCTCAAGACATTACAGCAGAAGAATTTGAAGCTCTTCAAGACCCCAATAAAGATTCTTGGTACACAGTTCTTCGCAGAGATGAAAATGGAAACCTCATTGTAAAATGGTACCACGAAGAGTACGCTGAAGAGGTAGGAAAGATGTGCGAACTTCTTCAGAAAGCTGCTGACCTTGCTGAAGATCCAGGCCTTAAAAACTATCTTCTCAAGAGAATCGATGCTTTCCGTACAGATGAATATCTTGCAAGTGACCTCGCCTGGATGGATATGAAAGAGAGCAAACTTGACTTCGTTATCGGACCCATCGAAAGCTATGACGACAAATTCAGAGAAACCAAAACTTCTTACGAATCATTTATCCTTTTGAAAGATGAAGCACGCAGCGCAAACCTCGCAAAATTCGTATCAATGCTTCCTGAACTTCAAAAACAACTCCCTTGTCAGCCTCAATACAAAACTTTCGTTCCCGGAACTTCTTCCGATCTAAATGTATATGATGCAGTATTCTATGCAGGAGATTGCAATGCCGGCAGCAAAACTATCGCAATCAATCTTCCCAACGACGAGAGAGTTCATGCAATGAAAGGAACCCGCCGTCTACAACTTCGCAACTCAATGAAAGCGAAATTTGACAAAATTCTTCTCCCCATCGGAGAACTGATCCTCGAGCCTTCATACCAGAAATATCTTAACTTTGATGCATTCTTCTGGAATGTAACATTCCACGAAGTAGCTCATGGTCTTGGTATTAAAGAGACTATTAATGGTAAAGGTTCTGTAGATGCAGCAATGGGTACCGAAAAAACATCCTGGGAAGAAGCCAAAGCCGACATCCTTGGTTTGTTTATGGTTTGCAAACTTATTGAAATGGGAGAAATTACCGACATCACAATGGAAGATGCAATGACCACCTACATCGCAGGTATCCTCCGTTCAGTACGTTTCGGTGCAGCCTCTTCTCATGGTAAAGCAAATATGATGTGTTTCAACTATATGGAACAACAAGGAGCATTCAGCCGCAATGAAAAAGGTCTATACACAATTGACTTTGAAAAAGCTATTGCAGCAATGAACTCGTGGGCAGATATTATCCTCACCACACAAGGTAACGGAGATATTGAATTTGCAACAAAATTCCGTTCAGAAAATGGAGGTATCACCCCTACACTTCAAGCCGATCTTGACAAAATCAACCGAGCAGGCATCCCTAAAGACATCCGCTTCGTACAAGGCCCTGAAGTATTGCTTAAATAATTTTGGTATCATAACATAACGACAACGCCCCGATAGCCTTGATTGACTATCGGGGCTCGTTATTGCGTTGTTTCGCTACAATGCTGTCTTACGGCAATTTGAGAAATGTGTCTACTCTTTGAATCGGGTGCTTACTTACATCTTCAGACCACCTCGCGGCTCTCCCTAATTATTTATCAATATAGAACCTACAAACTCCTGTTGTTCCTCAGTAAAGAATTTAAAAGAAAGGGTACAAGAATGTATATGTTCCGGTACATTGAAATAGAATTTAAGACTTACATTCGGATCCAATAAGTATAAATCATTGTATTCTAACTCAGAGACATCCACAATTTGAGTATTGGTTGGTTCATACATCCCATCATAAATGCAGTATTGTGGCTCATAGCCACTGCTAATAAATGGATAATGTGACGCAAACCTCACCTTGACAATGTCATTCAATGAAGATCCTGCAGGATGGGTCTCATCCCAATCTTTATCCGATGTTATTACTACCGAAACAATTTTATCAACTATTGCACTCGGTTGTGAACAAGTTGTATATTGGGAAAGATCCGGACAATACTGTTTCGGACAGTTTATATCCCCAATATGATTTCTTAGACTGTCAAATACCTCAGGTGTATCTCTTTTACAAGAAATATCATAGTCATACTCCTTCTTTTCACGCAAAGAATGAACACAAGCTAAATTTTCTATATTCTCCCTCGGTACAAAAAAGAATGAGACCGCACAATTGGAGAAGCTCAGTTCATCCTCATTTGGAGTCAACTGATTGACTCTATCAAAACCTACTATTTTCTCGTATGAACGTATATATGAAGAAATCATAGTACTGCTTTTATCCGTACGATTACACGAATATAAGAAAACCAGTAATAGGATAAATGGAAATAAATAAAACTTTTTCATGACAATATAGTTTGAGTTCATTTAATAATTAATAGACGATTTGACGATACCACCAACTGGCATTAAATCCGGGGTCATCACCTATATATGTAGGGTAATCGGGAATAACAAATCCATCTGAATCGAATAACTCCGGAATATAATATCCATCGTCTAAGCCAGCCCAGCCCCAATTACAGTGCAATAATAATTGTTCAGTTCTTTCTCCTGTAACATTATGAGTTGCTATTCTGTTTACATATCCATCAATCACCCATGCATGGCCATTAAATCCTCCATTAAGCGCAGCGATAAAGACAGGTTTATTTAGTTGTAGCATATTTAGAATCGAAGATAGGGAAAATCCCATAACAACATCAGCATATTCATATCCTATCTCTTTCATGTAATTACACACCTGTTTTGGCGTAGCAAAGGTTCCACCACTAAATAAAAAGTTATAAAATACATCTATTCCATCAGCTAATCTTCTAGCAATGGTAGAAACATCATCTATTAGTTGTAGATTCTCAGGAGAATCATCAGAATCATATATCCCTACAACATCTAAGTCTTCCCAAGTAGACTCTGTTACGCCAAATGCACTAATTGGAATATCCTTATTTGCCACTAGTATTTGTAGGAGAGCCAGAGTCGTACATCCCATCGGCCTCCTTGTCATTGTTATTAATAAAGGCATCTTATTATTATATGGCGAGCCTTGATGCCAACGAGTATTAAGGATAGGAGGTACAGCATCAATTGATAATTGATAAGTATAATTTTCATCATCGACTGAGGATGGATGCGTTAGCATTCTTTCGATATATAATGATATAATATTGGAACTTCCTAGAATATTCTCTTTATTCCCTATGTAATATTCCTGCATTTCCTCATTATAATAATCAAATAAACTGTTTCCTATCGGAGTTGGAATTATACTGGTAATTGTCATAGGGTCTATCGTCCCATTTTCCAATATTAATATAACGGGTTTCAATCTATCATCAGCTCCTAACACAGCACAACCACCCTCGTTAAAATCAACTATATAGACTATATCAGAGTCTTCCTTTACAGATTTAGTTTGATTATTCAAAAAATAGAAGTCAGAAGATGTTAAAGTTGTTACCTTAGAAATAGTTTTTGAGTGCAATGATTTCGTATCATGGGAGGCTATTACATCCATCATTGAATACAATTCCGCAATAGCGGACTCCAATTTATAATCAGTTTCTACTATACCAACAGAATTTGGAAGATTAGAGTTTTCTTTCACACATGAAATTAATAGGAAAGATAACATATAAAGAATACATTTTCTCATTTTTAAGTACATTTCATTCAATACTTCGGTAAAAATTTACCGCACTAAAAGTTAAACATTTGAAGCCGGATGACCGGTTCCGCTATATAAAAGTTCATTGAAGTACTGTCAATAACTATCGCTTGAGCAAGCTGATGAAAGGTCAGGAAAAGACTCTGAAAAAATGTCTAAAATATTGATAATCAGACAATAAAAGCATTGTATAAGTCGTTGATTATCAGCATTTTAGAGCATTCTACTACTTTAAGTTATGAGCTCATCAAACCTACTTATGCAATACCAATCCGAGTGCCTTGAGGCCCTCAAATCAGCAGCAAAGGTAAGCAAACCTTTTGAGAAAGTGTTTATGGATACGCTTAAACTATTCATGGCAATCCCAGGCAAGGTCAATTTCCTTCAGCACCGATGAATCCATGAGTACCAAGGATGTGATTGATTGCTATAGAACCCGTTTCCAGTTGGAGTTCTGTTTCAGAGATGCGAAGCACTATGCCGGTCTTAACGACTGCCAGTCAACCGATCTCAGGAAACTCGAGTTCCATCGGAACGCCTCTTTCGCAAGCATCAACCTCGCTAAGGTCGCTTACAAGAAACTGGGAATACCTTTCTCAATATCATCCTGCAAGTCGATCATCCATAACACTTATATGCTCAATCAATTTATTTGCGTGTCCGGTCTGCGACCGAACCCACAAGTTATTGACAAACTTCTCAAAGAACTGGTTTTATTTACTGCTAGGGCCGCTTAGGACTTGGAAAAATTAACGAACTATTGTTTCATTAGTATCCCATAAAAATTAGGGACAGGTTAAAGATTAAACTAAATAGGAATAGTCATTTAATTTCTTCAATCTAAGTCAATCGGCAGACTTCCCCTTATTTTCCAGATCTAACTCATCGTTTATTTTGTAACATCATCCTCTTGAGATGGTTGATAAAACTCCTTATTTGCTCTGATCTTCAATATATTTCTCAATCTCATCAGCTGTCATAAAGGTCATAGAGTATATGTAAATCTTATCATCTGACCAACCCAAATTATCTTTGAAAGACTGAATGCAGTATGACTGTGTCTCTTCTGAGATACCTTCTGGATTAGAGAATGTCTCGATAGTACAGAACTCATTTTTAAATTGGGTCAAATATTTCTTTTCCTTGTCTGTCAGTCTATCAGACGCCAAATCTATGGTATACTTATACTCATATAATTTATGCTTCATTTCGGGAGAGAGTGTCCTATATATCTCTTTCTGTCTCTCCATTGGAAGAGTGACAAGTTCACTGCGGAACATCTCATCATTCACCTTAAAATCTTCAGCTTTAACCTCTTGCTTACCACTGTTATTACAAGACATCATCAAGCACAAGATTGCAAAATAAAAAATGTGTTTCATAATTTGGGATTTTTAATGATTAATAAATATTATAAAGTTTAGAATTGACAAGTTCTTGTACATTTTATGAATATTTTTAATTTAAAATACTATAGTTCAAGCAGTGTTAATTTTTTGATGATACCCTTAGTAATTTATTGGTTAGTATTAATAAATCTATTTAAGATGGTATAAGTAGCAAAGGCGGATATTTTGTTTCCATTTATTTCTATATAATATGTATCATCGTCAACAGGCACTGACAACTGCATGAATGGCTCCACTGAGGTATTACATTGTACCGATGCAACAGTTTCACCTATCGAGTTTGTTACAGCTATAACAACTATACCTACCGGCTCATTAAAAGTTAAGCTTAGCAATCTTGAGAGGGTGTTGATTTGGGCTTCAATTATTGGGGTTAAAGTTCTTCCTAAGCCAGATTCAGATGACTCTTCTTTGTCAATTATTACATCAACATCTGAAACAACTGTCTGAGCCGAGATTTGTTGCACCCCAAGCAGCAGTACAAATAATGATAAGATAATTAGTCTTGTTTTCATTTTTGATAGTTTTTATTATTGCAAATTTATTAATTAACGATTAAAAATCCTACACATACACGCCTCATACACCAAATTGTAATATGTTGTGTATTAAGCATATAGTAAAATAAAATCTAATACTACACTCATACACGTTTTTTTGCTCTAAAATTTTTATAATTTAGAGCTAAAATAACTCCTTATGAAAACTCTGATTTTGGTTTTGGCTTTGACAATTTCATTGCTCTCTGCCTGTAGTAAATCTTCACAAATCGACAAGATTATCAATACTGCAGAATCTATAATAATGGAGCATCCCGACAGCGCATTGAAGATGTTGGATAAGATTGAAAGAATAAAATTGGCAGAGGGTAAACAAAGGGCTAAATTCTCGCTCCTCTATGCTCAGGCTATGAACAAGAATTATATCGACTCCCGCTCGGATTCTCTGACCGCTGTGGCTTTGGAATATTATAAAGAGCATGGCTCTGACAGGGAAAAGGCCTTGGCCTTTTATTATCACGGGGTCACTAAATATAACGCCAATCTATATACTGAGGCTATTGATTTTTTTATTCAAGCAAAAATTTATGCTGAAAAAACTGATGATCACTATACCAAAGGACTTATTTATCATGCTATAGGGGGAAGTTACTTTACCCAATACGACAGACGTTCAGCTTTGGAATACCATAAACGGGCATTGGAGGAGTATTTGCAAACCGATAACAAGTCGAATATTCTAATGGCAACCAAAAATGTCGGGATGATGTACAGATCGATAGGAATGTATGAGGAAGCCATTCCTTATCTGTTGGAGGCAAAGCAGATGGCTCTTGATTTAAATCAAAATCAGCTCTATTTGAACCTATCCATGACTCTTGAAAATATAGGTTACTATAAATTTAATCAAACATATATAATGGAGGAATGGTATGAACTGTTCAAAAATGAGAAGGACCTAATGAAGTATAACTATGCAATGTCTGTTTACTATAAGAGAACCAATCAATTAGACTCTGCTATCGTGTACTTCAAAAAATGCATCGAAGCTACTACTCAACATACCATATATACCGCAGAAGATTTTAGAGAAATAAGCGAAATTTATGAAAAGACCGGAGACTTAACTTCTGCTCTTATGTACGAAAGAAAATATCGACGTTGCAAAGATTCTCTGTACAAAGTTAATTTGTCGAATGTCGCTAAAGAGGTTGAGGAAAAATATTTAGCAAAACATTATCAGGAATCGTACAAACTTATCCGTTCGCGTCACATTTATATGATTGTGGCGTATTCTATTATTTTTATAGCTACTTTCATATTAGTTTTCTATATCTTCAGAAAATATAAAAAGATTAACAAAAAACGTTCTATAGAGGTGGAGGAGTATCGAGAATATATAGCTGACGCCATTGAACAAAAGAATGAATTGGAGAATAGATGTAGAGAGTTGGAAATGAATATCAAAACTGTAAATTCCGACAAGACCTCGCATTTAATCTCATTATTATATGGACGTATTAAAAATCTTCAGAATCTTACCGAATTGGCGCATATTCATCAAAGTAATCCTGCAAGATTCTACTCCGAATTTAAAGAACATCTTAAGGTCAGCAGAAATACCGATACTGAATTTATGGATGACCTCAATTCCTTAACGGACCTTTTGTCTAACGGAATCATGACCTACTTAAAGAATGAATATCCCGATTTGACAAAATATGAACTATCTTATTGCGCTTTGATTTGTTTGGGATTCACACAAGAAAGCATTCGTCTGCTGATGAATCACCGCAATATAAACAGCGTATACACCTTAAGAACCAAAATCCGCAGAAAAATAGCTATCCCGGCCGGTGAGAGCACTCTTGAGAGCCATTTGGCACAACTGGTAATACAACTAAACCCCGAGAACCAACAATCGTGACTCTCTGAGATTGTCATGTGTTTATTCTGATAAACATTTTTATATTTTATTTGTTTATCACAATAAACATTTGTAGTATTGCATAAACAAAAGAATTGGCTTATGAATGTTTTATTTGAGAGACACATAGAATATCTTTCCGATGTCCCAATGACCTTTGAACGGGAGCTAATCAGAACCATTGATTGGGATTCGAGACTTATCCTAATAAGAGGGCCTAAGGGTGTTGGCAAATCTACCCTTATGCAACAATATATCCTGAAAAACTACGATATTTCTGACAGACATGCGCTATATTGTTCTGCTGATACAGGATACTTCACCACTCACACTTTAGTGGATACCGCTGCGACCTTTGTCAGACAAGGGGGAGAACGTTTATTTATAGATGAAGTACACAAATACGACGGATGGAGTAAAGAAATCAAAGAGATTAATGATCTTTACAAATCATTGAAAATAGTTCTAAGTGGGTCCTCCCTAATACAGTTGAACGATGGAGAAGCTGACTTATCCCGTCGGCAAGACATCTATGATATGCCAGGTCTCTCATTCAGAGAATACCTCTGGTTCAGGACAGGTAAAGAGATTCCCCCCATAACTCTTGAGAAACTTCTGAACCATCCGACAGAATTCTGTTCAAAAGTCAAAAAGGAACTCAGACCTCTTGAATTTTTTTCCGACTATTTGAAATCAGGATATTACCCGTTCTCTTTTGAGAAAAGAAAAACATATAAGAATATCATAGAGAATGTCATCAACTATACGATTGACATTGAGTTGACAAAATACAGGAATGTCAGTATTGAAAACACCAGAAAGATTAAAGCATTTCTGCAAGTAGTATCCGGCATTTTACCCTATCAAGTGGATATAGCAAAATTATCAAAGAGCATAAGTTTAGATAGAGTAACTCTCCTAAAATATATGAAGTATCTTGCAGAGGCAAAACTCACAAGAAATATATATACAAAGCAAGATACAATCACCGATTTTCAAAAACCCGATAAACTTATGCTGGACAACCCTAATCAAATTTATAGTCTCTGCAGCAAGGAACCTGAGACAGGAACAATCAGGGAATGTTTTTTCTGCAATCAACTTTCATCCGCCGGACATAAAGTCGAATATGGTGGATTAAAAACAGGCGACTACAGAATTGATGGAGAGATCGTAATAGAGATTGGTGGTGCAAGTAAAGGGTTTTCGCAAATAAACGAAGAGGATATGGATAAAGCTGCTTTGGCTGTAGACAACATAGATGTGGCTGTAGGAAAGAGAATTCCTCTCTGGGCATTTGGATTCCTCTATTAAGCAAACTAAACCCCGAGAACCAACAATCATGACTCTCGGGGATTGTTTTACTGATAAGAGAATAAATATCTATTTGTTGATAATTCTGCTTACCGCTTTAATAAGAGGTTCGGTGCTTACCTTTGAGCCCACTGCCTCTTCCATCCATATATGAGGGGTTAAAGTACCAATAGTAAAGATCCGTTTTATTTCTTGAGCAAACTCCTTATCGCTTAAGCCGGCAAGGTGTTCTTCCAATTGGAATTCAATAATATGACCGATAGGATAGTTGGGAAGGTACATAGGGCTGTTTACCATATGGGAGTATATAGCCAGAATAGGCGAATCGTGCGTACCCAAAATAGGTTCATAATATTTGTTCCATACATCCTTTGCGATGGAAATCACAGCATCACAAAGATCCTCGGCTGTCGCATCAGGATTATCATACAACCATCTCCATGCATACATATCAACTAATGAAACACCCATTATTTCGTATGCTCCCCAGAAAATATCCAATGTGGTATTCTCATCCACTTGTTGGGGATAACCAAGCAATTTCAAATCCCGTTTCTGAAAAATGAACGCAAGAGCTTCTGTAAAGGCTGTGTTTGGTACACCTCTAAGCATATAATGGTCAACATTATACAAACTCAATGTTTGCTCCACATTATGTCCGAATTCGTGAACTGCGATATTATAACCTTTATAATCCATACCTTTATCACCGATACGAGTACGAAGTCTTGAGGGTTCCCATCTTCCTACAGCTCCCCACGCATGACCTGAACCTCTGGCACCTTCCACTACAATTTTACTGCTTATATAATCAGCATCATCTCTACTGAATCCCAAACTCCTCAACATTGAAGGAAGACCCTTTTCAAAGGCTTCTGCATCAGGATAAAGTTTTCTGGTTTTTGCTGTAAGTTCATCCTCTGAGATGGTTGATCTACTCTTGAATCCATCATACCAGATATCATAAGGTTGCAGTTCCCTGCCAAGTCTCGATTTTATAATTTGAGATACCTGCTTAATCTCTTCACTCGTTATAAGACTGATAAACATCTCTTCCACATCTGCGTCAGAAATCTCTACATCCCCTTCGAAGTTACGTTTGATTCCTGTATTCAAGTCTGTATTGAACATATCAAGATTAAGACCTGCTTTATATATATCCAGAATCATTTGGTAACGTCGGGCACCTTCTGAAGGGAGAGAGACCTCCTTTCCATCTTTATATACCTTATTGGAGTATGGAGCCCACTCGTATCCAGTATTGTTAATTACCTCCTTGGGAATACTTTGGCAGGCAATATGCTCCATAACTTTATATATCATCTGTTGCTTCTCAAAAGCATTGGGAACATCGGCATAATTGGATTTAATCTCATCCCTTAGATTCCAATGCGAAAGCAAAACCATATCCTCGGGAAAAAGTTTTTCACCCTCCTCTGTAAGAAGATGTCCCATCATAATATTATATGAGGCGATATAATTTTCACCACTGCTATACGCACTATTGACCTGCTGATTTACCCAGGCAGGAACTCTATTGGTAAAAATATCCCCCATACGTGCATACGCCCATTCCTCACGCGACCACTCTTTTCCCAATTCATTTTTCTGAGCAAGAGAATACGACGGAAAATTCAACACTGTAATAAACGCAACCTTATTTGCATACATATCATCACTGAAATGGGCAGAAGGGCTATATCCGCTAAAGATATAATCTATATCGGTCAATTCTCCACCCGAAAGATGTACAGGCAAAAGCAAATCTACGGTCAACTGATTAGAGGCTCCATATATCGCTTCAAATGCAGTTGAAAGTTTGTTAAACAGAATTCGTCTACTCTGCTCGTCGGGCATAATATTGGCAGAGACAAATTCAATAAAATCTTCAGGGGTTCCATCTTCGACTCTCCATAATGATGCCGCCTGAGATATTCCTTTATTGGCCAGGGTATTATCATACACCCTATCAGATACTGCATCTATCGCCTTGGCAATAGTCTCTTGAGAAATATTTGACATTTCAATAGAATCTTTCTGCTTACAAGCAAATACAGTAAACAGAGACAAACATGTTAATAACAAAGTTTTTTTCATCGGCGTATAAATATGATACTGTTAAATATGTTCAAACTATAGGTAACTTATCGCTACAAATATAGGTAACTTCTATAAATTCCACGTGCTAATTCTAAAATTCAAATTCCAAAACTTTTGCCCCCTTTATGGCTTTTCACGAAATCTTTCTACCTTTATTTGCTTGGAAGATGAAGATACGTTTTGAATGGCATATCTTATTGATGACAAATTGGTAATACAGCAAGGTGTTTTAATTAAACTTATTGAAAAACCTATTAATAACCCTGATGATCCTCACCTATAGTAATCTTATTAACATAAATTATCATTCAGTATGAAATATTTCCATATCGTTATCCTGATGTGTTCTTTATCCTTTAATAATCTTTTTGCTCAACAGGTATTTGATGGGGGAACGTGGCAGTAGACAATACATACCACACTCCTGGTGGAATGTATGTATGTCGAGGAGAACTTTTTAAAGGCGACACTATTGACAGAGCCTTAATTACTGCATTTTACGACTGTAAATTCATGACAGATAATTCAATGTATCCAAGTCTTAATAGTGGCGACATCATATACATAAACACAATTGCCTACCGAATAAAGCCGATCGAACTAAATTCAGTTGTTGCTTTCAAACTCGATGGTTTTCTCTACTACATATCTTTAAGACGTTAATAGACCAACGGGGCCTATATCAGCGGATTCCCGGGTTCCCGGATCCCCGAGATCCCCGATCGAGTCGGGGATGACTTTGTCATGTCGGGGATGGCTTCGTCAAGTAGGGGGTGACGATGATAAGTTAAGGTCATCACTTACGTCGCACCCGGCTCGACCAGAACCCCGCTACCTCCTACGTCATACCTGGCTCGAACGACCGTCATACCCGGCTTGACCGGGTATCCATAACTGACCAGGATCAGCAATAACAGATTCTGATAAATCTTGCCACTTTAGATTGAGTGTTTCAAGCAAATGGTTTTTTACTGTTGAACTTTAAATATATGAGATCCCCGAGATCCCCGATCGGAGTCGGGGATGACTTCGTTATGTCGTGGGTGACTTTGACAAGTCAAGGTGACCGCTTATGTCATACCCGGCTCGACCAGAACTCAACTACCTCTGAGGTCATACCCGGCTTGACCGGGTATCTAAATTTATCAATGTCGCGAACAACCGCTTCATCCAAATTTTTCCACTTGCGTTTGTTCTTGAATAGCAGACAGTTGCAGGTACTATTAGTAGCTTATCTTGATTCCTCCATAGTATGAACGGGGAAGACCGGGACCATAAATATATCCCGAATCGCGATCAGGGCCCATATCGAAATCACTTTGATATGAGTTGAAAATATTTTTCACCCCGGCATATACAGAGAGAACTATTTTCTTATATAATTTGAAGTCATAATTGACCTTAACATTCATATCAAAGAAAACAGGAGTAGTCTCGGTTCTGTCAAATTCAATATCCCCCGCGTAGTGTTCCACCAACATTTTACCTGTATAGGTACCTGTCAAAGAGATACCTAATGGAGCTATGGGATTATAGGTGGTAGTAAGATAACCATAAGTATCGGGAGAACGGAACATCTTTCGTGTCGGAGCTACGCGAGGGTCATCACTCCAACTGCGGGCATCTTTATACATCGAACGCTGATAGGTAAATCCTGCTTGCAGCTGCCACATATCCCTATAGACAACTTTTCCCTCAAGAGTACCTCCAAACACCTCTGCACCCGACTCATTGTATCTTTCTTTGATAATAACTCCATTCTCTATCCCCACTTCACGAAGTGCAAAAACATTATAAAGATAGGTATAGAATCCCTCTACCAATAGATTACCTCTCCAGCTACCCTCTCCAAAATAGAAATCTCCCGAGACATTGACACTTTGGGATTTTTCCTCCTTAAGGTTATCGGCCAAACGGATCATTGAAACTGTGCCCCCTACATTATCGATATGCAAATCTTCATCAAAGGCTTGTGGGGCACGGAAACCGAATGAATAACTTGCTCTAAGGTTAATATCCTTAGTAGGATTATATCTCATTGTAACTCTCGGGCTGAAAATCAGATGGTCGATAAGATTGTGCTTATCCAATCTCCCCCCTATCAAGAAACTCCACCTGGCATTCTTCCACTCATTTTGCAAAAAGAGACTTGCAATATTTGTGTTCTGATCCAAGACCCTATTATATCCGTGCATTACATCTTGAAGTATATCTTGGTTAAACTCCATTCCGGCAGTAAGTTCTGCAGGCATAAAGAGACATTTGTCAAATTTATAGTTATATTGTACTCCTGCAACCCAGGTCAAATCGGTAGTTCCTCCATAGGCATTGGGATTCTGACCTGCCCCATAATAACTATCCCTGTTGATATGTTGTATAGATCCAAAAACACTCAAACGGTGTTTCTCATTTGGGGCAAAATAGTCAAACTTCAGACTTCCTGTATTGATACTATGGGTAACTTCCTCAGCAATATTTGCTTCGTGAGGTGGAATACTCAAAGAATCCCCTCCACGACGATACTCCTGCAAATGGTGATATTCCCCCGTAATTCTCGAATAATTACCGGTTTTGAGAAACATCCTGGTACCGATGTTCTGACTGTTGATTGTCGGAAGTTCTGTAAATCCATCCCCATTTGCATCATATCCATCTCTTTGACGATTCTGTCCAAAGACAGCAATTCCCATTTTATGGTCATCAGTAACCAAAGATGCATTAAGCATTGTGATATTGTCCAATGCTCCTGTTCCCCCTATAGATGTGGTTGAATGGGACAACGAGGCTGAGTTTGTAGCGGGTTCGCGAGTGATAATATTAATAGTGCCGGCTATAGCAGAAGAGCCGAAAAGGGCAGATCCACCTCCACGCATAACTTCCACTCTATCTACCATATTTACAGGAATCTGCTCAATTCCATAGACTCCCGAAAGGGCATTGAAGATAGGACGGGAATCGATAAGAATCTGAGTATAGGGGCCATCAAGTCCATTGATACGAATCTGCTGGAACCCACAATTCTGGCAATTATTCTCCACCCTCACACCCGGTTGGAAATTCAATCCGTCAGCAACACTAGTCGAGGTAGTCGCCTCAAAAGCTGCTCCACTCATAACATTTACCAGAGTAGGTGCAAGACGGCGGGTGGTCTCCGTTCTATTTGCAGAAACTACAACAGCCTCAAGATTGATCATATCTTCCTCAATAAGGACATCAATCTCTTTTGTTTCTCCGGAAGAAAGTGTAACCTCTACAAACTCTGTCACATAGCCGATAGCTGAGACTACAAGAGTATGCTTTCCTACAGGAAGATTCTTAAAAAAATAGTGTCCTGTTTCATCTGTAGTCGTTCCTATCATTGTTCCCTGAATGGCAACAACAATGAATGGCAGGTGCTCTTTTGTATTTTTATCCAGGACATGTCCAACTATATGGGCATCAGTAAGTTCTTGTTTCTGCTTTTGAGGAGCATGATTTTGCTCTTTGGCATTAAGTTGTATAGTAAGCATAGACAGCAATGCCATGCAATATAATATAAATTTTGTGCGCATAAATTTATTATAAAGTTGATAAGTTGTTATAAAATGTCAAGAGCGACTTTCCAGTAGCCGCCCAAGGACTTCTCTAAAAAGTCCATTCCCAATTTAGGATTAAATATCACTATGGGTTACTTTGATTTGATGGGTCGCAAGAAACTTCTCTTAAGGAATTCCTTTTAATTTCTAATACAGGAGAGCCGAAACCGGAGGCGCACGAAATTTCCTATAAAGATAATATGGATTGCTCAACAAAGAGACTGAATATACCAACGGAAGTAACACTAAAAGATAGTATGGTAAACCAAAATGTAGATGTGTATGAATATCCCCAAGTAGAGACAGATTGACTAGTAATGAAATTGTATCTGCCTGACTCTTTGAGTGTTGGTGCTCATTGGAAAATGGATGAGAGTGGTTTACTTTTTCTCCTGCTATAATGTGAGTATGAAAAAAACACGAAATCGACACCAAATACCAAATAAAAAGTACAGGCATTAAAATCGCTATAAATCTGTATCTTACTACATTCTTTTTCATAATCGGGCGCAAATATATGTTAAAAAAAAACATCAAACAATCACTAAATAGTGGTACACAAGGGAATATCTTTAGGGATGTTCTTTAGATTCCACAATTCTCAGCAAAGTCCTTTATGGAACCGTTCTTTAAAATCGCAGAAAAAAATTTGCATTAAGAATTATTTTGCTATCTTTGTCATATCATTTTGATATCACTAATAAAAAAAACAATCATGACAAAAGAAATTAACTCAGAAAAACCTTTCAAAGGCTTCCGAATCAGCGGTTTTATTATGCTGCTTCTCGACTTGATAATTCTCCCCGCAGCAATTGCTTATTTAATCTATCAAATATCACAAACTGGCATATCTGAGATCAAAGCCATTTTATATGGTATCAGTATTGGTTTCCTTGTTATTTTATGGTTTATCACACTATGCGGATATGCTACATTGGAACCCAACTCTGCAAGAGTTATGATTTTCTTCGGGAAATATAAAGGAACATTCACAAATACGGGTTTCTACTGGTTCAATCCTTTTTATACAAAAAAAAGACTCTCCCTTAGAGCAAGAAACCTGGATGTAGAACCGATAAAAGTAAATGATAAAGTGGGTAATCCCATTATGGTAGGTTTAGTCCTTGTATGGAAACTCAAGGATACCTACAAGGCGATGTTTGAAATAGACTCGCAAACTATGGCAACTACCGACCAGTCCAACGGAGTAATCAGCGTATCAGCAAGGATGAAGGCATTTGAAAACTTTGTTAAAATTCAAAGTGATGCTGCTCTAAGACAGGTTGTCACACAATACAATTACGACAACAACGAGGGAGACCAAACAGAGATCACACTACGCTCAGGAGGTGAAGAGATCAACGAAATTTTAGAGAAATCGCTCAATGATAGATTGGCTATGGCGGGTATTGAAGTCATAGAGGCCAGGATAAATTATCTTGCATATGCCCCTGAAATTGCCGCTGTAATGCTTAGAAGACAACAAGCATCCGCAATTATCTCTGCAAGAGAAAAGATCGTAGAGGGAGCTGTATCTATGGTAAAAATGGCATTGGAAAAATTAGGTGATGAAGATATAGTAGAACTTGACAACGAAAAGAAAGCTGCAATGGTTAGTAATATGCTTGTAGTCCTTTGCGCTGATGAGTCAGCACAACCGGTCGTCAATACAGGAACTCTATATAACTAAAAAGTCTATACATGGCTGAGAATAAAAGTAATGATATAAAAAGTTTTGTACTTCGGGTGGATTCTGCCACGATGAAAGCTCTGGAGAAATGGGCCGCTGACGAATTTCGCAGTATCAACGGCCAACTCCAATGGATTATCAGCGATGCACTAAAGAGGCACAACAGATCTGTTAAATAAGACCAAATATCATTATAGTCAATATAACAATCGGGGCAATGTATCTAATTAAAAAGTATATTGCCCCATAAAGTATTTTATGGTTCAGAGTTCCTGAATTGGATATCTCATCCATAAAGTCCTCCTTCTTAAGTTTCCATCCTACAAACAAGACAAGCAATAATCCTCCTAATGTCATCAGAACATTTGCAGAAAGGGAATCAAAGAAATCAAAGATATTCAATCCGAATATTCTGATTTGCGATAGAACTCCTTGGGAAAGTGAGCATAAGGTACCTAAGATGGTGGCTATAAACAATGTCACAAGAATAGCAATTTTTCTGGAAAGTCTGAATTCCTCAATTATATATGTTACAATTACCTCCATTAAAGAAATGGAAGATGTTACTGCCGCAATCAAAAGGATAAAGAAGAAAAGGATGGCAATGAATCCGCCTGCAGGCAATTGCTCAAAAATTTCAGGCAAGATTATGAAAACCAAACCGGGGCCCTCTGTTGGGGATACCCCAAAAGCAAAAACCGCAGGCATTACCGCCAATCCGGCTATCATCGCAAATATCGCATCCGAAAAGGCGGTCAAAGCAGATGTCTTCACTATATTCTCACTCTTTTTCACATAAGAAGCATATGTTAAAACAGCCCCGCATCCGATACTCAACGAGAAGAAAGCCTGTCCCAATGCAACAAGTAAAGTTTCAAATGTAACCTTTGAGAAGTCCGGCTTAAAGAGAAATTCTATTCCGGCTCCTGCTCCGGGTAATGTAACAGACCTGACAGCAATCATTACAATCATCACAAAGAGGATAGGCATCATTATCTTTGAAAATCTTTCGATTCCGTTTTTAATTCCACCTATAATCACACCTGCTGTAAGCAAAAGGAACAAAAACATATATATCACCGGCTCAAAAGGGCTTGTAACCATAGAGTTGAATGTATCTGTAACTTGTTCAGAGGTATGCAACAGATCCATAGATATGGCCTTCACAGCATAATTAAGAGTCCAACCTCCCACAACACTGTAAAATGAAAGTATTGCAATTGCACCCAATACTCCCAATACTCCTACAATACCCCACTTACTTTTAGGTGCAAGTGTTGTAAAAGCCCTCACCGCATTGCTCTGAGATCTTCTACCCACAAGAAACTCTGAAATAAGTATCGGAAGACACAATACAAACACAAATAGAAGATAGATAAGAATGAAAGCGGCCCCTCCATTTGTCCCTACAAGATATGGGAATCTCCATAAATTCCCTAATCCGATAGCTGACCCCGCCAAGGCAACCAATACTCCGAATGTTCCGCTAAAATTGTCCCGTTTCATAATTTTTTTCTGTTAGTAATTCACCCTTTTATTCTGAAGGAATTTCCTTTAGAACTTGCTGTAATTTAGAACATTACTTTATATATACAGCAAACCTATATTTCAGGCCATTAGTAGGATCCTCTGCCCAGGAAGTGGTCTGAGACTGCTTCCACTGAGTATCTCTCAGGTCGGGGAAAAATGTATCTGCATCTTCTATAACAACATCTACATGGGTAACATACAACTTGTCCACCAGATCCAATGCTGCTGCATAAATTCTGCCCCCACCTATTACAAATGCTTCAGGGACATCCTTCACAAGTTCTATTGCATCCTGTAATGTTCTTACAAATTCTACCCCGTCAGGTGGATTTTCCCCATTATTACGGTTTATTACAATATTCCTCCTTTTAGGAAGAGGTCTGGAACCCAAAGAGAGGAAAGTATTATACCCCATAATTATTGGAGCACCCAAGGTCGTCCTTTTAAAGAATTTCAGATCCTCTGAGATATGCCACAAAAGTTTATTTTCCTTTCCTATTGCCCAATTAGATGCAACTGCTACTATTATTGATAACATTTCACTTCTTTTAAGAAAATTATAGTTTTTTTTTAAACAGACACCTCACCCTTTATTGAAGGATATGGGTCATAACCTTCCAATTTGAAATCACTATAATCAAAATCAAAGACAGACTTGACATCCGGCGAGAGAATCATTTTGGGAAGAGTTCGTGGAGTGCGTGTCAACTGAAGATCGACCTGTTCAAAATGGTTTGTATAGATATGAGCATCTCCCAATGTATGGACAAAATCACCCGGAGTATATCCGCACTCCTGCGCAATCATCATTGTAAGAAGAGCATAAGAAGCTATGTTGAAAGGGACTCCGAGAAAAACATCGGCACTACGTTGGTATAGCTGACATGACAATTTCCCATTTGCCACATAAAACTGGAAAAGAGAGTGACATGGCGGAAGTGCCATTTTATCCACCTCAGCAGGATTCCACGCCGAAACTATATGCCTGCGGGAGTCAGGGTTGTTCTTCAAAGAATCTATAACTGCTGCAAGCTGATCGATTTTCCTTCCGTCAGGAGCGGGCCAACTACGCCATTGATGACCATAAACAGGGCCTAAATCACCATTCTCATCTGCCCATTCATCCCAAATTGTAACCTTATTATCATGGAGATATTTTATGTTGGTATCTCCTTTAATAAACCATAGCATTTCATAAATGATAGAACGCAAATGGAGTTTTTTTGTAGTCAAAAGAGGAAAACCCTCCTCCAATGGGAATCTCATCTGGTATCCGAAAATAGATTTCGTACCTGTTCCGGTACGGTCATTCTTCAATACTCCATTCTCTTTAATTTCTCTTAAAAGGGCAAGATACTGCTTCATATTTATGGTAATTTTGGTAAAAATAATAAATCTTTCGAATTTTCACCATTTTCTTACAATATAAACAGGAAGATGATCACTCACACCCGAATTGTATCTCGGCCCAATATATGTTCTCTTAGGTTTCTGACCTAAATACTGACTGTCTCTTTCCAAAAGCAGTTCAGAAGAAAAGATGTTGAATTTCCAAAATTGAGCGAGCTGCGGAGTAATCAAAAAATTGTCTATCAGTTCCCAACTACCTTTATATTTTATCGTCCCTTTCTGAGTATAACAGCCACTACTCCCCGCTATATAAAACTTCTCTCCCAGTAGAGTAAATATCTTAGAATCAGGAGTATCATTAAAGTCTCCCATAACGATTATATTTTCCGAATCAGAACTCCCTACCGCATCAAGTAAAGCCTTTGCAGCGGTATTTCTCCGTTGGGAACTCTGCTGAACAGAACCCCATTTGGAAGGAAAATGTACGACATACAATTCAACAGTATCTCTATAAAAGCAATTCTCCATTTTGAGTACCCCTTTTACACGTAAAATATCTCTTGTCGAAGTAGAATCTGCAAAAGAAACTCCTATACTTTCTTGTTCCAATGGGATAAAAAAATCCTCCCTATAAATCAATGCCACATCTATTCCCCTCCTGTCAGCAGAGTTATAATGAATCACCTTATATCCTAATTTGACTAAAGGAGTATTCCTTACCAACTGCTCTAAGACAAAACGATTTTCCACCTCTGCAAATCCCACTATCACAGGGAAATCGCCTAAAGAATCCTTCATTGAGATCAAAACCTTTGATATAAGATTTCTCTTGACAACAAATCTCTTCCAGCTCCAATGCCTCTCACCATCAGGAGTAAACTCTTCATCAGCAGTTAGTTCATCATCAAAAGGGTCAAAATAATTCTCAAGATTCCAGAATGCCATCACCTGCAGATTCTGCCCAAATAAAGATATGTCGGAATTCAAACCGACCAACAATAGAATAACTATTAGAAATTTCTCCACTAATCTTCCCTTCATATCACAAAGCTAAACAAAATTGTTCTTATCACCAATTCCTGAATAAGCATAGCAGTGGGGATATGGGAATGAGAGAAAAAGAAAAAGATTCCGAGAAAAAACATAAAGGCCGCAGAAGTTTTAGAATTCAATCCTTAGAACGTAGGATTTATAAAACATACATTAAAAGACTTTGCCGTAATCTATCAGGTTCAAGTTATAATATTTTAGTATTTAAAACGTGGATTTTATAGAACTTCACTTATCTTTGTGCCGAAAAATTGTAAATCATTATGTCTTTGAAATGCGGTATAGTAGGATTGCCCAATGTAGGCAAATCAACATTATTCAATTGTATCAGTTCAGGTAAAGCACAAGCTGCCAATTTCCCATTTTGCACCATTGAACCGAATATCGGTTCTACAACAGTTCCGGATGAACGTCTTAATGTATTGGAAAATCTGGTGCATCCCAAAAGGGTAGTACCTGCTACCGTCGAGATTGTCGATATTGCAGGACTCGTAAAAGGGGCAAGTAAAGGAGAAGGACTTGGAAACCAATTTCTTGCAAATATTCGTGAAACCGATGCCATTCTACATATCCTCAGATGTTTTGATGACCCGAATGTAGTTCACGTAGATGGAAGTGTAGACCCGATAAGAGACAAGGAAATTATCGATATGGAACTGCAGTTCAAAGACTTGGAGACCATTGAGAACAGACTCAACAAACTCTCCAAACAAGCCAAAAGTGGTGGGGACAAAGTGGCTCAACGCTCTTGCGATATCCTGAACAAATTCAAAGATGCACTTATGGCAGGAAAATCTGCCCGCAGTGTTGTATTTGATAATGCTGAGGATGAAAAAATCGCCAGGGAATTCTGCTTGCTCACATATAAACCGGTAATGTATGTATGTAATGTGGACGAAGGGTCTGCAGCAACAGGAAATGAGTATGTGGAGAGGGTAAGGGAAGCTGTTAAAGAGGAGAATGCCCAAATACTTGTTATAGCTGCAAAAATCGAATCTGAAATTGCAGAACTCGATACTTTTGAGGAGAGACAAATGTTCCTTGAAGAGATAGGACTTCAAAAATCGGGTGTAGAAAGACTTATTCAAGCTGCATACGATTTGCTCAACCTCAGAACATATTTTACAGCAGGAGAACCTGAAGTTCGTGCCTGGACTATCAACAAGGGAGACAAAGCCCCTCGTGCTGCAGGAGTAATACATACCGACTTCGAAAAAGGATTCATCAGGGCCGAGGTAATAAAATATGAAGACTATGTCCAATACGGATCAGAAGCGGCATGCAGAGCTGCCGGCAAACTCTCTATTGAAGGAAAAGACTATGTAGTGGGTGATGGAGATGTCATGCACTTCCTCTTCAATGTATAACCAAAACCTATATAAAAAAATCTGCCCTACAGCTACTTGTAGGGCAGATTTTTTTTTATAGAATTACTGCATCGGCAAATTTTTTATCAGAGAGAAACAATACTCAGTCTCAGATATTGCTTCATACCATTGTATATAGGTCGGATTTGGTTGTTCAGACATCGCACTGGATTGAAAATACTCATTTTTGCTTCCATCCAAGAATTCCACCGATACATACTTGGGTAGAACACTCTGAAGGAGTGGTTCTAAATTTTCATTATCCGGGATAGAAGTATGATATACCAGATCGACTGCAGCAACAACAGCTACCTCATCATTTTTCAACAGCACTGTATCTGTAACGGATGATTCCGCACCTGAATATTTATACGGACTCAACACCAGCATTACCTCCTCTCCGGTTACATTCTTGATTAGAGCATACTGAGTAAGACTTTGCAAATCCACCGAATCAATTCTGCTACATGAAATACAAACCACTAAAATAAATATTGAACAAAGAGTATGTAAAATTTTCATATTCGCTAATTTATTGGGTATCAACAATATTATAATAACAATTACGCAAATCCTCACTGAAAGTATAAGATGACAGACGGGTAGGATTAGATTCTGCCTGACTATAAGAAAAATATTCGTATACCCTACCATCCTCAAATATGAATTTTACGAATGAGGGCATCTCATAAGCAAGTTTTCCGCTCCAATATGCAAATGAATCAGGATTGTCTCTAAAATCAATATCCTTAGTTGACCAAAAATCAACTTGGGATATAATAAATTTATCTCCCGGCATTAAAACCACCTCCTTCTCCTTCTGAGCTACCTTTTGAAGGTAAACAACAGTTACAGACTCATAAGAGTTATTTACAATCTGCGCAGCTATACTGACGCCATAATCTGATCGGACACATCCACAAAAAAGAATGGATACAAAAAAGAGGATTGAAAATACTTTGATTTTATTCATAAACTTCAAATAAATTGTTTAATACAAATTTAAACCAAATATATTAAATAAATAATAAGATTGAACTCAAAAAGGTGTTATAAAAGACTTTGAAGAGAATCATGGAATTTAGCCCATTTTACGCTATACGTGACCCCACCATTTGCGTCATAGCCGACTGGACCGACCGTCATACCCGGCTTGACCGGGTATCCATAACTGACCAGGATCAGCAATAACAGATTCTGACAATTCTTGCCACTTTAGATTGAGTGTTTCAAGCAAATGGTTTTTTACTGTTGAACTTTAAATATATGAGATCCCCGATCGGAGTCGGGGATGACTTCGTCAGGTCGGGGATAACATTAAATCCCGATTTGTCGATTTAAAGATACGCGATTAAAGCCTCCAATAAAAAAATGGGAACACGTTAGCATTCCCATTTTTATATAATTGATATAAGTCTATCGACTAAAAGAATCTTGCTCTGTTATCTACAACTTCTGCCTGGTTTACAAAAATTGATGATAGGTTATTGAGCTGATAGTTGGTGATTTGACTTTGGCGAATTTTAGCCTCATCTTCTGTATAGAAAGCTCCTGTTTCACGAGCAGTCACCTCCAATACATATACCCCAATATTTCCTGCTACAGGACCGGTGATGGTATTAAGTTGTGCACCTGCTACAGCTCCAATGAATGCAGGCTCAGTAGAACCTGAGGTCATAGAACCGAATGCAATATCTTCTTTTGTACTTACAGTCTGACCAAGCTTCTCAGCTATCTGATTCAAATCGCTCAAACCATTGATGTCTTCAGCCACTTGAGCAGTCATCTTTTCATGACGTTTCTGGTTAGTAAGTTGGAATCTGATATTGTTTGCCACTTTTGATACAGGAGTATATCCCTCTTCTTTAATGGTTTTAAGGGCTACTACAAAAAAGATATCGTTGTCAACAGTGATGATAGGTGAGACATCACCCTCTTTAGCATCATAAATCCAACGTGAAATTTCTTTTGTATTGTTGTATTTTGAAAGTTTGTTTGCACCCTCTGCAATATTGTTTGCAGGAACCACGCGGAGACCTTCTTCCTGTGCTACAGTATTGAATGTCTCAATATTTCCATTTGCTTTAGAAGCAAGATTATTAGCCTTAGCATAGTATTCCTGATAAGTGTCCTTACTTGCAACTGCTTCAACAACAAGGATTGCAGGTTGAACCATCTTGACAGGAGTAGATCTCTCTGTTACCTTCACAATATGAAGACCATAGTTTGTATTAATCTTTCTAAGTTGGTTAACAGGCATTGTCAACACCTCTTCAAAACCAGGAAGCATGTTCTTCTGTGTCAACTCACCCAACTGACCCGGAACCTCCGCGTTAGGATTTCTATCCAATGAGTATTCAGAAGCTAACTGCGCAAAGTCTCCTCCATTACGCAAAACTGTGATAAGACTGTCAGCTTGTTTGTCAGAACCTGCTGGAAGAAGAATATGACTTACTTTTGCAGACTCAGACATAGTCTTAACATCATTAACTCTTGCTGCATAGAATGTATTTCCTTTCTTTGCCACAGGAAGAGTTGTAGGATTTTTACTGAAAAGGAATTCGTCCACACCGTCAAATTCTGTAAATTCTCCTTCTTTATAATAATATTTATCAAAAGCTCGATCTGAATTACGGGCGATAAAATTCTTCAAGTTTTCTGCAGATGCAAATTCATCATATAGGCTGTTGATACGAGCCTGAGCATCATCTATATCTCCTTTTGAAGGAACTATTTCAAATGCTACAAACTCAACATCTCTGGATGCCTTCTGCTTGTAATTCTCCTTATGCTCATTATAATATGCTTGAATTTCCTTATCAGTTACCACGATTGTAGTATCGTTCTGGAATCCGAAAGGAACCATTACAAAGTTCACATCAGAAGTAGTGTTATTCTCCTCTACC
>JAFVWT010000003.1 GCA_017501525.1 Bacteroidales bacterium | reverse complement strand
ATATAATTATGCGATATTGAAGGTTACCACAGATGATCCTTCAGATGATTTGTATTCTTATAGGTTTAACTTTGGAGCATTGTATAGTGAGATAGTGGTTCATCCGAATGAGGGAGAGATATGGGTGTATGTACAGCGAGGGGCGAAGTCTGTTACTATCGAGCGTAGCGGCTACAGGACAATATCCCGTTACGATTTGCAGCGGACATTCGAGTCGGGGAATGTATATCGTATGGCGCTTAAGGTCAAGAGAGTACCTGAGGTGGTTGAGTATCAGATTTTGCAATTCAATATAAAACCACCTCAGTCCGGGGTGATGGTTACATATCAGAGTGAAGAGCCTGGTGCTGCAAAGACCGTATTTGGGGTTACTGATATTAATGGTTCCGTTGCGCATAATCTTAAACTCGGTACATATACATATGAAATTATTGCCAATCATTATCATCCTGTTGTAGGACGAATTATATTGGATGAGAAGAATGGTGTTTATGTGGAGGATGTGATGTTGAAGCCTAATTTTGCGGAGGTTAGTTTATCTGCAGGCCCTGAAACCGAGATATTTTTAAATGGAGAAAAACTTGGAGTATCATTGTGGAATGGAAGATTGTCTCCTAATAGTTATCAAATAGAGTGTAAGAGGCCAAATCATAGAAATTCGTCGCAGATTATTACCGTTAAAGAGGGTGAATCATATCAGATAGAACTTGAAAGACCTGTCCCCATAGTCGGAACCCTTACCCTTTTTTCTAATCCATTAGGTGCTCAGATTTCTATCGATGGGAAGGAGTATGGTACTACACCTAAAACCATTGATGGATTATTGATAGGGACTCACAAGATTGCATTTTCAATGAAGAATTATAAAACTGAGAGTGTTAATGTGCAAGTTATAGAGAATGAAAGTGTAGAATGTAGTGTGGAAATGGAGCCTCTATATAGTAAAGAAACTAATACCAAAAGGGAGTCAGATGATGTTCATAATATAAAACCTTCCAAGACGAGAGTAGTGAGAATCATTACAAGTAATGATTGGTATGCTGAATTGGGAGTGCAATTTATATCTCTCAACAGTATTTCGGCATCAGTTGGAAAGTATATGGGAGGCTTTAATCTGGAGTTGTTTTATTTGTATGGATATACAAGAGAACGTCCTTATCTCTATTATCCTTCAAGGAATCACTATGCAGAGCAGGAACTTGGAGCGATGAGTTATGGATTAAAAATAGGATATGGTATAATGTCGGGTAAAAGGATGAGATATACTCCTCAGTTAGGTGTCGGGGTGGTAAATGTAAGTAGCAGAGATCTGAATACTTCAGCTGTTAGTGCGTCTGTTGGTCTTAGAGCGGAGTGTGCAATCTCTTCATTGATAGGTGTAAGCCTCACACCGGAATATAGTTTTTCACTCCATCGCAACAACCTTTATAAAGATATTATCAGATTGTTGCCTTCTACCGAAAAATGGGTAAAAGGTTTTAATATTCGTCTTGGAGTATTCTTTTTATTTTAATATTCTGCTTAAAACAAAATACTATGGATTATAAATTTTTTCAAAAGGTAATAGTTTTAATTTTGAGTTCTTTACTTTTTGTTTCGTGTTTTAAGGATGTGAAACCTGAGGGGACTTATTTAGTAACAGATGTAGGAGATAATGGAGTAGATAATATAGAAGAGAGTGGTACAATCAATAATCACGCGTATGTTGATTTGGGTTTGCCGAGTGGATTGAAATGGGCTACTTGCAATGTAGGTGCAGAAACTCCTGAGGATTATGGAGATTATTATGCATGGGGTGAGACGAGTACCAAATCGGAGTATACTGTAGAGAATTCATTGACCTATGGTAAATCTATGTCAGATATATCGGGTAACATTACATACGATGTAGCCCGCAAGAAGTGGGGTAGTAGTTGGCGTCTTCATACATGGTCAGAGTTTGCGGAACTCATGGAAGAATGCAAATGGACATGGACCACGCAGAATGGTAAGCATGGATACAAAGTAACGGGTCCAAATGGTAATAGTATATTTCTCCCGGCTGCGGGCTATCGCTACGGGTCGTCCCTCAGCGGTGCGGGAGGGAACGGTAGCTACTGGAGTTCTACGCCTAGCGGTACGAACAATGCGTCCAGCCTGTCCTTCAATAGTTCCAGCCACTACACGTATTGGGACGACCGCTACTATGGGCATAGTGTCCGTCCTGTTTCAGAATAAAAGCGTAAGCGTATTCGATCTTGATGAATTTAGATACCCGGTCGGGGCCGGGTATGACGTGTGTTTATCCTGACGGGGGTAGAGATACTGTTTTGCTTGGTGGGGTTCCTATGGCGCTCCATTTTTCTTTTGGTGTCTGGTTGGTGGGAGGTAAGTGGTTTTACCTTGGAGGTGGTGGTTGGAATGGAGGGTGGTGGTGTTGGGCTTTTCGAAGGGTCGCGGCTTTGCCGCTTCCTTCTTTTCTACAACCCCCAGACCCCCTTTGAAGGGGGCTTTGGTCGCTGCGCTCCTATGTTCCTATGTCTTGTTTTTGGATTTGTATGTAGATGGTCAATAGATGTCATCCTGGACCTGACGATTTCATCGTCATCCTCGACTTGATCGGGGATCTCGGGGATCTCGTGGATCTCTGAATCACAAAATTCAAACCTATGCGGTCGATTTTCCTTTAGGTATCTGGTTAGTGCGAGGGAGGTGGTTTTACCTATTGGGCGGAGGTTGGAACTGAGGGTGGTGGTGTTGGGTATTTCGAAGGGTCGCGGCTTTGCCGCTTCCTTCTCTTCTTACAACCCCCAAACCCCCTTTTAAGGGGGCTTTGGTCGCTGCGCTCCTACGTTCCTATGTTCCAATGGCGGTTGGTTTTCCTTTGGGCATGTGGTTGGTGGGAGAGTGTGGTTTTACCTGTGGTGGTGGTTGGAACGGAGGGGGTGGTGTTGGATTTTTGAAGGGTTGCTTTAATATTTCGGTTATATCTGTACTATTGTGTTATTTCATTAATTTGTTCGAGAAGTTCGTCTGTTGTTTGCAGTATGCGTATGTGTCGGATTGCTCCGATTATTCCTCCAATGATTCCTCCTATAGCTATACCTGCGATCATCGGTACATGCGCTTCCTTTGGAATTAGTTCACTCTCCAGGATACAATATATGAAGGCGGCAATATATCCTAATATCATAGGAATTGCAATGTAAAGCCAGTTGTTATATTGTTTTTTGAGTGTGTGGACTTTCTGTGCCACTTGAATCATATCTTTGTCGTATAGCAATTCAGATTTGATGCCACTGTGTATTATCCAAGTTGCTAATGTGCTGAACATTAGCATGATGGCTGTGATGACTATGAACCATAATGGGAGTTGGATCAAGTATAGGATTGTAGGGCAACAGATTATTGTGATTATTCCAAATGTAATCGAAATTCTTCCTGCGTTCCGGATTTTGTTTACACTTTTGTTCATTGCCTTTCTGAGCATCCTGTCAT
Organism: Bacteroidales bacterium; assembly: GCA_017501525.1. Classification (GTDB taxonomy): domain Bacteria; phylum Bacteroidota; class Bacteroidia; order Bacteroidales; family UBA932; genus Coprenecus. Next base: position 23,607 of record JAFVWT010000003.1, on the reverse strand, counting down.
TTATTATTTTTTCATTATCGAGTTTACTTTTGAGAAGTTGGATTTGTTCTCTCATTTCTGCTAATTCAGATGAGTAAATATTGCTCTCCATTTTTAGTTGTTTTAAAGGTTAGACATCTTTTCTAAATGTGGATATAATTTTTGAATGGGAAATTTATTGAAGTTTCCTGTAACAATTTTTAATTACATCCTCTTTAACTCTTCTTTGATTCTGTAAAGCCTCACAGATACATTTTTGACAGAGATTCCGACAATGTCTGCAATCTCGTCATAACTCATGTTTTCAAGCCACAGCAGTATGATTGCTCTGTCAAAGATTCCTAACTTAGAGATTCTCTCCTTAAGGAGTCTGATTTGTTTTGTTTCGTGATCTTCGTCTGTAAAGAGATTGATATTGACACTTAGAGGTATTTTCCCGGAAATGGTTTTTTTCTTTTTTCTTTCTGCCGATATGCAGGTGTTGAGAGAAATTCTCCATATCCAGGTTGACAGTTCGCTCTGCCCTTTGAATTGCTCCAAACCATTGTAAATGTTAATAAGTATCTCCTGGAAGAGATCGTCCACTTCGGCTTTCTCTTTTGAAAACATATAGCACACTGTATATATACTCTGTTTGTGTTGTGCTACAATTCGCGCAAATTCTTTTTCTGTAATCATTGAAAAGTTTTTTTGCCAATTAGACGGCAGTTGTCAAATAAAACTACAAAATTTCAGCACTTTTTATGGGTGGGTTTATATATTGTCTTTTGTGCAATCAATTGAAGTCATAAATAGTTATCTCTCGGAGTTGTATTTGAGCTGTTGAATGATTTTAAGGAATAGTCTATATACTCCGATTCAGTTTATTATGGAACATATTTCAAAGAATTCTTTTGAAGGTGTCGGCATACATCGCTATTTCTAATTCTTTGATATGGATGTACATATATCTGTTCTTATATCTGGAAACGGTACCGGATTCTTTTGGAATCGGTTTTTTGAAAATCTTTTGGATATCTCCTTCTGATAATATTTTGTATTCATCGGTCAGGCGGAGAAATTTTTTAATCTCTTCTATCTCATTGTCTGAAATGGTGGCGGGAATCTTGCTGACCGGATCTGTAATCGGCCCCACAACTCCCTGGACTAAAGAAATGATGCGGAGTTGTATAGGGTGACATTTTACGAATATGTGCCCTTTGAATAATGGGATTGTTATAAGTTTGTACCTATCGTGCCATTTGTGTTTTTCGACATACAATGGGAGATAATGTTCAAATCCAAAAAAATCAAGGCGCTCAGCAATCTTTTTCTCAGCCCTGGATGCCGTTTTGAATATGTACCAGTTATTTTGGCTCATTGCTGTTGAGGATAAGGTCTCTGAAGATTTCCATTCCTTTTGTGGCAACTTCTTCTATCTGAGTATATTGTTTGTAATTTACCTTGATGGGATTTGGATCGATGAGATATATGGGAGTGCCATTTTTGATGTAATGAATAAGTCCGGCAGCCGGGTAGACATTCAGAGATGTTCCTATAACCAGCAGAATATCGCAGTTCCCGATTATTTCTGCAGCCTTTTCAATCATTGGGACGGCCTCTCCAAACCATACAATATGTGGACGCAACTGTTCACCTGAAGGGGTTTTGTCTCCCCAATTGATATCCTTGTAGCCAATCTCGTAAATAGGATAATTTGAGTGTTCACCACGGGCTTTGGTGAGTTCTCCGTGCAGGTGCACAATATTGGTACTTCCTGCTTTTTCATGCAGATTGTCAACATTCTGTGTGATAACATCCACTTTGAAATATTTCTCCAGTTCTGCTATGATATGATGGGCCTTGTTTGGCTCTCTTGTTGCCAGGTCGCGTCGTCTCATATTATAGAATTTGAGCATTACCTGTGGATTTTTGTACCAACCCTCAATAGAGGCTACCTCTTCAACAGGGTATTGCTCCCACATTCCGTTGTTGTCCCTGAATGTATTGATGCCGCTCTCTTTACTTACACCTGCGCCTGAAAGTATTGCCAACTTTTTCATATTTAGAAACTCTTAAAATTTTCAAAAATCCTTAAAATCTGGAATTTATATAATTGCCTATAGTGGAAAATCCTATGAAATCCTTATATGTCAGATGGTTTCCTTGAAGAAAAACCGCTTGAGCCATAATCTGAACAGGGGATCTATTATATATGGTATATCCTGCTCGTTAAATGCAACGACCTCTTTTTTGGTCAGAGCTTCCTTTAATCTCTTGACATTTGCAGAGGAGTTTAGATGATATTTTTCAATACATTCGACTGAACTCAACTTTGTTTCTCCGTCAAAGATAGCCCTTAGTAATGAAATCTGATAGTTGCTCAAAGAGTTTATTGTCTCTCTGAATTTTACGTCGTAAACAATTAGCAGGGAATCGATGGATTCGTCTATAAGTTTGTCGTTGATATACCCTTTGGTAAGGTGGAAAGCTGTATTGGATATTTGCCATAGATACCACGGATGACCATCCACTGTTTCATACATCCTTTCGGCATGTTTATGCTCCACGACTCGTCCTACTTTAAGGAATGTCTTGATAATCATGTCAGTTGCAGCTTTCTCCTCTATTGGGGTAAACTTTACCACATCAGCAAAATGGTAGAAGTATTTTTTATCTTCGAAGATATATTTCATAGCATTGACCATCGAACCTGAGAGGATATAGCTGTTTTGACAGTCATTTTCCCAATGTTTCTCTAGCTGGAGAAGAGTCTTGTCATAATCTTCAAATCTGAGAATATTCTGAAACTCTTCAATCCAGTAGATTGTATATACATCATCTTGTTGTGTCGGATGTTTCTCCAGGATAGAGAAGAGTTCTTTGCTTTGGGTTATGTTGAGCATATCTATGTGGCAAAGCCTATAGGGAATATTCTCTTTTGCAAGGCCTTTCAGAGCCATATTTATCAGTGAACGCTTTCCGGTTCTATAAGGCTCGTAGATAAGGGCGTTCTTTCTCTCTTTGAGTATGTTGATGAGTTGGTTCAACTCTTTCTTTCTCGACAGGAACTGATTGTCCAATGCCAATGAATTGTATGTAAATGGAGCTTCCATACTGTTTTTTCCTAAAATCGTAACAATCTTGTTAGGCAAATTTATGCAATTATTGTAAAAATCTTCATTTAAATTTGTGAAAAAATGGGAAATATATTACTTTTGCAGACCAATTTTAACAATAGAAGGCTGTTAAGCTACTGGATAAGAGTTATTTAAGGGAAATAACCGCTTGCAGTCAATAACTTTAAAACATTATTTATGTACGCAATTGTAGATATTGCAGGACAGCAATTCAAAGTTGAGAAAGGAAGAAGAATCTTCGTTAATCGTCTTCAAGGCGAGAAAGGTGATTCTTTGGAATTCGGAAAAGTTCTCCTTACAGACAATGAAGGAGTAGTAAAAGTAGGAACTCCTTATGTGGAAGGAGCAAATGTTAAAGCCACTATCGTGGATCATGTAAAGGCTGACAAAGTTTTGGTTTTCAAAAAGAAACGTCGTAAAGGATACCAAAAACTCAATGGTCACCGCCAATGTTTAACCCAGATTCTCATTGAAGAGATCGCTTAATTTAAAGGAGATTTAGATTATGGCTCATAAGAAAGGTGTCGGTAGTTCGAAGAACGGTCGTGAATCACACAGTAAGCGACTTGGCCTAAAATTGTTCGGTGGACAAAGAGCAAAGGCAGGTAACATTATCGTACGTCAGAGAGGAACTGTACACAACCCTGGTCAGAATGTGGGTATGGGTAAAGATCATACTCTTTATGCATTGGTTGATGGTATCGTTACTTTCAGAAAGAAGAAAGACAACAAATCTTACGTATCAGTAGTTCCTTTCACCCCCGTTCAGGAGGCTTAAGGACTATAAGTTGAGATTTGGACGAGAATAGAGGCTATCTGACAATGTCGGACGGCCTCTTTTTGTTTGCAGATTGTGATGAAAACTTATTGATAACTTTTCCCTGATTTTGAGAATACTTTGCAATATTTGTTGTGATAAAAATTTAATCATACTCAAAAATAAAATTGGTTTTTCTTATATTTGCGCAATTAAAGAGAATTAGAATATGTTAACTCTGAAACTATTGAGAGAACAGCCTGAGTTTGTTATTGAAAGACTCGCTGTCAAGAATTTTGATGCGACTGAAATAGTTGCCCAGATATTGGAATACGATAAGTTGAGAAGGCAGTATCAGACAGAACTGGATGCTGTATTGGCTCAAATTAAAATAAAATCAAAAGAGATTGGATCTTTGATGCAATCCGGTCAGAAAGAGTTGGCAGAGGGTGCCAAAGGTGAGGTGGCTTCGTTGAAGGCCCGTTCAAAAGAGATAGAGACCCTTATGCAGGAGAGTTCTGAAAAACAGGACTCATTGTTGGTATTGTTGCCTAATCTTCCTGCAGCAATTGTACCGCAAGGAAAGGGAGCAGAGGATAATGTTGTGGTGAGAATGGGAGGGCAGATGCCCCAGATTTCTGAAGATGCACTTCCTCATTGGGAGATAGCTTCAAAATATGATCTGATTGATTTTGATTTGGGAGTAAAACTGACGGGTGCAGGTTTCCCTGTTTACAAAGGTAAGGGGGCCCGTCTTCAAAGGGCATTAATCCAGTATTTCCTGGATTTCAATACCAAAGCAGGATATATGGAAATCGAACCGCCTATCGTGGTTAATGAACAGTCGGGTTTTGCTACAGGTCAGCTTCCTGATAAGGAGGGTCAAATGTATTTTGTCTCTCAGGATAAGTTTTATTTGATTCCTACAGCGGAGGTTCCTGTTACAAATATTTACAGAGATTCAATCCTGACACCTTCAGATTTTCCGGTGAAGATGACTGCATATACACCTTGTTTCCGTAGGGAGGCAGGTTCTTACGGAAAGGATGTAAGAGGTCTTAACCGTTTGCATCAATTTGATAAGGTGGAGATAGTTCAACTCTCTCTCCCTGAACACTCTGAACAAGCTTTAGAAGAGATGGTGCAACATGTGGAGCGACTGGTAAGTTCGTTGGAACTTCCTTATAGAATATTGCGTTTGTGCGGAGGGGATATGAGTTTTACTTCAGCTATTACTTACGACTTTGAAGTGTATTCAGCTGCGCAGAAAAGATGGTTGGAAGTGAGTTCGGTTTCAAATTTTGAATCATATCAGGCCAACAGACTCAAACTCCGTTATAAAGATTCAGAAGGGAAAATAAATCTGGCTCATACTCTGAATGGCAGTTCATTGGCATTGCCCCGTATTGTGGCAGCATTGCTGGAAAACAATCAGACTCCTGATGGCATAAAGATTCCAAAAGTGTTGCAGGATTATTTTAGAGCCAATATAATAGACTGAAAATAGTGAATGACTCTCAGAGAATAATTCTAGGAATTGACCCCGGGACCCAAATAGTAGGTTACGGGGTTATTCTTGTTGATAAGAAATCGACCCACTATGTTGACATGGGTGTGATTGATATAAGGAAAGAGAAGGATCATTTTGCAAAACTCAATACAATATTTTCAGAGGTCTCTATTTTGATAGAAAGATACTCCCCAAATGATCTGGCGATAGAAGCGCCATTCTATGGTAATCAGAATCCACAGGTTATGCTCAAATTAGGAAGGGCACAGGGAGCAGCCATTGCAGCAGCCATCACTCATAACATTCCTATTTTCGAATATGCTCCGAGGAAGGTGAAAATGGCGATAACGGGCAGAGGTTCAGCTACTAAGGAACAGGTTGCACTAATGATGGAAAAGACTCTTGGGGTATCATTCAACACAAAGTACTTGGATGCTTCAGATGCTCTCGCTATAGCTATGTGTCACTTTTACCAGCTGATAAATCCTTTATCGGATCTGGAGGGTTCTACCTCTTGGGAAAAATTTATAAAAAATCATCCGGATAGAATTAAACCTTCAAAATAAATTCAAGTCTAAAAAGTGTTTTAAAAATAATTTAAGTTTTATCATTTATATTAAAATGAGTGTGATGAAGTACAAATACATTTTCACCCTGTTGTTTTTGTTTATGGTTTCGTTCCCGGCATTTGCTCAAGGGGAAAAAAACTATGGTTCTGTAAAAGTCAAGGTTTTGGATACATTGTCTAAGGAGCCTATTTCCTTTGCTACCATTTTTCTCTCGAAAGATGGGGATGTGCAGGGGGCAAAGTATTCTACAACAGATGCTCAAGGGCATGGTGTGATAAATAATGTGGAAGCCGGTAAGTATATCTTGACTGCGGAGATGATGGGGTATCTTCCCAAAAGAGTGAGTGTAAGTGTGAAGGAGGGCATCAATGATATAGGGACAATCTATATGAGTGAGGATGTAACGACTCTCGAACAGGCGGTAGTAACTGCAGTAGGAAATCCGATTGTGGTGAAAAAGGATACTATTGAATATAGTGCGGCTTCTTTCAAGACCACTGAAAATGATATGCTTGAGGACCTGTTGAAAAAAATGCCCGGATTTGATGTCGATGCCTCAGGAGCAATTACTTCAAATGGTAAGACTATCAACAAGGTTATGATTCAGGGAAAAGAGTTCTTCTTGGATGATCCACAGCTTGCTTCAAAGAATATTCCTGCAAGTCTTATAAATAAAGTAAGGGTGCTGGAGAAAAAATCGGAACAGGCAGAGTTTACTGGAATTGACGATGGAGAGGAGGAAACAGTTCTCGATCTTACTATTAAGCCAGGTTTTATGGATTCTTGGTTCGGAAACTTTTCAGGTGGGGGAGGAATGGATATTTCTTCTGCTGATCATGGTGCCCGTTTTCAGGCCGCAGGAATGGCAGGAAGATTTACTGACGATTCTCAGTTCAGTATTATTGCAAATGGTAATAATACCAACAATAGAGGATTTAATGATATGACAAGTTCTATGATGGGAGGTATGCGTCAGTATGGCGGAAGAGGCGGTTTTGGTGGTGGCGGATACGGTGGCAGTTCCGGTATCACTACATCATGGATGGGAGGTGTTAATGGAAACTGGTATCTGGGAGGTGATAAGGATCGTGAGTTGGGTGGAAATGCCATGTATAACGGTTCTATCAATGATGTGCAACAAAGAAGTCACCGTACCACATTCCTTGATTCTACCCAGAGTCTTATCACAGCAAACAATAGTGTAAGTGCAAATTTCAATGATGGTCTCAGAGCGGGAATCAACTTTGACTATAAATTCAATGATAAGACATCTCTAATGTTCAGACCATATTTCAGATATGGTACAAGCAGATTTGATGAAACAAGTGATTATACAACAGATAATACTGAATTTGGGAAAGTGAATGATGGTCAGAGTGAGTCTTCAGGAAATGGTACAACTTGGACAACCGGCGGACGTGCAATGCTCAGACAGCGTATTGGACTTACACCCGGCAGAACTTTCTCTTTGTTTATAAACTATTCAATTTCAAATAATTCCCTTTCTGGTGACAATAAATCCCTCACTCGTACTTTTGCTGAAAATATATTGAAGGATTCTACGATAATTGACCAGCATTATGACAGGAAAGAGAATAGCTATTCAGTCTCTGCGAATATGACTTATACTGAGCCTTTGGGACGGAATTTCTTTATGCAGGCTTCTTATCGTTTTGGATGGAACCAGAGTCTTTCTGAGAAACTGACCTACAACAATCCTACGCAGGAGTTGGATATTGCCTATTCAAACAGGATGGAGAATACTTTCCTGAATCATAGAATGCAATTGAGCTTTATGAAACAGGAAGATAAATACAATGTTCAGATCGGTGTGAATGCCCAGCCTGCCACCACATATACAACTGCTTCGTTGGGTGTGGTAAGAGATACATCCTATACTGTATGGAACTTTGCCCCGTCGGCTCGATTCGATTACCATTTTAGTGATAATAATTTCTTGAGAATCAATTATAACGGACGGACGAACCAGCCATCTATCAATCAGTTGATGCCAGTTCCTGACAATTCAAATCCTCTTTATGTCTCTCTTGGTAATACATCGTTGAACCCTGAGTTTTCCCACAACTTATGGGCTGATTACAGGTATACTGATATGAAGACATTCTCTACTTACAATCTGAGGGCTAATTTCTCATATACTAAGGATGATATTATCAATGCAAGCTGGTACAATTCCTCTGGGGTTCAATACACTGTTCCAATCAACTCGGCAAGACCTACTTTTAATGGTAGTTTGATGTTGATGATAAATTCCCAGATTGCTAAATCGAAGTTTTCGATTATGTCTTACACAAGAGGTTCGGTGACCAGTAATCTGACCTATACAGGAAGTGATACTACAGCTACTTCATTGGAAGAGATAAGGGGTTCTCTCATTGGTGGCAGGACCACATCTTTAAGTCTGACAGAGAATTTGACATTTGTGTATCGCAATGATTTTATAGAAACCCGTTTGGGAGGTAGAGTGACCTATAAAAATGCTTGGTATGAGATTTCTTCTCAAAAGAAGGCACAAACATGGGATAATGTAGTATTTGCAGAGGTTAATGCTACTTTGCCATGGGGAATGGAGATTGGAACAGATGCCCGTTATAATTTCTACTATGGTTATGATGCAGGGTATGGAGACCCAATGTTGAGATGGAATGCTGAGATATCACAATCATTCCTTAAGAAGAAATTGACATTGGTATTTAAGGTGTATGATATATTGAATCAATCTAAGAACAACTACCGAACCACTACTGATAACTATGTGGAAGATGTTTACAACAATACTTTAGGCCAATATTTCATGCTTAGTTTGACCTATCGTTTCGGAAACTTTGGTCAGATGATGGGTGGCGGAGGAATGGGCCGCGGTCATAGACGCTAATAGAAATATTACAGTTTTTACTCAATAGATAGATTCCGGCTCTTTAATAGAGTACGGAATTTTTCTATAACAGCAGTCATATCCTCGGGGAGTTCGCTCTCTACAACTATAGTGTCACGGGTTGTAGGGTGTACAAAGCCGATAGTACGGGCGTGTAGCGCTTGTCTTGGAAGGAGTTCAAAGCAGTTGTCAATGAATTGTTTGTATTTCGTGTACAATGTTCCTTTCAGAATTCTGTCTCCTCCATACCTGCTGTCGTTGAAAAGGGGATGACCTATGTAGTTCATGTGTACCCTTATCTGATGTGTACGGCCTGTTTCCAGTTGGCATTCAACAAGTGTTACATAACCTAATCTCTCTATTACTTTGTAGTGGGTGACAGCGTGTTTCCCATAGGAACCATCCTCAAAAACTTTGAATTTGAGACGGTCATTAGGGTCTCTTCCGATATTTCCAATGATTGTACCTGACTCTTGCTGGATATCCCCCCAGACTAGTGCAATATATTTTCGCTCTATGGAATGTACGAAGAATTGTTTTGCAAGAAAAAGTTGTGCTTCTTCATTTTTTGCGATCAAAAGTGTACCGGAGGTATCTTTATCTATGCGGTGAACCAGAATCCCCATCCTTTCGTCCTCAGCATCAGGTCCCTGAGATATTCCTAAATAATATGAGAGACCATTGAGCAGGGTTCCTGTATAGTTTCCATGCCCGGGATGAACCACAAGACCGGCAGGTTTATTTATTACCATGAGGTCATCATCTTCATACCTTATGTCAAGATCCATTTTTTCGGGTTTGATTTCCAGTCCTCTACGTCTGTATGGTAGATGTATGGTTATGACATCGCAGGGCTTTACTTTGTAGTTGGATTTTACAAGAGAATCATTTACTCTGACATATTCTGCATCAATGGCTTGTTGTACCCTATGTCGAGATGTCCCCTCCAGATGTGCAGTCAGATACTTGTCAATCCTAAGTAGGGTTTGACCTTTATCTACCTCGAATCGAAAATGCTCGAACATTCCGTTTTCCTGCTCGAACTCTTCGTTTTCCTCAACCAGGATATCCTCCTGAATATCATCCGGTTCGTTCATGTCCCTATTCTTCATTTTCAACCTCTTCTTCTTTTTCTTCTTCAGTAGGAACAGGTATCTTTGTCTGGTCTAATGAGAGATATAATGTAACATCCCCTCCTATATTGACACCTATACTGTCTGAAGGCTCAGGGTACTGGCCATATACAAATGCTTCAAGTGAGTCTACATAGCTCTTTACCGTATTGTCAAACTTAAGATTGCTGATATTAAGGGAGTTTTCGTAGATTATATCTTTTGCAATGTTACACTTATATCCTATTACATTTGGAACAAATGTGAGGGTGTCTGTGTTTGGATTAAGTCCCAATATTAGATCTATTTTGCTGTCACTGTCCAATAATGTGCCAGGCTCAATATCTCTGCCTTTATATTGTTGTGCAAGGACATTGTTTGTGGCAATATCCTCTATATAAATGAGTCTTCCGAGTTGGAGCCCGGATGCTATAAGTTCTGTCTTGGCTTGTCTGAGTGAGAAGTTCACGACATCGGGAACAGTTACCTGCTTAGGTATTACAGAATTGATGGTGAGCAGAATTCTTCTGTTCTTCTTGACTTTGGATCCGGGAGCAGGATTTTGTTTGCAGATAACCCCTCTTTCCATTCCCCTGATGTATAGGGAGTCTGTGATATCAAGTCTGAAGTTTCCATCCTTGGCCAATTCCTGGGCCTCCTGAATAGTTACCCCTGTGAAGTCTGCTAATGTGTAAACATTTGAATGTCTGGTGATTGTTCTTAGAATAAGGCTTATTGAAAAGTATCCTGCCAAAAGAATTCCAAGCACCAATAGTCCGTTTTTAATAAAGGAACTCTTAAAAGGTCTGTTTATATCTTTATTAATCTTCTTAGCCATAAAATTTACTTTATCTTACAAATGTATGTAAAAGGTGTGAAAAATAAAACAGAAATTTTCTCTCAGGAATCCATCGCCGGAAGAGGAGTCGAATATATCAATGCGATAGTTGTCAATTGTAGGAGCAAAAAAAAAGCTGACTTAGAGGTCAACTTCTTTTTTGTCATCAGACAAAACTTCAGATATTACCATTGGGCTTCTGAAGAAACAGTCAATTTTTTACGACCATGACGGCGACGAGCGGCTAACACACGGCGTCCGTTAGGTGTAGACATACGCTCACGGAATCCGTGTTTGTTGCGACGTTTACGCTGTGATGGCTGAAATGTACGTTTCATATACTTAATTTTTAATATTTATCGAATTGGGAGTGCAAAGGTAGTGCTTTTGTTGAAATATGCAAATTATTTTTGGAAACTGTTTGAAAATTTAGCAGTTTCATGAAAAAATCCATGGGTTGTAGCAAAGTTATATGTGGAACTTGCTAAAGTGTGAATTTATCGAAGTCTCCAATGGAAACTATGTATTTCTCAATGAAGAATTCTTCCTCAAACCATCTGGATATTTCAGAACTGCGGAAATTCTCTTTTGGAATGTGGCACATTCTGGAACATTCGAGTGCTTCAGAATAAATATCTCCTCCCTTTAGGTATATGATTCCCTTTGTATACAGGTGTTTGACTAACGGGATGAAGTTTTTGAGAGTGGTTACTCCACGTGATACCACGAAATCGTACTCTCCTTTCAGATCCTCGGAACGGCCCCATTTTGGCGTGATGTTCTTAAGTCCAATCGAATTTGATATCTCTGTTACCACCTTTATTTTTTTTGAAATCGAGTCGCACAATGTAAATTCGATATGTGGGAATGTGATTGCCAAAGGAATTCCCGGGAATCCTCCACCTGTACCGACATCTATTATTTTTCTGGCGTTGATGCCATTCTCTATCATATATCTTGCAATAGCCATTGAATGCAGTACGTGATGAAGATACAATTGGTCGATATCTTTTCTTGATATGACATTTATTTTCGAATTCCACTCCCTGTATAGCGCTCCTAAGGCTCGGAATTGTCCCTTTTGCTCTTCTGTCAGTTCAGGAAAATATCTGAATATTTTCTCGCAGGTGATTTCAGTGGGGAGTGTTTCATCTTTTTCCTGATATTCATGAAGTATCTTTCCAGGTTGTTCTCTCATATTATAGTTCTCTTAACATTTCATTTATGATATTCTTAGCCCTTCTTATTCTTGTTCGTACGGTATTTAGCGGCAAATTGAGTTCTTTTGCAATCTCCTCATACGAATATTCGTGTAGAATTCTCAGTTCTGCTACCCTTTTATATAAAATAGGAAGAGATGATATTGCAGCCATGAATGCGTCATATTTCTGTGCATCTATGAGGTCTTCTTCGGGGGAGGTCTCTATTTGGCTGTTATCAGAAATCGGTTCATCTGACTCATTGAGTTTGATGGTGGAGATTGTGCTTTTCCTTCTGAGCAAGTCCAAAGCGGTGTTTCTTCCTATGGTAAAGAGCCATGTTTTAAAGGGGTATTTCGGATTGAACGAGGCTATCGCCTGGAATGCCTTTTTGTAGCTTTCCTGACATACATCTTCAACATCTGCAGGGTTGGTGCAAAAGGAAGAAATGTAATGTTTCATAGCGATATGATGTTTGGATATAAGTAGCGAAAACTCTTCCGCACTTATATCCGGAGTTTTATCCGGAGCTATTCCGAAGTCTTTGTCCTCTTCCATTTTATTCTCTATTGTTTAAACCTTCTTTATTTCCGAAGGAGTCTCATATACTATTTGACCTTTTTCGTAAATGGTGTTATTCTTTCAGTTGTCACCTGTCGTCGTAGGTATCAGTGCTGCCTGTGCGAAGATGGATGTAAATCAGTTTTAAATAAATCCTTAATCTTAGTGTGCCTGTAACCAGTTGTCTCCATCATTGCACTCTACTGTAAGGGGAACAGACATACGGGCTACATTTTCCATTTCGAAACGAACGAGTTTCTTGACTTTTTCAACCTCCTCTGCAGGGCAGTCAAAGACGAGTTCGTCGTGGACCTGCAGTATCATTTTACTTTGAAGTCCTTCCTGTTCAAGGGCTTTTGCTACATTTATCATAGCATACTTGATAATGTCTGCTGCACTTCCCTGGATAGGGGCATTGATGGCATTCCTCTGGGCAAATGCCCTTACTGTCGCATTCGCTGAATTAATCTCCTTAAGGTATCTTTTGCGCCCAAAAATTGTCTCTACGTATCCTTTCTCCTGTGCAGCAATTTTCATATCCTCAATATATTTGGCAATGGCCGGGTAATTGGAAAAATATTCTTCAATAAGTTCCTTCGCCTCTTTTCTGGGAATATTTAGCCTTTGGGAGAGACCAAAAGGGGAGATTCCGTATATGATTCCGAAGTTTGCAGTTTTGGCAATTCGTCTTTGTTCGGGGGTAACATCCTCAACTTTCTCCTTGAATATTTTTGCAGCAGTGGCCGTATGAATATCTTTCCCGTTGCGGAAGGCTTCAATCATATCGCTGTCATTGCTCAAAGCGGCCATAATCCTTAGCTCAATCTGAGAATAGTCCGCGGAAACTATCTTATGTCCTTTGGTCGAACCAATAAATGCTCTACGAATCTCTTTCCCCAATTCGGTTCTGATCGGAATATTCTGGAGATTTGGTTTTGCCGAGGATAGTCTTCCTGTAGCGGTTGTGGCCTGGTTAAAAGTTGTGTGTACTTTTCCATCCGTCGGATCAATCAAATCGGGGAATGGCTCTATGTATGTTGACAGAAGTTTTTTGACTTCCCTAAAATATAGTATCTCATTTATTATTGGATGTTTTCCGGCGAGTTCGGTTAAAGTCTCCTCATCTGTGGAGTAATTCCCTCTCTTGTTCTTTTTGGCTTTTGGGTCAATCTTAAGTTTTTCAAATAGGATTATACCCAATTGCATCGGGGAAGAAACATTCAAATCGGGTTGCCCTGCAAGGGTTCTGATTTTGTTCTCCACTTTTGCAAGTTCTCCACGAAGCTCTGCCCCAAATGTATTCAACATGTCTGTATCTATTCTGAATCCATTTAGCTCCATCTGGGTAAGTACCGGAATCAGTGGCATCTCTATCTCTCTGTACAATTTGTCAAGCCCCGGATCCTTGTAAAAATTCTTCTGCAAGGCATCGTAGAGGGGCAATAGCAGAACAGTGTTTATTGATGCACTTTCTCTTTGGAGGTTGTCTTCAGAGTTTTGGGGCAATTCTTCCGGAGTGGAGAAAAGATCCATCTGGACCTCCATCTCTGGGGTGTTATTCAGTTTGGATAGTGTCATAGGATCTATTCCAAGCAGGAACCTTGAGAGAATGTCGACTTTATGTGATGTCTCAGGATTTATCAGATAGTGCATCAACTCTATGTCGGCAACGTAGCCTTTTATCTGAATGTTATTCTTCCACAGATATTTGAAGTGGTTTTTGAAACCATATCCTATTTTTGTGATTTGGGTATCAGCAAGTATATCTTTTAGAAGTTGGGGTATTTCGTTTTTGCCCAGAATTTCCGCTACTTTATATCCCGTATCATCCTTTCCTGATGCAATGAAAATGGAACCGGAACTGAAATTTTCTGTCGAAATAGCAATTTTCTTGTATTTTATCGCATTTTCAAGCACTTGTGAGATTGATGATGTCTCAAATTTTATTTTGGGTGCGAGTTCCGAATCATCTGTTTCAATATTCTGCACCTCTGAGGGGAGAAGTGAAACCAATGAAAAACATTCATATTCTTTCAGTAATTCTTTTGCAGAGGCTGTGTTTCCAAATGTCAGTCTTAACTCTTTCTCACTAAGGGGTATATTTATGTCAGTTTTGATTGTGACAAGGTATTTTGAGGTGTTTAGAATCTCTTTGGATTCGATAATCGATGCCTGTTGTTTTGCCGGAAGCTCGTGTACATTTGCGAGAATATTCTCTATTGAACCATATTTTGAGACAAGTTTTTTTGCCCCCACTTCACCAATCCCTTTTACTCCTGGAACATTATCGGAGGTGTCTCCCCAAATGGCAAGTATATCGATTATCTGGGAAGGTCTCTCGATAGAATATTTTTCACATATTTCCTTTTTCCCGAGAATCTCATTCTCTGTACCGCTTTTTCCGGGTTTGAATTGAAATATATTATCGTCGATGAGTTGCCCCAAATCTTTATCGGGAGAGACCATTACCACTGTGAATCCTTTTGTTGCCCAATCTTTTGCAACCGAGCCAATCACATCGTCAGCTTCAAACCCTTCACTCATAAGTACAGGTATGTCAAGAGCCTTGATAATGCCGCACAGAGGCTCAAGGGATTCCTTAATGACCTCTGGCGCTGCACTTCTGTTTGCTTTGTATTGGGGGTAATATTCGTGTCTGAATGTTTTGCATGGGGGATCGAATGCAACAGCAAGATGTGTCGGTTTCTCTTTGTTTATGAGTTCCAGCAAATATTTGGTAAATCCAAAAAGTACTGATGTGTCGACCCCTTTTGAATTTATCATTGGGCGGTGTATGAATGCATAATACATTCTGAACATCAATGCGTGACCGTCAATAAGTATCAATTTGTTCATCTTGCTGCCAGTGGATTAATGAGTTTTTCTATCTGTTATTCTGCAAACCATTCAACGTATGATCCTGCTGTTTCGTAGAGTTTGACTGAATATAATTTGGCTTCAATTGGAAGATGTTTTTCTATTTCTTCTGCAAAATAGCAAACCATATTCTCGCTTGTGGGTCTGAAAGGCAGAACTACCACATTTCCGTAAGCGGATGCAATCTCTTCGGTAAGAGGGGTTCCCTGCTGCATTACCAGTGCATGGTCAAATTTTTCTATAACTGCTTTATTTACTATATTTTTGATTACCTTGAAGTCAATTATCATGCCGCTTCCATGTTTCCCCTCTTGTGTTTCGGGAGCACCTTGGATAGTGACATACATAAGGTAGGAGTGTCCATGAATATGTTTGCATTTTCCATCGTAACCTGTCAATGCATGTGCCCCTTCAAAACGGAACTCTTTAGTGATTCTAAGTACTGCCATACTTTATAAGAATATTAAACTTGTAAAAATAATAAAAATGGAGGAGTTTTACAAATAGCTTTGCAGGGACTTATCGAATTTTTCTGAGATGGACTTCATTTTTATTGAACTTGTCTCAACTTTGTTGGAGGAAGTTTGGTTTAATGATTTCAAATAGCTACTTTTGCGAAAGTAAATTATAAAAATTATGGCACTAGATTTAACTCCCTTTTTATCTAATAATGCAAAAAGCATGAGAAGATCTGCAATCCGTGATCTTCTGAACGTAGCAAACAAACCTGAAATCATCTCTTTTGGTGGAGGTTTTCCTAATGTGTTGACATTCCCCGTAGATGACCTTAAACAAATCATGGCAGAGTTGATGGACGAAATGCCCGGAAAACTTTTGCAATATGGTTCTACAGAAGGAAGCGTTGCATTAAGAAAACAAATCGCTAAGAGATATCAGAAAGATGGTGTTAATGTAGGTATAGAAAATATTATCATCACCACCGCTTCTCAGCAGGCTTTGGACTTGCTTTCAAGAGTATTCCTTAACCCTGGTGATACTGTATTGTGTGGTCTTCCTTCTTATTTGGGTGCTCTTCAGGCATTCTGGTCTTATCAAGGTATGCCAATCGGAATCAAACATGACGAAGAGGCAGAGGCTGTTGTGAGCGCACTTTGTGCAATAGGTAAGAAACCTAAATTCATTTATGCTATTCCTGATTTCCAAAATCCTTCAGGTGTAACAATGAGCCTTGAAAGAAGAAAAGAGATTCTTGCCGTAGCTAAGAAATATGATATACTTGTTATCGAGGACAGCCCTTATAAGGAAATCCGTTTTGAAGGCGAATCTCAGCCTACAATGTATTCTTTGGATCCTGAAAGAGTAATCCTTTTGGGTACATTCTCAAAAACATTTGTTCCAGGTTTCCGTTTGGGTTGGGTTTTGGCTTCTCCCGAAGTTATCGACAGAATCAATGTTGCTAAACAGTCTGCTGACCTTTGTACCCCTATCTTTAGCCAGGAAGTTGCTGCAAGATATATGGAAAAGGATCTTTATGACAAGAATCTTGCTAAGACTATCGATATGTACAGACAAAAGAGAGATCTTATGCATGAGTGCTTGACAAAATATATGCCCGAAGGAGTTACCTGGACAAGACCTGAAGGAGGTTTGTTCCTATTTGTAACCTTGCCTGAAGGATACGACTCAAAAGAACTTTTCGAAATAGCTATCAAAGAGAATGTTGCTTTCGTTATCGGTGAAGTATTCTACTGTAATGGTAAAGGACAAAATACTTTCCGTCTTAACTTCTCATACGTAAGTGATGAAGATATGATTGAAGGTGTTAAACGTCTCGGAAAAGCTACTGCTCAATTGCTATCTAAATAATTTAATATGAATATTATCAAGATTCTCCCTCAACCTTATCAGGGGGAACTAGATATAGCTCAATCTAAAATGTGGGGAAGTGTCGATCTTCCCCACACTTTTAAATACCCTACCTACAAAGACGAGGAGGGTGATGGTTGTCACTATGTCTTTGTTGCCCAGATTAACTGTCTTCAAGTAGCCCCTTTTGATAAGGAGAACCGCTTGCCCCATAAAGGTATGTTATACTTTTTTGCGAAAATTGATTACTATATGGGGGAATTTCTTGCGGAACCCATGTGTGATGGCTTTTGGGATGAAGGGGATGTAAAAGTGCTCTATTATCCTAATAATGACTATGAAAATTTTGAGAGAATTGTCCTGGTAGATGACGACGATCTCGAAATAGCTCCTAAAGAACAGCAAATTATCTTTGAGTCTGTAGAAGAAGGTGATAATAATCTCATTTATGATCATAAACTGCTCGGACGTCCCGCCTATCTTGCTGACGATGTAGATCCTGAAAAATATGCCCTTCTTTTCCAATTGGATAGTTGTGATATCCAAGAAGGTTTTACCCTTAATTTTATGGATTGGGGGCAGTTGCTTTTCCTTATCCCGGTTGAGGACTTTTCTGGGGAGGGGAGGAGGAGTTTTAAGTATGTGCGGGGGTATCTTGCTTCCTCTTGACGAATGAGATAGGCGGGGTATTTCGTCGTTGTGCTCAATTTTAATTTCCTCACATACGGAAGTATGCTGCGGAATTAAAACCATCGCGAGCCTAGAACTCCCACCGCCTATCTCATTCTCCGTTAGTGGATTTTTATGGGGTATTTCGTCGTTGTGCTCAATTTTAATTTCCTCACATACGGAAGTATGCTGCGGAATTAAAATCCTCGCGAGCCTAGAACTCCCACCATCTATCACATTCTCCGTTACTGGATTTTATGGGTGATTTCGTCGTTGTGCTCAATTTTAATTTCCTCACATACGGAAGTATGCTGCGGAATTAAAACCATCGCGAGCCTAGAACTCCCACCATCTATCACATTCTCCGTTGCTGAATTTTATGGGTGATTTCGTCGTTGTGGCGCAAAAAACATTAGACCATGCTTTAGAGTTAAAACATGGCCTAAGTTGATGATGTTGTATATTCCGATGTTATTTGTTAAAGTTGTTTTCTGCAACTTTCAAGTGGAGATTCCTTTTTTTGTCCCGCGCAATCGGTATTTTCTGATTATCTGTTGAACATGAAACCTATGTAGGCCCTGGGACCTGTTGGAATTCCAAAACTGTCTTTTCCAAAAGGAATCATGTAGTCAAATTTTAAGATGATATTTATCACTTTTGTCAAAGAGTACTCTATACCTGCAAAAGGGGCAACCATACCATAACCTGCTTTACGATATACTGTTCTGATTTCATCATTCCAATCATACGCATTCCCTTCGAGAAGATAGACCCCTTTAAAACCACCGCCTCCTGCTGTCAGCCCTGCAAATACGGTCCACTTATTAAAGGTGAAAGGTACATCTACTAATAGTCCTCCCCATCCGGAGTGAACATAACTGCCGTTACCTAAAATGTTTGCTGATGAGCTATATCCTTCTGTTCCAAATCTGAAGTGTTCGCCGAAATTGATTCTGATAGCGCCGCCGATACCTGTTGTAAGTGCAGATACCGCATAGTTGCCAAGCTCCGGAACACCTGGTGCGAAGACATATCCGGCGTGAAGCATCATGCCGCCTGAATAGCCGTTGTATGAAAATTTTGATTTTGGTTTAGGGGGAGTGTTGTTATCCTTGGCAAACATTATACTGCTGAGTGCTATAATGGTGAGGATTGAAATTATCTTTTTCATTGTGTATTATTTTGATTGTTAATTTTAACTGTAGGTACAACAAAACCCACCACAATTGTGCCAACTGCGGCAGCACAGATAACGATAATTTTTACGGTTGGGTTGGTTATGAAAAAGGTTATCGATATCGTAACCATTATGAGCATCAAAGATATTGCATAAAGTTTGCCCTTGATGCTTAACCCCTTGTTCTTTTCGTATTCTCTGATTTTGTCCCCTAGAAATGATTTGTGAAGGGCATTATGAAGTTTTTCGGAGCTTCTGTAAAATAGCCAGGAACTTAGTAGAAGAAGAGGTGTTGCCGGTAGTCCGGGTACAAAGATTCCCATGAAACCTAGAACTGTAGTGATTATCCCTAAGACAATCAATAAAGGTCTAAATGGTGTTTTTTTGTAATCTGACATTTTTCAACTATTTTGGCAAATATATTAAAATTATTCATATCTTTATAGCTTTGTATATAAATCAGATCTTTTATGTGTAAAATTAAAATAATCTTAATTTTATCATTACTGTTGTTCTCATCGCTATTGAGGGGACAATCTGCATTTTATGGAAGTTGGAATGGGGATATTGAGGCGCAAGGGGAGAAGTTAACGATGGCTTTTCATATCTCAAAAGATGGAGCAATGATGGATATTCCTGCCCAAGGTCTATTTAATTTTCCAGTAGAGCTCAAATGTGAAAACGATTATTTTGTGGAGATTGTAGTTCCACAGTTTGGTGCTGCATATAAGGGAACAATGACTATGGGGTTGATTGTGGGGCAGTTTACCCAGTATGGAATGTCGTTTCCTTTGACAATGAAAAAGGGAGTTATAGAGTATAATCGTCCTCAAAGGCCGCAGCCGCCATTTGAGTACAATATAGAGGAGGTCTCATTTAGGAATTCTCAGGAAGGACATATCCTTAGTGGAACTTTGGTCTCTCCCAAGGGGGGAGATTCTTCCACTCCCGTTGTGATATTAGTCTCGGGAAGCGGCTTGCAGGATAGAGATGAGACGCTTATGCAGCATCAGCCATTTTGGGTGATTGCCGACTATTTTGCCAAGAATGGTATAGCTACTTTGAGATATGATGATAGGGGAGTTGGAGCCTCTACAGGTGATAATTCAAAAGCTACAACTGAAAGTTATAAAGATGATGCCCTTGCCGGAATTGAGTATCTAAGAAGTTTGGAAAGATTCTCAAAGATAGGTGTGTTGGGTCATAGTGAAGGGGGGATAATTGCTTATATGCTCGGCGCTCAGGGGAATGTTGATTTTATCCTCTCAATGGCAGGTCCTCTTCTCAGTGGTAAGGAGATTTCGCTCAGCCAACAGAGAACTTTATTGTCTCAGCCGGGTATTTCACCTACTATTGTCGATGAGTTTTGTTCCGTTGCAGAGAAGATATATGATTATAAAAAGGATAGTCGCTCTTTGGATAAGGCCTTGGAGGGAACTCTTGTAATAGAATCGGGCGAAGCTCTTTTGAAGGAGATTGCGCCAGATCTCTCGGCTATCCCTGAACCTTTTTATTCGTCTCTTTTGGAATTGGCCTCTATTGCTCAGCCTTGGATGCTCTATTTCTTAGAGTATGAGCCAATGGATGCTTTGAGAAATGTGGTTTGCCCTTCTCTTTTGCTTTTCGGAGGAAAAGATATTCAAGTGCCTTATAAAGAGAATATTGAGAAATATGGAGAGGAAATTACCGCGATGAGTAATATCACACTTCTTCTGTTCGAGGATTGTAATCACCTATTTCAGGAGGCAGTTACAGGGGATATCTCTGAGTATGTGATGATTGAGCAGACAATCTTACCCGAAGTATTGGAACAGATGGTTAATTGGATTAATACAAATATTTAATATTAATATAATATGATTAAAAAAATTGTTTTGGCAGGTGTAATACTTGCATCGTTATGTAGTTGTAAAATGGAAAATCCTCTATTGGTCGAGTCGACTGCCCCTTATGGAGCACCGATGTTTGACAAAATTAAGACTGAACACTACCTTCCCGCTTTTGAACAAGCTATTGCAGAAGGTAAAGCTGAAATTGATGCTATTGTTGCAAATCCTGAGGCTCCTACTTTTGAAAATACTATTGAGGCAATGGAGTATGCCGGTGGTACTTTGACACGTGTGGCAGGTATATTCTTTAATGTGAATGAGGCTAATACTTCTGAGCAAATGCAGAAAGTAGCTGAGCAAGTGATGCCGATGCTTAATGACTATTCGATGTATGTTTCTTTGAATGTGCCTTTGTTCGAGAGAGTTAAGTCTGTTTATGAACAAAGGGATAATTTGTCTTTGGAACCTGATCAACTTAAACTACTTGAAAATGCTTACAAGAGTTTTTCACGTTCGGGGGCTAATCTAAGTGATGAGGACAAAGAATTATATCGTAAATATTCTAATGAATTGTCGTTGCTTAATCTTCAATTTGGAAAGAATGTATTGGGAGCGACAAATGCCTATGTGATGAATATTACAGATTCTACAGAATTGGCAGGTCTTCCTGAATATGTGAAACAAATGGGTTCTGAGACAGCTGCTGAGAAAGGTTTGACAGGTTGGGCTTTTACATTGGATGTCCCCAGTTATCTTCCTTTTATGAAATATGCTCAGAATGAGGCACGTAGAAAAGAACTTTATATGGCCTATGCTACTCGTGGTATTGGTGGCGAATTTGATAATACCCAGGTTGTTAAGGATATTGTAGGTCTTAGAATCAAGATTGCGAATATTTTGGGATATGATACATATGCTGATTATGCGCTTGAAGACCGTATGGCAAATGATAAGGATCTGGTTATTGATTTCTTAGCTGATTTAACCAAGAAATCTATTGCTCCTGCGAAGAAGGATGTAAATGAAGTGTATGCCTATGCAAAGAAGAATGGTTTTGAGGGTAAGCAGTTGATGCCTTGGGACTTTACCTATTGGTCAGAAAGGTATCAGGAGGCAGAGTACTCTTTGAATGCTGAAGAACTTAAGCCTTATTTGAGTCTTGACAATTGTATTAATGCTGTTTTTGATCTTGCAAATAGACTTTATGGTGTTAACATTTCTCAAGTGGACAATGTTCCCGTATATCATCCTGATGTAAAGGTTTATGATATTTCTGATGCGGACGGAAGACATTTGGCAATCCTTTACGCAGACTTCTTCCCTCGTGCCAGCAAACGTGGTGGTGCGTGGATGACATCGTTCCGTGAGCAATATATTAAAGATGGTGTTGAATATCGTCCTTTTATCAGTATGGTTACCAACTTTACAAAACCTACTGCTGATGCCCCTTCTTTGATAACTCATGATGAGTTTGTTACATTCTTGCACGAATTTGGTCATGTCTTGCATGGTGTTTTTGCAGAGGGTCGTTATCCTTCACTAACAGGAACAAATGTACCACGCGACTTTGTGGAACTTCCTTCTCAGATTATGGAAAATTGGGCATTTGAACCCGAGTACCTTAACTCTTTTGCTAAAGATTATCGTACTGGAGAAGTTATTCCTGAAGAGTTAATCAATAAAGTGGTAGCTGCTAAGAATTATCTTGCTGCATACGGTCAGATACGTCAGTTGCAGTATGGTACTATTGATATGGCTTGGCATACTTTGACAGAGGTACCTTCTGAAAGTGTTATTGAATTTGAACATAGAAAATTAGCTCCTTTAGCAGTTGTTCCATTCCTTGATGGTGTAGCAAGTTCTCCTTCGTTTGCTCATATCTTCCAAGGAGGCTATTCTGCCGGTTATTACTCATATAAGTGGGCAGAAGTTCTGGAGGCTGATGCATTCTCATTGTTTAAGGAAAAAGGAATCTTCAATAAGGAAGTGGCTGAGTCATTCCGTAAAAATATCCTTTCAGCCGGTGGAATGCAGGATGCTTCTGTTATTTATAAGAATTTCCGCGGACATAATCCTGATCCGGAGGCTTTAATGAGAAAATTGGGACTAAGCAAATAATGTCTCTCTTTTTTGAAGGGGGCCTTTGCTAAAGGTCGTGATATATTAAGGGTGGTTCTATAAAAAATGTTGTTTGGATTTAATTCTTGGAACGTGGAATTTATAGAACATCCCTTAAGTGCAAGAGGCGATGAATGTGAAGTTGCTTATGTTTGCAAGTATCACCTTTAAATGCCCGTAAATACGGAATTTGATTAATATTTACGTAATGCCTGGCTCGACCAGGCATTTGTAATTTATAAAGGGCGGTGTGATTTGCAATATATCTCTCCATGTTTTTATCTGGGTGGTTTTGCTTTCCTATGGTGGTGGTTGGCGGGAGAGAGGTGGTTTTACTTCGGAGGAGGTGGTTGGAACTGAGGGCGGTGGTGTTGGGCTTTTCGAAGGGTTGCGGCTTTGCCGCTTCCTTCTTTTCTACAACCCCCAGATCCCCTTTGAAGGGGGCTTTGGTCGCTGGCGCTCCTATGTTTGGGATGATGTCTCTAAAAAAGAGAAATTCTTAATCGTAAGTTCTTAAACATTAGGAAGATACACTCTCAAATGCTGATTTTTTGACTAAAATTGTAAATT
>JAFVWT010000018.1 GCA_017501525.1 Bacteroidales bacterium | reverse complement strand
GATTGGGTGTGCCAGGTGGAAGGTGAACGATGCCCACCTGGAACGGGTAATGCGCCTCAAAATACACTCTGACGAAGATTGGGTGTGCCAGGTGGAAGGTGAACGATGCCCACCTGGAACGGGTAATGCGCCTCAAAATACACTCTGACGAAGATTGGGTGTGCCAGGTGGAAACAGATTCCCGAGACAAACTCGGGAATGACGGTATTTGTTCGTCATTGCTGGGCGAAGCTCTCTCACGTCATTGCTGGGCGAAGCCATATCCGTCATTGCTGGGCGAAGCCCGGCAATCTATTGAGCATCAACTACTTCTACCTGTGTAAATATGTGATAATTCTCCCCCTTTACAGAATCCTTAAAGTGTCCAGATCCATTACCAGAATGGAAACTTTACCTATCTTCTCAATCATAATAAACTTAAGATGATTGTTGGATATTTTCTTATCATTTTTGATTGTATAGATAAGTTTCTCAATAGGAATATCCGTTGATATAGGCAATCCCAATTTAACAAAATCATCTTTCAATCTATGTAACATTCTGAGAGGCAAGTAGTTAAGCTTATTGGAGAGTTCTGCTGACATTATCATACCAATTGCCACCGCCTCTCCGTGCCTAATCTTTCCCTGAGAACAACACTCAATGGCGTGACCAAAGGTATGTCCCAAATTGAGAGTATTTCTGACACCTTTATCATTTGGATCCTCAATCACGATACGACTCTTTATTTTAGCTGCATCAAGAACTATCTTCTCCATTCTAGGAACATTTTCAGGAATTGATAGTGCCTGAGGACCTTTTAACTTTTTCAAAAGATTTACAGAATTATAATATCTCTTTTCATCACACAAAATATAGGTTTTGAGCAATTCAGAGACTCCGCATAGATACTCCCTTAGAGGCAGGGTTTTAATAAATTCCATACAGAAATAGATGGCATCGGGCTGATAAATAGTACCTACGACATTCTTATAACCACCTATATTTATACCATTTTTTCCACCAATAGAGGCATCTACCTGAGACAAAAGAGTTGTTGGAACCACTATGAGCGGTACTCCTCGCTTGAAAATTGATGCAATGAAACCTACCACATCAGAAGTAACTCCTCCACCAATTGCCATAAAGAGGGTATCACGGCCTAGATTCATCATTGTCAACTGGCTGATGATCTCTCTAATAGTATCAAATGATTTTGATTGCTCACCCGACTCGATAAGAAAATCTGCCTTAGGTAACTCATCACCATAAATACGATCTACCTCACTATCTTTAAAGAATACAACCCTCCTGTGATTGGAGATTCTATTCAATTGATTATTCAATTCCTCAATACTCTTAAAGCAATTTATTTGTGATAATTGTTTCATAGTTTTATATTAGAATTGCAAATTTAAAAAATAAAATATATCTTTGCCATTCCAATTCACGTTGGAGCGTTTACCAAACGAAAAAATTGCCCAGATGGCGGAATCGGTAGACGCGCTGGTCTCAAACACCAGTGGGGTAACACCTGTGCCGGTTCGACCCCGGCTCTGGGTACACGCAAATGGCCTACAGACACCTGTAGGCCATTTTTATACCCGATTTTCCCCACATTTTCCCCACATCTGACAATTATCTTGCAAAAAGTTTTTCTGAAGCGGCCGATTTTTTCGATCTGCTTTGGATTTTTTACAAGATACGATTTTGCGAGTCCAAAAATAAATTTTGCCACAATTTTTATCTGAATGCGATGGTTTTTCTGGACTTTGGTAACTAACGCATATTGGGAACGCAGCAGAAATCAATAGAAAAATCTTAAAGTTATTAAAACTACATACTATTCCGGTCAGAGGGTGTTAATCTTCTGACCGAATTTTGTATTCCAATGACCGTCTTTACAAAAGTGTAAAGAAACTTTACACTCAATTTACCCTTCCCGAATTTACATCTGTTTGAATATCAATAGATTGCATAGTTTGGCACGCCGGGTGTTATTATTTGGTACGAACATGAATACAAACTTAACAACCCTATTATAAAAGATGAATTTCTCTAGAAGAATAATTTGTTTTGCAGTGGCACTGGGGCTTGCTTCCGTGGCGTATGGCCAGGATGTGATGACTCTAAAGGAGTGCATGCAGTATGCTATGGAGAACTCTGCTAAGATGAAGCTTCAGCAGATGGATGTGGATGATGCGCGTGTCGCTCGCAGGGATGCAATCCTGAGGGTGTTCACTCCGGAGGTGTCAGCCGGAACTTATGCATATTCTAATTTCGGTCGCTCTGTTGACCCTGAGACCAACACCTATGTATCTACTACCTCTTTCAACAACGGCTATCAGGTCGGAGCGGGCATCACCCTTTTTGACGGATTCTCGGCGGTGAATAACATGAAGATCAGCAAGACTGCATTGAAGATGGGAATCTATCAGGAGGAACTGACACGCGACGAGATATGTCTGGCAACAATGGAAGCATATTATAACGTCGTATATTTCGAGCAGCTTGCTCAAATCCTTGAATCTCAGGTTCAGACAGCTCAAGATGCGTTGACTCTCGCAAAGAAGCAGGAGGAACTCGGACAGAAGGGATATACCGATGTCATCGAGATGGAGGCAGAACTTGCAGACCGCGAATATCAGCTGATAAATGCAAGAAACCAGCACTCCGACGCTCTCCTTACTCTAAAGGACCTTATGTTCTGGCCTATGGATGAAGAACTGCACATAGACACATCGATGGCGGATGCGGAGGTGATAGCCACATTGACACCGGAAGATGAGACAGAGAATATCATCGACTATGCCGTGCATAATCTGCCGTCCATCGCCATTGCCAAGGGACGAATGGATAATGCTATGCTTGAACTCAAGACAGCAAAATGGAAGTTCACTCCGAGACTGTCATTGAACGCAGGATGGTCGACAAGCTATTATACCTATCCTGGCTTGGAAGGATATGTCGCTACTCCATTCCACACACAGTTCAAGAACAACGGAGGTGAATATATACAGCTGTCTCTGTCATTTCCGATCTTTGACCGCCTGTCAACATTCTCAAACCTCAGAAAGAAGAGGAACGAAAGCAGAAGAGCTACCGTCCAGTACGAGCAGAAGATACGTGAGGTGGAGGCAGAGGTGATACGTGCCGTGCAGGACAGGGACGGAGCATCGGCAGCCTTCCGTCAGGCAGACCGCAGGGCGGTTCTTCAGGAGGAGGCATATCATCTGAACCTGAGGAAATTAGAGCAGGGTCTGATTTCAACGATCGATTTCCAGAAGGCATCGGACAACTGGCTCAATGCCAAGACCAGCAGGCTGGATGCGCTCCTTAAGTTCTACATCAAGCGCAGCGTGGTGAACTATTATAATGGAATAAGCTATAT
>JAFVWT010000017.1 GCA_017501525.1 Bacteroidales bacterium | reverse complement strand
GATTACATTGGATAATGGTCAGGTAATTGATCACACTTTTACCAGTGTACCCGTAAGAGAGAACTACCGTACCAATATTGTAGGTAACCTAATCTCTTCAACCACAGACTTCAATATCACTATCGAAGAGGGATTTGTGGATGAAAATGGAAATTCTAATCCCGATAACAACTATACATTTGTATCAACCCCTGAAGAGTTGCAAGAAGCAATTAACAATGGTGTAGACAATATTATCTTGGAAGAGGATATTAATCTTGATGGGTCATTGATTTTCGGAGTTCCACCGACATCTCCAATTGGTCGTGCCTCTGCAACTGAAGTACCTTCATTTGTTTTGGACTTGGGAGGCAACACTATTACAACTAATCTACAATCAGAAGGTCGTCACTATTATGCAATTAATAACTATGCTAATCTGACTATCGTTGGTGAAGGCGCAATCTATGCTCGTGGTATCCAAAACTTTGGTACAATGACTATTGATGGTGATATTTCTATTACAAACATTGATACAAATGGTGGTGCTGCTATCTGGAATGAAGGCGATATTACAATCAATGGTGGAACATTTATAAGTGGTGAAGATGGTCAAATAGTAGAAGGTTCGTATGGCGCAGCATTGAATACACGCTCAACAGGTGGTAATGTAATTGTTAACGGAGGTACCTTTATCGCATATAGCCAATTGACTTATGCAATTATAAACGAAGGGGAAGAAACTATTATCAATAATGCAATTGTAAAAGGTCGTCATGGAGCTGTCGCTGGTGCTGAATCAAATGACAATACAAAAATTTATGGCGGTTCTTTTGAATTAATGGAAAATCCAGATGTCAGCGACCATTGTACTTACTGTGTCTCTTCAATTTATGCTGGCCAATTTACACTAGGCAATAACACCGACTGTGGTGCTCAAGTATTCTGTGAGTCAAAAATTGCAGAAGGTTATCAAGCAGTACTAGCTGCAGATGGAAAAACTTATGTTGTTCTTCCAACAGCTGAAAATTATGATATAGTTATTACCGACCCTGCACAACTGAATGGAGAGGTGCTTAGAGACAATGATAATATCCTTCTTCAACTTTCAGCAGGTAAGCATACAATTGATCTTTATATGGCAGCATCATTTGATGCGAATCTAACTATAATTGGAACTAAAGGAACAAAGGTTGAATTTGCCGAACTACAAGTAATGATGGCATTAGTCAAGAATTTTACAATTAAAAATTGTGAAATCCTACATATGGCAACTAAGAGCTGGGGACATATAGTATTTGGAAGTGGAAACAAAGCTGACGGAGTTTATACTATTGAAAACTGTACTTTCAACGGTGTTGGAACACAAGGTATTTATATTAATGAAAATATCTCCGGTGCTACTTACAACATTTTGAATTGTACTTTCAATGGTGACTTCGGCACTGAAGGAGCTATCACTATCCAAACCAATAAAGAAGTTAACCATACTGTGAATGTAGAAGGTTGCGAATTCAATAATATCCCAGCAGAAAGCCACAGAATTTTCTTGGCTCCTAACGGCGGTCTATTCTATGATTTAACACTTAATACAGACCTTGAAGCTACCACAGCTTATGAACTAGAAATGTTCCTTGAACTTGGTCAAGAAAATGTTGTCGTCGCAAACGATATTTATTCAGAGGCAGCTACCATAGCGCCTTATGGAAATAAATACGGTTACAAAATGGATGGAGGAATTCTAGATGGTAATGGCCATAAGTTGGATATTGAATGTTATGGTGATGATTATGGAATTATGACATCGGGTGGGACTATTAAAAACCTTACTATTGAAAATGGTACTCGCGCTGTTATGATTATGTATGTAAAGGATGATGTTATTTTGGATAATGTTCGTCTCGGTGGTGAAGGAGTACTATATCCTATTAATACAGGAGAAGAAGGAGACGCATCACAAACTGCAAAATTGATTGTCTCTAACTCTACTTTGGCAGGGTGGACAAGCTATTCATATATTTCAAGTGCGTCATTCACTAATGTCGAGTTTAAACAAGGAACTTACTATAATAATATTTATGGTCGTGTTCTTAAGCCATATGTTAATACAACCTTGACAAATTGCTCGTTTATAGCACATATGAACTTGGACTTATCAAGCTTGACAGAAGGTCATAAGATTGTAATTGAGAATTGTACTGTAAATGGTCAGCTTATTGCAGCAGATGTATTCACAGTTCCTTCATGTGATAATGACTACGATACTAAGTTGTTTACAGTAGATCTACCATCATGGGCTACAAATATTAGTGATTGTATTGAAGTAAAATAGTGAATAATAAGCTTTGTTAAATAAAAACCGAGTCGATAGGACTCGGTTTTTTGTTATACAAACTGCTGGTATAGTAGGATTGTAAGCATCCGATGAAATGCATATTGTAGTCAGGAATGTTCCTGGCTACTTTTGCATTAAAAAGGAAAGCATATGATAACACGTGAAGAAGTCCTTGCGATTGAAGAGTACTGTGCAGAGCACAAGCTAACCCATAACGCCAGATAAGCATAACACTTAGAGCTCGAAACAATTTTGAGTGGCTCCCCTAATGATTGACGCTAATAATTGTTCAGTTGAGCAATAAACAGGCATTTTTTTGTTCAACGATGTAGTATCATAAGAATGCTGTCTCTATTTGACTTATGATAACATAGATATCCGGTCAAGCCGGTGAAACATATATTGCAATCAATTCAATTAGAAATGGAGAATCTGACAATTACAGGAGGTGTTTTCCACAATCATAACTATGTTGGTAGCACAATGTCTAATCTCCTTAGTTGGGCAGATGATGCGCTTGCAGCAAAATCTATTACTATAACAGGAGGTCAATTCTCATCATTGGATCCTATGACATATATGGACAGCGATAATGAAAGATTGACTCTTGGAGAAGATGTTGTATTGGATGAGCAGTTCACTTTCCCTTATGGAGGTAAAGCTGTTCTCGATCTTAATGGTCACTCTATCAGTTTGGAAAAGGAACAAACTTCAGGTTATCAGTTACTACTAAATGATGGTGATTTGACAATTGCAGATGGGGTTGGTACGGGTAGAATTTCTTACACCGACTTAGGTGTCGGAGGAGAATATGTGTCCAACACAATTACAAATCGTGGAACCCTTACAATTAAAGGTGGTACAATTGAAAACCTTTCAAGTGAAGCGTTAGCTAATGTCGGATATCCTTATGTGATTGATACAAGCATTTGGGGAGAGGCTGAAGAGGTAGTTGTGAATATTGAAGGTGGTATCATAGATGCTAAGTACTACAGTCCTCTACGCGTGAGAGCCGATAGTCAGACTGAAAATGTGGTTGCAAATATCTCAGGTGGTGAAATCCGTGGTAGAATCGATCACCAAATGTCTTCATCTAAGGCCGGTGTTAAAGGAACTTTGAATATTACAGGTGGTAAATTTGTACCTCAAGGAATAAAATCACCTACATTATTCAAGTGTTCGGAGCAGGATTGGAAACAGATGCAAGTGGTATTGTCCTAAATATTGAAAATGGTGTGTTTGAAGGCGATATTACCATTAATCGTGGACAATATGTTCCTCTTGGAAAAGGATTTAACGAGAAATTTATCAAAGGTGGTATATTTAAATATGATCCATCAAAATATTTGTCAGAGGGAAAAGTGGCTGAACAGGATAGTGAAGGTCGTTGGATCGTTAAATAAAATTTGTAATATCTTTCTATTTGGCGCTCGGACATTTGTTCGGGCGCTTTTATTTTGTGAGGTTGTATGATGGGCTATGATTGATAATGTGCGGCGAGGAAAACGGTGTTATATTCTATTTTGCCTCTGATTTGTGATGGGGAAATTAACAGGTGTTATCTCATAACGGTAATTTACCGATTTGCCTGTTTTGTCCCGAATGATTTCAAATATGTGTGTTCCATCTTGAATTTGTAGTTTTGAGGAGAAGTTGTCAAATATATTGCGGGCGAGGAGTCCCATTGTCATTCGGAAGTTTATCTCGACTAATGGATTGTAGTATAGTTTTTCTCCGCTTGGGTAGTCGGTGCAAATAAATTGGTCTACTCCTATGAAACCTTCATATTCCTCTGCAATATTTTTGGAAAAGTATTCTTTAAAAGCTTTTATTGTTTCTAAAAGCATTCTCTTAGGGATGTATTCAACAATTTTCTCCAAAATATATTTATTGCTGCCAAGGATGTTTCCTCTATAAGCCCCGTTCTGGGTGAAAAATAGGGAGTAGCCTTTAAACTCTACCCCTTGCTCTTTTGAGATTTTGAATAGCAGTGCAAATTCGAGGGTAGGGGTGTATCTCTTCTCCACGATTACAGAATGGTGTTTGAGAATGTTGTTTTTGCACCATCCTATATCACTGTGAGATAGTTGTTTGCTGACAAATCTGATCCCTTTGCCACTCCCTGAAAGGGGGGCTTTGAGAACTACATTGCCTCTCTCTGAAAGGAATGAGAGAACCTCTTCAATATTTCTTGCGGTTATTCTATATGTGTGAGGAAGGAGCAAATTTGCGGTATCTTCAACTCTCTCTTCTATGTATTTGTGACAAGCAGTGCAATTTTCCCTATGTGATAATCTTGTTATAGATGCGATTTCCTCGGCTGTAGCTATTAGTTCTGCCGGGTATCCCTCTTTAAGCAGTCTCTCTCTCAAATGGAGGTTCCATCCCCAGGGGGTTATCTTTTTTATTGTGGGGAAGTCGCAATCTGAAGCTGCCTCTAATCCTTGCATATATTTGGTTAATGATGCGCAATCTCTCCCAAAAGCGAGGGCGCTGTCGGGTGGAACAAAATGGATGTCTCCATTTGCTAAGCAAAGGTCGTGTTCGGGATTGAAGATGTACATATTGCAGTACAAACATATTAACAAGTAGGAAAAATCCCAAAAATATTTTCTGAATAGTGATGATTTTGAGAGTATTGGAGATTGTGTGTCAATTGTTCTTCTCTAAGTAAGAGAAGTTCTACTTAATGACAAATGTAGGTAAATTATATTGATTTTCCCTGAAAAACAACATAAAAAAAAAGTATGCACCTTAACTAAAATTTGTCATTCACGCCTGAGATCTTGCTCAAATTAAATTGCTATTCGCTTCAAAACTTTGTATATGAGATATTTAGAATGTCAAATTTCTCTTACTTAGAGATTTGACTATTTAGCATATAAATTTACAATATTAACAAAACATAATACACTTTATAACAATTAAAAATCAAGTTTATGAAAAAGTATTTAATCTCATTGGTCGCAATAGCGGCTATGTTGCTTTCATCTGCTTGTAGTAAGGAAGAGACTCCTTACATCGCAGAAAATGGAGATATGGTGACATTCAATATCGCCGCTCCTGAGATGGGAACACGTGCCTACTCCGACGGAATGACAGCTACAGATCTGACAGTCGCTGTTTATCAGGGAGGAGAATATCGTGAATCTCTTACCCAAACAGCTACACTTCAAGGAGGAGTAACGACAGTAAGCCTTCCATTGGTAACAGGTGTTACTTATGACATCGTATTTTGGGCGCAAGCCGACGGTGCACCTTACAACTTTGACGCAAATAGTGGTAAGGTTTCAGTTGATTATACATCTGTGGCTGCCAACAATGAAGATCTTGACGCATTCTATGCAAACAAATTGGGTTACACCGTAGAAGGAGCCAAATCTGAAACAATTTATCTTACCCGTCCTTTTGCACAGTTGAATGTTGCAACATTGGATTATGCTCTGGCGACAGATTCAGGTATTGAGATTACTCAGACTGCTATTGAAGTGGAAGGAATATATACAAGCTTTAATCTGCTCGATAAAGATGGAAAGGTAGAAGGAAATACTACGACAATAACTCTATCCAAAGCGAGCACACCTTCAGCAGAAAAGCAGAAATTGACAGGATATGAGGAATATACATGGCTTTCAATGAACTATCTTCTTGTAGATGCAAAAACTACAGTAAGAGCTAAGATGGAGACAAACGAAAGTGCAGTCACTCGTGAATGGTTCAATATCCCCGTTCAGAGAAACTATCGTACCAATATCCTCGGAAATATCCTTACCACCACTACCGACTTCAATGTAATCGTTGATGAGAGGTTCCTGGGAGATGTTACAGATTGGGATGGTAAAACCCTTACCGAGCCTAGAAAAGACTCGGATGGAGTATACAGAATTTCCACAGCAGAGCATTTGGCGTGGATAATTGCCAATAACCCCGCTTCTCCCAAACTGAGTATAGATGCAAATATCAATTTCAACAATCATCCTGTACCTGTTCAAAAAAATAGGTTTAATAACCTTACAATTATTGGAAACGGTCATACCATCAAGAATTATCTTGCAGGTATAGCAACAAAGGCCTCAGGAGATATCTCTGCGTTATTCCCTGATGTTGCAACAGCAACAGTTGAAAATCTTATTATAGAGAATGCCAAATCAGATGCAGGTATAGGAGAGAGTGCTTATGCAGGAGCATTGTTTGCTCGTACATACGGAACCATAACATTGAATAATGTCAAGGTTATCAACAGTGATATTAAAGGAACAAACAAAGTGGGCGGACTTATTGGTTTTGTCGCTGAAAATGGAATTATTGTAAACAACTGTCGTGTTGAAAATACCAATATCACAACACATCAGATGGCTGATGAATCCGGTTTGGCCGGTGGTTTGATCGGAATGATTGCCGGAAAAAATCAAGACAGTAAAATATCAAATTCTCAAGTCTCAGGAGGAACCTTCACCCTCATCAATTCGAGGAATAATGAATACAGAGCCAACAGCCGCTTTATAGGCTCAGTAGGTCAATCAGTAGGTTCAAACTTGTATATAGACAATTGTTCGGCAGAAGTTGAAAACTACACAGATCAGAGCGAGTATGTATCTCCTTACGGAGTATTGTTGGGAGGTAACAGAGGAACAGGCAGAGTATTTATCGATGGTAAAGAAGTGGTAGCTTTGGCTGACGGTATAACTTTGATTGATAATACATATAATGTCTCTGCTGTTGCAGGAACCGATGCTCTCACAACCATCTTCTCAGATATAGAGAATAGTCAACCTCAGGAAGCTGTCATTCTTATTTCTGACGGTGCAAGACTTGAATGGAAAACCGGTGCACAACATGGTAGTACGCCTTTCCTTTCAGAAGATTGTCCTACTCAATTGACTATTGATGGCAATGGAACTCTTGTTGCAACAGGTTCGGGTGTGGGCCCTATTCGTCTGGCAAACAGTGATAAAAAGCTGATTGTTAAAAATATAACAATAGATGATGAGTCTGTCTCGTATGCGGAGGATGCTTGGGAATTTACTTATTTGGAGATTGGAGATGGCAATGATGAACAGTTTTATTTTGAGAATGTAACATTCTTGAGTGGTATTACTTTGAGCGGTATTTTTGAGTTCAAGAATTGTTCATTTAAGTCTGAAGAAAGTAGTGTTTATTCTGTTTGGTTCAGTGATTCTCAGGTCTCATTTGATGAGTGCTCATTTACAGGAACCCGTGGTCTTAAGATACACGAGGCTTATGGAAGTGAAGTTGAGAGTGTAATCGTTAAAAATTGTACCTTTGAGAAATTGACAGAGAAACCTGGAATTGCAATAGGAACATTAAATGCAGAGACAGAAGTATCAATTACCAATTCTAAATTTATTGATTGTCAGAAAGGAGATCAAGGATTGTATATTTATGAAACAGATACAGACGTGAATACATTTGATTTCAGTGAAGATGGAAATACAGTGATCTTGGACGGATATAAATTGGAAATGGGTGATAATGGTTTGGTTTATGTTGTTTCTGAACAAACATACGACGAAGCAGTTACAATTGAAGCAGCTCCCAATCAATATAAGTTTGAAAAGTGTACTATCAATGAAGGTATGGTGCTTGATGGAACTGTACACGCACTTCATATATATGAGTCTACAGTAGCAAAGGGTATCGAGATTAATGCCTCTAATACAATCGTATTATCAGATGTGGACTTTATACTTGAAGATGGCGAAAAGATATTGTCAAGTGATCTTTACATGTATGAACTCCAATTTATGGTGCATAATATTACTGTAAATGGTGTAAAAATTAACGGAAAGGCAGACTTCCATCAATATGTTGACATCCCTAATGGATACAACTTCAGCCTATTCTAGAGTATTACAAGTGCTTTTATTTAAGGGAAGTTCTATAAATTCCACTCAGAGAAGACTCCATAAATCTATGTACAGTCCTTTTATGGAACTACCCATAGGGAGTCCTTGTGAATTCTCCTTAAAATATGATCTCCCCGAAACATGGTGAGTTTTCATTTTAGTTGAGCCCGGTTTTGTGCCGGGCTTTTCTTTATTCCAGCTATAATATATCTGTATGCAGTGGTATTGTCTTCAAACTCTTTCCCCTGTTTTCTTTTTCCAAAAAATATTATCTTTGGGCCATTAATAGTCATTAGGGATGAATTTGCATTTCTTTATAGCATCCAGGATGCGTAGTCGTGGGCTGAGTTCACTCAGCAACACAATTGCGTGTATTTCTGTGGCAGTCAGTATTGCAGTGATTGTCATTGCTGTGGCCATTTCAAATGGATTTAAAAAAGAGATTGCATCCAGAGTTGTCGGATTTAGCGGGGAAATCGTTATGACTGCTCCCGGGGCTGATTATTTAAATGATGAGTACCCATTGGATGCAAATTTGTCTTATAGGGATAATATTGAGGCATTGGATGATGTTTGTGCGTTGTATGATGTGGCTTACAAACCCGGGATGATTAAAACTCAGGAGAATGTTTATGGGGTACTGTTCAAAGGGGTCGATTCTCTTTATTCTTTTGAATTTTTTTCGGAGTCTATTTCTTCAGGCCGTCTTCCAGACTTTTCCGGTGAAAAGCTCAGTAATGAGGTGATGATTTCTGAACGTCTTGCCAGAAGTACCGGTTATAGTGTCGGGGATAAGATGACGGTTTATTTTATTGGAGAACAGGTGAGGGTCAGACGATTTGACATTGTCGGACTATATGATATCCAGCTGGATGATCTTGATGAGAAATTGATTGTGGCTGATATCAGACAAATCAGACGTTTGAACGGATGGAAAGGCAGAGAGTCTTCTTGTGTGGAGATCTTTTTGGAAAGCAACTCCATTATGCGTAGTTATTATGATAGGGTCTTGATAGACAATCAGATATCCCGAATTATTATGGAAAGGGACAAAGATCTGGATGCACCTGTAGCTGTGACTCTTATAGATAATATATATCCTGCACTTTTTGATTGGTTGGGGCTCCTTGATTTGAATGTTTTAGTCGTTCTGGTACTTATGATAGCGGTTGCCGGATTTAATATGATTTCAGGTCTTCTTATAATCCTTTTTGAAAAGATTTCCATGATAGGCCTTCTTAAGGCGTTGGGGATGAGAACTTGGGCGATATGTAGGGTGTTCCTTGTCAGAGGTGGTGGGATAGTTCTGAAGGGGATGCTATATGGAAATATCTTTGCTGTTATCGTATTATTGATTCAGAAATATACTCATCTGATCTCTTTGGATCCCCGAAGTTACTTTGTAAACTATGTCCCCATAGAGCTACCGTTGTGGCAGTGGGGCGCAATAAATATTATTGCTTTTGCCATAAATATTCTAATAATGATTATCCCTACTTTATTTATCTCTAAGGTATCACCAGATAGGACGATTAAGGTAGAGTAGTCGCATTTGAAGAACCCGTAATAGGTGCATTTGTCAACTTAAAGTCTCTTTTCAACCCTTTGTTCTCTATGACAGAGGCAG
The DNA here is from genome assembly GCA_017501525.1 of Bacteroidales bacterium. GTDB lineage: Bacteria > Bacteroidota > Bacteroidia > Bacteroidales > UBA932 > Coprenecus. Next base: position 95,335 of record JAFVWT010000017.1, on the reverse strand, counting down.
ATTCTGATATTGTATTTTTCGTGTAGGTGTTTTGCCAATTTTTCAGCGCAATAAACTGAGCGGTGTTGCCCTCCTGTACAACCGAAAGAAAATTGGAGATCGGTGAATCCTCTTTCAAGATAGTTCTCTATGTGTTTGTCTGCCAATGAGAAAACACTTTCAAAAAACTCTTCCGTCTCCTTTTTGTGTTGGGCAAAAAAATCTATGACAGGAGTGTCCATTCCCGTAACATTCCGATATTGGGTTTCTCTTCCGGGATTTGGCAGTGCCCTGCAGTCAAATATGTAGCCTCCTCCATTTCCTGAGATATCCTCAGGTATTCCCTTCTTGTATGAGAAACTGAAGATTCTGACATAGAGACTCTTACCATCAGGGTGATTATAGATATTTGCATTGTACCTGTTTATCATTCTTTTCAATACATCACACAGGTATGGAAATTGGTCAAATCCTTCCTCGAGAAGTGAATCTAATGAATTGATCGCAGCAGGGATGCTCATAAGAAAATGCTCCTTTCTCTCGAACTTTCCTCTAAATCCGTATGCTCCAAGCACTTGTAATAATCTGAATAGGACAAAATGGTGAAGTGTTCTGATGAAGTCTCTTCTTTTGATTGTTTTGAATGTACTCAAAGAATCAAGGTATATATCAATGAGGTCGCTGCGGAGGCTTTCAGGTATATTTGCTTTGGCCTGCCATAAAAAAGATGCGACATCATAGTAAATGGGTCCTTTTCTACCTCCTTGAAAATCAATGAAGTATGGTTCTCCTTCTGTGATCATGACATTGCGGCTCTGGAAGTCCCGATACATAAATGTATCTCCATTGTGAAGCAACAACTCTTCTGCAAACTTTTCAAAATCTCTTTCTAAACGAACTTCGTCAAATTCTACGCCTGTCCCTTTAAGATAGCAGTATTTGAAGTAATTAAGATCGAAGAATATGGATTGTCTGTCAAATTCTTTGATAGGGTAACAATCGTTGAAGTCAAATCCAACAGGCCCAATGTGTTGGATAATGGGAAGAAGGTAAATGGTCTTTTTTAAAAGCTCTGTTTCAGTTGAATTGAACGAACCACTCTTTCTCCCTGATGCAATTGCATCGAATAGCGTGAGCTGTCCTAAATCCTCCTGTAAATAGCAACTCATGTCGCTACTATGTGCAATGAGTTTAGGAACAGGAATTCCATTTTCGGAAAAGGTTTTGGAAATTGAGATGAATGCTTTATTCTCTTCTACTGATTCTCCAATCACACCAATTGTGCTATTTTGGGCAGGGTAATCTTCAGGTGTGATTCTGAAATATCTTCTGTTACTGCCCGATTGGGGTAGTTCTGTGATATTGTATTTGGTTTTCTTGTAAAAGTTCGATGCAAGTCTATGTAATGTTTCCATCTCAATAGTGTTGAATAAGGGCAAAAATACAAAGAAGCGAGTGAAAAGCAAAGCCACAAGCTTTGATTTTTACAACGAGCGCCGCAGTATTTCTATCCCGTTAGGGATAAAAATACGAAGAAACAAGTACAAGCAAACCTTAAAGGTTTGATTTTTACAACGAGCGCCGCAGTATTTCTATCCCGTTAGGGATAAAAATACGAAGAAATAACTAATTTTGTGCTATAGAATTTTGTGGATTTTATGATACCCCCCAAAGGAATTCAATATAGTATTGAAACCTTATGTTTAGATTGTAAAGAGTATGTCTTGAAGTATCAGAATGTGGAGCAGTTTCTTCCAATGTGCAGAAAGTGTGGCAATTATGGGAAATTGTACACATGTCCACCTTTTGATGAGGAAAGATATTCGCTTCTTAATGAATATAAAACATTGGAATTGGTCATTATGAGGGTCTCTCCAGGTGATTTGGAACAATATTTCAGGGCAAGGGAGTATTTCGATGCCTTATTACTTTCCAAAGAGTCTGAACGTAATGGATCTTTGGCTCTTTTTGCGGGAAGTTGTATAGTGTGTGATGCCGGATGTTGCGGCAGACCCAGTGGTCGCGGCTGTTTTCATAAAGAGCGTAGCAGACTTTCACTGGAAGCTTTAGGGTTTGATGTAACTGCAACATTATCAGATTTTTTTCAAATCGAATTGGAGTGGGCGGAAGATGGCAAACAGATTGGGCAGATGGTGCTGTTAGGAGCATTGGTGGCAGATAAATTTGTTGTATAAATGTACCTTTGTTATATTTGCAGTTTATGCGAAAGATTTTTAGTCGATTTTTAACTCTTGCAGCAATTGCTGTTTTGATGTGGTGTGGTGCAGTTACTCTTAGGGGTAATCGTCCTTCTGTTACATCAGTTAATCTTTTCGCATATATAGACACTACGGGTAGGGGATCTATCGTGGAGAGTTCGGACTCTTTATCAGTTGTTGATTCAGTCAATGTGACAGATTCTATACAGACTTTGGATTCCCTGCAGGTTCTGGATTCATTGCAAGTTGTCGACTCATTACAAGTTCTTGACTCATTGCATGTTATGGATTCGTTGCTTGTTCCTGATTCTTTGCATACACTTGATTCGCTGACATTGGATTCTTTGGCAAGAGTAGATTCGATTGCACGTGAAGATTCTTTAAATAGAAGATATAATGAGCGCATGCGCCGTAAGGCTGTAAGAGACAGTATAAAGGCAGTTAAAGATAGCATCAGGTGGGCAACTCCTCGGGTTCTTCATACAGGTTTTATCCCCGATTCACTATATTATGAAAGGATAATTTCATGGAATGCGCAACCTTATGTCAATACATTTCATAGAGCCCGTATAGATACCACTTACAATGACTGGTTTTCTGAATATCCCTATTATTGGGAGGATGTAAATGTGACAAATCTTGGAACTGTGGGCTCCGCTACGGAGAATATCGATTTTCACAAGCGTAGGAGATTCGATCTTTTCAAACCCTATGCTCCTTATCTGGTGTGGTCATATACTCCCGAAACTTTGCCTATGTACAACACCAAGTCTCCATATACAGAATTGGCATATTGGGGTACCTTGTTTACATATAAGGATAAAGAGGAAATTAATATTCACTTTCTTCATACTCAGAATATTACTCCTGAATTCAATTTTGCTATTATGGTCGACAGGTGGGGGGCTGCAGGACGTCTTACCAATGAGGCTACCTACAACAACAATTTTCATCTGTCGGCAAATTATGTGGGGGAAAATTATGTAGCAAGTGCGGGTTTTATCCATCAGAATATTAGTCGTCAGGAGAATGGTGGAGTTTCTGACCCTTCATTTGTGAGGGATACTGTAGTCGATGCCAAAACTATTCCGGTATATCTTTCTGATGCGCAGAATAAACTCTCTAGAAATACGGTTTTTCTCAATCATTCGTATAATATCTCTTTGAAGCTGGATAGAAACAGAGATATGACGGATACTTCGGATATCACTTTACCGGGTGATTCTTTATTCATGGATACTCCGTCAGATTCAATTCCACCTCGTGGAGTGAGGAGTGAATCTGATAGAGCCGATGTGGGTAAAGGTTCGTTGCCATCAGGCGATCCTAAACGACAATTTAATTCAGACCCAAATTCGGGAGCTGTTTCCGATTCAGCTTCTTTTGCGGGAACAACTGATAGAATGGCCGCAAGGCAGGGACGGAGCGATGGACAGGGTGTGACACCTCCATCAGGAACCCATGGTGTGACTCCCCCTGCAGGACCAAATACTCCACCAGCGGGAGAGAGAGGTACACCTCCTTCGGAGGCAACAATGCCGGGAATGGGGGCTCAAGGTTCACAAGGGGTACCTGGTATGCAAGGAAGTAACGCCAATAGAGGGGGACAGTCTCAAGGTCAGCAAAATAATAAAAAGAAACTTCAGCCTGGGGAGATTGACAGTGTTGCATTGGCGGAACTTAAGTCTTTGGGAGATGGGCCGATGCTGAAAATTGGTCATGTGAGTGAATTGTCAAGGTATTATAGATTATATACAGACAATATAGGAACAGGCTCTGTTCAGGAAAGGGAGTTCTATAATAATCAGTTCTATATAAATCCCCAAGTTTCTGCAGACTCTACCAGGGTTTTATCTGTAGAGAACAAATTGTATTTAAGTTATCAACCTGTATCGCGTGATGCGGTGTTGGCTCAGATTACAGGTGGGGTCGCACATCAATGGAACAGTATTTATATGCTAAATCCCAGGTCATTCCTTACCGGAAACAGAAATATACATCAGAATAATGTCTATTTTTATGCCGCAGCAAGTGGAAAATATCGCAAATATCTGGAGTGGAATGCTCTGGCAAGGTACGATTTTATGGGATATTATCAGAATGATATGTCGATAGATGGGGATATCGGGGTCTCTTTCTATCCATTCAAGGATAAGTCAGAACCGATTACACTAAAAGGCTCTTTCCATACCTCATTAAAGGAACCTGACTGGTTCACCCAACACTATTATTCAAATCACTATGTTTGGGAAAATAATTATGACAAGACATCTACTACTACAATAAAGGCAAATTTGGAGATACCCAAGTGGGATATGGATGCGGGTTTTGCCTATTCGCTTATTGATAATTATCTATATAACGATACTTTGGGATATGTCCGTCAAGATGAGGGTATTGTCAATGTTATGAGTGCATATTTGAGAAAAGATTTCAAAGTATGGCTTTTCCATTTAGACAACAGAGTTCTTTTTCAGTACTCTTCTGACAGTGATATTCTTCCTTTACCTCTGCTCTCTCTTCATTTGAGGTGGTATCTTCAATTTACAGCTGTCAAGGATGTCTTGAATATTCAGATAGGTGCTGATGCTACATTCAATACCAAATACTATGCTCCTGCATATAATCCGGCGTTGGCTTCATTCCAACTTCAAAATAAAGAACTTATAGGTAATAATCCTTACATAGATGTCTTTGTCAATTTACAGTGGAAGAGGGCAAGTATATTCTTGAAAGTGGTAAATGTGGGACAGGGCTGGCCTAATAAAGATACATTCTCAGCATATAGATACATCAAACCTGTAAGAACATTTAAGATTGGTATTCATTGGCCGTTCTATATCAAGTAAATGCCTATGAATAAAGTAGTCAAGTGTATTGTCTCTATCTCATTACTCCTTATAGTCGCGCTAATAGCCTTTCTTCTTGATACTTCGGGAGTGAGGTCGTCCTCCAATCATTACAATCGTATCGATACCCTTAAAGCTACAATTGGGGTAGATGGTGGAATGTACTATTCAAAGGGATTTCCGATAGCGGCCCAATATGCTCTTTTGAAGGAATTCAGTGACTTGGAAGGGGCAGAACTCTTTGCCAATGATGATTTTAAGGAGGGTTACACACTCTCTGCGTTGTTAAGGGATTCGGTTGATGTTGTGATTGTGGCACCTGATGATTCTTTGATACAAACAGAATTGGAGAATCAGGAACTTATCCAGAGTATTCAAATATTTGGAGCTGTTTGGATAGTGAAGAGAGGAAGGGTTGACCATCTGTCAGAAAAGATTAACAAATGGATTGGTTATTTTTTACAGACAGAGAGGTATCATTATTTTAAAAGTAATTATTTTGCTTCCTATTTACTGGATAGCTATAAGGAGTCGTTGACGCAGACTGACAGAATTTCACCTTTTGATGATCTGATAAAAAAATATTCGTCGGTATTGGGCTGGGATTGGAGAATGCTGGCTGCGATAATTTATAAAGAGTCAAGATTTTCAGTGGCAGCAGAGTCTTCCAGAGGGGCAAAAGGACTGATGCAGTTAGGACCATCTGTCGCAAAGACATACTCAGTCAGAAATCTTATAGATCCGGATGAGAATATTCGTGCGGGAGTTAAATTTTTAGGGAGTATCCAGTCCCGTTATCGTAGTAGCGGACTTGATTCGGTCAATGCTATCAAATTTACCCTTGCGGCCTATAATGCAGGAGAGAGTAGGGTTGGGGACTGCATTATATTTACCAGAGAGAACGGTGGTGATCCTACAGATTGGGAATCAGTTTCAAGGTATATTCCTATGATGTCAATGCCAGAATATTATCTGAATGCGGACTACCTTAACCATGGTGCGTTCAATGGGACGGAGACAATAAGGTATGTGGATGATGTCACCTCCATTTTTGAGGAGTATCTTTTTTATGTCAGAAAGTAGGGAAGCCCGGAGCTGTGATATCTATTGTAGTGTTCTTAACAGGATGTTCAAATACTATTCTATGTGATTGCAGAGATATGCTACCATCTTTATTGGAACGTTTTGCTCCATATTTCAGGTCTCCTTTTATGATGGAACCTATGGAAGCGAGTTGGCATCTTATCTGATGGTGCCTTCCTGTGAGAAGTTCGACTTCCACCAAAAAGTAATTTTTTGTCGGTTCGACAAGTCTATAGCGGAGTATTGCCTCTTTTGCGCCCGGCTTTGGGGTTGCTGAAGAGTAGGATTTGTTTTGCTTTTCGTTTCTTGTCAGGAAACTTCTAATCTCTCCCTGAGCAGGAACGGGAGATTTTTCCACCAAGGCCCAATAATATTTTGTAACATCTCCATTTCTGAACATATCTGCCATTCTTTGCAGAGCTTTTGATGTTTTTGCCAAGACCACAATACCACTGACAGGGCGGTCAAGTCTGTGAGGTACTCCTAGGAATACTTTGGATGGTTTGTTGTCCCTCTGGGCAATGTATGCCTTTAGAGTTTCAGGAATGGGCTCGTCCTGAGTTTTGTCTCCTTGTACAATTTCACCACTGCGTTTGTTGAAGATAAGCAGATGATTGTCCTCGTATAGTATTCTTGAGGTGATATCTTCATATTCTGTTATGTCAATATGTCTGTAAACTTCGCCCATTTTATTCTTTGAATATTGTTTCCTGTTCATCCGTTATGGCATAGTCAACTTTTCCTGCAGATGGACTTCCTCTTTTAGCAACTCACTTCTCTTTAAAATTAATATTGTTCATTCTCGTTTGGAAAATCATTTCCTTTTACATCAGAAACATATTGTTTGAATGCATCAAGATATGAATCGTAAAGGTTGGCGTAACGGCGCAAAAAGCGGGGAGAAAATTGGTTTGTCAGTCCCAACATGTCGTGCATAACGAGAACTTGTCCGTCGACATGTTTGCCGGCACCTATGCCAATGACCGGAATTTGAAGGGTTTTTGCGACCCTTTCACCCAATGATGCCGGAATTTTCTCAAGTACAAGAGCGAAACATCCTGCATTTTCAAGAGCAATCGCATCTTGAACAAGTTTTTCTGCCTCTTCGTTTTCTCTTGCTCTTACGGCGTATGTGCCGAATTTGTGAATTGACTGAGGAGTGAGGCCCAGATGTCCCATTACAGGTATTCCTGCAGACAGAATTCTCTCGACAGACTCGATAATCTCCATACCCCCTTCCATTTTAACTGCATCAGCTTCAGATTCTTTCATTATTCTGATGGCATTGCTCAAGGCAGCTTTCGAGTTGCCCTGATAGGTACCGAATGGCATATCAACCACAACCAATGGATTTTTGACTGCTCTCATGACACTCTGTGCGTGGTAGATCATTTGTTCTATGGTAATTGGAAGCGTGGTTTCATGACCGGCCATAACATTTGCGGCGGAATCTCCTACCAATATAATATCAATACCTGCTTCGTTTACAATTTTAGCAGAGGTGTAGTCGTATGCGGTAAGCATCGCTATTTTTTCGCCGGAGCGTTTCATTTCCAGCAGTTTGTGGGTGGTCATCACCCTGCCTTTTCCTTCAGTTGACATATAGATTTGATTAGAAATGGAATACAAAGGAAAAGAATAATTATCATATAAACAATATGACACCTTGTCAGTTTTTTTGTTTTGGCACAATCTTGGCGAATAGGAAGACAAACGATACAAAAACAACTGAATAAAAATTAAAAATAAAAATACAAATTATGGGAAAAATTATTGGAATCGACTTAGGTACTACCAACTCCTGCGTAGCAGTGATGGAAGGTAATGAACCTGCTGTTATCATTAACAGTGAAGGAAAAAGAACTACCCCTTCGGTAGTTGCTTTTACAGATAATGGTGAGAGAAAGATTGGAGATCCTGCAAAGAGACAGGCTATTACCAATCCTCATAAGACCATTTTCTCAATTAAAAGATTTATGGGCGAACCTTATGATAGAGTTCAACAGGAAATCGGAAGAGTTCCCTATAAGGTAGTAAAGGGTGATAATGCCACTGCAAGAGTGGACATTGATGGCAGACTTTATTCTCCTCAGGAAATTTCAGCTATGGTTCTTCAGAAGATGAAGAAGACAGCAGAAGATTATTTGGGTCAGGAGGTAACAGAGGCCGTTATCACAGTTCCTGCATATTTCAGTGATTCACAAAGACAAGCTACAAAAGAGGCCGGAGAGATTGCAGGTCTAAAAGTAAGACGTATCATCAATGAGCCTACTGCTGCAGCGTTGGCGTATGGTATGGATAAGAAGAACAGTGAAATGAAGGTTGCAGTATATGACCTTGGTGGCGGTACATTCGATATCTCTATCCTCGAATTGGGTGATGGCGTGTTTGAAGTGAAGTCAACCAACGGAGATACACATCTTGGTGGTGATGATTTTGACCACAGAATCATAGACTGGATGGCAGAAGAGTTTTTGAGCGAAAATCCGGGAGTGGATCTTCGCAAGGATCCTATGGCTCTCCAACGTCTGAAAGAAGCTGCGGAAAAAGCTAAGATTGAATTGTCGAGCCAGACAACTACTGAAATCAATCTTCCTTATATCATGCCTGTTGATGGAGTTCCAAAACACCTGGTAAGAACTTTGAGCAGAGCAAAATTTGAGCAACTATGTGATGATCTCATTCAAAGAACCATCGAACCATGCCGCAAGGCTCTTGCAGATGCAGGAATGACAGTATCAGATATAAATGAAGTATTGTTGGTAGGAGGTTCTACCCGTATTCCTGCAATTCAGCAGATTGTTGAGAAATTCTTCGGAAAGGCTCCTAACAAAGGAGTTAACCCTGACGAAGTTGTAGCAGTAGGTGCTGCTATCCAAGGTGGTGTATTGGCGGGAGATGTGAAAGATGTCCTATTGTTGGATGTTACCCCTCTATCACTTGGTATAGAGACACTTGGAGGTGTGATGACAAAACTTATCGAGTCTAATACAACAATCCCTACCCGTAAGTCGGAGGTGTTCTCTACAGCAAGTGACAACCAGCCTTCAGTAGAAATACATGTCCTTCAGGGCGAACGCTCAATGGCTCGTGACAATAAGACTATCGGACGTTTCCACTTGGATGGAATTACCCCTGCACCTCGAGGTATTCCTCAAATTGAAGTGACTTTCGATATAGATGCAAATGGTATTCTCAATGTTTCTGCAAAAGACAAATCTACAGGTAAGGAGCAGAAGATCAGAATCGAGGCTTCTTCAGGACTAAGTGATGATGAAATTAAGAGAATGCGTGATGAGGCTAAAGCCAACGAGGCAGCTGACAAAGCTGAGAAAGAGAGAATCGATAAGATCAATGCTGCAGATGCAATGATTTTCCAAAGCGAGAAGAATCTGAAGGAATATGGAGACAAGATTCCTGCAGATAAGAAGGGTGCGATCGAAAATGCTCTTGGACAGTTGAAGGAGGCTCACAAATCGAGCGATATTACTGCTATCGAACGTGCAACTGAGGCACTTAATACAGCTTGGCATGCAGCATCTGAAGATATGGCAAAAGCTGCTCAGGCACAGCAGGCCGGAGCCCCTAATCCTGGTGCACAAGGTCCTGCCGGCGGTCAAGGCTCATCAGAAGAGGAGGTTAAAGATGTGGACTTTGAAGAAGTCAAGTAAGTATAATATAGAGTATTAATAGTAATTTCAGGGGTGTATCTATATGTGGATGTGCCCCTGAAATTGTTTTATCTCAGTGGGATAACCTCTTAATGGTCTATTTAGAGTGATCTTATAATTTTATTGTTGGCATTGTCTATCCTGTTGTTGTCTAATGAGTTTAAGTATATTTTAGTCGTTTCCTCTGAATCGTGTCCCATTCCTTTGCTGATAATTGATAGAGGAATATTCTTATTTTGTGCTATGCTTGCCCACGAATGTCTGGCAACATACATTGTCAATGGTATATCCAGATTAAGTCTCTTTCCTATTTTTTTAAGGGCCTGATTTACCCTATGAGCAGTGTAGATATATTGCTTTCTTGTATCTCTATTATTGTTGTTTAGAATAGGTAACAGATATTGTGATTCATTGTCGTAGTATTTCAATACAATATTTTCCATGCATTGTTCCCACCTTATAAAGAGTAGTTGTCCGGTCTTTTTTCTTCTGTAAGTGAGGATCCCGTTCTTGAGGTCTTTCTTCTGCAAATATGCTATATCTATAAAAGACATTCCTCTGGTATAAAAGCTGAACATAAAGATATCTCTTGCAAAGTCTTCGCAGCTCCCTTCAATGAATTTCATCTGCTTGATCTTTTTGATACAGCTAATGGGAACAGATCTTTTTAAGGTTTTGTCAACTCCAGTGTAAACTTCTTTGAAAGGGTGGCGGTTTTTAGTTCTGTTTTGTGAGACAGCTCTGTTGTATGTAGCTCTTAATATTCTGTTGTAGAATGAGATAGTATTCATACTGAGCCCTTTTTGGATTAGATGGCTCTGGTATGAATGAATAAGTTGGGCATCTAGTTTGTAGAAGGGGAGGTTCTTCTGTTTGTAAAATTTTCTTAAACTTCTTCTCGCAGATGTGTAGGTCTCTGCCGTACGGGTCTTTTCAAGTTTATGAAGTTCATTGATAATAGAATCCATAAACTCAAAGAAACATTCTTTTCCTCCTTTGGGTTTTAATGTATTTACTGACTTCATGATTTGAATATTGTTAAAGGAATGTTCTAAACTGGGGTGTAGAACATCCGTAGGTTATTGAAAGTCAGTAAAGATAGAATATACTCAGATGTACTATGCTATTTGCCCCATATTTCCTTGTCGTAATCCTTAATGGAACGTCTTATTATTTCATGGGCTTCTTCTGCTCCATATAGTCCTTCAAATCTCATTCGGACTTTGCTGCTTCCGGGGATGTCTTTATATGTTGTGAAATAGTGGATGAGTCTTTTTACAATGGCCTCAGGGAGTTGCGATATATCAGTATATTGTTGATATATTGCATCGTTTTTAAGGACAGCTACTATTTTGTCATCTGCTTGATTGTGATCGAGTAGTCTGAGTCCTCCGATTGGAATTGCTTTTACAACAATATCTCCATGGGTAACCTCTTTCTCTGTTAGAACGCATATGTCTAAGGGATCTCCGTCCCCTTCAATGTCATTTCTTCCCAAGACTTCAGCACTTCTGGCAGCCATATTTTTCGAGCATAGTGTTCTGGGTAGAAAACCATACAGGGCAGGTACTATATTTGAAAATTTCTGAGGTCTGTCAATTGTCAGATAGCCTGAAACTTTATCGACTTCGTATTTGACGGTATCGGTGGGAACAATTTCAATGAATGCAGTAACTTCGCAAGGAGCATTGTCTCCTAATGGAATTCCGTGCCATGGATGTGACTTATGCGATTGAATGATATTCATAATATATGACTATATAGATATTTGATGCAAAATTAAAATAGTTTTCAATAAATTTCTATGCTGCTGTTAAAATATGTTTAAATTTGCCGATAGAGTGTCAAATGGGTTTAGCCCTTTGATTAAGTTTAAAATCCGATGATTCTGTAAACCAATTACGTAAGTTCGCTGAATAGGTGTGGTTATATATTGAGTAGGATTTATTGACAAGATATTTGATATTGGAGCTATGATGAAAGAAGATTTAGTAAGAAAAGGTATCGGATTTTTTGAGAATGGTTATAGCTGTTCGCAGGCAGTTGTGTTGGCTTTTAGTGAACAGTTGGGGATAGATACTTCCAGTGCTTTGAAATTTTCATCTTCTTTTGGGGGAGGAATGGGAAGATTGAGAGAGGTATGTGGTGCTGTTACAGGAATGTTTATGGTCTTAGGATGGATTTACCCATATGATAATGTGACAGATAAGGAGGCTAAAAAACGAAATTATGAGGCAGTGCAAAGGGTTGCATCAGAGTTTAAAGAACGTATGGGGTCTTATATCTGTGCCGATTTATTGGCAATCAAAAGAGAACCTCAGTCTCCAGTCCCATCGTCAAGAGACCATGCTTATTACAATCTGCGTCCTTGTACTCGTTGTGTCGCTGTAGCTTGTGAAATTTTAGCCAACGAACTTCGCTGAGGAGACTTAATGGCAGAATTCCAAAATTTTTGCTCCCTATATGGCTTTTCTCGAAATCTTTCCACCTTTCTTTTTTGTCTAAAGCGTTAGCATGTGGTAAATTTCTTGTATCTTTATTGTCAGATAACTCTTGTTCAGTCGGATATTGAGCGAAATTGGGTAGCTCCAGAAGTGACGATTATTCAGGAGTTATTTCTTTACTCCGATATATCACTTCCTCGTTTTTGGGTATGTTAGCGTTGTTTCTACATCATGAAAAATGAAAATCTTCTCGGGGAAAATTCCATAAATCATTTTAGGGAGGCTTCTCTTATTTGGGTAGAAGATATTTTATGTAGCGGGGCTTCCTTCAGGTATGTTAGTTTCTTTGATATAGAAGCCAGTTCCTTGCACTTATTGTAACACTCGTAGCCATCTCTGGGATAAACAATTATTTCAAAATCTGCGAGAATTTCCCTCCATTGGTACCATTTCTCTATGATTAGGATGTTGTCTGCGCCCATTGTCAAAATAAAATTGTAATCCCGATAAATTTCCTTGAGTCTCCGTAGTGTTTTAATAGTGTATAGTGGCTCTTCTAATGTGTATTCAATGTCACTTACTGTCAGTTTGGAAGAGATTCCACCAAAATCTTCCCTTACTTTGGCAAGTCTCTCCTCGGCGGGGGCGAGTGTTCCAACCTCTTTCAACGGATTGTGAGGGGAGGGAACAATCATAACTATGTCGATGTCATCCATGGATGCCAGATATTTGGCAATGGCGATATGTCCGAAATGAACAGGATTGAATGAACCAAAGTATAAGGCGCAATTAAGCATTGGGTCAGTTGGTTAGATTGTTATCTCATATAGTTTCACCGATTATCTGGAGGAGAATTCTTCAATTAGTTTCTCGGCTTCGATAAGGGCTTTCTGAAGGTCATCATTTACTAATACATAATCAAACTGGGATTCGTATCCAAGCTCTTCCTCTGCTTTTGAAATCCTTTTGTTGATAGCATCCTGGCTATCGGTGTTTCTCTTCATCAGTCTATTCCGGAGCTCTGTAATCGAAGGAGGTTTTACAAATACAGACAAGGCATTGTTGCCAAGTAGCCTTTTAATGTTGATTCCACCTTTAACATCAATGTCAAATAGGATTATATTGCCTTTATCCCAGATTCTTTCCATCTCTGAACGAAGTGTACCATAGTATGAGCCTTTGTATACCTCTTCATATTCAATGAATGCCCCTTTTTCAATGAGTTGCTCGAATTGCTCGGTCGTAAAAAAATAATATTCAATACCATTTTTTTCAGAACCTCTTGGTTGTCTGGATGTTGCTGATATCGAAAACTCTAAGAAAGGGTACTTTTTTATCAGGTGTTTTACAATGGTACTCTTGCCGGCTCCCGAGGGAGCAGAAAATATGATAACTTTTTTATCCATTTTGAAGAATTATTTTGCAAAAATATTTAAATTTGTAAAATAACGAAATTGAAATACGCAATTAACTTAAAATATAACTCATTATGGTACGTTTCAGTGAATTGGGCTTGGTGAACTCTAGAGAGCTCTTTGCCAAGGCTGTGGCAGGTGGCTATGCGATTCCTGCTTTTAATTTTAACAATATGGAACAGATGCAGGCAATTATTTCTGCATGTGTTGAAGCAAAATCTCCCGTTATCCTTCAGGTATCCAGTGGTGCAAGAAAATATGCAAACCAAACATTGTTGAGATATATGGCACAAGGTGCTGTTGAATATGCGAAAGAGTTAGGTGCAAATATTCCGATTGTACTACATTTGGATCATGGTGATTCTTTTGAATTGTGCAAATCTTGTATAGAATATGGTTTTTCATCTGTGATGATAGATGGCTCCCACCTTCCTTATGAAGAAAATATTGAACTTACCCGCAAGGTGGTGGAATACGCTCATCAATTCGATGTTACAGTTGAGGGTGAATTAGGCGTTCTTGCTGGTGTTGAGGATGATGTGAAAGCTGAAACACATACCTATACACGTCCGGAGGAAGTAGAAGACTTTGTAAAGAGAACAGCTGTTGATTCGTTAGCTATTTCTATCGGTACTTCGCATGGCGCATATAAATTTAAGCCGGGTCAGAAGCCTGAGATCCGTCTTGATATTCTTCACGAAATTGAAAAGAGAATCCCTGGATTCCCTATTGTTCTTCATGGATCATCTTCAGTTCCTCAAGATATCGTTGCTGAGATCAATCATTACGGCGGACAGTTGAAAGATTCTATCGGAATTCCTGAAGACCAGCTTCGTGAGGCTGCAAAATCGGCTGTTTGTAAAATAAATATTGATAGCGACGGACGATTGGCAATGACAGCTGCCGTAAGAAAGGTGTTGGCTGAAAAACCTGCAGAATTTGACCCTCGTAAATATTTGGGACCTGCAAGAGACAAACTCAAAGACTTGTATGTACACAAGATATACAATGTTTTGGGAAGTAACGACAAAATGTAGTGCTGAAAAGTTGTCACAAATATTCACTTAATTCATTAATGTAAAAGAAAATAAATTTTAAATAATAATGTTATGAAAACAAAATCAATTTTTGCCCTTATTGCATTTTTGGCAGTAACCGTTTCTTTAACCTCTTGTGGTGGTCAGAAACAAGTGATGAACGCAGGTAAACAAGAAATTATTATGCCTTTCCAGGCCCCTGCGAACAGAACTGATATTGACTATTTCAGAGCAACAGCTTCAGGTACCAGCCCTGATCTTGAAATGGCAAGAACAATTTCAGAAATGAATGCCCGTACACAGTTGGCAGCACAGGTATCTACAGTTATCAAATCTGTGGCTGAAAAATATGCAAAGCAGGCTGCAATTCAGAATCAAAGGGAGTTTATGGAAAAAGTAGAACAAAACACCCGTCAGGTCATAAATCAAACATTGCAGGGAGCTACAATCAAAGATACCAAATTGTATCAGAATGCTGATGGTACTTATGAATTCTGGACTAATATTGAAATGTCAAGAGTGCCTGTAGAAGAAGAGGCAGTAGAGGGAATTTCAAATGATGAACTATTGAATCTGGATTTCAACCAACATCTTTTCCGCGAAGTTTTTAAAGAAGAGATGGCTTTGGAAATGCAAAAAGCAGCACAAGGCAGATAGTATCTTTATGTATAATAGAAAGGCTGGATCAAATTTGGGTTGGTCCGGCCCTTTTTTTAGAACAGCTATAAAAAATTAAAATTATGAGTAAAAGAGCCCTAATAATTATAGCGTTGATTTCTCTTCCTCTTTTCCTTAGTGGTCAGAGCATTGAGGAATTTAGAGAGTATTATAATAAGAGCGTTAAGGAATTTAAAGATAAGAGAGCAAAAGCCAATAAGGAGTTTGCAGAGTTCCTTTCTCAGGCTTGGGAGGAATTTAAAGTTTCCCGAGCAAAAGAAGACCCTGTGGGCCTTTTACCCGATGAGCCTACATTCTATAGGGAAAATGTAACACAAAGGTCTTTAAATCATGGACTTCCTATAGGTTATTTTGCAACGCCTGCACCGAAACCGTCGGCTATAGAGGCTATAGCGGCATATCCTGCGGCAGATGCTTATGTAAAGGTAGATTTTTTCGGTATTCCTGAGAATATCCCCTTTTCATCCAATATGAGGATTTCAAGAATAAGGGCTAATGAAAATGATGTTTCCAAGGGTTGGGAGCAATTGAGCGCTTCTGATTACCAAGAGACTATAGAAGCATTAATCGCTCTGAAGGATCAGCTTTCACTGAGTGACTGGGCTATTTATACTACAATTAGAAAAATTACAGATGCAGTCTATATTGAGGAGTATGTGAATGAAAAGATTCTTACACAAATGTTTCTCCTCTCACAGATGAACTACAAGGCAAGAGTAGGAGCCTCAGGTGATGAACTAATACTTCTACTCCCTTTTGATTCCCCGGTGTATCAGGTTTCTTACATCAGTGACGATGGCCAGGATTATTATATATATGGATATTCAAGGCTGAATTCCAGTGAACCCCTTTACTCTTTTGGACAGGATTTCTCAATGTCAGACCAATCTCTTTCTCTCGTGCGAAGCAGAGCTCTCTCTGTAGGGTACGATTTCTACCAGCTTAAATCCCTTAAATTGTGGGAAACAAGTGTAGGTGAAGAGGTATTGGTGCCCATAAATATACCATTGGTGCAGTTTACTCTTGACTATCCTCAGTCAGATTTGATGACATATCACAGGTCAGCGGTGGATGATCAGCTTCAAAAGGCAGTTTTTAAATCGTTGAGGTATAAGATAATTAAGGATCAGATGAATGCAGTGGAGGCTGTGGCATTTGTGTTGGATCTCATACAGCATGGATTTGTCTATAAAACCGATTATGAAATGTTTGGCAGGGCAAAACCTCTATTTGTAGAGGAGTCGTTTTTCTATGGTTCAAACAATTGTAAAGACAGAGTTCTGATATTCTCATGGATAGTCAGGGATCTTCTGGGACTTGATGTTGTGATGTTGACATACCCCGGTCATGTGGCTTGTGCTGTCAATTTAGGGGAGGAGATGGATGGTGATTATTTCAGATACAATGGGGTAAAATATGTAATGTGTGACCCCACCTATATCGGAGCTCCAATAGGCGCTACAATGCCTAAATTTAGGAATACTTCTCCAACTATAGAAAAGTTATAGGGTTATTATGGGGATGTTCTATAAATTCCACGTTTAAAAGATAGGATTCGAAACCTTCTGTGATTTTTATGTTTTTTCTTTGCGAAGATTCAATAGGTCTTCGCAAAGTCTTTTATAGAATCTCCCTACACTTTTTTCATATTATTTGCCTGTTGTATGGACCTCATTTTTCTTGTGAACTGACAAATTGTCCATATTTCTTGCTGGCAGTATTTTTGTTTATATCTTTGCGTGCTAATTAAATAAGATATCATGAGCAAGGAAAATATAAATGAAACTATAGAGCAAGATGTGGAACAATCGGCTCAACAACAGTCTAATAAGGGTGCTGAAAACAAGAAAAAGAAAAAGGCTGAAAAAGCTGCAATGGAAGAGGAGTTCAAGCAGATGGAAGCCAGAGTGGCAGAAGTGAGTGACAAATATATCAGATTGGCCGCCGAATTTGACAACTACAGAAGGCGTACAGCGAAAGAAAGATTGGAACTTGTTTCTACAGCTTCAGAGGATGTAATCAAAGGTTTTCTTCCCATATTGGATGATTGTGAAAGGGCTCTTCAAGTGCTCAAGCAGTCAGATTCAAGTCAGGCAGCTATAGAGGGAACTGAGTTGATTTATACCAAGATTATGACATTCCTAAAGGGGAAAGGACTTGCAGTGATAGATTCACTTGGAAAGGAACTTGATACAGATTTTCATGAAGCTGTTGCTCAATTTCCTGTACAAGAGGAAGATAAGAAAGATAAGATAATAGATGTAGTGCAGCAAGGATATATGTTGAATGATAAAGTGATTCGTTACGCTAAAGTAGTAGTGGGGGTATAGCAAATGGCAGAAAAAAGAGATTATTATGAAGTTTTGGGGGTTACTAAAGAGTCGACCCCTGAAGATATTAAAAAAGCATACAGGAAGTTAGCGATTAAATATCATCCCGATAAGAATCCGGGAGACACCACAGCAGAAGAAAAATTTAAGGAGGCTGCTGAGGCGTATGATGTTTTGAGTAATCCCGATAAAAAAGCCAGATATGACAGATTCGGCCATGCTGGAATGGGTGGAGCTGCCGGTGGCGGCGGTGGTTTTGAAGGCTTTGGAGGGTTCTCTATGGAGGATATCTTCAGTCGTTTTGGAGATATATTTGGTGGAGGTTTTGGCGGCTTTGGCGGCTTTGATGGTGGCTTTGGCTCAGGCAGATCTTCACAGAGGGTTAGAAAAGGTTCCAATATCAGAATCAGAGTCAAACTTTCTCTATCGGAGATTGTAAATGGTGTCAGCAAGACCGTAAAAATTAAAAAATCTGTACACTGCCCCAAATGCGGCGGACGGGGTGCCGAGTCGGAAGCGGATATCAAAACTTGTGAAACATGTCATGGTACAGGAGTAGTTTCCCGCATAGTTCAGTCATTTATGGGACGAATGCAGACTACATCCCCATGTCCTGCTTGTGGAGGAGAAGGACGTATAATTACAAAACCTTGTGCATCTTGTCATGGATCTGGTGTTGTTGAGGACATAGAGGAGGTCTCATTCAAGATTCCTGCAGGCGTGGTCCAGGGAATGCAGGTCACTGTTCAAGGAAAAGGAAATGCTGCAAAAGGTAATGGTATCAACGGAGACTTGATAGTCTTGATAGAGGAAGAGGAACATCCTGAATTGCAGCGTGACGGAAATGATTTGATACATACTTTATTCCTATCTGTTCCCGATTTGATTTTGGGAACTTCTGTGGAGATACCTCACGCAGATGGCAAAGTGAGAATCAAAGTAGAACCCGGAACGCAGTCAGGTTCATTATTGAGAGTTAAAGGTAAAGGTATCCCCGACTTGAATGGATATGGAAGAGGTGATTTATTAGTTCTTATCCAGGTGTGGACACCTAAAAAAGTAGACAAGGAAGAAAAAGAATTACTTGAAAAGCTCAGAAGGTCCCCGAATTTTGAACCTAAGCCTACAAAAACTGAAAAGAATTTTTTTGACCGATTGAAGAAAATGTTCAGTTAATATAAAAAGTTTTTCAAAAAAATTTGGAAGGTAGTCTATTTTGACTATCTTTGCAGTCCGAAAAAAAAAAGCAACCTCTTGCGTATGTGATTTGAGAAGCAACGTTGCCACTTAAATTTAGAATTGAGATGGATTTAATTAAAATTGCAGAGCAGGCGTTTGCTCAAGAAGAAAAAAATTTCCCTGCATTTAAAGCAGGTGATACAATTACCGTAACATATAGAATTAAAGAAGAAAATAAAGAGAGACTTCAAAAATTCCGCGGTGTTGTTATTCAGAGAAAAGGTTCAGGAGTTTCACAAACTTTCACAGTTCGTAAAATTTCTAACGGAGTAGGTGTTGAAAGAATTTTCCCTCTTTACTCTCCTTTTATTTCTGAAATTGAACTTAACAAGAGTGGTAAAGTTCGTAGAGCAAGAATTTTCTACCTTAGAAATCTTACCGGTAAGAAGGCTCGTATTAAAGAAAAAAGATTTGTGGCAACTGAGGCTAAAGCTGAATAGTCACAATATTAATAAGGCCTCGTAGCTCAACTGAATAGAGCATTTGACTACGGATCAAAAGGTTGTGGGTTTGAATCCCGCCGAGGTCACTAAAAGAGAGAAGCAGAAATGTTTCTCTCTTTTTTTAGTACGCCATCTTGTCGCATTTGTAGGGGTCTTTAGATAAAGAGAACTTGCACCCAGTTTCCTCTCAATCCCCAAAAGTATGCTAATCCAGACTCAACCGTCCCCTGCTCTGAGCTCTGTTATCCCTAGTTTTGTGCCCCAGTCATCGTCAACTCTCTGCTCTCTCTTCCTTAACCCGATACTCAGTCATCCCCAACCATATAGGGGATCTAGTACCTTACCATTGAGCGAAGAATCATCTGTTTTATTGCTCATTGGTGCGTTCGGGGGCTCATTCACTCATCGCCCTTGGTCCTCACTCCGCAAAGCATTCGCGCTCAATTCTAGGTGGATTAAAATTGTTTCGGTCACGGAAAAGTGCTGATATGTGGTCGGGGATGACATAGGTGTTGCTATCTTGGATATTTTATTTGGTTATGCTGACGTTGTTATTGGCAATGTTCATTTCCCTTCATTTTCGTAATCTCAATTCCGGGTGGCTTGAAATTATTACGGTATCGAAATAAGCTTAGAGTATACTTATGTGTGTTTCGAAGGCTTATCCGTCTTAATTCAATTTCGTCAATTTCGAGATAAATTTATAGACTTTGGAAGATACTTTTTTCGGAAACTTACAAGGTTGCAGTTTTCACCAAGTCTTAGATAAGGAACAGGTATTGAACACAGTTCGGGTACCCTTCTATATGCAAAAGGGTGGACAAATAGTTCTATCCTTTTGTCCACCCAATTTATTTACTCCGAATAGGAGATTTATGTTACTTCAATCTGTTGCAATTATTTAACGATAATCTGAGTATCAGTTGTGTTTCCGATAATTTGGCGAGCACCGGTAAGAGTTGTGCTGGTCAAGGTAAGTTTTGCATTGGTTGCAGAGGTACGGAATACGATAACTGCATCATCACTTTCAGCGCAAGCTGATTTCAATGTGCTGTTGGTAATGGCAAATGTCTTTTGTTCAGAATTTACTGTACCGTTTACACCTACGCGAACAGCGTAACCTTTTACGTCGAAGATACAATTGCTCATTTCAAGTGAAGGTGAATTGTTGATGTTTGCACCGTTCTTTGAATAAACTTTACAATCTTTAATTTGCAAATCGGTCTCAACATTGGCTAGCTGAGCCAATGAATGCATTTGGTTATCTACTGTACAACCAATGATTGAGAGGTTGTGATCACCACCTGTGTATGATTTAACAGCGACAGGTTCATTGGCATATCCTTCAAAGGTACAGTTCTTAACGATAACGTTGCTGGTGTAGCGAGTATTGTTATCACCTGAGCCAAGATTGATGTATGCATCTGCTGTAATGCTAGTGCTCTTGAAGTTGATGTTTTGAATGGTCAATCCTGCTGTTGCATAACGTGCACTTTTTCCATTTACAAGGATTGTTCCGTCGTAGTTGTGACCATTACCTTCAATTGTGATTTTTACATCAGGTTTTTGTTCAACGGTTACATCGCCAGTGATATCGCCAATAAGTCCGATGATGAAGTCTCCAGTTGCAGCATTTAGAGCTGATCCCAATTCTGAAAGATTAGAAACAAGGACATTTGCAGGATTTTCAACAACGATGAAGTTGCCATCTTTTTCCACACTGTAATATCCTTCTTCTACAAAGTTCTTCTTAGGATTTTCAGAAATATTGTTAGAAGGGTCGAATTTCACGAATGTACCACCATATACATTGATGTCACAACCGGTTTGGCCATTTCCGTGGAGATTCAAAACTGCATATTGGGGTGCAGCAAATCCTTCAGCCATATTGGTAGCTTCAAAAGTACCGCCATAAATGTCGATAATTCCGTTGCCACTTGCGTAGATAACCTCACATTTGGCATCAGCATGATTTACACCGATGTAGTGTCCACCATTGATTGTAACTTTAGCACCATAGTCACCTCTTGCCCAAACAGTACGAGTATTTGATGATACAGTACCATTACCTTTAATTGTAAGGTTACCGTAAACTATAATGCCATCGCCTTCACCAATTAGAGTGCTGCCTGAGGTATTAGTAATGTTATGGCCATTAAGGTCGATAACCATATCTTTATTATCAGCTACGATAAGGCTGGATTCCAATTCAACATCATCAGTCAATGTAACTGTACCGCCGTTAAGAGCTGCAAAGCGAAGTCTTTCTTCATCTGTATCAGGATAATTCTCTTCACCATCGAAGATAGGATCAACATCGATATTGAATGTAATGTCACCGGTAAGCATTCTACCTATAACATTGGTTCTCCAATTTCTTTGAACAGGAAGATTGTCAACTTTTACAACTACAGGAGCTTTGGTGGTGGATAGAGTGAATGTTGTGTTCACAAGAGAACTGTTAGTACCATACATACCTTCATTGTCAGGTGTCTGAGTCTCGTCGCATACAAGAATATAGCTCAATGAGAGATATTTGTATGCTTCTTTGGTTCCGTTCTTGTCAAAATCTACCATCAAATCTTCACCAGGGATAACTGAAGCGGTGTAGGTAACCGGTACTGGTACTCCGCCGTTTCCGACTTTTCCGTTGAACAAATCCAATGATGTAGCAGCATTGCTGATAACCACTTCCGATTTTTCCACTTCGATACCTGCTACTTTAGCAGCATTCCAATCTTCCTCGGTAACACCAAGATTGATTTGTGCGAAAGGACGCTCAAGGGTTACATCCAACTCGATGTCGCCTGTTACGGTATGAGATACGGTTTTGAAGAATGCATCACGTTTCTCATCATTGTTTTCATCCTGGTAGTTGATTGTAATGTGTCTTAAATCGTTATAGTTGTCTATTGTAGCGATAGAATAAGCATCGGTCTCTCCGTTTTGGGCCCAGAATACAATGCTATATGTCTGTCCTTTTGCCAATGTAATCTTAACTTGGGTTGGAAAGGTTACATCTTGAATGGTTCTTCCAAGTTCTCCAATGAGGTTGGCTTGGTCATCGTAGACTGCATAATGAAGTTCATCAACAGTAGTGCCATCACCGATAGCACGAGTAGAAACTGTACCAGGTTCACCAACTGTGACAGATACAGTAGCAAAATCAGAATCTGTACCTTTGAAATCATCCTTCAAAGCACATGAACTTGCCAACATAGCGGTAGCAAGTATTGCAAGAGATAAAATCCTTTTCATAAGATTGTGATTAGTGGTTAATTATTTTGTTTTAGTTTGGTTCTGGAATTTTAAAGCGGTATTTCAAGGTACAAATATACGAAAAAATCTCTTTCAAAATTCATTATAAGAGACTTCTCCGTATGGAATAAAAAGGTTATAAGGATTATTGATTTTGATTATCTGGTTATTTTTTACCGCAATAAATATAAGTGTATAATATATTGTGAGTTATATGTATGAATATTTTTTTGTATTGATGTATGTTTATGTTTTTTGATAGTTGTATTATTATAAAATTAGATGAAATAATATTGCGTTACAGCATTGGGGCTACAATTCTTGCGATTGATTCATAGATTCTGTATTTTTTTGGTCGCAGATGCCACATTACTGATGTTATTTTCTTGCATCTTAAGAGGTCTTCATTGAACTTGGTTTCTATAACCGAAGCAGACTCACTATCATAGATTACGGATGTCACCTCAAAGTGGTGCTCAAAACTTCTGTTATCCATGTTTGCTGAGCCTATTATGCAAAATTCACCGTCAATGCTTAGCACTTTGGAGTGATTGAATCCCCTTTCGAACAAATATATATTTACTCCGGCAGCCAAAAGTTCTGATATATATGACATTGTCCCCCAATGAGCAAGCCATGTGTCTGAGCGTTCCGGAATCATTATTGATACCTCAACATCTGACAGGGCTGTTATTTTTACAATATCAAGAATTGTCTCATTTGGGATAAAATAGGGGGAGATTATATATATATGGTCTTTTGCTTGTGTTATGGCTGTAGCATAGCACTGCATAATGGCAGACCAATCACTATCGGGTCCGGATGAAATGACTTGTGTGTATATTTTTTTGTCGGAAGATTCAAAATAGCACCTTTTTCCAAGATCAAACTGAGGGTAGTATTTCTTCCTTTTGAGGTTTTTATTGATGATGAAGAATCTGTCAAGGAGGAAACTTGCCTGAAGAGATATTACCGCATCCCCGGTAAGTTTGACGTGTGTGTCTCTCCATTCTTCAAATTTGCCTCCGTCATAATATCTGTCAGCAATGTTAACTCCTCCCAAAAATCCGGTTTTGCCATCTACTACCAATATTTTTCTGTGATTCCTGTAGTTTACAAATGGGGGAAGAAAGAAAAACTTAAATGGAGAAAAGATCAATATCTCTATGCCTGCCTCTTTCAACTCTTTGATAAAGTTTTTACTTAGTTTTCTGCCTCCGAATCCATCTACAAGGAACCTTACTTCGACTCCCTCTTTTGCCTTCTGTATCATGAGTTCTTTGAAGCGATTTCCGATGATGTCATCCTCCACAATAAATGACTGCAGGTGTATATGCTCTTTTGCCTGTTGCATAGCTTTATACATGGCAGATAGAGACTCTTTGCCTGAAAAATAGATCTCAAGGCCGTTGCTGGCAAGCAGTAGGCTGTTACTGTTCTTAAGGTTTTGTATAATGAGTTTGTGAAAAGGAATTACCTCCTCGGGGAGATTCTTGGCTTTCTTATATTTATTGAGAAAGTCTTTGCTGAGCCCTTTTCTGAGTCTGAGATCACCAGCACCTTTACGGCTGTACATTTTTTCTTTTCTGAAGTTACGGCCCAGGAAAAAGTATAGAGTGATGCCGATGTATGGAAGGAGCAGCATGACCAATATCCAGGATATGGTTTTGATGGGGTCTCTTCTTTTAAATAGCAGTGAGAATGATGTGTATATCACGAGTACAACATTCATTGCGTAAAGTAATCCCGATAATATTTGCCAAAATTGTCTCCAGTCCATAGCTTACTTGTTTGTGGTAGGTTTTATAGCTGTGTATATGCAGGCAATTCCACCTGTGAGGGATTTGTATTGGCACTTGGTGAAGTTCCCTTGTTCAAGTTCCCTGCAGAAATTTTCCCTTGATGGAAAGCTGAATGAGGATTCGGGTAGATACCTGTATGCCCATTTCTGTTTTGAGATCATTCTGCCGATTGTTGGAAGTATCTTTTTGAAATAGAATGAGTAAATCCATTTCCAAAGTTTGTTTTTGGGGATGGAAAATTCAAGAATGGCGAGTACACCCCCTTTTTTGAGAACTCTGTAAAGCTCATTTATGCAACTTCCCCTTTTGTCAAAGTTCCTGATGCCAAATGAAATTGTAATTGCATCAAATGTGTCTGAATCAAAAGGAAGCCGATACGCATCTGCAAGTATGAAATTTATATCTCCAATCCCTTCTTTCTGGCATTTTTCGACGGCTATCTTGAGCATTTGTTCAGAAATGTCTGCACCTGTAACCTTTGCACCTTTATTATATAGTGCAATAGATACATCTGCTGTGCCGCAAGCCAGATCGAGAATGTGTGACTTTGATAATTCTGTATGTTTACTTACGGCCTTTACAAGTTTTTTCCTCCATGATACATCTATTCCGAATGAGAGAATATGATTGAGAAGGTCATAGGTGGGTGCTATCGAGTCAAACATCGAGGATATGGTCTCCCTCTTTTTTGAAAGTTCTTTCTCGTCCGTTGTTGTCATTTCAAGTGAAGTTCTATAAGGGGAATTCTATAAGTATGTTGATGTATAAGCGTGAATATCAGTGTTATGTTAAATCTTGTATTTTAGAAGGCCCCATAAAGTGTTATACTTTATAGACGATTATTTTAGGTATTCATCAATAATTCCCAATGAATGTCCGTCGTAACGAAATTCACCTTTGGTGACGTGTCCCAGCAGGGTGGTTTCAATGTCATGACTGAACATAAAATCTACAAAGTCATTTTCCTGCTCCTCGTCAACTGAGACGATTGCAAGATACTTTGTATTGCCTCTAAGAAATTCTTCATCACTGAGTTCAGAGTCTCCTGTGATGTCGAAACCAAGTCTGTTCTTTTTGCAACAATCTACAAGTGTTTCAAAAATTCCTTTAGCATCTATGCGCCTTATAGATGATATGAAATCACTATCACTTGCATCTTCCAGATAGTTAATGGCTTCTACCGATGAAACAAGGTAGAGGGTCTCTCCTTTGCTATTAAAATCTCTATTCATAATTTCTCGCCAATTTGTTAATTGTGAAATTTTATGTAAAAATAAACTTTTTTGAGAAAAGTTGTTCCATTTTAAATAAAAGATTGTATATTTGCAGCCCACAAGCCCAGATGGTGAAATTGGTAGACACGCTACTTTGAGGGGGTAGTGCCGATTACGGTGTGCAAGTTCGAGTCTTGTTCTGGGCACCAGACATAAAGGAAGAATCTTCGGATTTTTCCTTTTTCTTTTTTGTGCTATATTTGCTAAGGAAACAACAGTTATAGTAGCAATGAGCAACTCTTTTTTCAGATTTACCCTGTTCAAATTACCGTTTTTCATCTTTGGTCTGATTATTTTTTTTCTTCCGATAACCGATATGATGGGGCAAAATAATGTAAGTGTATATCCTTTGGAAAAGTATGTGGAGCCTGATTTGGATTTGCCAATTGACAGTGCCGCTTGGCAGAATCTATCTGAAGGATTGAATATATCGTGGGCTTCGAGGGATATCCATTACGAGAAATATCAAGTTCCATATCTCAAATATGTGAGCGATACAATGGTGTGGGGATGGAAAGGGGAGAGGGTTAATCTTATGGCGGTAATATTCTCTAAGAGTTCATTTGAGGAAGTCTCGCTTAGAATGACCCCTTGGATAAAAGATGGATTTGTGACACAAATAAATTCGGCACAGGCAAGGTTTGTAAATTATGTAATTACTGATGATTATAAAAGTTGTGGGTATCATCCGACCGATTTGCCTCAGTGGCTTGTTGCAGATGTGATAGATATGGATCTATCTAAAGATATCTCTGCTATGGAGACAAGACCTGTCTGGTGTACGGTGGAAGTGCCTCGGGACATTTGCTCAGGTAAGTATTATACAACAATGGAAGTTGTTGGAAAAGATGGGAAAATTTTAGGGAAACTTCAGCTGAAGATAAATGTGGTCAATCGTACTTTGCCGGAAGTCCGACATCAAAAGTTTCATCTGGATTTGTGGCAGCAGCCATATTCTGTAAGCAGGTATTATGGTGTTGAAAGATGGAGTCAAGGCCATTTGCAGGCTTTGCGTCCCTATCTTGAAGCATTGGCAAGGGCAGGTCAGAGAAGTGTTACAGCAATTATGTTTTATGAGCCTTGGGGAGAGCAGATATATTATGAGGATAAATTTGATCCAATGATTGATGTTATAAAAAGTGAGGATGGCTCCTGGGAGTATGACTATGCCGATTTTGACAAATATGTCGAACTGTGTGATGAATATGGGATAAATCACCAGATAAACTGTTATAGTATGGTACCTTGGGATATGAATTTCAGGTATTTCGATAAGGCTATAAATGATTATTGTTTCCTAAAAACGTCTACATCTCACGAAGATTACAGAACACTATGGTCTGATTTTCTCTACTCCTTCAAGGAACACCTTATCGAAAAAGGGTGGTTCGAAAAGACTAATATAGCGATGGACGAGCGTTCTCCCGAAGATGTCTCAAATGCCTATCAGATAGCAGTGGCTTTGGGCTTTAAAGTGGCTTTGGCGGGGAATTATCACAGTTCTTTGTCTGAGATTATTCAAGATTATTCAGTGGCAATCGGTCAGGACAAGATGTTTACAGCAGCAGAACTATCTTCTCGGAAAAGTAAGGGGCAAATCACTACAATCTATACATCCTGTGCAGATAAGGAGCCTAATATTTTTACAAATTCGCTTCCTGCGGAGGCAGCATATATCCCTTTGTACGCTGCAGCAGCAGGACTTGATGGTTATCTCCATTGGTCATGGATCAATTGGCACGAAAACCCTCTTGCAGATAGCAGGTATAGGATGTTTGGATCGGGTGATACTTACTGCTATTATCCGGGAAACCGTTCAAGTGTGCGATTTGAAAGATTGATAGAGGGTATCCATCAGTATGAAAAAGTGATGATTCTCAAGGAAGAGTTCAAAAATCAGCCGGAGAGACTCTCCCGATTGAATCATCTGTTGGAGGGGTTCAAGGATAGTAGTATAGATGGGAAAAAGTGTGCCGAAATGGTAAATGAAATGGAGGCTTTTCTCAATGGTGCTGATTCTATCAGTGTGTGTGCCGATTATGACAAACAAATCTTGTTTAATACTTCTGATGGGGATGGGATTCGAGCCCCTTATCGGATACCTGCGCTCGCTTCGGCAAAGCATGGAAGATTGGTAGCTGTGGCTGCAAGATTGGTTTGTGGGACAGATCCGGGTTTCGGCAGGATAGATCTTGTCTCAAGGACAAGTGATGATTTTGGAGTAACCTGGAGTGAAATTTCCGAGGTGGCGGTTGGATCAGGAAGGGTTTCAGCTGAGGAGAATTTCTTTGATACTGCATTCGGGGATCCTGCAATCGTGGCCGATAGGGATGGACAAGGTCTGTTGCTGATGTCAGTGGCAGGATGTACACTTTTTACAGATACGAAGACAAACAGAAAAAATCCAAATTTGATAGCGATTCTCCGCAGTGAAGACAATGGTGCGTCGTGGAGTGAGCCTGTTGATGTTACGGAGGTTATTTATTCCTTATTTGATAATTTTAATCCTATTGATGCAGCTTTTGTGACTAGCGGCAAGATTTTTCAAAGCAGGGTTATCAAGGTGGGGGAATATTATCGTATATATGCCGCTTTATGTGTGCGAGAAGGGGGAAACAGAGTTATATTTTCTGATGATTTCGGAGAGAGTTGGAAGCCCCTTGGTGGAGCAGAGGCTTTGCCTGTAGAAGGTGGTAATGAAGCCAAATGTGAAGAACTGGAAGACGGCACTCTGATACTTTCAAGCCGTACTTCCGGTGGTCGGCTATTCAATTTCTTTACCTATAGAAATGTGCGAAGGGGCAAAGGAGAGTGGGGGCAGGCCTCTAAAACAGATTTTTCAGATACGGGTTATAGGATCGGTCGAAATTCAACAAATGGTGAGATGTTGGTTGTCAGGGCGGTAAGGCTTTCTGATGGTCAAGAATGTTCTCTGCTTCTGCACTCTATTCCAACAGCAGATAGTAGAGAAAATCTAGGTATATATTTTAAGGAGTTGTCATTCAATTCGGAAGTGATAGATATTGATGATATTGCAGAGGGGTGGACAGGATGTTACTTTGTTTCAAATACTACCTCAGCATATAGCACACTTGTTTTGCAGGATGATGGTAAGATTGCCTTGCTGTTTGAGGAAAACTACAAATGGTTTGGTAAAAGACCAAATCCTGTAACGACTACATTCCCTACTGGGGAGGGGTTCCATAATTTTGACGGATATGATATTGTCTTTATAAACTACGATTTGGAAACAATCACTTCTGGAAGGTATAAGTTGGTAGAGGCATTGTAAAAATACCTATTAATTCATTCCTGATAGGGTTGGGGCCTGACAAAGTCATCCCCGACCTGATCGGGGATCTATTAATCTATTGATCTATGTATTCATTGTTCAAGAATCTACGATAAGGATATGTAGCAGAAGAATCAATTGCCTGAAACCATCAATCCAAGCTGGCAGGATATGTCAGCTATTGCTATTACCGATATTGATAAATTGAGATTCCCGGTCGGGGCCGGGAATGACACTTATAGGTAGGAGTTGGGGATGACGATTATAGGTAGGAGCCAGGAATGACACATCTAAGTTGGCGCCGGGAATGACGATTCCCGTTTCATGGGCATTTGAGGCTGAACCTCGGAAATGTAAGGAAACCACCATTTCCATTTCTGATGCCTTGCACTTAAGTGATGTTCTATAAAATCCACGTTTAAAAAATATATTCTAAGAACTTTTGCCCTCTTTATGTTTTTTCGGAATCTTTCCCTTTTTCTTTCATTCCCATAGCCCCGCTATGCTTAATCAAGAAAATCTTCCTGGAGAAAATTCCATAAATCTCTACAAGGTCTTTTATAGAACATCCCTTTATTTCAGAAGTGCAGTGACTTTTTGCCGTACTTGTGCAGGATATTTATTCTTCCCGATAAGTAAATTTTCCTTCGGTGAGGAGTTCTATCGAGTAGTTGTCGTACACAATTGTATAGCCTCCATAACCTCCTCCGCCATCGCAGTGGGTTGTCTCTTCAAGAAGAAAACCTATAGAGTTGTCTTGTTGAAGGACCATGGTTGAGTATGCAGAGTTGAGGTTTGTTGTCTGATAAGGGCCTTCCCAATTTTTTGCAATGGTACTTGGAGTGTTATAGCTGTCTTGATTTTCAAGCACTTTGTAGTAAATACCTACATTTGCTCTGCCAGGTCCCAAAGGAAGCGATTGGAAAATCAGGTGCATTGGAGTGTTGTCGCTCAGACGTGTTACAGGCACGACCAGAACTTCTCCGTTGGTGGAGTTCCCTTTTGCTTCCACTCCATTATTTGAGGCTCCTGAGAAAGAGCTGTGTCCCCAGCTTCCTGTTGCCGCATCGGGGTTGTCGAATGTGAAGATGTTGTAATATCTGCCACCTTCCCAGCGGGAGCTGATTAGGATTGAACCATCAGGTAGTTCCTCGACTTTTGGTTCGTCTGCGTATTGTGAGACGGGTGCTCTGTCTGCTCCTCCGAGGATAGTCCAATTTTGTCCAAAGTCATCAGAGTAGAATACGAAATTTGTCGCTACATTATTTACATTTTTAACCAGAGCTGCGCAATATAGTCTGTAATAATCATTGACTTTTACAAAACGGCTCTGGTGTATTTTTCCGGAAGCTATGAACATTGATCTGACAGGACCATTGTTGCTATTGTCAAATTGTGAGTAGATGCTCTCTGCTATGTCTTCAGGTTCGCTCCAGGAAATTCCTCCATCTTCGCTATAGAATCTTGCAATACATTGGTGATTGTCTCGTGTTCCGTTTTGATATGAAACATTTCCTGCACAACTGATTATCATTACTTTGTTACTTTCTCTATCTGCGACAATGCAAGGGTCTCCATATCCGACATTCATAAAGTCTTCAGAGTATTCACCTTTTCCTTCGATGAGGGTCAGAACTTCTCCCCAGCTATTTCCATTGTCCTCGCTAATCCTGTAGTGTAGGTCTATACGGCCATTTTCCACAACTCCAATATCTGCTCTGGAGTGTCTGTAGTCTGCAACGCAAATTATTCTTCCAGAATTTGTTACAGCGATAGCAGGAATCCTGTATGGAATATCGCTATTGCTATACATTGCAAATATGTCGCATCTTTTGGAAATTCTGTTCTGGTACACTTTAACCGATTTTGACTCTTCTGCTCCGGGGTATGATGCAGTCAGAGTGGCATTACGATCAATATTTTTCTCGTTTGGCAGTACTTCCAATTCTATAGTCTCATCGGTAATCCTAATGTTTTCAATCCATTCAGGGGCTCCTTCAATTTCTAATGTTCCATCTTCTATCGGATTGGAAATGGTATAGCTGATTGAA
Organism: Bacteroidales bacterium; assembly: GCA_017501525.1. Classification (GTDB taxonomy): domain Bacteria; phylum Bacteroidota; class Bacteroidia; order Bacteroidales; family UBA932; genus Coprenecus. Next base: position 64,271 of record JAFVWT010000017.1, on the reverse strand, counting down.
TAGATACCCCCTTCAATATCGGCGTATATTTCATTGTTGGTGATATTGATAATAGGAGATTCCAGAGGCGGTTCGTTTGTCTGTGGCTCATTGTGTTTGCACCCGGTGGCCAAAGTTGCCGGCATAAGCATGGTAATGAGCAGTGTAGATAAAAGTCGTTTCATTTTTTCTATATGTTTTATTGTTTTGTTCCAAGTATAAGGTTCTCTTTTGTACCGTTGATTTTAAAGGTAATGGTGCTACCTGCGGGTATTCCTCCGATTATGGCCTCTGCCAAGGGGTCTTCAACATATCTCCTGATAGCTCTTTTTAACGGTCTTGCCCCAAATTTCGGGTCATATCCTTTTCTTAGCAGAAAATCTATGGCCCCTTTAGTCAGCTTGAGTTCGTATCCTGCTTGTGTTACTCTTTGGTAGAGGTATTTCATCTCAATATGAAGAATCTTTTCAAGGTCCTTGGCGGATAGTGAGTTGAAATATATTTTTTCGTCAAGGCGGTTTAGAAACTCCGGAGCAAAGTGCTTGTTGAGTGATTTGTCAATCAATGATTTGTGAAGGGAACCCTTTTCATCTGTTTCTAAGGACTTAAATCCCAAACCATTTCCGAAATTACTGATTTCCTTGCTTCCTATATTGGAGGTGAGAATCAGAATGGTATTTCTGAAATCTATATATTTTCCGGAACTGTCGGTAAGTCTTCCTTCGTCAAGGATTTGCAGCAAAATGTTGAATATGTCGGGGTGGGCCTTTTCTATTTCATCCAACAGTACCACTGAATATGGTTTTTTGCGTACTCTCTCGCTGAGTTGTCCACCTTCGTTATATCCGATATATCCGGGAGGGGCTCCGATGAGTCTGCTGACAGAATATTTTTCCATGTATTCACTCATGTCGATTCTTATAAGTGAGTCGGATGTATCGAACATAAACTCAGATAGAGTTTTGGCCAAGTGTGTTTTTCCAACCCCCGTAGGGCCTAAAAATAGAAATGTTCCAATGGGTCTATCGGGGTCTTTCAGACCGGCTCTGTTTCTACGAATTGCTTTGCAAATCATTTCGACAGCCTGGTCTTGCCCAATAATCCTTTCTTTAAGGATGTTTTCCATCTTCAATAGGCGGTTACTTTCTGAGGTGGCTATCTTGTTGAGCGGAATACCTGTCATATTTGCTACTGTATCAAATATGTCCTCCTCGGTAACAATATATTTTTTATTATTCCTACTGTTATTAAAATTTTCTATCGCAATATCAATAAAATTAGTTTTTTCCACTATGCTCTTGCGATATTCGGCCCCTAAGATAAAGTTGGAATTTTTTATAGCCTCCCTTTTCTTATGCTCGAGATTCCTTATCTCTTTTTCTGTCTCGATTATGGTGTGGGGGATATTGTGGCTGTTTGCACTTACTTTGGCTCCTGCCTCGTCGAGAATGTCAATAGCCTTATCGGGCAGGGCTCTGTCTGAAATATATCTGACCGAAAGATTGATGCATGCTCTAATGGCTTCGGGGGTATAATTGACGCTGTGGTACTCTTCGTAGCCTCTCTTGATTCCCTCTATGATTTCAAGTGTTTGGGTAATGGAACAAGGCTCGATACTTACCTTCTGAAATCTCCTTGCCAATGCCTTGTCTTTCTCGAAAGTGTTTCTGAACTCTTCGTGAGTTGTGGCTCCAATACATTGGAAATCACCTCTTGCTAATGCAGGTTTCAATAGGTCTGCCGCATCCATGGAACCAATGGAACTTCCTGCTCCGACTATGGTGTGGATCTCGTCGATAAAGAAAATTATATCTTTATTCTCTTTTACCGCCTTGAGTATTTTCTTGATTCTGGCTTCAAATTCACCTCTGAATTTTGTCCCTGCAATTATGCTTCCAATGTCGAGGGAGATGATCCTTTTTCCGTATAATTGTATGGGAACTTCTTTTGAGACTATTTTTCGGGCAATTCCTTCAACTATGGAGGTTTTGCCTACTCCCGCTTCTCCAACAAGAATCGGGTTGTTCTTTTTTCTTCGTCCGAGTATTCTTATTACTCTGGATATTTCTTCTTCCCTTCCTATTATCGGGTCTTTCTCTTTTACAAGGGCCTCATCGGTGAGATCAGTGCCATAATTTTCTATTATGAATTCTACTGATAGATTTTCTTCTTTTTCGTAATCGGAGTTATTGGGGTAGGGCTGGTTTGAAAATTCTTCATCCATAGCTCCGTAAAATCCGGCTCTGTCCCGGGGAAGTAATATCCCTTCTTTTGCCATGTCGTAGTCAATGCCGGCATTGTATAGGAATTCAGCTGTTTTGGTCTTTCCGTCTTTGAGTATTATCCCTAAGATGTTGGCAGCTGAGGGAAATTCGTATTCCTGTGTTCCTTTCAGCTCGTTAAGCAGCAATTTGAATATCCTGCTGCTCTCGGGGTTGTTTTTCATGTTTGAAGTGTCTGTTTCTCCTATGAATTCACCTTTGTCTATGTATGATTTTATTTTGTGCTTGAGTTCTTGTGTGGATGTTATCTCTTCCATAAACCTGAAGGCTTCGTTTTCTCCATCTCTGATTATGGCTAAAAGATAGTGTTCCAGACAGATAGTATCCCATCCAGTGAGTAATGCCTCCTGTATTGCGTATCTTATTATTCTATTGAACTCCTGTTGTGGCTCCATCTGATTTATTTTATTTGAAATTTTAGTAAATTAAAGCACTAAAATATAAAAATTTTTCTTAAATTAGCATTTTGTTTAAGAATATAAAAGTATAAATGGAAAAGATCGAAAATGAGGAATTGAATCGGGGTAGAATTGTGCAAGTCGATATCGAGAGTGAGATGAAGTCAGCATATATTGACTATTCCATGTCTGTTATCGTAGCTCGTGCTCTACCTGATGTAAGGGACGGGTTAAAACCTGTACACCGAAGGGTGTTGTACGGAATGTACGACTTAGGATTGAGTTCCGGCGGACAACATAAAAAATCTGCCCGTATTGTCGGTGAAGTGATGGGTAAATACCATCCTCATGGTGACTCAAGTGTTTATGAGGCCATGGTGAGAATGGCCCAGGACTGGAGCATGAGGTATATGTTAGTGGATGGTCAGGGAAACTTTGGCTCCATAGATGGTGATTCTGCTGCGGCAATGCGTTATACTGAAGCTCGTTTCAGAAGTCTTGCAGAGGAGTGTCTTGAAGATTTGGATAATAATACAGTCGATTTCACTTCGAACTTTGACGAGACTCTCAAGGAACCTCTTGTACTTCCTTCAAAGGCCCCTTTATTGCTGCTCAATGGAGCTTCCGGTATTGCCGTTGGTATGGCGACAAATATGGCTCCGCATAATCTTTCGGAAGTAGCTGATGCAATTTGTGCATATATTGACAATAATGATATAACTACTGATGAGTTAATGCATTATATCAAGGGCCCCGATTTCCCTACAGGTGGTATAATTCAAGGGATTGGTGGTATCCGTGAAGCATTTGAGACTGGTCGTGGAAGAATAGTTGTACGCTCGAAGACAGATATTGAGGTGCAACCTTCTGGCCGCGAAGTGATAGTTGTATCGGAAATTCCTTATATGGTCAATAAAAGGGAATTGATTGAGAAGATTGCAGAACTTGTTGAGGAAAAGAAGGTCGATGGTATTGCGTATATCAACGATGAGAGTGACAGCAAGGGTATGCGTATAGTCATCAAATTGAAGATGGGGGCAGTTGCAAATGTGGTTCTGAACACATTGTACAAGATGACTCCTTTACAGTCAAGTTTCTCGGTCAACAATATTGTTCTGGTAGATGGAAGACCAAGACTTCTAAGTTTGCGCGAACTTATCAAGTATTTTGTACGACATAGACATAATGTCGTGGTTAGAAGAGCTCAGAATGAATTGGATGAGGCCCGTAAGCGGGAGCATATACTGGAAGGTTTGCTAAGAGCGATTGATATTATTGATGAGGTAATTGATACTATCCGTTCATCTGCAAATACCCCTGCCGCTCGCGTAGCTCTTACTGAAAAATTCGGATTTTCAGAGTTGCAGGCGGTTGCAATTACTGAAATGCGTTTAGGCCAGTTGTCCGGTTTGCAGCGTGAGAAACTCCGTGAGGAGTATGATGCTTTGTTGAAGAGAATTGCAGAGTTGAATGAGTTCTTGGGAAGTGTCGCTCTTCAGATGGCAATGATTAAGCAGGAAACTTTGCAGTTGAAGGAAAAATATGGAGATGAGCGCAGGACAGAAATAGTGATGACAGCTGACGACTTCAATCCAGAAGACTTCTATGCTAATGAAGATGTAGTTATAACCATTTCACATCTTGGATATATTAAGAGGACACCTCTTGCAGAGTATAAGCTTCAGAACAGAGGAGGAATCGGATCGAAGGGTAGTACCACTAAGGAAGAGGACTTCATAGAACATATATATGTAGCTAATACTCATAGCACTATGTTGTTCTTTACCCGCAAAGGCAAATGCTATTGGTTGAAGGTATATGAGATTCCGGAAGGAACGAAGACTTCAAAGGGCAGGGCAATACAGAATGTGATTAATATTGAACCTGACGATAGCGTATGTGCATATCTGAATGTAGGTGATCTGTCTGATACAGAGTATATAAATAATAATTACATAGTCTTGGCTACCAAACGTGGAGTTGTTAAGAAGACCCTTCTTGAGGCATATTCTCGTCCGCGCGTCAATGGTGTCAATGCAATTACTGTCAGGGACAATGACAACCTTTTGGAGGCTATATTGACTGATGGTGACAATGATATACTGATTGCTGCCAAAAATGGCAAGTGTGTCCGTTTCCATGAGTCGGATGCAAGAGCTATAGGACGTACTGCTACCGGTGTAAGAGGTATCTCTATTGAAGATGATGATGAGGTCATTGGTATGATATGTGTAAAGAATACACAGGAAGACAAAGATTTCAATCATATCCTGGTAGTCAGTGAAAACGGATTCGGCAAGCAGTCTTCAATTGATGATTATAGAATTACCAGTCGTGGAGCCAAAGGTGTCAAGACTATAAATATTACCGAAAAGACAGGAAATCTGATTGCAATCAAGAAAGTTACAGACGAAAATGATTTGATGATTATCAATAAGTCCGGTATTACTATCAGGGTTCCTGTATCTGACATCAGAATTGCAGGTAGGGCTACACAAGGTGTCAAACTCATAAACTTGCGCGAGGGAGATATGATTGCAGCGGTTTGTGTGGTTAATAAGAGTGAAGATAAAATATCTGAAACACAGGAATATACAGAAGAATTATAATTTAAATAACTTTAATTATATGAAAAAAGTATTATTAATCGTAGCTGCGTTGATTATTGCAGCCAATGTTAGTGCTCAGAATACTGAGAAACTTTTAAAATCCATTAAAAAAGCTCAGGAGAATGTTGTTGACAAACCTTCGACTTCATCTTATATCAAGTTAGGAGATGCTTATTTCTCGGCATACCAACAACTTAGAGGTGATTTTCAGGTTGGTTGGAATGTTAATGAAGTAGGTCTCTTCGGTGGTGGATCCAATATTGTATCACAAGAAGAGGTAGTTAAAGGAGGTATCCCTTTCCTTTTAGTTCATTACCCTACCAAAGACCTTTATTATAATGCAGCAGGTCTTGTTGAGTCAATTATTGTTACAGAAAAACTAATTGAAGGCAATCTTCTTACTGAAGCTCGTGATGCTTATGTAAAAGCTGCTGAGTTGGACGCAAAACAGTCTAAGTATAAAGATTTGTACAAGAAATTAATCTCTTTGCGTGATGTATTTGTTAACGATGCTTTCTCATACTATGCATTGAGTGATTTGGCAAATGCTGCTGATTATTTTGAAAATTCTCTTCCATGTAGTGAGAATCCTGTAGTAGGTGCAATCGATACTATGATTGTTTATTATACCGGTGTTGCTTACAATGATGCAGGTAATTTTGCGAAAGCCAAAACCTATTTCCAAAGATGCGTTGACCTTGGATATATGGAAAATGGTGATATCCCTGCAGCATTGGCTGATATCTTAAAGAAAGAGGGTGATATTGAAGGAGCAAAGAGTTGTTTGAATGCTGCATTCCAGCAATTTCCTTCTAATCAGGCGATTTTGGTATCTTTAATCAATTTGTATCTTGAAACTAAAGATGATCCTACAAAGGTATTGGAACTTCTCCATGCCGCTCAAGCAAATGAGCCTGATAATGCATCTTTGATTTATGCAGAAGGTAATGTTTATTTGAATCTGAAAGATTATGAGAAAGCCATAGAATTCTATCAGAAATCTTATGATACTGACAACTCATATTTCTATGGTATCTATGCAGTAGGTAATACATATTTTGAGTTGGCTGTTCAAGCTCAGACAGAAATTGACCTTTTGGATATCTCAGATATTAAAGGTTATGAAGCTCTAACTGCTAAAATGGATGAATATTTGCAAAAATCAATTGAACCCTTTGAAAAAGCATTCGAGATTTCTGATAATGAGGATGTTAAAACAAATGTAGCTCTTGCTTTGAAACAGATTTTCTTCCGTTATCGTGAAAAGAATCCTGAATATGCAGAAAAGTACAAACAATACGATGAGTATGTAGCTTCAAAACAGTAATTTAATGGTAATCTACAGATTGTGATATTGTAATTTATAGATATTACCTTAAATAAAGATATTTAAAAAGTGGGCCGGTTTCATAATTGATGAGACCGGCCTATTTTGTTGACTTTTCTTATTTTGTCTAATCTGTACCAATAGTATTATTTGGTTGAAGCAGAGTAGGGATGATTTTCCAAGTAAATGGGGAACAAATGATTTACTAAAATTCTTCTCAGAAAAGATTCCACAACTTTCGGGAAACTCTTTTATAGAACTTTATCTCAAATAGTTTATTTGTCGGATTGCTCGTTGTTGAGTTTCCCTATCAGCCGTTTTACAAATTTCTTATCAGGAAGGAATTCTACGAGAATTACTCTAATTATGGTGTAGAAAGGGATTGCTGCCAATATTCCTATTACCCCTCCTATTTGTCCGGCAATGAGGATTATCAAGAATATTTCAAGGGGGTGTGCTTTGACGCTGTTTGAATAGATTATTGGCTGAAATACGTAGTTGTCAATTAGTTGTGTAATAATAAAGATGGATAGAATTAGGGTCAGGTATAATGTTAGTGGAAGTGTGTTCCCACCATTAAGGTGAAATACCATTCCCATTACAACCGCCAATATGTCTCCAATCAGTGGACCTATATATGGTATAATATTCAAAACACCGGAAGTGAAGCCGATGACAATTGCAAGCTCTGTATCCATTTTGGCTATGAAGATAAGTCCAAGGCTATTGAGTAATGCAATACAGAGTGATTCAATGCATATTCCAATAAAATAACTGCTTAGATATTTGTTTATGGATGCTGACGTTTTTCTTATCTTCTCTTCATTGCTGTCTGAGAAGAATGCAGTGATGGTATTTGTTATCAATCCTTTTTCCATCAGTAGGAAGAATGATATGAATATGACTGAGAATATTGCGATTGAAAAGTCTGTTACAATTGATGTGAAGGATGTTACAATATTCGAAAATGTATCAATGCTTGCAAAATTCTTGATATAGTCAAGAACTAGTATTTCTATTTTGAAATTTTTGTCAATGGATGGAAATGTATTTATTATATATTCATTCAATCTTGACAAAGGCTCCTTGATGTTCTCTCCCAGATTTTCAATATTCAGGCTGTTGATAAGTGTTGAGAATTCTCCCACCATAGGTGTTAGCAATAATAGAAGGGAGAGGACGATACAGATGATTAGAATAAGTGTCAGAGCAGAGGCTGCCCATCTTGGGATAGAGATTTTCTTAAATTTGATGTTTGTCAATTTGCTGACTATCGGACGTCCTATCATAGCAACGATTGCAGATATAACAATGTAGATGATGATATCCCTGAAGTACCACGAAAGGAATGCTGCGATAGAGACCCCGGCAGCTATTAAAATATATTTGGGAAGCGTGTTCATTGTGATCAAATTTTTTGTAAATATATAGAAACTGTTCAAATATTTCTACTAAAATCATTAATTGTTGCAGTTATTCTCTTCCTATTATCCTGATACACAATTTTTAGGCATCTTTATCCTCTTCACTTCGTCAGATAGCTCTGCCATCTCTTCACAAAATATAGATTTCCATTTCCAGAAATAAATCATAATACTTTAGTTGATGTAATTAGGATAAAAAAGACATTCCAGAAATTTATGGAATGTCACCGATAAAAGCCATAAGGGGTGCAAAAGTTTTAGGATTCAAGTTGTAAGGTTACGATGTTTTAACTTTAAAACTTGTAATTTATAGAAAATCCCCAAATCTATCCATTATCCTTTTATGAAGTGTCGGGGAGTTCATTATGGTCAGGCCGCTATCAGAACGGCCAATCAATATAAAAAAGAGGCTGAAAACAAATTGTCAGCCTCTTAGCATTACTCAGTTTTTGACTCTTGAGTAGCAGTCTTTTGTGTTTTTTCATTCCCAACTGCTACATTTATTACTCTGCCCATATGTTCTGTACCATTAAGAGCTTCAATAGCTTTTAGTCCGTCCTCTTGGGACATCTCAACAAAGCCATATCCACGAGAACGTCGTGTTTCGGTATTGACAATGATTCTTGCAGCTGTAACTTCTCCGAAAGGAGCAAATAAGTCAATGAGATCTTCTTTCCGTGCCTTGAAATTTAGGCTTGATACAAATATATTCATATCCTGAGTTTAAATTTAGTTGACATGCAAAGATAAGAAGATTTTACATATATAACAAACATTTAGGAATGTCCTATGATTAACTTTGTATCAATTATAGAACATTCCTTTTATGTGCAGATAATCTCAACAGAGATCTCCAATATGTCTTAGTACTATATTACTAATATCCGTAGCTGCTTCCGTCAAAGCAGTGTGTGCAAATCATCTCCTTAGGTAATCCGATACCGTCCACAAGTTCCTCTACTGTGTTGAATTTCAGAGAGGCTGCTTTTATTTCCTCTCTTATATGCTCAACCATTTCTTTATATTCTTCGGAGTTGTGGTCGGCATATTTTTCAAGATTCTTGTTCATATCACCTTCCTTTTGTAGGATGTATCGTCTTGTTATAAGTTCAAGAACAGATTTTGAAGCAGAGAAATTTACGAATTCGCAAGGGTACAATAGAGGAGGACAACTGATTCTGATGTGTACCTCTTTTGCACCATATTCATATAGGTATCTTACATTATTTCTCAATTGTGTCCCTCTAACAATTGAGTCATCGCAGAATACAAGTCTCTTGTCTTTAAGAATTGAGCTGTTTGGAATAAGCTTCATTCTGGCCACCAGATTTCTTTGGTCCTGAGTCACCGGGGTAAAACTGCGGGGCCAGGTGGGAGTGTATTTCACGTAAGCCGATCTGTAAGGAAGTTGTTTGCCATTAGAATATCCGATTGCCATGCAACTGCCGGAGTCAGGAATTGAAGATACTATATCTATTTCAGTCTCATCTCTTTGAGCAAGACTTCTTCCCAAACGATATCGGACCTCGTCAACATTTATGTTTTCATAACTGCTTGGCGGGTATCCGTAGTAAATCCACATAAACGAGCAAAATTGTTTCTTCTGCTTAGGTGGCACTATTTGTTTGAATGATTGTGCAGTGATTTCTATGGCTTCACCGGGTCCAAGGACATATTCATCTTTGTACAGCAAATTCGGGAAACTGCAAGTTTCGGTAGCAATAGCATGTGCTGTAACTTCTTCACCATTGTCATCCACAGTATCCTTTTTCCCCAATACAAGAGGTGTCCTTCCATAAAGGTCTCTTGATGCTATTATTGAATCTTCGGTGAGTATCAAGAATGAACAAGAACCTTTGATTTTCTTTTGAACTTCCTCAATTCCTTGAGCGAAAGTGGGTGAACAGGTAATGATTTGGGCTATAAGCTCTGTGGGGTTTGTGTCACCTGAACTAAGTTCTGTGAAGTTTTTGTTCTGCTCAAGAAGCTCTTTTTCCAGTTCCTTGATGTTTCGAATTTTACCAACTGTAACTATTGCAAAACGCCCTAAGTGTGAGTTTACTACAATAGGTTGTGCGTCTGTGTCGCTGATAACACCAATGCCGGAGTTTCCGGTATATTTCAAAATGTCCTTTTCAAATTTTACTCTGAAGTAGGTGTTTTCCAAAGAGTGGATGTCCCGGGCAAATATGCCATTACCATTATACACGGCCATACCACCTCTTCTGGTTCCAAGATGTGAATGGTAGTCAACACCAAAGAACAAATCATTGGTACATTTTTTTGTAGAGATAACTCCAAATACTCCTCCCATGTTATTAAAATTTTTGGCAAATATACGACGCGAGCGAGTGAAAAGCAAAGCTTGTCTTTGATTTTCTCAACGAGCGAAGCCGTATATCTGCACCCTTGCGGTGCAAATATACGACGCAGGAAATAAAAAAGCAAAGCCTGTCTTTGATTTTCTCAACGAGCGAAGCCGTATATCTGCACCCTTGTGGTGCAAATATACGACGCGGGAAATAAAAAAAGCAAAGTCTGTCTTTGATTTTCTCAACGAGCGAAGCCGTATATCTGCACCCTTGTGGTGCAAATATACGACGCGGGAAATAAAAAAAGCAAAGCTTGTCTTTGATTTTCTCAACGAGCGAAGCCGTATATCTGCACCCTTGCGGTGCAAATATACGGAAAATTGAAAATGCAGGTTATATATTGCCTAATACGTGATTGATAAAACTGAATATCTCGATGGTTTTGAATAATAGAAAATTGATGAGGCCATTTAGTTGGGGAACAATGACAGATGAGGCTATACTTATAGGTATAAGACCCATTGAAACAGTTATCAGTGGTGTACATAATAAGTTCGTAAGCATGGAAAACAATGCGTAGGTATTGAATCTGAAAAGTAGCAACGGGGTGGTGAAAATTGTGCAACTTACTGAAAACAAAGTGATTCTCAGGATATATCCAACTATGAAATTCTTAGGAGTTGATAATTTTGCCAGATGTGGATAGATTAGAAAGATTCCCATCATTGCACCGAATGAGAGTTGGAATCCTGCTCCAAGAGGGGCCTCCGGCCATATTAAAATAATGACTATTGCACTTATGGAAAGTGCATTTATTCCATTCTTCTCTCTTTCTATGAGAGTTGCAAATTCATAGACAGTGGCCATTATAGAGGCTCTTAGAAGCGATACTCCTGCACCGGTGAAAATAGTATATAGCCATATTGAAGTGATGATAATGATACTTTTGATCTTTCTTGCCAATGGGAAATTGCCCATAATTGCAAGCAGGTAATGGAGCATCTGATATATTATCCCCAGGTGCATTCCTGATAGGGCAAGCAGGTGCAATGTTCCACTTTTTCTGAAATTTTCCCAGGCCTGGTCATCAATTTGCTCTTTAGAACCAATTGACAGTGCTTTGATTATAGCTATTGAATTATCGTCCCGACCATGGTATAGGTTGTCTATGTAATTTGAAAATCTCTCCCTCTCTTCGAGCAAAATTTCTGATATGTTTCTATCCGTATTTTCAGGGAAGATTCTCTCGAAGACTGAGTATTGTTTTCCAAGAGCTCCCAAAAGGAGGAAGATTGCCAAAAAAGTGACTTTAATATATCGTGAAAGTATTATTGCAATTATTATTAGAATTAGGATAAAAGGGATTGATTTAGGTGTTAGCAAATATGCAGAAATCAGATTTCCGATAAATAGAAATAGGGCACATAATAGTAAAAAAAGCTCTCTCCTCATACCTCTCAAATTATTTTTGAGCAAGATAGGAATTTCTTCGTAATATTCCTATTATTTGATTATCTTTGCAAGATTAAGAATTATATTAGTCAAAATCCAATAGTTATGATTGTACTTGTATTTAATTGCGGAAGTTCTTCGTTAAAGTATCAAGTCTTGAACATGCAATCAGAATCTGAATACTCTTTGCTTGCAAAAGGTCTTGTAGAAAGAATCGGTATGGAGCACGGGGATATTACCCATAAGCCCACCGGAAAACAAAAAGTTGAAATTAATAAACCGGTTCCTGACCATACAGAGGGTATAAAAAGTGTCCTTGAATTGATTACAGATCCCCAATGTGGTGTCCTCAGCTCATTGAATGAGATCGATGCAGTGGGTCACAGGGTCGCTCATGGTGGAGAATTGTTCCCTAAATCTTGTATAGTTGATGCTAAAGTTATTGAAGGTATTGAAGAACTATGTGAGCTTGCACCTCTTCATAACCCTGCAAACTTGTTGGGTATAAGGGCTGTAGAAACATTGTTGCCTACAGTTCCCCAGGTGGCGGTATTTGACACATCGTTCCATCAGACAATGCCCGACTATGCATATATGTATGCAATTCCATACGAATGTTATGAGAATTACAAAGTTCGTCGTTACGGATTCCATGGAACATCACACAAATTTGTTGCGAAAAAGGCTTGTGATGTATTGGGACTTGATATAAATAATTCGAAGATAGTAACCTGCCATTTGGGTAATGGAGGTTCTGTTACAGCGGTGAAAGATGGTAAATCAATGGATACTTCAATGGGATTTACACCTGTTGAAGGAGTTGTAATGGGAACCCGTTGCGGAAACATTGATGCCGGTGTCATTACATATCTTCAGAATAAAGAAAATCTCAATGCAGACGGTATAAATGCCCTTTTGAACAAGAAGAGCGGTTTCCTTGGTATTTCTGGTCTCTCTTCAGACTGTCGTGACGTTCAGCAGGCAGCTGAGGGTGGAAATTACCGCTCGGCTCTCGCACTCGGAATGTTTTGTCACAGTGTAAGAAAATATATCGGCGCCTATAGTGCTGTGATGGGAGGTATCGATGCAATTGTATTTACCGGAGGTATCGGAGAAAACGATGCACCTTTACGTAAGGAGATTTGCTCGACATTGGAGTATCTTGGAGTTGACTTTGACGATTCAAGAAATGATGGCGTTAGAGGTGAAGATAAAATTTTGACCAAAGATGGTTCTAAGGTAAAAGTGGTTACCTTGACTACAAATGAAGAGCTTGTGATAGCTCAAGATACAATGAATCTTGTAAATAATAAATAAAATAGAGTTACTATGATTACAAATTTTGACCAAATTTTTGAACTTCTTCGTTCTAAATCAAAAAAACGTTTAGTTGCTGCTTGGGCAGTCGATGATCACACTATTACTGCTGCTTACAAAGCAGTTGAATTGGGTATCGTTGATGCTACTTTGGTAGGTGATACTGAAAAAATTATGGCAGTTTGTGAACACGAAAAGCTGGATCCTTCAAAATTGACTATCGTTCACAATGACAATGAATTGAAATCTATCGCACAGGCTGTTGAGATGGTAAGAAACGGTGAAGGTGACATCCTTATGAAAGGTTTGTGCTCTACCGACAAATATATGAGAGGTATCCTTAATAAAGAGAAAGGTCTTCTCCCTCCCAAAGCTGTATTGAGCCACGTTTGTGTTCTTCAAAACCCTAACTATCATAAACTTGTGGTATTGGGTGATATGGCTGTTATTCCATTGCCTGACTTGAAACAAAAAATTGCAATTGCAAAATATCTTGTAAATACAGCAAAATCTCTTCAAATTGAGAAACCTAAGTTGGCAATCATTGCAGCTACAGAACAAATGCTTGAAGGTATGCCCGCTTGTGTAGATGCAGCTATTATCTCTAAAAAAGTTGATAGAGGTGAGATCCCCGGTTGTGTCGCTGACGGTCCTTTGACTCTTGACGTTGCTATCTCAAAAGAGGCTGTTGAAATCAAGAAACTCGCTAGCCCCGTTGCAGGTGATGCAGACTGCTTGCTATTCCCTAACATCGAGTCGGCAAACGTATTCTATAAAGTTAACTCACAACTTTGCGTAGGTGTTAAACAAGCTGCTATCGTAGCCGGTGCTATGGCTCCTTGCGTTCTTTCAAGCCGCGCAGACAGTATTGAAACAAAACTTAATTCAATCGCTCTTGCAGCATTGTCCGCAAAATAATTATTAAACAGAACAATTTAACAAGTATAAATATAATGACTTATATATTAGCCATTAACCCCGGTTCTACTTCTACAAAGATCTCTTTGTACAATGGTGCAGAGGAAGTATTTACAAAAACATTGCGCCACTCCTCAGAAGAAATAGGAGGTTTTGAAAAAGTTATAGACCAATTCAAATTCCGTGAAGGAACTATAGTTGCAGCTTTGGAGGAGAGCGGTGTTAAACTTGAAGACCTTACAGCTGTTGTGGGTCGTGGTGGACTTCTAAGACCTATCTCTTCTGGTGTGTATGCAGTTAATGAAGAGATGGTAGAGGACCTAAAATCTGCTAAATACGGAGAGCATGCAAGTAACCTTGGCGGTATAATCGCTTTGGAGATTTCAAAAAGAGTAGGTTGTCCTGCTTATATTGCTGACCCCGTAGTAGTAGATGAAATGTGTGATGTGGCAAGAGTAGGTGGACACCCTATGTTCCCCCGTTTGTCTATTTTCCACGCATTGAATCACAAAGCCATCGCAAAACTTTACGCAAAGGAGATTGGTCGTGATTATAACGACTTGAATCTTGTAGTTGCTCACTTGGGTGGTGGTTGTTCTATTGCAGCTCATAGCAAGGGTAAAGTGGTAGATGTAAACAACGCCCTTATGGGAGACGGTCCTTTCAGCCCTGAGCGTACAGGTGGAATCAGTGCAATGCAACTTGCAAAAGTTTGTTTCTCAGGAGAATATACTCACGAAGAGATTAAGAAAATTATCTCTGGTAAAGGTGGTATAGTTGCTCATTTGGGTACAAACTCTTTCAAAGATGTAGATGATATGGTGGCAGCAGGTGATCCTAAAGCAACCCTTATTTCTGATGCATTTGTTTACAATGTGGCAAAAGCTATCGGAGGTATGGCTGCAGCTCTTTCAGGAAACGTAGATGGTATAGTTGTTACAGGAGGTATTGCATACGGAAAACTTATTATGCAGCAACTTACCGATATGGTTAAGTTTATTGCCCCTGTAAGAATCTATCCTGGTGAAGATGAAATGGGTGCTTTGGCTAAAAATGCACTTGCAGTAATCGAAGGAAAAGAAGAGGTTAAACAATACTAACATATCCTTTTGGATAAGTAAATTTTTAATGGGTGGCTATCTGATGTAGATTCAGGTAGCCACTTTTTTATATCAGCTATTCTCAGTAATCTCCCTAAGTTGCGATATGGATGTCGTAAGAGTTTTTATTAGTTTCCTGCTGTAGTCACCCTAAATGTTATAAGCTGCAACGGGTTAGGTCTCTGATGTGATTAGTTGTTTGTCAGCTGTGATGTGGTTTTAGGATGAATTCAGGGTTGGGTTGGTGTAGCGAACGATGTTGGAGTACTAAAGAGTGGGATTTTATAGAACTTTCCTTAACTTTGCATCTATGAATAAAGTAGCAGTACCTACAGAATTAGGAACAGAAAACGTATCTAAATTGTTGAGGCAGTATGCATTGCCGGCAATTATCGCTATGACGGCATCTTCGTTGTATAATATGGTAGATGCTATATTTATTGGTCAAGGGGTGGGGCCTTTGGCTATTTCAGGATTGGCAGTAACATTCCCATTTATGAACCTTGCTACTGCATTTGGTACTCTGGTGGGGGTAGGGGCTTCAACCTTATTGTCTATGTTGCTTGGACAAAGGAACTACGATATAGCTAAGAAGGTTTTGGGAAATGTGATAGTTCTCAACTTTGTGATAGGTATTCTGTTTACCATTGTATCGTTGATATTCCTTGATCCGATTCTATATTTTTTCGGTGCGAGTGAAGATACCATCCCCTATGCAAGGGAGTATATGGAAATCATCTTGTTGGCCAATGTGATAACTCATATTTATTTTGGACTCAATTCGCTGGTACGTTCGTCAGGGCATCCTAAAAAAGCAATGGCAGCTACCATTATTACAGTTATTCTTAATGCTATTTTAGACCCAATCTTTATTTTTACTTTAGATATGGGAATTAAAGGTGCTGCAATTGCAACCGTACTGGCGCAGATATGCTCTTTGCTTTGGATTATTCTTTTCTTTACCAATAAACGGGCTGTAGTTCACTTTGAGAAAGGGATTTTTGTACTTGATCCCCGAATTGTAAAAGAGTCTTTTGCAATTGGCCTTGCCCCCTTTCTAATGAATTTTGTCTCTTGTTTTATTGTAATTGTCATTAACAAAAGTTTGAAGATTTATGGTGGAGACCTTTCTATTGGGGCTTATGGTATTGTAAACAGAATAGTGTTTGTCTTTATTATGGTGGTGATGGGACTTACTCAGGGGATGCAACCGATTGTGGGTTACAATTACGGATCCAGGCAGATAGATCGTGTTTTTGAGGCTCTTAAAAAAACCATATTCTATGCGACTCTTGTTCTAACGCTTGGTTTTGTGGTGTGCATGTTTTTCCCGAGAACTGTAGTTTCTATTTTTACCACTGACGAGCAGTTGCTGCAGAAGTCTGCCGAGGGCTTGAAATATATTGTCCTTATGTTTCCTCTTGTGGCCTCTTCAATGGTTATCGGTAATTTCTTCCAAAGTATCGGTAAACCCAAGCGTTCAATTTTTATGTCCCTTTCAAGACAATTGATATTTCTTTTGCCTTGTTTGTGGATTTTGCCGCCCATTTTCGGGACATTAGGTGTGTGGTACAGCTTTGCAGTTTCCGACTTTCTGGCTACAGTTGTGGCTTACATAATATTGTATTTATTCCTTAAAAAATATAAGCAAACAAATGAAATCTGATAATTATATAATTTGCATTGGACGTCAATTGGGAAGTGGAGGTCGAGAGGTCGCAAAAAAAATTTCAGAGCGTCTCAATATCGCATATTACGACAAGGAGATAATAAGTGAAGCTTCCCTCCATAGCGGATTGAATAAGTCTTGTTTTGAGAATGTGGATGAGAAACCTTCCTCATTTCTTAATTGCTTTGGAATGGAATATGGATTTCCATTTTATCCTATTTCAGGAGCAATGGAGAATTCTTGTTTGTCAAGGGATAATCTATTTCAGATCCAGTGCGATACCATAACAATGCTCTCTCAAAAAGGTTCTGCTGTATTTGTCGGAAGAGCTGCAGATTATATTCTCAGGGATCATCCAAGAATGTTGTCTGTCTTTCTTACAGCAAATATAAGTGATAGGATAGAGAGGGTCTCCAAGCTGGCACAAGTGGACCATGCAAAGGCAAAACAGATGATTTCTGAATGTGATAAGAAAAGATCAGAATTCTATAACTATTATACTTTCAGGGAGTGGGGTAATGCAGCGGGATATGATATGTGTCTAAATACTTCAGTGCTGTCCATCAATCAGGTAGTTGATGACATTATTAAAGTGGTTGTTGAAAAATTCTTTTAAGGGATTTCAATAAAGAATATCCCTGCAATTGTTCTTCTGATTTACTTCATTTGCTGCATAGTTGGGCAAAAAATGGATTTCCCTCAGCTATTTTGTCAAAATTCCATTGGTTTTCGTGCTCGTCGTATTTTGGTAAACACTCAGGACACCAATGTCCCCCTTTTAGCATCGTGTTAGGGGTCATTGTAAACTTATGACCGAACTGACAACTGAAATGAAGTGGGGTAAACATATCTCCTTTTTTCATGGATTCGGAGAGTAAGGTTCCCCCTCTGAATTGAGCCGCTTTTCTAATATCCTCAATATCAATTTCGGATATAGGTTTCTGCTCGTCGTACCCGTGATCCAATATCACTGGTGTTTGAGAAGGGTTCTCCAGTTTATAATTTTCCCAGGATGGTATCTTCTCCCATTGGTCATGTGATCCAAAATGAGCTGTAATCCTTTCAATATTGTTGTGCTTGAACCAATATAGAGTGCCTAAAGGGTTTGTTGATGCGATATGTTTCATAAACATCTTTATGGGCCAACCCGGAGCAAGTTTTGCTAAAGAAAAATACCATGGTAATCCTTTCTTTAACCGTTTAAAGTAATCCTTGCACTCAATTCCTTCTCTGAACTTTAGAATCTCTTCCAGTTTGTCAGAATCGAGGTACCACATTCCATGGAAATTCTTAGTGGCAAACCAATTGGGTTCAAAAACTTTCTCCACCGGAGGGCAAGAGATTGTCTTAAGGAGCAATGACTCAAATTCGTAGTTGGTAAGTCTGAATGATTTACCGCTGCTCAAATTGTAGAATCCCCTCCAGAAGTGTTCAGGCACCCAATCTTCACAGGCATTGGCAAGCACCCGTCCCGAATCTTCTATTGTACTCCATTCAAGGACACCATTCAAAGGTACATGGTATGTGATGGGGTCATTGGCTTTGTTGAGCAGGGCAGGGTATAGCATCCCTGTCTGTCTTATTGAAACCCATTTTTTTAATCCCGATTCGGCAAAAATTAATTCAGATATACATTTGGAAACAGAATAATAGTCGAAAATGCTGGTACAAATCGGGTCTCCGGCTCTTCCCCAATGCAACGGTGAAAGTCTATTACCCATCTGTGCTACTGAACCTACATATACAACCCCAATTTCGTCTTTGTTGGGCTGTTGTTTGACAGCTTTGACGATATCTCTGGCGGAGTTGATATTTACCTCCATTGTCTCTTTTGGGTGTGAATCTGCATAAGGGGATACCATCCCTCCCACATGCAGGACAAAGTCTGACCCTGTTACTCCCCTCAGTATATCAGAGTAGTTTGTCAAATCCCCCCAGATAATTTCTACCCCCGGAAGGTTGATATACTCTTTCAGTTTTTCCTTGTTCTTATTACTGGGTCTTGCAAGTATTGCTATTTGAAAGCGGTCTCGTCTTTCTAGCAACTCCTTAAAGGTGCTAAACCCCATATTTCCGGTAGCCCCTGTGAGAAAAATCCGTTTTTTACTCATCCTTCTTTGGATTCTTTTCTACTTGAATTTCAAAATAAAGTGGTGTGTATGGGGGAATCTTACCGCTACCGTCACTTCCATATCCAAAGTCTGAACGGAAGAATGTTCTGCATTTCTCATCATAAGTCATTCTCCAAAGTGCTTTTGAAAAACCTACAACGAGTGAGTTCTGATTTATTGCATCATCTTCATTATCAAAGAATTTGAAGGATAATTGTTCGTATTTGCATTCAGAGTAGATTCCATATTTTTTTGCAGTGTCTGCAATGTTTGTGTCGAATACTTTTCCGTTGAGGTATCTTCCGACATATCTTACTTTGATGCTCTGTTCGTCAAGAAGTGTGTCAGTGGGATCCGGGTTTGATTTTGTTTTGCGGAAGTAGAAACCTGCTTCTGTTGTATCGAGTAGGGGATAATGGTTGTTTTTGTACTCTGTCAGCAGACTGTCTTGATATGCAGTAATGTCATTAATTACTTTTCTAAGTGTGATATTGTAAATTTTTGCAGTGCCGGAACTGTTGCCGGTGAGGTTTTCAGTCTCTTCTCCCATCAGCCAAGGAGGGATGATGGCTTCTATCTGTCCACCTTCCCTGAGATGGGAAAAAATTTCGTTTATTCCGGGTTCCTGTTCGGAAATATTCCAAATTTTAGGGCCGTAGAGTGTTGAATTTGAAAATACTCCAAGTTGCTTTGCTATATCTTCACTTGTATAGTCAATAAAGTATCCGTCCAAGTATGTTATAGTATAGTCAACGAGAGCAAATGAAGTATCTGCTACTTTTGCCCCTGTTCCTGGTATTGAATCCAATATGTAAAGTCCCGATTCAGTGGGTTCTATCCCTGGATAATTGGTAGCGATGAATGCCTCTATATATCTTCTGTGGGCCTGTTCGTTGCTTTCTTCAATATCCTTACCGCATGATGAGAATATCAACGACAGTAGGGATGTGATAAAAAAGAGTTGTCTTGGTTTCATTATTTGTTTTTTATTACTTTTTCAATCCAAACTTCGTATGCCAGTGCAGAAAGTTTGGGAATGTTGTATACTGTTTCATCGTAAAATCCGTGCTCTGCAGAAAATAGTATCAGGGAGTGTTCTCCTTCTTTGACTCCGTAAAGTCCGTTTACCAGTCCGGGGATGTAGCAATCTTCACTGAACAATACTTTTTCCACTGAGAAATCCTGTTCTGTGAGGATTAGACCTGACGAGTTGGCCAGTTGTTCAATATTGGTTGCAAATATTGAATTTGGAGCACTTGTGAAGATATATCCTGCATATAAGAAGTGGAGTGAGTCGCCAAACATCAATGAGTCTGCAACATACGACGAGTCAATGATGACTCTGTTGGATCCGTTTCTTCTTACAACGTCATTTCCGGCATAGCGTTGCTGAATAAATTTCTCAATGTTTTCTTCTTGTTTGGCTAGGGTTAGTTTGATATCCTCCTTGGTGCAGGAGACTATTGTTCCCAAAGCTACAAGCAGTATTGTTATTATTTTTTTCATTGTTGTGCTTTTTCGTTATGCAAGAATTGTTCCAGCGATTTTTGAAAATATTCAGGTACTTCTCCAATTGGAATAAACAATCT
Source organism: Bacteroidales bacterium (assembly GCA_017501525.1). Classification (GTDB taxonomy): domain Bacteria; phylum Bacteroidota; class Bacteroidia; order Bacteroidales; family UBA932; genus Coprenecus. The sequence goes on along the minus strand of JAFVWT010000017.1, from coordinate 43,784 downwards.
TCCCCCCGCAGCTTTTTCATGTCCTCCTCCATTGAAGTATTGATTAGCAAATCTGTTGGCTGAGAATTGGTTTTTGGATCTCAATGAGACTTTTACAAAACCATCGGACTCTGAGAAAAATCCGGATACGTCTACATCCTCTATAGTTAATGGTATATTTACAAACCCTTCGCTGTCCCCATCTCTGAATGAATATCTGGCCTTGTCTTGTTTTGTCAAAATTGTACAGGCTCCTCTTATCTCCTTGTATACTATCATGGTTTCAGACATAAGATGTCCCATCAATCTGATTCTCTCTTGTGAAAACCTCTTTTGAACCATATCGGTAATGTAATTGAAGTCTATTCCACTTTTGAGGAGTTCGGATGCCATAATAAATGTGTATGACGATAATGAGTTGCTGAAGTTGTTGGTATCTGTGATAAGGCCTGTGGCTAAAGATATTCTGGCTTTGTGAGGCAGATTTAATACGTCCCCTTTTGTAAATGATGTCTCCATCAGGGTTTTGAATATAAGCTCACATGTGGAAGAACTGCCCGGCTCGGAAATAATCAAATCAAATGCTTCGGTGTCAGGAGAGAGGTGGTGGTCAATGAGCACTTTGGTTCCTTTGGCTTCCCTTATCTCTTTCTCCATCCACTCAGTGCGGGATAATTTGTTGAAATCAAGGCAGATTATCAGTTCAGATGCGGAAAGAGCCTGTGAAACTTTAAGGCGATCAAGAGTATAGTACAATATCTCATTCCCATTGACGAGAAAGTCTATTGTTTTTGGAATCGGATTTGGTAAAATAGGAATACATTTTTTCCCGATTGACTCTAAAAACCACTTCATTCCCATTATGGAGCCAACGGCATCACCATCAGGATTGAAATGGCTGATGATTGTAATGTCTTTATTCTCAGTTATTAATCTCTCAAATATCTCAATTGGCTCTCTCATTTTTCAAAATATTGCAAATTCTTTGTGGATGCAAATTTAAAAATATATTGCAAGTCCTAATTATTATTTTTACTTTTGTGGGCAATTTGCATGATTTAATAATAATTTTAACAATAATATCTAATGAAGACATTAAACAAGGTATTGACCTACTTGGTTCTTCCTGCCGCTATTTTACTTTTAGTGTATCTTATTTATCAAAGTGTAATGCAACCTGTAAGATTCAACAATGAGGTTGAGAAAAGAGGTGCTGTAGCTATTGAACGCCTTAAAAATATCAGAACCCTTCAGGAAGCTTACAAAACAAAAACAGGAAGGTATCTTTCTACCACAGATTCTTTAATCGATTTCTACAAGAATGATTCAATTGTTATCGTTAAGCAGATCGGTTCAATGGACGACTCATTGGCAGTCGCTCAAAAACGTGTAACTCGTGAGAATATTACAATCGCAGTTAAGGATACTTTGTTGAAAGAGAGAGCAGCATTTATAGATTCTCTTTCGTTTATCCCCTATTCAGGTGGAGAAAGAATCATCATGGAGTCTGTAATTAGAAAGGTTTCAGGAGTGGATATTCCTCTATTTGAAGCGACTATGCCTTATGATATTCTTTTGAAAGGTTTGGATAGACAACTTATCGTAAACTTGAAGGCGGAGAAAGAAGATATGGGAAGGTATCCCGGATATAAAGTAGGTGATATCAATAACCCTAACAACAACGCAGGTAACTGGGAGTAATATAATGTCTAAATACAATAATAGATTAACCATTCAACTTGATTTGGGTGGTTTTTCTTTTACTATATATGACAGTAGCGGGGCTGTCCTTAAAAGTGGGAAAGGAAGTTATCCATTTGAGAAATCGGATAGATTGACTGATGCTATACTGAAAGGTTCTTTTGCTTCTGTAAGTGTCTATTGTCCTACCTCTAAGTACACATTGGTCCCTTCCGAATATTATTCAAGGGAAGAGGCTGTAAAGGTTCTCTCTTCCTTGAAGAGTATTGATATTGATGAAAAGGTGGATACTCTTGCTTTGCCGGGACAGATGTCAGTGATGATTTATGCGATAAAGGATGAAATAATCTCTGCATTGAGGGAGCATCAGAAGGAAGCGAAATTTTATCCGTTGACATACCATCTTATAGATATTATTCCATCTCTGTCGCATAATAATAGGTTGATTTGTGCATTCACTCAGGGACAGCTTCATATTGTGGCTTCTGAGAGGGATCGTCTCTTGTTTGCAAACTCTTTTCCGGTTGAGGATATGGTCACTGCTCAATATTTTATTTTTTCTGTTGCGCGTACTGTTTTGTTCAATCCTGAGCATACCTATATATATATATTGGGTGAACATAATAAAGAGATGAAAGATTCATTGTTGAAATATTTTGCTGAAGTAAACTATATTTTATGAGGATTATTGGTGGAATATTAAAGGGGAAGACAATCCTCCCTCCGACTACATTTACAGCTCGTCCTACTACAGACTTTGCCAAGGAGGGACTTTTCAATATTTTGGGTAATGAGTATGATTTGGAAGAGTGTCGGGTGTTGGATTTGTTTGCAGGTACCGGAAGTATATCTTATGAATTCGCATCCCGAGGAGTTAAAGAGATTTATTCAGTAGAAATGAATCCTGTTCATGCCAATTTCATTAAAAAGAGTGTTTCGCAACTTCATATAAAAGGAATGCAGGTGGTTAGGCACAATGTTTTCGAATTCTTAAAAATTTGCAAAATTGATTTTGATATTATCTTTGCTGATCCTCCTTATTCAATTGAGGCACTGGACTCAATTCCGGACCAAGTGTTTTCGGTTAAAATCTCTGATAATGAAGGTGGTATATTAAGAGAAGGAGGGGTTTTTATACTTGAACATCCTGCCAATTATTCGTTCGAAAGTCATCCGAGATTTGTCAAAGAAAAAAAATATGGCAATGTTCACTTCACATTTTTTAAATAAAATTTGGAAATTAAAAAATAATCACTACCTTTGCAATCCATTTGAAAAACAACGATAGTTGAACTTAATGGTGCGGTAGTTCAGCTGGTTAGAATACCGGCCTGTCACGCCGGGGGTCGCGGGTTCGAGTCCCGTCCGCACCGCAAAAAAAGGTTTCAGGAAACTGAAGCCTTTTTTTTGTATATAATCACTCGAACCCGCGACCCCCAAAAGCGAAGCGTCATAATAAAAAAAGTCCGCGAATGCTCGCGTCGCGAGCTCGAGTCCCGTCCGCACCGCAAAAAAGGTTTCAGGAAACTGAGACCTTTTTTTGTATATAGTCACTCGAACCCGCGACCCCCAAAAGCGAAGCGTCACAATCGCCTCAGCAGAAAATGGATGTTGTTTTGAGTTTTCTGCAGTACCCCATTGGGTTCCATTATCGGACAATAGGTCGTTGGCCCCTAAGCGCACTGAATATGAATATACACCACTTAAGTAGGAAAGGTGTGCTTAGGGGTTTATATCAGCAACAACCTCTTTTACGGGAATTTCTTTAATTTTTTTTTGATAAATCTTATCTTTCATTATATTTGCTCTGAAAAATACCAATTAATTAGATTTATGAATATAAAACAACTCATTTTGCCATTTTTCTTCTATGTAATGGTGGCTATATCGGCATGTAAGCCGGATGAACCTTCGACAGTTGAACCCAATCTTACTTTAGAGACTTCATCTGTAAATGTTTCAGCTAATGGTGGAACATTCTCTGTTAATTATTCACTTGAAAACCCTATAGAGGGTGCGCAGGTTTCGGCAACTCCATCTGTTGAATGGATTCATGTTACCTCAACCGCAGATGGTTCAATTGTTTTTGATGTGGCTGCAAACGGATCTGAACAAACCCGTCAGGCATCTATCGTTATCAATTATACAGGAGTTGATAAAGATTGGAATATAGATGTTGTGCAGTCAGGAGTCAATGCACCTGAGGATGCTGAGTTTGATATAGAAGTTACTGATCTCACATCTGTTCAGTTTACTTTTGATATAATTCCTGCCGATAAGAGTATGGCATATATTTATTTCGTGGAAACAGCCGATTATTTTGAAGAAGAGGGTCTTTTGACTGATGAGGATATCGTTGCAGCAGATTTGGCATATTTCCAGTCTGAGGCAGATATGTATAATCTTACTCTTGAACAGAATGTGATGGACTATTATGCAAATGTTGATGAGTTAAGAGGTGTAACTTTCCCCGGAGCATTCCCTGGTGAGGAGTATGTGATATATGTCTATGGAATTGAATTTGTTGATGGAGAAATGAATGTACTTACCGCAGTATATAAGGAATTTCTATCTACTCCGGTAATTGAGCGCGAACCTGCATTTGTTGAGGTGAATGTGGAATTGAATGGAGCCAATGCAGTTGTTTCTTATGATCCCGGTGAATATGATGGTCCATATTTCCATTATGTTGAGGAAGTGGATTATATAATGGGAACACCTGATGCGACAGAAGAGGAGATTGCAGAAGTGGTAGTGCAGATTTGGTATGAATATTTGAGTCTGTATCTTCAATTCGGTTTTTCTATAGATATGATGTATGCTGAAATGACTTTGTCAGGACCTCAGCAAATTTCAGATTATCCTATTTATGCTGATACACGTTATTTCGCAGCAGCTCTTCCTGTTGATGAGATAGGTGTTGCTTTCGCAGATCCTACAGTTGTACGTTTTGATACTCCTACCGTAGAAAGATCTGATAATCAGATAGAAATAGTTGTTACTGATATTAAGACTCGTTCTGCATACGCAAATTTCTTCCCATCAAATGATGACCCCTATGTCTTTGCATGCTTCTCAACAAATTATATAGCGGGAAGAAGTGATGAGGAGGTTATGGAAGAGTTGATTACTTATTATTCTGATGTATTGATGCCAACTCAGGGTGATATAGGGATTGAAATCACAGCATTGAGTTCTGCTACCGAGTATAATGTGATAGCTTTCGGATATGAAGGAGGAGTTCCTACAACAGATATGTTCAAAGCTACATTTACTACTGAGTCCGGTCAGGTTGCAGATATAGCTGTCCAAGCCAATATTTATGGTATTTTTGATATGGACGAAGTGGTGGAAATTGAACCGGCATATTCTCAGTATCTGACATACGATGCTTTCCTTGCAGTTGAATATATTACTGAACCTCAGGCTCCTGCGATATACTTTGCGTTGTATCAAGCTGCAAATATTGCGTCAGTTGACGACGAGTCGCTTTTGGATCAGCTTTTGACAAAAGGGAGAAGAGAAGACTTTTATTCAGTAAATATGGTTACATACGGTAGGGAGTATGTAATAGTAGCTGCTGCTGAGGATGAAAACGGCAATGTATCACCTCTGTTCAGATCGGAACCTTTTGTGGTTGACTACAACGATAGAAGAGATGCACAAGATTTCCTTGATTTTATGAGTAGTCAGACTTCTATGAGTGCTCCTTCGGTTGCGATAGAGACCCTTGAAACAAAACAACCTGTGCTTAATATAGTTTCTCAGGAAACCGTAACCAAGCAATCAGTTTCTTCCTCAGTTCGTCAGGTGAGAAATTTTCCTGAGTCTGAGTATTCTTCAAACAGAAGTTTCTCAAAAAGGTAGAATGAAAATTTGAAAGTGATGGCCCTGGAGATTTGGTCTCTTCAGGGCTATTTTGTTTTATGCCCTTTGATTGTATTGTATGTAATCTTTATCTAATAAATATTGATTGTGGAATGAAATCCCTTTGATAGTGAGTGGATATTGCGCTTCTTTTTCTTTGTATGTAAAAAAAATGTTATATTTTTGTAGTTTAAATGTATTATATAGTAAAAGAGAAGTAGTAATGAAAAACAAAATTCTTCTATTATTGGCGTTTCTGTTGACATCCACAGTAGCCTTTGCTCAACCACAACGTGCGCAGTGGAAAGCAAAAGTCAACATGATTGATGCAAAGACATTCGATGTTGTTGTTACAGCAACTATTGATTCTACTTGGCACGTTTATGACACAACCAGGACCGAGATGGGGCCTCCTGCCACAATCGTAGATTTCAAAAAGATTGATGGAGCTGAAAAGGTTGGTGGTCTTCAAGTTTCCCAACAACCACATAGATATTATGATGATATATTTATGATGGAAATTGGTTATTATGAAGGAATTGTCTCTTTTACTCAAAGATTTAACCTCTTGAAAGAGAGTGCAGACTTCAAGATCTATGTAGAATGGATGACTTGTGATGATAACAACTGCTCTCCTTTGGCGGATACTGAGTTCAATTTCTCTGTACCAACTGAACTATCTGAAATTCTACCAGGTTATGAAGATGAAGCAGATGTGGCTCCGGCTGCAGAAGTCAAGCCTGTTGATGTCTCTACTACAGGTAATCTTTGGGCTATGATTATTGAGGCATTTATATGGGGATTGGTTGCTTTATTGACTCCTTGTATTTTCCCGATGGTGCCTATGACAGTTTCTTTCTTTATGAAAGGTTCTCCTGATCCACGTACCGGAAGACGTAGGGCATTCCTATATGGTTTCTTTATCGTTTTGCTTTATACCCTTCCTATCGCTGCATTGATTCTCATTACTCGTATTTTCGGAGGTGATGCTGTTACTGTTGATATTTTTAACTGGTTGGCAACCAACTGGCTACCTAATATCATCTTCTTCCTTGTATTCATAGTTTTCGCACTTTCATTCTTCGGATTGTTTGAGATTACCTTGCCATCATCTTTGACAACAAAAACAGATAGCAAGGCCGATACAAAGGGAATTGGTGGTATCTTCTTCATGGCTTTAACTTTAGTGCTTGTCTCTTTCTCGTGTACCGGTCCTATCGTTGGAACCGTCGTAATACAATCTATCTCAGGTGAGTTTTGGACACCTATTGTCACAATGTTCGTATTCTCGGTTGCTTTTGCATTCCCATTCACTTTATTGGCAATGTTCCCTTCTTTATTGAGCAAGATGCCTAAGAGTGGCGGTTGGCTTGCAAGTGTGAAGGTTGTATTAGGTTTTGTGGAAACTGCGTTAGCTTTCAAATTCCTTTCAATGGCAGATCAGGCTTATCACTGGAATATTCTACCTCGTGATATTTACTTGGTAATATGGATTGTAATCTGTACAGGTCTTGTATTGTTTATGTTGAATGTGATACCATTCAAAGGAGTAGACAAATTCCAGAAATGGGGACCCGTTAGATCGATATTCACTATTATTGCAATACTTTTTGATGCCTACTTGATTTCAGGTCTGTTCGGAGCACCCCTATCTTCACTATCAGGTTATCTGCCTCCTATGCAGGAAAAAGGTTGGTTCTATGACAATACTGTAGAGCATGAAATGGCGGGATATGACGTTTCAGAAGTTAAATACGGAGACAAACTGAAACTATCTCATGGTCTTAAGGGATTCTTTGAACTTGAGCAAGCTAAGGAATTTGCTGAAAAAGTCGGCAAACCTCTGTTCATCGATTTCACTGGACATGCGTGTGTGAACTGTCGTGAAATGGAACAAAGAGTATGGGCTGATTCCCGTGTTCTTGAGATTTTGAGAAACGACTATATTGTGGTAGCACTCTATTGTGATGATAAGATGGAAGTTCCTCAAGAAGAGTGGATTAAAGATGATTCTGGCAGGACTTTGAAGACTCTTGGCAAGATCAATTCATTCATTGCATATAAGAATTATGGTGTGAATGCCCAACCATGTTATATCCTTGAAGGTCGTGATGGAAAGCGTCTGGCTGAACCCCGCGGTTATGACCTTGATATTGATGCTTTCATTGAATTTTTGGAAACAGGTAAAAGAAATTATTAATTTTTAAATATTTTTTATTATGCTAAAAAAATCTATCAATTTACTAATGGGTTTGGCTCTTTTGGCAGCCCCCGTATTAACCTCTTGTGATAAACAATCAAATGGTAATGAAACTCCAGGAGGAAAACCTCTTGGTGAAAATACTATTATTATAGGTTCTGAAGAAGGTGCTGTAGAAAAAGTAAACTATACTTTTGAAAGCAGTTGGCAAGTTAATAATGGTCTAAAATGGGTTAAGGTAACTCCTCTAAGCGGTTTCAGCGGAGATAATGAAATTACTATTACTACTCTTGAAGCTAATGAAGAACTATCTGAAAGAGTTGGTTATTTCTCTCTAGCTGTAAATGGCGGCCTTATCAAAAACTGGGTAGTTCAAGAAGGTAAAAAAGGTCTTGCTCCAGTAATTTCTGTAGTAGGAGCTTCAGCTGATGCTGCAACAGTTACAGTTAATGTAAACGGAAATATGACTTATGAAGTTTCTACTGAGGAGTCTTGGCTTACCCTTGGTGAGGTTTCATATGCAGATTCTGTTCTTTTGGCTGACAATGCAACAAGATCTAAATATGTTGCATCTTCGTTTACTGCAGAACTTCAATCAAACTCAGGTGAACTTAGAACAGCTGATATTATATTGACAGCAGAAGATGGCTCTACATATAACGTTTCTATCCAGCAGATGGGTGAACTTGTTGCCGATTTTTCTCAGGATTTCTTAAGAAGATCTCTTGCTATCAGATTTACAGCTACTTGGTGCGGTTATTGTCCTACAATGGCGGCTTCAATTGATATGGCGATAGAAAGTTGCCCTGAGCGCATTATTCCTTTTACATTGCATGCAACAAACTCTGATGGAGGTTTGGCATACAGCGGAACCAATAACTTTGCAAGTCTTTACAGCATTGAAGGTTATCCTACCGGTATTATGAATGGATATGCACAGATTGAAAACTATCCTTCATCTACAGCAAGCAAAATGTTTGTAGATGTAGCTGAAGAGGCTGCAAGCAAGCTTCCTTCAAAAACAAACATTGGTGGTTTCGTTTCTGTATCAGGTGGTAATATTACCGTTTCAGGCTCTGTAGCAATCAAAGAAGCAGGCGACTATGCTATTTCAGTATTCATCCTTGAAGATGACATTATTTATAACCAGGCAAGTGGTGGCTCTGACTATCAGCACAATTATGTAGTACGTAAGGATATGGCTGGTATCTATGGTACAGAGTTTTCTGCATCTGCAAACTCTTATCATGAATTCAATTTTACAGCTCCTGTTCCTTCAAATGTTAAAAATGAAAGTAATCTTCATGTAGTTATCTATGTAACTTATGATGGTACATATGCAGGTTCAGTTGCTAACGTTATCTATGATAATTATGGTTTGGTTATCGACAATGTTGTAGATATCAAGGCTAATGACCTATGTGTATTTAAATATGAAGAATAGTTAGTTATGAAAAAATTATTAATTCTAACATTAACACTTATTTTCCCAATTTTGGCATCTGCCCAGAAAGGATTGCCAAATGTGGAAGTTACTGACTTGGAAGGAAATGTAGTAAATATCCAGTCAGTATTAGATGAAGGTGTACCGGTAGTTATCTCTTTCTGGTATACCACTTGCAAGCCTTGTCTGCAGGAGTTAGGTGCAATAAATGATGTCTATTCTGACTGGCAAGATGAAGCTGAATTCAAATTCATTGCAGTATCTACTGATGATTCTCGTTCAAGTTCGAAGGTCGCTCCTATGGTAAGAGGACGCGGATGGAGTGATTTTACATTCTATCTTGATGTAAATGGTGACCTTAAAAGAGCTATGAACGTTCAAACTCAACCTACTGTTATCCTATTGGATAGAAACGGAGAAATCGTTTATACCCATATTGGATATACTCCAGGTAATGAGGAGGAACTATTTGAAGAAATTTTAAAAGTTCAATAATCATTTATGAAGAAACTTTTATTGAGCATTATAGTTGTCGTTTTATCATCTTGGGCTCTTATTGCCCAGGATGATAAGGGACACCTATCAGCAGGTTTTGAAACAAATACCACTTATTATCTTGATGATAAGGGAACAGGTGCAATTGCTCCTGAGGGAAAGTTTGGTTCAAATAACTATCTTAAACTTGATTATACTAAAGGCGGCTTTTCAGTTGGAGGACAGCTTGAAGCGTATTTGCCCCCTATCTTAGGATACTATGGCCTGTATGGTGGAACCGAACAAGGCGATATGTTTTATAGGTTTGATATTTATGCAAGTTTTGTCAGAAAAGGATGGGACATCCGTGTAGGTAGTCTTTATGAGCAATTCGGTAGTGGTATTCTATTTAGAACATACGAGGATAGAGCCCTTGGTATCAATAATGCCCTTCAAGGGGTGAAAGTAGGATACACTTTTGGCGACTTCCTGACAATTTATGGTATCTATGGTAGAATCAGAGACGTCAAATCGTATTCAAATGCAATGGCATCAGGTGCTGATTTGAACTTCTCAATCTCCCGTCTTGCTAAAATGGATGATTTTGATCTAAGTATCGGAGCGAGTGTTTTGGACAAATATGAAACTTATGGAGAGTTCTCAGATGTTGACCAAAATCCTCATACACTCGGTTATTCAGCAAGATTGAATATGGGATACAAAGGTTTTCAACTAAGTGGTGAATATGTAAGCCGTAAGGCTGACCCTGCATTTTATAATCATCTTGATACCACAGGTACTCAAAGTATTCAAGTGGATTTCGGCTATTCAGGTAATGGATTTGGTGGTCTTGTTACCTTTAGAAAATTGCAGAATCCTTTCTTCCTAGGTTTAAGAAATCAATCAGAAGATAACTGGTCATATACCTATATAAACTATGTTCCTGCTTTGACCCAGCAGCATACTTATTCTTTGGCATCAATGAATCCTTATACTCCTCAGGCAGATGAATTGGGAGGACAAGTTGACTTGTTCTACAATTTCAAGAAAAACACAGTTTTGGGTGGTAAGAAAGGTATGAAAATTCACGGTAACTTCTCAACATATTATGGAGGAATTTATGATATGAACTTAGGGGTTTATGGTGATTCTGAGTTGTTGTTCAGAGATTTGACAGTAGACGTAGAGCGTTGGTTTGGCAAGGATGTGAAGATGATTCTATATTATACATGGCAGACTTACAATTCTGCAACAGTTGCTAAAGCAACAGATGATTGCAGACTATGGAATTCTCATACTGTTATTGCTGACGTAACTTATAAAATCAATCGCAAGAATTCTCTAAGATTGGAACTTCAGCATCTGTATACCAAGGAAGACCATAAAAATTGGGCAGCAGCCTTGTTGGAATACAATCTTGCTCCTAGATGGAGTATCAGTGTCCAAGATATGTGGAACTATGGTGATACTAAGAAACACTATGTTAATGGTAGTGTAAGTTACTCATATAATAAGGTACGCGCTGCGTTGAATATGGGTAGATTTAAAGAAGGTTACCTTTGTTCAGGAGGCGTATGTCGCCAAACTCCTGCTTACACAGGTTTCAATCTATCTTTAGTGATTATGTTGTAGCAGTTATATCACCGATATTTCAAATATAAAATGGGTTGCCCTAGCTTAGTTGCAGAGGACAACCCATTTTTATAATTCCTATTTTAGAATATTGATTCTTCAGTTTTTGTTGTCAGCAATTCTAATGCTTTCATCCCCATTATTGAGTTTCCTTTTGGATTGAGTCTTGGAGACCATACTGCTACTGAGTAGAGTTTGGGATGGATGGCAACAATTCCTCCACCTACGCCGCTTTTCCCGGGAAGTCCAACTAAGAATGAAAATTCTCCTGCCTCGTCATAGAATCCGCATGTTTGCATAAGTGAGTTGATTCTTTTTACTCTGGAACTTGTAAGATAAACACCGGCGTAGTCAAATTTTCTCGTATGATCAGCAAATGCCAGAAAAGCTTTTGCCAATTGCTTGCAACTCATCTCTACAGAGCACATCTTAAAGTATAGTGCAAGTACCTCCTCTATTTCGTTCTCAATGTTATTATGGTATTTCAACAGATTAATAATGGCTGCATTCAAATAGCTTTTTTCCCTTTCTGAGTTTGCTACTTCCAAATTGTAGTCAATTGTTTCGTCATCGCATAGGGCCCTGATGAATTCTATAAATTTCTTTTCAGGGTTTTTCAGTCTGCTTAACAGTACATCTGCAACAACAATGTTTCCGGCATTTATAAATGGGTTTCTGGGAATTCCATTTTCAAGTTCAAGCTGAATGAGGGAGTTGAATGCAGCACCTGAGGGCTCTTTTCCAACTCTTTCCCAAAGTTTCTTTCCTTCTATGCTTAGGCAGAGTGCTAAGGATAGTACTTTAGATATACTTTGAATGGAGAATCTGGTATCTGCCTGTTGCAATATGAATTGTTCCCCCTCAATAGTTTGCAGGCACATTCCGAATTGGTCAGGATTGACTCTTGCCAATGCCGGTATATAGTCTGCCTGTTTCCCCTCTTTTGCAAATGGCTGGATATCCCGATATATTTCTTCTAGTATTATTTGATAGTTCATTTTAAATATCTTATTATCATACAAATATGACTCAATCCGATTAATTATCCAAACTATATGCCAAAAAACATATCTTCTGCACTATTGCCCCCTGCAAATTTTCTTGTGATCTTACTATTATTTTCGTGAAGTGATATAAAAGAGGAAGAGTGAATTTCATAAACATAAATCTTCTCAGATGAGATTCCATAAATCTTTGCATACTCTTCTGTGGAACCTCCATATACCATCTTCTCATATATTTGGAAATTTGGATTATTGTGGTTTTTATGATTTTTACACACATAAATATGACTATATAAACAAATATTACCATCTGTGTCCTTATTTTGACTTGATTTCTTCAATTCATAATTATTATCTTTGTCCTCAATTTAATAATGGGGGTATACTCTTTAAAGGGGTGCTTCTATATACTCCCAATTTTTAATTTATAGCCGTTATAGAAGCAGCGGCAATTTGTGAAATACTTATTTCATTATGCACCGTTTTTTTAACTATTTTCTCGCATTGATGAGTATATCAGTTTTGTTCCTTTCATCATGCGAAAAGAATTCAGGGGGAGTAGATGAACCCACCCCTCCTACGCCTGAGCAGAAAGAGATGCCATCATTGGTTATGACTGCTTCAGAGGTTACAACGGAGTCTGTCTCTTTTATTCTTACTCCGGAGAATGCATCATCTGTAAGGTATGCAGTGTATCCTGTATCAGAAACTTTACCAACTGTTGAACAATTAATGACTCCCGGTACCCAATTTTCAGGAAAGCCTGCAGATGCAGTCTCTGAAGATCTTTATGTTGTAGATGGTTTGAATCCGGGAACCGAGTATATTGTCATTGCTGCGGCTGCAAACAGTAATGGCTATTCAGATATGCAATCCTTGAATATGGTGACTACAATCCCTCCCGTAGAACTGGAGTTGGAAGTTTTGGAAATCACCAGTTCATCAGTCCTTTTCAACATCGCTTATGCTAATGCATCGGAAGTCTCATATCTTCTCACTACAGAGGGCGAGGGAGTTGATGCTGAAGTTGTTTTTAATGAGGGAGTTGCTATTTCTGATGGTATAAACGAATATTCTGAAGTTGACCTTGAAGCATCGACCCAATATTATATTTATGCAGCTGCAAAGGATTTGGCCGGAGATGAGTCAACTGTTGTTGTCACTGATTTTACAACCGAAGAAGGTTTGCCGGAAATGACTCCTCCTTCAGTAGGCGATTTTTATTATAGTGATGGAACCTGGAGCACAGAATATGATCAGAGTAAAACCCCTATCGGAGTTGTTTTCTACATAGGTGTGGCTAATGAGTTCTCTGATAACGCAACTTATTATAAGACTAAGACCGGATCTTCTATGGATGATTTCCATGGTTATGTAGTGGCACTTAATGATTCAGGTCCATCGTCTGGGGTATGGTGGAGTTTCTTTGACGGTTCTGCAGAGGCGACCGGTGTCTCTACTGAAGTAGATGACTTTTTAGGTTATACCAATACTTTGGCAATCAAAGCGAAAGCAGAAAAATTAGGGGTAGGATTCTCAGATGCCAATACTAGTTATCCAGCAGCATACTATGCCTCTGATGGATATGAACAAGTGTGCCCTTCTCCAAATACCAGCTCGGGATGGTTTTTACCTGCAGCAGGTCAATTGCAGTATATCTGGGATCAGGTTTATTTCAACCCTAATGGTAATCTGAAGGCTTGGTTGGAAAATTCTTTTGAAATATTGGGAGATTTGGCAAACCAGATGCATACTCGCGACTCTGAATATTGGTCATCAACCGAGCAGGTCGACTCTTATGCTACATCTGTACGTGCTTATTATGTATGTTACGATTCTTCAAATTTCGAACCGGGCTTTACTGCTTGGTACAATAAGAATACAAACTTTAGAGTTAGATCGATTTTGGCTTTCTAAGAGACTTTTATAAACATGAAAATCTAATTTTAGGTAACTTCTATAGGAGGCTTTGTATGGTTTATTAGATTCAGATTTTAGAATTCAACTTTTGAAACCTCTATTTTATAGAACTATCCTTAATAGAACCATTTTAACTATTAATATATTTTAGATCTTGAAGAATATGAAACGTGTGTTAAATATTTTTACTATTATAAGTTTATTTTCATTAATCTTGATTTCGTGTGATAAAAATGAGGGTGGGGAGATTATAGTTCCAAGCGAACTTTCAATAGTGAACGCTCCCGATTCAGCAAGATTTCAAGCAGGTCAGACTCTTTCATGGGACCTTTTAAATGTTAGCCAAGTATCAGATATCCAGGTTTCTTCCCCTATTGGATGGCAATCGGAGATTTTGGTTGAAAAATTATATATCACAGCTCCTGATGCCCATTCTGAGGAATATGACATAAAAGGAGATGTTACAATAACTTATAAAAGGAGTGATGCTGCGTCTTCAAGTATTTCACTTCCAGTAGTTGTCAATATTGAACCCGAAGGACCTCAGGATGGAATTTCTTTTGAACTGGTTTATTCAGAAGTGACCTCGACAAGTGCTATTCTGGATGTTACTCCTAGTGGAGATAATTTCAGATACTATTACGATCTTTGCACAATGGAGGATTATAATGAGATAGATGGGGATGTAGGAATTATCGTGAAAGATGTTCTGGATAATATTCTTACCCACTATCCTGACTTTACAATGGAGCAGGTTCTTTCAGCTATGCTCTCTCAAGGTCATGACCGCGATACAGTATATGGTCTTCCAGCAGCTACAGAAATGTGTTTCTTTGCAATTGCTGTTGATGATTCTGGTGAAATCGCCTCTGAGCCTTCTGTGACATATTTTACTACACTAGAAGGTGGTGATCCTGCAGATTGCACTTTTGATATGGAGGTATCTCAGATAAGGGGAACATCAGTATTTATTAGCATTACCCCATCTGATCCTTCTGTCCGTTATTGGTATGCTGTGACTCCTCGTGAAGGATATCCCGGGGATATTCCTATGATGGCGGAAGTAAAAGCGGAGGCAGCCAATTATGCTTCTGAAGTGGGAATGAGCCTTGAAGAGGTGATTGCAGGTGTGACTGTGGCAGGACCGATAGCAGAATATTGGTGGGATCTGTCACTTGATACCGAATATTATCTTTATGCTTTTGCAATGGATGAGCAAGGTAATTCTTTGGGTGATATGTATAAGGTGCCATTTAATACTGCGGTAGAAGATATTTCTGATGCAGAAGTAGAGGTGGAATATCGTTATTTTGATGGTGATGAGTTGTATCAATATGACCCAGTCGGATATGCAAATGCCCAAGGTAAAGTGGTTGTGCAGGTTAAAGCTACCCCTAACTATTATGCTACAGATTGGGCAGTAGCTCTTGCTGCCGGAGATTATACTGACGAGACTATATTCCCTTATGATGCAACAATCAATGCTATTTTGTCAGCAGGTGCAGCCCAATACAACAAGACAATTTCTCAGTTTTATGCAAATTGGAGCGATTGCACTATTTTGGCATTTGCAGCAGATTATTCAGGATATAACGGACCTCTTACCAGAATTCTGCTACAACCCACTAAGGATGGTGCCGCTGATATTTCGGAATTGGCACCCATAGAACAAAGTATCATGCCTTCAATGAGTGAAAATGAATTTGTTTCTGTGAAGAATGGAATCTCGTTTGAGAATAGATTTACAGATGTTAGAGTCGGAAGAAATTTTTAGAAATTATCTATCGGTAACATTTAACTAAAGAGGTAATTTATAGAATGTTACTCTAAAAGTAAGTTTATTTGCCTATAAATCAAGCCGATTTTGGAAAGTATCCAAATCGGCTTTTTATGATTTTATGGGTTGTGTGAGTCGGTATAAATGAAATGAAGGTTTTGGGCTATAATGCTTGCATATCATGCAGTTTTTTGTAGTAGCCATTTAAAGATATCAGTTCATCATGCTTACCTCTTTCAACAATTTTTCCTTCGTGTAATACACATATTTCATCAGCATTTTTGATGGTGGAAAGTCTGTGAGCAATGGCAATGGTTGTTCTGGATGCAGTCAATTTCTCCAATGCATCCTGAACAAGTCTTTCAGATTCTGTATCAAGAGCTGATGTAGCTTCGTCCAGAATGAGAATTGGAGGGTTTTTAAGCAGTGCGCGTGCGATGCTGATACGTTGTCTCTGTCCTCCTGAAAGTTTTGACCCTCTGTCTCCAATATTTGTATTATATCCATCCTCTTTCTCCATAATGAAGTCGTGTGCGTTTGCAAGTCTTGCTGCTTGTTCCACCTGTTCTATAGTGGCATTTTCCACTCCAAATGCTATATTGTTGAAAATGGTGTCATTAAATAGGATTGCCTCTTGGTTGACATTTCCAATAAGTGCTCTTAATGAACTTATTTTCACGTCTTTTATTTCTTTACCATCAATGGTGATGGAACCTTTGTCAATATCGTGGAATCGTGGAATCAGATCTACCAGAGTAGATTTTCCGGAACCTGACTGTCCCACAAGAGCAACAGTAGTCCCCTTTTTTATGTTTAGATTGATATTTGAGAGCACTTCTTTATTCTCATCATAACTGAATGAGACATTGTTGAATGTTATATCTTCCTCAAAAGAATTGAGCGCAACGGGATTTTCCACCTCTATGATATTGTTGTCAGCATTGAGAATCTTGTCAATCCTCTCCATTGACGCCAATCCTTTAGGAATTGCATAACCGGCTTTGCTTAAATCTTTAAGCGGTGCGAGTACGCTATACAATATTGTCATGTAGTAGATAAAGGTGGAGGCTTCAAATGTTGCATTCTCACTTAGAATAAGTGTTCCTCCAAACCACAGCACGACCATAATCATTACGCTTCCAAGAAATTCACTTACCGGATGGGCTGAGTTTTGTCTGATAAACAACCTGTTGGTCGATTTGCGCAACTCATTGGTAACATTATCAAATTTTGTACTCATCTTCTTCTCGGCGAGAAATGCTTTGATGATTCTGATACCTCCCAAGGTTTCCTCAATTTGTGTGATGGATTCGCTCCAGAAATTTTGTACATCGAGTGACTGCCTTTTAAGTTTTTTACCTATTGCACCCATTATCCATGCCATTAGCGGAACAACTGCTATTGTGAAAAGAGTAAGTTCCCAACTTAGATATATCAACATTGAGAAATATACTACTATGAGGATAGGATTCTTGATTATCATATCCAGTGAACTGGTAACAGAATTTTCAACTTCATTTACATCACCACTCATTCTGGCTATTATATCACCTTTTTTCTGGTCTGAAAAGAAACTTATTGGAAGTGAGAGTAATTTGTTGTAAATCAGTGTTCTTATATCCTTAACTACACCTGTTCTCAATGGCACCATAACAGCTGCAGAACCGAAGTAGCAGGCGGTTTTCAACAATGTGGTGAATCCGAAGAACAGCCCGATGATAAGTAGGGTAGTCGCACCACCAAATTTATCAATCAGTTGGGTTACTGCATAGTACATATTATTAAATAATATATCCTTCATGTCTGCAGCACTGTCCCAAGGCATAAATTCGTATGTCGTGTGGTCGGTTTTGAAAAGTATGTCCAGTATTGGAATTATAAAAGCAAATGAGAATAGGTTGAAAATTGCAGACAAAAGGTTAAGTATAATTGAGCCCCCGAGGTAGCCTTTATATGGTCCGACAAAGCGTTTTAACAGTTTCCAAAAATCTTTCATATCATTATCCAAATAAGTAGAAACATATAGGGCAAACAAATTGGAAGTAGATCCTAATTTGATTTCTACAATGAGAAGTATTATGTTTCTGCGATTTGTGGCAAATATACGTAACAAGCGAGTGAAAAGCAAAGCGCTAGCTTTGATTTTCACAACGAGCGTAATAGTATTTCTACCTCGTTAGAGGTAAATATACGTAACAAGCGAGTGAAAAGCAAAGCGTTAGCTTTGATTTTTGCAACGAGCGTAATAGTATTTCTACCTCGTTAGAGGTAAATATACGTAACAAGCGAGTGAAAAGCAAAGCGTTAGCTTTGATTTTCGCAACGAGCGCAATAGTATTTCTACCCCGTTAGGGGTAAATATACGTAACAAGCGAGTGAAAAGCAAAGCGCTAGCTTTGATTTTCACAACGAGCGCAATAGTATTTCTACCTCGTTAGAGGTAAATATACGTAACAAGCGAGCAAGATGCAAAGTTTACTTTGCGTTTTGCAACGAGCGTAGAAGTATTTCTACCCCGGGAGGGATAAATATACGATTATATAAATGAGATGAGTGAAAAGCAAAGCGCCAGCTTTGATTTTCTCTGTAATTGAGGTTAGATCTAGGGTATTCAAGGAACTATTACCTTGATAGCGGAAGGAATGACCTCAATTCTAAGTTCTCTTCCTGTGATAAACCACTCTCCATCAGCATGTGCAGGACCATCTGTTTCACGGCTGATAATTATTCTTTTACCTTGGTGGTAGTGTATCTTATTGCTTTTGTATAGATTACCACTCATTAGACGCATAGCCAGCAAAGGTAGTGATATGGTTCCGAATTTATCAGCAATGGTGATATCCAAAATACCATCATTGCTCTTTGCCAATGGTGTTATCTTAGCTCTGTTTCCCCACTGGTTTGAATTTCCTATTGTAATTAATGTCGATTCCGATTCAAAGGTTTTCCCGTCAATATCAATAATATATCTGCTTGGTTTGAAATTTTTCCAGAGTTTTAGTCCTTGATGGATATAGTTGAACAGCCCTCTCTTTCCCGATTTTGCAAATTGTTCGCTTACCATTGCATCAAATCCTACTCCGCATACCGATAGAAATACCCTTCCATTGACCGTTGCAATATCCAAACTTTCACTTTTACCGTTTATAATCGTTTTAAGTGAAGAATTCAGA
Organism: Bacteroidales bacterium; assembly: GCA_017501525.1. Classification (GTDB taxonomy): domain Bacteria; phylum Bacteroidota; class Bacteroidia; order Bacteroidales; family UBA932; genus Coprenecus. The sequence continues at coordinate 24,613 of JAFVWT010000017.1, read as the reverse complement.
TTTCTCTTCAGTCCAAGATGCAGGGCAAGTCCATCACCGCTTCCACAAGGAATGATACCCAATGTTTTATCACTGCCAATCAATCCTTTTGCCACTTCGTTTACAGTGCCGTCTCCACCTACGGCTATTATAGTTTTCTCTTGTGCTTCTCTTGCAAGTTGTTCGGCGTGCCCCGGAAAATGGGTGTAAGCTATCTTGTAGTTATATTTCTCTAACTTGGCGACAATTCTTTTTTTGTTCCCGTTACCTGAAATAGGATTTACAATGAATAGCATGGTAAATTATTTTTTTGTGAAAATATTTTTGTTTTCGTCATATATGGGAGAGTCAATACCTAAGAAATTCAATATGCTATGAAATATATGGTATTGTTCGGCTTCTTCAATCTCTTTTATTGTCAGGTTGTTGTCTGACTTCCATACTATGAATGGTATCTCAATTTGTTCCTTAGGTGCCATATACATGGGTACGCCGTGCATATAGAGATTGCCTTCTCCGAGAGATTCTCCATGGTCAGATATGAATATTACGCAACTGCGTCTCTGTGGGTTTTCTTTGGCAATTTCAATTGCAGAGTGAATCAGGTAGTCAGTATATACTATAGTGTTGTCGTATGCATTAATAAGCTCTTCAGGTATCGCTTTGGACATCTCTACTGTATTGCATACCGGAGTAAATACTTCAAATTCAGGTGGGTATTTCTTATTGTATGTGGGTCCGTGACTTGTCGTTGTATGGAGTATTATCAATAATTTATCTTTGTCTGATTTTTGAATTTGTTCAGAAAGTCCTTGTAATAATATCTCATCATATTTAATATCGCCTCCTGGATATAAGTCTTGAATATCCTTTGCTTTATAGTATTTGTCAATATGAATTGGAGGTTCTCCCCAGTTGTTACTTCTCCATTCTACATCTACTCCATTGCGGTATAAGTAGTTAGGTAGAATCTCATATAATTTGTCAGTGGGTTTGTGATCCAATATGGCTTTGACTCCGGCAGTGGTATAGGTTGCTGCAGCTTTTGCCTTGAGGACAGTTACGCTATCTTTTTCCAGTAGGGGATTTGTTTTTTTATTGTATCCGTATAGGGAGAAATTTTCCCTGCGGGCAGATTCTCCTATAATGAGGATACAAAGGTCTTTGCTATTGTTTGATATTGTGGCATCTGGCAATGGTATCTCTTTGCGGTTGCTTTTTTTTACAGAGTTATAGTACCTGAATGAATTTACAGTGTATGACCAAGGCATTAGCAGACTTCCTATTTCTGTGGAGTTCCTATCTATCCATGGCCAATTATTCATATTGGCAAATGCAATAGCAATTATAAGACATAGTGATATTCCTATGTTTGCAAAGAATCTTTTTACTGAACCATAGTCCAACTTCTTTAGAATGATGTATGTGGCAGGGACCACTCCGAGGAAAATAAAATATAATATGGCACCCCAAGAGAAAAATCCTGAGGCTTCGGAGTATTGGGTGTTAAAGACATTTCCCATCATTTTGTCAGTAATCAATACTTCGTATGTGTTTATGAAGTAAAGTGTTACTGCGTTGGCTATGAATGTGAAAGCTAATATCCCTTTCCCTACAACTCTTCCTGAAAATAGTACAAGATAGTAAAAGAAGTAGTTCATTGCCAGCATAATAATGGCCAGTCCAACAGTAATGAACACACCGTTAAATCCTTTTTCAATATTATTTACGACATGTTCAAAGAATGGTTGGTGATATGCTATAAGGGTAAAAATACTTAGTAGAGCGCTGACTTTTGATATGGAACTTTTGGTTTTGAGAAATTTCATTGTATTAATTATCCTTTTGTAGATTTAACGCAAATTTAGCGGTTTCCAAGCAAATATTATGCAATGGACCATGTGAATATCTGATAATTTTCTTTTTTCAAAAATTAATGAGGGTCTTGAAATGACTTTACCGGATTTATGGAATGTCCTCCGGGAGAGGACATAAGGAAAACAAAAGTTTTAAATTTAAGTTTTAAGTTCTAAATTTACAATGTTTTAACTTTTAGGACATAGAGTTTGTAGAAATTTCCTCGAATGTAATTATGGAATCAATATTGTCGGAACATATAAATGGTTGTGCAAGAGATATGGATAGAGTGGCCTCCTCTGTCAAAATTTCTCCCTCAGTAGCTTTAGATTTGATAGTTAAAGGGTATGATACTTATGATTTGCTGCTACAGGTCAAGGAGTGTAGCTCTGTAGTGGGAACCGAGTTTTTGCAGGATGGTACCATTGAAAATTACCTTATGGAGTATTCGAGGTTAGCCTCAAAATTGAAAAACTGTTTTGATAAGGAGTCTCTGATGATTGAGAATCAAGCACGTATCAAGAGTTTGGATATAAGGTTGGAACGAGCAGAAAAGGAGGTTGAAAGGGCTGTAGAACTCCATAATCTAGCGAAGGAGACATTTGAAATATGGGAGAACGGAGGTTTTATCTCCAGATATGTAGCTTTGCGAAGATTGAGAAAGAGTGCAGGTTTCAGACTTGAAAAAGATAGAATTGGGAATTATGTGGCAAGGACGTTTGATCTTATGAATCAGGCTCGTATGAATTATGCAAAAGAGCAGCAAGCCAGATTCAAGGGGGATGTTTCGTATAAGATTATTCCGGATATATATCATAGAATAGCAACTCTTCTGAAAGAGTTTTCCTAAGGTTGTTTTGCAAAAATACAAAGAGAGGGGAATGGTTGCATGCCAATGATAGCAAGTGCAGAGGTTTTGCTCAATATTCAAGATGTAAAAAAGACCAATCAACAAAGTCTCGCTGATTGGTCTTTTATATTACAGGTCATGGGGCTATTCCCATTCGATAGTTGCGGGTGGTTTTGATGAGATGTCGTAACATACGCGATTAACCCCCTTCACTTTATTTATTATCTCGTTTGATACTTTCGCAAGAAAATCGTATGGAAGGTGTACCCAGTCAGCAGTCATGCCGTCAGTTGAAACAACGGCCCTGAGTGCTACTGTGTATTCAAATGTCCTTTCATCTCCCATTACCCCGACACTCTTGACATTAGGCAATATTACACCTGCTTGCCATATTGTGTCGTATAATGTAAGGTAGCCTTCGCCGGTTTCGGTGCCACCTGTGGCTGCAGCACCTGATGCGGGCTGCCATCCTTCTGGGGCGGGAGTGTTGCGAAGAGCGTTGATATAAATGGCATCAGCTTCACGTAAGATTGCCAGTTTTTCTTCAGAAACTTCTCCTAATACTCTAATACCTAGTCCGGGACCGGGGAATGGATGTCTTGAAATTAGGGAGTTCTTTATACCTAATGCTCTGCCGACTCTTCTTACTTCATCTTTGAAAAGGGTACGTAGTGGCTCCACTATTTTCAGATTCATCTCTTCCGGCAAACCACCTACATTGTGGTGAGATTTGATTGTAGAAGAAGGGCCGTTTACAGATACAGACTCTATTACATCGGGATAAATGGTGCCTTGTCCCAACCAGGATGCGTTCTTAATCTTTTTTGCTTCGGTATCAAACACTTCTATAAATGTCCTGCCGATTGCTTTTCTCTTTTGTTCGGGGTCTGATACACCTTTGAGTGCATCCATAAATCTCTTGCCGGCTTCTACTCCGATTACATTCAGTCCCATATCTTTGTAAGATGCCAGTACTGAAGAGAATTCGTCTTTTCTGAGCAGTCCGTTGTCTACAAAAATACAAGTGAGTTGTGAACCTATAGCTTTGTGTAGAAGAACTGCCGCAACTGTAGAGTCCACACCTCCCGAAAGTCCAAGAATCACATTGTCGTTCCCTATTTTAGCTTTTAGGTCTGCAACGCAGCTATCTATGAATGAATCAGCGGTCCAATCTCCTGAACATCCGCAAATTTTTAGTGCGAAGTTTGATAGCATCAGATGTCCATAAGTAGAGTGGAATACTTCAGGATGGAACTGCACACAATATGTCTGTTCACCATCTATCTGATAAGCAGCATTCTCAACATCGTCAGTAGAGGCAATGACAGTCGCATTTGTGGGAAGTTGTGCAATTGTGTCTCCATGCGACATCCATACTTGTGATTTCTGTGGAATATCTGCAAATAGAGGTGATTCTGATTTAATGGAGAGCATAGCTCTACCATATTCTCTTGCCAATGAGGGATTTACCGAGCCACCGCAAGTGTGTGCAATATATTGTGCACCATAGCATATACAAAGCAAAGGAAATTTGCCTTTGATGGCTGAAAGGTCGGGGTTAGGTGCTTTGGGGTCTCTTACCGAAAAAGGACTTCCGGAGAGTATGACACCTTTAACATTTTCATCTAAAGCGGGAATTTTGTTGTATGGGTAAATTTCGCAATAGACATTAATTTCTCTAAGTCTGCGCCCTATCAACTGTGTCAGTTGTGAGCCAAAATCAAGGATGACAATTTTCTCAGTCATATTTTTTTAAGTTTAACTGCAAATGTAATCAAATTTAGATTATTTTTGCGCTTTAATTATGCAGAACATTAGAAATATAGCAATAATCGCCCACGTTGACCACGGTAAGACAACTCTGGTCGATAGAATGATTTATCAAGCGAAGATAGTAAGAGGTAACGAAAAACAGGGCAAGGATTTAATTTTGGATAATAATGATCTTGAACGGGAGAGGGGGATCACTATTTTGTCCAAGAATGTTTCGGTACCATACAAAGATCATAAAATCAATATAATAGACACTCCCGGACACTCGGACTTCGGTGGGGAAGTGGAGCGTGTACTTAACATGACGGACGGAGTCCTTCTTCTTGTGGATGCTTTTGAAGGGACAATGCCTCAGACCAGATTTGTGTTGCAGAAGGCTATTGAAATGGGAAAGAAACCTATCGTTGTTATAAATAAGGTAGATAAACCCAATTGTCGTCCTGATGAGGTCAATGAACAAGTTTTTGATTTGATGTTTTCTCTAAATGCTACTGAGAATCAATTGGATTTCAAAACGATCTATGGAAGTGCGAAGCATGGGTGGATGTCCAGATCGTGGAAGAATCCTACCAGTGATATTACAGAATTGCTCGATACCATAATCGAAGAGATTCCTGCACCTGAATTCAATGAGGGTACTCCTCAAATGTTGATTTCATCATTGGAATATTCTCCATATGTGGGACGAATCGCTATCGGCAGAGTAAATAGAGGTACTTTGACAGCAGGAATGCAGATAACTCTTTGTAAAAAGGATGGCTCATTCCAAAAACAGAAGATAAAGGATTTGATGATTTTTGAGGGACTTGAAAAAAGGAGTGCCGAAAAAGTGGAGTGTGGAGATATCTGTGCAGTAGTAGGTATTGAAGATTTTGAGATTGGAGACACTATTGCAGATGCAGAATTTCCTGAAGCGTTGCCTCCGATTACAGTGGATGAACCTACTATGAGTATGCTATTCACCATTAACGATTCCCCTTTCTTTGGTAAAGAAGGTAAATTTGTTACCTCCCGCCATTTGAAGGAACGTCTTGAAAAGGAACTTGAGAAGAATCTTGCACTCAGGGTTAAGGATGGCTTGACAGCCGATTCCTTTATAGTATATGGTAGAGGGGTGCTTCACCTTTCCATCCTAATTGAAACAATGCGCAGAGAGGGTTTTGAATTGCAGGTTGGACAACCCAAAGTATTGGATAAAAATATCAATGGTGTAAGATGTGAGCCTGTTGAGTGTTTGACTATTGATCTTCCAGAGGAGATGGTAGGAAAGGCTATTGAAATATCGACCCGTAGGAAAGCCGCATTGATGCACATGGAGACTCGTGGAGACAGGGCCCATTTGGAATTTGATATTCCTTCGAGGGGTTTGATAGGATTGAGGAGCAATTTGATGACCGCAAGTCAGGGTGAAGCTGTGGTGGCCCATAGATTTAAAGGTTACGAGCCGTTTAAAGGTGAAATAGAGAAAAGAAACAATGGGTCTCTTATTTCTCTTGAAACAGGAGTTTCTGTTGCTTACGCAATGGATAAGCTTCAAGATAGGGGTAGATTCTTCATCGCACCTGGAGAAGATATTTATGAGGGACAGGTAGTAGGAGAGCATACAAGGGCAAATGATTTGGCAATCAACATATGTAAGACAAAGAAACTGACAAATGTGAGAGCTGCCGGTTCTGATGAAAAAGTTATGTTGCCTCCACCTATCAGATTTTCGTTGGAAGAGGCTTTGGAGTACATTCAGGAGGATGAATTGGTGGAAGTTACCCCCAATTCTATGCGAATTCGCAAAATAATTTTGAATGAGACCGAAAGAAAACGGAGAAAAGGTTGATTTAATCCTAAAAAATTTTATAACTTTGCCGCCCCTAAATAATTTGGAGAGATGACTTGCAGGATTGAGATAAAAGGTTTGTCCAAGGGAGAACATAGATTTGAGTCTAAAATAGACGGTAGTTTCTTCGAAGCATACGAGAATGATACCATCGCGGATGCAGATTTGGATGTTGTTGCTGTGGTCAATAAGGGCGAAGGAAGGATTGGATTGGAACTCCGGATTGATGGGGATGTTACGGTTAGGTGTGATAGATGCTTGGCTGATTTGGTATTGCCTGTAGCTATCGAATGTCCTTTTTCGGTGCAGTTTTCTTCGTATGTTGAGGAGGATGATGAGCAGATAGGTGAAGATGTAATAGTAATGGACCGTAACCAGGGAGACTTGGACATCAGTCAGTTGATATATGACTATGTCAATCTCCATTTACCTTTGAAAAAAGTCCATCCTGAAGGAAAGTGTGATCCCGACATGATGGAAAAAATGAAAGATATATTGAAATAGTAAAGTAAATTTAGAATAAAATGGCACATCCCAAACACAAACTTTCAAAACAACGTAGAGACAAACGTAGAACTCACTATAAGGCTACTGCACCTACATTGGCAACTTGCTCAAACTGTGGCGCAGCAGTATTGTACCACAGAGTGTGTCCCGAATGCGGATATTATCGCGGACGCCTTCTAGTGCAGAAAAACGTAGAATAATCTATTGTAATGCTCAGAATCGGCCTTGATGCAATGGGGGGGGATTATGCTCCTCTTTATGCTGTTTTAGGTGCGATGGAAGCATCCCAACACAAAGATATCAAGTTATATCTTTTTGGGGATGAGACAGCAATTACCGGGATTCTCAAAGAGAGGAATATAAATCCCGGTAGTTTTGTTGTTGTCAATTGTAGCCAAGTAATAGAATTCTCCGATCATCCCGTATCCTCTTTTATTAAAAAGAAGGATTCGAGCATATCGAGAGGATTTCAGATGTTGGCCAATGGAGAGATTGATGCTTTTGCCAGCGCAGGAAACACAGGGGCGATGATGGCAGGTTGTTCTACAATTCTGAAACTTGTCGGAAGAATTAACCGACCTTGCATCTCAGTAGAACTTCCTCTTCCGAATGGGAAGAAGGTCTTACTATTGGATGTGGGATTCAATTCAGAGTGTCGTCCTGAGAACCTCCTTCAATTTGCTTTTCTCGGTAGCGTATATGCACGGACTGTGATGAAGGTGGATAACCCAAAGGTGGCACTGCTCAATATTGGGGAAGAGAAGGAAAAAGGTACTCTTGTATTGAAAGAGGCATATTCCCTTATTTCTGATAATGAAAACTTGAACTTTATTGGAAATATTGAACCGGACAAACTTTTTACCCTTCCCGATTTGGCAGATGTCGTGGTTACAGATGGTTTTACGGGAAATATTTTTCTAAAACAGGCTGAGTCAATATACTCTATGGTAGAGCAAAGAGCCATAAAGGACTCATATCTGGAGCAGTTCAATTATGAATTGTATGGAGGGACACCTGTATTAGGAGTTTCATCAGCTGTGATAATAGGTCATGGAAGATCTACTCCTAAAGCAATTGCAAATATGATTTTTAAGGCAGAAGAGGTCTTAAAGAGTAATTTAATTGATAATTTTAATATCTTTGCAAACTGAAATAAGGCCCTATAGTTCAAGGGATAGAACGAAAGTTTCCTAAACTTTAAATACAGGTTCGAGTCCTGTTGGGGCTACCAAATGTCTAATAATAAGTGGGATATAACTATTGTTGCCTATAAGACGTACTTACGTATTGAGAGGGCTCTATCTCAAAATACTATTGATTCCTATTGTTCTGATATAGAAAAATTGGCAGAATTTGTCGGTCGGGATACCCCTTTTCGGTCAGTAACTCTTGAAAATCTCCAGGATTTTCTTCAATCTCAAGTAATGGCCAATATCTCAAAACGGAGCCAATCGCGCATTGTCAGTTCGTTGCGTAGTTTTTTCAGGTTCCTCGAACTCGAACAGCTTATAAGTGAGAATCCAAGTGAACGTCTGGGTTCTCCCAAGATCGGACGATATATTCCCGAGGTACTTTCCATTGAAGAGGTCACTTCTATAATTGACTCAGTTGATTTGTCAATGCCTGAGGGGCATAGAAATAAGGCTATTCTGGAACTTCTTTACTCTTGTGGGTTGAGGGTCAGCGAGCTTGTAAATCTTCGGCTCTCTGATGTGTTTATGAGAGAAGCCTTTCTTAGAGTTGTAGGAAAAGGAAACAAGGAGAGGCTTGTTCCTTTGGGTGATTATGCCAAAAAGGCGCTCGAGTTGTATTTGTCGCATCCCCGTAGATGGGCAAGGGGTAATGAAGATGTTCTTTTCTTAAATCGAAGGGGGACAAAACTGTCAAGAGTAATGGTTTTTTATATAGTTAAAACTCAGGCTGAATTGGCTGGAATAAGAAAAGAAATTTCTCCTCATACATTCAGACATACTTTTGCCACGCATCTTGTGGAAAATGGGGCGGATCTTAGAACTGTCCAGCAAATGTTGGGGCATGAAAGCATTTTAACTACAGAAATTTATACTCATATCAGTGCAGCCAGATGGCAGGAGGGAATTATAAAATATCATCCAAGAGGAAAGGATGAACACCATTGTTGTAATCCGCATGATTGACATTTGGGCTTTCTCGCAGTGCATACATATCTTCCATGGAGTATCAGCCAATGATGGGCAATGGCTCTTTTCTCTAAGGGAATTTGTCTGGTCAGGTCTTTTTCCACCTTTTCAGGAGTAGTCCCTTTAGATAGTCCCAATCTGTTGGAGATTCTATGAACATGTGTATCAACAGCTATGACGGGCTTGTCATAGAGGATTGATGCTACTACATTTGCTGTTTTTCTACCTACTCCTGGAATTGTTGTAAGTAAATCTATTTCAGATGGGATTATTCCGTCAAAATCTTCTCTTATCTTTTTTGCCATCTCTATAAGGTGGCGAGTTTTACTGTTTGGGTATGAGATTGACTTTATAAGAGGAAAGAGTTCTTCAAACTGTGCTTGTGACAGTGAGTCGAAATCGGGATATTTCAAAAATAGGGATGGTGTTACTATATTTACCCGTTTGTCTGTGCATTGAGCTGAAAGTATAACAGCTACGATCAGCTGGTAACCATTATTGTAGTTCAACTCAGACTGGGCAACCGGCATGTTCTGCTCAAACCATTCGATTATTCCTTTATATTTCTCTTTTAATGTAATTTTTCTTTTCATCTTTTGAGCTGTTATAAGAAGTCTGAAAAGTCAATCTCTATCTCTGAAAAATCTTTCATTGGGGTACAGGACATCCTTTCGCAAAGATATGTCTTCCCTGGGTAATCTTTGAGCAACGTCTTGTTGTGAGTTACCATAATTATAGTAGGTCCCTGCTGCTTGTTGATCTTCATAAACAATTCCATAATCTCTTTTGTGGTGTCATTGTCGAGGTTCGCAGTAGGCTCATCGGCCAATATTATTTCTGGTGTGTTCAGTAATGCTCTGGCAATAGCAACACGCTGTTGTTCACCTCCGGAGAGTTGATGTGGTTTGTTATTCCCTTTGTGGCTCATTCCTACATCTTCCAGAACTTGGGAAATTGTGGCATCAATAAGTTTCTTGTCATCCCATCCTGTGGCTCTGAGTACAAATTGGAGATTTTCATATACTGTCCTGTCAGTAAGAAGTTGTAAGTCCTGAAAAATGACCCCTATTTTTCTTCTCAAGTAAGGAATCTCCCTTTTTTTGAGTTTATGCAGTTGGAATTTCCCAATCCTTGCGTATCCTTGTTTGATGGGAATTTCCCCAATCATCGATCTGATTATTGAAGTCTTTCCACTACCTACCTTTCCAATGATGTAGATAAATTCACCTTTTTCTATAGTCAGATTGAGGTCGGAAATTACTATGTTTCCACTATTAGAGATATTTACATTCTCAAACTGAATTATTGGCATTGTGTCGGTATGCTCCATAATGTAAGATGGCTCTGTAATTATATTTTACAAACATACGCAAAATTGAATTTTATTCCTATTATTTATCCCTGGAGGGATAGAAATACTGCGGCGCTCGTTGGGAAAATCAAAGCTTAGGGCTTTGCTTTTCACTCGCTTCTTCGTATATTTATCCCTGATGGGATAGAAATACTGCGGCGCTCGTTGTAAAAATCAAACCTTGGAGGTTTGCTTTTCACTCGCTTCTTTGTATATTTACCCCTAACAGGATAGAAATACTTCGGCGCTCGTTGGGAAAATCAAAGCTTAGGGCTTTGCTTTTCACTCGCTTCTTTGTATATTTACCCCTAACAGGATAGAAATACTTCGGCGCTCGTTGGGAAAATCAAAGCTTAGGGCTTTGCTTTTCACTCGCTTCTTCGTATATTTGTCAAAACAACAGAAATATTGCTGCATTCGTTGTGAAAATTAAGGTTGTGGCTTTGTTTTTCGCTCGTTTTCAGGTATGTTTGTGATAATAATTGTTCGCACTATAGATTACTTTGCAGGTGATTTATTGCGTTTAGCATTATTGGAATTTTTAAACGGGGACTATATTGGAATCCCCCAATATTATTGACGTGAAAAAGATAGTATTAAGTATTCTCTCCTTCGTATTTTTTTCCATCTTCCTTGGAAATAGCATTTTAGCATCCGGATTGAATGATTTTAAAAGCAGATTCCGCAAGGTCTCTGAGCTGTATGAAAATAATATGTTTTCTGCTGCATGCGATGAAATAGTTTCAATAAAAAGTGATTTTCCAAACATGTCGCGATTGGAACGTTCACTGATAGAGTCTTATTATGTTTTCTGCAACATCAAGATGGGAAGCCCGGACATGGATGCGTTGGTAATGGAACTTGAAGACAGGTATGGTCCTGCACCGGAACTTTCCAAAGCAAAACTGCTTCAGGCTCACCACTATTTCAATGCCGGTCAATATCCAATTGTTGTAGACATTCTTCAAGGAGTCAATCCCGAATATCTTTCATCTGATGAGAGAAAGGACTATTTGTTTGAGTTGTCATTCTCTCAGCTGCGAGTAGGTAGAAACAAGGAGGCAGAACGTGGTTTTGAGCAATTATTGAAAATGAAGAAAAACAAATATGAACTCCCTGCGACCTATTACTCCGGCTATATAGCTTTTATGAATGGGGAATTCCATAAGGCTCTTTCATTTTTTGAAAAGAATAGTAGTGATGATTTCTATGCCCCTCTGTGTCAATTGTATACATTGGAGTCCTACCTCATGCTTAAAGATTATGACTATGTGGTGCAGAATGGAGAGGCTGTCCTCAATGTGGTGGAATCAGAAATGAAGTCCAAGGTTGCGCGGATCGTCTCCCAGGCATATTTTGCTATGGAAAAACCTCAAGAAGCAAAAAAATGGTTTGAGAAATACTCTTCTTCCGGAAAAGAGCTCACTCGTAAAGATAATTACTATTTTGGGGTTATATCATACTCGTTAGATTCTTACTATGCAGCAATAGATGCATTTATGAAAGTGGTGTCATCAGAAGATACCCTTACCCAAAGTTCTTATTTCCATATTGCAAACTCTTATCTGAATCTCAAGAATAAGAATAAGGCGATGGAAAACTATAAGGTCGCATCAGAAATGCGGTGCGATGAAACTATTACCGAGGAATCTTTCTTCAATTTTGCAAAACTTTCATTTGACCTTAATGCAGATATTGCCCCTTTTCAAAATTATTTGGAACGCTATCCCGATTCGGGACGTTCAGATGAGATATATTCATATATTGCGACATCGTACCTGTTATCAAAAAATTATAAAGGGGCAATCATGGCTTTGAACAATATCAAGCATCTTGCCCCTGAAATGGAACTGAATTTCCAAAAGGCAGCATTTCTGAGAGGAATGCAACTTTTTGAAATGGGGTCCTTTGCTAGCGCTATAGATGAGTTTCAGCTTTCTTTGAAGCATGGCTATTATAATCAGGAACTTACAAACCTTGCGAAATTCTGGTGTGCTGAATCAAATTATTGGCTTGATAATTTTGATGAGGCTATAAGAATCAATAAGGGATTGTATAATACTACCAAATTCAGAACGGCAAAGGAGTATCCTCTAATTTTCTTTAATTTAGGATATGCTTATTTCAAAAAGGGGGAATACAATGAAGCTTTGAATTGGTTTCAACAGTTTATCGGTCAGCATTATACAAATATGGATTTGATCCTTGAGTGTGAAATAAGAATCGCTGACTGTTATTTTATGATGAGGGAATATCAGAAGGCGGCTGCCATGTATGAGCAGGTTTCCATTGTGAATTACAAGTCGGATTTGGTCGTATATGCCGCTTATCAGTGTGCAGTCTCGTATGGACTGATTTCTGATTACTCCAAGAAAATATCAATTTTGGAGACAATATATGGCAAGGATGACAAATCTTCTATTTATCCCAAAGCGGTTTATGAGTTGGGTCGTACTTATGTCCAGGTGGATGAAAAAAAGAAGGCAGAAGAGTGTTTTGAGTATTTATTGGAGCAGGTTAATAACCCTCTTTATAATACAAAGGCTTTGTTGGAATTGGGGATGTTGGAGGTGAACAACTTAAATTATAAAGAGGCTATGGAATATTTGACCCGTATTGTAGAGGAGTTCCCTTTGAGTGAAGAGTCGGACGATGCCCTCGCAATCATTGAAAGTGTTTATCTTCTTCAGAATAAGCCCGATGAATATCTTGCTTATCTTGAGAAAGTGGGGCGTTCGGGGCAGAAGGATGAAAATGATCGGGAACTGGTATATTTTAATGCGGCCGAACAGGTTTTCCTATCAGGAGATTATCAGCAGGCGCTCAAGTCATTGAATTCTTTTTTGGAAAAATATCCCAATGGTATGAAAGCCTCATTGGCGCACTTCTATCTGGCCCAAACCCTTTCTGAATTGGGTAAAAAGGAGGCTGCAGCAGAGGAATATCTTAAGGTAGTAAAGAGCGGTGATGGCTCTTTTGCAGAATTATCGCTGCTCAATTATTCGAACATTTGTTACTCGATGGAGAAATATGCTGAATCAGCTAATGGCTATCTATCTCTTTACGAGGTAGCCCAATTGGGTAACAATAAATATTTAGCGGTCTTGGGAATGATGCGTTCTTATTTCTATGACCATAAATATCAGTCTGCTATCGAGGCTGCATCGATTATGCATGATCTGCCGGCCAAGTCCGAAAATGACATTATAGAGACCGACTATATTATGGCAAAGAGTTACATTGCTGTAGGACAAAGGGATAAAGCTCTTGATATTCTCAAAAAGGTATCGCAACACAAACTTTTGCCTTATGGCGCAGAGGCTACTTATATCTTAATCCAGGATGCCTTTGATAATGGCGAGTTTGAGGAAGTTGAAAATATGGTGTATGCTTTCTCTGACTCAGCGACAAATCAAATGTATTGGTTGGCAAAAAGCTTTATTCTCCTTGGTGATGCCTTTGCTGAAAGAGGGGACTATGAACAGGCAGAAGCCACTTTTAAAAGTATTAAGGATGAATATATTCCTTCTGGAAAGGATGATGATGTGTTGGAGCAGGTGGCAGTCCGTTTGGTAAGATTGGATAAAATAATTAAGGAGGGTGTTTACAATGAATAGGAGATTTCGTTTGGTTGTAATATGTCTGGTAATATCTCTGGGTGAGGTTTTTGCTCAGAGCGGCATTAATAAGACAATTCAGGTCGAGAGGGACTACGAGGGTAAGGTGATGGATTCTGACAAATCAAAAATAAAAACAACTATTTCAGATACATTGCTCAATTTTAATATACATTTTGATTATCCTACATTTTATCGCCCATATCGCGATCTGTATGAGTTTTCACCAGTTACTACTGCCCCCATCAGGCCTTCAGGGAAGGTGAAATATCCTTGGCTTTATACAAAATTGTCTATTGCTTATCCTTTAATGCCGGTGGCGGAACTCTATGTGGCACCAAGGTTCGGTCAAAAATTTTCAGCAGTTTTATCATTTGCTCATAAGTCATTGTGGAATGATGCATTGGGTGATAGAATGGTAAATGATGCAGGGGTTCATCTTGCTTACAGATGGAAAAAGGGGGAAGCATTGATAGATGCACAGTTTTTAAATAATTTTTATACGTATATGAATGATTCTGTAAAGGTTGCAGATCATACTTTTGATATTTTTGCCATTAATGCTTTGGTCCGTTCCAAAGATCCCGCCCCAAATTCATTTTATTACGATATATCATTCAGATATTCTTACCTGAATGATAATCAGAGTCGATCAACGATTGACCCCTTGATGGAAAATGAGATTTTGGCAGATGTTTCCTTAGGGGCAACTTTAAAAAGAGTTCATAAGGTATTTATACGTCTTGCAAATGATATTAGTGTTGTGGAAAATGGTGCTGTCGGGAATCGTTTCCTGGCAGGTGTTTTAGATATTTGTCCTACTTACAGGTGGGAGAAGGGGCGTTGGCGTCTTAACTTGGGTGTATCCGTTTCTTCTTTGTATTCTCAAGGGTATAAGAATCTGGATAAGAAGTTTGTTTTTGCTCCCGAGGTTAATGCAACTTTTGAGGCTGTTACTTCAAAATTGTGGCTTTATGCAGCTGTCGATGGAGAGAATTCACTAATTTCGTTCAATAGGATGTTTAGATATAACCCTTGGATGGGAAGTGAATCTGACTTAGGACGTATGGTTTCACCTTTCGGTGTAGAGGCAGGTATTAGAGGTGTGCTTGGAGAACGCTTTGCGTACAATCTTATGGGTGGTTACAGGTATTATACTCATTATACAGCATATATCTCTAATAACGGTGCTCAGTCTGCGTGGATTGGAGAGAACAATAGTGCTTTTGTAGCTGCAGAAGTGAGGTTGAATACCCAACCTTTTACGATGACTGCAGATCTGAGGTATCAATACTTCTCAAACAGTGATTATGCATTGATGACTCCCTCTTTTCAAGCTGGAATTGTTGCGGAGTATAATATCAGGAAGAGATTTTTTATGGAGGCAAGTTGTTATTTTAGAAATAGAACGATTGCGGGATTTGTGAATGATGACGAAACTGTTTCATATTCAACAGTTAAGGGTTTTGTTGATTTAGGTGTCAAATTCTCTTATTCCATTAATCCGGGATTTACTATTTTCTTGGATGGTAAAAATCTTATAAACAGTGAGATACAGTATTTTTCAAACACATACGAGCCCGGTGTGAATATTGCTGCGGGTTTGTACTTTAAATTGTGATTTTTTTTATTATCTTTGTTCGTTTGTTAAAATAATATTATACGATGTCAGAAGAAACAATAACAGGTGCGGGAAAAGAGTATACAGCCGATAGTATCCAGGTTCTGGAAGGTCTGGAGGCAGTCAGAAAGCGTCCTTCAATGTATATTGGGGATGTTGGTTCCAGAGGTTTGCACCATTTGGTTTATGAAGTAGTTGATAACTCTATAGATGAAGCATTGGCGGGCTATTGTAGTGAAATTACCGTCACGATTTTGCAGGATAATTCTATTCGCGTTGAAGATAATGGTAGAGGTATTCCTACCGGTATGCATGAAAAGGAGGGACGAAGTGCTCTAGAGGTAGTGTTGACGGTGTTGCATGCGGGTGGTAAGTTCAGTAAGGATAGTTATAAAGTGTCGGGTGGTCTCCATGGAGTGGGTGTATCATGTGTAAATGCCCTTTCTATCTATCTTAAAGCGGAGATTCATCGTGAAGGCAAAATCTTTGTCCAAGAATACAGCAAAGGTGTTCCCCAATATTCAGTCAAGGTGGTAGGGGAAAGTGACCGCACTGGTACAATTATTACTTTTAAACCTGATAAAGATATATTCAGTACAACAGTTTA
Organism: Bacteroidales bacterium; assembly: GCA_017501525.1. Lineage (GTDB taxonomy): Bacteria > Bacteroidota > Bacteroidia > Bacteroidales > UBA932 > Coprenecus. The sequence continues at coordinate 8,461 of JAFVWT010000017.1, read as the reverse complement.
TGACCGCTCAATACTTTGTGCGAGATTGAGGGAACTGGCATTTTTGAATAAAGGAATCAAATTGGTTCTGGTTGATGAAAGACATCAGGAAGTTGATATGGAGACTGAATTGATGGATGAAGTTGTCGACCAGATATACAGGGAAGAGTTTTATTCGGAGCAAGGTCTCAGAGAGTTTGTCCAATATCTTGATGGAACACGAGAGAAACTTACTGAGACTCCTATTTCATTGGAAACTGACAAAACCGGAATTCCTATTGAGATAGCAATGCAATACAATACCGGTTTTTCTGAGAATATTCATTCGTATGTCAACAATATCAATACAATTGAGGGTGGAACTCACTTGACAGGTTTTAGGAGAGGTCTTACTTCGACACTTAAATCGTATGCTGATAAAAATGGATATTTGTCGAAATTGAAATTTGATCTTGATGCTTCTGACTTTAGAGAGGGTTTGACAGCAGTTGTATCTGTGAAAGTTGCAGAACCACAATTTGAAGGTCAGACTAAGACAAAACTTGGAAACAGTGAGGTTGATGCAGCGGTATCACAAGCGACTAAGTCGGCTTTGGAAGCCTATCTTGAGGAGAATCCTAAGGATGCCAGAAATATTATTGAAAAAGTTATTTTGGCTGCTACTGCCCGTCATGCTGCCCGTAAGGCAAGAGAGTTGGTACAGCGTAAGACTGTTATGTCGGGTGCAGGCCTTCCTGGAAAATTGGCTGATTGCTCGAATAGGGATCCTGAAAAATGTGAGTTGTTCCTTGTTGAGGGGGACTCTGCGGGTGGTACTGCGAAGACAGGTCGTGACAGAACATTTCAGGCAATTCTGCCATTGAGAGGTAAAATTCTTAATGTTGAGAAAGCGATGGAACATAAAGTTCTTGAGAGTGAGACAATAAGAAATATTTACACGGCTCTTGGAGTTACAATTGGAACTGAAGATGATAGCAAGGCTGCAAATCTCGATAAGTTAAGGTATCATAAAGTCATAATCATGACTGATGCCGATGTCGATGGTGCCCACATTGCGACTTTGATTTTGACTTTCTTCTTCAGGTATATGCCCGAGATGATAAAAAGAGGCTATGTCTATATTGCTACACCTCCGTTGTATAAAGTCAAGAGTAAAAAAGGAAAAGAAGAGAGATATTGTTGGACTGAAGATGAAAGGTTGAAAGCTATTGCTGAGATTGGAAAAGGAAATGATGGAAGTATCTATGTTCAAAGGTATAAAGGACTTGGGGAAATGAATGCTGAGCAGTTGAAGGAGACAACAATGGATCCAGATTCACGTTTGCTCCGTCAGATTACCATTGACAATGCTGCGGAGGCAGACCGTATATTCTCAATGCTAATGGGTGACGAGGTTCCTCCCCGTAGGGAGTTCATTGAGCAAAATGCAACATATGCAAAAATTGATACGTAAAAATTTAAACAGATTTATATATGGATATTTTTGAAAGAATTGAAAACAACGAAGGTGGTCCGTTAGGACAGTACAGAACCAGAGCTCATGGTTATTTTGCATTCCCTAAATTGGAAGGTGAGATTGCACCCCGTATGAGATTTAACGGGCATGAGGTTTTGTGTTGGAGCCTTAACAACTATTTAGGTCTGGCAAACCATCCTGAAGTTAGAAAGGTAGATGCAGAAGCAGCAGCTAAATGGGGTTTGGCTTATCCTATGGGTTCAAGAATGATGTCTGGTCAAACAGCTCTCCATGAAAGATTGGAAAGAGAATTAGCTGATTTTGAACAGAAAGAGGATGCGTTTCTATTTAATTTCGGATATCAAGGAATCGTTTCAACCATAGATGCCCTTCTTACACGTCACGATGTGATTGTATACGACTCTGAGGCGCATGCTTGTTTGATTGATGGCTGTCGTCTTCATATGGGACAAAGAATGGTTTACCCCCATAATGATATTGAAAAATGTGAAAAGACTATCCAACGGGCATTGAAGGTATGCGAAAAAACTGGTGGTGGTGTTCTTTTGATAACAGAGGGCGTTTACGGAATGACTGGTGCGCTGGGTATTCTTGACCAAATCGTAGCTTTGAAAAAGAAATATAATTTCCGTATTCTTATTGACGATGCTCATGGATTTGGTGTTATGGGCCCTAATGGTCGTGGTACATCTGAACATTTTGGTGTAATGGATGGAATCGACTTGTATATTGGCGCTTATGCAAAATCAATGGCAATCATTGGAGGATTCGTTGCCGGTCCTAAGTCAATTATAAATTATTTGAGATATAATCTTCGCTCTCAAATTTATGCCAAATCTTTACCTATGCCTATTGTTGAGGGTTGTCTCAAGAGACTTGAAATAATTAGAAGTGAGGAAGGAAACCGCCTAAGAGAGAAACTTTGGGTTATTACCAGAGCACTTCAGGATGGTTTGCGTGAAAGAGGATTTGATATTGGCCTCGCAGAAGCTTGTGTTACCCCTGTATTCATTCATGGAACAGTTCCTCAAGCTACGAATATTTTGGTTGATTTGAGAGAAAACTACAATATTTTCTGCTCTGTTGTAGTTTATCCTGTTGTTCCCAAGGGTGTAATTATGTTTAGAATTATCCCTACTGCGTCACACTCATTGGAAGATGTTGAATATACCTTGAATGCATTCTCTGAAGTTAAGAAGAAACTCGATGCGGGAATGTATGATGGTGATTCTGTTCAGAATAAAGCAATAGAATAGTAATAATCATATGAACTACAACGCCCTAAAAGACAAATATGTATATATTGCCCTCCTGGTAGTGCTTGTCTTGACCGTTCTTATTTTTCCAAAAGAAGGTAAATTCAAGTATAGTTATCAAAAGGGTCGTCCATGGATGTATGAAACCCTTGTATCCCCTATAGATTTCCCAATACTTAAGACTCAGCAAGAAATCCTGGAGGAAAAGGAGCTTAAAGCATCTGTTGTTCTACCATATTTCAATTATGATAACTCTGTATCAGTATTGCAGATAAATCGTCTGAAGGCGTTGCAGGGAGTAGAGAATATAGATGGCCATTTTCTATATGCGGTCATCGAGAATATTTCAAATTTTTACAATACCGGCATTACTCCCGATTTGGAAAATATTTCATCATTGGGTACCATTGTTGTCCAACGGGACAAGAGGGCAATAGAAGTGCCGGTAACGGAGGTGTATACATCCAGAACAGCGGAGGGATATTTAAAATATCACTTATCGGCTCAATTTCCAGACCGGAATATAGACTCACTGTATTCCGGTTATAATTTGAGTGAATATATTGTTCCGAACCTTATATTTGATGAGGCAAAGACAGATTTGTTCCATCGGGAAGCTGTCAATTATATCTCTCCTACAAAAGGCATGATGTATGCCGGTCAGCTTATAGTCTCTGAGGGCGAGACTGTTACAGCTGAAATAGAACAAACACTTGATTCTTATAGGGCTGAATATGAGATTACTTACGGATATGTTGAGTCTAAATTCTCATTAGTGCTATCTCATATTATAATATCTTTGGCCATACTCTCCGTCCTTTTTGTCGTGATATTTTTCACAAACAAGAAGGCTTTTACCACATTTAAGCAATTTCTTTTTATTTTATTGTTATATACCATTTCATTTGTATTGGCTTCTGTTATCAGTGGGAGTGAATCTTCGTTAAAATATATAATCCCATTTTCTGTATTGGCGATATACCTCTCATTATTCTTCAAGCGGTCATTTGTCTTTGCGGTATATACAGTAATGTTGATTCCCATTCTTTTTATGGTCGATGATGGTGCTGAGATTTTCTTTATGAACTTATGTGGAGGTATTGTTTCAATAGTTTCATTTAGATATTTCAACAGGGGATGGATGCAGTTTTTGAACTCATTCATAGCTTTTATAGCAATGCTCGCCATTCATATCGCTGTAGTCCTTATGACTGGAGATTCTGCTGTTGAACTGGTATTCAGACAGATCTTATCAATTGGATTCAACTCGTTGCTAATTGTGGCATGTTATCCTTTTGTTTTTCTTTTCGAGAGGATATTTTCTCTTGTTTCTCAGTCAAGACTGCTGGAACTTTCAGATACCAACAATAAGTTGCTGAGAGAATTGGCGACAAAAGCTCCGGGTACTTTCCAGCACTCATTACAGGTCTCAAATCTTGCAAGTGATGCTGCTTCGCAGATTGGTGCCGATATGATGCTGGCCAGGGTTGGTGCTTTGTATCATGATATTGGTAAAATGAGAAATCCTCAGTGTTTTGTTGAAAATAGGGCGGTCGGTGTTGACTATCATAAGGGACTCTCCCCGATGGAAAGTGCCAAACAGATTATCCGTCATGTTGATGATGGAGTAGAGATTGCCAAAAAGAACAGGTTACCTGAAATAGTTATAGATTTTATCAGAACTCATCATGCCCAGTCTCTGACATTCTACTTCTATGCAGAGTATTGCAACAATGGTGGTGATTCATCAAATGTTGAGCCTTTCCAGTATAACGGAGTCTTACCTAAAACAAAGGAGCAGGTGATTGTTTTAATGGCAGATGCTGTGGAAGCTGCTTCGCGTTCGCTAAAAGATTACTCTGCGCAGAGTATTTCAAATTTAGTCGATAATATAATTGGCAAACGCCTTTCAGATTCACAACTTGCAGATGCTGATATATCTATTCGTGAGATTAGCATTGTAAAAAGAATGTTCAAATCTCGTTTGGAACAGGTATATCACGAAAGAATCGCATATCCTGAACTCAAAAAGTAGTAGAGTCCTCTTCCCTTTTGTATTCCAATATGTCTCCTGGTTGGCAATCAAGTGCTTTGCAGATTGCTTCCAGGGTGGAGAATCTGATAGCTTTTGCTTTTCCTGTTTTCAGAATTGATAAGTTGGCGGCAGTAATACCAATCTTCTCGGCAAGTTCACCGGATGACATTTTTCTTTTTGCCAGCATTACATCTACGTTTACAATTATCGGCATAACTTGTCAGATTGTAAGATTGTTTTCTTCGCTAATTTTTTCAGCAATGTGATACATCAGGGCAAAAATAGCAAATAAAAGTGTCAAAACTACACTCTCTGTGTCTAGTTTCAGCAGATGTTCGTTAGTCGCTCCTATTATATCTATGTTTAGATTGAAGAAGCTATAGAAGAAATGGCTTATCGAGCATCCGTAGAGGAATTTTACATTTGTTTTGGGAAATATTATCCCTTTTTTATATCCCCTGACAGAGTTGAACATAAAAAGTGTAAGTAGTAGGTAGAATGTGTATCCTGATACAATCCTCCCTGAGAATATTATTATTTGTCCCCACAGAATCTTCTCATTCCATCCGGGTGAGAATTCTGTGCCCATGGCTCCTGAGATGTATAAACTCTGGATTGTCAGGCTGATTACATGAAATAGAGAAAGCAGTGTCACGATAGTTGTGACGGCAACAAGTGCCCTTAAAGTTTTTTTATTTTTCATATACGATAAAAATTTATTGATAAACGATATGCAAATATAGTACAATTATCGATAAACAATAAAATATTTTCGTTTTTTTTTTACATTTATCGTGGATTATTATGCTAATTAACAATATTTGTGTAGCTATATCTTTCTTGGTCCTGACCTTAGCTTTGTTTCCTCCCGATTGTTTAGAGTATTCTTTCTATTGTAAAATATTTCCAATGGAAATTTTGTGATTTTAAAAATTTATTCTATGTTTGCAAAAGTTTCCAACGGAAATAATTGTAAAAGAATAATAATTGAAAAATAATATATCATAAATTAGGTATGGGATCTAAATATTTGATTGTAGGAGGAGTGGCAGGTGGTGCAACCGCTGCGGCAAGAATTCGTAGAAACACAGAAGATGCACAGATTGTCCTTTTTGAAAAAGGGGAATATATCTCTTATGCAAATTGTGGTTTACCTTATTATATAGGGGGTGTTATAGAGGATCGTGAACGTCTGTTTGTTCAGACTCCGGATTCTTTTGGTCAACGTTTTAATATAGATGTGAGGATCAATAGTGAGGTGGTCTCAATTGATCGAGCAGCTAAGGCAGTGAAAGTCAGGATGTCTGACGGAAGGGAATATGTTGAATCTTATGATAAATTGTTGCTTTCTCCCGGAGCATTGCCTGTGCGTCCTCCATTGCAAGGAATAGATTTGGATGGGATTTTTACTTTGAGAAATGTCTCTGATACAGATAGAATCAAGTCGTATATCAGCACGCATTCAGTGAAAAAAGCGGTGATTGTAGGCGGTGGTTTTATAGGTCTGGAGATGGCGGAAAATTTACATCATTCGGGGATAGAAGTGTCTGTGGTGGAGATGGCTCCTCAGGTGATGGCCCCGATAGATTACTCAATGGCAGCAATCGTGCATCAGCATTTGCAACAAAAGGGTGTTAAATTGTACTTGGAGGAGGCAGTGGAGTCTTTTGTTAAGGAGAATGGTCAAATTTTGGTGAAATTCAAGTCAGGGATAGATCTTGGGACCGATTTGGTGATTCTTTCAATAGGGGTGAGGGCAAATACTTCTTTGGCAGAGAGTGCAGGTCTGACTCTCGGGGAGATGAGGGGGATTTATGTCAATGAGTATTTGCAAACATCGGATGATGATATTTATGCAGTAGGAGATGCTATTGAGTTTCCGCATCCTGTGACTGGAAGGCCTTGGCTTAACTTTTTGGCAGGACCGGCGAACAGGCAAGCAAGAATCGTAGCTGACAATATTGTATTTGGTAATAAACTTAAGTATGAAGGTTCTATAGGTACGGCTGTCGCTAAGGTCTTTGATATGACAGTTGCTTCTACAGGTCTTCCTGCCAAGAGATTGAAACAGATGGATATTCCTTATCTGTCGGCTACAATTCATTCAGGTTCTCATGCAGGGTATTATCCCGGTTCTTTGCAGATGAGTATAAAAATCACTTTCTCTCCCGAAGATGGAAGGTTGTATGGAGCACAAGCTGTTGGTTTTGATGGTATTGATAAGAGGATTGACCAATATGCTCTTGCAATAAAAAATGGTGCAACGGTGGCAGATCTGACAAATCTCGAGCACGCGTATGCTCCTCCATTTTCGTCAGCAAAAGATCCGGTTGCGATTTCAGGATATGTTGCGGGCAATATACTTAATGGTAAATTGACTCCTTTGTATTGGAGAGAATTGCAAAATGCTGACTTGTCGAAAGTGACTCTTGTAGATGTGCGTACAGTGGAAGAGTATGAGGTCGGAACGATTCCGGGAGCGGTTAATATTCCATTGGATGACCTTAGGGGTAGGATTTCTGAGATTTCCAAAGATCGTCCTGTCTATCTGTTTTGTGGGGTTGGGCTTCGTGGCTATCTTGCTTCTAATATATTAAAAGCCAATGGGTATTCGGATGTAAGGAATCTAATAGGGGGTATCAGGACATATCTTGCTGCTGTTACACCTGTTTGTAAACCTAATGCTCAAGGATTGGATTATGCTGAATGTATTTGTGAAAGTCAGGCACCTATATATGCAGATGATATTGTGCGGGTGAATGCTTGCGGATTGCAGTGTCCCGGACCAATATTGAAAATGAAGCAGGCTGCCGGTAACCTTATGCCAGGACAGCAATTAGAGATTCGGGCTACAGATGCCGGATTTGTCAGAGATGCAAAATCATGGTGTGCCTCTACGGGTTATCGGTTTTTAAGAGAGAGAAGTGAATCCGGAGTTCATTATGTTACCATTGAAAAGTCTCTTTCGAATTGCTCTGTTTCAAAGATGAATGGTTCTTTGTCAGGTGGAACCGGATACTCGGAAAATGGGGTAGATAGGGTGAAAGGAGGTAAGACATTTATAATGTTCAGTGATGATTTGGATAAGGTTCTTGCAACATTTATCTTGGCAAACGGGGCGGCTGCAACAGGACAAAAGGTGACTCTGTTCTTTACATTCTGGGGTTTGGCAGCTATTAAAAAGGAATTTAAGCCAACAGTTAAGAAAGATATTTTTGGTAAGATGTTTGGATGGATGCTCCCTTCCAATACCAAGAAGCTGGCCCTGTCTAAACTTAATATGTTCGGTATTGGTTCCCGTATGATGAGGTATCTTATGAAGCAAAAAGGGGTTGATTCGCTGGAGTCGCTTCGTCAACAAGCATTGGAAAACGGAGTGGAGTTTATTGCATGCCAAATGTCGATGGATGTTATGGGAGTGAAGAAAGAGGAGTTGCTTGATGAGGTCTCTGTTGCGGGTGTTGCGACTTATATGGAGAAAGCGGAAAAATCAGCGGTTAATTTATTCATATAGCATAAATAATTTTACAAAGTCAAAGTGGTGTATAATCAAGATGTTAGGTGTTTAGAGTGAAAAAAGTTTCAAGATTTTGTAAAAAAAAGTTCAAAAAAAATTTGGAGTGTAAAGAAAAAGCTCATATCTTTGCGGTCCATTTGAAAAACAACGGTGCTGAGGAGTAGATGAGTGTTGAGCTAAAGAGTTAGTTTTTCTAT
>JAFVWT010000016.1 GCA_017501525.1 Bacteroidales bacterium | reverse complement strand
CTATTTTTGCTTACTTTATTTTTTGCTACCCCAAAATGATTCATCTTAAATAATACACAAAACGCCCAGTTCTTCATTGTTGGGTGTAAAAAAGGGTGTAAATCTCGCAAATGCTTGATTTACACCCTTTATTGCGGAGAGAGAGGGATTCGAACCCCCGGACGCTTTCACGTCAACGGTTTTCAAGACCGCCGCATTCGACCACTCTGCCATCTCTCCAATATTTCAATCCCGAAAGGGAACGCAAAAGTATGCAAAAAAAAGTTTTAAACCAAATTTTTGTAGTGTTTTTTAAACTATTTTTCCATTTTTTTAGATTCTGCAGAGAAAAAACGCCATTTAAACAGAATCAGATATAGAGCACCTACTGTAATACATGAGTCTGCAATGTTAAATATAGGACGGAAAAATATGAACTGTTCTCCTCCATTTATAGGAAACCAGTCGGGAAGTGTTGTATTTATTATAGGAAAATAGAGCATATCCACTACCTTTCCTAACATGAACTTACCATACCCTTGCCCCATTGGTACAAGGTCTGCTACAGTTCCCATCGTTGACTGCTCAAAGATTAGACCGTAAAACATACAATCAATGATATTTCCTAAAGCACCTACCATTATTGCAGTAAGACCTACCAATACGCCCATAGGTACCGAATCTCTTCTAAGGAGTGATCTTATATAATAGAGCATCACTCCAAAGAGTATTATTCTGAAAGTTGTCAACAAATATTTTCCTAATTCCCCTCCGAAAGACATGCCGAAAGCCATACCCTCGTTCTCTATAAACAATATCTGAAACCATTGTCCAAGAACAGGTATAGACTCTCCTAAATGCATATTGGTCTTGACCAGAATTTTAGAAACCTGATCAATGACCAATAACAAAATAGCAAATACAGCGAGAATAAGTTGTTTCCGACTGCGAGAAAGTGCCATTATTTCTGTGATAATTTTGCTTCTACACTAAGAGTAGCATGAGGAACCAATTTGAGTCTCTCCTTTGGAATCAATTTTCCCGTTTCACGACACACTCCATAAGTTTTGTTCTCAATTCTCACTAAAGCTGCCTCCAAAGAACGGATAAATTTGATTTGTCTCTGAGCCAATTGTCCGGATTCCTCTTTTGAAAGGGCAGACGCACCTTCTTCCATCACTTTGAATGTAGGAGATGTATCTTCAGTATCATTACTGCTACTATGAGTTATGGCAGATTTCAACTGCTGATAATCATCTCTGGCTTTCTCCAATTTCTGTAAAATAATTTCTTTAAATTCCTGAAGTTCCTCGTCTGTGTAACGAATCTTCTCCTGAACTTCATTTTTGTTGTCAGTGTTGTCCATAACCATTAGTTTAACTCTTGTAAATTTAGTAAAAAGTTTTGATATAGCAATGATTAATAGTCTATTTTATCACTATTTTGAACCCATTTATTAAATGGGATACAACCTTCAATAGGCATAATCTGCTCTATTCCAATCTTTCTGGATGATAATGGTTTTGACAATTCCTTATATATAAAGTCATCATCAAAGCCTGCTTTAGCCGCGTCGTATCTGTCAGCGGCATAATATATCTTATCAATATGAGCCCAATAAGCAGCGGCCAAACACATCGGGCAAGGCTCGCAACTTGTATAAAGGATACATCCGCTCAAATCAAATGTTCCCAACTTCTTGCAAGCCTCCCTAATAGCATTCACCTCAGCGTGAGCAGTAGGATCATTTTCCACAGTCACTCTATTGGCCTGAGCAGCAACTACCTCTGAATCTTTGACAATGACTGCACCAAACGGGCCTCCCGAAACAGACCCGGCATTTTGAGAGGCAAGATCAATTGCCATCTTCATAAAATAGTTGTGCCCTTTCTCCATGATTATTATATCCTCTCCAATTTGATGGTTACTATATCATCCGCAAGCCATTCAATATTCTTGCCATCTTCCAACGAATCAACCAGTTTTATACTCATAGCCAATGTCTGGGATGCTATATAATCCCCAAATTTGGCCACAGAAGCAGCAATCTCGTCTTTAGTAACTATCTCAATATTAATTTTATCGGTTACTTCAAAATTGCTATCCTTCCTTAGATTCTGAATTCTATTGATAAGTTCTCTGGCAATACCCTCGTTCTTCAAATCCTCTGTAATTGTAATATCAAGAGCGATTGTCAATTTACCTTCAGATGCAACCAACCATCCAGGCATATCCTCAGAAGTAATTTCATAATCCTCAGGCATAAGTTCTACTACACCTGAAGCCAACTCTACAGAATATTTTTCAGAAGCAATCCCTGCCCTCTCTATCTGGGCTATTTGTTCTTGAGGCATTTGTGCAAAGAAGGCAGAAATCTCCTTCATCTGTTTGCCATAACGCTTACCCAATACTCTGAAATTAGGCTTAATCTTCTTGGTAATCAATCCTGTAGTATCATTTATATACTCTACCTCCTTAACATTCACCTCTGTAAGCACCAACGACTTGATTCTATCAAACCTCTGTTGAAGTTTTGAATCAATTACCGGAATTATCATCTTAGCTAGAGGCTGACGCACATTGATATTAACTTTTCTTCTCAATGCCAACACCATAGAAGAACTCAACTGAGCTATATCCATTCTCTCTTCCAGTTCTGAGTCAATACAAGAAGGATCAAACTCAGGCATTGGAACAATATGAACAGAAATTTCAGAATGTCTGAGCGAAACAGCATTCAGATCCAAGAACATCCTATCCATAAAGAAGGGAGCAATAGGAGCCGCCAAGACTGCGACATTCTCCAAAGCGCTATACAAAGTCTGGTATGCAGCAAGCTTATCTTCATCCATTGTACCGCCCCAGAATCTCTTTCTGTTCAGGCGCACATACCAGTTACTCAAATTATCGCATACAAAATCTTGTATCAATCTGCCCGCTGTGGTAATGTCATAATTTTCATAACACTCTGTTACTTTACGAATTAAAGTATTCAGCAGAGATATTAGCCATCTGTCAATTTCAGGACGATTTGCCAAAGGAACCTCCGGAGCTTTTGCATCAAACTTATCCACATTGGCATACAGAGCAAAGAATGAATAAGTATTATACAATGTTCCAAAGAATTTTCTGCGCACCTCATCCACACTTGTCATATCAAATTTCAGATTATCCCAGGGCTGAGCATTAGTCAACATATACCATCTCAATGCATCAGGGCCATAATCATCCAACGCCTTAAATGGATCGATAGCATTACCAAGGCGTTTACTCATCTTATTTCCGTCTTTGTCAAGAACCAATCCATTGGAAATAACTCTCTTGAATGCAATCTTATCACTAACCATAGTATTGATTGCATGCAATGTGAAGAACCATCCACGAGTCTGGTCAACGCCTTCAGCTATAAAGTCAGCAGTTTGACCAAATTCAGCAGATTCGAGACCTTGAAGACCTACTTGTGCATAAGGCATTGCTCCTGAATCAAACCAGACATCAATCAAATCTGTCTCACGCACCATCTTTTGTCCATTGTCCGAAACAAGGAAAATTTCATCAACGTAAGGTCTGTGAAGATCTATCTTATCATAATTTTCTGTAGAAAAATCACCTGGAACAAATCCCGCTTTCTTCATAGGATTCTCACTCATGACACCTGCCTCAACCGACTTTTCTATTTCAGCATAAAGTTCTGATGCAGAGCCAATACATTTTTCCTGAGAGCCATCCTCTGTACGCCATATAGGAAGAGGAGTTCCCCAATATCTGCTTCGCGAGAGATTCCAGTCCTGAAGGTTTTCCAACCATTTTCCAAAACGACCGGTTCCTGTCGACTCAGGTTTCCATTGAATAGTCTTATTCAATTCAATCATACGCTGCTGAACAGCTGTTGAACGGATAAACCAAGAGTTCAAAGGATAATACAATACAGGCTTATCGGTTCTCCAACAATGTGGATAGTTGTGAGTATGCTTTTCTATCTTGAAAGCTTTGTTCTCTTTTTTAAGCATCACGCACAGATCGACATCCAGTGTTGTAGAATCAGCGGTAGCATCAGGGTCATAAGCATTCTTTACATAGCGACCTGCAAACTCTTTATACAATTCTACATTGACATTTTTTGCAACGAAATCAGGATTCAAATCTTCAATACGGTACATCCTTCCGGTCCTGTCCACCTGAGCTTGTAAAACGCCGGCAGCATCCTCAACTCTCAAAGGAGGGATTCCAGCAGCTTTTGCCACCTTATCGTCATCTGCACCAAATGTAGGAGCAATATGTACAATACCTGTACCATCTTCAATTGTCACATAATCTCCCAGGATAACTCTGAAAGCTCCTTCACCCGGATAAATCCAAGGGATGAGTTGTTCATACGAAATGCCTTCAAGTTCTGTACCTTTGAATGAACCTTCCAAAACCTCAAAAGGAACTTTTGCCCCAAAATGAGCATTGACAAGTTCTTTGGCAACCACATACACACCAGGCTCCGATGTATATGGATTCTCCGAACGAACCATCACATAATCAAACTTAGGCCCAACACAAAGAGCTGTATTTGAGGGGAGAGTCCAAGGAGTAGTTGTCCAGGCGAGGAAATAAACCGGAAGTCCGCCTGCCTTTTGGAACAACTTTTCAGAGCGTTCATTCCTTACGACCGAAAACTGCACCACCGCAGTAGTATCCTTGACATCCCTATAACATCCGGGCTGATTCAATTCATGAGAACTCAAACCGGTACCGGCAGCTGGGGAATAAGGTTGAATAGAGTAACCTTTATACAAATAACCTTTCTTGTATATATCTTTCAAAAGATACCAAAGAGTCTCAATATATCTGTTGTCATATGTAATATAGGGATTATCCGTATCCACCCAGTATCCAATACGATCAGTGAGATTTACCCATTCGGCAGTATATTTCATAACCTCCTTTCTACAAGTGTTATTATACTCTGCCACAGATATTTTCTTACCTATATCATCCTTGGTAATACCTAACATCTTCTCAACGCCCAATTCTACCGGCAAGCCATGAGTATCCCATCCGGCCTTTCTTTCTACAAGATACCCCTTCTGGGTCTTGTATCGGCAAATCACATCCTTAATAGAACGTGCCATAACATGATGGATACCGGGCATACCGTTTGCAGATGGGGGACCTTCAAAGAAAATGAATTTAGGTGCGCCCTTGCGCATTTCCAATGATTTACGGAAAACATTATTCTTTTTCCACGACTCCAACACCTCTGCAGAGATATTTACCAAGTCCAATCCTTTATATTCCTTAAACATATTTCAAAATTTTAATCCGCAAAAATACTAAACTAGTGAGTAAAAAGCAAAGCCCAAGCACTGAATTTACAACAATACAGCAATACCTTCAGATACGAAGCATACAATATTACTTATTTAAGGGATGTTCTATAAAAATTTACATCCTTCCAATTATATTTTGTACATTTGTAACATTATGACAGTAGTAGACATTATAATCACAGTATTGCTCATTCTGGCCCTGTTCAAAGGGTTGAAGGATGGATTGGTAAAACAAATTGGTGGAATTATAGGAATTGTCGTGGGCATTATTCTCGCAGGAAGATTTTCATCCATTGTCTCGACTTGGCTTCACCAGTGGATCAACGCATCTGAAAGCGCCGTAAAGGCTATTTCTTTTGCACTCATCATTATTGCTGTATGCATATGCGTAAACCTAATTGGAAAAGTCCTTGAAAAAATCTTTTCAATCGCAATGTTAGGTTGGATTAACAGACTACTCGGAGCAGTTCTTTCAGTAGTTGGCACCATCTTACTAATTGGGGCTCTACTTTCAATGATTGAATATGTTAACCAGACATGGTTCATCTTGATTCCGGAGGAGACAATGAACGAATCTCAGACCATCGGAATCATCAAGGATATATCACAAAGCATATTCCCCTACTTGAACAAATTATTCAGTTCATCAATAACTGCATAATCGACAGAACTCTCTCATCTATAAAAATATAATCTGGAAGAATCCTGCGTTTCCAAATGTGGGATGGCATTATAATGTCCAATGATAAAAGTCTACATAATTGGACTAAAGAAATCCACCTCTTCATTTTTTTACGTTTTTGTACATTCCATATCATTATTTTTAAGCAACTTTGCATCAGGAAAAGGAGGGAAGAAATGAAAAGTGAAAGAAAATTGAGAGAGAGAGTTGCTCTATGCGCAGATAATCTTCTGCCAGAATTATCCAAAACAACAATAGCCATTTACCTGAGTTGTATTCTTGTCGGAATACTTTTAGGTAGCTATCCATTATCCAGATTTTAAATAGAGAGGCTGAATAAAAGGGGGATGACTAATTTACATTTTAGTCACCTCAATTGATTTATCATTTATGGAAAATCCGATAAAAGACTTTGCATAGTTTTACATAACTATTGAGGGCTAAGTCCAGAAAGAATCCACAGATATCATTCTGCCTTATATTGTATCAGATGACAGATACTGTTGCTACCTTACCGTTCACAAAGAGGCATAACCAAGGGATATATCTGGGACGATAACAAGTCCTCAACAAGAAATGAATAGAAAGGGAGATATGAAGGGGAGAAAAAAAGATTGGATAAATATCCGTCAACAAGACAATAGCGACTGCGGCTCGGCCTGTCTATGTTCTATTTTGGGTTATTGGGGGCTCAGGGTTCCCCATATTGAGGTAAGACATGCCTGTGGTGTATCACAGAGAGGGTGCAGTATCCATTCCATAGTCATAGGTGCACGCAAATTTGGAATGGAGGCATACGGAGCCGGGAGCAAAAGCAAAGATATACTTGAACTCAAGGATATATCTGTTCCCATTATTCTACACCTGAGAAAAGAGAATGGATGGTTACACTTTGTAGTATACTACGGATATTCCGGGAAGAATGCCCTGATTATGGACCCGGAATATGGAAAAATCTCAAAAGTTCCCTTTGACAACCTAGCAAAGATGTGGAGCGGACACATTATCAGTATCACACCATCTGCCCAGTTTATAAAAGGCGACAGCACTGCTCCATTGATGCAACGCCTGAGAATACTCCTTAGAGAGAACCTGATGGAAATAATACTTTCTGGAATAGGTGCTATCGCCTTTATTGCTTTGACATACAGTTTTTCCCTATTTCTCCAATATGCTATAGACATAGTTATTCCTTCAGAAGACCTTAACGAATTAAGCAGAATCGGAATTATAATGATACTCCTTACCATTGTAATTTCTGTAGTTGGAACCTTGCGCGGAACATTTCTACTTAGAGCATCACTTAAGATAGATTGTCACCTTATCACCACATACATCAGAAAACTGATGCATCTGCCATTATCATTCTTTGACGGACATTCACCGGCAGAATTAAACTCCAGAATTTCAGATGCATACAGAATCAGAACCTTTGTAGCGAATAGAAGCATACTGATGGTTGTAAATATCATATCCCTTTGTTGTACAACACTTCTGCTAATAAGTTTCAATTGGAAACTGGCTTTGATATCTTTATCATTGACACCACTGACTGCATCATTATACCAATTGTCCTCCCGACTATATGAAAAATACAACAAGATGATTATCGAATCATTAGCTCATTTTCAGGAGGAGAGCATTGAGACACTGAACAACATCAGAAGCCTAAAAAACTTCAACTCCGGCCCACTTGCCATGACCAGGATAGATATGGCTTACATCCGTCAGAGCAAAGCTCAATATAAAGGAGGAATTATTCAAAACATAATTGCAGGAATCTCCGAGGGAATTTCTAAGTTGACCTCCACATTAATCATAACCATTGGTTCGTGGTTTTGCATCAAAGGAGAACTTTCACTGGGAGAACTTGTTTCGTTTTACACGATTGCTTCGCTATTCAATTCCTCAGCAATACTGCTTATAGATAGTACAAAAGATATTTCACAGGCAAAAATTTCCTCACGCCGGCTATTTGAAATCACAGATTTGAAGGAAGAGGAAGATGATGCTTTACAAACATACAAAATACCAATGGGAGACATCCTTTTTGAAAATGTAACATTTGCATATCCGGGAGGATTTACCCTTTTCGACAATCTTTCAATCAGGATAAAAAGAGGGGAAATAAATATCATAAGAGGCGAGAACGGAAGTGGAAAAAGCACCATCGGCAAACTTCTTCTAAGATCATACAATCCTGATAAAGGGAGGATTACTATTGGAAATATAGACATTTCATTAATCAGTCTGCACCTGTGGAGGGAGAACATTGTAACAGTTCCACAGATACCAGAGATACTAAATGGGACACTTCTTGAAAACATCATTCTCGATAAGGAATGTGATTTGGAAAAAGTTTACAATATATGTAATGAATGTGGTTTAACCACTATGATACAGAAACTTCCAGATGGAATACTGTCAAATCTGGGAGAGAGTGGGCACCGTATTTCCGGAGGGGAAAAGGAAAAGCTATCCATTGCCAGAGCATTATATCGCGACCCCCAGATTATAATCATAGACGAAGGAAGTTCACATTTGGACAAAGAAAATAAAATAAATTTCTACAAGCAGATTAAAAAACTTCATTCCAAAAGTATCACCATCATATTAATAACCCATGATGAAATAGAGCAATACATAAAAGGGAACACAATAACAATTAAGAAACCGGAGCCATAAACGTTCCATGAAACAATGCGCATTGATGGTTAAGTTGTCATACCATAAATTGACAATATCACAACAAAACTGAAACAATATGGAAAGATTTGAAATTCTCAGCGAGTATCAGAGTTGTCACCTATATGGAGGAACATCTGTCTCTTTTTGGGGAAAACTACTTAAATTTCTATTAAAGTTTGGAGATGCACTTCTGGAGGGACTTCTGGAAGGATGGAAAGAAGCTGAAAGGGAGAGTGAAACAAGTTTAACCTTTTAAAACTACAATGAAATGAAAAATTTTGAAATTATCAGTGACAAGGAAGCCATGTCAATCTACGGAGGACTTTCTGACAAGACTCTTCGGGAACTAATGAATCTTATTGGTAAACTATTGGGAGCCGGCCTAAGATACCTGCTTGATTTACTAAGAGACAAAAGTGAACCCCAGACTACCTGAAACGCTTTGGAGGGATCAAAAACGGTCCCCTCCAATTTATAGATAACTGCCCCAAAAGGGATATTCTAAAATTACTTTGGAAGATCCTTCTATTTAAAAAGAAAGGTTTCACCCCAATTTTCAAAAACCTATCAAATGGTCGATTTATAGAATTCACTTTCTCGTAAAACAGTCTCCTGATGAAGAAAATTATAATAACAATATTGATTTTACTTGGACATTACATCACCATAGGGCAAGATTCCTCTTCAATTAAAAGATGGAGTTTACAGGATTGTATCAGCTATGCACTGGAACACAATATTTCATTACAAATGAAAGAATTGGACAAAGAAAAGGCATTGAAGATACTACTGTCATCTAAATTGGACTTTATTCCTTCTCTCAACATTTCCATGGAAAACAATATGAATTGGGGCCGCTCAGTCGACTTACAGACACTTGAAATTGTCAAAAACAACCTTACACTCAACTCCGGTATAGGGATTGGCGCATCCATCTATTTGCTTGACGGATTTTCAAAAATATACGACTACAAGATCAATCACCTTGGGGTGGATGTGGAGAGACTCGCAAAAGAAGCTCTGGAAGAGGAGATTACCTTATCTGTTATGAAAAGCTACCTGCAAATTCTTCTATATGGAGAAATAATTCGGTCTCTACAGGAAAATCTAATTCAGCTGGAAATAAGCAAAAAGATTATTGGAGAACTAATTAAGAATAACAGACTTAGTTCTTCTGCTCTGACAGAAATACAAGCGGAAGAAACATCTCTTCTGAGAGAGGTGGCAGCATCCCGAAATATGTATAATAAAGAGCTTATTGCCCTGAGACATCTTATAAACATTGAAGAGACCAAGTTTCAAATAGATGAACAGATTAATTTCTCAGAATCAGAAATAATATCATTGGACGATTGCCGACAAATGTCAGCCCTCGCCAAATCTCATCCTAAAATAATATCATTAGAGAAAATGATTATGATTCAACAATATAACATTAAGAAAGCTATAGGAATGATAACTCCAAAGATTGGGTTGAGTGCCTCCTATGCAACCTTCTTCAGCTCTACCGCCACAGATATCTATGGAAATATCCCTCCGTACCTTATCCAACTCAAAGAAAATATAAATCCCTCAATAGGAATTTCCCTTACCATACCAATTTTTAATAACGGAAAATACAGCAGGGAACTGAAAATAAGGAAGATAGATAAACGCAAACAAGAATTGCAACTAATTCAGGAGCAAAAACTCATCGAACAACAATTGGAGAATCTGCTCCTTGATACAAAAAAATACAATTCAGAAATGAAAAATGCGAAAGTGCATTTGAGCTACATGGAAGAGATATTGGAGATTGCAACTCTTAAATTGGAGACAGGACGAACTGATACAAATCACTACACAGAGATACTCAGACGGAAGATTCAATCCCAGTCTGAGTACCTCAGAAGCAAATATCAATATCTATTTCATGTGGAAATGGTCAGATTTTATCAGAATTTCTCGTTAAATAGAGGCAACTGAAATTGATTCACAAACAAGCCACAATAACCAATAATGAAATTTAATAAAAAAAGAAAAGTTGCAATAACATTATGCGCCCTGATACTTGTGATTATTATCTTCAGAAGCGGTAAGAATGAAGAGATATTCATCACAATAGGGCACCCGTCAAGAGGCAAGATCACAGAATATGCTACAGGAAACGGAAAACTGCTCCCCTCCAAGGAGGTCAGCCTCACTTCTGAAATTCCTGGTGAGATTCTCAATATATATGCTCAGGAGGGAGATTTTGTAAAAAAAGGGGAGCTGATTGTCAAGCTTAAAGAAGAAGACTACCTTTCAGAAGTAGAGAAGGCAAAGACATCACATAAGATAGCACAAGAACAATATCTGGAATACGAAAGCAGATATTCACTACAGAAGAGAATTTATACCAGAGACAGTATGCTTATGCTTGTAAATGCCATATCTTCTGAGGAATTTGAGAAGAGTCAGACGGAATACAGAATCTCACTTCATCAGCTGAATACTGCAAAATATAATATTGAAAGTGCAAAAACTGCAATCACTGAGGCCGAAAAAGCACTTGCCAAAACCTCAATCTTCTCCCCCATAGAAGGGACAATATTGGAGATTAACGCAAATATTGGGGAAAAAGTTGTTGGAACATCCCAAATGGCAGGAACTCAGATAATGAGGATTGCAGATATGGAGAGTCTTGAAGTTGTAGCGCAAATCAATGAACACGACATCCTCAATGTATCAGTAGCCGACAGTGTATGCGTAAGAATAGATGCCCTCAGCACCAAAAGAATTGCCGGAAGAGTACGGAAGATCGCCCAAAACTCAAACAATCGACATAATGGATTGCAGGTTGGAGAGTATACAGTAAAGATTAAATTAGACTCACTTCCAAGGGATTTAAAAAGTGGAATGGGGGCATCTATCGAGATTCACACCATCAGTAAAAATAATATACTCACCCTTCCGATCGAAGCAATTATTGCTAAAGAGTGTGATTTTGGAGAAGAAACTCAAATAAAAGAATATGTTTTTATATATTTGCCTGAATCTTCTACAGTGGAGATGAAAGAGATTGTTACCGGCATTCAGGACTTCAGACGGATAGAGGTTGTGAGTGGGGCAATAGACGAGTCAACAATAATTGTCACCGGACCATACAATACCCTTAATAAAGAGTTAAAAGAAGGAATAAAAGTCAGATATGAGTAAATTTATATTGATAGAAACTGCAACACAAGCCTGTTCCGTAGCTATTACTGATAACGATATAATATTGGTTTACAAGGAGCTTGACGAGCCTAAAGCCCAAGCCTCAAAACTTGCTCCTCTAATCCAACAGGCCCTTACCGAAGCCGGACTATCCCCAAAAGATTGTGATGCCGTTTCAGTCAGCATGGGACCCGGTTCATATACTGGACTTAGAGTTGGTGTATCTACTGCAAAAGGATTGTGCTTTGGAACAAATATCCCTTTAATTGGGGTAGACACACTCCAAATTCTTGCTTCTGAAGCTGCACAAAAGTGCAAAATTGAGAATACATTGATAATTCCGATGTTGGACGCACGAAGAATGGAGGTCTATAGTGCCCAATATAACTCCAAAGGGGAAAAATTGACCGTAACCCAGGCCATAATTCTTGACGAGAACACCTTTTCCGAAGAATTTGAGAAATATGACAATATAATATTCATAGGAGATGGTGTAGAAAAATTCAGAAAAATACTCTCTGAAGAGAAAATTGCAAAATCTGACTTCATTTCCACATTCCCCTCAGCAAAATATATGCTGAGCAGCACCATTGAAAAATGGAACAAAAAAGGCTACGAAGATGTAGCCTATTTTGAACCATTCTATTTGAAAGAATTTGTTGCCGGTATCAGTAAAAAGAGCCAAAAAGCCCTATTTGGCAGAGATTAATTTAGCAATCTCCTTTTCCAACATATTGATATCAAAGATATTCCTTGATACTATTGTTCCATCTTTGGATATGAGAAAACACGAAGGAAGTTCGGTCACATTATAAATTGCTGCCGCATAAGATAAATCTCCGGCTACATCACATACATTAATCCAAGGAAGAGGCTGTCCTTTAAGATAGATTGCCCAGTCGGTCTTATTCTCTGTTATAGCCACTTGATAGATTTCAAAACCTTTTGAATGGTACTTGTTATAAATAGGAATCAAATCTGTGTTGTAGAGCTTCATTCCGTCATTTTCATGATCCCAAAAATATAGAAGAATAACATTTCCCTGCAGGTCAGAGAGTTTCTTCTGCTGAGCATTGAAATCAGGAAGAATAATATCAGGAAAATCTGTCCTTTGCGCTTCTGAGAGTAGGTTTTCCATCTGAAGGAGATTCTTCCTTCTCTGAGCCTCAGAAATTAATGACACCAGATATGGAGAGCCTGAATAGATAGAACTTAATGAGTCATACACACGTTCAAAAAGAATTGCATCTGTATACTCAGAAAACAGAGGAAGACCCTCAACCACATTCTGAAATATGACAGGAATTACAGTCATTGACTTTGGATTGGCATAGATATATCTGATAGACTTCTGTTTATGCGCAACATATAAAGCACCTAACTCCTTATTGACCCTCTCGCGAGTTATTTCATCTCCAGATTGGGCTGCATTGTTTGCAATCATAGTCAACGAGTCAAAAGCAATCGAGAAAGATCTCTTTTCAGCCTCAACCGATTGAAGCAGAAGCGACTCTTCTGATCCCTGGACATTAATGGCTTCTCCTATCGAGTTCATCTCCACTACAATCTCTTCCCCATTTGAGACAAGTAGCGGAACCATACTTCCATTCTCTGTAGAGAGGTAGACAAACTCCGGAAACGACTCGGGAATCTCTAAAACGATCTCCGCCTGACCATTCTCCAGATATAGGGTATCTATTGCTGAGAGTTTGCTTACTGCCAGCTTGGATACTACAATTGCAGTACTGTCCTGAGCGCCGTACATTTTAATATCCAATGTCGTTTTCCTGGCACAAGATGAAAGAATGACCAAGAGAACAAGTGACAAAAATAGATTTTTTTTCATCTGTTATTTTTGATATTCTTGAGCAATTTTGTGGGCAATTTCCGCAAAACGCTCCGGTGTTAAAGAACATTTTTCTTTTCTAAAGTCCATATCCATTTCTGATTGTAACGGAACCAGATGTATATGAGCATGGGGGACTTCCATTCCTAACACAGCAACGCCTACTCTTTTGCAGGGAACAGCTTTTTTCAATGCCTTAGCCACCTTTTTAGCAAACAATTGCAACTCGACATACAACTCATCATCCAAATCAAAAAGATAATCCACTTCTTTTTTGGGAATCACGAGTGTATGACCTTCTGCAAGAGGACTGATATCCAAAAAAGCATAGCAATGCTCATTTTCAGCTACTTTATAAGAAGGAATCTCTCCGTTGACGATTCTCGTAAAAATAGATGCCATAGTCTGTTAAATTGAGATATCCAAAACTTCAAATTTAAGTATTCCTGAAGGAACCACAACCTCAACAACATCTCCCCTTTCCTTTCCTATCAAGGCCTTTCCAATAGGAGTTGCCGCTGCCAATTTACCTTCTCTGAAATTGGCTTCACTCTCACCCACCAAAGTATATTCCACAATCTGATTATTGAGCAGGTTTTTGAGTTTTACCTTGTTCAACATCTGTATGCGATCTGTATTTATTTTGGATTCATCTATAACTCTGGCATTTGCCACCAGGTTCTCCAACTTTGAAATTTTCAGTTCCAACAAGCCCTGAGCCTCTTTCGCTGCATCATATTCTGCATTTTCTGACAAGTCACCTTTATCTCTCGCTTCTGCAATCTGTTTTGAGATAACCGGTCTTTGACTGATAGCTTCAGCCAATTCTGCTTTCAATTTTTCAAGCCCTTCGGCTGTTACATAATGAATTTCTGACATAACATTAACATTTATAAAATCAAAAAAGAATCCCGCTACTGCGAGACCCTTCTGTGCAAAGGTACAAAATTTTTCTATAAAACATCATACGAGTACGGTTAAAATTCTCCATCACATCCATAAATCACTACAATAACCACTTACCAAAATATAGAAAGCTGATGAATTTGATGGAAGAGTCACAAAGACAGAGAGCCTTAAAGGAGAATAGTAACTAGCTATCAAATAGTTACAAAATCACCCCATTTTAAAAGAATCAGACATTTTATATTCGGCAGACTATCATGAATATTCTATATAATCTGCCAAAACGATCTATTATAGGAATGTGCTATAAAGACTTTGCTGGGATATATGGAACATCCAGATACAACTCTCATAACTTACAGAGAGCCTAAAATAGATTTTCTATCAAAATGGGAATTAATATTCAGTGAACTTAGGTTTCAATAATTCCGAATACAGAATCATTTTCTTGGGATCAACATTCAGTTTTTCATTTTTGCTATCAGCAGAGTGCTGAACCAATGGATTTGACTCGATATTCTCACTAACTACCACTCGTTTCTCTTCCATTTTTGGCTCCAATACAACATCACGCGCAGGCTGATTTGATTCAGATTCAGATTCAATGAAAGTAATATTTGAGTATGGATTCTCAGGAGAACTCTGAGGAGGTAACTCCGTATCAATAGTTATTGGTTTCTGATAATCATCTCCCAAAAGTTCTCTCAAAATATCTTCTGTAGTCACCTGACGGGGGGTATTCCCCTTACGGATAGTCTTCTGCTTTTTCTTGTGGCCAAACAATGCAGGAAAAGCAACAAACAACAGTGTGAATATAATAGGTAAAATATCTTCCATGACAAAACTATTGATTAATGACAAATATACTAAGAAGCGAGTGAAAAGCAAAGCTTTTAGCTTTGATTTTTACAACGAGCGCACATAGTGTTTCTATCCCAACAGGGATAAATATACGAACAAGCGAATGAAATATAAAGTTTACTTTAAGATTTCACTATGAGCGCAGTCGTATTTCTGTCGTTACGACAAATATACTAAGAAGCGAGTGAAAAGCAAAGCTTCTAGCTTTGATTTTTACAACGAGCGCACACAGTATTTCTATCCCAACGGGGATAAATATACTAAAACATTTTCTTAACAAACTCTTTATCTTTGGAAATTCTATCCTTAAGTTGTTCCAAAGATGAAAATTTGATCTCATCCCTTAAACGGGCCACAAATTCTATTCTAATATCCAAACCATATATATCCTCATCAAAATCAAGGATATGGGTCTCAATAGTCCTATCATTGTTCTTTGCAACTGTCGGTCTATTTCCGATATTGCAAATTCCTTTATACTCACCTGAAGAGAGATACACCTTCACATAATAAACCCCGTTGGCCGGAATAATCTTCAAAGGCTCATATAATTGCATATTTGCCGTAGGGAATCCTATTGTTCTGCCTATCATATTGCCCAAGACAACAACCCCATGCAAAGAATAATTATAGCCGAGCATATCAGAAGCCATAACAATATCCCCCGCTGAAATTGCCCCTCTTATCTTTGTAGAACTTATTGTTACCTCTCCGGAGTTTACCTGAGAGACTACAATTGTCTCAAGTCCCACACTATGAGCAATCTCTACAAGTTCGTCACGCGAGCCGCAAGAAGAATTTCCCAATCTATGATCATAACCGATAATTAGGGTGGATACTCCAAATCTTTCTATAAGATATTCTCTTAGGAACGAAGCGGTATCCATCCTACTGAAATCTTTTGTAAATGGAATCACAAAAAATTTGTCAATACCATATTCTTGAATAAGATGTTTCTTTTCGTCCAATGTATTTAGAAGACGCAATGTACTCGCATCTTTCTGCAATACATTACGGGGATGCGGCCAAAACGTAACTACTGCAGATTCACACGAGTTGAGCCGTGCAGCCTCCTTCAATTCATCGAGCACTGCACGGTGTCCTCTGTGTACTCCATCAAAAAAACCTGTTGCGGCTACAACCATCTTACCAATTCTATATCCTGACGGTGCGGCAATAAGGTGTTCTTAGCAAATATTCTCAATGCAAGATAGTAAACACCTGTCGCTGTAGGTACTATATCACATTTGTATTTTGCCAGACCATCTGCAAAGGAATCACATGTAAATGCAAAGGATTCTCTGACATGATAGCGTCCCTTAACATCCTGTTCGGCACAAACTATCTCAACCCCTATATCCTCAGGATTAATTTCTCCAATGAAGAGTTCCAACTCAACCTGGCTGCTCACACCCAAAATCGGTTGATCCTTCTCATCGCTAAGACGCTTGTAATTTTTAACTTCTATATGTTGCCAGTTATTGCGCATACCTTTTTTCCATAGAGCAATCTCACGAGCCAAAGCTCTGTCATTTGCATTCAATAAAGCAGCACGCTCATATAGAGGTTGGTAATATTGGTTTATATAATCTGTAAGCATTCTGTTGGTGGTAAAGTTACAAGCTACCTTGGCAATGGTATTCTTGATATAACCTACCCAACTAACAGGAATACCTGACTCTTCTTCCCGAGTATAGAAAGAAGGAGCAATCTCATTTTCAATTATATTGTAAATGGTAGCGGCATCCAATTCATCTTGGAAGTTCTGGTCATCGTAAGTTCTCTCCATAGGAAGAGCCCATCCGGCATCCTTCTTATAACCTTCAACCCACCATCCATCAAGGACTGAGAAATGCATTACACCATTCATAACTGCCTTTTCTCCAGATGTACCCGAAGCTTCCAATGGTCTTGTAGGAGTATTCATCCAGATATCAACACCCTGAACAAGGAATTTTGCAAGATTGATATCATAATTGGGAACAAAAACAATTTTACCGATAAATTGAGGCATCTTAGAGATTTCAACGATTCTCTTAATCAGGCCTTGACCGGCACCATCCGCAGGGTGAGCCTTACCTGCAAAAATAAATTGAACAGGATTTTCAGGATTATTGACAATCGCTTCCAATCGTTCCAAATCCCTAAACAACAGGTGAGCTCTCTTATATGTAGCAAAACGTCTCGCAAAACCAATTGTCAGGACATCATCCCTTAATGTCTCTACAATTTTCACTTTCTGCTGAGGTGAATAGTGACTGGTAATGTCCTTATCTGCAATACGTTTCTTAACTTCCTCAATAAGAGCCTTTCTAAGATCGTTACGAACACTCCATATTCTACTGTTATCTATATTATAGATTCCTTCGAAACAAGACTTGTCATATTTATGAGTAGCGAAATCATTTCCGAACACTTCAGCATGAATCTCTTTCCAAACAGGAGCTGTCCATGTGGGATAGTGTACACCATTTGTCACATATCCAATATGAAGCTCTTCGGGAAGATAACCTGGCCATAAGTTACCAAGAATGTCCTGACTTACCTTTCCGTGCATCCAGCTCACGCCATTTACCTCTTGAGATAGGTTACAAGCAAGATTACTCATTGAGAATTTTTCACCCTTGTCTTGAGGATTAACCCTTCCAAGTCCCATAAATGTATCCCAGTCGATATTAAGTCTCTGAGGATAGTGATTCATATAAGTTCTCAAAAGATTCTCATCAAAAGAGTCGTGACCTGCAGGAACCGGAGTATGAGTAGTATAGAGTGAAGAGCCTCTAACCAGTTCCAAAGCCTCAGCAAAAGTCATGTTTTCCTGAACATATTCTCTTAAACGTTCAAGACCGATAAATGCAGCATGACCTTCATTACAGTGGTAAACCTCACATTCGATACCAAGGGCTCTAAGAGCGCGAATACCACCTACACCCAACAGAATCTCCTGTTTTAGTCGGTTTTCCCAATTTCCTCCGTAAAGGTGATGAGTAATTTGTCTGTCTTCCGGCAGGTTATCTTCGAAATCGGTATCCAAAAGGTATAATTCTGTACGGCCGACATCCACTCTCCATAGTTTGGCATAAACATTTCTGCCAGGGAAGACAACAGATATCATCATCCAGTTGCCATCTGCATCTCTGACAGGGGTCGCAGGAATCTTGAAGAAATCCTGAGGTTCATAATCTGCTACCTGATCACCATTAGCTGTAAGACGCTGTCTGAAATAGCCATATCTGTACAACAGACCTACACCGGTCATATTGACCTTCATATCACTTGACTCCTTCAAATAGTCTCCTGCAAGAATACCAAGACCGCCCGAATAAATTTTCAATGAAGTATCCAGACCGTACTCCATACTGAAGTATGCAATTGATGGTGATTGTCTCTCCTTTTTACCGTCCATATATACATTGAATTCCTCTGCTACCTCATCAAGTTTTTTGAGGAACTGGGTATCCGTCTGAAGGAATTGATAATCCTCCAAAGTGAGCATATCCAACAATGCGATAGGATTTCCCTCACAGGTCTTCCAAAGTTGCGGTTTGATACCTTTGAACAATTCTATTGCCTTTTGGTTCCAGCACCACCATAAATTTTTAGATATTACATCCAAATATTTCAATCTTTCAGGAATAGTTCTATTCACCAAAATCCTATTCCATGAAGGTCCATTAAATTCCATTTTTCTATAATTATTTATTTCTTCCTTATATTCAGGGTACTCCCCCTTTTCATTAATATTTCTTTCTATAGCTAAAGAGTAAGTCTCTTTGTAATACTTTATATTATTTTCCCAAAGAGCAATCTCAGATACATTGAATGCATTTTTCCTATACTTTTCCCTATCTCTTTCACCAAGAGAGGCCATTTCCTCAATCTTATCAAGAACTCCTGAAACTACGTTTCCAAAATTCTGTTCATTTCTCGGTAAAACAGAGATTGAAGGATGCGCCTTAGCAAAATGGTCTTGCACCCATAATCCAAAACCAGCAAGAGTAGTGGTTACCGTAGGTATTCCGAATGCCAGCGATTCCAATGGAGTATATCCCCAAGGCTCATAATATGAAGGGAATACTGTCAAATCAAGTCCCACCAGCAAATCGTAGTATTTCATATTGAATACACCATCATTACCATTGAGATACGAAGGGACAAAAATCACTTTCACCTTATCCTCCGGGCGATTCATAAGATTCAATTCGGCAAGGCGCCTTGTAACTGCATCATGCTCAGGATAAGAAAGTCTATGTGTACAGTTCTTTCCCGCCAACTCCTTCTCAGGACCATCAATACCTGCAGGAACCATTATAAATGCAAGCACATTCCTCTTGAGAGAATCACTCGCATTAGCCTTCGCCAAAGCCTCAATAAATACATCGATACCCTTGTTTTTATACTCATATCGTCCGCTTACGGCGACCATCAACGAGTCAGCACAATCATATCCGCACATTTCAGAGGCCACTTGATAAAGTTTCTCACGGGCCTGTTCCCTCTTTTTGGCATATAGATCTTCCTCGGGAACAATACTGCGGTCAAATCCGTTAGGGGTAACGACGTCCACTTTCCTTCCGACAAGCTTTTCACACTCGTAAGCGGTAAGATCACTCACCGTTGTAAAGACATCGCAATATTGTGCAGCACACTTTTCTAATGAATATTTAGCGGTAACATTGAAAAACCTTGCTTTCTCTTCAACCGGACAATTATCAAGAATATCATACAAGGGGACATTGTTGCATGCCAGACACCTACCCACGACTGTTGCATGTGTAGTAAAAATTGTGGCAACATTAATCTTGCAACTCTTCAGATAGAGAACACCTGCACCGGTCATCCACTCATGGAATTGCGCAACCACCTTATGATGAGGCATCAGATTGAATCTGACAAAACTTTCAATTACCTTACCTGAGGCATAACCAAAAAGGGCAGACTCTATAAAATCCCAACCACCTGAGATAGAGTCAAGTTTGAAAGTTTCCCAGAATGAAGCAAATATCTCATTCTTTTGAGGTATAAACTGAGAAAAGTCAACCAAAATGGCAATAGGAGATCCAGGCACACTCCATCTACCCACTCTCACTTTCAAACCCTCAGATGCAGCAGTCAGTCTCCAACTTCTATATAAAAGCGGATCTTCTGTAAATTCAGGATTCTGAGTCGAATCAATCCAAAAGTCAGGACCAATGTGTATATGATTGCTACCCAAGTCCTGACTTAGATTCAACGATTTGGTTGCCAATACAGTATGGATACCCCCTACCTTGTTACACACCTCCCAACTAACCTCAAAAAGGTAATCGGGCATTGTTACTTTATTGGTACTCATATTGTTAACTGGTAATCTTATTTACTGTTTCAGACGCTTATCCACTCTTAAGATAAAGTCGCTGAGAACATTCATATAATTTATAAAGGCCTCGTATGGGGTATCATAAGGATTGAAATAATTATGTACTACTCCATCCGAGAAAAATTTTGTACACATATAATAGAAATGATCACTCTCCTGGAGTCTCATATAATCTTTTGACAATTGCTCATCATCTGCGGCAATTACCTTATCCTCCAATTCGTATAATTTAGAGAATGCCTCATTTTGGAGTTCATTTCCGAGCCAAGCGGTTGTATCCCGCTCCTCATCTGCCCATGAAATGGCAAACGGAACATTAAGTGCTGATACAGGATGATGTTTCTTTGCTACCTCTGAAGGAGTACAAAACTCAATATCTGTTCTGTTTAGAATAGCCTCAGGCAATGCTCTGAAGAAATCAAAAATTCCGCTATTCTCGTTTTGATGCTCCCCAAATGTTTCATAATCCATAAACAAATTGACAACTTCACCATCCTTAAGCGAATCGTTCAACCAATCAACATACTTATCAACATTTACTGGCCATTTTGCCCAACTTCTGTCAGAGAATCTGAATGCAATATCATCACTCAAATTGAAATTTCTCAACAACAGTTTCAATTTAGGATTTATAGGATTGGTATATACATAGTTAGGCGACTTCCATCCCAAAATATGTCTTGCTCCTTCTGTAAGGATCGAAGTAAAACCCATTTTTGCAACTTTTGCTCCAATCTCATCCGAATAGATCAATTCGGTATTTCTGAAACATTTAGGTTTCTTTCCAAAATACTTTTGGATCAATGCTGAATGGAGCTTTACCTGCTTTTCAAACTCTGTCTGACTCACTAATGAAGATAGAGAATGTGAATATGTTTCTGCCAAAAATTCAACACATCCGGTTTTAGCCAATTGTTTGAAACTATCGAGGGCCTCAGGCACATACATTTCAAGTTGTTCAATAACTGCACCTGAAATCGAAAAAGCAAACTTGACCTTCTTACCAAAGGTAGAAATCAATTCAAGCAAAAGATTGTTCATAGGAATATAACATCTTTGAGCGACTCTTCTGACGATAGTTCTGTTAGCAAAGTCATCGTAATAATGTGAATCATTTCCTATGTCAAAAAAACGATATTGTCTTAGTCTATCCGGTTGATGAACTTGAAAGTAAAAACAAATTGACGGCTTAGTTTCCATAATCTTCTCCCTATTTCAATGTTGATAAATATACATCTTTAACTTTTAGCGCTGCATTATTCCATTTGAGCGCATTAACCTCCTCAAGTCCCTTCTTAGAGCACATTGAGCTCAGTGCAGGGTATTTGAGCAAGGCATAAATGGCATCAGCCATAGCATCTATATCCCAGAAATCCACTTTGATAGAGTGCTTGAGTACCTCAGCCACACCGGACTGTTTTGAGATAATTGAAGGGACCCCGGTCCTCATCGCCTCTAATGGTGAAATACCAAACGGTTCTGAGACCGAAGGCATTACATATACATCTGAGAAGGCAAACATCTTGTGAACATCTGCTCCTCTAAGAAATCCGGTAAAATGGAATTTTGTTGCTATTCCGAGTTTTGCTACCCGCCTGATGGATCTGTTTAGCAAATCTCCACTTCCTGCCATAACAAAACGGACATTCGGATATTTCTGCAACACCTTATTAGCAGCTTCAATAAAATACTCCGGACCTTTCTGATATGTTATACGTCCCAGGAATGTAACCACTTTTTCAGGAACACCCCTGTGTATTTCAAGATTGTCACGACCGCTGAAATCGACCGCATTGTGGACAGTCACCACTTTATCAGGATTAATTCCATACTTATTTATAACGATATTTCTGGTCAGGTTACTCACAGTAATCACCTTATCAGCAGCCTCCATTCCCATTTTCTCAAGTCTGAAGACATCTGGATTGACATTCTCGCCACTCCTGTCATACTCTGTAGCATGAACATGAATAACAAGAGGTTTTCCGGATACCCTTTTCGCAGCAATACCTGCCATATATGTCAACCAATCGTGAGAGTGAATCACATCAAACTCCTGCTGAGTTGCGATTGTACCTCCAACCATAGCATAACGTACTACCTCCTCCATAAGATTCGAGCCATACTTTCCCGAGAATTTGTACTTCTGCTTGAAATTTATTCTAAAGCTCTCTGCTTGAGCCATCTTTTCCCTTTCAACCAATGTTGAGAAATCTCTTGGATCCACATAGGGAACAATATTGCTCCAGACTCTTAGAAATTTTACCTTCTCCAGGAACTCCTGATGATCCAAACGGACATCTGAAGCCTCAATATCACTTGCATTGATTATTTTTGCATATCTCTCATCTTCATCCCCCGAGGCTGATGGCATCACAAACAGAACATCAACATCGTGGTATGCAAGACCCCTTACCATTCCGTAACAAGCAGTACCCAAACCTCCAGCAATATGGGGAGGGAATTCCCATCCAAACATTAAGACTTTCATTGTTCCTATTTTTTTGTATTATTAACCAAATAGATAGCACGGAGCAATCCAGCTACGGCCACTGCTCCGGATATTGCACCATGAGGATTATGTGGAGGGTCTCCATCATAAAGTTCACAGATATGACCTACACCATGCATTTCAATATCCTTTTCAAAAGCATAGATAGTTTCAAGAGCCTTCTTTGAATATTGTGATCCGTAGAGTTTCAAGAAAGCTTCAATATAATATGAAATCAGCCAAACACGTGTCGAACCTTGATGATAAGCATTATCACGCTGATTTTGATTGCCGTCGTATATACCTTTATATAAAGGATTCTTAGGAGATAGTGTTCTGATACCCCTGATTGTAAAAAGTTCCCTTCTCACAGCCTCCATTACAAGAGCTCTGACATCTTCCGAAATCGGAGAATACTCCAACGCACAAGCAAATATTTGATTTGGCCTTGTAAAAACATTCTGAACACCATTTTCATCAATATAGTCTGCAAGATGACGGAATTTCTCATTCCAGAACATATTGTAGAAATTGGCATCAATCTGAGCCTTTATCTCAGACCATCTTTGAACAGAACGCTGATCTTTTCCAAAGCGGCTTTCCATATCGATAAGATACGATATTGCATTGTACCAGAGAGCATTTACCTCCACTTGGAACCCACCCCTTTCAGTTACAGGGATACCTTCACTATTGTAAGCGTTCATCCATGTCAATGCAACTCCGTTCATTTTTGCTTTCAACAGACCATTTTCGCATAGAGTAACACCCATCCTCGCACCGCTGATAAATGTCTCGGCAATAGCGATGAGTTTTGACCTGAATTTTGTCCAGGCTGCTTTCTTGTCTGAAGTAAAAATGGCATACTGTTGAGCTACCCAGAAGAGCCACAAAGCGGCATCTACCTGTTTTGAACCCATCATCAGTTGCCTGTCATACTGTTTATAGACTGTATCCAGAACTGCATCAAATGTTTTAATGTCACCATCTGCAAAAAGGGTAAGACCTGGTAAAGCGAGCAATGTCTCACGAAGTGCCTTACCTAACCATGTATAACCTGCATATATCTCTTTCTTATTCTTGTTGTTCACAATAAACTGCTTAGCCGAACGGAGCAAACAAGCCTGATAATTGTCCAAAGAGATACGTTCTTTTTCCTGCGCATTGAATATTCGTGTAAGACCTTTGGGAGCAATCTCTGAAGTAGAGACCGAGACAATGACACTTTCCCCTTTCTTTATAGACATTTCAAAATAACCGGGACAGAACAAATCTTCCTTGTATTCAAAACCACGTCTTTGCTCTTCATTATAGACTACATTGTAATACCATGTAGGGTCATGAAGATACTCATTGTCCTTATTGATTTGAATATTTACAACAGGAAAACCATCATACATTCTGAAAGCTGCCCCATTTTCCACATCCATATAACCCAGATTGGCATCGTCATTGGCATGAGTCAGCGCATGGATATTCCTGAAAGCCAAAAATGGTTTCAATCTCAAAAGAGTTTCTGAATGAGCCTCTTCAAGAGTATACTTTATGAGAAGTTGCTCCTTATTGTGGAGAAATATCATAGACTTGGACAAAATTACCCCTCCTACTCTGTATTTTATTACAGGGAACTTGTCCATGCTGAAATCTATAATATATTTATGTCCCCTCGGTTCATAATTGGTCCTTCCATAACATCTGATTCCAAGATTAAACTCCTGATCATGCTGAATAACTGTCTCATCCAATGAAGAAAGAAGTACATGTCTATTCATGTCGAAATTCTCAATAGGAAGGACAAATAATCCATGATACTTACGGGTGTTGCAACCTATAATAGTGGTATTCAGATAACCACCGGTCTTATTGGTAGATAAAACCTCACGTGAGAGTGAATACTCAAGATTCACCAATTCTGACTTATCAAATTTCAGATATGACATATAATTATCCGTTTACTTTATTTTTCTCAGAACAATTGCAGAACGACAAGGAAGATACAAAGACAATTTACTGTCATTGTATTCTTTTATGGTACAGTGAGTTATCCCTGAATCATTTCTACCAAAGCCATTAAAATCCGCGCTATCGGTATCAAATACAAGACGATATTCGCCTGATGGGGCTGAAAATCTGAAATCTGTCACCGATTGCGTGGGATGAAAATTAAATGCAAAGATAAGACATCCTCGCTCAAAAATCAAAACTTTTTGCATTTCATCTTGATGTATATGGAGAGGCTTGTTATTAAAAACTTTATTATTCTTGATCAGGTGAATCATCTCCTTGTCAAAATTGAGCAAAAACCTATAACGCAAAGAGTCATTATCCGCAAGAGACCATTGTCTTCTGCAATAAAAATATGACCAATTGTTCCCTTCCCTGGGGAAATCAATCCACTCGGGATGTCCGAACTCATTACCCATAAAATTGAGATAGCCATTACCGGCTGTAGCAATTGTTGCCAGACGAATCATCTTGACCAATGCGATACCTCTATCTACCACCTCAGAATGCGAATCCACACTCATCGAATCGTACATATACTTATCAATTAATCTGAAAATCAAAGTCTTGTCCCCAACCAGAGCCTGATCGTGACACTCAGCATAACTGATAGTCTTCTCATCAGCCCTCTTATTTGTCAGCTCATAGAAAATCTCTCCGACTGACCACTCATCATCGCTCTTCTCTTTTATCCATTTAATCCAATGATCTGCAACTCCCATACTCATCCTATAATCAAAACCTACTCCACCTTGAGAGAGAATTGCTGCAAGTCCCGGAAGTCCACTTACATCTTCTGCAATAGTTATTGCCTTAGGGTTCAATTCTTTTACCAATATATTAGCCAGTCCCAAATAAACAATCGCATCTTCATCCTGATTACCGTCAAAATAACAATCATAATTGACAAAATCTTTTCCTAATCCATGGTCGAGATAGATCATGCTTGTAACCCCATCAAAGCGAAATCCATCAAGATGATACTCTTCCATCCAATATTTGACATTGGAGAGAAGAAAATGCTGAGTAACCTCTTTAGAATAATCAAAACAACGGGATTTCCATGCCGGATGAACCCCTCTATCCCCGGAATGGAAATAGAGATGATCGGTCCCGTCTATCATTCCAAGCCCCTCAACCTGATTGTCCACTGCATGCGAATGTACTATATCCATAATAACGGATATTCCTGCCTGATGGGCGTCATCCACAAGATGTTTAAATTCCTCAGGGGTACCAAATCTGGAACTCAGGGCAAAAAAATTCGAAACCTGATAACCAAAAGAGCCATAATAAGGATGTTCCTGAAGAGCCATTATCTGAATTGTATTATAACCCAACGATACAATTTTGGGAAGTATATCCTTACGGAACTCATCAAAAGTGGAAACTTTCTCCTGCTCCGAACTCATGCCGATATGCACCTCGTAAATCAGCGGAGCCTCTTTCTTAGGAACAAACTTATTTTTCCATTTATAGGGAGTATGGGGAGCCCATACCTGGGCCGAAAATATCTTTGTATGAGGATCTTGAACACAGCGAGTAGCATATGCAGGAAGTCTCTCTCCGCACCCGCCATCCCATTCTACCAACCAGCGGAAAAGTGAACCATGAGGTACTCTATCATAAGGAAGTACCAATTCCCAGCTACCCCCACCGACAGACCTAAAACGATAATCCTCCTCCTTTCTCCAGCCATTTACATCTCCTATAAGATAAATAGCGGTGGCATTAGGGGCAAACTCTCTGAAAACCACATTATTTCTCTCACTGTCGACATGAACACCATAGAACAAATGAGCATTCACTGCATCACTCAACTTTTTACCATAACCGGCAATCATCCTCTTGCGATAAAGTATAGCCTGCTGTCTTCTGACTATAATGTCGCTATATGGACGCAAATATTTGTCTGTGTCAAAAATCATATCTTAAATATAAACTTATTCTGAAATTATCACCTCTATTTCCACTAATATCCCGTTTCATTCCATAGAGTCCCTCCACCCCAAATATTCCATATTCAAGGAACTCCCTCATATAATTGAAACACACATAATGTCCACTATCATACAGATTATCATAACCTAAAGAATCCAGATTCCACTGTTTGAGATGTGAATACAGGAGATTTATCTGATTCTTTCCCAGAAAACCCAAATGGTATCCTGCATAAAATGCACTATTATGTATCAGTTCAATTCTACTCAAATCTGCAGAAATCACCGCATTGTATCCAATATTGCCCAAATCCTGAATACAATCAGCCATCCCATAAGTATGAATGCCCTGCAGGAAAATCTTATGTTCCATAACCCCATTTGTTTCAAACGCATAACTGCCGCTAAGTTGTGCCGAGAAAGTATAATGAGGCGAGAACTTCTTACCCAACTCACTGAACTTCATCACTCTTTGATTGTAACCGAGAAAGAGATGATATGGACCATTATCGTATATCAAAGAAACAGGAATATCCGGATAAGACTGAAGTGCCTGATGCACCTCCACATCCCCCGATGGAGTCAAACCTCCGGGGAATGTAATTGTAACATCCTGAGGAAATTCCAACGCCACCGTAAACTTATATTTCTCCGCCTGCTTGATACTATATGAAACTAACGGCAACAATCTGGTCGACAGACTCATCGGTCCCTGTGGATCTATAGTATTGATATTCGTATCATCCATGTAGGTACTCCACGTCTTCCCCACCTTAATCCCCATAAATTCCAAATAGGCATGGCGCAACCTCATTGCATAATTGTCCCCCATAAAATCTGTTTCTATGTAGGCATTGATAACTCCCGACTTGGTAACTCCTATTACTTTAAACGAGATACGAGTCTGCGCCATACTCAGATCAAAATAATTGGGATTCAGACGGGCATTCCCCATTGGAATGGAACTGACAACGAAATAGGGGCCGATTAGGGCATTGTTATCATAATAGCCATGCGCTGCAACATACCCTCCTATACCAAAAATAAAACTATCCTTCCTATCCTTTATCAAAAACCTCGGAACTACAGGATCTTGGAAATATTTGCTCGAACTTTCTTCAATATAGGACTTTATAACAGCTGACAGGGTATCATACCTGACTACACTCAACTTGGATGAATCACTCTTGGCAATAGCCTCTTCTCCCAACAATAGAAGGGAAAAAAGCAGTGACAAGAATATTGCTGTCCGTTTCATGATTTCTCATTTAAAATATTATCAATTTCCTCTTTAGTATCTCTCAAGGAACTCCTGCAAAATTGTATCAAGACCACAGATTCTTTTACTTTATCCATTATTTTCTCGACAGGAATCCCAGGATCCTCTATCTCAGCCACAAGTTCATTCAATCTTTTCAGTGCCTGCTGATATGTCATTTCTTTAAATTGCTCACTCATAATCTGTCATTTTTTGTTGTTCAACTTTTTCAATCGTACAATCTACTATACCATCTTTAAATACAATTTTCAAACCATCTCCAACACTTAATCCCTCAATAGAGAGAATTTTCCCGTTCTTTCCTGTAACCAATGAATATCCGCTTTGCAAAATAGATAACGGATTCCCTTTTTTAATTCTCAACTCAATCATATCCAACAAATTGGATTCTTTAAGAAATCTTGCAGAAATACAATTTTCAATCCTGTTCTGCTGTTGTTTGAGAGAGAGTTCGGCAGTATGGAATTTATTGGATATAGCCATAGAAATTCTTGAAAGAAGAAACACAAGTGACGCATCTTCAGCAAGAAAAGCATCCACAATATAATCTGCAAGGGCAGTAGGAGTCTTTACAGAGACTGCTGCAACCATATCACAAATATGGAAATCCCGATCATGTCCTATTGCACTCATCACAGGGAGAGGGAATTGGGCAATATGAGAACACAAATCATAATCATCAAAACAATGCAAATCTGCCACTGAACCTCCCCCTCGAAGTATCAGTACTGCATCATAGTTGGCTCCTTGCTGAACATCCTTCAAAATTTCATCCAATTGGGCAATTATTCCTTCCGGTGCCAGAGCTCCCTGCATAGGAGCATTATATAGCTTTGTAAAAAATTTAAAACCATATTGATTTTGATGCAGATGAACCATGAAATCACCATAACCTGCAGCACTTTCTGCCGAAACAATTGCAAAATTTTTGGGCAACTTCGGAAGAGGCAAAGATGAATTCATATCCATAAGCCCCTCTTTAGTAAGCCTTTCTATTGTCTTCTGGCGTACCATTTCCAGTTCTCCCACCGTAAATGAAGGGTCAATATCATAAACGATAAGACTAAGACCATATATCTCGGAATATTGCACCTGAACCAACAAAAGAACAGACATCCCCGGAGAGAGTTTTCTGCCTGTCATAGATTCAAAATAGGGAGAAAGAACCCTCCAACGGGAATTCCAGATAATACCTGAACATTTTGCCTTAAAACTATTCCCATCATCCCCCTTATCCACCAGTTCCAGATAACAATGCCCACTCAAATGCCCTTTGAGTTCATGTATTTCACATCTTACCCAATACTTTTCGCATAAAGAGTTCGCAATTGTACCCTTTATCTTAAGTTGCAATTCATATAAAGAAATTCCACTATCCATTATTTCACAAATTTAAGGAAAGTTCTATAAAATCCACGTTTTAAAAAGAAACTTTAAAACTTTTGCAACCGTTATCCCTTTTCACTGAATCATTCCCCTTTTCATTCATTCACATAACGCCACTATGCTCTCACAAAAAAAATAAAATCTGTTCGGTGAAAATTTCATAAATCTACACAAAGTCTTTTATAGAAATTTCTTTAAGGCATTTATCTTGTTTTCACCATATATCAATAGAAATACTGCGGCGCTCGCCAGCGAAAATCAAAGCTTGGGCTTTGCTTTTCACTCGCTTCTTTGTACGTTTATCCCTGACGGGATAGAAATACTGCGGCGCTCGCCAGCGAAAATCAAAGCTTGTGGCTTTGCTTTTCACTCGCTTCTTTGTACGTTTATCCCTGACGGGATAGAAATACTGCGGCGCTCGTTGGGAAAATCAAAGCTTGGGCTTTGCTTTTCACTCGCTTCTTTGTATTTTTGCCCGATAATTTATCGGTGAAGATGAAAATATCTAATTCAACGTTTATAGGAAGTTGCCAAAAAGTGGAGGATAAACCCAAAAGAAGGGCGCCCGAGTTTGCATTCATCGGACGTTCAAATGTTGGTAAATCTTCACTAATCAACATGTTATGCGCGAAGAAGGATCTTGCCCGCACTTCTGCAATGCCAGGAAAGACTGTACTGATCAATCATTTTATGATTAATGACAGCTGGTACTTAGTCGATTTGCCGGGATATGGTTTTGCCAAACTGTCAAAAGTAAAGCAGCAACAACTGAAAAAAATGATTCAGGACTATGTCGGAAAGTCTGAGGAACTTGCCATGCTCTTCATTCTCATCGACTCGCGCCACAAATTGATGGAAATAGACAAGAACTTTATTGATGCAGTAGCCTCTGCAGGAGTTGATTTTTCTATCATTTTCACAAAATGCGACAAACTTTCTAAAGCAGAACTTGCGAGAATAACTGCTACCAACATCTCCCAGATAACACCATTAGGAGAAAATATACAATTCTTCACCACCTCTTCCGAAAAGAACATAGGAAGGGATGAGATTCTGGATTACATAGAAAAAATACTAAATAACACTCCGAAATACTAACTTTATGGAACACACTCACACCATTAAAATCTTTTCTTGCAGAGGTTCAAGATACCTCGCAGAGAAAATTGCAAAATCACTAGGACTCGACCTTGGTGACTCAATTGTAACAGAATTCAGCGACGGAGAATTCCAGCCCGCATTCAACGAATCGGTCCGCGGTGCCACCATCTTCATCGTTCAATCCACTTTCCCTCCTATCGAGAACCTCTTTGAATTGTTGCTACTTATCGATGCTGCAAGAAGAGCTTCTGCTTACAAAGTAATTGCCGTTATGCCTTACTTTGGTTGGGCGCGTCAGGACAGAAAAGACCGTCCAAGAGTTTCCATTGGAGCAAAACTCGTTGCAAACCTACTTCAGGCTGCAGGTTGCGACAGAGTTATGACTATTGACTTGCACGCTGACCAGATTCAGGGATTCTTTGACTTCCCCGTTGACCACATTCACGCAAGTTCCATCTTCCTCCCTTACCTCAGAGATATGAAATTGGAAAATCTTTCTATCGCTGCCCCTGATATGGGAGGTGCAAAGAGAGCCAATGCTTATTCAAGGTCATTGGAATGTCCCCTTATCATTTGCCACAAATCGAGAACCAGACCAAATGTTGTAGGTTCTATGACAGCTATCGGTGATGTTGAAGGTAGAAACATCGTTATCGTTGACGATATGATCGATACCGCCGGCACCATTACAAAAGCTGCTGACATGTTGATGGAAAAAGGTGCTGCAAGTGTCAGAGTAATGGCAACACACGCCGTATTCTCAGGACAAGCATACGAAAGAATAGCACAATCATCACTTAAAGAGGTTGTGGTAACCGACACCATTCCTCTAAGAGCACCCGAAGGAACCGACATCTCTAAGATCAAGGTTCTCTCAGTTGCCAAGATGTTTGCTGAGGTAATAGACAAAGTATACAATTTCAGATCTATCAGTGACGTATATGGTTTCTAACAATATCAACTTATGTTCCTTGGAGGAGATAAGTTCGATTCATAAACGCCTTATTGCATCCTTGCGTTCTTTCTTCAAGAATGCAGGGATGAGTAAAGCGGTATTGGGATTATCGGGAGGTATTGACTCCGCATTGGTAGCGGCACTTGCTGCAGAGGCACTTGGGGCCGAAAATGTAACCGGTCTCATTATGCCCTCAGGATTCTCTACACTACACTCAGTGAGTGATGCAGTAGATTTGGCCGAAAACCTCGGAATGAAATACCACATAATTCCGATAGAAAAGATATATGACAAAGTGATCAAGGAGATCGACCCTATTTTTGAAGGGGATTACCATTGGGACAATACTCAAGAGAATCTTCAAGCGAGAATCAGAGGTCTTATCCTTATGGCATATTCCAACAGAAAAGGGGCCCTTTTGTTAAACACCTCCAACAAAAGTGAGTTGGCGGTAGGGTATGGAACTCTCTACGGAGACCTCTCAGGGGCTTTGATGGTAATTGCCGACATATACAAACTGCAAGTTTACGCTTTGTCAAATTACATCAATACCGAGAGAGAAATTATCCCCTTCTCTACCATTAGCAAAGCCCCCTCAGCTGAGTTGAGGGAAGATCAGAAAGACACCGATTCTCTCCCCGACTATAACTTGCTTGACCCCATTTTATATAGAATGGTAGAACTCGGTCAAACCCCCGAAGAGATTATCTCCGACGGTGTGGCACGCGAATTGGTAGAGAGAATTGTCAAACTCAGAAAAGGGGCATCGTTTAAAGCGCACCAAATGCCTCCGGTAATAAAAATAACAGAAAAACCTCTGCTCGACAAGAGCAAATGGATTGTAACAGAATAATATATGAAACTTTTTCTAGCCATACTGATTTTTGTAGGAATCGCCATTTTTATAATGTGTTTCAACATCATTTTTCGTAAAAACGGTCAATTCCCCGATAGCGAGATTGGACACAACAAAGAGATGCGCAAAAGAGGAATCGTATGTGCAAAAGAAGATGAATTGAAAATTTGGGGCAAAAAAGGCAAATCCGGAGCACCCGTATGCGATGGGTTTTCTTGTTCCGACTGCTCTTTAATAAATTGCAGCAACAATAAAACAGAAAATTAGAAAACATGAGTTTAGTAGCCATTGTAGGTCGTCCAAATGTTGGAAAATCGACCCTTTTTAACCGCCTTGTCGGAATGAGACAGGCGATTGTAGATGACACAGCAGGTGTAACCCGTGACCGCCACTACGGAAAATGCGAATGGTGCGGTACCGAGTTCTCGGTTGTTGACACAGGCGGATATACCTCCAATAGCGATGACATCTTCGAAGAGGAGATTCGCAAACAGGTGAAAATCGCCATTGATGAGGCAGATGTCATCCTCTTCATGGTGGAAGTTGGTACAGGAATCACAGACTTCGATGAAGAGATTGCTGATTTGCTCAGACGCACAGACAAACCTGTCCTTTTGGTTGTCAATAAAGTCGATAGTGCTGAAAAACGTTTTGACTCATTCCAATTCTATTCATTAGGACTTGGAGACCCTTGGGATATATCTTCTGCAAATGGCAGTGGAACCGGAGATATGCTTGACGAACTTGTAAAACTGCTTCCTCAAGAGCAGCCCCAGGACGACAAATACGAATCTCTTCCCCGCATTGCCATTGTCGGACGCCCTAATGTCGGCAAATCTTCCATCACAAATGCATTCCTTGGAGAAGAAAGAAACATTGTAACCCCTATAGCCGGTACTACAAGAGATTCCATTGAAAGCTATTACAACAAATTCGGTCACGAATTTATGCTTATTGACACTGCAGGAGTCCGTAAGAAAAGCAAGGTAAACGAAGATTTGGAATTCTACTCGGTAATGAGGGCCATCAGAGCAATTGAACACACTGACATCTGTATTCTGATGATAGACGCACAATACGGAGTTGAATCACAAGACATGTCAATATTCAACCTCATAGTAAAAAACAAAAAAGGT
The DNA here is from genome assembly GCA_017501525.1 of Bacteroidales bacterium. Lineage (GTDB taxonomy): Bacteria > Bacteroidota > Bacteroidia > Bacteroidales > UBA932 > Coprenecus. The sequence goes on along the minus strand of JAFVWT010000016.1, from coordinate 71,617 downwards.
TGCGTAGTGGTAGTCAACAAATGGGACTTGATTACAAAGAGCAGCAACACCATGAAGGAGTACACAGAGGCCATCAGGAAAAAACTGGCACCATTCTCCGATATTCCAATTATCTTTACCTCAGCTATCAACAAACAAAGGATTCTTGACGTACTCGATGCTGCGGCTAAAGTGTATGACAACTACTCAAAGAGAATCCCTACATCTGAACTCAATGAGATAATGTTGGAAGAAATAGAGAACTGCCCTCCTCCCGCTACAAAGGGCAAATACATAAAGATTAAATTTATCACCCAGCTTCCTACAAAGAGCCCCTCATTCGCATTTTTCTGCAACCTGCCCCAATACATAGGCGAACCCTACAAGAGATTCCTGGAAAACAAACTCAGAAGCCACTTTGACTTCACAGGTTGTCCGATACAAATATACATGAGACAGAAGTAAATAGGGGTTATAATAAAAAGAGAGAAAAGGGAATCATCATTGACAGATTGGTTCCCTTTATTTTTATGTAATTGCTGATTCCGTATTTCACCTTTCCGTACAAATCATTGCCTTATCAGTACAAAATACTGATATCAAGACACTTTTATAGCGAAATAATTACCTACTTTCTACTGATTTTTATCTGCTCGACAAAAGAACCATTTTCATTTGTCTTGACTATTATTGTAATGGAATAGTCATATCCTCCCCCCGAGAAGTTTCCAACAGCGCACTGCATCGGATAGGAGCCACTTCTATATACTATTTCAAAACTTTGAGGAGGATTTTCTGCAAAGAAGTGCTTCAGAATCTGACGAGCTTGACTTTTACTGCAATTGGAGAGTTTCCCGATCATTGATATCTGCAAATTGTCTGCGAACCAGGCAGAAAGACATTGCACGTCTCCCTGTCTGATATATTTTTCAATGGGAACAAAAACACTTCCTTCTCTTAAACTGATTCGAGGGTTCCCCTGTGACTGGTACTGATTACCTCCAACCTCGATTTTCTGTGAATATGCAAAAGATGGTATGGCCATCGCAATTACACATAAAAGAAACATCTTGCTAAAATTCTCCATAATCATTTAACAAAGCAAAAACCAAGCCACAAGGAGATTCCTATCGAAATAAACAAATGGGACTTTTGAGAAAAGAAGCTTTAAAAATCACACTACAGATTTAAAGCCACCGATAAGTATCTAAATCATGATATTTTTTCAAAATCCTCATAAAATTTAGGGAACAGGGAAACAGTTAGTAAAGTAATATTGTTAACTTTGTTAATCAATGCTTGAAAGATGAAAATTACACTATTGACCATAGGAAAAAGTGCTTTCCCTTTTGTCAAAGAGGGGCTTGCAATGTACGAAAAAAGAATTGCCAGATACACAACCTATGAAAGGATTGAAATTCCGGCACTCAGCGGAACAAGTTCACTTTCGTCGACTGAAGTAAAAGAAAAGGAAGGAGAGTTGATTCTCAAGAAAATCAAACCCTCAGATGAAGTCATTCTTCTGGATGAGAGAGGAAGAAGCTATAGTTCTATTGAATGGGCACATTTTTTGGAAAAGAGACTCAATAACAGCACCAAAAGTATTGTATTTGTGATAGGAGGAGCCTACGGATTTTCGGAGAAAGTATATCAAGCAGCAACATCCAAACTATCGTTGTCAGATATGACATTTTCACACCAGATTATCAGGCTATTCTTTACCGAACAGCTTTATAGGGCATTTACCATAATCAAAGGTGAACCATATCACAACGAATAAAAAGCAACAATATGCAGATAAGCAGGTTAAAGGGGCTATTACGGAAAAACATAACTCTTCTATTATGGAGTGCCGCCACAATATGTCTAATTGTTTCCTTTTTACATATTTCCCCAAATTCAGTATCCAGAAACGCAAAAAGGATGGAGAAGAATCTCCACCACAGGGAAAGGATATTGGACAAACATATTGAGAAAGCATTCAACATACCGGAAGACCACTGGCTCGATATCAAGAACTTTCCCGAAGACATGGTCATCTATAGATATGTGGCTGACACATTGCAAAGTTGGGCAAATCTCTTCCCTATCAGCAATGACGATGTAGACATCACCCCATTCTGGTACAGAATCCACGACCTGAACAATACAAATATATACAATACCCCTCTGGCATACCTGCAAGAAGATATACAATATGTCAACCTCGGTCCATCCTGGTATATTGTCAAAATTCAGAGGCGGGGAAATATCAAGATAATTGCCGGAATCCTTATTAAAACACAATATATCACAGAGAATTCTCTGTTGCAGAACTCCAATAGTCCATATCTGAATCTTGATAACAACTTTACAACGGTACCTCTTTACATTGACAACTCCAATGTAGTCCATTCCCTTAACGGAGAAGCATTTTTCTCTGTAGTGGAAGTAAATCCCCTTTACAACAAGTCTGGAAAGATGATTCTCAGATGGATTGCATTTATCCTTGCAATCTTCACAATATTGATCAATCTTTCACAGAACAAAAACAAAAATACATTCATCGCCTCCCTGATAGGAATCACAATTCTTGCAATAGCCTCTCTCTACGTCACATATATAATGCCACCGATCAAAGACATATTTTCCCCTATGCTCTATGCTGACGGCAAAATATTCAATTCCTTGGCAATAATGATGAACTTCCATTTCTACATTTTTATATACATATTAGCATTATTCATCTGTAGAAAAAGTATCATAAGAAACATACTAAGTTCTTCCGGAGTCAGTTTTAAATTGAAGACCTGGTCCCTTATAGGACTTATAATATCTCTTGGGGTATATATACATCTTACCCTCAGATCCATCATAATGAACTCTACAATTGTGTTGAACCTGACCAGAATAAATCAGATCAGTATCTACTCCATAATTGTATATATTCTCTACGCATTGCTATTTCTGGCACTGCTACTCCTTTTATATATAGTCATCTCCACTACAACAAAAAGCAAAGGATCCATCATCTTCCAATCCAAATATATCCTCATATACATCTTCATAACAACACTATACACTGTTGCAACAACTATTTCAAAAGGATTTGAAAAAGAGTGCAATACCATACGTACAATGACTGGAAGATTAGTCCTTGAGAGGGACATGAATCTCGAAATACAGCTCCAGACCATTGAAAAAGCGATAATCAAAGACCCTCTTATCAAAGCACTTATAGGGATAAGGAATACCGAAGAGATGATTCTCAACCGTCTTGCGGAGAATTACTTCTGGAATATTTTCACAAAATACGACATGAAAATAACAGTTTGCGGGGAACAGGACAGAATCATAACGGAGAACTCCGCAAAACCGGTAAACTGCTACAACCACTATCATACGCTAATAAGTAAATATGGTATACCACTGACACAATCCTCTGCATTCTACTACCTTGATTATTTCAGGGATAATATCAGTTATTTAGGAGCATTCACAATAATACGGGGAGGCATCAGATACAACCTCTACATCGAACTCGACTCAAAAGATGGAAGAAATGACAGCGGATACCCATCCCTCCTTATAAACAATGATGACCAGAACAGAGTACATATACCATTCCCTTACTCCTATGCGAAATATTATCAAGGACAGCTTACCACCCACAACGGAAACTTCAACTTTGCTGTAAGCTACAACCTCAATAACATCAAACTTGGTTTCTCGCACACAAATGTGGAGAATAACATTCTTTTCTTCAACAAGTACCTGAACGACAACATGATAGTCATAAGTCGTCCTAGCCGTCACTTCACTCAGAACCTGATCTTCTTCTCATATATATTCCTTTTGTATGCCCTAATCATAATGGGGACATCAAGGGTATTCAGGAAGAAAAAAGGCAATACATTCATCATTAAGTCAAAAGGTTCGCTGAGGATGAAAATCACCATCCTTGTATCAATATTATTGCTACTGGCCCTCATCTTTATGGCTTTTGCAAGTGTAGTTTTCATCTATAGATACATGACTGAGAACAATAGAATTCTTATGGAAGAAAAACTTGTATCCGTTCAAAGTTCCCTATCAAAGATGGCGCAAAACTCCGAAAAGTACAACGAACTCAATACAGTGGAAATGTTCCATGCAATGGACCTTACTTCACAAGGAATGATGGTAGACATCAACCTATTTGACCACAAAGGAAGACTTATCCGTTCCACAAAGCCAATTGTATTCAATGAATATCTTGTAAGTACCAGGATGAATCCGGAGGCATACCAGGATCTTATCTTCAAGAAAAAGATGCACTCCATTCAGGAAGAGAATATCTCTGAACTGGAATATTACTCCCTTTACACCCCAATCTATAACGAAAAAGGGACACTTCTGGCAATAGCAAACATTCCCTACTTTGTCTCTGATTCGGGATTCAAATACGATGCACAGACCATAATTGCCGGTATTATAAATCTGTATATTCTACTTATTATTGGAGCGATGCTCATCAGTTTGGCTGTTGCCAACTCTATCTCAAGGCCATTGCAGACCATCAGTAAGAGTATGGAAGAGTTAGGAATCAATCAAAAAATCGAACACATCGATTACAAAGGGAAAGATGAATTGGGACTACTGGTAAAAAACTACAACCAAATGATTGACGATTTGGAGAGGAGTACCAAAGAACTGGCCAGAAGAGAGAGAGAGCACGCATGGAGTGAAATGGCACGACAAATAGCCCATGAAATCAAAAATCCTCTCACACCAATGCGCTTGAGCATCCAGCATTTGATAAGGATGAAACAAAGCGGAGTAGGAAATTGGGAAGAGAAATTCAATACTGTAAGCCAATCCCTACTTGAACAGATTGACATTCTTTCCAATACTGCCAACGAATTCTCAAGTTTTGCAAAATTCTATGTTGAAGATATTGAGCCGATAGACATTACAGATATTCTGATAAAACAGATAGCATTATTTGACAATAACAACGACAGCATTGAATTCATATTTGACAACAAAGTGGGCAAGGTAACCTGCATGGCAAGAAAAGGTCAGATTACCAGAGTATTTGTCAATCTGATTTCCAATGCAGTACAAGCGATGGATGACATAAGCGGCGAGAAAATATCCATCACACTCTCTTACCAGGATGACAGAAATATCAGAATAGATGTTGAAGACAGTGGTTCCGGAGTATCAGATGAGAACCTGCATAAACTCTTTACACCCAATTTTACCACCAAAACCTCAGGAACAGGATTGGGACTTGCTATTTGTAAAAACATAATTACCGAGAACCACGGAACTATCAGATATGAAAAATCTGCAAAATACGGAGGAGCCAATTTTATCATAACCCTCCCGTTCCATAAAGAAAACGGGTGAGTCCCCAAATAAGAAACTCACCCATCTATTATACTATTCAAATTTCTACAGTGCAGGTACTATCTTACACGCTCACCATAAGAACGGTCAGTAGTATTTACACGAATCTTGTCGCCTATGTTGATGAACAAAGGAACCATAATTTCTGCACCTGTCTCCAATGTTGCAGATTTTTGGGCATTTGTAGAAGCTGTGTCACCTTTAACAGCCGGCTCAGTGTAAGTCACTTCCAATTCAACATAAGTAGGAAGTTCGCAAGTGAGACATTTTTCTTCGTCAGCAAGGAACATCATTTCAACATTCTGACCCTCTTTCATAAGGTCTGCATTTTCCACCATTTCGGGCATAATGCTAACTTGCTCAAAAGTCTCGTTATGCATAAAGTTAAAACCCATATCGTCTTTATATAGATACTGATAAGGTCTTCTTTCCACATTGATCAATTCAATTTTTTCACCTGCAGTGAAAGTTCTGTCAAGGATTTTTCCGTTCTCAAGGTTACGCAATTTGGTTTTAACAAATGCAGGGCCTTTTCCGGGTTTAACATGCTGGAACCAGATAATCGATACCGGTTTTCCATCATAATTAAAATAAAGTCCGTTTTTAAAATCTGCTGTTGTTGCCATATAATTATATTTAAATATTAATCAATATTGTTTAAATCCAATAAGCTGCAAAGATATAAATAATTTAGGGAAACTTCTACAAATTACACACTTAATAAATCAATAAGATAAGAGATTCAAAACTTTCAGAGATATATGAAACCCTCTTTACCCTCTCTCTTTCTGACACACTATCATCACTTTCAGTAGTTTGAAGAGTCACCCTTAGAGCGGGTTATAAAGTCGGCTACCCTCTCCAATTGCCATCGGGTAGTCGAAGCAGCTCCACAAATTCCCACAATATCATTATCATCAATATCTGACAAATTGATATCCTCTACCCCCTCGATTTTATAAGAACGGGGATTGACTCTCTTACACGAATCGTACAAAACTCTCCCGTTGGAGCTCTCTTTCCCACAAACAAAATAGAGGACCGAACACTCCGAAGCAAACTTTTCAAGTTTTTTATGACGCGAAGAGACCTGAGCACAAATGGTATTGTAAATAGAGAGACTCTCAGCAGGAATCCGTCCCCTCAAATAATCACAAATCTCTTGATAATGAGCAGGATCCTTAGTTGTTTGGGAGAATAGTGCCAACTCTTTATCCAAATCAATTTCACCCGACATTATCAAAGCCTTAAGATCATCCAAAGAAGAGATCACACACGCATCTCCAGCGACCTGCCCGACCAGACCATTAACCTCTGCATGACCTATTTTACCGAAAATCAATATTTTGCCCCCACGAGGAGCAATTTCTGAATACTTCTTTGCTATCTTTTTCTGAAGTGCCAACACAACAGGACATGTACAATCTATGAGTTTTACCCCGAACTCCTCTATCATCTTATAAGTAGAGGGAGGCTCACCATGTGCCCTAATCAGGATAGTCTTACCGGAGAGAGAGGGCAAATCTTCATACCCTACAGTCTCCATCCCCAATTGCGAAAGGCGCGCTATCTCTGCCCCATTATGTACAATGGCCCCTAAAGAGTACAAGGAGCCACTCTGCTTCAGGAACTCTTCCGACTTCTCAATCGCCATCCGAACTCCGTTACAACATCCCGATTCAGGATCTACCAATACCTTCATTGTCCCTTTTATCAAGAATATTCTTAATCCAAACTAATTGATCGGCAACAGTCATCTCACTATTATCCAAAAGGATAGCATCCTCAGCCATAGTCAAAGGATGGTGTTCACGATGCGTATCTATATAATCCCTTGCCTTAAGATTTTTCAAAACCTCGTCGTAAGTGATATCCTCCCCCTTTGAAAGCATCTCATTCAGACGTCTTTTAGCACGGACTTCATCAGATGCCGTCATAAAAATCTTCAGTTCTGCATCGGGGAAAACTGCTGTTCCAATATCTCTACCATCCATTACCACACCCTTACTTTTACCCAATTTTCTGAGAATCTGATCGACAAACTCCCTTACAACAGGGATTGCAGCAATATAACTGACTCTGTCTGAAATTTTTAAAGAACGAATTTCATTTTCAACATCCTCTTCAGCTATAAATGTATGACAAAGATTATTAGGGCCGATAGTCCTAAAGGTTATCTGAGGGCGACTCTCGCTATATAGCAAAGTACGAAGCCCTTTTTCATCTATTTTATTATCCGGAGAGATCAAAGAAAACCTCTCAGCCAGAAGTGTTATCGCCCTATAGAGTGCACCTGTATCAATATAAATATACCCTAACTCACGTGCCACCTCTTTGGCAAATGTACTCTTTCCGGTAGATGAATATCCGTCTATCGCAATTATTATAGGTGATATCATTTTACAAAAATACGAAATAAGCGAATAAGATGCAAAGCTATGCTTTGAATTTTGCAATGAGCGTTTTCGTATTTCTGTTGCATGCAACAAACCCAATACGAAATAAGCGAATAAGATGCAAAGCTTGCTTTGAATTTTACACCCCCACAAAACAAGCTTGGTTCAAATTTTGTACCTTTGCATAATTTCAATTATGTAAACACATAAACATATCATACGGAAATGAGGATTTTAATCATTGATGACGAAAGGAGCATCAGAAATACACTAAAAGAAATTCTGGAGTTTGAAGGACACGAAATAGCATTGGCTGAAGATGGGGACAAAGGAATAGAAATAGCAACAGCAAGCAATTTTGATGCTATTTTCTGCGACATAAAAATGCCCAACAAAGATGGAATTGAAGTCCTGGAACAATTCAATGAAAAAGGAGTAGAATCTCCTGTCATTATGATCTCAGGGCATGGTTCTATTGATACAGCCGTTGAATGTATAAAAAAAGGGGCCTACGATTTTATCCAAAAACCATTGGATCTAAACCGCATCCTGATTACATTGAAAAATGCTACAGACAAAGGGAAATTGGTAAAAGAGACTAAAATTCTCAAAAAAAAGGTTGCAGGAATACAAGAAATCATAGGAGAATCTGCCCCAATACTGCGCATCAAAGATATGATTGACAAAGTAGCGCCAACAGATGCAAGAGTCCTTGTCACCGGTCCGAATGGTACCGGTAAAGAATTGGTTGCAAGATGGTTGCATGAAAAGAGTGAGAGAAGGACGCAACCATTCATTGAAGTCAATTGCGCTGCTATTCCGGGAGAACTTATAGAAAGTGAACTCTTTGGACACGAAAAAGGGGCCTTTACCTCAGCTATAAAACAACATAAAGGAAAATTTGAACAGGCAGACGGAGGAACACTGTTCCTCGACGAAATTGGAGATATGTCACTCGCCGCACAAGCCAAAGTTCTAAGAGTGCTTCAGGAACGCAAACTTTCCCGCGTAGGAAGTGACAAAGACATAACTGTCAATGTAAGAGTGGTGGCTGCAACCAATAAAAACCTCAGAGAAGAGATTGCCAAAGGGACATTTAGAGAAGACCTCTACCACAGGTTGAGTGTAATCGTAATAAATGTACCCTCTCTATCCGAAAGAAAAGATGACATCCCTATTCTTGCCAATTACTTCGTGCAACAGATCTGCAAAGAATCAGGAAAACCAATTATGAAAATAGAAGATGACGCTATGGCTGAACTTCAAGCATACTCCTGGGGTGGAAATATCAGGGAGCTGAGAAATGTCATTGAAAGACTACTTATTCTCTCAAACGAAAAAATAACAAAAGAAGATGTACTCAACTTTGCAATTCCATTTGCATAGAATCAACGTTTCTTGATCAATGAGAGTCCGTCCCGAATAGGCAAGGTAATCACCTCTACCCTGGAATCGTTGTGAATCTTCTCATTAAATGCAATAATCGCCTCGGTTTGCCAATCGAGGTGTTTTTTTTGAGAAAAAATCTTCCCGCTCCAGATAACGTTATCCACAAGGATATACCCTCCATGGGAAACTTTTGGAAAGACAAGATCGTAATAGAGAGCATATTCCCTCTTGTTGGCATCGATATAGACGATATCATAAACCCTGTCAAGAGTCGGAATAATATCTTTGGCATCCCCACTATGAGTAATAATAGACTCTTGCCCGGCCATCTTGAAAGCGGTGCTGAAAACATCTGTCAGTTCATCATCTATCTCAATAGTATCAATTACCCCACCAGAACGCAAACCCCTTGAGAGGGACAAAGTGGCATACCCCGTAAATGTACCTATCTCAAGAATATTCTTAGGGCGCAACATCATTGAAAACGCCTGCAGAAATTCTCCTTGAACTCCATCAGAGAGCATTCTGTAGGACTTTGTCCGCAAATGCGTCTCCCTGGAAATATAACTCAAAGCCTTCTTCAACTCATCAGATGTCATAGCTCAATAATTGAAAATTCTATATTGATTCCTCAAAAACTTATATGAAAAGTTTTTATCACAATGGATGTTCAATAAATTCTATAATAATTCGGGAAAGAGTATTTCTTAATCTGCCTACACATAATAGAGTTTCGAAATATTCCCGGGAGCAAAAATTTCGGCTGCCACTTGTGACAACTCCTGTGAGGTAACCTTTTCCAATAACTCTCTTGTCTTTTCCATCTCTATAACCTCACCAAAAACCATTTCACTCTTACCCATGGATAGGACCTGAGCCTCACCATTGTCAGAAGATATGGCAATCTGTCCCAACAACTGCTTCTTGGCTTCCTTAAGTCTTCTCTCAGAAAGGGGATGTTCGATTATATCATATATCTGCTTCATTATAAGCTCCTCACAACGCTTTACATTAGATTTATCACATCCAAAATATAAAGTCACCACTCCGGCATCGCTATATTGAGCATAAGATGCCTCAACATTATAGACCAAAGCATACTTTTCCCTCAATACAAGATTTAACCTTGAATTGGCAGCAGGACCACCCAAATAATTGACAAGCAAAATCAAAGGAATCCTCTTGGGGCTATAAAATGAATATGCACGCGCACCAATTATACAATGAGCCTGATGACTTTTTTTCCCCACTTCCCTTTCAAATGAGCCCCCACCAATAAAAGAGGTTTTCTGTTCATCTACTGATTCCTCAGAAAGAAGACCGGCATCAACATCCACCGATTTCCCAGATACGCCCATATTTCCACCATATCTTGCAAGTTCCTTTTCAATAATAGAGACCACTCTCTCGCAAGAAAGGTCCGCAACTACCGTAAAAACCATATTCTCAGGAACAAACATTCTATGATAATAATCTTCAACATCCTCTCTTGTAATCCTTTTCAAAGATAGGGCTGTTCCTAAGACAGGGGCACTCAAAGCCGTACCACCGAAGACTCTCTCTTCAAACTCGTCATAAATAAGTTCAGAAGGAGAATCCTTGTAAGACTTTATTTCTTCAATCACCACACTTCGCTCCTTTTCCACCTCCTTAGCAGGGAAAACACATTGAAAAGCCAGCTCCACCAACAAAGAGATCGCAGTCCGAAGGTCTTCCTTAAGGACCGTGGCATGAATAACAGTCTCCTCCTTAGTGGTATAAGCATTCAGTTCCCCGCCAAGCTTCTCTATTTTGGAACTTATGACACACGAACTCTTTGAATGAGTACCCTTGAAAAGAAGATGTTCGGTAAAATGAGCCAAACCATTAAGTCTCTCAGGCTCATTTCTTGTCCCCGTTTTAATATGGACAGCACAATATGCAACAGATGAACTGCTCCGCTTGAAAGCAAAGCGGCTACCATTAGATAAAAACCTACTCATTTTCTTCTTGTGAGTTCAAAAATATATAAGGGGTTGAAATTCTTCTGATATCCTCTTTCAAGAAGCCCGCCTTGAGACGTTTGCTAATCTTATGTTTACGATAAAAATAGAGCTGGTAAGTATCGGTACTGATCAGCAATTTGTAGCAATAAGAACCACTGACAGGTTCCACCGGAGCAACAACCAGAGAAACAAGAGTATTTGGTCGCTCCTGCAAAATCGCTTCATCCACTTCCTGCTGGGTCACATACCTTGCCTTTCCTTTGAACATCTCATCCAACTGCTCATCCGACAAATCATATAGGACATCCCCTTTAACGAAGAGAACCTCTTTATCTGTCGCTTCCTCCATAGGATGACAATAAGGCTCATTATTAAATAATGGTTTGAGACGGCCATCCGCCACAGCCCCCAGATATTGTTGGATTATATTCATATAGGTAGGAAGATATGTAAAGATTCTACCACCTTTATCCTCACCGGGACAGATTGGAAGCGAAATCAGCTCTGTCATTTTTTCAATTCCCTCCTGAGCTTTATCACCACCTTTCAAAAAAGTTATAAACTCCATATAAGGCTCGGTATCTCTTCTTCCCATCTTATCGATCCTCAATAGAAAATAATAATTTGTATCACACTTAATCTTCTCAAATTCGGAATAAGTACAATATTCAAAGGGTGAAAGATACCACCCTTTCTCCACAGCATTTCTAAAAAGGAGATCCTCCAGAGAATTGTCCTTCGACAACACTACCTTTGTCACCTTGGTAGGTATATTACCCACATATACCCTTCGACTCTCCACCTTATCATCCTCAAACTGCTTTATACTTCTGTCAAGATGCTCCGTCTGTTGGGCAAAAGAAGATATTGATATAAAAATTGTTAGCAATAAAAGTGAAAATATTCTCATATACTTTAACATCCTTTAATATTGATTTATCTGCAAATTTAGATAAATATTCTTATTTTTGTAAGATATGGAACAATTCATCGTATCAGCAAGGAAATACAGACCGGATAGCTTTGAGTCCCTGCTCGGACAAGAAAATATCGCCACCACACTTAAAAACTCGATTATTCGCGGACAATTGGCCCACGCATACCTATTTTGCGGACCACGAGGTGTGGGAAAAACAACAACAGCAAGAATCTTCGCAAAATCAATAAACTGCCTCTCTCCATCAGCAGATATGGAGCCTTGCGGACAATGCGAATCATGCCTTTCATTTGCACAGGGACGATCTTATTGCATCCATGAACTTGATGCCGCTTCCAATAACTCTGTTGATGACATCAGAAATCTCACAGAAATGGTGCGGATTCCACCTCAAATAGGGAAATACAGCGTTTATATCATAGATGAGGTACACATGCTTTCTTCTGCAGCATTCAATGCATTCCTGAAAACTCTGGAAGAACCCCCGGCACATGCGATTTTCATACTTGCGACCACAGAAAAGCACAAAATCCTTCCAACAATCCTTTCACGCTGCCAGACATACGATTTTAACAGAATATCCATTAGCGACATCGTACGCAACCTTTCGGAAATTGCAAAGAAGGAGGATATTTCAATAGATGAGGAGTCGCTGCATGTAATAGCTGTAAAAGGAGATGGTTCAATGAGGGATTCTCTCACCCTGTTTGACCAATGCGTCGCCTTCTGCAACAAAAATGTACAATACGAAGAAGTAATCAGAAATCTTAATGTACTCGATTATGAATACTACTTCAGAATAATAGAAAATTCCCTCAAAGGGGACTATATTTCATCATTGTTGCTCTTTGACGAGATACTCTCCAAAGGTTTCAATGCACTACATTTTATTTCCGGACTCAGCTCCCACCTTAGAGATCTCATAGTATGTAAACACTCTGCATCACAGACTCTCCTGTCACTTCCGGAAACATTGATAGAGAGATACAGAAAACAATCAGAACAATGTTCAATAGGGTTTATCTATTATGCGCTCAATATCACCACCACCTGTGAAGCGGGATACAGGCAAAGCGGGAACCAACGTCTGCATATTGAATTTGCATTGATGAAACTTGCAGAAAAATTCATCCCTGCCCAGACAATGGGGACCAATCTTGCCGCAGTCCAGACACCTCCCACAACACAATCCTCTCAGGAGATAAAACCGGCATCCACCATAAAACCTGCACCTGAGATACAAAGGCCACAACCTAAACCGGAGAGCCCCGACACAGAGACTCAGACTCCTAAAAAGGAAGAAGAGATAGCAACTGCTGCCACTGATACAGAGCAGACCAAGGAAAGGGAAAAAGTATCTGCAATAACTCCCGGCATTTCATTGACAGCCATGCTATCCAAAGCAATGAAAAGCTCAGAAAGTAGCAATATCGATTCATCTGACCTTATAAATGAAGAAATAGATGAAGAAAAGATACTCAAGGCATGGAATTGGCTTGCTGAAGAAGAGAAAAAAGCGAACAAGACAGCCCTTGCTGCCACACTGCTTAGGAACCCCCTTGAAATAAACCTTGAAAAACATAGTGTCAAATTCTTTGTAGAGAATATCGCCCAACGGGACTGGATTCGGGAAAAAGCCCTATCAAGGATGGAGAAAATGCTGAAAGAATATCTCAAAAACAACAAAATACACATTGAGATTGACATTGTAGAGAAAACTGAAGAAAAGAAAGAAATACTCTACACCCCCACCCAGAAAGGAGAATTTCTCCTGAGCAATCATCCCGAATTAAGAGAACTCAAAAATGATTTTAAACTTGAAATAAAATAGATAACAGATATATGAAACTTCATTGTACCAACTTAGTTAAAAAATACGGAGCAAGAACAGTTGTCAAAGGAGTATCCTTCTCTGTCGAGCAAGGTGAAATCGTAGGTCTGCTCGGTCCCAACGGCGCCGGAAAGACCACAAGTTTCTACATGATTACAGGACTTATAAAGCCAAACGATGGAAAGATATTCCTCGACGATGAAGAGATTACCACCCTGCCAATGTACAAAAGGGCACAACGAGGACTTGGCTATCTGGCACAGGAAGCATCTGTCTTCAGGAAAATGACAGTGGAAAACAACATCATGTCTGTAATGGAATTCTCTCGTTTCAATAAAGAAGAACGGAAAGAGAGACTCGAATCACTCATCGATGAGTTCGGCCTCCAGAAAGTACGAAAAAGCTACGGAATCCAACTTTCCGGAGGAGAAAGAAGAAGATGTGAAATAGCCCGAGCATTGGCTATTGACCCCAAATTTATCCTACTTGACGAACCATTTGCAGGGGTAGACCCCATCGCAGTGGAAGATATCCAACATATAATCGCCAAACTCAAGACAAAGAATATCGGTATCATAATAACAGACCATAATGTCCATGAGACATTGGCAATAACCGACAGAGCATATCTTCTATATGAAGGAAATATCCTGGAAAGCGGTACAGCAGAGCAACTTGCATCCAACCCTGAAGTGAGAAGAAAATATTTGGGACAAAACTTTGAGTTAAGAAAAGCAGTCCTTAGAGATCGCTCAAACGACTAAGAAACAGACCTACAATTCTTTTTCTATAGTTCCCCTAATGATAGGGCAACCAAAAAAATTATCAAACACAGCCCCAATACCACTGCGTAAATAAGCAGAATTGCCCGGGCCATATTTGTCAAATTTTTCTTCTGCGAGTAACCAAACGACCAGACAATAAGTGCTACAATGTTTGCTACCGGGATAGCAAGCAATATATGTATTCCCACATATCCCAATACTGAAATAGGAAACTCCAAATCTGAATCGGGAGAATAATGGCCGCGATCTGGCTGAGTTCCGACCGGAACACCATTATTAGATACAGCACAACCACAAGATGGACAAAATCTGCTATTTTCAGGCAATAGCACACCACAGTTTCTACAATAACCCATACTTAATACATCTTTACATATTATGGCAAATTTACAAAATTCCCACATTACCTCCTACTGACGGCCAAACATTTTCACTCATAATGCACTACATAGAAAAAGAGGTCTGCAAGTATATGCAAACCTCTTAAATCAAAATATCTGCAATGATACTATATTACTGAAGTACAGGCCAGCTTCCTGCAACAAAACTCCATTTTTTGTCGCACTGTATCAAGATATTATCCTGCATTGTAGTTCTGTTAAGAGCATTGAACTGATCAATTGCTGCATTCATTGCATCCACATCTGCCTGAGTCACTTGTGAAGGATCTTGATAAAGATAGTTACCCACATTTTGATAAGGTGTTGCACTTTGGGTACCAACTCCCCACGAGCCAAATACAGATGTACTTCTTTGACCACCAAGGATAGCATTTTCACACTGAGCCTCTGAGAAACAAGCCACTATTGCGTAATATGTGTTTGTATGATTAGCTTCATCCTGAAGAGTATACCCTGCAACACCACCTACTTTACCACTAGCAGTTGTAGCAACAACTGTAGCTTCTGCTGTAGAACCTGAAGCTATTACATATCCGTCACACTCAGTATGATAGTCACGCGCATACCCTACTACACCACCTACAGATGAAGAGCCGGTTACATCTGCGCTATTTAGACAACCTATAATAAGTGCTCCGTATTGATAACCACAGATACCTCCGGCATTAGATGAAGAAGCAACTACCTTAGTGAGTGCATCTGTTGTACAATTAGATACTACAGAAAGATTCTCATGATTAGCATTATTTCCCCTGGTATAGACTCTTCCTGATACTCCTCCAACTATTTCTTGACCTCTGACCATAGAGTTAAGGATATGGACATTATCTATTATAGAACCATTCTGACAGTTACCTGCTGCAACACCTACATAGCTTGAGGTAGAATATACTACAGCATCTTCGAATTTAAGATTCCTGATAGCTGCACTACCTCTCATATTTCCTGCAAAACCAACAAATTCAGATGTACCTGTAAGACGAAGTCCATGGATAGTATAGTTGTTTCCTTCGATTTCTCCCTGGAAGAAGATACCATTGTCGTATGCTGCTCTACCAAAATTATTTACCCAGTTACTACCGGAAGGGCTACCTGTTGTATTATCCACTGTGACAGGGGTAGATGTATATTGGTATGTCTGCTCAGTTGCATTCTCTTCTACTTCAAAAGCAGGAAGATAGATATCGTTCATAAGAACCAATTTGAATGTATTGTCGGTCTTAAGGATATAAGCCCATTTCAAAAGTCCTGCAGCAGAATATACTTCGATACGGTCTGCATACAAAATATAATCGGGAGCATCCAAAGCCACCTGCCAATAGTCACCATTCTGACGAGAAACATAATTTTCTGCTACATAGTTTGTATTGGCACCCTCAGAAAGGTTATTGGCGGGGTTGAATTTATAGAACTTACCACCTTTTACAACGATATTTGCAGTTCCTGCTCTGTAAGAAGCATCGTGACAGTTCAAAGCGAGCCACTGGTTGCTGACATCTGCAGCTTGTTCTTTAGCTTCAAAAAGACCACCCACGATTAGTACATTACCTTTACCGCTGGCATAGATAACTTCGCTACCTCCGTTACCTTTTCCATCGCTATAGTAGTTACCACCATAGATTTTAATATTACCACCTCGTGCCCACACAGGGATCGCATATGGGCTACTTGCTGATGTCTCTACAACACCACTACCTTTAGTGTCTTTAATTGTAAGGTTAGCACCTTCATAAGCTACAAAGACATTACAATAGTCACCATCTGTCAAATTTCTGATAGAGAAGCCGTTGAGATCAACTACCATATCTTTATAAACATCTATACTACCCTTTTCAAGAACGACATCACTGCTCAAAGTGACACTACCACCATTAAGACCTGCAAAATAGAGGCGTTCAGCATCAGTGTCGGGATAATTATCAACATCACCGTCAAAAATAGGATCAACATCGATATTGAATGTAATGTCACCTGTAAGCATCTCACCTACTACATTGGTTCTCCAATTTCTTCTTACAGGAAGATTGTCCACCTTAACCACTACATCCTGTTTTTCGGTATCCAAAGTAAACTCGGCGCTTACAAGAGCACTGTTGGTTCCATACATACCTTCGTTATCAGATGTCTGTGTATTGTCATTAACAAGGATGTAGCTCAATGACAAATATTTGTAGGCCTCTTTATTTCCATCCTTGTTCAAATCGACCATCAAATCCTCTGTGGGTATGTTGGCGAGGTCGTATGAGAGAGAAGTTGCACCTTTAACTGCACCATTAAACAAATCGAGTTCGTTTGCTACATCATTGATGACAACCTTAGAAGCTGATACAGTAACACCTGCTTTAACTGCTGCATTCCAGTCTTCCTCAGTAACACCAAGATTGACCTGTGCGAAAGGACGTTCAAGAGTTACATCCAATGCTATGTCACCTGTTACGGTATGGGTGATTGTTTTGAAGAATGCATCACGAGATTCATCATTGTTATCGCCATCATAGCTGATAGTAATCTTTCTCAAATCACCATCCATGTTTGTACCGATTGTATAAGCAGAGGTATGAGAACTTTGAGCCCAGAAAACAATGCTATAGGTCTGACCCTTCGCCAAGGTAATATCTACAGTTGTAGGGAAAGTAACATTGTCCAATCCCTTACCAAGTGCCGGAATCAAATTATCACCTGCATCATATACTGCATAGTACAACATATCTACAGTAGTACCATCACCGATGGCACGAGTAGCAACTCCATCTTGCTCCCCTATTGTAAAGGAGAGAGTTGCAAGTTCAGAATCATTTACTTTGAAGTCCTCCTTCAAAGAGCATGACGCTGTCAGCAATACTGCTAATAATGAAAATAGAGATAAAATCTTTTTCATAGAAAGAAAAGTCATAATTATTATTTAGGACATATTTTAACAAATAGGTACCTCTCCGCTATGGAGAAGTACCTAAATATTTAATTAATAATTAAGAAAACATTAATAGGGTTTTCCGTCTGCAGCAATACTAAATCTATCAGAGCCATCTGCAAATGTTACACTACCATCTGTTGCACACCTAACGCTATTTGTCCACGCATAGTTGTAAGTATATGTGCCATTATTACCTTGAACATTAAATTCCAGATTAGCATAATTTCCGGTCTGTGACAAAAGACCAACCTTGCATAGTGCATCTGTGATTGCTTCATTATCGGTAAAAGTACATATACCTTTGGCAGCATAAGCCCTTGGCCATACATACAAAGGAACTCCACCGGACAAATCAAATTTACAATTAGTAATCTCACAAAGTACTTTAGAATATATCGCTTTAGTGCTACCTGTAAAGATACATTTATTCACTTTCAACACTTTATCGGTTGCCTCCACGAAATAGTTAATGGCACAAGCCGCATAAGTATCATGAAGTTCCGAGAATGTACATCCTTCAAAAGTAGCATTCACTTTGTTTATTAAAATAATTGAAGCATATGAACCATTTACATAGCTTCCATAAGAAGATGTAGATACATTTTTAACAGAAGCAGCATTTGGCTTAAAACTCACATTTTTTACAATTATATCCCTGTTAGCAACTATTTTACCTAATACGATAGCTTTATCTTCAGAATTTATTGACTGAATTCTTTTTGCAGATGAATTTAGATAGAAAACATCCGCTCCCAAATCATATGTTCCTGGATACAAACCAATAGACTCCACTGCTGAATCATTCATTGCGTCCAATAGTTCGTTCACATTATGAATAATTGCATCATAATGTTCGGTAGAAACAACATACCAATCACCATCAATTGACACATAATATCCTTCAGCAACAAAGTTAGTATGAGGACCTTCTGAAGCATTGTCAGCAGGATTGAATTTGTAGAATGAACCACCATATACAACGATAGAGCTACCGGTGTTGTCTTTAAGGTTAAGAGTTGAACGTGGTTGAGCAGTACCTTGAACACCTGCTGCTTTCTCACAAGCGGTGAATTTACCACCGTTGATAATCACATTACCTTTTGCTGATGCATAGATAAGGTCTGAACCTTCACCTGCGTTTTCATAGTC
Organism: Bacteroidales bacterium; assembly: GCA_017501525.1. Taxonomy (GTDB): domain Bacteria; phylum Bacteroidota; class Bacteroidia; order Bacteroidales; family UBA932; genus Coprenecus. The sequence continues at coordinate 52,478 of JAFVWT010000016.1, read as the reverse complement.
ACCACCATTGATAACTACATTACCACCTTGTGCCCAAACTGCGATAGAATATTTGCAAGGCTGGGTTTTAACACTACCTTCACCGTTGATAGTCAAATCACCACCTTCTTTTACCCAGAATGCATAGCTGTCTGTATCACCTTCAGCGATAACACCATTACTTTCTGTAAATAGAGGAGCAGTAATGTTGTGTCCGTTAAGTTCTACAACCATTGCACCTTCTACCACGATAGGATATTCCAGAGTTACATCTTCACTCAAAGTTACAGTACCACCATTTAGACCTGCGAAGTAAAGTTTTTCTTCAAGTGTATCGGGATAATTCTCTTCGCCATCGAAAATAGGATCAATATCAATATTGAATGTAATGTCACCGGTAAGCATTCTACCTATAACATTGGTTCTCCAATTTCTTTGAACAGGAAGATTTTCCACATTGACTACAACATCCTCCTTAGTGGTAGTCAAAGTGAAAGTTGTGTTCACAAGAGAACTGTTAGTACCATACATACCTTCATTGTCGGCTGTCAGAGTCTCGTCGCATACGAGAATATAGCTCAATGAAAGATATTTGTATGCTTCTTTAGTTCCGTTCTTGTCAAAATCTACCATCAAATCTTCACCAGGGATAACTGAAGCGGTGTAGGTAACCGATTCTCCGTTTCCGACTGTTCCGTTGAACAAATCCAACGATGTAGCAGCATTGCTGATAACCACTTCCGATTCTTTCACTTCGATACCTGCTACTTTAGCATCATTCCAATCTTCCTCGGTAACACCAAGGTTGATCTGTGCGAAAGGACGCTCAAGGGTTACATCCAACTCGATGTCGCCTGTTACGGTATGTGATACGGTTTTGAAGAAAGCATCACGTGCTTCATCGTTATTTGCACCGGTGTAGTCAATAGTGATATTTTTCAAATCACCATCTGTATACGAGTACGCTGTTGTGCCTGAGTTTTGAGCCCAAAATACGATGCTATAGGTTTGACCTTTAGCCAAGGTAATCTCAACCTGAGTAGGGAATGATGCAACATCTTTCACATCACCCAAATCTGCAATAAGTACGCCGCCTTCATCATAAACTGCGTAATGCAATTGGTTGACAGTAGTACCATCACCGATAGCACGGGTAGAAACTGTACCAGGTTCACCAACTGTGACAGATACAGTAGCAAAATCAGAATCTTCTCCTTTGAAATCCTCTTTCAAAGAACACGAACTAGCCAATAACATTGCAGCTAGAACGACAAACGATAGAATCCTTTTCATAATGATAATAAAATTAAGTTTTTTATAAATATAAATTATTATTATTCAGCTAATATTATACTCACAAAAGTGAATTTCTCTTATTTAGAGAGTACAACGTCTTTAACAAAGATAGCAAATCTCAGGATAACGACCAAATTAAAAAACGAATTTGCATAAAGAAAATCACAAAAGATTTCCCTGAAAAAACAGTTGGCACCCACTCCTTTTATAAAATATTTATATACCCTTGAATATCAGTCTGTTCCCGAGGTGAATTTCTCTAAATAAGAGAAATTCAATTTAACATAAAAGCTCACCCTGGAAATTTCAGAGTGAGCTTTTATATTTAGTTCTTATATGGAAATTCACAGAATTTACCTCACCTATTCATCTTGCTTTTGCGGATTGGTGAGGCGAACTTCCATAACCATTTTAGTCCGTTTTGTTATTTTATATCTTTCATCAGGACGCATCCCCAGGAGTGCCACGATGCGATTTTCTGAAATAAAGATAGGAACATTCTCCTTTTGGTGTCTATCCAGTTTCTCATCAATAAAGAAATCACTAAGTTTTTTTTCTCCAATTTTCATCCCAAGGGGACGGAACCTGTCTGCAGGATGCCAACTTCTGCATAAAATCGGGAAAGTTACCTTCTGGGCATCAAGAAAGGTCTGCCCCGGAAACTTTGTCCTCGGTGAGAAATATTTTGGTTTCTCATAAATTTTGATTGTAATCTGCTTATCCTTGTAATAAAATCTTCCTGGATGACGAATTACAAACTTGACCGTTTCTTCCCGCTCCAGGGGATAAATATTGAGCCTCTCCCTATCCACAACCAATTTCACAGATGGCGAATAAAACATTTTACCTACGCCCAAAGATCTTGCAGATATAAATATGTCCTCTACTTGGGAGCTATTGAATCCATACTCATTCAAAGCACGATACAGCCAATATTCGGGATGTGAATAAGACAACAGCAGATTCATATCAATAGAGACACACTGTTGTTTCTCCACCATAAATTGTCCACGTCTGGCAAGATACAATTCATCCAGAATATCTGAAGATTGTCTCAGATAATAAGAATTTCTATGGAGCGTTTGAAGAAAAGAGGGATTGATATTCTGAAATTCAGGAAAGACTATATTACGAAGCTTGTTTCTTGAATAATGAGACTCGAAGTTGGTCAGATCATCCCTATATATCACACCCCTCGTATTTACAAAATATTCTATTTGTTCCCGAGTGTAATTTAGCAGTGGTCTTATGATTTTGCCGTTACGGGCAGGAATTCCTGAAATTCCTTTAAGTCCGCTACCTCTAAGCATATTAAGGAACATTGTCTCAGCATTATCATTGAGATTATGGGCTATCACTATATAGTCATATCCATGCTCCCGGATCAATTCATTGAACCATTGATAACGGATTTCACGTGCTGCCACTTGAGTTGAAAGAGAGTTCTCTTCCATATATTTTCGAGTATCGGCCTTCTTGCAAAAGAATTGAACCTTCCTCTCCTGGGCCCACGTACTGACCAAATTCATATCAATATCACAATCTATCTCCCTCAACGAAAAATTGACATGAGCAACAGCAAACTGCAAGTGGAGGGACGAGCGGTAAAACAATTCAGCCATACACATGGAGTCAATTCCTCCACTTACCCCCAATAAGAATTTTTTAGATGATACTTCTTCACCTACCAGGGATATCAGTTCACTATTAAAATTGCTTTCAATCATCAGTATTATCTTCTATGAGAGCATTATTGCAACATTTTATATAAAGTATTTCAGGGATGTTCCATAAGTTCCAAATTTTAAGGTTAAAGGATAGTAACTTTAAGCCTTATACTTTAAAACTTTGCGCCCTTCATGGCCTTTTTCGGAGAAAATTCTATAAATCACAATAAAGTCTTTTATAGAACCTCCCTTCAAAAAAGCCTGTTCCTAATTTGCTTTAACGTATTGACCAAATGTGTATGTAAATCCTAAACCGACAATCTCTTTAAACTGGACTCTTGGAGATGCGATTCCCGTCTTGGGATCTGTAATCTTAATCACATCGTCATATATCAAGTTTGTTCTCAATGTCAAAGTAAAGAATCTGTTGAGTGCCAAAGATGCATCGACATCCCAATAGACCTTTATATTTTCAGGATTATTCAGATAGTCAGAGAATAATGTCAGATTTGAACCAATCTTGAAAGTTTTATAAGAATATGCAAAGTCGATTTTAATCTGCGCACCCAATTCTGTTCTAACCATTTGGTCCGGAGCATTTCCATAAACCTCTCTTAGTGCCTGCTCAGTAACAAAGACAAAGTTTCCGGTAAGAGGAGAGAGATTGATAGACAAACAGTTGAAAGGTTTATAGTTAATACCGATACCGAGTGACAAATATCCGGGAGCCATAATCTTGGACTTGAGATTCTTAACTTGCACATCACCCTCCCCTGTCACATATTCATAAGTTGGAGTCATCTGTGTTCTAAAATTGAACAGCGCAGAGAAATACAATCTGTCCACCATCTTATATCCCCATTTGCTGTCAAGCTGAATCTTATCATCACTTTTCTTGAATTGTTCAGGTATGCTCAAATCTTTATCAAAGGATTGGATAAATCCATAAGAGAGTTTGAGACGATTCTCAAAGATCATATTGTTCTTATCATAGTTTGCATGTGCATCAATAAGGCCATTCAATGAGACATTCGCTGTTCCCCCCTCAGCCCAGTTTGTCAATGACACTTGAGATAGATTTATCTGGGTAAGAATACCATTTGTCCAATATTTGGGTTTGACAGCAGCAGCTGCAGCTGTATCTATTGATTGTTCATCGATAGAAGAAACTATATCAAGACACATCTGTTGAGCATCGCTAAGAGATTGACGATCTATTTCAACCTTGGCAATCTCGTCATAGTTGATATTCTTCTTTTCTTGTTTCGGGTTAGCTACAAGGGTTGTGGCAGCCATCACTAAAATAGTGCCAAAAAGGATAGTTTTCAATAATTTACTCATGGTCTTCCGTATTTAGTACATCATCTGAATTATATTTATAACCGAGACGCTTTCCGGTAGTCATCTTTGAAGATTCTATCTTCACATTAATTTGTTCTACCGTTGCGTGCTTTACTATATCATAAGGTGGAACCAATAAATCGAACGAAAGTGTATACAGAATCGCTGTTTCGACAAATTCAACAAGATCTTCCCGTGTCAAAGCGGTGCTACCAAATGAATCTGTCATCTGGCGTTTTTGTCTTTTTCCTTCTACAAAGAAAGCTTTCTCCTTATTGACAAAAAGACGCGCGACAAGATACCCCATATCATCCAATCTATTGAATTTCATAGAGTCCGAGAGAAAGTTATATACATTGATCACTCCGCAATATGAATTATACTGATCTTTCTTCACATATTCGTTCTTCCAGATAGGATGATCTCTATCAAATTGAAAAACATCTGTATGCATGCTGAATATAAGCACATCATCTGCGAACTTAAGTTCTGCCTCATACTTTCCTCTGTCACGATACTCCAGTCTGACCCTTTTATAATCTTTGTCGTCAATCATTTCATTGAGGTCATTACTCATTTCACTGAGGACATCTTTAAGAAGATTGAACACCTCTATAGACTGTTCAAAAATCTTAGACTTCATCACAGCCTTGACGCTCAACAAATTCAGAATTTTCTCCCTCGGAGTTATTTTTTTATCAGCCATAATCGCTTCGGATAAATTAATATGAACGGGCAAAAATCACCCTCTGTTTGGATGGTTTGCCTGAATATATGCAAGTACCGGGCTCCTCTACTACATAACTGTCCAATGGAATGCATCTGATAGTCGCCTTGGTTTCCTCCTGTATTTTTGCTTCAGTCTCTGAAGTTCCATCCCAATGGCACAACAAGAATCCTCCCTCTTCAATTTTCTCTTTAAATTCTTCCCAAGTATCCACCTTACATGTTTTGGCGTCTCTGAAATCAATAGCTTTTTTATAGATATTAGCCTGAATTTCATCCAATAGACCCTTGATAGAATTTCCTAAACCTTCTCTCTGAAGAGATGATTTTTCTCGAGTATCACGACGAGCCACTTCGACTACTCCATTATCAATATCCCTCTGTCCTACAACAATTCTCACTGGAACACCTTTCAACTCCCACTCGGCAAACTTGAATCCGGAACGGACATTGTCCCTGTCGTCAATTTTGTAAGATATTCCAAGAGCATCCAATTCCTTTCCTATCTCTTTCATATATTCCACCATGCTCTGCAACTGTTCCTCACCTTTATATATAGGTACCATTACCACTTGAATAGGTGCAATTGCAGGAGGAAGGACAAGACCCTCATTATCACTGTGAGCCATAATCAAAGCCCCCATTAGTCGGGTAGAAACACCCCATGATGTTGCCCATACATATTCCAGATTACCCTCCTTGTCTGCATATTTTACATCAAAAGCCTTAGCAAAATTTTGACCTAAGAAATGGGAGGTACCGGCCTGAAGAGCCTTTCCATCCTGCATCATTGCTTCAATACACAATGTATCCAATGCCCCCGCAAATCTCTCGTGCTCGGTTTTTCTTCCCACCACAACAGGAATCGCCATATAATTTCTCACAAAATCCGCATATACGTTGACCATCTTTTCGGTCTCTTCAATAGCCTCTTGAGCTGTCGCATGTGCAGTATGACCTTCCTGCCACAAAAACTCTGCTGTTCTTAGGAAGAGACGGGTTCTCATCTCCCATCTGACAACATTTGCCCATTGATTACACAAAATAGGAAGATCTCTATATGATTTAATCCAGTTTCTATAACTGTTCCAGATAATGGTTTCCGAAGTAGGACGTACAATAAGTTCCTCTTCAAGCCTTGCATCGGGGTCTACGATCACTCCCGGACCGTCAGGATTTGCTTTTAGCCTATGGTGAGTTACCACAGCACACTCTTTTGCAAATCCCTCAACATGTTCAGCCTCTCTGGAAAGGAAAGATTTAGGAATAAACAACGGGAAATATGCATTCTGATGACCTGTCGCTTTAAACATTTTATCAAGTTGACCTTGAATCTTCTCCCAAATTGCATATCCATAAGGTTTTATAACCATACAACCTCTTACTGCCGAGTTCTCTGCAAGGTCTGCTTTAACCACCAAATTATTGTACCACAACGAATAATTCTCTTCTCTATTTGCTACTTCTTTTGCCATTATTACTTGTTTATATGGAATGATTTTTGTTATTTTGTCTTTATAGTTCACACTATGTGCAACTGCAAAATTAGTAATTATAAATCAAATACAGGAAGCTACTTATGAAAAAAGTTACATTTTTCATTTTAACGATAGTCGGAGCGATATTGACTTCATGCTCAAGTATGGCCCACTATACATCTGCAGACTCCTGGGAGGATGGTATATACTATCGTAAATCACAACAACAAGCTATAAATATTGAGGAAGAAAACAAGGAGATTGAGGAACTTGTGCGAAAGACTACAGAAGAAGCAAAAAGATATGCCCAGACCATAGTAGTATCTGAAGGAGAGTGTATCAATCTCGTTTTGGGTGGGGATACCCAATACTCTCTAATAGTTAACGGAGACTCTGACACATCCTCAGCAACCACCTGCAATCTCAATCTCAACTTCTACGAAGATCCTTGGTACAACTCCTACTACAGCTACAACAATTGGCTCTACTGGGGACCCTCCTGGAGTCTTTACTGGGACCCATTCTGGTACCCTTCATATATGGGACCATACTACTGGGGACCCTCTTGGGGATTTTACTATGGATATTACGGCTACTACAGCCCCTGGTATGACCCCTGGTATTATTATCCGATGTATCCGCCATACCCTTATTATCCACAATATGCTTATCACGAGTCCCGAGATATCGTATATGGCAAAAGAGAGGGTAAAAGGGAGAAATTGCTTACCTCTAACATAACTCTTCCTAAAGGGAAATCGGATGTGCACCATTCAGTAGTTGACCGCAGTGCAAATAATCGTAACATCAGAAACAGAGTTTCACCTGAAGCATCAGTATCTTCAGGTTATGTCGCAGCAAAAAGAAATACGGGAGAACAATTGCGTCCGAAGAGCGATCTCAACAAAAGACCTGTTCCTGTATCCAACGCAAACTTCAGAAGGTCAAAATCATCAGAAAAGGGAGCCAATGTAGACAGCAGAACTTTCAGAGAGAATGTCAGTCGTGACTTTCGCACCAATTCCAACATTGGAGATAGAACTATAAACAACTCTGTCAGAACCAACCAACGTTCATCATATTCTGGAAACACCAACCGTTCAAGCATGAGAAGTTCCGGTTATGGAAACTCAGGTGGAGGAGTCAGAAACAGCGGTGGCAGTTCCGGTGGTGGAGGAAGAGCAAGAAGATAATCTGACTTTGTATCCAACCCACAGATAAACCTACATTTGAAAAACATACGATTGGTCATTTATACAAATTCAAATAGTATTCAAATGAGAAAATACTTACTGATCCTTTCAATATTAACCCTCACAGCAATTACTTCATACGGACAGAACATGTATGATGCCCTACGTTTTTCCCAACTGTTTTATGAAGGGACAGCGCGCAGTATGGGTATGGGCAATGCAATGACATCCTTGGGAGGCGATTTGGGAGCGCTCTCATACAATCCTGCAGCCAGCGGGGTCTACAGATATTCCGAATTTACCCTCACCCCGGAAATCATTGTAAATTCGAGCAAGGTCAATTACTTAGGAAACAACACCTCTTCTGACAAGACCAGGTTTTCAATTGCCAATGTCGGATGGACAGGTGGATTTGAGACCGGGTACAGGACAGGGCTCACAGGTATTAATTTTGCAATAACAGCCAATCAGACCAATAGTTTTAATTTTCTCACTACCGCCTCAGGTGCAGAAGCCCACTCGAGCTATCTGGCATCACTCGCAGCAAATATGCCTCCAGGTATAACAGGTGATGAGCTGACCATGACGGAGACTTCTCCCACCTACCCTTTTGCCAACAGCAATGCAAGTTGGGGCACCATTCTCGCATGGAATGCAGGACTGATTGATACTGTTTCGGGGCCATCCAGTTTTTATGGAGCAACAGAGAATCTTACCCCTTCAGGAGTCATCATCCCCGGAACACTGGAACAATCTTACAGAAACAGCAGAACCGGATATATTCAGGACTTTATATTCAATGCTTCAGGCAATATAAATGATATAGTTTTTGTGGGCCTAAGTGTCACAATGCAGAACATCTGGTTTTCAGAATATAGCACATATTCAGAAGTTGCCGCAAATCCTGAATTGTTCCAGACCGGTTTTAGACATTTCACATCCGAATATAGCCAGAACACCTCCGGATTCGGAATCAATATTAAAGGTGGAATTATAGTGCGCCCCATAGCCGGCCTCACCTTAGGAGCATCAATCTCTACCCCTACATGGCTCTTCTTGAAAGATACTTGGGAAGAGAGCATTGATGGTTACACTGCAATCTATGGTCCAGTAAATATCATTTCTCCCATCGGCTTAATGGAATATAGAGTACGTTCCCCATTCAGATGGAGCATTGCTGCAGGATACACTTTCGGCAGGAAAGTAGCTATTGGAATAGACTACGAAAGGGCCGACTACTCTACTATAAAAATGTCTGACCAGGATAATGACAGAAGTATCTTCATTCCTGAAAATGATGATATAAGCCGCTACCTGAGAGCCACTAACAATTTCAGGTTCGGAATTGAATACAATATTATCCCAGAATTTGCAATAAGAGGTGGCTACAATTATTACGACAGTTCCACTACGGAGTACTGCAATGCCCGCCACTATGCCTCAGCAGGGCTAGGATATAGAAATAAAGGTGGATTCTTTATGGATTTGGCATACGTCCAACAATGCAATAGAAACAACGACTTGTACACACTCTACGATTCGTATGAAAACGTTAGCGCACCCGTTCTGAATGAGAGTTATCTCAACTGGAAAATAGCGCTCACAGTAGGTATGAGATTTTAGGAAACCTCTCTTCAAGAAAAGGGAGAAGAGTTCCCTACTCTACAATTTACAGATAAGAGATTGCATTAGGACCTTCATTAAAAAGCAAGTCCAATGCCGACAGGTCACTCACGAAACCAAATTTGTCAGTAAAGACCTGATAATACTCTGAATATTTCGGATTAGGAGCAACAAGAGAATCGTTGCTCTTTTTTTTGGGATGTATAGAATCCCTGAAGTCTGCCACTTGCTCCGGATAAATAGCATGATACTCTGCTGTCAGGGCAATATTGTCTTTAAGGCCCAACAGATGCAACATCTTCTTAAGAATATCCATATTGAGCTCAAACAAAGTCTTATGTTGCCGATCGAGTATTTCGAATATATCATCCATATAATACTCAAAAAAAGGCGATGAGTTATATGCAGAGACAAGGGCCCGCTTATGCTGCTGGAGCCACGGCTTGGAATAGTCAATTTCCATAGCAGTGATTGAGCGGTTCTCTCCCTTTACCAAAGGGACTGAAAGCGACAGCACTCCATCCGACGCAAGAATCTTCATTCTATTGCGATATGTCTGTTTCTGATACCTCTCTTTGCTCTCCAAAAAAACATTTCCCACCCGGGAGATTACTCTGAAATAATCTACCGGTGGGAAGTATGCGCTACTGAGGACTGCCTCCACAGTTCTATTCATCTGCTGAAAGATCGGTAAATTTGATAATACCTCTCTTGGAATTTCTTATAAAATTCAAGATAACATCTTTCTCTTCTGATGCAGGAAACTCTTTTTCAAGAACATTACAAGCATCACTTCTGTTTAGTCCGCTATTGTAGATAACCTTATATATCTCACGGATTCTATCAATCTGCTCCAATGAGAATCCTCTTCTTCTTAGTCCCACGATGTTGATACCGCAGAACGAAAGGGGTTCTCTTCCCGCCATGGCATAAGGTGGAACATCCTTTCCAATCTTGGATCCTCCCTGAATCATTGCATGCGCTCCGATCTTGGTAAACTGATGTGCTACAGATGCACCGCCAATGATTGCCCAATCATCCACTTCAGACTCACCTGCCAAACCGGTATAGCTTACTTGGATCACATGATCCCCGATATGACAGTCATGCGCTACGTGCGCATAAGACATGATAAGACAATTACTGCCTATTTTGGTCAAATATTTTCCACTTGCTGCTGTTCCCCTGTTAATGGTAGCACATTCTCTGATAACAGTATTATCACCTATCTCTACCCATGAAACTTCCCCTGCAAACTTCAGATCCTGCGGAATACCACCAATCACTGCTCCAGGGAACACCTTGCAATTCTTCCCTAATTTGACGTAATCCATTATAGTAACATGGGGGGCAATCACACATCCGTCGCCAATCTCCACATTCTCTGCAATATAACAATAAGGACCGATTTGTACGTTTGCACCTATTTTAGCATTGGGATGAATTGTTGAATTTTGCATATAATTAGTATCTGTTAATGGTTAAATATCATCTTTTGTCTTACAAGTTTTGCTACTTGAGTGTTGATTTTGTGTCCCGATTTCACCGCTACCACCTTAGCATTGAGTCGTATACCCATAAGAGAGAAATCTCCCAATACATCGAGCAGCTTGTGACGGGCACATTCATTATCAAAATGCAACTTGACATTGTCAAGGTATCCTTCGGGACGCCTCTCTATTTTTTCTACATTAAATAATGATGCCATTCTTGAAAGTTCCGCATCAGAAACTTCATTTTCTACAATAACAATGGCATTTTCAAGATCTCCACCTTTAATAAGGTTATTTTTGAACAAGAATTCAAGTTCGTGAAAGAATACAAATGTACGACAAGGAGCTATCTCATGAGCAAAATCAGTCTGACATGTATATGATGCTGTCTGTACACCTAACACTTTGGAATTGAAATCAATGGTAACTTCAGCCGAAAATGTATCAGCCGGAGTGAGAGTTATGCTTGAACCTGTTTTCTCGTCTGTATATGAAATGGTCTCATCCAGATTGTAATATTTTCTCGGAGCATCCTGTTCCAGAAGACCATCTGCACATATTGCGCGGACATAAGGAAGAGCACTTCCATCCAAAATAGGAACCTCAAAATTATCTATTTCAACAATGGCATTATCCACTCCCAAGGCATAAAATGTTGCCATAAGGTGTTCCAAAGTCTGTATCTTGATATTGTTATTTTCAAGCATCGTGCTCCTCTGGGTATAAGTAACATAATCCACAAGAGCCTCAATATAAGCATCTTTACCCAAGTCTACCCTATGGAATCTGATTCCTGTATTGACCGGTGCCGGTTTTAGCACCATTGTTACACCTAAGCCCGAGTGCAATCCCTTTCCTACAAATTTATATTCCCCTCTAAGAGTTTTCTGATTGTCTCTCATCTTTGTTCTAAATTTTATTTGCTGCTTCCGTTCCTCTTGAAGATCGCGTAAGACTTGATATAGTTTCTATACTCAATGGCGGGAGTTCCCATATAAACTTTTCCTTCCTCCTTTACATTGCTTATAAGTCCTGCCTGCGCTGCAAAAGTAGTCTTGTCTGAGACTGTCAGATGGCCTGCTACACCCACCTGACCTGCAAGTACGCAAGATTTACCAAGCTTTGTAGAACCCGCTACACCGGACTGAGCAGCAATTACCGTATTGGTACCTATGACAACATTATGTGCAATCTGAATCAGATTGTCGAGTTTAACCCCCTTTTCAATGAGAGTAGTGCCCATTGTCGCTCTGTCAATGGCACAATTTGCACCTATTTCGACATCATCTTCAATAGTTACAATACCTGTCTGAGGAATCTTTTTATATGAGCCGTCAGATAGGGGCGCAAAACCAAATCCGTCCGAGCCGATTACAGTATTGGAGTGGATTATGCAGTTTTTACCCACTTTACAACCTTTGTAAATCTTCACCCCGGGATAAAGGATTGTATTATCTCCAATAGTCACACCTTCTCCAATGTAGACCATCGGATATATTACTACATTGTCTCCTATTACAGCTTTTCTGGCAATGTGAACATGGCTTCCCACATTCACCTTTCTACCCAATTTGGCAGAAAAAGCTATCTTTGCCGACCACGCTCTTTTTCTTCTGTGAACAGATTTTATGGAATTGAGCAAGTCCAAAAGTGATGCAACTGCCTCATACGCATTCTCGACACGAATAATCGTTGGGGTAATATCATGTTTGAGTTCGAAAGATTTATTGAGAAGGATGATACTCGCCTTACATGTGTAAAGATAATTTTCATACTTAGGATTAGCCAGAAAACACAATGTTCCAGGCTTTCCCATCTCAATTTTGGTAACAGAAGAAACTTTAACAGTCTCATCTCCAATTATTTCCCCTCCTATATGTTCTGCAATTTCCTTTGCACTTAATTCCATTATACCTTATTTAATCTATACTTAACCTATTAAAAATATGCAAATAAAGCATTTTTTTTTGGAATATCTATAAAAACCACTACATTTGTAACGATTTGGAAAGGTGGAAAGGGACGCGATGTCCCTTTTATTTTTATGATAGCTGCTATATTTGCAACTGTCTTGCAGTAATTTATAATAGAAATTCATTTGATTGAATTATAATTAAAAGTTTAACGGGAAAACTATATAATTCCCATATCCCCGATTATGATTGAAAAAGAACAGGTAATAGAAGCCATTGGAACATATATGGAGGAAAAAGACCTCACATTGGCAGAAATCAAAGTCAATAAGGCTAATAACATCAAAGTCTTCTTTTCAGCAAATGGGAGACCTGTCACCATCGATGATTGCGTCGCTCTGAGCCGTCACATTGAAGGTCGTCTCGACAGGGATAAAGAAGACTTCTCGCTGATGGTAAGTTCGGCAGGAGGCCTTGATACAGAGAAATAACAAATAATTTTAAAACGGGGATTTACAGATCCCTAAAATATCGACAAATAAAATGGAAGTAAATCTAATCAGTACTTTTGCAGAATTCAAAGAACTGAAAAACATCGACAGAGCCACACTTATGAGTGTACTTGAGGATATTTTCCGCACCCAACTCATCAAGATGTATGAATCGGCCGACAACTTCGATATTATCATCAATATCGATAAGGGAGACCTTGAGATTTGGAGAAACAGGGAGATTGTAGAGGTTGTTGAAGACCCCAACACTCAGATTTCTCTTGAAGAAGCACGCAAAGTTGACCCCTCTTACGAAGTAGGAGAAGACTTTTCTGAAGAGATTAAAATGGCAGATTTTGGAAGAAGAGGCATTCTTAACCTCAGACAAAATCTTCAAGGCAGAATTGCTGATATTGAAAAAGGTAACCTTTACAACAGCTATAAGAACAGAGTTGGAGAAATTATCGTTGGCGAGGTTTATCAGGCATGGAAAAAAGAAGTACTCGTAATGGATGAGGATGGCAATGAATTGGTATTGCCCCGCACCGAACAAATTCCGTCAGATTTCTTCAAGAAAGGAGAGACAGTAAGAGCCGTTATCGAAAGAGTGGAAATGAAAAACGGAACATCTCCTGTAATTACCCTTTCTAGAACATCACCTGCATTCCTTGAAAGATTGTTCGAACAGGAAGTTCCAGAAATTTTCGATGGACTTATCACTATCAAGAAAGTAGTAAGAATTCCCGGAGAAAGGGCAAAAGTGGCTGTAGAGTCTTACGACGAAAGGGTTGACCCCGTAGGTGCTTGTGTCGGTGTAAAAGGTTCCAGAATACATGGTATCGTCAGAGAACTGCGTAATGAAAATATAGATGTGATCAACTGGACCTCTAATATCCAACTTCTTGTTCAAAGAGCATTGAGTCCTGCAAAGGTCTCATCTATGACAGTGTATGAAGAGACTAAGAGAATCAGAGTGGATTTAAGTCCTTCTGAAGTATCTCTGGCTATCGGAAAAGGTGGTAGCAACATCAAACTGGCAGGTCTTCTGGCAGGATATGAAATAGATGTATTCAGAGCCAATGAAAATGAAGAGGAGGAAGAAGATGTTCTGCTTTCTGAGTTCAATGACGAAATCGAACAATGGATTATTGATGCTCTTCAGGCAATAGGCTGTGATACCGCAAAGAGTGTATTGAATCTGACTGTAGAGGAAATCTGCAGAAGAGCAGACCTTGAAGAGGAAACAGCTGTCGAAGTACAAAATATACTTCGTTCAGAATTTGAATAAGAAGGCTCTATAAAAGACTTTGCAGAGATTTATGTAATATTCTCGAGAATATTTACGTTTTTCTTGAATGAGCATAACGGTGTTATTTGAGTGAAAAAAGAAAGGAGGAAAGATTCCGGGAGAGACATAAAGAACGCAAAAGTTTTAGAATTTAACCTTTAAACGTGGATTTTATAGAAGTTTCCATAAGTTACTGAATGTAATTTATGAATTTATCAAAGGAGAATTTGTCGTTAAAAATTTTAAAAAGTATAATATATGGCGGGAATAGAAATTAGAATAAATAAAGTATTGAAGGAGTTCAATATAGGGCTTAGTACCCTTGTTGAATTTCTTGGAAAAAAAGGGATAGAAGTCCCATCAAGCCCCAATGCAAAGATTTCTGAAGATGCCTACCAATTGGTAAAGAAAGAATTTGCAAAGGAAGTAGAAATTAAAAAAGAGGCAAAAGGAATAGCCATTAAAGTGAAGGACATTACAGAAAAAAGTGCCCCTAAAGCCGGCTATGTTGATGAAGAACCTGAAGAAGATAACGTATTCATCAAGACTCATTTGACAAGTATGCCCAAGCCCGAACCCGCCATCGAGCAGGCAAAACAGACAGAAGTGCCTCAGCCAAAGAACGAAAAGAAAGAGGAGAAAATCGAAACACCTGTTATTGAAGAAAAGGTAGAAAAGAAACAGGAGGTACAACCAGAACCTCAGATTGTCCAACCTCAACCTTCGCAACCTGCAAACACCCAGGAGCAGAAACCTATTCAACAGGAAGAGCCCCAACAGACAAAAGGAAATGAAAAGCAAGGTGGCCTGAAGATTCTTGGCAAAATGGATCTAAACAAGAAACCTGAGAAAAAAGAGGTTAAACCTGCACAACAGAAACCTGCTACTTCCCAGACACCGGCTCCAACCCGGACGCCGGCCCCCGCAGTTGCTCCCACTCCTGAGAAGAAAGAGGAGAAACAAGAAATCGAACATATCGCTACAAGGGTCGAGAAACTTTCCGGTCCGGTAATAAGCGGTACAATAGACTTGTCCAAATTTGAGAAGAAACCTTCCCAAAATAAAGATAAAGAGGGCCACAATAAAGACAAGAATCCTCATCGCAAGAGAGAAAGAATTGTCAAAGGTTCTTCAGAGAAGGTTGATATCAATAAGAACTCACACAACCATCGCGACAATAACAACAGCAAACCCTATAAAAAGGGTGATAACGGCAACGAAAATGTCAATCGCGAACACTCTAAAAAGAATAAGAAAGAGAAATTCAAACCCGTTCATACAGAAATAGATGAAGAATTGATCCAAAAACAGATCAAAGAGACCTATGCCCGTATGAGCGAAGGTAAAGGCAAGACTAAAGGTTCAAAACACAGACGCGAAAAGAGGGAACTCCTTTCTCAAAAAATGGAAGAGGAAAGAGAGTTACAACAATTGGAACGCAATAAGCTCAAAGTGACCGAATTCGTAACTGTGAACGAGCTTGCCATCATGATGGATAACACTCCTGTGACAAAAGTTATCGGAGCTTGTATGAATCTTGGCCTTATGGTTTCGATCAACCAGAGACTTGACGCAGAGGCTTTGGTATTGGTTGCTGAAGAGTTTGGTTACGAAGTCGAATTTGTTACTGCAGAGAGCAAAGAAGAGGTCAAAGAAGAGGTTGACCGTCCGGAAGACCTTCAGGACCGTCCTCCTATCATCACCGTAATGGGACACGTAGACCACGGTAAGACCTCATTGTTGGACTATATCCGTAAATCCAATGTGATTGCCGGTGAAGCAGGTGGTATTACACAGCACATCGGTGCATACCACGTTGAACTAGCTACAGGACGTAAGATTACATTCCTTGACACCCCTGGTCACGAAGCATTTACAGCTATGCGTGCCCGCGGTGCCAAAATCACCGACCTGGCAATTATCATTATCGCAGCTGACGATGCCATAATGCCCCAGACAGTGGAAGCGATTAATCACGCACAAGCTGCCGGTGTACCTATGATTTTTGCTATCAACAAGATTGATAAACCAGGAGCACACCCTGATAAGATTAGAGAGCAACTTGCCAATATGAATCTTCTCGTAGAGGATTGGGGAGGTAAATATCAATGTCAGGAAATCTCTGCAAAACAAGGCCTGAATGTAGACAAACTACTGGACAAAGTTCTTCTTGAAGCAGACTTGCTCGAACTCAAAGCAAATCCTAACAGAAATGCCAAAGGTTCTGTAATTGAGTCTTCATTGGATAAAGGCAGGGGCTATCTTGCAACAGTTATGGTACAGACAGGTACTCTTCATATTGGAGATGTTATGATTAGTGGCAGCTACTATGGAAAAGTAAAGGCCATGTATAACGAAAGGGGACAAAAAGTGACTGAAGCAGGCCCATCTACTCCTGTATCGGTACTTGGACTCAATGGAGCACCTACAGCAGGTGAACTATTCAATGTGATGGATGAAGAAAAGGAAGCTAAAGAATTAGCGAACAAGAGAGAACAACTTCTCCGTATCCAAGGACTAAGAACAAACAAACATATTACCCTCGAAGAGATCGGACGCCGTATTGCAATAGGAAACTTCCAGGAACTGAATGTCATTGTCAAAGGTGACGTGGATGGTTCTATTGAAGCTCTTTCTGACTCACTTATCAAACTATCTACCGAAGAGATACAAGTCAATGTTATTCATAAGGCAGTGGGTGCCATCTCAGAATCCGATGTCCTCCTGGCTGCCGCATCCAATGCAATTATCATCGGTTTCCAGGTAAGACCTTCTGTAAATGCAAGGAAACTTGCTGAAAAGGAAGAAATTGAAATACGCCTTTACTCAGTTATCTACGATGCTATCAACGAAGTCAAGAGTGGTCTTGAAGGTATGCTTGCTCCTGAAGAGAAAGAGGAGGTTACAGCTACCGCAGAAGTGCGCGAGACATTCAAGATTTCAAAAGTCGGTACTATTGCAGGATGTATGGTTAAAGAAGGTAAACTTACCCGCAGCGCCAAAGTTCGCGTAATCCGCGACGGTATCGTTATCTATAGTGGAGCACTTGGCTCACTCAAGAGATTTAAAGATGATGCAAAAGAAGTCAATGCCGGTATGGATTGCGGTCTTAACGTAGAAGGATATAATGATATAAAGATTGGAGATATAATCGAAGCATATCAAATCGTGGAAGTGAAACGCAAACTGTAAAAGGGAGGTATCAGATTCTTTCATTGCTTACAAGCACACATATTAACCCAAAATACGACCGTAGGGCTGAATCCATTTGTAGGTTTCAGCCCTATTTTTTTGGCGATATCACCTCTTCACTCTATAAAAAAACCGATATCCGATTAAGACGGATACCGGTCATTTTAAATACTACTTATTATTGTATAGTTTATTAAAACACTACTACTTTAGAGATACGTGGTTGAGAAATTGAGTTAGCCGAAACAAATGAGCTACTTTGCACTGCTGAAGCATTAGCTGCATCAAAAGAGTGAGAGCGTACCTCATTACCACTGAATGGAATGTATGGAACAGGTTTGAAATCAAATTCCACAGGACGATAAGGTATTGTAGTTTGTGAAGCTGAATCCAACATATTGATCAAATCAATCAGTTCCTGAATATCTCCTTTGTTCTGAGGAGTAGCATTAATCAGAGTACGCGACATATCTCCATAAACTCCATTCTGGTCAGTTGCACAAGAAAAGACAACCCAATCTTCTCTCCATCCAACAAGATAGAATCCATAAGGCTGGTCAACAATATTTCTCATAAAGTTACCATCACCTTTTAATAGTCCATATAGATAATAGTCAGGGCTAACTTCTTCATCCATATAAGGATACATATCATCCTCACGAAGATATGTTGCAAAAATTCCTGTTGCCAAAGGATCTGCATCAAATCTTACAGCTGCGATAGCTTTACCTGCTGTTGCAGGGCGGTCTCCAAAGATTTGTCCTGCCTCGTCATCACCTGAGTAGTAACCCAGAACCTGAGGTTCAGTTGCCATAGTTCCTAATGCAGGAGTGGTAACTGCTGAAGGATAATCTACTACCTTAAGTACTTTTCCGGTAGTCACATCCACAACACAAATATAGAATGTATATGTAGTTTCAGGCTCCAGACCTTGTGCAGTCACTACACGATCATCATCATAACATGTGTAATAAATAATGTCTGACATCAGATATTCTCCAATCATCTGAGGGTCATTATTGTAAGCAAACAACATCTCCTCAAATTTTCTTTCCAGTTCTGAAGCGATTCTATCTGCATCAAATTGTTCAGGAAGACAGATGTTGGGTGAATAGTAGACAGTCTTGTCAGTTGGGATAATTTCCACATCAAAATAGTAAGGTGTCTGATTCATGAATGATACCTCAAATTCACAATCAGCAGGGTCATGCTCAGGAGGGAGAGTCTTGAATGTTACAAGAGTGGGATCTGAAGTAATACCACCTGAATAACCGAATGCAATGATGCTGTATTCTGTGTTAGGGAAGATATTTGTGCTATATTCCTCATAATATTGGTTACCGGTACTCAACATGATACCCATATTCATAAACATCGCATATTCAGCCACTATCTTGTTCATCAACTCTACTGCAGTACTTTCACCATCATATTGACCGATCAACCAACAATATGTAGCTGTCGGATCTGAAGGAGTAAGGCTAATCTGAGCAGAATTTGAAGTGATGTTTGAAACTTGAATATCAAATGTCATTCCGTTATGCTCAGGCGCATCGGTTGTGAAATCCTTCAAAGTCACATCTGACAACAAAAGATAACTGTCATCCCTAATTTCTATTACCCCTGCAAGGCACTGGTATGAAGAGTTTGGAGTAAGTCCGGTCGCTTCAAAATCGTTATCTCCGGATACAAATATTGCCTGATGAATTTCTTCAATTGTCATTCCTTGTGACTGAAGACCTTGCACATAAACTTTCAAATATTCTGTATAAAACTCTTCAATAGTAAATGAATCGGGATTAGATGGATCGGTATAACCTTCAAAATAATCTTTTCCTACCATCATAAGATGATATACACATTCTTTGTTTGATGGAACCACTGAGATATTGGCAGTTGTAGATTCTGTCTCAACAGTAATATCAAATGTACATTCCACTTTTTCCACATCTTCTGTCGAGAAAGGAATAATCTTAACATGTGTATCACCTATTCTGTTTTCAGCCTCCAAATCTACACCGAAAACAACCAATGCGTAATCGGTAGCCTTCACAAGACCTGTAGCCTTCTCTTCAAGAACATTTCCCACTGAAACATATTCAGGAAGGTATTCTGCAAGAGTTTTACCTTGATAAGAAGCTGTCTCTTCCATCTCGTCAAGAATAGATGAAGCAACTGATAACGAATCCATTGATGAGATAGCATCTTCTCTTACAACTACGTGGAGATACTCTGCATCACTGATTGAAGGGATAACACTGTAGGTGATAGAGACCATATCAACATCTGCAACCTGGATATCAAAATCCAATGCTGTCGTTACAGGAGGTGCAGGAGGTGTTGGAGGTGTTGGCTCGTCACCTTTCTTACAACCTACAGCCATAACTATGGCTGCGGTCAAAATCAATAGTAGTGATTTTAAATTTTTCATTGTCCTTTAATTTTTATTACAAATATTATAAACTGCAAAGATAATAATAAGCCAGATAGAAACAAATCCGGCATACACTAAAGCAAAGATATTTAATATCGGAAACAGTAGATACTTATTCCTTGAAATAAACCCTCTTGACTCTTCTGGAAACGCTTGTCAGCACCTCATACTCTATCGTACCGAGTTTTTCCGCCAACTCGGATACACTTATATTGCGCCCGAAAATCTCAACCTCGTCCCCTACACCGGCTCCTGTACCGGTCACATCAAGCATACATATATCCATGCAGACATTTCCCACAATCGGAACTCTGCAACCTCTAACGAACATTTCCCCCACCGAGCAGCTCAAGCGGCGGTCTATTCCATCAGCATATCCGACAGGAATAGTTGCAATCAGTGCATCACGACCAGGACGCCCCTTCCTCCCATATCCGACACTCTCCTGCGAAGAGATTTTCCTGATGGAAGTGATATGTGTCTTGAAAGTACTGATACATTTCAATCCCGGATCCTCCCCTATTCCATACAATCCGATACCGAGCCGCACCATATCGAAACTATATTGGGAGAACCTCTCAATACCGGCACTGTTAAGGATATGGAGCAATATCTTATGTGAAAATCGGGAAGTTATCTTCCTGGCGCAGCGTTCGAAAATGGATATCTGCTGCAATGTGAACTCATCCTGGGCAGGATCATCTGCAGTCGCCAAATGAGAAAACAACGAAACAATCTGACAAGAACGTTTCTCACTGAAAAATTGAAGAAGCAAATCAAGTTCATCTTCATTGAGCCCCGAGCGGTTCATTCCTGTATTGAGTTTCAAATGAACAGGATAACTCTCGATACCTCTACTTACAAGGGTATATTCAAACAATCTGAGCAAATCAAGAGAATAGATTTCAGGTTCAAGTTGAAACTCTATAAGCTGATCCAAAGACTCCCTTTCAGGATTCATTACAGCAATCGGCACCTTTATCCCTTTGCGACGTAATTCTACCCCCTCGTCAGCATAAGCCACCATCAGATAATCCACACCATTGTATTGCAATATGTTGGCAACTTCAGCCAATCCACTCCCATAAGAGAAAGCCTTAACCATAACAGCCATTTTTGTCCCCAACGGCAACTTCTTCTTGAAAAGATTGAAATTATGTGCAATAGCGTCAAGATCCACCTCCAATAATGTGGTATGAGACTGTTTCTGAAGGAACTCTCCTATATTCTCAAACATAAACCTGCGGGCTCCCTTTATAAGAATAACATTGTTGACAAAATTATCCCGTTTCTCACTTTGCAAGAATTCCTCCGTACTATCATAAAACACGCTATAAGGTAACACCTTGAACACACCCATATTACGGTGTAGATTAGGGCCAATCGCTATCAACTTTGATATCTTTTCAGGGAGCATCAGTTCAGCAATTCTACGATAAAAATTATCGTCGTTTATTCCCTCAAAATCAGAGAGAATTACCACTTTATCCTTTTCCCCTCCAATAATGTTCATAGATCTTAAAGCCAAAGAGAAGGAAGCCAGATCAGAATTATAGTAATCCTTAATCAGAAGTGAGCCGTTTACTCCATCTTTAATCTCCATTCGCATAGCCACAGGCTGAAGATTCTTCATCCTCTCGGATATTTTATCCAACGTATAGGAACGGTAAAGCAAATAAGAAATGGCACTCATAGAGTTCTCATATGAAGCATCGTCCGCAAAAGGAATTGTAATATACGCACTTACCCCTGCGGAATCCGACAGATATTCAGTCACCTTTATCTTATGCCAGGTTGCACTCCTTTCTATACTCTCCACTAAAATATCTGAATCTGGAGACTCACCCCATAAAATCATCCTTGCCCCCTCTTTAAGGAGAGAGGAAATATATTGGCCATATTTGTCATTATGAGCAATGGCAACACTACACTCCCTGAAAAGAATTCCTTTTTCGGAAAGTTTCTGTTGTTCCGACTCAAAACCCTCATTATGAGCATCACCAAAATGGGTTAAAATGGCAACTTCTGGAGAAATGCACTTTTGAAGACGCTCCATTTCCCCAACTAGGGATATACCCGCTTCAATAAGGGCCACTTCGCATTGTGAATCCACCTCAAAGAGAGATAGAGGAACACCTACCTGAGAATTATAACTGCGTGGACTTCTACACAATTTCACATCCCCCTCCATAAGTTGGGAGATCCACTCTTTCACCACTGTTTTACCATTACTTCCTGTAATAGCAACTATTTGCGCACTAAGACCTTTAATATAATCATGTGCATCACTTTGAAGTTTGTCAAGGGTATTGTCCACGATAGTGAATTTAGCATCTGGCATATCCCTAAACTCCTTACGCTCTTCACTGACAACAAAATCTCTGACACCTTCACGATACAACTGTGGAATATAATCGTGCCCATTACGGTTTTTCCCCACAATGGCATAAAATCTTGTTCCTGCCGGATCGGTAATAGTACGGCTATCTATTGAACATTTCATCTGTCAAACTTCTATTGGGAACTTCTATTAACCCCCTTCCTGAGAATTTTACATCCATAGCAGAGGATTTCTTCAAATTCCACATTCTACATTATAAGGTATTATTTCTAAAACTTTTGTATAGTATGGCTTTTACTCCAGGACTATCCTTGCAAAAATTCCTTTACAATTTTTACTGCCGGAGCCACATCGTGCACCCTCAATATCCCGGCACCTTTGGAAACAGCCTCTTTATGAAGCAGGGAAGTAGCTTCAAGAGCATCTTCAGGTCCTACCCCTAATTTCTTATAAATAAAGCTCTTGCGCGAGATACCTATTAAAATATCCCTTCCGAGCTCCTTAAATTTATCCAGATTGTGCAACATTTGATAGTTCTGCTCAATACTCTTTGCAAAACCAAACCCCGGGTCAAGTATCCATCTGGAAATTCCAGATTCCCGGGCCTTAACCTCAAATTCTCTGAAATATTGCAATACATCCTCGGTCACATCATCATATTCGCATAAACTCTGCATAGTGGCAGGAGTACCTCTTTTGTGCATGGCAATATAATCAAGTCCCAAACGGCCTACGGTTTCAAGCATCTTCTCATCATCCTCTCCTGCCGAAATATCATTTACAATAAAAGAGCCAAAAGAGTCGTAGCATCTGCGTACAATCTCTGATCTGAATGTATCAACAGAAAATACCATTTCGGGGAAATTCAATTTAAAAATGGAAAGCGCCAATTCAAGATTTTCCCATTCAACTGAAGGCTCCACAGGTGTTGACCCCGGACGGGTAGAACATGCCCCAAAATCTATAATATCCGCCCCTTCCGCTACCATTTGTTCTATCCTGTCCAAAATCATTACAGGAGTCCTCGCCCGAGAGGGAGCATAAAACGAATCCTCGTTAATGTTGATAATTCCCATCACTTTTGCCATAGCAGTATATTTTTTCATCATACAAAAGGGAGTTTAGCTTTGTTTCTTGACCTTTTTGTTTGTATGTTTGTCATTGCAAAAGTAGTAAATTTATGCTTATAGTAATAGAAGGCTTAGACGGTTCGGGAAAATCAACCCAAGTAAAAAATGTACATCGGTTTCTGGAAGAAAAAATTGGCGGAAAAGTACACTATCTCCATTTTCCAAGATTTGATGCCCCGGTAGTGGGTGAAATGATAGCCAAATTCCTTAGAGGGGAGTTCGGATCCATTGAGCAAGTTCATCCAATGATTGTGGCTTTGCTATTTGCACAAGACAGAAAAGATGCCTCAACTCAAATCAGAGCCTGGCTTGACAAAGGAGAAACAGTCCTTCTGGACAGATATGTTTACTCGAATATCGCTTTCCAATGTGCAAAACTTTCCCAACAGAGTGAACAGGAAGAACTCTCTGAGTGGATTATCAATACAGAGTATAATGAGTTTGCCATTCCGAGACCAGACTTGAACATATTTCTGGATGTTCCTATGAGTTTTGTAGATAGCAAACTTAAAGATTCCCGTAGCGGAGATGACCGCGGCTATCTCAACGGAAAGTCTGACATCCATGAAGCAGATATGAAATTTCAGGAAAGGGTCCGCCAGGTCTACCTGAGGCAATGCGAAAAAGATAGTTCATTTATCAGAGTATGCTGCTCTGACCCCCAGGGAAATATGCTTCCTGCAGAAGAAATTTTCAAAAAACTGCAAACTGTAATAAATATATAATATGGGCTTTTTACGGGTAATAATGTTTCTTCTCCGAGTTGTTTTCGGAATGACATATCTCCTTTCGGGTTTTTTCAAACTTGTCGATCCCGTAGGTACACAACTTATTGTTCAGGAATATCTGACATCATTACATCTTGGATTTATAGATTTTCTATCTGTTCCGTTAGCCCTGACAATTCCTATAGTTGAATTTGTATTGGGAATTGCAATACTTATGTGCCTGAGGATGAAGTACACATCCGTCATAGCTCTGATTATGACACTCTTTTTCACTCTCTTGACATTCTTCTCTGCACAGTTTGACCTCGTATCAGAATGCGGATGTTTTGGAGAAGCAATACATACCGACAGCTGGGAAACATTTTTCAAGAATCTCATTCTCACTGCCTGTATCGTACCCATTTTTCTGTTCCGGAACAAATTTAGAAAGGTTGCCCCCTCTGCTGCCGAGTGGACTTTGATGGGGACATACGGTATTGTAGCATTTGCCGCTTCACTCTACTCTTATATAAATATCCCTTTTCTGGAGTTCGGGGAATACAAGGTTGGAACAAATATCTCTGTAAAA
The DNA here is from genome assembly GCA_017501525.1 of Bacteroidales bacterium. Classification (GTDB taxonomy): domain Bacteria; phylum Bacteroidota; class Bacteroidia; order Bacteroidales; family UBA932; genus Coprenecus. The sequence goes on along the minus strand of JAFVWT010000016.1, from coordinate 27,597 downwards.
TTAGAGAATGCCACAGACAACGATATGTTTGAGACATATTTCATCTACGAGAAAAATGGTTCGGAACAAATTTTCTCAATCGACAATATTCCTGACGAAAGCTGGACATTTGTAAGGAGTGAAAACAAATATCTCGGAGAAGAGGAGGACCTGAATTTTTCAATGAATATATTCAATCCGGCCGGAAACTCCATCGCCAATGAGATAGCTCACAGACGCTCCCCGACAATCCTCTTCTCAATATATCGGCCTGAGAAACTTAAAGTGAGTTATTGGAAAAACCTTTCAGTATCTATTGATTCCATTTTAGTTGCAGGGGGAATCCCATATGTACTTGTCAATAACATAGATAAAGAAATTGCCGAAGCCTGTGCAAGGTACCCTCATATAGAGCCATACCTCGCCATTTCAGACGACAAAACTATGATTTCAATGGTCCGTTCAAACGGAGGGGTTATATATATGGATGACGGCATTGTGGTCAAAAAATGGTCAGGACGAAACCTAAATGCCTCAATCCTTTCACAGAGTTTAAATACAGATGCCGAAGAGATAACCTTAATGGAGAGTGTAAGGCAAACATTGGTTTACGAATGTAGTATTCTCATTATATTCCTGATTATCATATTATTCAGATATGTTTGCGGTATAATATACGGCAAGAAATTCAAACTTATCCAGCTTCCAAAAATCAACCAAAGGAATCAGAACGAAGTTATGCCCCAAGAGGAAAATGGAAATGAGAACTCATAGACAGGTATATATCATATTGGGTATAGCACTACCAATACTATTCATTGCCAATATTCTATATGGAGCAGTGACTATTCCCGTTGAACTGATATGGAATATACTCACAGGAAGTGATGCGCCAGACCCCTCTTTGAAAATCATCATCATGGAATCCAGACTACCGGGGGCAATCACAGCCTTACTTTCAGGTAGTGCTTTAGCTATCAGTGGATTACTTTTACAGACCCTATTCAGAAATCCCCTTGCTGGCCCCTCGATCCTGGGGATAAGCGACGGAGCAAACCTCGGTGTGGCAATAGCTATGCTCGCCCTCGGAGGACAAATAGGAGGTCTGGGAGGCTACATGGCAATTGCATTCTCCGCACTGATAGGAGCAATGCTCATCCTCTCAGTAATCATTTTCTTCTCCACTAAGGTCAGGAGCAATATACTTCTGCTGATAGTAGGAATCATGGTCGGATATCTGGTATCATCCTCCATCTCAATATTAAATTACTACTCATCGGCAGACAAGGTCCACAAATTTGTAATGTGGGGAATGGGTGACTTTTCATCGGTAACTATGGACAAACTCCCATTTTTTGCTATAGTGCTGTTGCTTGGACTTGCTGCCTCCTTGATGCTCAGCAAGCCTATGAATGCCTTGCTTTTAGGAGAGAACTATGCGTCCAACCTCGGGATAAATATAAAAATGGTACGGATTGCAATCCTGATATGTACAGGTATTCTTGTAGCAATAGTGACTGCCTTCTGTGGACCCGTCTCATTTATAGGAATAGCAGTACCTCACATTGCCAGACTTATGCTCTCAAGTGCCAACCACAACCACCTAATACCTACAACCATTTTGGCAGGAGGAGTTGTCGCCCTGATTTGTAACCTACTGACAGTCATTCCCGGAAGCAGTACTATACTACCCCTTAATGCCATAACTCCAATATTTGGAGCACCAGTCATACTATATGTGATATTGAGCAAAAAAAATATGCAACTTTATAATTAAAAACTACCGAATAATGGAGCCCGTTACCAGACAGACAACACTCGTAGAGGTACAAGCCCTATCAATTGGATACCCTTTGAAAAAAGGAAAATGGAAAATAGTCCACCCAAATGTGGAGTTTGCATTATATCGTGGTGAACTTACCTGCCTTATCGGACTTAACGGGACAGGCAAATCGACTCTTATCAGAACAATCTGTAATTTCCAACCTCCCGTTTCCGGCAAGATTACTATTTCGGGCAAAGATATTAGACAATATTCGGCAAACGAATTTGCACTAAAAGTCGGAGTGGTCCTAACCGAAAAAGGGAACCTTGGAGGGATGACAGTATATGAGACTGTAGCATTAGGACGATACCCACACACCGGTTTCTTCGGACGGCTCAAAGAGAGTGATAAAAAAATTGTAGAAGAATCCATCAAAGCAGTGGGAATTGAACACAAGGCATTTTCCGACATCAATGAACTCTCTGACGGAGAGAGACAAAGAGCCATGATTGCAAAAGCCCTCGCACAAGAGTGTGAGGTAATCATTCTTGATGAGCCTACTGCATTCCTTGACGTTGCAGCAAGAATGGAGACGATGGCCCTGCTCCATAGAACTGCTGTTGAAAAAGGCAAAGCGATACTTCTCTCAACTCACGATATGGAAAACGCAATGATGTATGCAGATAAATTTCTATTGCTTTCCAAAGAGTTGCCCATATATTGCGACACTCCTGAAAACCTGATACTTAACGGCACAATGGAAAAATTCTTTTCTCAAAAGGGGATGACATTTGATACCATCACGGGCAATCTTTCTATGGGCTCCTCAGAGAATCCCATAGGGGTTGAGGGAGATGCCATTAGTGCAAGGTGGTTAGCAAACGCCCTCTTCAGAAACGGGTTCAGTCCGGTAGCTCCTCGCGAAGGATTGATAAATATCCGTTGCCTCGATAGAAATAACATCGAAATAATATTTCCGCAAGGGAAAAGGATTTGCACCGACGGAATCACTTCAGCGGTTGAAAATATTTTAGATTATGTCCGGGCAGAAGTTCGGGATGAAAAATCTTTATAAAATCTGCCAGAATCATATCCGGATGCAATGTTATATCATCATAATAAGGAACATATGATGTATTACAACCATACACATAATCCTTTTTAAAAGAAGAAAAATTTGCATAAAGAGGATACTCTTCCAGCAAATCACCGTATGAGTAATCTTCCGGCGCATTGTATTTGAACAACCAATAGTCGGCATCTATTGCTTTAGCGAATACTTCTTCAAATGAGAGCATCACACTCCCACTTTGACGATACTCATCAAAAATATTCTTTCCCCCTGCATCCTCATACATCACAGATATGTAACTTTCTCCTCCGGGGACTCCCCATGAATTGCCGTATTTTTTGTCTGAAAGGACTGTAGGAGGTCTCTTCCCCTGATTCAGAGTATTTGCGACCATTGACTTCAGAGAGTTATAGTTTGCCTCAATTTCACAGAAAACAGAATCTGCCGTTATAGAAGTACCAAGCAAATAACCATATAATTTTATCCATTCTGCCCGTCCCAATGGATGATTTTCCATATAGTCAGCCCCCTCAATTATAGGTATAGACAATTTCTCAGCCGAAGCATAATTGCTATTTTCAAATGGTGAAGCGATAATGACCTGAGCTCCGGCGCTGATAATTTTCTCGACATTCGGAGAAATAGATTTTCCACAATCAACAATCTCACCATTTGAGACCCCGTTACGGATCTCCTCTGAAAGTATATACTCCGGTTCACACACACCACAGATTCTGTCTACAGCAGAAAGCCTCTGCAGGATCGATGCATGAACAGAAGAATAAACCACTATATTATCAATAGGAGTCTTGACGATCTTTCCTTCTGGAAGTGACTCGGGGAAAGGGGCTAACGAATCAACCAGAATATATCGTTGAAGTACCCGCGAAGTGTCCCAGGGATTTATCACATCCACCAAGTAATAGTCCTGACAATCACCTATCCTAAGGTATTTTGCGTATTTGAGTTCGACAGGAGTATAATTTTCCGGCAGTCCGTCTCCACTCCCTTTGCACGAGAATAGCAACGACAATATCGACAGATATAATATCAGTAGTGACAATTTTTCTTTCATACCTTCCATTTTACAATAAACATCCAAAAATAATAACTACCTTTGGATTTTAAACAAAAAATATATGCTTACATCAATTACCCCCATAGACGGAAGATATTATCGTCAAGTCAAAGAGTTGTCATCATACTACTCAGAATTCGCATTAATCAAATATCGTGTCCGTATTGAAATTGAATATTTTATTGCACTTTGTGAAATTCCTCTACCCCAACTTGAGGGGATTGACAAATCAATATTTGGGCAACTACGATCTCTGTATCAAGATATGACAGAGGAAGATGCAGCTGCAGTCAAAGAGATAGAAAAGGTGACAAACCACGATGTCAAAGCCGTCGAGTATTTCATAAAGAAAAAATTTGACGAGCTTGGAATAAGTGGAGCATATAAAGAGTTCATCCACTTCGGACTTACTTCTCAGGATATAAACAACACAGCCGTTCCCTTGACTCTACTTGAGGGTATCCAGGATGTTTATCTGCCAGAATTGTTTGAAGTAATAAACACCCTTGACGACCTTTCCAACCAATGGAAAAATATCCCGATGTTGGCTCATACCCACGGTCAACCCGCCTCTCCCACAAGAGTCGGAAAAGAGATAGAGGTATTCACAACCCGAATCAAGGAGCAACAGAAAACTCTCCTGTCTATCCCATATTCTGCAAAATTTGGAGGAGCAACAGGTAACTTCAACGCACACTTTGTAGCTTATCCGGAGATTGATTGGAACGACTTTGCCAGAAATTTCGTTGAGGAGACACTCGGGCTGAAACGTTCATACCCCACAACCCAGATTGAACATTACGATAATATAGCTGCACTTTTTGACGCAATAAAGAGGATAAACAACATTCTTATCGATTTATGTAGAGATATCTGGACATATATCTCAATGGAATACTTCAAACAAAAAATCAAAGCGGGAGAAGTCGGTTCATCTGCCATGCCCCATAAAGTCAACCCTATAGACTTTGAAAATGCAGAAGGCAACTTTATGATTGCCAATGCAATGTGTGAGTTCCTCGCATCTAAACTACCCATCTCAAGACTACAGAGAGACCTTACCGACTCTACTGTCTTGCGCAATGTTGGAGTTCCCATCGCACATTCCATCATAGCTTTAAAATCTGTAATAAAAGGATTGAACAAACTGATCATCAATGAGGAAGCTATTGAAGCTGACTTGAATGACAACTGGGAAGTGGTAGCAGAAGCCATACAGACAATCTTACGCCGCGAAGGTTATCCAAATCCTTATGAAACACTTAAGGAATTGACCCGTACAGGAAAATCAGTTTCTGAAGAGACTATCGCAGAATTCATTGATACTCTGAATGTTTCAGAAGAGTTGAAAGAGGAACTGAAACTTATAACTCCCTTCAACTACACAGGAAGATAATCTTTATAACGGAATTTTCTAACGACACCACATTGAAAGTAAGACCTTATAAATACTATCTGATAGATTTGGACCGCACTCTTTGGGATTTTGACAAAAATTCCAAGAGTGCGATTTGCAAATTAATAAGGCGTAATGACCAGCTGCTGAACAAAATCCTTGAAGTGGAAGGAAATGATGAAAATTCGGCCCTCGATACTTTCTTTGACAAATATGATGTGATAAACCACAAACTTTGGAAAGAGTATGAGGATGGGGCGCTCTCCAAAGACAACCTCCGATGGAGAAGATTCTACGACGCCTTTCTTCTATATGGCTACGACAACGAAACTCAAGCAAGAATCTTTGGAGAAGATTATCTTGAGCAGATGATTTGCGAAACAGAACTCATGCCATATGCCAAGGAGATTTTGCTCAAGTTTGAGAAAAATGGGGCTACCATGGGGATAATCAGCAATGGATTCAAAGAGGTACAGTACAGAAAACTTAATGGTTCTGGGATAAGCAGATTCTTCAAGAATGTAGTTGTCTCAGAAGAGGTTGGAGTTCATAAACCATCCCCAAAAATATTTGAGAAAGCCCTTAGCGAACTCTCCGGAGTTGACCCCAAGCAAAATCCAGAATTGTGGAAAGAAATCAAAAAAGAGACCCTAATGATAGGAGATGACTACACAAACGATATCGAAGGGGCCATGATTTTCGGTATAGACCAGTTCTTCTACAACCACAAAAAGAGGGGTGATTGCCCCGGAGCGACATACGAATCATACGACCTCAAACCACTCCTGTAAACCCCTAAGCGCACATACATATTTTTCTTTTACATAGTGCACAACAAAACGCAAACTAAATGCTATTTGGTGGAGATTATTGTCCTTAGAGGCCCTAAAAAATCTCTTCCATAAGACGTTCCAAATCCCTGCGTTCCTTTTTAGTAGGGCGTCCTGCTCCTCTATCCCTTCGGATAAAAATAGTTTCAAAAGGGGCGTTGAGCTTATCGAGTTCACTTTGAGGTGTTATATTCTCAGCATATTCCGGAACCAATTTTGCTCCAACCCTATTGCCAATAGGGACAATCACACGATACTGGAATCGGACACTCCCTTTCCTGACGGTGATAATGTCCCCCTCTTTAATGGTGCGGGAAGCCTTTGCCTGAGTTCCCCCAACCTCCACCTTTCCACTTTTACAGGCATCAGCCGCTTCTGAACGAGTTTTAAAGACTCTTATGGACCATAAATATTTATCGATTCTTTCAATCATTGATGTAGGAATCCACCTCTTGCTGTGGTTCTATGTAAAACTCAAGAATATTCATTTCTCCATTAATGGGAGTGATGTAAAAATCGGGAGCCGATGCCGGTATAAGAACCCATTCTCCCTGAGCAATAGGAAATTGCTGTTCAACTCCATCACTCTTCATTTTTATTGCAGCCTCTCCTTCTGCACAGAAATAGACAATAAAACTATTGTACTGCTCAGTATAAATATGAATGGTGTCCTTTGTTCGGAATGGGGTAACGTTAAAATATTTTGATTTCACCAATGAACCATGATGGTGGGCTGAGCCACTTATGAAATATTTTGACTCATCATATTTCTTGTAATTGATACAGTCTATTGCCAACTCCACATGCATTTCTCGCGCTGTCTGAGGGTCAAATTCTCTTCCCCAATCATAGATTCTGTAAGTAACATCAGAAAGTTGCTGAACCTCTGCTATAACCACTCCCCCACCGGCAGCATGAACAATACCTGATTCGATAAAAAAGAAGTCCCCTTTTTTAGGTTCATACACATTCAGAACCTCTTCCAATGTACCATCTGATGCCCTCTGAAGGAACTCAACAGGTGTGATGTCTCTATTAAAACCCATATACACCTTAGCCCCGGGTTTTGCATCGAGAACATACCAGGCCTCTGTCTTCCCATAGGAATTATGACGGTCAAAGGCTGTATCATCATCAGGATGTACCTGAATGGAGAGACGGTCCTCAATATCAAGCATCTTCATAAGAAGAGGAAACTCATTGCCAAAACGCTTATAATTGTCTTCCCCCACTATCTCGTCCATATATGTCTCAATCACATCAAATAGAGAATTTTCTGCCAGATACCCATTTGCAATAACGGAACTATCATCCTCAAAGCCACATATTTCCCAAGTCTCACCAATTCGATCTCCTTTGGATGGCTTTCCATATCTTAGTTCCAAGGTATTACCACCCCAGACCCTCTCTTTGGATTCTACTACAAATTTATAAGGGTAAATTGTCTGTTTCATTGTATATTGCTTTTAAGATTTAACATCAATTTTAAGATTTTTGTCTATAACATATATAGAAAGGGAAAATAGAGCGAATGCAGCAAAAATTATTGAGTAAAAAATAAAATCGCTACTAAACAAATTTCCCAACGGAGAGAATGCCAGGCCGATATTGTCCCGCATGAAGTAGGCAATTATTATAGATATTGTATTATTCAAGGAATGTAATACTATCGTAATGATAACATTTCTAAATTTGAAATATATCCATCCAAAAAGTAATCCATACAGGAATGCGGGAATGGCCTGCCACACATTAAAATGTATTGCTCCGAACAAAAATGCCGATAACAGAATCGCTACTATCGGTTTATATTTCTCCAGAAATTCATCCATCAGAATCTTCCTGAAGATGATTTCTTCAAAAAGAGGGGCAAATATACTTACCATCAGGAGACTCCATGGAAGATATGGTGGTGAAACCATTCTCAACATCTTGTCCGCATACCACTGCGGCAACTCCGGAGCCGGAATGGATGAAATCAGAACCATTGCACTGAGAAAGAGCAATATCAAAAATAACCAAAGGTAGTGCTTCTTTACAGGCACATTTTCTCCATTGCATCTGAGGAAAGATGCAATTCTTTTGAATCCTCCATATACCTTTCCGGAGTTATCTTTTATGCTATTCCCATCAACATACAACAATACAAAAGGAGGAATAAAAATCAGAATATACAACAGAAAGTCCCCAAATGGATAGTCCGGAAGGTTTATACCGAATATAAGATTAACAAGTACTGATAGCACAGATGACATCAATACCCCCATTATTGTAAGGAGAATAATATATCGGCTCATATTAATACCCATTAGAAACTTACCTTAGATTCAATTTATTTTCAAAGATAAGGAAATAATCCTATATTTATCCCTAGCGGGATAGAAATACTGGGGTGCTCGTTGTAAAAATCAATGCTACGCTTTGCTTTTCACTCGCTTCTTGCGTATATTTATCCCTGGCGGGATAGAAATACTGGGGCGCTCGTTGTAAAAATCAATGCTGCGCTTTGCTTTTCACTCGCTTCTTGCGTATATTTGAAGCATGCGAAAAAAATCAAACCAAAAACATTGTTTCCCACTTGTATACTCAAATTTAGAATAATTATGGCTACAGAAGGAAAACTAAACAGATTGTTCAATAAGATAAAAGAGAAACGGGACTCATCCAAAGTGTTGAAATACATTGTTAACAAGTATATCATCACATTGATTATTTTTCTTGCTATAGTCCTTTTTATTGACAAGAACAATGTCATCCGCTGGGGAGAAGACTATATCCAGCAATTCAGACAGGAGAAGATTATAGAAAAGTACCGGAAAGATATTGAAAATTTGGATGAGAGAATCAATGAACTCTCATCCAATAGAGATTCCCTTGAAAAATTCGCCCGTGAACAATACTATTTTCACGAAAGCGACGAAGATATATTTATTGTGAAACAGAAGTAACCTTGTCGGAAGATTTGTCTTCTGAAGGGGGTACCACAACAGGTACCTCTTTTTTATTGAATTCCGACATAGTCTTATCTATTCCAATCATTGCAAAAGATTTGAGAGCCGAAATTGCCCTTTTGCAAGCAGCTTCTATAATCGGTTTTTCCTCAGGCGTCCACTTCCCAAGTACAAAATCAACCTGCGAACCATATCCGATATGGGATCCTATTCCTACCCTTAGACGTGGATAATTCTCGGTTCCAAGTACCTGAGCAATATTTCCAAGACCATTATGTCCTCCTGCACTCCCCCCTTTCCTGATTCTCAACAGACCAGGAGCAAGTGCCATATCATCCACCACTACCATCATCTTTTCAATCGGAAGGGCAGTTTTGTTCAACCAGTAAGATACCGCTTTTCCACTTAGGTTCATATAAGTAGATGGTTTGAGCAATACAAAGGTACGACCTTTAAACTTTACCTCTGCCACATCGCCATAACGTTCTGTCTTAAAAGAAGTATTGGACGCTTGAGCCCAAGCATCCAATACCGAAAATCCTACATTATGACGAGTATCTACATACTCATATCCTATATTACCTAAGCCGACTATGAGATATTTCATATCGCTTAAGTTATAATTTCAATTATTTACCTTGAGCAGCTGCAGCAGCCATAGCAGCACGAGTTTGTTTAACTGAACAAACGGCTTGGCTCTTAGGGCTTACGATTTGAATATTCTCAAATTTAAGGTCACCTGCAACGATTTGTTTACCCAATTTAAGATCGGTAATGTCAATATCCAATACATCGGGAATCATATCAGGAATACCGGCAACTTTAAGTTTGCGTGATTCAATCATAAGTTTACCACCAAGACGAACACCTTCGCAATTACCGAAGATATTTAAAGGTACCTGGATAGTTACAGGTTTGGTAGGGTCGATTGACAAGAAGTCAACGTGGATTGTATTGTCGTTAACAGGATGGAATTGAAGTGCATGCATAATAGCCATGTAAGATTTGCCATCGATGCTAAGATCTACGATATAGCTGTTAGGAGTGTGGGTTAGAGATTTCAATTCTTTTGCGTCTACTGAGAATAGGACGTTCTCATCTTTGTTGATACCTGCTCCGTAAAGAACGCAAGGAACTCCACCATTTCTTCTAATTGCTTTGATGTCTGATTTTTTTCCGATAGTTCTGAAACTACCTTTTAATTCAATGTGTTTCATCTGTAATATTTTAAAAATGTGTTACTCAGTCCGGTCTTTCCGGACCCCATTGCACCAAAAAGCATTGCTTTTTTTAGCGGCGCAAAAATATAATATTTTCATTAATAAAGCAAAAATATATAGGGGAATCTATTTTACGTTATAATAAGACCTTAAAACAGTAGTTTCTACGGATATTTCTACACAAGATTTTGCGGGATTTATAGAAGTTTCCTTATATTTGTATTTGGCCTGATTTTGGTAGTCAGGAAATAAAAAACACTATTAAAATTTGATTCATTATGGAAAGAAAATGGAGATGTACCGTTTGCGGTTATGTTCACACTGGTGAAACTGCACCTGAAAAATGCCCTCTTTGTAAAGTGCCGGCAGAAAAATTTGTAGAACTGGTAGAAGAAGCTACAGCATTGACATGGGCTGATGAGCATACCGTTGGAGTTGCAAAAGGTTGCGACCCTGAGATTTGGGAAGGACTTCAAGCTCATTTCGTAGGAGAATGTACAGAAGTCGGTATGTATATAGCAATGAGCAGACAAGCTGATAGAGAAGGTTATCCTGAAATAGCAGAAGCATATAAGAGAATAGCTTTTGAGGAAGCTGAACACGCAGCAAGATTTGCCGAACTTATTGGAGAAGTAGTTTGGGACACCAAGACCAACCTCAAGAAAAGAATGGAAGCTGAAGCATCAGCATGCGCTGACAAGAAAAGAATTGCAACTAAAGCAAAACAGCTTAATCTCGATGCAATACATGATACAGTTCATGAAATGTGCAAAGACGAAGCTCGTCATGGACAAGCATTTGAAGGTCTGTACAAGAGATTCTTTGAGAAAAAATAGGAGCAATTCCCAATTATTGTTGTTCTTGTGAGGGGACAATCATTTTCACACGTTTGTTCCACTCCAAAGACTGGTAATAATTGTCAAGATATGGATGTTCGGGATTGGGTATATATGTACTCAGTCCCGAATTTTTATTTATAAGAAACTGCAACGAATTCCCAATATTGTATCTTTGGGTAGCATAAGTACAAATTACGGCGTTATCCATAGCAGCTTCAAACTCTTCATATTCAGAGACAGATGCTATGTTCTGAATCAAGTCACCCAAGTCATAAAAATAATGTCTTCCCAATCTGAAAAAGCCTTGTATATTATCCATTTGGAGAGACTGGATGAAAATTCTCTCATCATTGAAAACTGAGGAACATATTTGAGCCACTGACTCCAATTCAGAGGTCTTCACCAAGGATACGGTTGCCCCCTGATTCATATTGTAATAATGATTATAGTAGTAGCTGCAAACTGCAGAGAGTCCTTGCTCAGAGACATTATTATACAACGGGTCAAGTATTTGATGATATGGAAATCCTCCAGCCAGAATTTCAGCCACAGAACCTATAAAATAATCACATTTATCCTTTAACTGATATGCCACTTCCACACCTGCCATCAGACATGCGTCAAAAAGAATAAAACGGTATTTGATAGGAAGGGCATCAGCCAGATCTATGATATCGGTTTCCAACCCCTGGTCATAGCCAAACGACTTCACATAAGCAGCGTATGGATCATCTTCAACAGAACATTGTAATGGTTCCGGAGAATACTCATTGGGATTATTATAAAAATCAACAGGTGTCCATCCGGTTCCATGAGACCAAAGAATCAATCCATTGTTCTGACTTGGAAAAAGATTGTGAGCATATTGCAGAACATTGTTGATTACCGTTGGATCTGATGAGTTCTGTTCTTCGTACTCCATAATTGTCTCTCTGCAAACCACTCCGAACTCATCTTTGAAATATCTCAACAGCACCGGTTCCTCCGAAGAGGTATCAAGATAGACCAACAATACTCTTCCACTCCCTCCGGGAGGAAAATAATCGGGCACATAACCATTTTCAATCTCATCCAAGTCCTGATGTGCATAGTAAGTCAGATTATTATCCGCATTCATATAGATGACAACTGTCTGGTCAATATCACTATCTGAGGGGACAAATCCCTTTGAACATGATACCGGAAAAGAAAGACAAACCAATACTATTGCAAAATAAAATATGACAAGTGATATTTTTTTCATATACATTTCTACTTTTTTATTCTAATGGAATCCCATTGAAATGAAATCCAATAAACTTCTGCAATTAAGGAAGTTCGTTTACAGAACTTCACAAAAATCCAACAAGCAAAGATACAACATTTTTTTAAAGTAAAGGGGGCCTTCTATAAATTCCACGTTTTAAAGGTTGAATCCCAAAACTTTTGTAAACTTTATGGTTTATCCCACAGAAAATTCCATAAATCACTGCAAAGGTTTTATAGAACCTCTCCCAATTAGAAAGTCATTTCTAATATCAGGAAACCCAAAGATCGGTTTTTCATCAAACCTCACCTAACATTTTTCTTTCATTCAGGAATTTAGATTATCTTTGTAGAATACGAAAACCCTTAAAAAATCAATATCTTATGAAATGTAATACTTTTTTTGCCTTTTTAGGAGGCCTAATCGTAGGGGCAGGTGCGGCTTTATTGTTCGCTCCTGAGTCGGGAAGCGAAACCCGCAAGAAAATAAAGAACACTTTTGAGAAAGAATATCAAAACCTCAAAGAGAAAATCAACAACATGAATAATGAGGTAGACAATATGGCATCAGCCAACGAAATTCCTAATGACGATTTCTCAGAATAATCAATAAGAAATGGAAAGTTCACAGAAAAACCCATTGGAAGACCTATTCTCTTCCATCAAAAGTTATATGGATCTCAGGCTCGATGAGAGTAAACTTATCCTCGCCGAGAATCTGGCAAAAATCTTCAGCCGGATAATATTTTTCCTATTGATTTTTATCCTTATGGGAATAGTTCTCGGAATTCTTGCCGCAGCACTCAGCACCTGGTTGGGAGATTTGATGGGAAATCCGCTATTGGGCATGTTGGCTACAAGTGGTATTTTTTTATTGGCAGTCCTGATATTATATCTTTTCAGAAACAGATTCCTTATCAACGGACCGCTGAGAATGTTTATCAGAATGTTTTTTGAAGATAAAAACAATGGACAAGAAAATTAGAACACAGGAATACCTGCAGATTGAAAACATCAAGGATTTGCACCACCACAGGAGAATCCTATCCTCAAAAATTGACAACCAGGAGATAATGATCAAATACAAATTGAGAAACATTTGGTCAAATCTCTCACCCTCTTCCCTTTTGAATATGGGTTGCAGCGCCATTGCCGCCCACAACTCATCTTTCAATGTATTCTACAAGACATTCCTTTATGTCAAGAATTTCTTCAAAAAATAAAATCAACCAATTAACCTATATACTACAATGTCATTAAAAAAAACCATGATTATTTTAGCTGGAGCCATTCTGTCATTATCATCATGCAGCGAAAACAGAAGTGAAGAGAAATTCAGCTACTTGATAGATGAATTTGCTGATGTCAAAATAATGCGCTACAGAATCCCCGGATGGGAGTCATTGACCCTGCAACAGAAAGAATATTTGTATCACCTTAGTGAGGCGGCAAAATATGGTCGCGACATTCTTTGGGATCAGAACTTCAAATACAATTTGCAAATCAGAACCATTCTGGAAGGTATCATCAACAATTATCAAGGGGATAAAGAGTCAAAAGAGTACCAGGAGTTCCTGACCTACGCCAAAAGAGTGTTCTTCAGCAATGGTATACACCACCACTATGGAGAGGAGAAGATAATTCCTGAATGCTCTAAGGAGTATTTTGAGACACTTTTGAACGCATGCAATCTCAAGGATGAGACATCAGAGAGACTTCTCGAGATCATATATGACAAGGATCTGTATATGCACAAAAGATATACAGGAACAGATGAAGATATTCTTTTAGCCTCTGCTTCCAACTATTATGACAATGTCACAAAAGATGAGGCCCTTGGTTTCTATGCCAAAATGGAAAACAAGAACGACCCTACCCCAATATCTTATGGACTGAACAGCAGACTTGTAAAGAAAAACGGACAAATTTACGAAGAGGTCTATAAGATTGGAGGACTGTATGGAGAGGCAATATCGAAAATTGTGGAAGAGTTGGAAGCTGCCCAGAAAGTAGCTGAGAATCAAACACAGATTGATTATACCGCCAAATTGATTGAGTACTATAAAAGTGGAGATTTAAGAATTTGGGATGAATATAATGTTGCATGGGTACAGGATACCGAATCGGATATAGACTTCGTAAACGGATTTATAGAGACCTATGGAGACCCTCTGGGAATGAAAGCTTCTTGGGAATCAGTTGTCAACTTTAAGGATAAAGAGGCTTCTAAAAGAACAGAAATAATCTCTAAAAATGCCCAATGGTTTGAGGACAACTCTCCCGTAGATGACAGATTTAAGAAAAAAGAGGTCAAAGGTGTTTCCGCTAAGGTCATTACCGCTGTTTGTCTTGGCGGAGACTGCTTCCCCTCAACACCTATCGGAATCAACCTGCCTAACGCAGATTGGATTAGAAAAGAACATGGTTCAAAATCTGTAACCATAGAAAATATTACATATGCCTATGATCAGGCAGCATTGGAATCACCCAAAAGCATGCTTACCGAATTTGCATGGAATGAAGAGGAAATCAGCAGAGCTAAAGAGTATGGTTCTCTCACATCCAATCTGCATACAGACCTGCACGAGTGTTTGGGACATGGTTCGGGCCAACTGCTTGAGGGAACTTCTCCAAATGCACTTGGTGAGTTCAGTTCAACATTGGAAGAGGCACGTGCAGACCTATTTGCTCTATATTATATAGGAGACCCAAAAATGGTTGAGTTGGGATTATTGCCAAACAAGGATGCATATAAAGCTGAGTTCGATTCATATATCAGAAATGGCCTTGCCACACAACTTGTAAGGATAGATTTGGGCAAGACCATCACTGAGTCACATATGCAGAACAGACAACTTATCGCCCTTTGGTGCTACGAGAAAGGCAAAAAAGATAATGTCATTGAGAAGAAAACAAGAGATGGAAAGAGCTATTTTGTCATCAATGACTACAAGAAATTAAGGGAATTGTTCGGAGAATTACTCTCAGAAATGCAAAGAATCAAATCTGAGGGGGACTATACCGCAGGAAAAGAGATTGTAGAGAGATACGCTGTCAACATCGACCCGGAATTACATAAGGAGATTAAAGATAGATATCAGAATCTGAATCTAAAACCTTACGGAGGATTTGTAAATCCCGAGATCGTTCCTGTCATTGAAAACGGAGAGGTTATTGACTATATTGTAGAATATCCTGACAATTATTTGGAACAGATGCTCCATTACGGCAAAAAGTACAGAACATTGTAATCCAATAATCATTACATTTGCAGTTTGTAACTTTGTTGTAAAATGAAAATTATTATTGCCGGCGCAGGTGAAATCGGTTGCCACTTGGCAAAGATGCTCAGCACAGAACTCCACGACATCACAGTTGTCAGTGCAGATGAGGACAGACTAGAGCAAGTCGCTTCGGAGTGTGATGTAATCACTATTGCCGGAAAGCCGACTTCAATAGAGACCCTTATGCGCGCAGGGGCAAATGAAGCTGATTTGTTTATTGCGGTAAATCCCGATCAGGAGCAAGACATCAACATTGTTTCTGCCCTTTTAGCTAAAAAGATTGGATCAAAGAAGGTTACGGTAAGGATAAATAGTGAGGAATACCAAAAAGCTGAGAACAAAATTATGTTTACAGAATTGGGTATTGACTCATTATTTTATCCCGAAAAAATTGCAGCTACCGAAATTCTGAATCTTATCAAACAGAATACAGCATCAGAATTCATGAATTACTCCCATGGAAAGTTGCAATTGGTAGTTTACAAATTGGAAGATGGCTCCCCGATGATTGACCGTACGGTAGAAGAACTTCGTAAAAGCACCGACAACCTTCTCCGCTCAGTTGCAGTTTCCCGCCATGGTGAGACAATTTTCCCCAAAAAAGATACAAAATTCAGATTGCATGACTTGGTATATATCATCTCTAAGAAAGAAGGGGTTGAAAAAGCCTTAAAGCTTTCTGGAAAAGAGAAGGTATTCGTAAAGAATCTGATGATTCTCGGAGGTGGGAGAATTGGAGAAATGGTTGCAAGGAATATGGAGAAGCAGGCTGAATCGGTCAAGCTGATAGATCTCAAACCTGAAAGATGTGAGGAGTTGTCAGAGATTCTCAACAAAACCTTGGTAATCAACGGAGATGGCAGAAACTCAGATTTATTGCTTGACGAAGGAATTAAGGAGGCCGACGCCTTCGTTGCAGTAACCAGCAACTCCGAAACAAACATCCTTTCATGCGTCATTGCCAAAAGGCTTGGCGTACCAAGGGTCATCGCGGAAGTAGAAAATTTTGAATATATAAAACTTGCTGAGGACATGGGTGTTGACTCTGTCATCAATAAAAAATTGATTACAGCCGGACGAATTTTTCGTTTTACCCTTTCCAATAAGGTCCGCTCAATAAAAATGCTAACAGGAGCTGATGCAGAAGTACTGGAATTTATTGTAAACACAGATAGCGCCATTACAGATGCTCCCATTAAAGACCTCAACTTCCCTCAAGATGCGATAATCGGAGGAGTCATCAGAGGAAATGAAAGTTTCATTGCAGATGAAAACACCATTATCAAACCATACGATCAAGTGGTGGTTTTTGCAAGTCCTGAGGCAGTAAGCAAAGTGGATAAATTCTTTTTGTAATTGAAAAGAGAAGATAATTTTTAACATTTAACATATAACAACACTTAATTTATTAAATAATGAGTAATTATAAATTTCCCGTTTCAGGCAAAACACGTACTGAACACGACTTGTTAGGATACAAAGAAGTACCACAAGAGGCACTTTTCGGTATTCAGACTTTAAGATGTATTGAGAATTTCGACATCAGTAACTATCATTTGTGTGACTATCCCGAATTTATCAAAGCATTCGGTATCGTTAAAATGGCTGCTATTCTTGCAAACCACAAACTCGGACTTGTTTCAGACGAGATTAAAGATGCGATTGTAGCTGCTTGTCAAGAACTTATAGATGGTAAACATATTGAATTTTTCCCCATCGACATGATTCAAGGTGGTGCAGGAACCTCTGCAAATATGAACGCAAACGAGGTTATTGCAAACAGAGCACTTGAAATCATGGGTAAAGAGCGTGGTGAATACGAATTCTGTCATCCCAACGACCATGTAAATATGGCTCAGTCGACCAATGACGCATATCCTTGCGCTATGCACCTTGGTCTCTACTATATAAATGAGAAAGTTCAAGAGACTCTTAAGGAACTTATTAAAGCTTTTGATGACAAAAAGAAAGCATTTGCCAAGATCATCAAAATGGGTAGAACCCAGCTTCAAGATGCTGTTCCTATGACATTAGGACAAAGTTTCGGAGCATTTGCTGATGCTATGCGTCACGAAGCTACTCGCCTTCAAAAAGCGGCAGACGAATTCTTGTACACAAATATGGGTGCAACTGCCATCGGTACAGGTATCACAGCTGAACCTGAATATTCAAGAATCTGCACAGATTATATGAGAGAGATTGCAGGTCTTGATATCAAACTTTCAAGAAACCTTATCGAAGCAACCCACGACACATCTTGCATGGTGGCTTACTCTTCTGCATTGAAATCTACCGCCATCAGACTATCAAAGATTTGTAACGACCTCAGATTGATGTCTTCCGGTCCTCGTACAGGCCTTTCTGAAATCAATCTTCCTCCAAAACAACCTGGTTCATCAATCATGCCCGGCAAAGTGAACCCTGTTATTCCTGAAGTTGTCAACCAAGTATGCTTCAAAGTAATCGGTAACGACATGACAGTGACAATGGCTTCTGAGGCTGCGCAATTGGAACTCAATGTAATGGAGCCCGTTATGATCCAATCATTGGTTGAGTCAGCTATATGGATGAGCAGAGCATTCACCACACTTCGCGTAGAATGTATTGAAGGCATTACTGCCAACAAGAAACATTGCGAGGAAATGGTTAAAAACAGCATCGGCATTGTTACAGCACTTAAACCATACATAGGATATGCACACTGCACTGATGTAGCAAAGACAGCCCTTGAAACAGGTGCGAGTGTTTACGACCTTGTTCTGGAACGCAAACTTCTTACAAAAAAACAGCTTGACAGAATCCTTGACCCTAAGAACATGGTAAAACCTGCTGTAGTGGAAGAACTCGAGAAATAATATCGAAAGTAAACAACTATTCAAGGAAGGTTCTGTAAAAGAACTTTGCAGAGATTTATGTAATTTTCTCAGAAAAACATAAAGGACGCAAAAGTTTTGAAATTCAACCTTTACAACGTGGAATTTATAGAACATCCCTCATGACAATACTATAAACTGCTATTCCTTATGAGAAGGGATAGCAGTTTAATTTTACCTTACCGACAAATTCAAAAATAGAGAACTCTCTCAATAACAGAACAACTACTCCACAAAAGCGACATTATCAATCCAGAGTACATTTCCTTCCCCACCACAATAGGACGGTCCACTACTTGAAGATATCCAAATGATTACATGAGTAGGAGCCATCTCCTCTGTCGCCCAACCATTCTCCTGCACCGGGACAAGATCGCCTTTGCTGTTGAAAGCATAATAAGCCGCGTCTCCATTTCTGAGTTCCATCCCATTACAATATTCATCCCGCACAGAAGCATCACCATATATTATCTCCAGCTGTTCACCGTTTACCCACTGGTCCACATTTTCTGTAAATTTTCTATATGCAGTTCCTACCCTATACGCAGTAAGATTTCCTTTCTCATCTTCACATCTGTGCTGAAGCAGTACGAACATACAGGGATAATCTTTCTCATCCAACTTCTTCGTTGCACTGAACCCTGTAGCTCTGACCATAGGATAACCCACCTGCGCCTTATAATCATAACTTAGGGCCTTCGGTTTTCCATTATATGGCACACCTGTATTCATCTTGCTGTACGGACCCTTAGTATCTTTTACAGGCTCCTTCAAATAAGCAGTAATGATGGACCCTTGAGCCATTGCCTCTATATTTATTAGACCCATTACCTTGACTTTCTCCATCACGTTCATCAATTTGGCACAATACCCTCCATCCTCACGAAGCTCAGGAACCACACTGTTACTTGCCTTGACTATACCTTTAATCTTTGCCATAATATTACTGGTGGTAAACAAATCGGAGTCTCCCGGCTTATAGATTTCATTACCAACAATGGTATCCCCCTGTGAGAGACGATAAATCAACTTGTCATTTCCACCTATAATTCCTGACTCTTTAATAATCTGAACCCTCCAATACTCCATTGAACCACATTTTTGGATCAATGAATTATCAACCTGAGCATAAAGAGCCATGCACAGAAACATAAACCATATAACTGATATAAACTTTCTCATTCTAAAATTGCAAGTTTCGTAAAATTTGGGACAAAAGAACAAAAAAAGAGGGCAAGCAACATTTAGCACTTACCCCCCTTGTAGAGTCTATGAATTATTTAGAGAACTCAACAGATGCTTTTCTGAATTCCTTCAATAATTTGCTTAGTTCCAAAGCTGACTTTCTTGCACGTGTTCCGGCAGCTTTGTTTCCTTTTTCCAATTGAGCTCCTGCATTAACTTGGAATGCTTCAATTTCTACATTGATTTTTTCAATTAATTCTTTCATACGTTGTATAAAATATTGGATTTTTGGTAAAAGTAGTAAAATTCTTCATTAAAATCAAAACTTTGGGCGAATTTTTATATTTTTGTCCCCGTAAATTCATAAATATAACTTTAAAATGGAACTAAATTTTTGTTACAAAGAGATTCTGAGCGCATTTATGGTTCTATTTGCGGTAATAGACATAACCGGCTCTATTCCAGTGATTATCAGCCTAAAAGACAAAGGCCAAAAAATAGAATCAGGCAAAGCGTCAATAATTTCTACCCTTATTTTTATAGTATTTTTATTCCTGGGAGAAGCAATCCTTTCACTCTTCGGAGTAAGTATCAATGCCTTCGCAGTTGCAGGTTCATTTGTATTCTTCATCCTTGCAGGAGAGATGATTCTCGATATTGAGATATTCAAATATCAGGGACCGGGAGGAACAGCCACTATCGTACCTATTGTATTTCCACTTATTGCAGGAACAGGTTCACTTACCACAGTCCTTACACTTAGGGCAGAGTATGCTGTTGAGAATATTATTTTGGCTATTCTTATTAATATGCTGATTGTGTATGTGGTTTTGAGAAATTTGTCAATTGTGGAGAAGATTCTTGGCAAAGGTGGTGTTTATATCCTTCGTAAGTTCTTTGGTATTATTCTTCTTGCGATTGCGGTTAAGTTGTTTACTGCGAATATTACCAGTTTGTTTTAGATTCTGAAATTACAACAACCACACTATAAAGAAAGCCCTATTGTCCACCATTTAAAGACAATAGGGCTTATTCATCATCTCAGATGACAAATGTAATCAAATAAAAATATATATAAGAGAGTTAGAGCTTCTCGATTTCCTCTCGTGTCAGACCGGAAGATTCAATAATCACATCAATACCGACACCCATAGCCTTCAATTTGGACGCCATTTAGAATTGTCACTTTCTGTAGTTCGCGAAGGCTATTGGGAACACCACTCGGAATTGGTGCTCACTAAACGCTTCGCTTAAGTCGTACCAATTTAGAAGTCATACCCAGCTTGACCGGGTATCTATGTTATTATGAATCAAATAGAGATAGCATTCTTATGATACTACATCGTTGAACAAAAAAATGCCTGTTTATTGCTCAACTGAACAATTATTAGCGTCAATCATTAGGGACGCCACTCGGAATTGGTGCTCACTAAACGCTGCGCTTAAACGTTCGCACGCAATTCCGGGTGGCTTGAAATTGTTTCGGGCACGGAAAAGCGTTTATATGTGGTCGAGTATGATGTTGTCATAGCCGGCTTGCGTTTTGGTGTCATACCCGGCTTGACCGGGTATCTGGTTTTATGTGCCGATGCTACTAGGGAATGTTTCTTACGATTCATTCCCTGGTGGGTTGAATATCGTTATGAAATGACGTCATTTATGCGGTACCAGGGAATGGATTATCGGTTTCGTTCCCTGGTAGGTTCTGTCTGCGATATTAGGTTTGTGTTGTCATACCCGCTTGACCGGGAATCTCAGCTATAATGCGTTAAATATAGATACCATTCTTGTGATACCACATCGTTAATCAAAAATATGGCTGTTTTATTGCTCAACGATACGTCAAACACTTAAAAAACAATTAATTCTGTTCCGTTGAGCAAAAAAAATGAGCAAAATTTTGCTCAACGAGACAAGCAGAGTTTCATTCCTCTTCCAACTCTTTGATTCTTCAAACTTACGCTTCGCTTCATCCCTCCCACAACTTCGTTGCGGGTCCCTCCCTCTAATTGCCGAGGGTGGCAAGGTTTTCAGAATCGAAGAGTAGCAGTCAAGAATGAGTTGTTTTGAAATCTGATCAGAGTGTTATCATCAAAAATACACAGAGATTTGTGCCTTATACGGCTATTTTCAGGTATGGAAGCCCTGAATATCAAGCAGTTTCATTAAACCGCACGACACCTGAGGATTGCTTAGGGTTTAACTCGGTGCAGCTATTAGTAGCGTTTCTACTCCTGCTGATGTATACACCCAAATACATACGGATAATGCATTTCATCGGAGGCTTACATTTCTTCGGAGGCTTACAGTATTGCTAACTACAAACTATAAAAAAACTGCACCCTTCGGCGAGAAGAGTGCAGTCCTGATTTTTTACTATAGTATAGTGCTTCTATTTGCTCTTAAGACAATTAATTGAGCACATTCCGAAAGCCTAATTCTATTTCATTACAACTTCGCCGAATTCATTCATTTCGTAGTCATCTGCAATATACTTTTTAGCCCAATTCTGAGCTCCGGCATCAGTAAATTTGCCTCCCATAACGACCCTTGTTCCACTATAGTCGACAAAGTTACTTTCATTATTTGTATTGAATTCACCACCTTTAATAGTAAGTTGTGTATTAGCAGAATTGGTTCGGAAACCACCATTAAAAAGTCCACCTTCAACCACTATCTGAACATTTCCTTTTTGATCAATCATTGGAGATGTCCATCCTAGTGAAGAGCGTCCATCAGCGATGCTGAAAGTGCCACCCTTGATAGTAACTACTGATGAACCATCAGCAAACAACGTTGCGTTTCCGGCATTATTGTTATGGAATGTACCACTATTGATGGTAACCTCACAATTCCAAGCATAAATAGCGTGCCTAGAAGACTGTTCGTGACTGATATTAGCATTTGTCGCTGTCATCTTGCTTCCGCTAGTATAAAGTCCACGCTGAATTGTTGCATTTTCAATAACGATTTCACCGGAAGCGTTGTTAACCGAATATCCCACAACTTCACCTGTACGAGTAACAGTACCATTCTTGATTGTCAAGTTGCCGCCATCATTTTTAATAACATTCATATCAGCAGCTCCAAGAGTTTTACCATTAAGGTCAAGAACTGCAGTTTTACCTTCAGCAAGATTTGCAGTTTCTGAAAGAGTGATATCACGTTGCAAAACTATTGTTTCACCATCACTAACATTATTAAAGGCTTCTTGTAATGTTGCATATCTTTGATTACCAATCACCGCATCACAAACCTCCTCAACTGTCCAACGGCCATTTTCTCCTTCAACAGGTACCTTTCCCTCAGCAAATACAACTCCACCATAAGATGTCACGACTGAAGGATTCGCTGAGAAATCTCCACCATATATAACTATATTAGGATTGGGTTGAACTCCTAGATTATTCTGGTAATCCACAATTGTTTTAAGCGCATTAAAGACACCATCATAGATTATAATCTCAGATTTTGTATCACCAAAAATCAAGCCTCTGGCTGCATTTGCCAAGTTATCATCACCATAGTTTCCATTATTGAATGTACCTCCATTAATAATTAAAGTACCTCCTGAGTTCATAACACCTGCACACCAGCTACCATGTGTAGTACCCTGATTATTTCCTTCTGAGGAAGAAGTAGGCTCAGCAATATAATTTCCACTATTCACTGTTATCTTACCTCCATTAGAAACAGCTATAGCCATACTTAAATAAGGTGCAGTATGTAAACCTTCTTGATTTACACGACAATTATCAAGAACCATTTCGCCTCCTACTGCATAAAAACCACCCGCACAATTTATAGCATTAATAGTGACTTTCTTTGCATTTATTAGAGAATTGTCCCATGCTTTCACTAATAAGTCACCTGCCTTTGAACCATTGACGATAAGATCTTCTAGATTGAAGATTGCTTTGGCAGTTTCACTTTTTCCTGCAGCCATTAAAGCACACCAAGTATCTTTTCCTGAAATTACTGTTCCATTTTTCAATGTAACAATTACATCTTTATCAAACTCAATTTGAGAAGTATTGAAGCGAAATACTGAATTACCTGTATTCGCTGACAATGTCTTCTCATTTAAATCAATTACACAATTAACACCTTTTGTATAATTTAAAGCATTCTGTCCATATGCTGGTTCAGTAATCGTAATATCATCAAGCAAAGTAATGGTTTCACCTTCTTTAACAGCGTCAATTGCCGCCTGAAGTGATGAGTAGCCCTTCTCTCCAATTACAACTTTAGCTTCACAAACTCCCCAAGTACCATCTTCGTTTTGTACAGAGGCATAACCTTCTGCTAATCTTTCCGATGGATCATCAAAGAATGTTCCACCTGAAACAGTAATTTCACCTTCACCGTAAAGTGAACCGCTATGTACAGGTAAGAATTCGCCTCCTTTTATAATAACAGATGATCCTGCAGCTGCATCTACATTAAAGCCATTATAGTTATCTTTACCATCAAATGATCCTCCGTTGATAGTTGTTTCAGAACCATCCCACGCAACAAGAGCATGAGCTGTGATTTTTTCAATACCGTTACATGTAAATGAACCACCATTAATAGTAAGATTACCATAACTTGAAACAGTTGAGTGAACAGATGTAAAGGTTCCAGCATTGATTATTACTTCACCATAATTATCCAAAGCATATGTATAGTCACAAATATTGTTGATAGTTCCACCATTGATTACTGCTGAAGCTCCTTCATCTACGCGTAAAGTTGTCGCATCGTAACCTCCTTTATCTACTTTATTATCATCTTCCAATGTAGTAGCGATGGTTCCTCCATTCATTGTAAATGTCGAACCAGGATAGTTTCTTATAGCATAACCTCCATTGCCATCAATAGCATTAATTGTACCATTTTCCAATGTAAGACCACCATAATTGAAAATACCACGAGCATTGATTGTACCGTTTCCTTTAATGGTTAGCTTGCTGTTGTTTTCAAGAGCATAAATATGATTTGTTTCACTGTTCTCTGCCAAAGGAGCATCTATAGTTTTACCATTAAGGTCAAGAATAAACTCAGTTTCTGCTGTGGCTCCTGATTTTGTAGATGCGCTTCCAAATTCCAATGTTTGTGTAAGTACGATATCATCTGTCAAAACGATTTCGCCACCAACT
This sequence comes from Bacteroidales bacterium, assembly GCA_017501525.1. Lineage (GTDB taxonomy): Bacteria > Bacteroidota > Bacteroidia > Bacteroidales > UBA932 > Coprenecus. Next base: position 2,739 of record JAFVWT010000016.1, on the reverse strand, counting down.
GTGTTTTCAATCGCAGCTTGCAATTCAGTAGCATTGCTGACCTCTGTTTTCACAATATTATTATCTGCACCTGCCCAATCATCATTAACTTCAACGATGAAATCTGTGGTAGAAGAAATCAAGTTTCCTACGATGTTGGTTCTGTAGTTTCTTTGGACAGGAACGCTAGAGAAAGTATGTTCAATAGCAGTTGGTTGATCAGTATCAATTATAAGTTTAATTTCTACTAGATCCTTAGGAACTGTTTCTGAGGAAATAATAGGAAGATAATCCATTGTAACATAAACATATGACTTTCCTCCAACTTCCAATTTGGCATATTTTTGATTGCTATTAACTTGAATATCTTCACCTACAACTTTCACAAAATTTAATGGTTGACCATAAATAGTAGTACCATCACCTTCGCCAAAACCTGTAACAGTATTGAATGATGAAGCGACATTTTTAACCTCAATTTTTGCACCTTCCAATATAATATCTGAATCAGCATCTGTCTTAAGACTTTCAACTGTAGTACCGATATTCAATTGTGCAAAAGGACGTCTCAATGTAGCTTCCTTGGGTTGACCATCAATTACATAAGTTTGGTAAGCATAGAATGCAGCACCATTTTCACTGCTGTAAAATCTCTCAGAAATATCAATCTTTCTCAAGTCGTATCGAGCATTCTCATTTAATGATTTATCTACATATGCATCAGTTGTTTGAGCCCAGAAAATCAAATCATAGGTTTGATCTTGAATAAGATTGAACTGAACTGTAAAAGTTCCATCACCTTCTGTTTTTTCAACAACTGCACTCGACAATGGCTCAGATGAACAACCAGGAGCATAAACGGATACAAACAATTGGTTAACAGTGTTCGCACTGCCTATCTCAGCTTTAGTTCCCATAGCGTCGGGAAGTTGTACAGTGAAAGTTGTAGGGCCTGCCACTTGAGGCTCAACGATACTTTCCTGACACGAAGTAGCAAACAGCCCTGCTGCCAATGCTACAAATGAAAGAAAATACTTTCTCATAAATAATTGATTTTAAATTAATAATAAGGTTAAATTAAATATGTTTAATAAACAATGTCACACAATTCTGCTGTTAGAAACAAATTCACAAACTCCAAGTTCCATCTTACAAACCGTTCTTAAGTGGTAGCACTATTAATTATGAAAAGTATTGAAACCATTTCATCATAAGCTATCAAAATAACCTTACATTATTTATTTATCCATCATAGCTACCACCAAAGAACGACTTGATTTACTGTTTACTCTCTATTCACTAAAGCACTATAATCTAAAATAATCCCAAAAGCCACAAGATACACTTACTACACAATCTCTCAACCCTTTTCCTCTCAATATATCTTATAGCTTCTCTCAAATACTTGAATTTCTCTAAAAAAGAGAAGTTCATAACTATAAGTACTTAAAGGTCAATTATGTGCGTTAATATATGAAGATTAGTTTGAGTAAAATTCTAAACTCAAAGGTCATAATCGTTGATGCTTACAAGAAAAAAGTTGATGTAACTTATTTAAAATAAGGAAAATAATAATATCTTTGCATAAGAGAGAACTTCTCTTTTTTAGAGAAATCATCCCAAAACTTCAAATCCAAAACATAGGAGCGCAGCGACCAAAGCCCCCTTCAAAGGGGGTCTGGGGGTTTTAGAAAAGAAGGAAGCGGCAAAACCGCGACCCTTCGAAAATCCCAATACCACCGCCCTCCATTCCAACCACCTCCCTAAAGGTAAAACCACCACCCTCCCGCCAACCACCACCATAGGAACACAAAACCACCCAAATAAAAACAAGGAGAAAGATATTACAATCAAACCACCTCAATGAATTGAGATGACCGGTCAAGCCGGTCATGACGTAATCGGTAACTATAGTCTGTGTAAGGATGAGCCCTTTATAAGCCCCTTCCGAGGTAACCACAAACCTGAAGACCTCCGAATATATACAAAAAAAAAGCCTACTAGATTACTCCAGAAGGCTTATAATAAAGATAGCCGACCCATCGGCTATACCTCTACTCGGAGCGCAGCGACCAAAGCCCCCTTAAAAGGGGGTCTGGGGGTTGTAAGAAGAGAAGGAAGCGGCAAAGCCGCGACCCTTCGAAAAGCCCAATGCCACTACCCTCAGTTCCAACCACCTCCCAATAGGTAAAACCACCACCCTCCCGTCAACCAGACACAAAAACAATCAACGACATTGCAAAAAACAAGGAGAAAATATTACAATCACACCACCCCAATGAATTGAGATGACCGGTGGAGCCGGTCATGACGTAATCGGTAACAAAAGTCCATTTAAGGATGAGCCCTTTATAAGCCCCCTCCGAGATAACCACTATCTTAACCATCTCGCGAATAAATACAAAAAAAGCTTCCCGGAAAATTCCAGAAGGGCTATAATAAAGATAGCCGACCACTCGGCTATACCTCTACTCGGAGCGAAGCGACCAATCGTCCCCTTGATAAGGGGACCATAGGGGTTATAGACAAAAGCGGCATTGCCGCCCTTTATAAGCCCCTCCCGAGATAACCACAAACCTGAAGCGCAAAGATATGTGCAAAAAAAAAAGCCTCCTAGATTACTCCAGAAGGCTTATAAAGGGCGGCGGCTACCTACTTTCCCACCCGGGTTAGGGCAGTATCATCGGCACAAGTGCGTTTAACTTCTCTGTTCGGAATGGGAAGAGGTTGGTCCACACCGTTATAACCACCATATATCTT
>JAFVWT010000002.1 GCA_017501525.1 Bacteroidales bacterium | reverse complement strand
CCCCTAGACATCGTCGCCATGGTAAGCCGTTACCTTACCATCTAGCTAATGTCACGCGAGCCAATCCGTATCCACCGTAGCTTTAAATTAAAAAAGATGCCTCTCTTAATTTCTATGGGGTATTAGTCCGAATTTCTTCGGGTTATCCCCCTGATACGGGCATGTTGCTCACGCGTTACGCACCCTTGCGCCGGTCGCCATCAATGTATTGCTACATCATGCTGCCCCTCGACTTGCATGTGTTAAGCCTGCCGCTAGCGTTCATCCTGAGCCAGGATCAAACTCTTCATTGTATATTTTTCTATTTCTCTTAGCTTGTCCTGACCGGTTTTGACGAAGTTAATATATTATAACCTCTACCTTTTTCACTCGTACAATGCTATCAATGAACTATTCTTTGTTACCGTTGTTTCTCAAACGGGCTGCAAATATAGGCACTTTTTTTCAATCTCCAAATTATTTTCAAAAAAATTACACTTTTTTCGCAAAAAAATTGAAGTAACCAGAGTTGGAGCAAAACCAAACTTACTGACACTTATTGAGGGTAATTTCTATATATAACTCATTTATAGGATATTACACCAATCATTTTGATTAAAAAAAATTATTTCATATATTGCGCCAAAAATATATACAGCAACCTATAGAAAGTAGTGTCCAAATAGTTATGTGAGGTTTTGTAAAAGGCTTTGCGGTGATTTATGGAATTTTCTCCGGGAAAAACCATAAAGGACCTAAAAGTTCTAAAGTAAGTATAAGTTAAAAGGTACGATGCTATAACTTTTAAACGTAAGACTTATAGAACACCCCGTAAAACACAGCAGTCACTACACTCAAATAAACTTTGCAAAGATTTATAAAACATCCCTCAATTGATTACATACAATATTAATAATATACAAATATGAAAAATAGTATTCTTCTTTTTTTATCAGTTCTCCTAGTTGGAGGATTCTTGACTTCATGTTCTAAAATCAACAATGACCCCGGTGAAGGCGGAGGCGGATCAAACACAATCATTCTTAATGCCAATAAACTTGATGGTTCATATTACGGCGAAGAATATGCAGCCGGAGTTGGAAACTACTGGATATATCTTTCCGACAACGGTTTTGATAGCAACGACGAATACATTCCAAACTCATTCTATTTCAGAATAGACCTTTTTGGTCCCATTTCTACAGAACAGACCAATATCAAAATACCCAATGGAGCATATACTTTTGATAAAAACAACTCAAAAGAAGAATTCACATTCTCCGCTCAATATAGTCGATATATAACAACCAACAATAATGGATCTGTAACAGAACAACAGTTTGACAACGCACAATTCACTGTGAATGGCAATGAGATAAACCTCTATGTTACAATCAACAACATTGATTACCATATTAAATTCAACAAAGAATATTCCTTGAGCGATGACCGAGTGAATCAGGACCCTCCCACAAATGATGAGGAACACTACTCTACCCTTACCCAAGATTACGATGTTGAGTTTAACAATGCAAACGCACGACTTGACTATGCCGGTGACTGGTGGCAATGCGGATACGACAACTGGACCATATATATAATGTCCAAAGAAAATGATATCCTCAATGGAGATACCATCCTTTTAGATTTTATAACAAAGCACAACGGACGCAATGAAGATATAACAGGAACATATACAATTTCTGACACACCTGGTCCAATGATTCTGATGAGAGGTTCCGTTTTATACAGCCAACCTATCGGAAGTTGGTACTTTGACTACAGGAGTGCATCAATAGTAGGACAAGCTGCATTTACATCAGGAACACTCAACATCACCAAAAACAGTAGCGGAACCTACACATTCATTTTGGATGCTTACGATGATGCCGTAAATAAAAACAGAGTAACAGCACAATGGACAGGAGAAATAACCATCGCTTCTTAAATAGTCAACGAGCAATGAAATCTAATCTAAGAAACATACTGCATTCATGTTCTCTAATACTGATTGCATTCTTGACAATTCCCATAAGTTCCTGTACCGGAAACAATAGTGGAGAACTGAAACTTTCAATAACCACCAATATTGAAGTAATATTCGGAGCTGAAGGAGGTTCCTCAATCATAACCTACACTATCGACAATGGAACAAATGAGATGCGAGCTGAAGCTTCAACTTCAGATAGTTGGATATCCATTGACAGCTACTCGGAATACGGAATCATTGAATACACTGTTAGTAAAAACATTTCATCTTCTGACAGAATAGGGAAAATAGCAGTATCCCTCAATGAACAAACCATTGAGATAACCCTCACTCAATTAGGAACCGAAGAGTCTGAGGACCAAGTAGATGTCAGATGTAATGCCAAAACATTCTGGGGACTGTATTATGGTAAAAAGATATCTTCAAAAGCGGGAAACTATTGGATTATACTATCTGAAGACGAAATAGATGAAGTAGGAAATCTTTCTCCTGACAGCAAGTATTATCGATTGGACATTTTCGCACCTTTTGCAGAAGACCTTGAAAACATACGAATTCCAGACGGAGAATATTCTTACGACCAGAAGAATTCATACAGCCAATACACATTTACCGCTGAAAATAGTTCATTCATAACTACTGACAGTTTCGGCACACACACATTCACTTCATTCCAGGAGGCTGAATTGACAATTAATGGAAGTCAGATTGTTCTCAATGCCACAATAAACGGGGAAAAACATAGGGTAGAGTTTGACGGAGACTACACAATTAAGGATTTCTCCCCTAAAGATTATGGATCAACATTAGAGGGCGACATTGTAGCCGATCTCAGTAACCATACAGCAATAGTATCTTCCTATGGCGATTATTGGAACTGCGGCTATTGTAATTGGTGGATTGAAATTATCCCTAACAATGAAGATTTCACAGGAGCATCATTTATAATAGATTTTCTAACAGATTCCCTTGACGCCACAGATAATCTCACAGGAGTATATCCCTCTTGCGGATTTTCCGAGGAGGACCCCACCAAACCTGCATTTGGGCCAAACACCTTTGTCCCAGGTATGGTAATATCGATGGAAGGACATATGACGGGTACACTATATTTGGAATATAAGGAACACAAGACAATTGCCCAAGCGCCTTTGGAGGAGGGATTCTTTGAAGTGAAAGATAATGGAGATGGAACTCATACCATATTTATAGAGATGTACGACGATGCACCCGAGCCCCATAAAGTAACAGCATCCTGGAGTGGTGTACTTTTATAGGATTAAGTATAGTTCAGTTCTGATACAGAGACACCTTTTTACCTTTTTGGATTAAAGTTTTAGAATCCGGACTTTTAAACGTTAATTTTATAGAAATTCTCTAAAATAAAAACATAATTATGAAAACAAGATTTGCATTATTGGCCGTACTCTCAGTACTGCTGATGGCCTGCAACAAAAGTACAGATCAACCCAACCCTGAGGGAGATCCGAACTTAGAACTGACATCACCGGAAAATGTAACAATCTCCGCTGATGGAGGTCAAATCACAATCACCTACAAACTTACAAACCCTATTAACGGAGTTGAACCCGAAGTCAACATCAACTCAGATTGGGTCAATCTCGTCTCAATCACTACTGATTCATTGACTCTCGAAGTTTTAGAAAATAGTGCAAAAGAGCCGCGTGATGCTTCGGTTATGGTAAGTTATGCAGAGAAGACTAGTTTCATCGTATCAATATCCCAGGAAAAAAACCACCTAAAAAGAACTGCCGACTGGTTTAGCGGATATTACTATGGGGATAAGTTCAACCCTGAAGCCGATAATTATTACATCCACTTGAGCAATATAGGTTATGATGAGGATGGCGATGTAAAGGTGGGTGGATGGTATTACACTTTTGACCTTTATAACATCTTAATGAATTACCAGGAAAATGATGAAATCATCTTGCCATTAGGTACCTACGAATTGACTTCTGACTGTGCAGTTGGCACATTTAACTATCTGGACAGCGGCCACTGCGAAATAGATGAAAATGGCAACTCCGTATATAGTGAAGGATTAGTTCCTTTTGAAGAAGGAAGCACAATTGTCATTACAGAGGATTCCATTATAGCCACAGTCCTTATTAAAGGAGAAATTCATCAGGTCACATACACCGGTCCAAGACCTATTACCTACGAGATACCCGGAGGTACAACCCCTCCTGAGGATGAAGAAATACTTACAACATTGACCTCAGACATGGATGCCGACTACTCGAATTGTATTGCTGAAATAGAATATTATGGAGATTACTATGAAATAGGATACTCCAACTTTGTCCTATCAATATATCCTGAAGATGGTATAGGCCATTATTTCCATGCCGACTTTGTATCCGGCGACTTGTCTGATGCATTTGATGGATTGTATCTCAATGGATACTATGCCAATACGCTAAGCAGTCCATTCACATTCCTGCCAGGGACCTTGGTTGATGGAGATCTGTCAGGAACATGGTTCTATAGTTCTGATGACGGATATTACTTCACAGATATAGCACCTGCAAAATCGGGTATTTTGATGATTAACTCCAACTCTGACGGCACATACACCATAACCATTGACATATTGGACGATCTTGAAAACAATATCAGCGGCAGTTGGACAGGTGAAATATTAATTGCCCAATCTTCACAGGCATCAAAGAGATTTACCCCATTTAAAAACATCAAGAGAGCCCGTTTTTAAATTTCAGAGAGAAGATTTTGATAATTAATGGAACTTAATTAGTTATCTTTTGAAAAATAATATACCTTTGATAGAAATTTAATTCACAACAATATGAAAAGAGCATTTATCCTATTGGCTGCAATGTCAATGCTATTGGTCGGTTGTCAAAAAAATACCGACACACCCAAACCAGGTGAAGAGCCTGAATTGACACTAACTTCAACTGAAAATGTAACAGTACCCGAAGATGGTGGTGAAATAACCATTACATACCAGTTGACTAATCCCATCGCCGAAGAAGAGCTCAGTATAAATATCAGCACTCCTGAGTGGGTTTCACTTAAAGAAAATAATGAAACCAGCATAGTACTGACAGTGGAACCGAACGATGGTTCCGAGCTTCGCGAATCGTCGGTTTTCGTATCCTATGCCGATGTTACAAGCTTCACAGTCTACCTTAGCCAAGAGGGAGGATCCATTAAAAGAACAGCAACTGATTTGACCGGATTTTATTATGGAGAAGACTATGAAGAAGGTGTTGACAATTTCTATATTCACCTAAGTGATAAAGGTTTCGATGCTGATGGAAGTGCTCTCGCAGATGGATTTTTCTACAGATTGGACATCTACACTGAAGTAATGAATTATTCAAGAGACAATGCCGATGAGATTGTAGTTCCTGTAGGTACCTACACCTTAGAGGATTCATTCACCGCCGGAACATTCTCCCAAGAATACTCATCATATTGGGTTAATGGACCTGATGCCATTCCTGTAATAGATCATACTATTATTGATGCTGGAACAATTACAGTAACAGAGAACAGTATCAGAGCTGAGCTCGTTATAGCCGGCGAGACCCATATTGTAACCTACGAAGGTTCACTTGTTGTAGATGACGGAAGACAACCCGAATTCCTTTCAACCCTTACAGAAGACTACATTATGGACCTCTCTAATCACGGCATGGATCTCGAAGGTTACGATGACTATTTCGGATGTGGCGCATACAATTATGTAGCATTCTTCTATCCTAACACTGAAGATGGTGCTGGAGACTATGTATCCTTAGATATGGTATCTACAGGTCCAACACTCGATGATACACTTGTAGGAACCTACACTATAGTAGATCACAACCCGAACGGTCCACTTCAAGCGACCATGGGATTCCTTGAGAACGGATATATGACAGGCTGCTGGTACTTCAGTTCTCCCGACGGATATGACTACGGCGATACAGCTCCATTTGCACAAGGCACATTCACTGTTACAGAAAATGGAGAAGAGCTTACATTTACATTCGATATCACTGATGATATTGGAAATAAAATCACAGGTACTTGGACAGGAATTCCTGAAATCTACACATACGATGATTTCTCAGCTCCAAAAGCAAGCCCTGCAAGAAACTTCGTAGAAGTAACTAAAAATCAAACTACTAAAAGAGTAAAATAACAAGATTTGATTTATACTAAAAGAAGGTCGCCTGATTTGGCGACCTTCTTTTGTACTTTTTTTAAAAATTTTTCTTGTTTTTTTAAGACAAGAGTCCTATCTTCGTGTGTGTTTTAAAACAAAAATCATTATGAGAAAATTATTTTTACTATCAACAGTGTGCCTATTAGCACTCGTAGGATGTCAACAAGATGACAAACCCACAAAACCCAACAATGGTGAAGAGCCTAAATTTGAAAATGTAAATCCAACTGAAGTTACTCTTCCTGAAGAAGGTGGCGATTTTACAATTTCTTACACACTCACAAATCCTATTGAAGGAGAAACACTTGAGCCCGTGATTAATGTTGAGTGGATTACTCTTAAAGCTAATGAAACAGGCAGTCTTACATTCACTGCTGCAGCAAATACAGAAATTGAACCTCGCGAAGCTTCCATCTTTGTAGCATACGCTGACGTAGCAAGTTTTACCATTAACATCTCTCAAGCAGGTGCAATTCTTAAATATATTACTCCTCACATTGATGGACAATATTTTGGAACTGAATACTCAGGCATTTCTGACAACTACTACTTCTACTTGAGCGATAAAGGCTTTGATGCAGAAGGATATGGAATCCCCGGTGGTACATACTTCCATTTGGACTTGTACTCAGAAATTCAGGATCTTGAAAGAGGCCTTGACGGATATATCGTTCCTGCAGGAACTTATACCTTTGACGCAGAAGGCTTAGAAGCAGGTACTTTCTCTGCATACACTTCTCTTCAGAAACTTGACGACGAGGGTAATCTTGAATTTGATGCAAAATATGCTGAAGGTGGAGAAATCACTGTTACTGAAAATGGCATCATTGCGAATTTGATTTTTGAAGGTGTTCCTTATCTTATCACATTTGAAGGTGTTCCCGCTTGCGAAGATGGAAGAGCTCCTGAATACTATACTACCCTTACAGGAGATTATCAACTAAATATCAGAGATGATGCTTCACTACTTATGATTTACTACGGAGACTTCTATGATTGTGGATATGACAACTACCTTATGTATATTCAAACCCCTGATATGATTGGAGATATGTTCCAAAGTGACATTGTCTCAGGCGGTAATGAAATGGGTACAAGTATAGCAGGTACTTACAACGTAGCATACGATGCTCCCGGACAATTCCTATATATCCCCGGATATGTAAATGGCGGTTATATGGAAGGAACCTGGTTCTTCAATTCTCCTGACGGACAATATTACGGAGATATGGCTCCTATCACTGGCGGTACAATTGAAATCGCTGAAAATGGAGATGGTACAGTCACCCTTACATTTGACCTAATTGATGACAACGACAATGCTATCACAGGTACTTGGACAGCTGAACCAGTATTTGAAACAGCCCAATCAATCTCTACCAAAGCAGGTGCTCAAATGAAAAATTATGTAATGCTACCTAAGAATACTGCTCTTCCCATTAGATAATAATCATTTTGACAAATAAATGTCCTTAGGACTTACAAGGCTGTCTGTTTTTTCAGACAGCCTTTTTAATTGGATCTATCTATTAAAGTAAACTATTCAAATCCACGTTTGAAAGATAGAAATCAAGCCATTTCCGCACCAATATCATCCCCAACCTGACGTCATCCATCCACGATTCTGACGTCCTTCCCGACCCTGACGTCATCCCCGACTTGATCGGGGATCTTCCACTCCTAAACATACTGAGTGGAAAAACCAATCGATTAAAGCAATCAATCCTATGTGGCAAGATTTGTCAGAGTTTCTTATTAATGGGCGCGGAAAATTTAGATACCCGGTCAAGCCGGTTATGACTTGTTTGATATAACCATACATGACGGGATTGGTCTGGCCGGTTACGACATATAAATTGACTCTTACCTTGGCCAGAAGTTCTTAATACATCTGTCAGCAACGAAAGTAGTGAACTATACTCATTAGTATTTTCCTTCTCCAAACGTAAACTTTTGCATTTTAAATAAATTGACTACTTTTGAATGATATTACAAATTAAAGTACCATGAAAAAGATTTTATTTATTACCACCCTTATTCTACTAACATTGACAGGGTGCGATCCAAAAGAGAACAAAGTCCAGAATCCTTCCTTCGAAAATATATCCTCACAAGAAATATCAATCCCGGCAGAAGGAGGCGAGTTTTCAGTTACTTACCAGTTGAACAATCCTATCGAGGGAGAGGTGGTAGATGTGGAAATAGATGTTGAATGGATAACTCTACAAGAAAACAATTCGACAGATGGTGAACTGAAATTTATCGTATCACCCAATTTGGAACAAAATATCAGAGAAACTTCCATAAATGTTACTTACGCTGAAGTAGCGACCTTCTCGATAGATGTTATTCAGAGTGAGAGTGCCGCAACTATGATTGCTACAGCTGTCAATGGCTACTATTATGGCGAAGAGTATTCCCCCGGTGTTGGAAATTACTGGATGATTATCTCAGAAAAACCCATTGAAGAATACAATAATACATTTTACAGAGTAGACCTCTACGGAGAACTCAGTTCCATCGAATATGGTGAATCCTATTATATACCTGTCCCTGCCGGCACATACACATTTGATCCGAACAATACCAGTGCTAGTGGAACATTCTCCGCGACATACTCGGCATTCTGGCAAATAGATGAAACTGGTGCAGCTTACAATAATCTCAACTATCAGGATGGATCTATCACCATTACCGAGAATGGATTTACCTTAGATGTAACAATTGAAGGTGAACGTCATGTTGTTGTCTATGAAGGCGAGTCTCTATTGGAAGATAGAAGACCTGCCCCATACTACTCGACATTAACCGGCGACCACGAAATAAATATTGGCAGCAACGCCACAGCTATGGCATATATGTACGATGACTTCTATGGATTAGGCACCACCAACTGGTTGCTAACCATCACTCCTGTGGGAGGTATTGGAGAGTATTTGAGAATTGACCTTGTAACCAACCACCCTACCAACGAAGATGGTATCAGTGGAGAATATAGCGTGGTAGCTGAAGATGATGTGGCAAGTGGAACTGTCTTAAAAGGTTATATGATGGATGTATATATGCAAGGCAGTTGGTGGTATGACTCTGAAGACTCTATCACAATGAATAACCTTGCCCCCTTTACAGGAGGGTCTATGACCATCATGGATAATGAAGATGGTTCCGTAACAATATCTCTAAATATTACTGACGATATGGGCAACAAAATCACAGGAGAGTGGAGCGGAACATTCCAGAAGACACGACCAAGCCAAATGAGTTCCAAGACAAATAATTTCGTCTATCGTTCATTGTAAGCCCAACTGAAAGAGAGAAAAATAGATGTATTGGAAACTCTTCTCAATATTTGCAAAAATTGGTGCCTTCACTATCGGTGGTGGGGCAGCTATGATTCCCCTTATTGAAAGGGAGATTGTAGAGAAGAACCAATGGCTGACAAGTAAGGAGTTTCTCGATATAATTTCGATAGCACAAGCCGCTCCCGGATTGATAGCTGTCAATGTATCTATTTTCGTTGGACATAAGATTTGTGGGGTTAAAGGGAGTATTGTTGCCACCTTAGGGAGCATACTCCCCCCTTTTACCATCATACTACTAATTGCTGCCCTTTTTACAAATATTCAAGAATTTCCTGCAGTTCAGGCTGTGTTTAAAGGGATCAGACCTGCAGTTGTAGCCCTCATAGTTGCCCCTGTCATAAGACTCGCCATAAAGAATAAACTCAGTTGGTTTACTGCGTCTGTAGCTATTATAACTGCAGTTCTGGTAGGTTTCTTAGGATTGTCCCCCATCTGGTGTATAATCGTGGCAATTATAGGGAGTCTCGTCTACACATTGGTTACATCTAAAAGTTTAGAGAGATGATCTTTCTTGAACTATTCTCCATATTCTTTTTGATTGGGGCTTTCACTATTGGTGGAGGATATGCAATGTTGTCATTAATTGAAAATCAGGTTGTAAACTCCCAACAATGGATAACATCCGAGCAATTTACAGATATTGTGGCCATATCACAAATGTCCCCCGGCCCTATCGGTATAAATAGTGCCACATACATCGGATATACTGTTACACAAGAACTTGGGTATAGTCAATTCTTCTGTCTATTAGGCTCTGCAACAGCTACTTTAGCAGTTGTTCTCCCTTCATTCCTTATAGTAATGTGGATATGTATTCTGTTTGAAAAATTCAGAAACAACAAATATTTTTCATCGGTTCTGTATATCCTGCGTCCTGTCACAATAGGACTTATCGCATCTGCCGCAATCATCCTTATAACCCCTTATAACTTTATTGACATATATAGCTGGATACTGTTTATCGGAGCATTTATCTGCTCAATGTTCTTCAAAATTGGTCCTATCCAAATAATAATCGGAGCCGGGCTCATAGGATATCTGCTATATTAAACTACCCCTAAAATCGGGTTATATAAATATTTTTCGTAACTTTGGTATTCTATACTGGAAAGCGCATGAAAAAATTCAAATATCCCCTTTTAGCTATCGTTTTACTCCCATTGCTAAGTATTAAAGCTTTAGCAAATCCTGCCGGGGAAAATTATCGGAAATTGACTCAATACACTTTTAACAACGACACCACATTCTCATTTGTCTGTAATTTGGATGACTACAAAATACCGGGCGGCAAGAGAGCTTCAATTATATTGGAAAGTAAAAAATCTTTGCATCGTAACTTCTTGAGAATAAATGATAAAAGGGTGCGATTTGAAAGGGTGAATGATTCCCTGCTCATAGCGGATATTACCGGTTTGGTAAAAGGAGACAATCTGCCGAACAAACTAAGAATCAAAGGAACTAAAAGGGTCAAACATCTGAAAAATAAATGCCTGATGATCTTGACAACAAGTTCCGTATCTATCCCTATCTTTGGAAACAGATTCTCTATAATAGGACAAACAGAATCATCCGACTCCGTTATAGTGGAGGGGAGAAGCATAATCACCGGCACAAATGGTAAAAAATTCAGAATGATAACGGAAGTTTGCAATAGTGACGGAGAGATTATGTGTGTTGCAAGAAGCGACGATGGGGTATCACTAAAGGGGGGAGATATTGAGATAGAGCAACACTTTACCCTACCTGATGGAGATTCCTATATATTTACAAGTATAATTTACATTACACCCGCTATTGACAGGAGTAATGGCGGCCGAACCGGAGTAATGGCGGCCGAAATACTCTCCGACATTCACAAAACTATTATCTCTTTGGATAAAAACAGTGAGGAGAAAGTTTGGTGTAACCCTATCGGCATATTTTGCAATTAATACAAATTGGGAATCGCACAATATATTTTGCCCCATAAACACCTGACAATAAACGATTAAGATAAAATACTATGCAACAAGAAATCAAGAAACATTTTGTAGAGCACTTTCAGAAAGAGGGGCAAATGTATGCCTCTGCAGGGAGAATAAATCTCATAGGGGAGCATACCGATTACAATGGAGGCTTTGTATTCCCAGGAGCAATCGACAAAGGTATGATAGCAATGATCTCTCTGAATGGGACAGATAAAGTGAGGGCCTACTCTGTCGATCTGGACGATTACACAGAGTTTGGATTCAATGAAGAAGATGCTCCTGCTCAATCCTGGGCAAGGTACATTTTTGGAGTTTGCAGAGAAATCATCAAGCGCTCTGGAAATGTTCTTAAAGGATTTGACACAGCATTTGCAGGTGATGTTCCACTTGGAGCAGGGATGTCCTCTTCAGCCGCCCTTGAAAGCACCTATGCGTTTGCGTTGAACGACATTTTCGAATTGAACATAGATAAATTTGAGTTAGCTAAAATCGGACAAGCTACTGAACACAATTACTGCGGAGTGAAATGTGGCATCATGGACCAATTCGCCTCAATCTTTGGAAAAGAGGGACACTTAATGAGGCTTGACTGCCGTTCGATGGAATTTGAATATTTCCCTTTTGATCCTAAAGGCTATAAGGTAGTTCTCTTAGACAGTGTAGTAAAACACGAATTGGCTTCATCTGCATACAACAGACGAAGGGAATCTTGCGAAAATGTATGCAACGTTATGCGCGAGAATGGTTATCCGAAGGTAGAATTTCTTAGGGATGCCAATTTGGATATGCTGGAAGCAGTGAAAGATAAAATTACAGAAGAAGACTATTGTCGGGCAAAATATGTTATCGAAGAGGTTCAACGAGTCCTGGACGTTTGCGATGCTCTAAATGCAGGTGATTATGAGACTGTTGGAGAGAAGATGTACCAGACCCACGCAGGGATGAGCAAACTTTATGAAGTGAGTTGCCAGGAGTTGGATTTCCTCAATGATATTGCCCGGGAGTGTGGTGTTACCGGTTCAAGAGTTATGGGTGGTGGTTTTGGAGGATGCACCATAAACCTTGTAAAAGAGGAACTTTATGAGAACTTCTTGAATGTGGCGAAAGTGAGATTTACCGAGAAATTTGGTCATGAGCCAAAAATTTACCCTGTGGTAATAAGTAACGGAGCCAGAAAACTATAAAACAAACTGTTCAACCGCTTTAATATGATACACCTGACAAACAAAAACAATTATACGGTAATCCTCACTGAAATAGGTGCCGGGATTGTATCCATTTTGGTCCCAAATAGAAATGGGGAGATGAAAGATATTGTCTTAGGATATGCCAATGAAGAAGACTATTTTTACGATGGACCCTGCAGCGGAAAAATTCCGGGACGATTTGCAGGTAGAATTTCCAATGCAAGTTTCCTTATAGATGGCAAAGAATTCAAACTGGACCAAAACAAAGGGAAACATCACCTCCATGGTGGAAGCGAAGGATTTTCCAATAGAAAATGGGGAATAGACTACTCTGATAACCAAAGGGTTATCTTTTCACTAACAAGTCCTGACGGCGACCAGGGATACCCCGGAGAACTAAGAGTCACTGCTGAATATAATTGGAGCGATGACAATGTGCTATCCCTTGATATCAAAGCTAAATCATCCAAAGACACCGTAGTAAATCTAACCAATCATACATATTGGAACCTCAAAGGAGAGGATAGTGGTTCAATTTTGGATCACTCACTTGAAATTTTAGCAGAGGAATGGTTGCCAACTGACGAAGATCTGATTCCCACAGGTAAGATTAACTCCGTAGCAAATACTCCAATGGATTTCCGTTTGCCAAAAGAGATTGGTAAAGAGATTTTCAATGAATTTGAGGCCCTGAAAATAGGTAAAGGATATGACAACTGTTGGATACTCGGATCTGAACACAATTTAAAAAAAGGGGTGGTCCTCTCACATCAAGACTCAGGCATATCTCTTGAAGTATGGACAACTCAAATAGCGGCAGTCATTTATACAGGTAACTGGCTCAATGGCTCCCCAATAAGCAAGTCCGGCAGAAGGTATAACGATTACGATGGTGTAGCAATAGAATGCCAGGGCTACCCCGATGCACCTAATAAAAACAACTTCCCCAGCACTACACTCAAGGCCGGGGAAGAGTATTCTGAGAGGATTGAATTCAGAATCAATCTGGAAAGTCTTTTATAGGTCTCTCCTATATTAAACTTTCTTACAATGTAGAAGCAGGATCTACAAGCTGATCCTTATAATATACCTCATAGTGAAGGTGATTTCCGGTACTGCGGCCTGTTGTTCCAACATACCCTACCAAATCACCTTTCTTTATATCATCCCCATTATTGACAGCAATTTTATGCAAATGGGCGTATGCAGTCTTATAACCGTTCTGATGATTGATTTTTACAAAGTTACCATAACCTCCGTTATATTTCGCAAATGTAACTTTACCATCAGCAGTTGCATAGACCGGAGTCATTCGCGGTGCAGCCATATCAATTCCCTTGTGGGTCTGTGTTCTTCTTGTAATAGGATGGATACGAGTACCAAAAGGAGATGAAATCCTTGTATAGTTGGTAGGTTTGCCGGAAGGGACATTAGTAGTTATCCCCTGCTCTGTATATTTGAATATTGGCTCATTCTGTTCTTCTTGAGCCTGTTGTGATTGCTGAGCATTTTGTTCCTGCTGTTCCGCTTCTTGCAGTTGTTGCTGCTGAAATTGAGCATTTTCCTGTTCTATCCTTTCTTTACGTTTTGCATACTCTTCAGGATCGTAACTTTCCAGAACAACCTTTGTTGCTTGTTGCGCCATGCCCTGTTCTTCCATTGCTACAGGCTGATCCAACTCAGACTCCATTGAGGTAACAATCTGTTGCATCACTTGAGCAGCCTGCGCCATCTGTGCCAATGAGTCTGTTTCGTCGCTCAGGGAACCCAACACCTGCTCGGGGGTCAAATCTGAAAGTGCCTTTATATTGGATCTGAGCAGCTGTTTCTCTGATTTTGCAGATGTAATTATAACTGGCTGAGGAACACCTTTCTCTAATGGTTTTATTGGAAGATCATCATCGTATGCCATCAAATCTATAATTCCTATCTCCTCGTTGATGAAGTCTGTATAGAGCTTCTTATATTTCTCAAACGCAGCATAATATTCCTGCTTGAATTTTTCATACTCTGCTTTTCTGGCTTGAGCAAACTCCTGCTGCTGTTGATGACGACTCTGACGAAATTCATTATATCCCTCATTCTGCGCTGAACTTACAAGAGAAATGAGTAAAAGAAATGTGATGGTTATTATTTGCTTCATGGCTAATGGTTTTGTTAAGGGGAACTACGTAAATTCCCTGTTATTATTCTGATGGTACCTAATTTACAAATCTACAAAGATGACAATAGGTATCTACTCAATTAATGATAGTTTTTCTGTTTTGTGACATAAAGAAAGTCCATAAAAGACTCTGCTGATTGAGTTTGTTTTAAAACATAGATCCAATTGAAGTTCTCTTGGAGAGATTCTCTTCAATTAAATTAAAGGGGTGAACCCTCAACATGAAGCCCACCCCTTCTATACCACTATGTTATTATATACAAATTGAAGTGATGCGATTTATTCAACAAATGCCAATACTTGATTAACTACGACATCTGCATTGTGAGCAGCTTCAATTTGGATAACCTTTCCTGATTTGGGTGCCAAGACAGGCTCAACTCCATAGTATGTCTGGATATAGCAGATAGGTGTTCCCTCCTTGACCGGAGTTCCTATTGCTAATGCGGTACTATCATCTGATACATTGTATTGCCAGATTAGTTTTCCTTTGGCAACAGCTTGAACAGGCATTGCAGTTGGATGAAGTTCCATAACTTTTGCTGCGTCGAATGCAGGAACCTCCACGACAGGGCGGGTAATTACCTTAGGTGCACCTGCTTTTTCTTTAGCTGCTTCAAGTTCCTTTTCAAAACGTTCTTTTGCAATTCCGCTCTTGTAATCACGATATTGTCTTTCGTGCATAGCAAATTCAAACAATTCTTCGTCATCCTTACCTCTATCCCATCCCTCTTTCTTCATTTCTTCAATAAATCGAGGCAATTCGTTAGGGAATGCATCCTGAGGATTACCGGTATAGAATTCAAGACCTTTTTCTTTTACAATCTCTACGATTTCAGGGGCAAGAGTACCGGGAAGAGTACCTGTCTTACCAAGAATCATATTCATTGTATCCTTATCGATGGTCTTCCAACGAGGCTCACCTTTAAGAGTATGCATCAAGTTCATCAATGCTGTATTCTTAACATATTGGCTGAAAGGTGTCACCAATGGAGGATAACCCAAACGAGGCCATACATATTCTACTTCCTGGAACAACATAACAGCAAGTTCATTCAATGAAACCTCTTTTTTACCCTGATTTCTCAATGACATATTGATAGCACCCTGGAATCCTTTCAGGTCTGCCATCATTGAACCCATCATACCTCCAGGCAATCCACATCCTACCAACAATGAAGAACAATGGTAGTTTGTAGGTTCAATGAAATAACCAAGATAGTCATCTATAAATGTCTGGGTAAGGCGACGTGCCTCCATATATGCATCCATATTGATATCTTTCACTTTAAAGCCTGCATCTTTCAACATAGCCTGAATAGTGATAACATCCGGATGAATTTTACCCCAAGAAAGAGGCTCCATTGCAACGTCTATATATTCTGCTCCGGCACGAGCCACTTCCAACATTGAAGCAACTGAGAAACCAGGACCAGAGTGTCCATGATATTGAACAATGATATGAGGATATTTATCCTTGATAGCTTTGGTCAATCTACCCAAAAATGCGGGACGACCGATACCTGCCATATCTTTCAAACAGATTTCATCACAACCATACTCCACTACTTTATCGACAACTCCCATATAATACTCAACTGTATGGACAGGCGAATATGTAATACTCAAAGCTACCTGAGAGATCATTCCCCCCTTCTTTGCTCCTATTACTGAACCCTTAAGGTTACGATGGTCGTTAAGGCCACAGAAAGAACGAGCGATATTGGTTCCCTGTTTGGCTTTAACCTTGTACATAAGTTCACGTACATCTTCGGGAACCGGATTCATACGAAGAGCGTTGAGACCTCTTTCAAGCATGTGGGTTTGAATGCCTACCTTATTGAATGGAGCAGTCCACTCACGAACAGCTTTGTTAGGATTTTCTCCAAACAATAAGTTCACCTGTTCAAAAGCACCACCATTAGTTTCAACTCTGTCAAAACAGCCCATTTCAATGATTACAGGAGCAATCTGTTTCAATTGAGCAACCTTGGGAACATATTTACCTGATGATTGCCACATATCCCTATACAAAAGGGAGAATTTGATTTCTTTTGCCATAAGCCAATTGGTTAAAATTTTTTTTCTTCAAAGATATAAATTTTGCACAAATAAGAAAAGTTTTTATATTTGCACTCCCAAACTTTATGTGAGGGACTAAAAAAAATGGTGGATGTAGCTCAGTTGGTTAGAGCACTAGTTTGTGGCACTAGGGGTCGTGGGTTCGAATCCCATCTTCCACCCAAACTCCCACAAGAAGCCGTCAGACGACAGTTTGACGGCTTTTTTCATACCCAAATCCGAGCCAAACCTGTTTGAGCGAAAGATTGGGGTATGAAAAAAGTAAGTGCGCAAGCATCTGACTTTTTGGGGGAGTTTGAGGGCCCCTGCGGCAAGCAGCATGGGAATGTACAGCACGAAGTGCGAGCACAATCCCAGCTTAAACCATACCCAAATCCGAGCCAAACCTGTTTGAGCGAAAGATTGGGGTATGAAAAAAGTAAATGCGCAAGCATCTGACTTTTTGGGGGAGTTTGAGGGCCCCTGCGGCAAGCAGCATGGGAATGTATAGCACGAAGTGCGAGCACAATCCCAGCTTAAACCATACCCAAATCCGAGCCAAACCTGTTTGAGCGAAAGATTGGGGTATGAAAAAAGTAAGTGCGCAAGCATCTGACTTTTTGGGGGAGTTTGAGGGCCCCTGCGGCAAGCAGTATGGGAATGTATAGCACGAAGTGCGAGCACAATCCCAGCTTAAACCATACCCAAATCCGAGCCAAACCTGTTTACTTTACCCCCTCAAATCGATCCAATGCCTCATTCATAAGCCTCCTTCCCAATGCAGAAATCTCGCTATACCTATGAAAATCCAGAGTTGAATAAGCATTTTTTGCAATTCGGACAAGAACATCGGGTGGATAAAGTTTTAGAGTCAAATCGACAATTCTTTGTCCCATCACACCTGAGGAACGATCCAAAATCTCCACAAGGTTAATATCGTGCAAACTTTCTTTCTCCTCAAATTCCTCCACCAGTGCCTCTGATTCAAGCATTTTATCGCTTTTATATTTATCCACAAACGAGTCCACCTTTCCCTTTATGGTATCAACCTTATCTTTCAGATACTCATAATACTCCTCTATTTTCTGAACCGCTATAGACTTCTCCTGCGGGACTTCTTCCTCAGAATCCTCAACCTCAGGAAGATATGGACCATTAAGATCCACCACCACCAAAATATCCCCAGGCGTTCTCTTGACGCAAGAAATCGGAAGCGGATTTAAAACACCCCCATCTATAAGCATCATATCATCTATAATATGGGGAGTAAACAAGGATGGAATAGAAATGGAAGCCCTTATCGCTTCATAAAGGCTTCCTTCTTCAAATACAACCTCCTGACGATGTCTTATATCTGTAGCTACTGCCGCAAAAGGAATCTGAAGATTCTCTATCATTTGATCACTTACAAGTTCCTTAAGTTCTCCAATGATTTTGTCTCCCTTTACAAAGCCCTTGTTGGTCAGGGTAAAATCCATAAGAGTGAATACCTTCCAACGATCCACGCTAGTCATCCACTGCTCAAAATCCTTTAGACCACCTGCGGCATAGAGCCCTCCGACCAATGCCCCCATCGAGGTCCCTGCAATTGAAGTAATATTATATCCTCTCTCCTGAAGAGCCTCAATTGCCCCAATATGAGCAAGTCCACGCGAGCCACCACTGGCCAGCACTAAAGCTACATTTTTGTCAGACATCTTAACTATCTTTTTTTCATCATACTTTCTCTTTGAGAATTCTCGTCAACAGAATTACCAATCCTGTCTGCCTTAGATTTTTTAGTCTTCCCGGACTTCTTTGTCCTTCCAGGTTTACTCATCTTACTTGATGAAGATTCACTACCTGACACAGTTGCATCACTCGAAGAATTCTTCACCTTCTTGTTCTTTGAACCCGAAGAACTTACTCTTCCCGATTTCTTACCCATTGAGCCCGATTTGCCACCCATCTCTCTTATAAGCATCCCTTCAGTAAAGTTTCCTCCACTAACAATCTCAAATGAAGTGGAATTCAAATAAGAACCTACTGCATCCTCTTCTGTCGCCATATATCTATTATCCCAAATCTTCTCGGGAATCGGTCTAATCACACCGCGGCGACGATAATCCATTCTTCCTGTAGACTCATCATAGACAGGCATCAGCACTTCATATCTGGTCTTGGCATTAACCCCCTCTTTCATACCAATCTTTGCCAACAAAGGCTCTGTACTGTATAACGGAACCTTGACCTTAAACTGATCATAACTCTTCTGCAAAGCCATCACATTATCATCAATCGCCCTACCGCACACCTTTCTGAATACGTCAGTAGGATTGTACAGACCTCTCAAAACAGGTTTGGCACTCTTAGCCTGATATTTTCCCAAATATGAAAGTGTAAAGGTTTTATTATCATTTTCGTATGCACTTTTCTTCTGGGCAATGGTCGGATCTTGCGCCAATTGGGCCATCTCCTCGTCACTCTGTGGTTTTTCAATATAGTAATCTTCAAAATATTTGTCGGCAATTTCCTGAGTCCAGTCAAGCTGATACAAATACGAAGTGATCTTAACAGTAAAACCGGATATTGCTGAAGAGATTGTAGCAGCCACCGAAGATACTGCGGTAACAATGTTATTATCGTCTCCGGTTGCAATTGCTGCAACTGCCCCGATAATGGCAAAAATTCCCCGTGCCACATCAGCATTCTGTTCATGATCCACATAAGTAATATCATTAGCTATCACAAATGTATTTTCTATCAGTTCAAAGCCTCTGTCAGCCAAAGCATCCATCCCCCTTTTGGTCTGAGAAGCCTCCTCTATATCTGTTGCGTCAATATCATACAATCCTCTCTCCATCACCAGATCCGCCGAATTCCAACCATAGGTTTTATCCCTCATAAACCACTTGGAAACCAACCTCTTGGCCACCTGATTATTTCTAAGAAAATCATCAAATTCACGCCTGACATCATCCTTCTTACTGTAGGTTGTCAGACATTTGACACTCAAATCGTGATTATTGTATTTATCCGGAGTCTCCAACGACATATACGCATCCACGATATACTTGTCCATCTTTAAATGTGGATGACTTATTAAAACAGAGTACAAGGAACTTCTTCGATATGGAGCCTGTTCTTTAGCCTGGACCTCATCCTTGGTCAAATAGTTTAT
This sequence comes from Bacteroidales bacterium, assembly GCA_017501525.1. Lineage (GTDB taxonomy): Bacteria > Bacteroidota > Bacteroidia > Bacteroidales > UBA932 > Coprenecus. The sequence goes on along the minus strand of JAFVWT010000002.1, from coordinate 34,580 downwards.
ACCTCCCTCCTGAGAAAATACACAGGGGGTAAACAACATTGATATAAGCAGTATTAAATATATTCTTTTCATATTGTTTCACTTTAAGATAATCCTAAAAATCCCACATCTTTTCACTCACTTTCCTTCCTATCGGCAATTTTCCATTGGTAGAAGTAAAATCGACTACAATTTTTCCATTCTCATCTATCCAGGCCAACTCACCTGCATGATTGGCGACCCATCTCACCTGCAAATTTTCAGAATTGAATCTGAGTGCAGTGGCAGGAGCTTTAGGAGCTCCCTCTACCATCTTATATTTAACAGGTATAACCTCTTCACCCTTTATGTTGATGAATCCATACTTGCCATTGCGGCTGACCCATGCAAGACCTCCGACAAAAGCCCCGACCTTATCATACTCATTGGAAATTTTCTCTCCCTGGGTATTGATAAGGAACCAATTTCCTGAATAATCGGGATCCTGATCCAATTCCACCTGAAACAATTCATTCATTTTAAACTTCTTGGAGACAGCAAAGACTCTCTCGAAACCCTGTTCCTTGCCTTTTTTGTCCACTATAGGCATTCTTCTTATGCGCCTTTTGACACTCATCTGCTGACTATTAGCCCACGCAACCCCATTGATAACGGGTCCCAAAGCATAATAATCCTCAGAGACCTTAGTCCCGTCCAGACTATAAAGAGACCATTTTCCATGAGTAAATGAAAGTTCATCCATCGCCCCCGAATAAACGGCTACATATCCCTCATTACAAAGGTCAATATAGTCATAAAGTAAATCAATAACGATAGCGCCTTTTTCATCTATAACACCATACTTCACCTTTCCTCCAATAGTCTTGGAAACAATTCCATAACCATCTATCGTTCTGGATGCCGAATTATAGATAGCATCTACAACAACCTTATCATCAACATTTTTATAACCCCATTTCCCGTTGGAAGAAAACGGATATAAATGTTGCGCTCCTGCAGACAAAACAGTTCCTAACAGGAACAATAATAGCAAATAAAATTTTCTCATATATAAACAATTATGATTAAGTACACGAATTCAAATTTTAAAAACCATCGGAAAGGGACTTGATAATACCTTCTTCCTCAAGATATGTTCTAAGATTATCCTTTGCTATGGACATCACATACCCGATCTTATATTCCCGACGGCCACTTTTGACTACTTGAGCACTACCCCTCGCCACAGAATTTACAAAGCGTTGGTAATCTGCTACAAAAAAATTCTGGAAGAAAAGAGAATCTTGGGTGTACCCACAATCTGATGGAACTAACGGCGGCTGTGCCACAGCACCTCCACCTGCCGGTATTCCTCTAAAGAGGGTAGCATGGATTGCATTTTGTTTAGGTTTCTCAATTGGAATTTCCGGTTTTCTGGAATAACTCCAGATTCTAATGGCATAAGTTCCATCTGCTCCCACACCAACACTTTCCACTTCATAAGTCCATGGTTGGTCAGCCCTGTTTATCTTAGATGCACTACCGCACGAACAGAGCAAAAGAGTCGTAAAAATTAACAAAAAAATACGTTTCATAGGTGTATTAGAATTATTGCTGTCACAAAGTTAAACATTATATGCTACTTTTAAAAATCGTTTTGTATATTTGTAAAATAATTAATAGAATAGGTATGAATTCTAAATTTAACTCCATAATAGCCCTTATCGCCGGTCTGGCCCTGCTGATTTGGCCAAGTCTGATCAAAGAATACATAGTACTGATTATAGGAGCGTTAATACTATCGATAGGGATTGCCTCACTTATTTATTATTTCATAAAAAAGGAGAAGGGTGAGATCAACAACATCCTGTTGCTCAATGCTGCCGTAGATTCATTGTTCGGACTGGTGCTGCTGGTTTTTCCAAAATTCTTTGCAGGACTTGTCATGTTTATATTTGGAATAGTCCTATTATCGATAGGAATCAGTGAATTGGTCAAGCTCATTAAAGCATCCAAGGTACTGAATCTACATTGGGGCATGTATATCGTACCCGCTCTGACTACTTTGGGCGGAATTCTGCTGTTTTTCTTCCCCGATATAAGCGGAAACATGCTCTTTATTATTTTCGGAATTATTTTGCTGACATATGCAGTTTCTGATTTTGTTTCAATGTATATAATACGAAAGAAAACAAAGGAAAAGGGAGAGTTAGAAAATTTAGAAGACAATTAGGAAAAGAGAAAGAAAGCACCTCCGTGGGGAATCGAACCCCAACCGAGAGAACCGGAATCTCTAATTCTATCCATTAAACTACGGAGGCGTTTGAAGATGCAAATGTACAAATAAATTTTAATAGATGAAAGCATACGTTTTTCCAGGACAAGGAGCCCAATTTACTGGGATGGGAAAAGATCTTTATGAGAATTTTCCCATTGCGAAAGAGATGTTTGAAAAAGGAAACGACATACTCGGATTCAACATTAAAGAAATCATGTTTTCAGGTTCTGCCGACGACTTGAAACAAACAAAAGTTACCCAGCCGGCAATATTTATTCACTCTGTAGTTGCAGCAGCGACAACCGAAAATTTCAAGCCCGATATGGTAGCAGGTCATTCACTCGGAGAATTTTCTGCTTTAGTGGCAGCAGGTGCAATGTCTTTTGAAGATGGGCTTAGATTGGTCTCTACTCGCGCAATGGCTATGCAGAAATGCTGCGAAAAAACTCCGTCCACTATGGCGGCGGTGTTAGGTTTGCCGGATGAAAAAGTAGAAGAAATATGCGCTACTGTAGAGGGGCTGGTCAGACCTGCAAACTACAATTGTCCAGGTCAGCTGGTAATTTCAGGAACCATAGAATCTGTCAATAATGCCTGTGCCTTGCTTAAGGAAGCAGGTGCAAAAAGGGCATTGGTACTGCCCGTAGGTGGCGCCTTCCATTCTCCATTGATGGAAGATGCACGTATTGAACTTGCCGAAGCAATTCAGAAAGCTCATATCAACACCCCTGTGTGTCCGATTTACCAGAATGTAGATGCCAAGCCGAGCACAGCCCCTGAAATCATCAAAGAGAAATTGTTAAAGCAGTTGACATCTCCTGTCAGGTGGACACAGACAGTTCTCAACATGCACAATGATGGTGCTTTGGAATTTATCGAATTGGGTCCTGGAAATGTACTCCAGGGGCTAATCAAAAAATGTATATAAGAAATTAATTAACTACAATTTATAACCAATAAAACAGTCCTATAATGGCAAAAGAAAAAACATTTATTACATGTGACGGTAACTATGCTGCCGCACATGTGGCGTATATGTTTAGCGAACACGCCGCTATCTACCCCATTACCCCTTCTTCTACAATGGCTGAATATGTAGACGAGTGGGCTTCATTCGGAAAAAAGAACATCTTTGGAGAAGTTGTTAAAGTTACCGAAATGCAAAGTGAGGGTGGCGCTGCAGGTGCGGCTCATGGATCTCTCCAAGCCGGAGCACTCACAACTACATTCACAGCATCCCAGGGTCTACTTCTTATGATCCCCAATATGTATAAAATTGCAGGCGAATTGCTGCCTACAGTTTTCCACGTTTCCGCAAGAGCTCTTGCAACACAGGCTCTCTCAATCTTTGGCGACCACCAGGATGTGATGGCATGTCGTCAAACCGGATTTGCAATGCTGGCTTCGTCAAGTGTACAAGAGGCAATGGACCTCGCAGCAGTTGCACATCTGTCTACCATCAAATCAAGTGTTCCTTTCATCCACTTCTTCGACGGATTCCGTACATCTCACGAAATTCAGAAAATTGAGGTTTTGGATTCTGAAGCACTTAAAGGAATGATCAGTGAAAAATCCCTTGCAAAATTCCGTAAGAGAGCATTAAATCCCAACAAACCTGTAACAAAAGGAACCGCACAAAATCCCGATGTATACTTCCAAGCACGTGAAGCATGCAACAGTTACTACGAAGCTGTTCCCGATATCGTAGCAAGATACATGGGTGAAATCAGCGAACTTACAGGACGTCACTATTTGCCTTTCGACTATTATGGTGATCCAGATGCTAAAGATATTATAATCGCAATGGGTTCTGTTTGTGAAACAGTTCGTGAAGTAGTAGATGTTCTTAGAGCCAAAGGAGAAAAGGTCGGTGTTATCACTGTTCGTCTATACAGACCTTTCTCTGCCAAATATTTCCTAAGAGTTCTGCCTAAGAGTGTCAAGAGAATTGCTGTTCTTGATCGTTGCAAAGAGCCCGGCTCAGTAGGTGAACCTCTTTATCTTGATGTAAAATCAACTCTTGCTGACCAGCAGAACACTCCACTTATCATCGGTGGCCGCTATGGTCTTTCATCAAAAGATACCAGCCCTGCACAAATCTTTGCAGTATTCAAGAATCTCAAGGCAAAACAACCTAAAAATGACTTCACCATCGGTATCGTTGATGACGTAACATTCAAATCTCTTCCTGTTGGAGAAGAAGTTTCATTAGCAAAAGAGGGAACATACGAATGTAAATTCTATGGTTTGGGTTCAGACGGTACTGTAGGTGCAAATAAAAACACCATTAAGATTATCGGAGACCACACTCCTAAATATTGCCAGGGATATTTTGACTACGACTCCAAGAAATCGGGTGGATACACCTGCTCACATTTGAGATTCGGAGACACCCCTATTACCTCTCCATATCTTGTATCAACCCCCGATTTTGTTGCATGCCACGTCCCTTCATACCTACAGAAATACGATGTTCTTAAAGGTATCAAACAAGGCGGTACATTCCTATTGAACAGCCTTTGGTCAATGGAAGAGACTATCAAGAGAATTCCTGACAATGTAAAACAGACTATTGCAGAGAAGAATCTCACAGTATATATCATTAATGCTACCAAGATTGCTGAGGAAATTGGTTTAGGCAACAGAACAAACACAATCCTTCAGTCTGCATTCTTCAAGATTACCAATATCATCCCTTATGAGGAAGCTGTCAGCTTTATGAAGAAAGCTATTGACAAGAGCTATGGTAAAAAAGGAGAAAAGATTGTCAACATGAACTACGCAGCTGTTGACAGAGGTGCAGAATACGAAAAACTTGAAGTTCCTGCAGAATGGAGTAATGTAGTTTCAAGATTCCGTCCCGCAAGCTTCGACCGTCTTGCTCCCGAGTGGGTTCGCAACGTAGCAGACGTTGTAAATGCTCAAAATGGATACGATATTCCTGTAAGTGCATTTGCAGGAGAATTTACCGATGGTACTATTCCTGCAGGTACAGCAGCATTTGAAAAACGTGGTATTGCAGTCAATGTTCCTGAATGGAATCCTGAAAACTGTATACAATGTAACCAATGTGCATACGTTTGTCCTCACGCAGCTATCCGTCCTTATCTATCTACCGAAGAAGAGCTTTCAAAATCTTCTGCAGCAATCAAGAGTACTCAAGGTAATGCTGCATTCAAGGAGTATCGCTTCACAATTCAGGTTTCACCTATGGACTGTACAGGTTGCGGAAACTGTGCTGACGTATGTCCTGCGAAGACTAAGGCATTGGTGATGAAACCTCTTGAAAGTCAGGTACACGAACAGGCGAACTTCGACTTCCTGCATGCGAATGTTGGTTATAAGGACACTGTTGCTCCTAAGACAGCTAACCTTAAAAATTCACAATTTGCACAACCTCTATTTGAATTCTCAGGTGCTTGTGCAGGTTGTGGAGAAACTCCATATATCAAGACTATTACACAATTGTTCGGTGATAGAATGATGATTGCCAATGCAACAGGTTGTTCATCAATCTATAGTGGTTCATTCCCTTCTTCTCCTTATTGTACCGACAAGAATGGCAGAGGACCGGCTTGGGACAATTCATTGTTTGAAGACAATGCCGAATTTGGTCTTGGTATGAAACTGGGAACTGAAAGAATTCGTGAGACTGTAGCAAGACTATTCAGACAAGGACTTGAGTGCAACTGCTGCACAGCTGAATTAAAAGCCCTTTATGAAAAATGGTTGGCTGACAGAAACAATCCTGCCGTTACAAGAGAAATTGCAGATGCAATTATTCCTTTAGCAGAAGCATGCAACTGTGATATTTGCAAACAAATTGTTGAATATAAAGACTATATAGCTGCAAGAAGCCAATGGATATTCGGTGGCGATGGTTGGGCTTACGACATTGGATATGGTGGATTGGATCATGTCTTGGCATCTGGCGAAAACGTAAATGTTCTTGTTCTCGATACAGAGGTTTACTCTAATACAGGTGGACAGTCATCTAAATCTACCCCTGCCGGAGCTGTTGCCAAATTTGCAACCTCAGGTAAGAGAATCCGTAAGAAAGACCTTGGAATGATGGCTATGAGCTATGGTTATGTATATGTAGCACAAGTTGCTATGGGTGCTTCACCTGCTCAATACTTCAACGTTCTTAAAGAAGCTGAAGCTTACAACGGACCTTCATTGATCATCGCTTATGCACCTTGTATCAATCATGGACTAAGAAACGGAATGGGCAAAAGCCAGGCAGAAGAGAAACTTGCCGTAGAATGTGGTTACTGGCATTTGTACAGATTCAATCCTGCACTTGCTGAAGAAGGTAAAAATCCTTTCACTCTTGACAGCAAAGAACCTGATTGGTCTAAATTCCAGGAATTTATCAAAGGAGAAGTTCGTTACAGCTCACTTTTGAAAACATTCCCTCAAGTAGCTGAGGAACTATTTGCAAAAACAGAAGAGTTCGCAAAACTCCGCTATGAGTCTTATAAAAAGCTTTCGCTATAATATTAAGATAGAATAATTATCATGCCGAGCTGCCTAACCGATCAAAGGTTAGGCAGCTTTTTTTGCGAAGAGTATTAGAAAAATAAAAGAGCCGGAACAAAGTCCGGCCCTTTTAAATATTCTATATATCCACGAAGGAATTAAATCATACCTCCGTCACAAACTATAACTTGACCTGTCACATAAGAAGAGAGATCAGAAGCAAGGAACAATGCTACATTGGCAATATCCTCGGGAGTACCTCCTCTCTTAAGAGGAATCTTCTTATTCCACTCCTCACGTACCTCTTCTGAGAGAGCATTGGTCATTTCTGTGATGATAAAACCTGGTGCAATTGCATTTGCACGGATACCACGAGATCCCATCTCACGAGCAATTGATTTTGCAAGACCAATCATACCTGCCTTAGAAGCAGAATAATTACATTGACCTGCATTACCATTTACACCTACTACAGATGAGATATTGATAATGCTGCCTCCTCTTTGGCGAGCCATAATAGGAACAAGTGCGTGGGTGAAGTTAAATGCTGACTTAAGATTTACATTGATAACCATATCCCATTGCTGCTCTGTCATTCTCATCATAAGACCATCGCGTGTTATTCCTGCATTGTTAACTAACACATCAATGTGGCCAAAATCTTTATGGATTTGTGCTACTGTATCGTGAGCTTGTTGAAAATCTGCAGCATTTGAAGCATACCCACGACAAGTTACTCCCAAAGCTGAAATTTCCTCAACAGTCTTATTGAAATTTTCATCAGCATTCAAATCTGTAAAAGCGATATCTGCACCTGCCTGGGCAAGTTTCATTGCAATAGCTTTACCGATGCCACGAGCAGCACCTGTCACCAAAGCGACTTTACCTTTTAATAATTCCATCATTCTATACTTTATTTATTTTCCAGAATAGCAAATGAGAGAGTTGCCTCAACACACAATTTGCCGTTTACTTTTGCCTGCGCTTCAATAAAGAACAACATTGCTCTATGATTTGTAATATGAGCTGTAACCTCAACGGTATCACCGGGATATACAGGATGTTTGAAGCGTGTCTTATCTATTCCTGTAAAATAAGGAGTCTTTCCTTTAAGGAATTCCTTTACTAAGAGAGAACTTGATTGGCCCATAATTTCGCAAAGAATCACCCCCGGAACTACCGGATTACCAGGATAGTGCCCTTGAAGGAAGAATTCGTCTCCACGAACATGATATTTCCCTACCACAGTACCGTCCTCGTTGACTACCATTTCATCAACAAGTAGCATGGGTTCCCTGTGAGGTAAAAAATTTTTAATTTCGTCTCTATTCATGATATTAGGTTTTAATATTTAGAAGCTGATTGAATATAAACAACTTCCACGGATACTATTTATTGTTATACTAAATCTTTCGTAACGCCACCACTGCATTGTGTCCTCCAAATCCTAACGATGAAGAAAGGGCAATGGTTATATCTGCCTTTCGAGCCACATTAGGGGTGTAGTCCAAATCACAATCGGGGTCAGGCTCCTGATAGCCTATCGTCGGAGGTACTATACCATTCTGTAGAGCCAAGGCAGTAGCTACTATTTCCATACCTCCTGCTGCTCCAAGTGCATGTCCTGTCATGGATTTGATAGAACAGATTATAGCTTTCTTGGCATCCTCCTGACCCAAAGCGATTTTGATTGCAGCTGTCTCTCCTTTATCATTTAGAGGAGTACCTGTTCCGTGTGCATTGATATGCAACAGATCATTCTCATTGTAACCGGCCTCCTTAAGCGCCTGAATAAAGGCTACAGATTGTGTTGTTCCATCAGGACGGGGTGCAGTATAGTGGTATGCATCACAAGTATTTCCATATCCACATACTTCAGCGATAATATTTGCACCTCTTTTAACAGCCCTTTCATACTCTTCAAGAACTACGACTCCAGCTCCTTCTGCTATTACAAACCCTTGTCTGCGAGCATCAAAAGGGAGAGATGCCTGTTTGGGATCTTCAGATGTAGAGAGAGCTTTACTGTTAGCAAAACCTCCTATTGCCAAAGGATTAACTGCAGCCTCCGCACCTCCGGCTATGATTGCATCTGCATAACCATGTTTAATTGCGCGATATGCTTCACCGACTGAGTGAGTACCTGTAGCACAAGCAGTTACCACTGGAAGACATACACCTTTTGCATTATGGGCAATAGCTACATTACCTGCTCCAATATTGGATATCATTGTTGGTATAAATAGGGGAGAAATCCATTGAGGGCCCTCATTCATCATTTTAATTGTCTCATTTACAAAAGAATGCATACCACCAATACCAGAGCCGATATACACTCCGAGACGCTCAGGGCAAATATAGTTCGGGTCATCAGATGGTTCGTCAGTCGACTTCAGACCACTCTGAGCCATTGCTTGAGATGCCGCAGCAAGAGCATACAGACAAAACTTGTCATGTTTTCTTGCAGCTTTTGCATCTATACCATATTCTTTCGGATTAAAATCTTTAATCTCACCCGCTATTTTTACACTTAGATTGTCTGTCGGTATAGATTTGATAAAATCAATTCCACAAACACCATTTATTATATTGTTCCAAAACTGCTCAACATTATTTCCAACAGGAGTTACAACACCTGTTCCTGTTATTACAACTCTTCTATTTTCCATTACATAACTATTTAGACCAGCGCAAAATACATGCACCGGTAGTAAAACCTGCTCCGAAAGCACTCATCAGAAGAAGATCTCCATTTTTAAGCTTACCTTCTCTATTGAGTTCATCCAACAGAATTGGGATTGTAGCTGACGAAGTATTGCCATATTTATTGATATTCACCGGGAATTTGGACTTATCCTGCTTTGAGAAGTGACGTATAGCATCTATAATCCTGATATTCGCCTGATGCAGAACAAACAAGTCTATATCCTCTGCCGAAATATTAGCCTTGCTCAGTACCTTTTCAATATCATCAATTGAAGATGAAACTGCAAGTTTGAATACATCCTGCCCGTTCATGACCAGGGGGCCATCATGCTCTTCCTTTCTAAGAAAAGGTGTTGGCTGCATTGCCCGTTTTTGCCAAAGTGGATCAACCTTTGAGACTGTATTTAGCCTTATTGCCTTCATATCGTCACCTTTTGTGACTACAACCGAGCCGGCACCATCACCGAAAAGGACACATTGGGCACGATCTTTCCAGTCCACCATTCTTCCAGGTTGTTCAGCACACACTATCAATATATTACGTAGGTCTTTTGTTGCCAGAAAGGATTCTGCAATATCAAGAGCATATATAAATCCTGAACATGCACAATTTATATCAAAACAAGGGCATTTGATTCCTAACTCACCTTGAATCACACAACTCAACGAAGGTGTGACATAGTCATTGCATACATTGGATACTATTAGAAAATCTATATCATCCGGAACTACTCCCGCATTTTCCATCGCCTTCAATGCCGACTCAACTGCAAGATCCTCCAAGGATTCACTACTGATTAGACGCCTCTGTTCTATTCCTGTTCTGGAAACAATCCACTCATCACTTGTATCAAGGAAATTCTCCAACATCTTATTAGTCACCACTAATGACGGATGAGCACTTCCTGTTCCAATAATTCTCATCTTTATTCCTTAATTTTTTCAAAATAAAATTCTAAAATACCTATTTTGAACCAAAACACAAAAATTAATATCAAAAAAATGAATAAAATCCGCCCTTCTATCTTAATTAAAAGCATCCAAAAACCTGAAAAACAAGCTACTAGCAATCACACCGCATTTACTATAAATAAATTACAAGAAATAAAAATAAGTCATCTCCCTTTTGCAATATGGAAGATGACTTATTAGTACGATATGGCTGTATCGCTATGATTAGCCTAGCCTATTTTTTCGTTTACTTTCGCAATAATCTCACGCTCGATTTCTACTGCTTTATCTGCAATTATTGTAGCTTCCTGGATCAACTTTTCAGCAAGTTCCCTATCCTTCAGACCGGCAGCATTTATCTTCACATTCAGGAATGCTCCTAAGACAGCACTGCGGGCAGCCAGGGCTCCGACACCGGCATCTGATACAGAATTAGGATTACCCTCAACAGCCATCGCATCTACAAGTTCAAAAGTCTTGAATGCAGCTTTCATTGTACGAAGGGGCACCTCTGTAGCATATAGAGTAGCAGCCTGGATTGCAGCAGTACGTGCTTTTTTCTCTTCATCAGTCTTCTTGGGAAGAGAGAATGAATCCATAATCTTATTGAACGCAGCTGTATCCTCATCGACAAGATTAAGAAGTTCATACATCAAGTTCTGTCCCTTCTCCGCCCACGCAGAGAACTCCGGACATCTGCCGTCCCATCCCTGTTTGTGCGACGAAAGGTTAGCTACCATAGCTCCTAATGCAGCTGCCAAAGCACCCATATAAGCTGAGATTGAGCCACCTCCAGGAGCAGGAGACTCTCGAGAAGTCTCTTCAGCAAAACCTTTACAAGTCAAATCAATAAGTTTCGCAGACTTGTCCATATCTTCAAGGATATACTCAATGACTTTTTCTCGTGGGTTAAATGGTTTAAGATCATCCAGACCCATAGATTTCACAGCAATATTAATGATATCGCCTTCAGGAATACCTGCCGAACGATTCTGCTTAGCCAGATAATGTTTACCTGCATCAATCAAAACACGTTTGGGAATGAGTCCCACTATTTCCGAACCTGTAACCCTAATTCCACGAGCATAAGCCTTCTCATTAACCTCGTCGAAGGCAACATGAACAGGAGTCTCATTGATGTTGGTCACATTCATTGAAACTTGGGCAATTCCATACTCTTCAATATACCAGCCAATTGCTTTGCATCCTTTGAGAGTACCCGGTATCCATACAATATTGCCATCTTCATCCTTGACTACAGGACCGGTAATAGGATCTCCCTCTCTCTTCTTGCGACCTTTTTCACGAACATCAAATGCAATAGAATTTGCTCTTCTGGTAGAAGTTGTATTGAGGTTATAGTTGATTGCTACAAGAAAATCACGGGCGCCGACAGCTGTTGCACCTGTTCCTGCCACGAAATCATTAAAATCAGATGGTCCGAAGTCGGGTTTCACACCATCTTCAGTAAATCTCTTACGCAATCCTTCATACTCTCCCTGACGACAAACTGCCAGATTCTTTCTCTCAGGAGAGAATGCGGCACTTTCATAACAGAAGACAGGAATCTGCAACTCCTCTCCGATCCTTTTTGCAAGGGAACGGGCATATTCGACACATTCATCCATTGTCACTCCCGATATAGGAATTAACGGACACACATCAGTAGCTCCCATTCTTGGATGCTCTCCATGGTGACCTCTCATATCAATAAGTTCTGAAGCTTTTTTCACTGCACGAAAAGCAGCTTCCATAACCTGTTCGGGTTCACCCACAAATGTAACTACAGTACGATTGGTTGCAGCACCGGGATCAACATCTAAAAGTCTAACACCGTCAACACTCTCTGCAGCATCTGTTATCTGCTTGATAATGTTCATATCGCGTCCCTCACTGAAATTGGGAACACATTCAATTAATTTTCTACTCATTATAAATATTGTTATTGATTATCATAATAATGTCTGATTCAACACCTTCTCGCAATTTTTTGCATCAAGTTCAAAGTAATGAATCGGATAGAGATATTTGGGTTTTATCATATTAGCCACTTTCACAAACTCCTCATCAGTCATCGTGTATGGAAGATTCTTTGGAATAAAAGCAACATCTATATCCCCCAGTTGTTCCATTTCTGCAACAGGTTCTGTATCACCTGCAATATAAAGGCGGAAACCTCCAAAGTCAAGAATATATCCATTGCCTACCCCCTTGGGATGAAAGTGATTACCTTGCTCGTTACGACGGTTGATATTGTAAGAGGCTACAGCCTTGATGGCAATTCCTTCATAGGAGGCAGACTCGCCATTATTGAGCACTGAATATCTCTCATCCTCCTTGGGAACATCAGAGGCAACTATAAGTTTTGTCTGCGGAGAGAGAATTTCATCCAAAGCCTTCCTATCATAGTGGTCATAGTGATTATGAGTCACCAACACCAAATCTGCCTTTGGGTATCCTTTATAGTCCACCACCTCGCTATAGGGATCTGAATAAATATATTTTCCATTCCATTCAATCACCAATGAGGCATGACCATAAACCTTTATTCTAATATCACCTAAGGGTGTCTTGTAACTAACCATATATTTCTCCTTTTAAAATTATTGTTTCTATCAGTTGGGATGTAAATGAGTACGGCAGAAACTCGTACGAAGGTATTTTTTTGGTTATAAACAAATTAGCCTTCTTTCCAATAGTTATTGAACCAAACTTCTCACCTAATCCCATAGCAAATGCTCCATTGAGAGTGACTCCATTTATAGCCTCCTCAGGGGTCATCTTCATTTTCAACAGAGCTAATGCCATCATATATTTCATATCACCGGAAGGGCATGAACCCGGATTGTAATTTGAAGCAATGGCAATTTTCACCCCTTTGGAAATCATAGCCCTTGCATTAGGATAGTCCATATTCAGGAAGAAAGTGGCTCCGGGCAATAAAGTCGCAATAGTGTTGCTCCTGGCAAGAAGATCATATTCGGGTTCTGCAGTAAACTCGAGATGGTCCACAGATATGGCATCATACTTCACCCCTACCTGTACACCCCCTGAGAAACTCATCTGGTTTGCGTGAACCTTTGGACGCATTCCATATTTAATCCCCTGCTCGAAAATTCTCTGAGCATCCTCCACACTGAAAAAGCCTTCCTCACAAAAGATGTCCACATACTCAGCCAGCCCCTCAGCAGCTGCTGCGGGAATCATTTCATTGACAATCAGATCCACATAACCGGAACGATTGTCCTTGTACTTTGTCGGAACAGCATGTGCCCCCAAAAGAGTAGTCTTCACAGTAAGAGGAGTCTTCTCTGCAACTCTCTTTGCCACTCGTAGCATCTTTAACTCATCTTCAACAGTAAGACCATAGCCACTCTTAATTTCCACTGCACCCGTTCCCAAAGATATGATTTCATTGGCTCTTTGCAATGTCTGCTCCAGAAGGCTCTCTTCTGAAGTATTATGCAGCAGCTCCACAGAATTGAGAATACCGCCGCCACGTCGTGCTATTTCCTGATAGGAGAGACCACGAAGCTTATCTGAAAACTCCATCTCACGACTTCCTGCATAAACCAAATGGGTATGAGAGTCACAATATGACGGAAATACCATTCTGCCCGTTGCGTCCAATACCTTGTCCACACTCTCTTCAATCGCTGACAACTGTTGTTGGGCGAGTTCTGACATCTCCCCGAAGTCTATAATTTCATCCCCTTCAGTAATAAGATACGCATCTTCAAGACAAGGCAATACCCCCAACTGTTCACCGATAAGAGCCGCCGGGGTACTCTCCCTTACATTAATGAGTTTCTTTATATTTTTTATAAAAATTCTCATCTTCAATACAGATTAGATATTATAATTTGTGATGAACTCCTTGGAAGCTGCCATATGAGTATACATCACTTGATCTTCTGCAATAAAAGGAACAACCTTACGGTACTCCGCATAAAATTCTTCAAGAACCGGAGAACTCTTCAAAGGACGACGGAACTCAAATGCCTGTGCTCCATTCATTATCTCAATACCAAGTATTTTCTCAACATTTTCCACAACTCTTACACATTTGGTAGCAGCATTTGCTCCCATGCTCACATGGTCTTCCTGACCTTGGGATGAGTCAATTGTATCCACCACGCAAGGTGTACAAAGTTGCTTGTTCTGACTTACAATGGATGCCTGTGCATATTGGGGAATCATAAATCCTGAATTCAACCCCGAATGAGCCACAAGGAATGATGGAAGTCCTCTTTTACCGGAAATCAACTGATAAGTCCTTCTTTCAGATATTGATCCTAATTCTGCAACAGCCAACGCCAGAAAGTCCAGAGTTATAGATAGTGGCTGACCATGGAAGTTTCCTGCAGATACAACCAAATCCTCATCAGGAAGGATCGTAGGATTGTCTGTAGCGCTGTTTACCTCTGTCATAAATACACTTTCCACATAAGCAATAGCATCTTTGGATGCTCCATGCACCTGAGGGACACATCTGAATGAATAAGGATCCTGAACCTCCTTATCCTCTCTCTCTATCATCTGGCTACCTTCAAGATATGAACGCATTATACGTGCAGTCTCGATTTGTCCGTTATGAGGACGCACTGCATGTACCCCATGAGTAAACGGTTCCTTGCGACCATTATAGGCTTCCAAAGACAATGCTGCAACCTTATCTGCAATTGCTGAAATTCTCTTTGCACGATACAAAGACCAAATGGCATGAGCCAACATGAACTGTGTACCATTCAGAAGGGCAAGACCCTCTTTGGATGCAAGAGTCAAGGGTTCCCAACCGAACTTCTTGTTTATCTCTTCGGCAGGATAACGTTTCCCCTTATAATTTACCTCTCCGAGTCCAATAAGAGGCAAACACATATTCGCCAAAGGTGCCAAGTCTCCGGATGCTCCCAAAGAACCTTGCTGATATACCACAGGATATACCCCTTCGTTATAAAAATCAACCAGTCTCTGAACAGTTTCAAGACGCACTCCGGAATAGCCATAAGCCAATGATTTCACCTTCAAGGCAATCATCAGTCTGACAATCTCTTCACGAACCTCTTCTCCCATTCCGCAAGCATGGGACATCACAAGATTTTTCTGAAGTTGGGAAAGATTCTCCTTATCGACAGAAACATTACACAAAGAACCGAAACCGGTGGTAACACCATAAATCGGAACTTTCTGATTCTCCATACGTTTATCAAGATATTCCCTGCATTTAAGGATTCTTTTGCAAGATTCATCACCCAAAACCAACTTTGATTCAGGGTTGAATAACACAGTCACATCCTCGAAAGAGTGCTGTAGTACATCGATATTGAACTGTAACATATATTAGATATTTAATAACGGTTTTCTTATATCTTACAAAGATACAAAGAAGATATCTAAACAAATGCTAAGTTCCGCTATTTTTTTATCCAGATTAATGGCTTTCTTCTTTCGATATCGGTCAATATTTTATTCATATAGCCCGGATAATAAGTCCTGGTCTGCTTGAACCTCGGAAAGTTCCTGGCAGGTATAACCTCATTCCTAAGAGACCTGCGCAAACCTTTATTGGTAACATCAAATCTTGAATTCAACTTCTCTTCTATTCGCCAATTGAAATCCTTAAGATATTTCTGTTCCTCAGTCAAATCATATACAGGATAGACATCACTCTTTATCCCCTCATAGTATCTCATCCTCTCCACAGAACCATCCTTAAGAGAAGCCATCATCATCCTGCACTCCTTCTGGTTCATTGTGGTAATAACACTGTCTTCTGCTATATAGACAAGCATACTTGCTCCTCCTATCGCATCAAAACGATACAAATCACTCTCCCTGAAATACCCAATCATTTCAGGGGACTTTATCTGATGATAATATTTTTCATTAGGATCTTCAGAAATGACAAATGCCTTGGAGAGCATGTAACCCTTTTCCATTTGCCCATTCTTCACAACAAATTGCATACTGTCGGCTGTAATCTGATTGACAGCATCATACCATATAATAGGATCGGTGAATAGCCGGGCAATAGAATCAATTGAACAATATAACAAAGAGTCACATTTTACCTGAATATCACTTTTATAGACCTTTACATTATTGAATGCCTCTACGAAAGTTACAAGAGTGGTATCCAGCGGTTCCTGGGGCACTGCGAGTGAGTCTGCCACAGATAGTGAATCAGCCACAGATAGAGAGTCTGTCTTTGAGAATGAAGCGGATATCGCAAGAGAATCGGTGACAGCAATAGAGTCCCTTGAGGCAATAGAGTCCCTTGAGGCAATAGAGTCCCTTGAAGCAAGAGATCCTGATACAGAAAGTGAATCCGTAGTAAAAAGTGAATCCGTAGTAGAAAGGCCACCCCTTGCTGAGAGTGAATCTACCTGAGACGATACCGCATTGCGGTCATTACGTTGTTCGCTAAGTTCCCGTCCACCATTATTCTCCTGACGTTCCTGACTCAATGGACGTTCTCCAAGCTGCGAAGTACCAGCATCAGAAAGGGAGTCGGCACGATCTGAAAGATTTGAATCTGCCTGAGTATCCTGTGGTTCCGGTGCAGGACGCTTGCTTGCCATAGGATCGATCTGAACAGACTTGTATCTCTGCTCAGCTTGAGCCACGACTGCACTATCTACCTCAAACATTCTCTTCTGGAAATATTTGAACTGATCAGCCGATATAAAGACAGAATCGACTTTACCCTCCTGCTGCTCCTGTAGAAGAATTATTACAGGATCTGTATATACTTCGGCCCTGCGAGGTTCATTCCAAAATTCAAGTTTTCCCCCCAAGACAATGGAGTTGTTCACAGTGTCTACAACCTCCACTTTTCTTTCCATACGGGTAAACTCTATATTCCTATCATAAAATAACGTTTCCGACCATCCTTCATTCTCATCCGAAATGATATGGACATGCCGGTCAAAATAGAAAGTCTCATTATTCCTGTTGTACCATCCACCTCCCGAAGTTATTGCATAGACATCGTACCATCCATTGGTCTTGCCATCAAAATGTATCACATCCTTTTCGGAATAATATTTCAAACTATCTGTCCTGAAAAAAAGTGAATCGGAAAACATCTCTACCTGCCGTCTGAAAACGAATAGATCGGATTGGGCATAATAATCTCCTATAAGGCTCTCTATTACAGAACCATCCTTATCCATCATAGCCCCACCTCTCTGGAAATGGGCAATACTATCCTTTGTATTATAATCCAGATGTCTGGTCCTGAGCATATTGCTATCCTTGTCAATCAATTGGACAACATGCCCTCTAAATTGAGCCAGATCCTTGTTTATAAAATATTTCAGACTATCACCTGTGAGAATTGTCTTATCCTGGATTATCTGAACATTTCCCACCGCATCAATAACTGCGCTGTCAACATTCCACAAGGCATAATCACATTTAAGATAAGTATCATTGTGTAGAAATAAGGCATTTCCTTCCACTCTTCTGAAATTCTGTCCGTTTACTTGGAGCAAACGAGCCCTGTCGGCTGAAATAAGACGCACCAGACTATCCTGCTGCTGATCTTGTGCATAAACAGAATAAGAGACAAGAAACAATATTATATTTAGCAACAGCCGTCTCATCACTTAACCCAACCTTCCCTTTCAAAATCACAATTACCGAATAGAGGATCAATTACAATATATGTGACTTTCTGTTTTTCACTGATAAATTTCTCAATAGCCTCCATCATCTGCTGATTTTTGGCTATATCCAACAAGACATTGAAATCACTTTCGTATGAAGCGGGATGAGAGGGAACAACTTCCTCAAGGCGGACAATTTTATAGACAACATTTCCGCTACGTCCCTCATTATCTGTCGATTCAAAAGGTTCCGAAATTTCCCCCGGCTCAAGATTTTTCAGCATCGCATAGTCTGCCGGTTTTAGCTGGTCAATTTCAAAAAGCGGGGCACCGGTATTCACATCGGCAACAACTCCTCCATTTGTTTTCGACTGCGCATCCTGGGAATGTAACCGGGCAGCCTGCTCAAAAGTAATGGTATCAGCCTGGAGTTGCAATTTCAATTGAGCGAGTTCCGCAAATACTGAATCTCGATCCTCTTCTGAATATTTGGGTTTCAGTAGAATATGCCTTGCATTGAACATATCCCCTTCTCTTTTAATCAGTTGAATAAGGTGATATCCGTCAGGTGTCTCAACAATCGGAGAGACCTGACCTTCTTTAAGAGCCATTGCCGCATCACTGAAAGCAGGCCAATAGAGCGACTTTGAAGCCATTCCCAACTCTCCTCCACGCATTGCACTGGGACAGTCGGAATATAGGGTTGCCAACAAATTGAAACGCTCCCCATCCAAAATCCTCTGCCTGAAATCGAGCAATTTTTCTCTTGCCTCCATTTCAGCCTTTCTCACATCAGGATACATAACAATCTGACTGTACTTATATTGCACAGGTATAATCGGAAGATTTTCCTTTGGGCTATTTTCATAGAATTCCTTTACCTGACGGGGTGTCATCTCAGGAATGGCATTCGCCACTTGCCTCTGCATATCCTGCACTAAAGACTGCTCCAGGAAAATATTGCGCCATTGCTGCTCAAGTTTGCTGATGGACTTACCAAAATACTCCTCAACTGCTGCCTCTCCTCCGAGTTTGGAGAGGATATTTGCCATCCTGTCTGCAAGTGCTGCATTTACATTATCAGGATTAACAGTCAGACTATCAAGCACCGCCTGAGTATAGAAGAGTTTGGAAATCATCATATTTTCCAATACTTCACATCTGAGATTGCGGTTAGAAATATAACCATTGAATTGCATCATCTGAGCTTCTGCCTCAACCTCCGACAATAGAATAACACTATTTCCAACTACTGCAACCGTCTTATCAATCACACCGTCGTACTTTTGAGCCATCGCTCCCATTGCAAATGACAAAATTACGAATATCGCAGTTATCTTCTTGAACATCATACCTTTAATCAATATATTATCAACTTATTTGAACTAATCGCATCATTAAGCAGATTTCGTTCCAAACTTGTAACAAGCTCCTGTTTTCTTCTGCTGATCATTATATCCTTGATCTTCTTGCGGCTGTACTCGAAAGGGGCAATCTGACCTTTAGGAATAAGTTCCAAAAGGGAGACGAGATAACAATACCCCCCCTCCTGACGGTCTACATAAGAATCCCTAACTAAATACGACTGGCAAGTAGCCAGATCCAAATCGGCTTTCTGGGCAATCACTCCCATTTCGACCCAATCATTATAGATTGAAAAAAATTCCGCAGAAGAATAACTCAACTGCTCGAGTTTCACCAAATCATCTTCGTCTGATGAACGGTACAAAGACTTGATTTGAGAAAGATACGGAGAGTTGTCCGCAATTTTTATCACAACAGCTCTGACTAATGGAGTTGAGAGTTCAAACAAATTTGGATTACTCTCATAAAACTCCATGTATTGCTCTTCTGTAACAACTGTATCAAGACGTTGTTCCACATATTGCTTTTCATACCTGAAAACAAGCAACTGCTGTCTATATTCCTCAAGTTGCTTTTCGACATCCTTATCTGCCTTTGACAGTTGAGTTTGAGCCATATCGAGCAAAAGATTGTCCTTTGCCCAAGAATGGATATACTGAGAAACAATGCGGGCACTGTCTTCAGGTGAAAAACCGGTAATTTTCAACTTTTCGATATCCTCTCTATATAGTATATGACTACCTACCCTTGCCACTGCCTCGCCGTTAAATATTCTATCGTACAAACGGCAGGAAGAGAACAGTATCACAAACAATATAAGGATACCAAAACGTTTCATCCGACAAAATTATCTGCTGTAGTTAGGGGCTTCACGTGTGAT
Organism: Bacteroidales bacterium; assembly: GCA_017501525.1. GTDB lineage: Bacteria > Bacteroidota > Bacteroidia > Bacteroidales > UBA932 > Coprenecus. Next base: position 14,350 of record JAFVWT010000002.1, on the reverse strand, counting down.
GGTAACATCGTGAGGATGGCTCTCCACAACTCCCGCAGCAGTTACGCGGACAAATTTTGCACTCTTGAGTTGTTCCAAATCGTGTGCGCCACAATATCCCATTCCGGCACGCAGACCTCCTACCAACTGGTATATCACCTCTGACAATGTACCTTTATAAGGGACTTGAGCTACGATACCTTCGGGTACAAGTTTTTTGATATCCTCTTCCATATCCTGGAAATAGCGGTCTTTGGAACCGAGTTGCATTGCTTCCAATGAACCCATTCCTCTATAAGACTTAAATTTACGACCATTGAGGATAATAGTTTCTCCTGGAGACTCCTCAACACCTGCAAAGAGCGAACCGGCCATCACGGTATGTGCTCCGGCTGCCAACGCCTTTACGATATCACCTGAATATCTTATACCTCCGTCAGCTATAATAGGAATACCTGTACCTTTAAGAGCCTGTGAAGCCATCATAATTGCTGAAAGCTGAGGAACACCGACACCGGCAATAACACGAGTAGTACAGATAGAACCGGGACCTATACCCACTTTCACAGCATCAACACCGGCTTCTTTTAGGGCAATAGCAGCTTCAGCTGTCGCTATATTTCCAGCAACAATCTGTAAATCAGGGAAATTCTGACGAACTTTCTTAATTGTTTGAAGAACAAATTCCGAATGTCCATGGGCTGTATCAAGAACAATGGCATCGGGTTCAACAGAAGTAAGCATCTCGACTTTTTGAATAGTCTCAGAGTTTATACCTAATGCTGCTGCGACCATAAGTCTTCCCTTGGAATCCTTACTTGCAGTAGGATTATGCTTAATCTTCATAATATCCTTATAGGTAATCAGACCTGTGAGTTTTCCCTCTTTATCCACCACCAAGAGTTTCTCAATCTTATGTCTTCTCAATAGCTCAGTAGCCTCCTTAAGATTTGCTCCGTCGGTAGTGGTAACAAGATTTTCTTTGGTCATTACCAATGATATAGGAGTCTTAACATTATCAATGAAACGCAAATCCCTATTGGTAACAATTCCCCTTAAATACCCTCTGTCATCTACAACCGGAATACCTCCGATACGATTCTCTTTCATTAGTGCAAGAGCATCTCCAACAGTAGCGGTCTCCTTAATGGTAACCGGATCGTAAATCATACCATTTTCAGCTCTCTTTACCCTTCTGACATGTTCCATTTGGGCTTCAATACCCATGTTCTTATGAATCACACCTATACCTCCTTCACGAGCAATAGCGATAGCCAACTGCGCTTCGGTAACTGTGTCCATTGCCGCAGAGACAAGTGGGGTATGAAGTGTTATATCACGAGTAAACTTTGTTGAAATGTTCACATCACGTGGCAATACATCAGAATGTGCAGGTACCAAGAGGACATCATCGAATGTCAAGCCCTCAGAAATAGGAGAATTAGTCAGAATATCCATATTACAAATATATTTATTCCGACAAATATAAATATAAATTTCAAATATCCTTCAATATTTCTATTCCAACGCTTTTCCTTGCCAGGTATCCAACTCTTCAAGACGTTTTTCAAGCAACCTGACAAGTTCTACATTTCTAATTAATCCCCATGGAATCGTATTCAAGAACCTCGGCGGAACTTCACCCGCAAAACGTTCAATATAGATATCCGGACGAAGCCGCTCCAAAAAAGAGACAAAGAAATCTATGTATTCCTCCAACGAAAAAGTGACAAAATCTTCCCTCTTCTGCTCAAATTCTTTTTCCATTGCAGTTCCCCTGACAATTTGAAGTTGGTGAAATTTGACTGAGTGCAATGGCAGAGTATTTATTATCAAAGCAGAGTCTATCATATCCTGAACACTCTCTCCCGGCAGACCAAAAATAAAGTGAGCCCCCTGGCGCAACCCTCTTTCTGCAGTCATTTCCAAAGCCTTACGGGCTTGCGAGAATGTATGGCCCCTATTTATTCTTTCCAATGTACGATCATAACAAGACTCTATCCCATACTCTACAATAACGATATGATCTTCTGCCAGGCGAGCCAGATAATCAAGTTTTTCTTCATCTACACAATCGGGGCGGGTACCAATGACAATCCCTGCTACATCCGGGTGGGAAAGTGCCTCCTCATACAGCACTTTAAGCCTCTCTAAAGGGGCATAAGTATTGGAATAAGGCTGAAAATATGCCAGAAACCTTTCAGCATTCCTATATCGCACCCTATGAAATTTTATCCCTTCGTCTATCTGCACCTTTATCGGAATATTCGGGGTGCTGTATCCTGGATGAAAAGCGGCATTATCACAATAAGTACACCCTCCGGTAGATATGGACCCATCTCTATTGGGGCAAGTGAACCCCCCATCAACGACTACTTTCTGCAATCGTTGACCATAGACCTTCTTGAAATATCCTACGTAGGAATTATACCTGTTTTCCTGCTTCACACCCTTACTTTTATAAGTGCCAATTTCACAGGCTCATCACCCAAAAGAGGGGCATGGGCATCTTGCGGAAAACAAATCACGAAATTCCCTTCTGAATAATTTATATAAACCTCAGGAAACTCATTCAAATAAGCAACATCTGAATTCTCATTATATTCAACTCCCTTACCTGAGCATTTGGCTCTATCAGAGAAGCCCATAATTTCGATTCCCTGAAGAACAACATAGATGTCAATAAATGAATCATGCACCTCAAGCCTTGGAGAATCATTGATTTCTCTCTGCGGATAAGAAGTTATTTCACACCAGATATTACCTTTTTCAATTATATGATTACCCTCCTCCAAAGTATTTAATGTCTTACTTTTAAGGAATTCATACACCTTGTCAAAACTTTTGTGCAAAGTGATATACTTTTCAAAACTTTTTAAAGAATCTACTATCATCTTTTTCTTATTATAATTCTTTTTTCTGCTACCACTGCAGGAACCATTACAAAAATTTCCAACAAAACTATCGGATAAAAAGCAATGTTAAACTGCTGTGGAATAATGATACCTCCTAACAAAACAGCAAGCGGCCCTACCATCAAAACTTTAATTAAAATGCTCTTAACACTACCACTTTTAAACATTGGCAAAAGCAAAAATAACGGATTCATCCACAACAAATTCCAATTGGCTTTTGTCCATATATGGTTTGTTCCGACCCACATAAATAAGAGCACCAGCCCCGCCACACCTAAAACTACATAGAAAATATTTGAAAATATCCTGTGAAATCTCCGCTTATCCCTTAAAAAACAAACACATAGCGAGTAGAAAAGGAGCAATATAAAAAACAAAGAGAACGGTGAAAATATATAGTTCATCGATTTTACAAAGAAAGACTTTTCCTCAGAAGCCTTCTGTAAAATTATTACGGGATCCGAAAGAAGACTCTCTCCACTGAGTAAATTATTGTATTCCGAAAGGTTCTTTTCCAAAATAAATGGCAAGAACATCTCCTGTTGAGAGTCTAGCAGGTTATCTACCCTTGCTCCCAAAATTAAATCTGTACCAAATTTCAGCCAATATTTATTTCCTATAAGTTCCTCAAGACGTTCCCTGTAAGTAAAATCGGTCTCGTAGTCAATATGTCCAAAACCCTCACTATTGAAGATATCCCTGATTCTTGTAGCACAATTATCTATCAGAAAATCATAAAGATACTCCCTATTCTCAGGTTTTGCATTATTGAGTAAGAAATCATACACCTCTCTCTTCTGCTCCTCAGTCAAATTAAACTCCCGCTCCACGATACTGCGTCCGGCCCTTGAATAGGTATTCACAAAACGATTGAAGTCCCCCACAGAGAGCAGATATAGCAAATCTCCCCTTAGGAATTTTACGATAAAGCCGGGCTCATAAAAATTATAAGTCCCGTAATTGAATACAATGTCTATATTCTTTAAAGAGTCTACGACCCTAATGGCAGAGTGCCCAAAAGCAGCTGCAACATCTTCGTTCCCCTCCGAACAGGTCAACAGGGAGATACGCAGATGTGAATTTACTCCATTCTCTACATTCACCCCCTTTTCCGCACATAACTGGGATAGAGAAATTAATGTCAGAAAAAATATGGTAACTACAATTTTCTTCATATATCTCTGCAAAAGTAAATATTAGTGAGCAAAATTACTAAAGATGAGTCAAAATCCCGCCAAAGTCCAACTATAAATTAAAAAAACGGCAGGTTATACTATGATAACCCGCCGCAACTGTATACTTTCCACCCATTGCCTATCGGCACAAACTTCAGGGGAGAAAATCAAATTAAGGAATATTCGATAAATCCTCTTTTAAAAGACTTTGCGTAGATTTTGGAGTAAAATATATTACTCTTTTTTAATTAATTTTTCTTAGAAACAACCTCGCTAAGTTTGTCATACAAAGCATCCAATGCACTCAAAAGAGAATCCATCAAATTACGATAATACGCTCTTTTATTTCCATCGGGATGACTGATTTTGCAAAGAATCTCTTCTTGAAGTTCCAATGCCTGATTTGTAAGATCTATCACACCTGCTGTTTTCTGATCGTCCTCAATGAAAGTTAAGCTGATAAGTGCATCTGAAATAAATTCGTCAATCAAATAATTGACATCTTTTTTAATTACTCTTAGATTCATAATATATAAATTATATAAAGTTATAACTTTTAAAAATACCAGGGGTGATTTAAGATAGTAACAATCCCTTCGTCCTTATCCTGATACCCTAAAATTCTTGTTGCCCCTACAATAGGTTTACTGGTGTATGAGTCTTCACGCCCCCTCAAAAGAGAATTTTTCCTAACTAATAACGATGAATGAACAATCTCACCATCAGCTATATATAATCCTACATGGGTAACTTTTGCGGGTTTGTTCCCGGTGGCAGGAGTCCCAAAAAACACCAAATCGCCCTTTCTAAAGTTCTTCAAAACATCGCTATAGTCTATATTCTCTCCTGTATGAATCTGTTCCCTTGCATCCCTAAGCAAGATAATTCCATTCATGAAATAGGAGAACTTCATCAGACCACTGCAATCAAAGCCTTTCGGGGACAATCCGCCCCAAAGATAAGGAAATCCTACAAATTTAAGGGCGACATCTACAATATTTTCTCCGGAGGGGACTCTGGAGCCAAGCCAACTATAGAAATCCTCCACACATTCCCTGTATATAAAACCCTCTCTTCCATCCGGGAATTTTACACTTACAAATTCGCCAACATCGTGATTACCACCTGTTTCGATTATATTCCCCATGACACAATCCCCCACTACAGAAGAGGTTGATACCGGTTCACTATATACCAAAGCAAAATAGTCTGTAACGATCCATCGCTTCGCACTTTTCCATTCATTAAACCGCTCACTGGACATTGGTGTCACATTTTTCTCTGTAACCCAACCACGATACCCCTCAGGAGTGACAATCTTATACCAATAACCTGTATGATCGATAATCTCAACCGGAGTTCCCAATGTCGTCTGCGATATTGTCTCCTTACTATACCCATAATCGGCCTTCATATCAGTAACTGAGAGACAAATAACTCCTTTTTGCTGAGCCGGCAATACAATTGCCAAAAGCAGTACCAGAATAGAAAGCAAATATCTTTTCATATCATCACATTTATTATTCAAGGTGTTCTATTTATTCCACTTTTAAAGTCAGAGTAGCGTGACCCCAAAACTTATACTTTAAACTTTTGCCCCCTTGATGGCCTTTCCCGGAGAAAATCCATAAGTACTTTATAGAACCTCCCTCAAAGATAATACTTTTTTCGACTCATTATCTCAAATTTCGAAACCCACTTTAAGCTTTAATAAGAACACATACAAAATAAAGAGTGATGTTCCTTGATTGAATCACCACTCTTTATCAGATTTTTTATATTTTAAGACCTCTATTTCTTTTCAGGACGGGGACGACGATCTCCACGAGGTTTTTCGGGGCGATCAGTACGGGGTTTACGTTCACGTTCTACCCATCCTTCAGGTGCAGGCATCAATGCTCTGCGAGAGAGTCTCATCTTTCCGGATTTACTATCAATTTCAAGAAGTTTGACATCAACCTCATCACCGATATTAAGTACATCTTCCACTTTCTCTACTTTCTTGTAGTCAAGTTCCGAGATATGGAGCAATCCCTCTTTACCTGGAAGAATTTCCACGAAAGCACCGAACTCAAGGATTGAAACCACCTTACCATGATATGTTTCACCCACTTCAGGAACAGTGGTGATACCTTTTATACGAGCAAGAGCGGCATCCATTGACTCTTTGTTTTCTCCAAAGATATCGATAAGACCTTTATCACCTGCTTCAGTAATAGTGATGGTTGTACCTGTAGTTTTTTGGATTTCCTGGATAACTTTTCCACCTGTTCCGATAACTGCGCCGATAAATTCGGCAGGAATTGTAATCTGGATAATACGAGGAACATTAGGTTTGTAGTCTTCGCGAGGTTCAGAGATGGTCTTCATCATCTCACCCATAATATGGGCACGTCCCTCTTTTGCCTGATTCAAAGCTCTTTCAAGCACTTCGTATGGGAGACCGTCCACCTTGATATCCATCTGGGTAGCAGTTATACCATCTTTAGTACCTGTCACTTTGAAGTCCATATCTCCAAGATGGTCTTCATCTCCGAGGATATCTGAAAGGACTGCAAATTGACCTGTCTTCTCATCTGAGATAAGACCCATTGCAATACCTGAAACAGGTTTTTTAATTTTCACACCACAATCCATAAGTGCAAGTGTACCGGCACAAACAGTTGCCATAGATGAAGAACCATTTGATTCCAGAATATCTGAAACTACTCTGACTGCATAAGGATTCTCCTCTCCAATAGGAACAACAGGTTTAAGGGCTCTCCAAGCCAAGTTACCGTGACCGATTTCACGACGGCCAACCCCTCTTTGAGGTTTAGCCTCTCCTGTTGAGAATGGAGGGAAGTTATAGTGAAGGACAAATTGTTGGGTCTCCTGAACCAATACCTCATCCATCTCTTTCATATCCATTTTGGTTCCAAGGGTAACAGTCGAAAGTGACTGAGTTTCACCACGGGTAAAGATTGCCGATCCATGTGCTCCGGGAAGATAATTCACTTCACACCAGATAGGACGGATTTGGGTGGTTGTACGACCGTCAAGACGTACACCCTCGTCAATAATCATACGACGCATTGCCTCTTTTTCGATAGCTCCATAGTAACGGCCTATCATAAAGGCTTTCTCTTCTCTCTCCTCTTCAGGGATCGTTTCGATAAACTCCTCTTTAATAGCAGCAAAAGCGTCTTCTCTTTCGTGTTTGGCAAGACCCGACTTTGCTACTGCATAACATTTGTCGTAGCAGAACTCGCGTACTTGTGCACGAAGTTCTTCGTCGTTCTCCTCATGACAATACTCCCTCTTCTGTACCTTACCTACCTCTTCCATAAGTTCCATTTGGGCACGACATTGGATCTTAATCTCTTCATGAGCAAATTTGATAGCATCGAGCATCTCTTTTTCAGAGACTTCATTCATCTCACCCTCTACCATCATGATGTTGTCCATAGAAGCGGCCACCATCATATCTATATCAGCCCCTTTAAGCTCTTCAAAAGTGGGGTTGATCATAAGTTTGCCATTAACTCGCGCAACTCTCACCTCTGAGATAGGACCTCCAAAAGGAATGTCACTTACCGCCAAAGCTGCAGAAGCGGCAAGTCCTGCATAAGCATCAGGCATAGTCTGCTTGTCAGCAGAAATCAAAATAACATTTACAAAAACTTCAGCGTGGAAATCTTCCGGAAACAAAGGACGAAGCGCTCTATCCACCAAACGGGCTACCAAAATCTCTGAATCTGAAGCACGACCTTCCCTTTTCAAGAAACCACCGGGATAACGACCTGCAGCGGCATATTTCTCTTTATATTCCACAGAAAGAGGCATAAAGTCAACATCTTCTTTAGCATCTTTCGCACAGCAAACAGTGGCCAACAACATAGTGTCACCCACTTTAACAACGACCGAACCGTCAGCTTGTTTAGCTAATTTACCGGTTTCGATTTCGATTACTCTTCCATCACCCATTGTGATGGTCTTCTTAACTATATTCATATCCATATTAATGTGTCAAATAAACAAAACTAAAAAGAGAAAACTCTCTTAAAACACTATCAATTCATCCCTCTTCCACTCTCCTATAACAACATATTAGAACTCTATCTGAACAATTACCTGACAAATTATCCACCCCTTCCTGAAGAGCACTTATGTGAAGAATACCACTTGGGAAGAATCATTAAAAAGAGAGGATGCCCGTAAATGAGCATCCTCATTTTATTATTTACGAAGGTTCAAAGCCTTCACTATTTCTCTGTATCTCTCGATGTCTTTAGCCTTCAAGTAATCAAGAAGACGACGTCTTTTACCTACGAGTCTAAGAAGTGATCTTTGTGTACCAAAGTCTTTTTTGTTATTCTTTAGATGCTCAGTAAGGTGAGCGATACGGTAAGAAAATAGAGCAATCTGACTCTCTGCTGAGCCGGTGTCCGTATTAGACTTTCCGTATTTCGCGAAAATCTCTTGCTTTTTCTCTGCTGCAAGATACTCTGCCATTGTTTTTTAATGTTTTAATTAGTTTTGTCCCAAAATTGGGAGTGCAAAGATATACAAATAAATCAAATAACACTATTTTTGTGCAAAATTTAGCACATATATTATTTCCACTCAATGATTTATGATGAAAAAATAGAAGTCAGCCCCCTCGGCTCAGTAACAATCCGCAGAAAAATGTGGACCAGACACATCACCATCAAAATAAACCAAGAAGGAGAAATAATTACAACCATCCCAGCAATCCTCCCCACATCCAGGGCAGAATCATTCCTCAGAGCAAACAGCGATAAAATAATCAGAAAACTCGCAAAACTCTCCACCTGCAATAAAGCAACACTCCCCACCGACCCCACAGAACTTGAAAAACTCCGGAAACAAGCCAAAACACAACTCACCACAGAACTCCACCAGCTCGCAACCCAACACCACCTGACAGTAAACAAAGTCACCATAAAAAACAACAAAACCAACTGGGGCTCCTGCTCAACAAAAGGAAACATAAACCTGAACATCCGCCTGATGCTCCTCCCCCCACACCTGCGCCAATACATAATGCTCCACGAACTCGCCCACCTCAAACACCTTAACCACTCCCCCGAATTCCACACCTACCTGAACACCCTCTGCAACGGCCACGAAAAAGCCCTATCCCAAGAACTCCGAACCTGGAAAATTTGCTGACGATTATTCAGGTCCCAGTCGAAAACAACCCCTAAGCACGTCAGTTTGAATCTGGTGCCCACGAGTTGCCCACATACGGACTCAGGGGTGTTAAATTGCATACCACGAAGAACAGATATCAATACCACAATATTACTTGACACAATTTAGAGTGCTTAGGGGTTTTAAGGACTCGCATAAAGATTGCAACCTCTCAATCCACATCTATGTGGTCGAGTATGATGTTGTCATACCCAGCTTATGTTGTAGTGTCATACCCGGCTTGACCGGGTATCTCTGTTATAACGCGTCATATACAGATACCATTATCTTTCTGATTATTCTGATACTGCGTCGTTGAGCGAAAGAATAGCTGTTTTATTGCTCAGCGACACCTAAATCTGTTTATAATCGAGAAATTCGGTTCTTTTGAGCAAAGAAATTAGCAAAATTTCACTCAGCGAAACAACTATTAGCGTAGGTCATTAGGGACGCCACTCGGAATTGGCGTTCACTAGTCGCTTCGCTTAAGCGTTCGCACGCAATTCCGGGTGGCTTGAAATTATTTAGGGCTCTTAGTATTATGCCTATCAGGCGCTATAGGTTAGCTTGTGCTCAGCACAATAGTCTTCAATTGTAAGTATCCCTCTCGTGTATGCATATTTGTATCTTTTTGACACAAAAGTAGCAGAGACACTCCTTGCTACAATATGCTTTTCTTCGGTGGCTTACCTTACAATAGCAATTTGCTTTGCAATGCAAAAAAGGGCAACCCTTTTACTTTTGGGTCACCCTTATATATTAACAAGAGTAAATTTAGTTTACTTTAGTTACACTACTTAGAGCAGCCTGTGCATCGGTACTCAAATCATTGTCAACAAATGTTGACTTATAATAGGTCTTTTCAAATTCCAAGGTGTTGATAGTATTATTGGACACTGTTGCAGTAGCATCCCCGTAAACCTTCAAACGAACATTATTGAAGTCATTGCCATCCACAAATGGAGAACCGCTGACAATATTCACAGTTCTGCCCGAATTGATAATATTCTCAGTAAACTGCACATTACCACGCAACAGAATAACATTTTTTCCTGCAGGCTGATTGAAGGTACAGCCGGTAACTGTGAGTTTATCTCTCTCATCTTCAAAGTAGATTGCAGCGCCATTTGTATCAAAGATACAGTCTTCCACCTTGATTACACCGTTACCTGGGAAAATTGCTGCTGATGCGGCAGATGCACCGCCACCTACGAAGTGAACATTCTTAATAACACCTGACACTAGGCCAAGTCCACCGGTGGTCAAACCATCAGCGTACTTAATGGTCAGGTTAGAGATGTTCAGATTGCTAGCACCCTGGAATAACTGATCACAATTACCAGCAGACTCAATAGCATTGACTGTCAGAGTGTGGCCCTTGCCGTCAATAGTAACATTGATCTCATCAATAGTAATGATAGTGCCATCGCCAATGTTATAATCTTCTGAGAACATGATCCATTTATCTACGGTGATGTCATTGGCGAACTCGATTTTGCCACCGTTTTTAATAGCTGTTTGCAGTTCAGCTGCGTTATTAACTACATAAACCTTCTTAACGATGTATGCGCCATCAACCATACCTGAAACAACTTCTGAATCGTCCTTACCGTTCCAAACATTGTTGCTACGAGTGATGTTGCTCTCAACTACTGTAGCTCCAGTCTCCGCGCTAACTTTCATCAACTCACCGTTGACATCACCGTTAGAAGTGATATTGTTGTTTTGAATATTCAAGGTAGCACCTGCTGCCGCAACACTAAAACGAAGTGGACGGTTTGCTGTTTGATTTATGATATTACCTTTGATGGTCACATTTCCATGAATGTTAGTTATATTCATTGCATTATATGCTGCATTATTGAATTTGCAGTTGGAAATTGTTACACCATCACTATTTTGAAGAGCTAACTGTGTTTTTCTTCCAGCGTGACTGCCTTCAAAAGTACATTCATTGACTAAGAAGTTTTTTGCCTGATATGTATTAGTGCCTGTGTTTTGTAGCTCTGCGTTGGTAAATTTACAATTATCAACAGTTACGCCGTCATTATTCATTGAAATAATCAGACCATCTCCACTACTAAATGAAATGTTCTTGAATGTCCAACCTGTCATTGTCGGTTCATAATCATTCTCTCCCATTCTCAGTTCTGAGAAAGATGCACCATCCTTCCCTATAATCTTGACATTCTTAGCGTTATAGTTAGCATAATTATATCTGTGTCCATTGTTAGTTGTGTTATACAAATCAACCGCACCAAAGTCCACACCTTCAAGCACAATCACAGTATTGTCCACTGCATTTGCAAGAGCATTTCTCAAGTCGTCAGCTGTATTAATTAGAGTAGGAACAATGTTATTTCCTATTGTAGTATATTCACCCTGTGTATTGTCATAAATAACAAGGTCCTTACAGTTTGCTTTAATATCTTCTATTAATGTTGTAGTTTGATTTCCGGTAATAATTGCAGAGAAACTTTCATCCATACCTGGATGAGTCTTATCTGAGACCTGATAATTTGCTACAATACCCGCAGCAAAATTTACTGCTTCAAGAGATTTTGCAGAATTACGGTTATTGGTAATTATACCATAATGATATAGTGTACCTACGATACCTCCGGCATCATTTCCTCCTTTTATATTACCGGTATTGATACACTCATTTACTGTTACTACATTTTTTGTTTCGTAATTATTAGAAGCACCACTATATCTTATCCAACCCACAATACCTCCGGTACCATAAACATTGGGGGCTACATTATTATTTATATTTCCTGTATTCATACAAGAAATGATTTCACCGGCATTTTGTTGTTCCCCAACTATACCTCCAACCGAAGCATTAGCTCCCTGAATATCAGAAGTATTACTACAATTAAACACCCTACCTGTTGATAGACCGGCTATTCCTCCTACTCCTCCGGCTGCTCCAATGATTGCTCCATTATTTATACAATCTTCAATGATTATAGCTGCATCCTCACCTGTATATGAAAGATTCTCTGCTGTATAGTATGCTGCTGCAACTATACCTCCCACGTTTGCCCCAGAGAGAGATTTAATTTCCGCATTATTTGTACAGTCTGAAATGCGACCTCTGTCAGTCAAACGACCAACGACACCTCCATTACCTCTTGCTGCATAAACCTTACCTGAGATAACTTCAACATTTGTGACTACACCACCATCTGTAAGTAGACCTACTGTAGTACCAGCTATTTCACTATTGTTAACATTGATATTGACATTCTCAAAATTAACATTCTGAACGGTTCCCCCTGAAACAACTCCAAAGAAACCTATAGCTGCATCTGCTTCTTCATATTGTGAAATAACTAAATTTTTAATGGTATATCCGTTACCTTCAAAGATTCCTTTAAATGGAGTAGATGCTTCTGTAAAAGTTCTTCCACTTCTAACTCCTTTACCTATAGGTGTCCATTCATATCCACACAAATCAATATCAGAAGATAGTGCAAAAGTAGTATTATCAAAATCATTAGCAGGAAGGGTTTCAGCTTTTGTCGCAGGTAATGTTCCATTAACAGCAGCTGCCAACCATGCAAGATGCGAAGGGTGAGAGATTTGATAAACTCCATTTTCATCCTTCACAGGTTCCAACATTGTCTGTCCATCCCATTCTCCTTCTGGAATATCATAGTAACCAGACCAAGAATCTTCAATAGTGATTTCAAAGTCTGTAGTAGAAGAGATTAGGTTACCTACGATATTGGTACGGTAGTTTTCTCTTACGGGTACACTGGTAAAGGGGTGATCAATTACCTGACCATTATCCAATTTAATCTTGGCATTAACATTTACCAATGCCTGATCATCCCCTGCGATAGGAAGGTAGTCCATTGAAACATAATAATATTTCACACCACCAACATAAAGTTTCTGCGAGGGTACATTTGCAAGGGCAAATTCAATAGTTTGTTCACCTTCTCCCACTCCTAATACAGTATTGAATGTAGCTGCTACTTTCTCCACTTTTATATAAGATTGAGACAATTTAAGTGAATCTGATTGAACATCTGTTTTCAAACTTGCAGGAGTAGTTCCTAGATTCAACTGTGCAAAGGGACGTCTAAGAATAATATCCTTAGGGGCGCCGTTAGGGGTAAATTCATCCTCAAAATGGAAGAATGCTGCACCTTCTTCACTATTATGGAAGGTGTTTTTCATAGGAATTGAGAGCAACTCAGAATTTGCATCAACATAAGAGGTTCCTTTTTGTGCCCAGAATACGATGTCGTAAGATTGGTCTTGAATCAAATTCAAAGTAACTTTTGCTACGCCATTCTCAACAGCCACTTGTTTTTTGAAAATAGCTTCTGCATCAGGTTCAGCTTCTGCATAAACTGCAACAAACAAATTGTTCACATTATTAGCTGAACCAATATCAGCTTTTGTTCCCATCTGTTCGGGAAGTTGTACAGTAAAAGTAGTAGGGCCCGCGATTTGTGGCTCAACAATACTTTCCTGACACGAAGTAGCAAACAGCCCTGCTGCCAATGCTACGATTGAAAGAAAATACTTTCTCATAAATAATTGATTTTTAGTTAATAATAAGGTTATTTTGATATGTTTAAATAAATGAGGTCACAAGAATTTCTCTAAAAAAGAGAAGTTCTACCTTATGCAAAGGTAAGATTATTTTCCTTATTTTAAATAAGTTACATCAACTTTTTTCTTGTGAGTATCAAGGATTATTACCTTCGAGTTTAGAATCTTACTCAAAATGATCTTTACATACAGACATACATACTTGTCTCTTAAGTACTTACACCTATCAATATCTCTTTTTTAGAGACATTATCCCAAACATAGGAGCGCAGCGACCAAAGCCCCCTTAAAAGGGGGTCTGGGGGTTGTAGAAAAGAAGGAAGCGGCAAAGCCGCGACCCTTCGAAAAGCCAACACCACCGCCCTCCATTCCAACCACCTCCTTCAAGGTAAAACCACCTCCCTCCCGCCAATCACCACCATAGGAACGCAAAACCACCCAGATAAAAACTTGGAGAAGAATATTACAATCACACCACCCCCATAAATTGAGATGACCGGTCGAGCCGGT
>JAFVWT010000015.1 GCA_017501525.1 Bacteroidales bacterium | reverse complement strand
TTCGAGTAGCGCGTCTACTAGCCCAGAGGGCGTCATCAGTATTGGAGGAAGCTCCCTCTCACAGGACCCGGGTGAAAATCCGTTGAAATATGTAATGGAGAACTGTCCTCTCTGGGGCCAAGACAACAGAGTTGACAAGAAGGAGAGACCTCGTTTCAAGATGAAGTATCTGTATTCAGTTGTGGCTCTTAAAATAGTCAACAATGCAGAAGGAGCTATTGTTCTGGATAATGTAGAGATCAGAACTGACGAAGAGATTGCAGGTGATTTCAATGTTGTTATTTCAGACGGAGTTCTGAAATATACTCCAGTTTCAGGTAAAGCAGCTAAGACATCTAAAGTTTTGCTTAATAATAAAATAGAGTTGACAAATCCAGGTGATGAATATACAATCTATCTTCCTGTAAAGCCATTCACCGCTAAGAAAAAATCAAAAATATCAGTCCTTGTCAACAGTAGTATCAGGACAATTACACTCGATAGAGATATCGAGTTCAAGGTGGGTGAGAAAACAACATTGAATATACCTGTTAATGTACTTGTGAATGAGACCGCTACTGATGGTAAGTCATTCCTGGAGTTTGTTAGCAATTGCACATATTTACCTACCTCAAAAATTAATGGTAGGACAGTTGCAGATATGTTCGTTATCGGCACTTCGACATCTTCAGGATCAGTTAAAATCAAGGGAAAATTAACCGATGTCCTGGATGCGCTCCCATTAGGATTCTTTGTGTCTTCATGGAATGGAGGACAGGGAGTATTGGTTATAGAGGAGATTAAGGCTGGTATTAGTATTGCCGGTAAAAATGTAGGAACTACCCTGAAAAAGGCGGATTTGGCTCGTATGATGAATAAGACAGAGGATTTCTTTGTCATCTCACCATATTCTACCGGCGCCTACACAGAAGACACAAGCAAATCACAGAATATTATTATACTTGACGAGGAGCCTCTTCAGAAAGCAGTAGACGAAGCAAAAGCAAACACGTTCTTGACAAGCTATAATATTACTGTTGCTGAAATTAAGGAAGCTATAAAAGGCAAGAACGATAAAGGGCAGCAAGATAAATTATATCAGCTATTGTATGACAACTCCGCCCAGATTAGAGAACTTAAAGCAAATAAACTTATTGGATGGATGATTGGCCCAAGTACTTTATGCGGGGCAATGCAATTAGCAGAATGCTCAGTAGTCTTAAAAAGTGCTAACAAGGGTGAATTTGGTGCAACAGATCCACGCGTCGTGATGTGGGGCTTGGACATCAAGGGCAGCAACTAATGCCCATCGTAAGCCTCCGAAGAAATGCATATTGTAGCCGGGATTGATCCTGGCTACTTTTGCGTGTACGCCAAGCATGGGCATGTTCTAATGGGTGAAAGTCCCTAATGCGCCGTAAGGATCCGACGAAGTACAAAGTTGAATGACTTTAATGAAATATCCCGACTTTGACGAAGTTATATCAAAGCCGGGACAATTTAATATAGAGAGTTTTAATTACCCATTTGCTGTTTTTCTTCAGCTGTTGTCACATCCAAACCCCAAATTACAATCGGGTTGTACGCTCCACTTGGAGTTATAGGATTACCCTTTGTTCCGTAGGCACCTTTTTCAGCAGAATATGGGATTGTGGCTATATCTACGGATACCTTCAAATTTGGAAGTTTAGCCTTCATATCTTCGGCACTTGAGAAAATACCCTGAAATATTTTCCAAACATGCAATGTTCCGATTCCTGATGCTGAAAACGACTTATTACCAATGGCCGCCTGAAGCTTATTGTAAATTGCATTTGCAGTTTCGTTTGCTGCAGCCGAGTTAGGATTTCCGTTAATTATATCACTAAGACCCTCAAATGTAGGAAGCAATATAGTTCCATCAGCCTGCTTATAATCAAACTTTGTCTTCAATAGATTCTCAACAGCAGCAGAAGAAACTTCCTTATTTATCTCATTCTCGTTTATCAATACAATATTAGGAGTCTCACCTGATGCAGGTGCAGGAGTGCCATTTTCAACGACACCTACGAATGTAATAGTGGACGGATCCATAAAGTCTGTCAATCCCATCAATGTGCCAGTTCTATCCACACCGGAAGAGAATAAAAGCTTAACTCCAGCTTCCATTGCTGCCCACTTAATCTTATCTCCCCAGCCATCACCTATACCTAAATCGGCTTTTATTGCATTAAGGAACGGTTGATAATTTGCGAACTGAGTACCATCTATCCATAAATTCAGATGATTAACAGTCATCGCTATTCTTTGCCCTTTCCAACTCGAAGCATAAAAACCAACATCAAGAGCATTCATAAGATCCTTGACTGTTCCAGTAACTGTAATAGACTCCTGGCTGCCCTCGCCAAGAATATAACCAGTAACATTCTCACCATTAACTGTCATTGTTTTGGAAGTAGCCTTACTCATATCAAATACCTTATTACCTCCAGATGTCATATTTAAAGCATCGTTATCAGTTGGGTGTGTGAGAGGAGTGACATCTACTGACAATTTAGTGATCTTACCAGCCTCGAAATTGACAGTAGTTTCCTTTGAAAGTTTTCTTGAGCTGCTATTAACCTTGACAATGAGGGAAGAACCAGATTTCAACGTAAATGGTTTTACAGCAAAGTAGAATGTTGCAGATTTACCATATTCAATCACTTTTGGTGATGATAGCGCTATGCTTGTTGTGGTTGATGTGCCGGATTCGGATGTGTATATAGGCATCTCTTCACCGATATTTACTTTAAAGTTTCCAACGATCCCCTCATTTGCTTTAAGTTCGATGTCTCTTATAGCAATGTTTTCACCTGCACCTTGATTAATAATCTCTACTGCTACAACAGAATATAAATACTTCATCTTGAAGCGAGGTCTATCATTCTTATCGACTCTGTTGTCCATACCCCATAATGGACAGTTTGATGAACTCATAACATACATCAAAGGGTCTTCGCTTGGGTCCTGCTGAATAGCGCCTGCTCCAATGCTGACTGTACCTTCCGCAGTAGTAGACGCGCTACTCGAACCAGCCCCGTCGTGTCCCCATATAAAGGGCCGTAAGGCACGCCCTTCAGGGCGATGGTGAAGAGATTCCTCGACTTCGCTCGGAATGACAGGGAGGGCGCTCGGAATGACAAAGAGAACTC
>JAFVWT010000014.1 GCA_017501525.1 Bacteroidales bacterium | reverse complement strand
TATCTGAGCTGGATAGTGATAATCTATTGGAAAATTTCTACTTTTGTTTCAGAAATATTTACAAGTTCAAAGAGTGCCCCGAAGAACTCACTAACGAGATTATAAAACGTCTCTTTACTGCAGCAAAGGTGGCAGCAATGGACAAAAACGAAAAAATCAAATACTTAAACGAAATGACATCTGAAAGGGATTTGAGAAATCAAATAGAATACGCAATCGATAAAGCAATTGAACAAGGTAAAATAGATACCGCCCGTCTGATGAAGGCAAATGGAATCTCCATAGAGATGATTATCACTTGCACAGGGCTTACCTTGGAACAGATAGAACAATTATAGGCTACCTTTATAAGTAAATAGCAGCCTACTTTACATTTAATAGAGCGAGCCAATGGTAAACTTAAAAGAGTAAAGCCATTGGCTCGTTTTTTACTACCCATCTTCGGAGCGCAGCGACCAAAGCCCCCTTAAAAGGGGGTCTGGGGGTTGTAGAAAAGAAGGAAGCGGCATTTCAAAGCCGCGACCCTTCGAAAAGCCCAACACCACCACCCTCAGTTCCAACCACCTCCCTAAAGGTAAAACCACCTCCCTCCCGCCAACCACCACCATAGGAACGCAAAACCACCCAGATAAAGACATGGAGAGGAATATTACAAATCACAACACCCCAATAAATTGAGATGACTGGTCAAGCCGGTCATGACGTAATCGGTAACAAAACCAACATCAAACACGACATGAACGAAACCTAACCTCATCCACGATCCTAATCGAAATTAAGTATCTCCCACTGACCTGACAACCTCATCCTTAACCTAACAACGTCATCCCCGACCTTACAACATCATCCTATACACGTCTTTTATAGAACTTCACTTAAAACATATTATCATTTAAAACATGTTAAAACATTGTATTTATAGAAGTTTCCTTATTTTTGTAGGGTAACTTACTAACGAATATATAAACTGATTAATCTGAGAACTGAAATAATGATAAAATTCAGAATAGGCAACGGATACGATGTCCACGCCCTTGCAGAAGGAGAATCCCTCATTTTAGGTGGAATAAGAATTGAACACAGTAAAGGGACAATTGCCCATTCAGACGGAGATGTTGTTATCCACTCATTATGTGACGCACTGCTTGGTGCTTTAGCTTTAGGTGATATCGGCAAACACTTTCCTGACAACGACCCCACATTCAAAAACATAGATAGCACCATACTATTGAAAAAGGTGATGGATATGATCAGAGAACATGGATATGAACTATCAAATGCAGATATAACCATTGCAATGCAAAGGCCCAAACTTGCCCCACATATCACTTCGATGCGCGAAAGAATTGCCCAAGTGATGGGCGTTAGGATATCCGATATCTCAATAAAAGCAACTACCACCGAAAAACTCGGATTCGTTGGAAGAGAAGAGGGGGTAGAAGTTTTTTCAAGCGTACTGCTCCACGAAAGCGCGAGAATATAAAAGACTATTTTCATCACAAATCGGTCATTTTTTTTGGGGAAAATTCTCACGAATCTCTTAAATTTGTCTCAGAAAAGAACTAATGAATGAAATCTAATATAATTACAATTCGGTAAAAGTTCCGGATAGTAATGACTTAAACTAAGTCAAATAAAACAATCTACTCCATACTTAAAGACATGGAGTAGAAGATTACTTGCTGAAACAATCAAGCATAAGTGGAAAAATTTGACTGAAGCGGTTGTTAGCAACCTTGATAAATTGAGATACCCGGTCGAGCCGGGTATGACGGTAACACCTGGTATTATGGTCGAGCCGGGTATGACAGTAATGCCTGACATTATGTTAAGCCGGATATGACGCAACAGGCAAATCTGAAGAAAGACAAGTTGCCTTATTTGTATATATATCGCAATTAAACCTCATTCCGAACTCAATCGGAACTTAACCCCATCCACGACCTGACGAAGTCATCCCCGACCCGATCGGGGATCCAAAGTCCATCATTGCCAACCGCGATAAATTACAGATAACCGTCAGTTTAAAAATCAAATTCCAAAACTTTCCTCAGATAACTTCTAAAAGTACCGGCCAAGTGACAAATCCATCACCTGACAAATGAGAAATAAGTGGCACTTACACAAAGCAGGGCTGCCGTCTCTGTCCTAAGCCTCGATTCGCCCAATGAGACTGGAATAAATCCACTATCTATCGCCAGTAGAACCTCCTCTCGGGAGAAATCACCTTCAGGCCCGATTAAAAAGAGAGATTTTTCAGCAACAGCCTCAGTCAGCGGTATCCTTTTATGAACAGAACCATCAGAGCCAACTGCCTCTCTATCACAGAAACATATATATTTCTTACCGTCAAATTCCTTTGCGTATGATATAAAATCGGAGAATGATGTCAATTCATCAAGGAGTGGTAAAGCTGTCTTCAGGGATTGCTTCGCTGCTGAAAGAATCACCTTATCGCCTCGTTCTTTCTTAAAAACTTTCCTCTCAGAATGTTTACACAACAGCGGAGTAATCTTATCAATTCCCATCTCTGTCGCCTTCTCCATAAACCACTCAATTCTGTCAATATTTTTGGTAGGGGCAACAGCAATGTGGAGAAAATAGGGATGTCCCCCTACGCCACCCTCAACCGAAATTATCTTCAAAAAACAACTCTTAGGTGTAATCTCTTCTATTTCACATCGATACAAATTACCGTCCCCTCCACTTACAAATACCTCATCACCCACTTTATGTCTTAAAACTTTCAGGCAATGGTGACTTTCAGCCTCCGATAAAGAAATTCTCTGTTGAGAAATACTATTTGAGTAAAAAATTTCCATATCGGCAAAGGTAACAAATATCGTCAAAGTTACCCCCTACCAACTCTATATTTTACCCATTCGCAAATTGACTACATCTTTATGACGAATTTTACTCTCGCTGATAAATCCTTATATAATAATCCCCGGACACCATCCGTAGCACTATAAAAGCCAGATTATCGCCTCTTCTCATGGTGGAACAATATCAAGTGTACCTAAACAAAAGTAATCATGCAAAGATGGTATCAAAAAAGGAGTACAAATTTCTCAATTATACGATTTTCCCCTATCTTTGTACAATATGTATATAGGTATTATCTCTGACACACATTGCTACTTTGACGAAAGAGTAAAGGAGTTCCTTGCCCCTGTAGACCAGATCTGGCATGCAGGAGATTTCGGCAATGAACAAACACTTCTGGAAATAAAAAAATTCAAACCCATTATCGGTGTTTACGGAAACTGTGACGACCAAAAAGTCAGAGGCCATGTCCCTTACACACAAGTATTTGAATGTGAAGGAAAAAAAGTCTTAATGATGCATATTGGAGGCTATCCTGGCAGATATGATTACAAAGCATTCCAGCTTATAAACGCCCACCTCCCCGATATTTTCGTTTGTGGACATTCACACATCCTGAAAGTGATAAACGATTCCAAATACAACCTACTGACCATCAATCCGGGTGCCGCCGGCATACAAGGATTTCATCAGGTCCGCACCGCCATCAGATTCCATATTGATAATGGAAAAATTCACGACATGGAGATAGGTGAGTGGCCCAAATCGATATGAATAGATTAACATAAGTCTGAAATAGAACTCAAAATATTATAATATGAAAAAAACAATTTTAGCACTAATCTCTTTGGCTATGTTTTTTGGAGTAAATCTTTATGCACAACAAACTCCAATAACAAAAGCCAACTATGAATTGGCAGAGAGATTCTCTCCCAAGAAACTTAACAGAATGGTATTTTCTCAAAGTGTAAGGACCAACTGGTTCCCCTCAGGAGACAAATTCTGGTATGAATGGAAAGATTCCAATGGTAGCAGATACTTCATTGTAGACCCCGCAACCAAAGGAAAAACAGAGGTTTTCGATATGGAACGCCTCGCTATGGAACTTACAGAAATAATCAGAGACCCATTTGATGCACAACACATTCCCTTCAGAGGCCTGAAACTCAAAGATGACAAAACTTTCACTTTTGAGATTCAGTCTACTCTTGACGAAGAGAAAAAAGAGGGTGACAAGAAGGGTAAACCCGGTAAGAAAGTTTTCCGCTTTGAGTATGACATAGCCTCTAAAAAACTGACAGATGTATCTGATACAGAGAAAAAAGAGAGATATCCATATTGGGCAAGCCTATCTCCTGACACCTCTATCGTAGTCTATGGTAAAGGTTACAACCTCTTCTATACAGATATGGATAATCTCCGTAAAATAATGAAAGATGAGAAAGACTCTACTATCGTGGAGCACCAACTCACATTTGACGGTACAAAAGATATCCCATACGGTGGAGACAATTACAAAGGTGCCGGTGAGCGCGACACTGCCAAACGCTATCCCATCAATATGATCTGGTCTCCTGACGGAAAACACTTCCTGATGGAGAAATACGACCTCTCAAATCTTAAAGAGATGTGGGTAATCAACTCCACTTCTGAACCCCGTCCCACCCTTGAGACATACAAATATCAGATGCCCGGAGAGCCCGGTCCTAAAACATACGTTCTTTTGTTCGACATCCAGACAAAGACATCAAGAGCACTCAATGTAAACGCATTTAAGGACCAGACCAACAATGTAGCTTACAAACGTCCTACCCAAGAAGATCTCTACAAAGATTTTCGCACAAATGTTTGGGAAGGAGACAATAACAACTTCTATATGACCCGCATCAGCCGCGACCAATACAGAGTCGACATCTGCAGATATGATATTGCACAAGACTCACTCTATGTGTTGGTAGAGGAACGCCTCAACACTTACATAGATGTAGCCGATTTTGAAGTGGTAGAGGGAACAAACCAACTGGTTGTTCGTTCTGAACGCAACGGCTGGGCACAACTTTATCTCCACGATGCTAACGGCAAACTCCTTAACAAGATTACCGATGGTGCATTCCATGTAAGTTCCATTGATGGTATAGATGCCAAAAATTCAATTGTATACTTTACAGCAACAGGATTTGATCCAAAAGAAAATCCCTACTATGCCCACCTGTTCAGTGCAAACCTTAAAGGGGGTAATGTAAAGATGCTAAACCCTGGAAACTATGACACCCGAACATCCATCAGTTATAGCAACAAATACTTTGTCAGCTGCTACTCAAGGGTAGACACAGCCCCCGCCAATGCCCTTTACTCGACCTCAGGCAAAAAGATAATGGATCTGGAGACCACCGATATGAGCCAACTATTTGCAATGGGTTACAAATTCCCCGAAGTATTCACTGTCAAAGCTGCTGACGGTATTACCGATTTGTTCGGTGTAATGTACAAACCTTTCGACTTTGACTCGACAAAATCATACCCCATCATCGAGTATGTATATCCCGGTCCCCAAACCGAATCTACCAACTACTTCTGGAGCAAAGGCATGAACCGCATAGACCGTCTGGCACAACTCGGATTCATCGTAGTCACTGTAGGTCACAGAGGAGGTCACCCCGACAGAAGCAAATGGTATCACAACTTCGGATATGGAAATATGCGTGACTATCCACTTCAAGACCACAGATATGCCCTACAACAATTAGCTGCACGCCATAAATTCATCGACCTCAACAAAGTAGGTATCCACGGTCACTCCGGTGGAGGATTTATGTCTACAGCAGCACTGCTCTCTTATCCCGATTTCTATAAAGTAGCTGTATCTTGTGCCGGAAACCACGACAACCGTATTTACAACCGTTGGTGGAGTGAAACTCATCATGGTGTAAAAGAGGTAGTAACAGAAAAAGGAGACACCGTTTTCAACTATAGCATCAGATTCAATCAAGAGCTTGTCAAGAACCTTAAAGGACATCTTCTTTTGGTCCATGGGGATATGGATGATAACGTTCACCCCGCCAACACTACCCGCGTGATAGATGCACTTATAAGAGCAAACAAGAGATTTGATATGCTCTATCTACCCGGACAACGCCATGGATTTGGAGATATGGATGAATACTTCTTCTGGAAAATGGCAGATTACTTCAGCCGCCACCTGATCGGAGACTGCCAGGAGAGCGCCGATATCATCCAGATGAATAACGACTAAGAGAGATGAAATCGATATTAGGAATAGGGAATGCCCTGACCGACATACTTGCCGTTTTGGAGGATGACTCACTGCTAAGTCAGTTTCATCTTCCAAAGGGGAGTATGCAACATGTTGACGGAACAACAGGAGATAAAATCTGGCAAACCCTCAAACCTCTCGGAGTCCAATATGTTGCAGGAGGTTCTGCCGGAAACACCCTTACAGGGACTGCCGTTTTAGGTATGCCCTCTGGATTTATCGGAAAAGTGGGAGATGATGAATTAGGAGCCCTCTACCTCTCTGACCAGAAGAGGAACGGAATAAAATCCACCCTCCTCAAAGGAGTTCAATCTTCAGGCCGAGCAATGGTCTTCATAACAGCGCCCAACGCCGAGAGAACTTTTGCCGTACACCTTGGAGCTGCATTGGAAATGGTCCCTGAAGATCTCAAGCCCGAATACTTTGAAGGTTATGACTATTTTCACATTGAAGGATACTTGGTTCAAAACCAGCAACTTCTTCGTCACGCAGTAGAACTTGCCAAAGCTGCAGGATGTTATATTTCCATAGACTTGGCATCCTACAATGTAGTTGAATCAAATGACACCTTCCTACACGATATTGTGGAGAACTATGTAGATATTGTTTTTGCAAATGAGACTGAAGCACAAGCCTTTGCAAAACAGGAACCAGAAATGGCAGTGGAGACAATCTCTAAACTTTGTGATATTGCTATTGTAAAGATAGGGAAAGAGGGATCTCTGATAAAAAGCGGGGAAGAATTTTACAGAATAAATTCATACCCTGCCCAGACAGTAGATGCCACAGGGGCCGGAGACCTCTATGCAGCCGGATTTCTTTACGGACATGCCCTCGGAATGCCACTTGAAACATGCGGAAAGATAGGTTCAATCATCGCTGCAAAAGTAGTCGAAGTGGTTGGACCCAAAATAGATATTCCCCGTTGGAAAGCAGCCAAACAACAAATCAGGGAACTCATCGCCGAAAACTTATAAAGTTTATAAAAAAGCAGTCCAAATAAGGCTGCTTTTTTTCGACATATCAACTGAAAGAATTCCCACGTTCGCAAACATTTGTGCATAAATTTGTATTATTATTATAACTTTGTCCTAAACATTCAAAAACAAGACAAATATGAAACAAATTAAGTCATTTCTACTACTTGCAGTAATTCTGTTTGCTACATCTTGCAATACAGAAAACACATATAAAGTATCGGGAAATATCAGCGATGTACTCAATTATTATGATGAAAACAGTACAATTTCATCTGTATACATCAATATCGAAGGAACAAAACCCGGAGAGCGTGTAGAAGTTTCTCCAGAAGGTTTCTTCAGTATCAACGGCACCATAGACAAACCCACACTCGCCTTATTGGTTATAGAAGTAGAAATTCCTGGAGGATATGGACAATCCAGATTAATCTTTATTTTGGAGAAAGGAAATATCACATTAGACCATTTCATAAATGGAACATTTAGCGGTTCAAAACTAAATGATTCTGTTTTTAAACAAATAAAGTCACTGCAATCTGCTGAGAAAAATTCTGAGGAAAAGGTAAAGGAGATAGAAAAATTTATCAAAAAACACAAAAATACCCCGGCACCCGTTGTCCTGCTGACATACATCAATGCTCTCGAACTTGTCTCGATAGAAGAATATGTTTCAATTATCAACAATGCAGATGAATCTATCAGAAACAACACTGTTGTTTCAAGTATAATGACCTACATCAATGCCGAGATAAAGAGAAAAGAAAGCTCCATAGCAACAGCGGAAGGACAAATGTTTACCGACTTTTCAATAGAATACGATGGAGAAATTCAAAAGTTATCAGATTATGTTGGTAATGGGAACTATGTATTGGCAGATTTTTGGGCTTCCTGGTGTCGCCCCTGCCGCGAAGAAACCCCATATATAATTGATGCTTACAACAAATTTAAAGAAAAAGGACTTGTTGTTATCGGAATTCCTATAAATGACAATTTGGAGAAAACCTTATCTGTAATCAATAATTTAAAAATTCCTTACCCACAAATAATGGATGGACGCAACACAGCCTCTGATGCATATAATGTAACTCACATCCCACACATTATTCTATTTGGACCAGATGGTACAATTATAAAACGAGGGCTAAGAGGAGTAGAAATAGATCAAGTATTAAGCGAAATCTACAATTAGTCCACAAATTACCGCAAAAATTTAAGCCACGCCTCAGCACAAAAACAACTGCAGCGTGGCTTAAAATTTTCGATCACCACCAAGAGGCAAGAGACTAAGTCAATCCCCCGATAGATGAAATTCCTTTATAGAGCCATCATCCTCTCCACAGGAATAATAGCTTTTTTAGCGACTTCTTCTGGCACTTGCACTACATATCTGTCATTTTTCAAAGCGTAGTATAGTGCCTCAAGAGTAACTTTCTTCATCTCCTTACAAACTGCCTGATCAGATACAGGGATAAAGACCTTGCCGAGATTATCTTTCTGTAATTTGTGCATCACACCTGTTTCTGTAGCAATCACAAAATGATTTTTAGGAGAAGAAGCGACATGATTCAAAATTCCAGAAGTCGAGTAGAAATAACAACGAGGATGTGACATTACACGAGGATCCCCCGAACAAGATGATTCTGGATGGATAAGGATATCGGCTTGTGGATACTCCTGAGCACGTTGCAGAATCAGTTCTGCACTAATTTCCTGATGGACAACGCAATTACCTCTCCATAGTTTCATTCCTAAATCACCCTTATGATTTATATATCTTCCAAGATTCTCATCAGGGACAAATACAATCTTATCAGTTTTAGGCAAACCGGGCACCTTACCCTGAGCCACCGCTTCTGCCACTCTCACCGCATTGGCTGAAGTACAGCATACATCTGTAAATGCTTTGGTATCTGCTGTTGTATTTACATAACTAACCACTACACCATCTGGATTTTCCCTCTTCCATTGAGCAAGTTCCTCACCGGTCACACCATCAGCCAAAGAACAACCTGCATCCACTACAGGTAAAATCACCTTCTTATTTGGAGAAATGACTGCAGCAGTCTCGCCCATAAACTTCACACCGCAGAATACAATACAATCGGCATCGACACTCGCAGCCTTTTTAGAGAGTTCCAAAGAATCACCCACAAAATCTGCAATATCCTGAATCTCAGGAGCAACATAATAATGGGCAAAAATAACAGCATTCTTCTCCTTTTTATATCTGAGAATTTCGCTGATAAGATGTTCTTTCTTCAAAGAGATATTCATACTGATATCCAATCCCTTTACAGAGTGGGTCAATGCTCCGACACTAATGAAATCGACACCTGTGGCAGCCACCTCCTTCAGTCTCGGAATTGACATGTTTCCTGAAGCCTCAGTCTTTGCCCTACCTGCTATCAATTCAACGGCCTTTGCCATATCTTCATTAGACATATTATCGAGCATAATGATATCGGCCTTTGCATCAATAGCCTCCTGCACCTCAACAAGATTTGTTGTCTCGACCTCCACTTTTATATCTGCAGGAACCTTTGCCCTAACCTGCTCTACAGCTTTTGCAATAGTACCCGCCATTTTGATATGATTATCCTTAATCATCACCATATCGT
Organism: Bacteroidales bacterium; assembly: GCA_017501525.1. Taxonomy (GTDB): domain Bacteria; phylum Bacteroidota; class Bacteroidia; order Bacteroidales; family UBA932; genus Coprenecus. Next base: position 32,244 of record JAFVWT010000014.1, on the reverse strand, counting down.
ACAATCCCATACGGTGGTTTGTTCCGCCACCATCTTTAACTGCCATCTTATCTGTCACACGCATACCGGGAGCTGTCTTACGGGTATCCAGAAGCTGAGTATGAGTACCCTCCAACTCCGCGACATATTTTGCTGTCTCGGTAGCGATACCCGACATCCTCTGAAAGAAATTCAAAGCGGTCCTTTCTGCCATCAAAAGGGTGGGATAACTTGCTTCGATTTTGAGAATCACCTCCCCTTTTGTCACTCTATCCCCATTGTTCTTAAAAGGGGTAAACTCCACCTCATTTGAGAATCTTCTAAAAACTTTCTCAACTATATCTATGCCCGAAATAACTCCATCCCCCTTTGCAGTCATTGTAGCAATAGCCTTTGAAGACTCAGGGATAATAGACTCAGTAGTAATATCACCTGTAGCAATATCCTCTTCAAATGCCAGGTCAATCAAACGTTCAATAAGCTGTTCGTTACTCATATTTGTCAAATATTTAATTATTCTTCATTAACTTTTTTTGTTTGCAACTCTTTACCTTTCTGTTGAATGGTATGGACTGCAAATTCCTCCTTAAGAGTGGGATAATCTTCACGATAATGTCCTCCGCGACTCTCTCTACGGAATCTTGCACCGGTCATTATAAGATAGGCGACAGTAAGAAGTTTCCTTGAAAGTTCGTCATAATACTCATTCTTTTCAGTGCCCAAATCCCTTAATTCCTTCTTTATAAGATTCAAACCCGTAGAAAGCAATAACTCTGAACGGATTATTCCAGAACAATTGTTCATCGTGTGGGCAATCTGCGACTTAAGCTGCAAATACCTCTCCTGACGAGAAGAATCTTTATGATACTTTGGTTCAAAATGGGGGATATCTGATATCTCTCCCACCTCTTTTGACTTTTCGATAGCCCTTGCCGCAAAAACCAAACACTCTAACAACGAATTGGATGCCAATCTATTAGCCCCCATAATACCGGTAGAAGCAATCTCACCGCAAACATATAGACGCGAGACATCCGAGCGGCCGAATTCGTCAGAAGCGACCCCTCCGACAGTATAGTGGGCTGCCGGAGCCACAGGGATGCTCTTTGTCAAATCATAACCGCACTCCTTACATTTCTCATATATGGTAGGAAATCTCCTTTTTATCTTCTCAGGGTTAAGATGTTTCAAAGACAATGTCACAAAAGGGCGGTCATCTACTGCCATCTGCTTGAAAATGGAACGGGCCACAATATCACGAGGGGCAAGTTCCGCCAATTCATGAATAGGCAACATGAACCTCTTGCCTGCCTTATTTAGCAAATGTGCCCCCTCACCCCTGACCGCTTCACTTATCAGGAAGGCATTAGGAGAATTTTCAATAAATAGTGCCGAGGGGTGAAATTGGATAAATTCCATATCTACAATACGGCAACCGGCCTTATAAGCCATTGCTATACCATCTCCTACAGATGTCTGGGGGTTTGTAGTTCTGGTATAGATCGCAGCAGTTCCACCGCTTGTCAAGAATGTATGTTCAGCATATATCAATTCCTCTTTCCCCCTCTCCTCATCCCAACAACGGGCTCCATAACAGACTCCATTTTCCACCAGAAAGTCGATCACTGAGACATTTTCCCTGATTTCTATATTGGAATCGGCTTCCACTTTCGAGATAAGGAACTCTGTCATATATCTTCCTGTGGAGTCTCCCCCTGCGTGAAGAATACGCTTACGGTGATGTCCCCCCTCAAGACCCAATGACAATTTTCCATTTTCGGTATCGAACTTCATTCCATCCTCAATAATCTCCCTGATACGCTGAGGTCCCTCTTTTACCAGAATATCAACAGCCTTATCCTCACACAATCCCCTCCCTGCAATAACTGTATCCGTAAAATGAATTTCAGGGTCATCCTCAATATCTGTAACTGCAGCAATACCACCCTGGGCATTATAAGAGTTGCTCACCCTGATTCCTTTCTTTGTAAGCAACATTACAGAACCGATTTTAGAAGCTTTATAAGCAGTGTACAGACCTGCCAATCCGCTCCCTATAACCAAATATTTAAGCATCTTTTTTATATCACTTTCAAATATTTATCTCCATCACATTCCGCCATATATCCTATTTTATAAAATTCGTGTCCACACTCTTCAACACACCTTTTGGCCTCTTCCACACCTGAAGGGTCAACCGCCACCAACAATCCTCCTGACGTTTGAGGATCGCACATCAATGGTTTGTAAGCGGGATCCATATCACACTTATCCCCATAACTTGCAAAATTTCTAAAAGTTCCCCCCGGCATACACTCCTGCTCAATATAATACTCGATTCCCTCAATCCTGGGTACCGACTTATAATCAATAACCGCCATAAGACCACTGCCTTGAGCCATCTCTATCGAGTGTCCTGCAAGGGCAAATCCTGTCACATCCGTTATAGCGTGGACCACATCGAGATCTGACAACCTAGCACCTGGAAGATTAAGTCGTGTCATAAGTTCCAAAGCCCTTTTCCTATCTTCATCACGAACCACTCCAAACTTTTCAGCCGATGCAACAAGACCTATACCAATAGGTTTGGTCAGGAACAACAAATCCCCAACTTTTGCTCCGCTATTCATCTTCACCTTATGAGAATCGATAATGCCTGTCACTGCAAGACCAAAAATGGGATCTGAAATATTTATACTGTGTCCACCAGCCAACGGGATACCGGCATCATCACACACCTGGCGCGCTCCACTAATCACTACAGAAGCGGTAGCCGAAGGTAATTTGTCTAAAGGCCAACCTAAAATTCCTATAGCCATTATAGGTCTACCCCCCATTGCATAGATATCACTTATCGCATTTGTCGCTGCAATCCTTCCAAAATTATAGGGGTCATCTACTATTGGAGTAAAGAAATCGGTAGTACTGATTATCGCTTTGCCTCCACCGATATCATAAACAGCCGCATCATCTTTAGTATCATTTCCAACCAACAATTCAGGAAACGAGAGTTTTGAACGGCTCCCCTTGAGAATCTCCTCCAACTCCCTCGGGGCAATTTTACATCCGCATCCAGCACCGGGACTGAACTGCGTCAATCTTATCTGTTCCATAATGCAACTAAAGAACTATCACTTTATCACAATTAGTTTGCGCACCCATAATATCAACCATTGTCGCAACTGTACCGGCAGCCACCTTGTCAAGTGCATTATAAAAATTGAGACATGTCTTGCATATAAGGATGTTAACACCTGCTTCTTCCAACGCCCTGAGCTCCTCTATAACAGAAGAACCGTCTATTGCAAGCTTAACACCTTCCGCATAAAGACATATATAGGCAGGAAGGTCTCCTTCCATTAAAAGTGTCAAATAATTCTTAATAAGAACCGAGGTCAATTGCTCATCTGCATGCCCCATTCCGTTTCGATTAATTACAATTGTAACTTTTTTATTGGTCGCCATTATTGAAAATATTTAATGAAACTATTTTTTTCGCTACTTCCTCGACATTCTCAGTATCACATTTTACCGAGAAAATCGGTATATCTCGGGATTCATTAGTCTTTAATCCCCTATCATAAAGCTTATCGTAATAAACCAGACACATTCTTGCAGCCAGTTGTTTATCTCCATTCAAACATGCCTCATATGCCTTTTGGGCATTGTCATACCCCATCCGTTTCTGAATTTTCTTAATCATCTCACAGAGTAACTCAGTAGGAAAATAGGCATAAACCCTCATAATTCTTGCCAAACGGACTTCGTACTCAGTATCTACCACTACAATAGGTGCCTGAGAGATCTGTTTCCACAAAGGCTGTGGAATGAAGACCTTTCCAATATTGATACTTTCATTCTCCACCCATACGACTCTGTCTTTGTCAAAACGCCTTAGCACATTGAATATCAAGTGATCAAACATCTCAGATGTAGGCTGTGCAGACTCTCCCAATGAGCCAAATGCAGAACCTTTGTGATTTGCAAGTCCCTCCAAATCCAACACTTGTTCCCCCATTGCCTCCAACTGTTTGAGAATATCTGTTTTTCCCGCTCCTGTACGTCCCCCCAGCACTACAAACCTGATAGGCTGAGAGAAAAAATCAAGAACATAATTTCTATATGCTTTATACCCTCCTTCCAATCTATAACACGTAAGCCCAAGCATCTCAAATAACCAGGACATAGCACCGCTTCTCATACCGCCTCTCCAACAGTGGACTATAAGCTGCTGGGAATCCAATGCAAGCGCCCGTTTGGAAAAATCCTTCATCTTAGGACCAACAAATTCAAGCCCTTTCTGGACCGCTTTCACTTTACTCTGTTTTTTGTAAATAGTCCCCACTTGAGCCCTCTCATCATCATCGAAAAGGGGTATTGAGACAGCCCCCGGAATAGATGCATACATAAATTCAGAGGGTGAGCGCACATCTATCACAGGTGTACCTTCCTCCATCATCTCCAGCATTGTGGTAATATCTATCTCTTGTGCCATCTCAAAACTCTATTTGACGGGAACCATCTTCCATTGTTGTGATATAGACTCTAAGGGTCTCTTCGGGCAATATCTCTTCCACCTTCTCCGGCCACTCCATAAAACACCTGCCATCAGAAAACCAATACTCCTCAATACCTATATCTATCACTTCACGTATAGAATCTATTCTGTAAAAATCGAAATGATAAATTGAATCGTATTGACTTGTTTTATACTCATTTACAATGGTAAAAGTAGGACTGGAAACCTCATCCTCCACTCCGCACGCCCTACACAAAGCCGAGATAAACGTAGTCTTCCCTGCCCCCATTGATCCATAAAAAGCATACAGATATTCTCCAGCCGTAAGTTCCAGAAACTCCTTTGCAGCGCGGTCAATATCTTCCAAATTTTTAATTATTACCTTTCCCATTATTTCAAATAAAGGATAAAGTTAATCAAAATCTTGGAATCTGTACTGCACCGCCTCAGAAAGATGCTCTATTTTTATATTTTTCTCCCCAGCCATATCTGCTATAGTCCTGGCCAGCTTCAATATTCTGCTATATGCCCTGGCTGAAAAATTGAATTTATCAGCAAATTCACGAAGAAACTTTGTCTCAAGGAGATTGAGTTTGCAATATGTGTTGATATCTGAGGCCGACATCTGCGCATTAAGGTAAATGGAACTGCCTCCAAAACGCTCATATTGTATCTCTCTGACCTTTCTCACACGAGTGGCAATGACCTTGCTCGGTTCAGAAGGTTCCTGCGAAAACATTGAATCATTGTCCAATGGTTTTACCTTTATATTCAGATCTATCCTATCAAGCAATGGTCCTGACAATTTTGAACGGTAACGGCTTATCATTCCTGGGGTACAGGTACATCTTCCACTTGAATCCCCTGCATATCCGCACGGACAAGGATTCATTGAGCCAACCAACATAAAGGAGGCCGGATAAGTTACTTTATATTTTGCTCTGGAAATTGTTATTGCACGATCTTCTAACGGCTGCCTTAGCAAATCGAGCAAACTCGAAGGATATTGCAGAACTTCATCAAGATATAGCACTCCATTATGAGCAAGAGAGATCTCTCCCGGCATTGCCCCGCTTCCCCCTCCTGCAAACGACACTACACTCGCCGTATGGTGAGGTGTTCTGAAAGGACGCTCCATTATAAGACCATCCCCCTGCCCAATCATTCCTGCCACTGAATAGATGATACTTGTCTCTATGGACTCCAGATACGACATAGGCGGAATTATTGACGCAAATGCCTTAGCCATAAAACTCTTCCCGGCACCTGGAGGTCCGCACAATATAATATTATGCCCTCCGCTACAAGCTATTTCCAAGCCCCTTTTTGCAAAAGTTTGTCCCTTTACATTGGCAAAATCATACTCGAAAGAACTCCTGTCCGTAATAGTGTAAGGGGTGCGAGAAGGAGTAAAGCGTTCCACGTCACTTCCTCCGCTGAGAACCTCTACAACCTCTTTCAATGTAGAGACACCATAAACAGTAACACCTTCTGCTTGAGCTGCCTGAGCTGCACTATCCTTCGGACAGATAAGATATTTGAACCCCATTTGGGAAGCATTGATTGCAATAGGCAAAGTCCCCGGCACACTTCGGAGTTCCCCCGACAAAGATAGTTCCCCCAGAAGCAGACAATCTGACGATAATACAAAGTGGCACTGCCCTGAGGCTGCAAGTAGAGATACAGCTATTGCCACATCATAACCTGAACCCTCCTTCTTAATATTTGCAGGAGCCATATTTATAACGATTTTCTTCCCCGGAACCTTGTAATCGCAGAAACCAATAGCAGAAGTCACTCTCAAAAGAGCCTCCCTTACAGCACTATCCGGAAGGCCGACAAGATAGATCCCCACACCGGTCGAAACAGAAACTTCAATAGTTATCACCACCGGCTCCAAACCCACACAGGTGGCACTATACATTTTATAGACAAATTCATTCATACACACTATCTCTTTCACAAAGGCGAAGTTATCAAATCAGATATATCTGCACAAGAGTTAGCACCAACTATTTACCTTTTAAGACAAAACATTTTACGTTTATGCAATAAATATCTTTGAATGGAGCTAAAATTTGTAACTTTGAGGGACTTTATAAATAGAAACACATTGAAATCAAATTTCTTTTACCACATAGGACATTACTTTCTCTTTTTGGGTCAAGTCTTCAGGAAACCCGAAAAATGGAGAATTTTCGTCAAAAACTTTTTCAATGAAGCTGACAAGCTAGTGATCAACTCCATTCCTCTCATTGCATTGATTTCCATATTCATAGGGGCTGTATTGGTGATCCAGACATCGAGCAATATGACCTCTCCGCTATTACCCAAAATGTACATTGGATATATGGCAAGAGAGTCTCTTATACTCGAATTTTCATCTACAATGGTATGCCTGATATTGGCCGGAAAAATCGGATCCAACATATCCTCTGAAATAGGAACAATGAGAATAACCGAACAAATTGACGCAATGGAAATGATGGGTGTGAACTCTGCCTCATACTTAGTATTACCCAAAATATGCTCTACCACACTACTCAATCCTCTTCTTACACTAATGAGCATTATAGTCGGTATCATAGGTGGCTACCTACTGGTGCAGATTACCGGAATAATTATGGTGAAAGATTATATAACAGGACTTCGCTTTGCCTTTACCGAATATTATGTACTATATACAGCTATAAAAACATCTGTCTTCAGTTTTATAATAAGTTCCATATCATCATATTACGGATACTATGCCAACGGGGGTTCCCTCGGAGTCGGACGCTCCAGCACAAAAGCGATTGTGGTCGCAAGTGCCATGATACTTATAGCAAATCTAATATTGACTAAAATCATGTTGTAATGATTACCATAAAGAATATCAACAAATCATTTGAAGGGAAACAGGCCCTCTATGATATTTCAGCGACATACAAACCGGGAGAATGCTCCTTGGTCATTGGAGCAAGCGGTTCAGGCAAAACAGTACTGCTTAAGACAATCATAGGACTAATGGAGGCAGACTCAGGAGAAATATTCTATGGTAACACCCTGCTCAACTCCCTAAACGCAAAAGAGAAAAAGAGACTCAGAAGAGAGATAGGAATGCTCTTCCAGGGAAGTGCACTATTCGATTTTGCCAATGCCCAGGAAAATGTCATATTCCCACTCAATTTCTTTACAAATATGTCAAAAGAGGAGAAACTTGAAAGGGCAAATTTCTGTCTTGAGAGAGTAGGTCTCACGAATGTAAACAAAAAATACCCATCAGAACTATCGGGTGGAATGCAAAAAAGGGTTGGAATTGCAAGGGCTATAGCACTCAATCCGAAGTATCTGTTCTGTGATGAACCAAATTCAGGACTTGATCCTCACACCTCCATAAAGATTGACAATCTTATCAGGGAAATAACACAGGAATATAATATCACCACCATTATAAACACCCACGATATGAACTCGGTAATGGAAATAGGTGACAAAATAGTATTTATCCATCAGGGACATAAAAGTTGGGAGGGCTCAAATAAAGAGATCTTCCACGCCGACAATCAAGCTCTCAACGACTTCATATTTGCATCAAAGATGGCACAACAACTAAAAGGATGCACTGTTGGCACACGTTAAGGATACTCAGTCAGATGGTTTTATCCCCGACAAGACATCTAAATATGAAATCTGAAACCCAGTTCAAGATTAAATTGTAGAGGTTGTTCCGAACGGACCGTAAGTGGTTGAAGAGCATCTGTAAAATAATATGTAATACGAGGTTCCAGGTAGACTCCCATAAAGTTAATAAAACGATATTCCAGACCTATCCCCGCATTGACAGACCATTGAACACCTTTTGGTTCAGTATATCTGTCCATTTTCTCACCCGAAAAGGTTGTTATATCATAATCTGTCCTCAATCCACGTTCCAACATACCCCCTGCATTTGCATAAAAAGTGAGATACTCATTACCGATAATATTGTAATAGAAATTAACAGGTATACCAATGTAATGGACACTTTGCTCCACATCAGCATTATAACGTCTATCCACAAGTGCCTCATAGCGTGAAAACAGATATGTGTAATTGAGTCCTATACCTACAGAAAGTTTATCATTTAAAAAAGAATAAGAAAGATTCACTCCAACTGACACCGGAAAATAATGATTAGGTGCAGATGTAGGGGTTACACTGTGATTGTCCTTTACACCATGTCCTCCTCCCACATTGAATGATGGTCCGGGCACAAAATTATAGGCACTTTCAGGACCAGTCGTACTTACATTTCCTCCCGCAGAAACAGTAATGGGTCTTCTTTTTGCTCTTGGAGCTGAAAGTTCCTCCTGAAAATACTCATCATCTGCCAACAGTTCTTCGCCAACTCCCCAATATTCAGAATCTTCCTCAGGAGAAGACTCATTTTCTGACGACTTGGCGACCTTGTTTTCAGTCAATTCTTCACCAAAAGATTCGCCGCTATGGAAATTTTCATTTATAGACTCTGCAATTATAGTCGGACTTACTGGAATATCAGCCGCAACCTTATGAGGAACTTCCTGGACTTCTTGAACTTCCTGCTGTAAAACAACAACATAATCCTCATTAAGCGGCTCTTGTGATGGTAGCACATCCTCTTCCACGACTACCTGTGACAATTGCTCCCCTGGTAAAACGGAAAAATCAGAAGAACCGGACAACCTCCCCTCATTATCTGGCGACATTATCATAAACACCCCTAAAAGAACAGCCGCTACCGATGCACCATACAGAGAAACCTTCTTAATGAACATCCACTTTCTTTTACGAGCCAATGCTCCACTTATAGAGTCCCATAATCCGGAATCAGAATCTGCTTGAAAACTTTCTACCGACTCCCTTATTTTCCTATCAAACAATTCATCTTTCATTGCATATCCTCCATTTTTGAGATTTTATTCCTCAGCCACATCCGCCCCCTGCTCAACTGAGAGCGGACAGAAACCTCCGAAATATTAAGTTCCTTAGCTACTTCCTGATACGAATACCCTTCTATCACTACCATATTGAACACTATTCTGTACCCCTGTGGCATCTCGGAAATAAGTTTAATGACATCTTTGCTTCTAATTTTATCAAAAACATTCTCTTGTACCGGTATCGCCCAAGTGAAATCATCTACATTCACGCTCTCCTTGACAACATCTTTTCTCCTTATTTTCATCAACATCAAATTGACAAAAACCCTCCTCATCCAACCTTCAAAAGAGCCACTTCCGCTATAAGAACTAATTTTTGAAAAAATTGCAATGAATCCGTCATGAAGCGAATCCTTAGCATCATCTTTGTTATCAGAATATCGTAAGCACAATGCCAACATCCGAGAGTAATATCTCTCATACAAGACCTTTTGCGCCTCAGTATTGTTCCTGACACACGCTTTGACAAGGTCCTCATCTGACATTGTTGAATACGACTTTGACAACATTTTACTGAATATTAAGATGCAAAAATAGCAGAATTGTTGCTTCAACAAGAATAAACTTTTATCATCAAAGAAGTTATGATATATTTTGAGACTTTTTATTTCGGCTTTATGGGAGATAGCGGGCTATCTGACTAAGAAAACGGGGAATTTATCTAAGTTTCCTTTGGGAACTTCTATAAAACACTTCGCAGGAATTCATAGAAGTCCTCTTAAGAAGTTTCTAAAAGAGTGGTTTTGCATTTTGCTCTCTTCTGTAGTATTTTTGCACAAAAATGGTCAGGTTCCGGTGAGAAGATTTTAAGTTTAAAAACTTCAAACCGTTTATTAACATTTTTATAAGATCCTTTAAAAGATTCCAATGATTATGAGAAAATATAGGTTAATCATCACTATTATATTGGTTTTCATTCCCTCAATGATTTGGGGACAAGAAAAACTCTCTGCTGACGACTACTTCATAGAAGGTATGCGCCACTTTTTATCAGGTGAGATGGACAAAGCAGACAAATTGTTCGACAATTGCATCAAACTGGACAATAAGCATGACGCCGCGTTTTATTACAAATCTATGATTGCCCTCAATAATTCTGATGAGGACAAAGGCTTGAAATATCTTAGTACAGCCCATCACCTCAACCCTGAAAATTCGTGGTACACCATTACACTTGCCAGATTCTACACCTTGAGAGACGAAATGGAAATGTCAATCAAACTATACGAAGAGCTGATTGAGAAGAATCCTAACAAATCATCCAACTACTATGAAATCATTGAGGTATATGGTTATGCCAAACAATATGACAAAGCTTTGGAGGCCTTAGACAAAATTGAACTCATACAAGGGGGTGCAGACCCGACGACTGCAGATTTCAGATACGAACTGCTGCTACGTAAAGGAGATAACGAAAAAGCCAGTGAGCATCTTTTAAACTACTTCAATGAAAATCCCACTGACAAGCATGCTTTTCTCCTCGGTGAAGAGGCTTTGTCCTCATACAATGATTCATTGGCTGCGTCATACTATAACACCGCATTAGAATTCAACCCCGAATTTGGACCCGCTCACTACGGACTCTCACAAGTTTCACTGATGAGAAATCAGATAAATGATTTCTTCTTCCACATAGACAAACTAATCAGGGCTGAAGATGTTTCATTGGAATTCAAAATCAATTTGCTGAACAATGAAATAATCACTCCCGACTTTGTCAGGGCATTCAAACCCAATGTAGACTCCCTGATAAGTGCCCTCTTACAGACATATCCGTCAGATACAATCACCTATTCAATAGCGGCAAACTACAATGTAGCCATTGGGGAAAATGAAAAAGGATTGGAACTCAATAAAAAAAGTATGGAGCTTAATCCCTCCTCACTCTATGCTCACTATGACTATATCTCCCAGCTATACCGCCTTTCAATGTACGATGAGGCGATAAAACAAGGAATTGAATCACTAAAACTGTTCCCTACAAATGAAGGAATAAATGAGATTGTAGCACTCTCCTATTGGCAGAAAAACGATTATGAAAAGGCCATTGAGAGATACCTGTACATCCTGACATTCCTCGAAAAGGAGCATCCGATGATTATATACTGCTATAGTTCATTGGGAGACCTCTATTTCAAACTTAATCAGAGCAAAACGGCATTCAAGTACTACGAAATGGCTCTGGAAATTAATAAGGATCATCTGCCTGTATTGAATAACTACGCATATTATCTAAGTCTTACGGGCAAAAAATTGAAAAAGGCATTGGACATGTCACAAAAGACAATAGACGCCCAGCCTGACAATCCCACATATCTGGACACATACGGATGGATTCTCCACCTTCTGGGAGACAACCAGTCTGCAAAGAAATATATTAAACTTGCCATCATTAATGGAAGCAAACAAAATGCTGATGTCATTGATCACTATGCAGAGATATTGTTTGCCCTTGGAGAATACGACCTTGCATTTCTCTATTGGTCTGATGCCCATAAATTGGATCCAAGCTTAGGGATAGACAAAAAAATAACAGAAAAACAAAACTCCCTAAAAAGAAAATGAAACGACTGATCCTCATACTTACAATATTAGCACTGCACACCGCCTCGTTTGCCCAGAATATCTCTCAAAAGGAGAATCAGAGGAAAGAGATTGAGAAAGAGATTGCATCCATTGACAAACAAATCAGCGCCACCACTGCAAAAAAGAAAGAGAGTGTCAACACACTGATTCTAACCCAAAAGAAAATTGAGGTACGAAAGAGCCTTATCAATGAGATCGATATTCAGATAAAAGAGTACGACAATGAGATTTATCTCAAGAACAAGGAACTTAGCCGACTGCAACTAAGACTCGATACCTTAAGAAAATATCATGAAAGGCTTGTTCTTAGTGCATATAAGCATCGCGACAACAAAGTACTTCTTATGTATATTCTTGCCAGCGAAAATTTGAATCAAGGTCTGAGAAGATGGCAATATCTGAAAAACATTTCAGAATCTATCAGTGAACAAGCCACCCAAATCAAATTAACTGAAGCTTCAATAAAGGAGGAAAAAGAGAAAATACAGGCACTCCGAACTGAGTCCCAAAAAGCAAAGAAGGAGAGGACAGATGAGTATAACGCCCTTACAGAAGAAGAGAAGAAAGTCAATAAGATGATTAAAAGTCTCTCCGCTCAGGAAAAACAGATGAAACAAACGCTCAAACAGAAGAGAAAGGAGGTAGAAAAGCTCAATAAAGAGATTGAAAAGCTTCTTGCTGAAGCAATCAAACAAGCTGAGAAAGAGAAAAAAACTCAGCAGGAAAAAGGGGGAGAGACAACGATTGACTTCCGCCTGACCGGAAAATTTGCGGACAACAAAGGAAAACTCCCTTGGCCTGTAAACAATGGAGTCATAATTGAAAAATTTGGACAGAATTTTCATCCCGTATTCAAAAACATACAGATGCCGTTTAACAATGGGATAAACATATCATCCATAAAAGGAAGTGAGGCAAATGTCATCTTCGATGGAGTGGTCAAGCAAATACTTATCATGCCGGGATACAACCAGTGCGTACTGGTCCAACATGGAGAATATTTCACATTCTACTGCAAACTTGAAAGGGTCTACGTTAAAAACGGCGACAAGATAAAGGCAGGAGACAAAATAGGCTCCATCCAGACTAACTCATCAGGCAATGCAGAAATCCACTTCCAACTTTGGAAAGGGACCACCAAACAGAATCCCGAATTGTGGCTAAAGAAAAAATAGCCTCACATAGCCACCCGCAAATAGGTAACGGCATCAATAATCAAATGTACTGCCTCCAATAAATTCCCTCATAACCGAAGTAGGAGGTATAAATGCAATATCTTCAGCATCGAGAGGAAGAACCAAAGAGAGGAATTTCAACATTCTGACACTTTCGGCATAACCCTTTGACAAAGGTGGAATTTTCTTCAGGAGTGGTTCAGCATAATATTTAAGCAATGGCAATTCAAACAAAATAGAAGAATTGAACATTACATCTGCATTCTCCTGATATGGGAAAATATTCTTTTCCTCACCTGCCCGAACACTCTGCCATCTCAAAATTGTCTCCTCTGGGACAATTCCCCTTGTACGATTATCACGGACCAGCCTTCTTAGCATCCTTGTATCTGCTGTTGAGATGGTATTGTTCTCATCAATGGACAAAGTGGTCAGAGCCGAAGCATATACCCTGAATACTTTCTCACTCTCAATATGTTTGGTTAATTCAGGATTAAGTGCATGAATCCCTTCCATGATCAGAATATCATCTTTATCAAGGCGCATAAAATTACCACTGGAGACCCTCTTTCCCTGTATAAAGTCAAACTTGGGAAGTTCCACCTCCTTACCCTGGAAGAGTTCATTTAGCTGCATACCCAGAAAATCAAGATCCATGGCATAGATACTTTCAAAATCATATTCCCCATTTTCATCTCTGGGAGTATGCTCCCTATCCACAAAATAATCATCCATTGCAATTACCTTAGGATTGAGCCCCAAAACTTTACACTGCAGAGATAATCTCTTCGATGTAGTTGTTTTCCCGCTACTGGAAGGTCCTGCTATCAACACAAGCCTTACTTTATCCCTCCTGCCATAGATCATATCTGCTATCTCAGCATACTTTCTTTCGTGCAGAGCCTCAGCTACAGCTATCATATCCTTACTTTTTCCATTGCGTATTGCGTCATTGACAGAGTTTATACCATTTGCCCCCAGAATTGAACACCACGAAGCATTCTCTTTAAATACAGCACTCAGCTTGTCCTGATATTTGTAGCTTGAAATACGATTAGGATCACTGACAGAAGGGGACTGAAGGCAGAAGCCACCGGAATAAGGAATAAGGTCAAAGAGTGAGATTTGAGATGTCCGTTCCAGCATTGGCCCATAGAAAGTATCAGAATAACCATCTATATTATAGACAGAAACAAAAAACTTCTCCATATTAGAGACGAGGGCACTCTTTAAAGGCTGCCCATTTCTTCTGAATATTTCACAAGCTACAGAATTCTGCATCTTCGTCTTGACTATAGGGAAATCGGCAGCAATTATCTCAGACATTCTCTGCTTTATCGCCGAGACTTGCTCTGAGCCCAAAGGAATCTCCTCTAAAGAGAGACCATCACACCTTTGCCTCAACACCCCATACAATCCGTTTGGAAGATTATATTCAAGATACAATTGGGCCTGGGGGAACAAATCTGCCACCGCCTTCTGCAAAACCATCGAAAGAGAACGATTGTAAGTCCTCCGACCGTCAGGATGAGTATAATCGATAAAATGAACAGTGTGAGAGGTATACAACTTAAAGGACAACTCCTTCAACATATTGTCGACAAGTGCTGCCACAACAGGATATTTACATCCCGTCATAACTCTTTGCGACAACTCGCTGAGTGTTTCACCCGGAGTACATTCAACTATCTTTCCAAGACTTTCACAAAATACTTCAATTTTATCCATACTCATATTGTTAATTATAAATCACTTCCTGAATTCCTTTTTCAAATGGAGCCACCTGTCTGAAAATAATTTCAGAGGCTATTGCCATATCCTAATATCATTTGTTCAATAAGGGCCGCAAGTATTCCCCTGTAACCGAATTGGGATTATCAGCCACCTCTTCAGGTGTACCCTCTGCAACTATCATACCTCCATCACGTCCCCCCTTAGGTCCCATGTCAAATAGATAATCAACAGACTTGAGAACATCCAGATTATGTTCTATTATTATAATGGTATTCCCCTGGTCGGCAAGTTTCTGCAATACTCCCATCAAGACATTGATATCTTCATGATGCAATCCTGTCGTTGGCTCATCCAAAATATACAAAGAACGTCCTGTAGCCTGGCGGGCAAGTTCTGAGGCAAGTTTGACCCTCTGGTTCTCACCGCCACTGAGAGTAAATGAAGATTGTCCAAGGGTAATGTAGCCCAATCCGACATCCTCCAGAGACTTTAGTTTCTGGGCAATCGAAGGAATAGGTTCAAAAAACTCAACTGCCCTGGAAATAGTCATCTCTAAAACATCATAAATACTCTTCCCCTTATATTTGACAGCAAGGACTTCGGGTTTGAATCTCCGACCATTGCACTCCTTACATTTTACACTTACAGAGGGAAGAAAATTCATTTCCACTATCTCCACTCCGGCACCTTTACACACCTCACAACGTCCCCCTTTGACATTAAAAGAAAATTTATTTGACTTGAAACCTCGTATTTTTGCATCCGGAGTCTCCTCAAAAAGCTTTCTTATACTGGTCAACACACCTGTATAAGTAGCAGGATTTGAGCGGGGAGAGCGGCCAATCGGGGACTGGTCCACCTCAATTAATTTATCTATATTTTCAATTCCTGTGATAGAAGTGTACGGCAACGGTGTGTAAAGTGACCTGTATAACTTATTGCTAATGACAGGCATCAAAGTATCATTAATCAGCGAAGATTTTCCACTTCCACTCACTCCACTTACACCCACCATACATCCCAAAGGAATTTTAATATCCACATTTTTGAGATTATTGCCACAAGCCCCTTTCAGTTCTATAAAAAGTCCATTTCCTCTTCTGCGTACAGATGGCACCGAAATGCTTTTCTTCCCTTTAAGATAGTCAAATGTGTAACCAATATACCCCTTGTTATCCCCTGACATCATCTGCTCAGGAGGACCGCTATAAAGTACCTCACCACCATTTTCTCCCGCTCCTGGTCCCATATCGACTATCCAGTCAGCGCTGAGCATCATCTGCTCATCATGCTCGACAACCATAACCGTATTATGTTCATCTCGCAACTTTTTCAAGGAATTTATAAGTTTTATATTATCACTCTGATGCAATCCTATACTCGGTTCATCTAAGATATACAGGACATTAACCAACTTTGAGCCAATCTGAGTAGCAAGACGTATTCTCTGACTCTCCCCACCACTCAACGACCTAGTAGTTCTGTTCAATGAGAGATACGACAGCCCAACATCAAGTAAAAACCCGGTTCTCTCTTTAAGTTCCTTTATAATATCTCCCGATATTCTCACATTCTTATCGTCGAGTTTACCGGGCAACGAGACAATCCATTCATATAATTGGGAAATATCCATATCAGACACCTCTGATATATCCTTTCCATCTATCTTAAAACACAATGCCTCCTCCTTGAGTCTGCCTCCATTACACTTAGGACATACTTTTTCCGAGGAAAATCTCTCAAATTTTTCATATCCTGCCCCTTCCGAATCCTCCTCCGATTTTTCAATCTTAGAAAGTATGCCTCCAAAAGTTATTACATCCGACCCACTTCCCGTTGTCACTCTTATCAACTCATCAGACCCACGCATCAAAATATTGAGAGCCTCTTCCGGAATATCCCTTACCGGCTCAAAAAGTGAAAAGCCGAACTTTTTGGCAACAGCCTCCAATATCGAAAAGAAATTATTTTCCCTTTTGGGGCCAAGAGGTCTGATTGCCCCATCAGCTATAGATAAAGATGTATCAGGTATTATCTTCGACAGGTCTATTTCTCTAACTACCCCCAAACCATTACACTCAGGGCAAGCCCCCTGAGGAGAATTAAATGAAAAAGTATGTGGCGCCGGTTCCGGAAGCGACATACCGGTATCCCGACAAATAAAATTCTTACTCAGGTGAGATACTTTCCCCGATTCCACCTCATATACCAACAAACTTCCTTTTCCGATGTTCAAAGCATTCTGAACAGAGTCCCTAACCCTCTTTTCATCCTCATCCTTTGGAATAATCTTATCCACAACCAATTCCACAAAATGGACCTTATATCTGTCCAAACCTTCCGCAACATCCCCAATCGGTACAATATTTCCATCAACCCTTACCTGAGTATACCCCTTCCTTACAAGACTCTCGAAAAGATCTTTATAACTCCCCTTCCTACCTTTTACAAGTGGCGATAAAATCATACATCTTACCCCCTTGTAACTGTTCAATATAAGATTAACTATCTGTGCATCACTATACCGAACCATCGGCTTACCTGTAGCAGGTGAATATGCCGTAGAACATTTGGCATACAAAAGACGAAGAAAATCAGAAATTTCAGTAATTGTCCCCACAGTTGATCGGGGATTTCTGTTTGTACTCTTTTGTTCTATGGCAATAGTAGGACTCAATCCATCTATACTCTCCACCTCAGGCCTTTCCATTACACCAATATAATGCCTTGCATAAGCTGAGAGGGTATCCATATACCTCCTTCTAGCCTCTGCATATATGGTATCAAAAGCCAATGAAGACTTACCGCTACCACTTAATCCGGTAACGACCACCAACTTATGACGGGGGATCTTCAATGAGACCTCCTTCAAATTGTTGACTGATGCCTTCTTTATCTCAATAAATTCCATTTACACAATGAATGGATTGTTCATACTCTCAAATGCAATACTTGTAGAGGGGCCATGACCAGGATATATCTGTGTACTTGATGGCAATGTCAATATTTTTGTCTTGATACTCTCCATCAACATATCATAATCACCACCTGGAAGGTCCGTTCTACCTACACTCCCCTGAAAAATGGTATCACCTGTCAAAAGATACCCTTCTGCCTCATTATACAATACCACTCCCCCGGCTGTATGCCCCGGAGTTGAAAACACTTTCAAAGAAATCTCACCGATATTTATAATATCCCCATCGTTCATATTTACAAACTTGTCGGATGGATTGTCAAAAATATACCCAAAATATCCTGCATAGGAAGAAGATCTTTGAACCTGAGGCCAATCATTCTCATTCAAATAAGTAGGGATATTCCACTTCTCAGAAACAAAAGCATTGCCCATCACATGGTCAAAATGTCCATGAGTCTGGATAATCATCAGAGGTGTCAAATTATTCTCCTCCACAAATTTTACAAGTCTGTCTTTTTCTGACTGTTTATAGCAACCAGGGTCTACTATCGCACATTTTCCTGCAGCATCGTACACTATATAACAACAAGTACGAAGGTCATTGAAATAAAAAGTTTTAATCATATCAAATCTATACAAGGAAATTCCATAAATCTGCGGACCTGACTCTCCGAAAAAACGGAAAGATTACAAAGCCCGATGGTATTTTATTCATTATTTACAAAAATACAAAAAGAGTTCGTAAATTTGCGCCGATTGTCTGTAAAAATATTCTTACAGATAATATTGTTTCTAAATAAACCTCAAGTTTCACAGAAACTTTTAAATAGACTCACAACAATTATGCACATAGCAGTAGCAGGAAACATTGGAAGCGGCAAAACCACATTGACCGGACTTTTAGCAAAGCATTACGGATGGGAACCGAGATACGAAGCAGTAGATTACAACCCATATCTGGTAGATTATTACAATGACATGCAAAGATGGTCATTCAACATCCAAATCTACTTCCTAAACCAACGCCTCAGAGACATTATTGAATTCCAGAATAGTGGCATAAACATAATCCAGGACAGAACCATTTATGAAGATGCCATGATTTTCGCACCTAACCTGCACAATATGGGACTTATGGATTCCCGCGATTTTGACAATTACTCATCGCTTTTTGAACTGATGAGAAAAATGGTAAAATATCCTGATCTGCTCATATATCTCAAATCTTCCATTCCCAACCTTGTATCCCAGATACAAAAAAGAGGGAGAGAATACGAAAACAGTATCCGTATTGACTACCTCAAAGGTCTCAATGAAATTTACGAAAAGTGGATTGCAAGTTACGAAGGGGAACTTCTCGTTATAGATGTAGACACATATAAATTCGAAGAGCGTCCTGAAGACTTCAATTTCATTATTGACCAGATAGATGCACGACTATTCGGATTGTTCAAATAAACTTCACATATCCTTCAGTTACATTAAAGGGACGTTCCATAAATTCCATAAATCCACGCAAAGCCTTTTATAGAACTTCCATTTAATTGGCATAAACCCTATAACTATCTGCGATTCAAGGTCAAATCGCAGATCTATCTTGACATTAATAAATTTTCATTTAACGTCATCCCTGATCAGACGTTGTCATCCACGACCCTGACAAATTATAGCTGCCCGATCAAACCAAACATGACGAGTTCGGCTTAACGGGCATTTAAGATTGCACCTCAGAAATGTACTGAAGCACTATTAGTATAGAGGGAACATGTGAAACTGCTATATCTTCACAGATAAACCCACATTCAGCAAACCGCGATAACCGAAACCAAGTTCGGCGAAAAATCCGACTGCATTTCCATATCTGAATTTTACAGGAGTGATATGATATGCCACTTTGAAACGGCTGTCAGGTTCCGGAATAACATATTGTTCCTCACGCACATCTATGCTCTCATCAAGATAACAGACACCAAGATAGACAGCACCGGAACACTCCCAGGCTCCCCTTTGCCAATAAATCATCGATAGCGACAACTGTCCACTATAATTCATTATATTTGAACGGCATACCATTGTCGGCTCTTTCAGATTGACATTCTCCATGTGAGTGATATATAAATCTGCACTTGAATAGCTCACCCCCGCATACACACCCAAAGCCATGGAGGGAGATATGAAAAAATTATATCCAAGTCCTCCAACACCGGAAAATTTATGGTTCCTTGACTCTCCATCATAATGTCCTGATGCAGACTTGTAATCTACTTGCATAGTTGTAACCAGTTCCATAATGGTTGGAGTCCCATACTGGATATATATTTCATTTTTAGGATAATATTCAGAATCCCTGACTTTATCTCCCTGAGCATAACCATACACTGTCCATAAAGCCAGACAAAGCATAAATGACATCCTTTTCAAAAAAAATCTACCGTTCATAACTTGAATATTAATTATTATTCATTTTTAGGAGTTCTATTTTCCCTTATATTTCTATTCCTCAAAAACAGAGTATGCAACATTGACAATACCCCACACAACAACATTGTCACTGCTTGAGACTCATGAGATATAGTTGCAAAAATCACACCCGTAGTCTGTTCCAAACCATAAATATGAGCCAAAGCCATAGAGAGTATGAAATGATACGCTCCTATACCCCCTTGCACCGGAACAATCCACCCCAAACTTCCAACCACCATCAGAAACATAGCATCAACCCAGTTTAACGAAGCCACCTGAGGAAATGCCCGAATTGTAAAATAACTCATAAACCAATAACACACCCACAACAACAGAGTCAACAACAAAAATCTTGATTTCCCCTTCATCTTCAACCCTGCTCTGAGACCATCCCACAAACCCGAAAGAATATTAAATATTTTTCTAAAAAAGGAATACCTTAAGAGAGCAGCCCTTTTTCTATAGATGAAAACAACCGACACAACTCCTGCAATCGCCACTGCCGCCAACACCCATATAGCAGTCCCCGACAGAGAGTTGACAAATGGATTCCATACTTGTCCTGAAACAAAATCCCCAAAAGAATTGTTCCCTATAAAAAGAACAGACAATAAAATTATCAAATAAGAGAGCATATCCCAACTCCGCTCCAAGACAACAGATCCCAGCACCGACTCAAAAGTTGCCTTTCCTGTGGCAGAAATCACTCCGCAGCGGGCAAATTCACCGGCTCTGGGCAATGCAAAATTTATTAGATAACCTACAGTCACTCCACGATAGGCATCCATTCTTGTAATCTCTGAGGAAAGTGGCAACATTGCAAGTCTCCAACGCAAAGCCCTGACTATAAATGCAATAACACTCACCACCATAGAAACGGCAATCCATAAGAAATTACACCCTGCCAACCCATTGATAAAATCTTCCCATTTCACATCCTTAAATGCTACATAAAGAAGAAACGCAGAGAGAGCCAACAGAACAAACCATTGGACAACTTTCAACAATACTGATTTACGAAGATTCACCTGACTAATTTATTTGTCGCAGTATCAGGGAAAATCACTGAAGGTTTGAACTCTTTAGCCTCCTGAGGGGTCATTAACGCATATGCCATAATGATAATTATATCTCCCTCATTGAAAAGATGAGCAGCAGCTCCATTGAGTTCTATTTGGCCTTTTCCCCTTTCACCCGGAATGGCGTATGTTTCAACTCTATTCCCGTTTGTTACATTGACAACCGACACCTTTTCCCCTTCGTATATATTGGCCTTTTCCATCAAATCTACATCTATGGTAATGCTTCCGATATAATGCAGGTTAGCTTTGGTGACGGTAACCCTATGAATTTTAGACTTTAAAATCTCAAGATACATTATTTTAACTTTATATTGTCAATCAGTCTTACCGGGTCAGCATAAACTGCGCAAGAGAGCCTGATATGCTCAGCCTGTTCCCAGTGAGTTATTGGTTGCAAAGTTAATGAATTTATTATTTCCACATACTCTGTTCTCAAAAGCTTTTCTGAATCTATTGCCTCGGTCACTCTCTTGATCGTTTCTGCCACAGAGATATTCCCTACCATATCAACCGCTTTAGAGATACACTTGTATATGTGCGGAGCGACAGCCCTCTGTTCAGGAGTAAGCAACTCATTTCGTGAACTTAGCGCCAGACCATCCTCTGCCCTTGCTATGGGACATCTGACTATCTCGATCGGATAATTAAGCGCCCTCGTAAAATATTCAATTATGGCCAATTGTTGAAAATCCTTTTCTCCAAAATATGCCTTGCCGGGACGTACAATATCAAAAAGTCTTGTAACTATCTGAGCCATTCCATTAAAATGTCCGGGACGGCGGGGGCCCTCTCCATACTCATCAAGTCCTCCCAGGTCAAACACTTTTTTATCAAAATCACCCCCCTGAGGATAAACATCTCCAACCCCTGGAGCAAAAACTATATCTACTCCCAATTGCTCAACAAAAGCACAATCCTGATCCAATGTCCTGGGATAGGTATTGAAATCATTCTGATTATTGAATTGGGTAGGATTTACAAAATCTGAGACAACCACTGCATCACACTCTGCCACTGCCTTTCTTATTAAAGAGGCATGACCTTCATGTAGGGCTCCCATTGTAGGTACGAAACCTATGATTTTTCCATCAAAAGCGGAACGAGCCTCATTAAAATCGGTAAGATTTTTAGCAACTATCATAATACTTCTTAAAATTGGGGCAAACATACATATTTTAAGCGAAAAAATATTGGTCAATTAAAAAATTAGTGCTAATTTTGAAAGATAACAATCTATTTTATATGAGACGACTACTTTTAGGCGATGAAGCAATCGCCCTATCAGCAATTCACTCCGGTATTTCCGGGGTCTATGCCTATCCGGGCACCCCATCTACCGAGATAACAGAATATATCCAACACATGCAGAAATCGACCCCTGAGTCTGAAAAAGTATTCTGCAGATGGTGCACCAACGAAAAGACCGCAATGGAAGCGGCTCTCGGAATGTCATATATGGGAAAAAGAGCATTGGTTTGCATGAAACATGTAGGTATGAATGTAGCTGCCGATGCATTTGTAAACTCTGCCATGACCGGAACCAATGGTGGTCTGGTTGTTGTAGCTGCAGATGACCCATCTATGCACTCTTCACAAAACGAGCAAGATTCCAGATTCTACGGAAAATTCTCATTCATTCCCACATTCGAACCCGCTTCCCAACAAGAAGCATACGATATGGTACGCGACGCATTCGAATTCTCTGAAAAATACAAAATCCCTGTATTGTTGAGAGTTACCACACGTATGGCACACTCTCGTGCAGAGGTGGAGACATGCGACCAGAAACGTCCTCAAAACGAGTGCTCATTCCCCGAGAATCCCCGTCAATGGATTCTTCTTCCTGCCAATTCCAAAGTTCGTTATAACACATTGCTTCAGGAGCAGGAACTTTTTGAACAGGAATCTGCAAACGACCCTCGCAATAAATATATCCCGGGCACCGATAAAAGTATGGCAATAGTTGCATGCGGTATTGCATATAACTACTTGATGGAAAACTATCCACAAGGTTCACCTTACGGCATTCTAAAAATTTCACGTTACCCCATTCCCGATACCCTTATCGAGCAGATGCTGTCTGACGGTATCAAAAAAGTAATGGTTATGGAAGAAGGCCAACCCGTGGCAGAAGAGATTATGCTGCAAAAAATATCATCCAAAGTAGAAGTCGTGGGACGTCTGACAGGAGAACTACCCAGAGTGGGAGAACTAAACCCCGATTCTGTAAGAAAAGCTCTTGGATTAGAACCACTCAAGGCACACGAATCTGATGATATCGTAGTTTCAAGACCTCCTGCATTGTGTCAGGGTTGCGGACACAGAGATATGTATAAAGCCCTTAACGAGGTTGCAGCAGAATTTGAAAATTCAAGAATCTTCAGCGACATCGGATGTTATACACTCGGAGCACTACCTCCATTTAGAGCAATCCACTCTACCGTAGATATGGGAGCCTCTATCACAATGGCAAAGGGTGCTTCTGATGCAGGACAATTCCCTTCATTTGCAGTTATCGGAGACTCGACATTTACCCACTCAGGTATCACAGGTCTTCTTGACTGCGTAAACAACAACGCAAATGTAGTCATCATCATCTCCGACAACCTTACAACAGGTATGACCGGAGGACAGGACTCAGCCGGAACCGGCAGACTTGAATCTATCTGCGCTGGTGTAGGTGTTGACCCTGCACACATCAGGGTAGTAGTTCCCCTTCCAAAGAATATGGAAGAGATCAAACAGACTCTTCGCGAAGAGATTGCATACAATGGTGTATCTGTAGTGATCCCTCGCCGCGAATGTATCCAAACATTCAAACGTCACGCAAGAGAGAAAAAGAACAACAAATAATTAGCACAATATCAAGATGAAAAAAGATATAATATTAGCAGGTGTCGGCGGACAGGGAATCCTTTCCATTGCAACAGTTATAGGAGAAGCCGCCCTGACAAACGGACTTCATATCAAGCAGGCGGAAGTTCATGGTATGAGCCAAAGAGGTGGAGATGTTCAAAGTAACCTCCGTCTATCTTCAGACCCTATATCAAGTGACCTTATTCCCACCGGAGGAGTAGACATCATTATCTCTCTTGAACCAATGGAAGCACTCAGATATATTGGTTCACTTTCAAAAGAGGGATGGATTGTTACATCTACCATACCTTTCATCAATATTCCCAACTATCCGGATACAGAAGAGGTAATCAAACACATCAAGGCTATTCCTAACAATGTTATGTTGGACGTGGAAACATTGGCAAAAAATGCAGGTGCACCTGCACAAGCATCAAATATGGTTCTCCTTGGAGCTGCCGTTCCCATGTTGGGCATCGAGTACGAAGCGATAAAAGAAGCTGTAAGAAAAATTTTCTCGCGCAAAGGTGAGGAGATTGTCAACAGCAACCTCGCTGCACTTGAGGCCGGATACCAATACAGCCTTGAGTCTACAAAATAAAAAGTCTCATAGAGAAGACTTTTAGAGATCGGACTACCGCCAATATTTCAGAATGTTGGCGGTAGTCTCTATTTTATCCCTTTTCCGACAGCCAGAATTGCCACAGGTAGAGAAGAGAGAGAAAGTTCAGCAGACAAGCCGGTAGGGTCTGTTAGCCCAACATAAGTACCTCCAAGCCCCATCTCTGCAGCCCGCAACAACATTGACTGGATCAATGCCCCCAATGCCATTTTCGAATAAGCAGAATCACCATTTAATGAAATCAGGATAAAGGATTGGGGCTCATACAGTGTTCCAATGTCCGTATAGGGCAAAACCCTTTTCACCCCCTCTTTTGTAATAAAAGTAAACAAAAACATTGTTTCAGAGAATGGTTCACTCAAAATATAACCAACATCTGCAATATCTCTCAAATGAGATTCCCTAACCACCACTTTCGGATCAAAAGGACGACATCCTCTACTCCTTTGAAGAAGTTGTTTCAAAGTTATTTTTCCCCTCTTCACAACACTTTGAGAAGATCCGGTTCGCAACTCTTCCATCCTCTTCTCCAAATAATTATCAGCCATAAATACTATTCTTTGCTATTATATCATATAAATCGACTATTCCCGAAAATTATTGAACAGAAAACACTATCTGTCTATTGGAACAAATGAGATTGCCTGTCCTCCATCAGGAGCCATAGCCACCTCCAATACATCTGCTGAAGTGACAACCTTTTGTGAAATGGTATAACACCTTTTGTCCGGAGCATAAGTTCCATCGGGTTGCTTAATAATGGGAGCGTTCATATCATCCCCATAGATCTTTGCCAAATACTCTACCCCTTCATCAAGAAAATCGAGAGGAAGAGAGAGAGTCCTCTCTTGAGAATTGGTACCCGCCCCCACAAAATAGCTTCCTCCCGACCTCCTGGCAACTACAATATACTCCCCAACCTCTCCCTGTAAAGCCTCGGACCAATCACAATCCGGATTAAACTTTCTGAAAAACTCAAAAGCGGGATGCCCCTGATAACTCTCTATCATATCACAAGCCATCTGCAGGGGAGAATAAAGGATCACCCAATTTGCCATTTGACGAGCTAAAGTAGTCTTAATGAAACATTCTGAATTATCTCCATTCCACTGCTGCCTATTCTTATCCCCCCTTGCCCTCTCAAAATAGATATCAAAAACCCCGGGTGTATAATCCATAGGGCCTGCAAGCAACCTTGTAAATGGGAGGACAGTTAGATGTTCAGAGCTATTTCCTTTACTCCAGGCGTTCCACTCCATTCCCTTAGCCCCCTCACGAGTCATCATATTGGGCCAGGTTCTCCTAATGCCGGTCTCCTTAATCGGTTCATGAACGTCGAGTGCTATCTTGTATCTGGCTGCAAGTTCCACCACTTTCTGATAATGTTGAACCCCCTGCTGAGAGTGGTGAAAAATACGATCAGGCATTCCACCCGCATAACCCGTTTTCAAATAATGGATACCAAGTCTATTGTAAAGTTCAAAAGCCTCCTCCATCTTGGATTCATAATCATAGATATTTCCCCCTGTCTCGTTATGAGCCCACAAATTAACCCCTTTGCTTTTTGCATATTCCGCAATTAATTCCAGATCAAAATCCTCAGCAGGCGCCGCATAATCAAACTCCTGGGAGCCTCCCCAATTTTCCCAACCTCTATTCCATCCCTCAAAAAGGACCCCATCAATATTGTTCTCCGAAGCGAAATCTATATACCTGAGAGCCTCCTGAGTTGTTGCCCCTTTTCGGGGTCCATCCCTCCACTCTTTAGTTCCCAAATGCATCTCCCACCACACACCAATATATTTATGAGGTTTAATCCATCCACAATCACCTATCTTCGAAGGTTCATTGAGATTCAGAATCATAGAAGAATTTATCAGTCCTACCGCACTGTCACTCAACTGTATAGTTCTCCATGGAGTGGAGAATGTTCCAGGCACACAAGCTCTTGTCGCTTCTGAATATGGGGCGAGAAGAGAAACAAACGAGAGAGAGTCTTTTTGCAGCAGAACCATCTCGGGGAAATTATACAAAGCAGCCTCGTGAATAGAACAATACACCTCCTCAAGTCGGAAAGTAAATGGAGTAGAGGCACTACGAACATTACTCAAAGAGTCAGACAAATACTCCAATTCGTACGATTCAAAATTACCCGGAGTATACCACGCCCTACCATCACTAAGAAAATTAAATTCGGTCAACTCGTTGAGCACATTGAGGGTATCATAATGGATACTATAGTCATATCTGAAGGCAACACCATCATCAAAGGCCTTGAAATGGATTTGAAGCCCGTTACCTAATGAATCCCGTAAACGAACAGACATCCTGTTATGAGCATCGATGATAGTGGTATTCTCTCCCCAAGGTTGGTTCCACTCTGTAGAGGAACTCTCATGCACAACTCCCTCCAGAATATCAAACTCAGAGATACCAGATTCAGAAAAAACATGTCCTAAACGGGAATCGGCAACAATGGTCCGTTCGGTAATGTCATCCACTACCCGGTAATGAGGAATACCTGTGGAAGAGAAAAAAAACTCGACCCTCCACCTGCCCGACGGACTCTCCACTACATGAGAATTACAATCGCAGGCAGAAACAAGAAACAGAACAGAAAATAAAAATAAAATTACCATCATAATATTACTCAAAGTTAAACCATATTAGTGAAACGTACTAATTGAAACTATAAAATATATGAAGGGAAATGAAAATAAAAAGACCTGCAAATCATTTTACAGGTCTAGAAGTTCATTCAAAGTTTGTTCTTTAATAAGTTGATTAGGTAATCGGGAGTTCCTGCTACCCTAATGGAACTCCCAAACCTAATGCGAAAACAATTACAACTCCCGTCGACAATACATATCTGAAGAGATAGGTACCATCTACGGAACTCATACCTTTCCTCTACTTATTAGCACAAATATAAAATACATAGTCGTTCATCTATCCAAACTTGATATTACAAATATATAACATTAGTAAAAAATAGTATTACATTAATAATACAATGCTTTGTATTATCTCATTTTCAAATTGTTACAAAGTTACATAAAATATCAGAAATTGGAATTGTGTAATACTATAAAAGAATGACAAAATTTATTACATTTGCAAAACCAAGAACAAATCACGATGAAAAAAGCTATCTTATTAATAGTATTAACACTAATTACAATAAATTCTTATGGCCAATCAGAGATGACTGACCAACAAAATGAGATACTACAAGCACTTTCGTCCAAACAGCAGGAAAAATATTTCAAGTCATTCATAGAAAATAAAGATAGTAATCAGGATACGGCATATTTCAATGCCCTGCGTCTGATTCAAGACATTGATTCAAGCCGGATATACTACGAAGGGATTGGAGAAATCTACGCATTCATTTCCATGTATGAAGGGGAAAATTTATTCAAATACAGAAATGCAATCAAACATGGAGAGACAGCTTTTAAAATATACCAAAACCTTCAGTTAAAGAAAGAAGCAGCAAGAATACAGGCGAGAATAGCAGATTACAATTTCAAAGTTGGAGACATGCACCTCTCTTTCAACAATATTTTGAATGCAATGAAGATAGCAAACGAAATAAGAGACAGCATATCAATAAGAGAATGTGCCCTCGTAATGGAAAGAATACACTACTACTATTACAAAGATGTGAGGATTGCCAGAGCTTATAACAATTTCATAACTACAAGTGCCGAAAATGCTTTGGAACAAGAGCAACGTTCCAGAGCACTCAACAACCTCTTCTACTATCCACTTAAAAAAACTGAAGTGGACTCTATAATAAACATCTCGGAAGAGATATTCCAAAATTATAATATTGATAAAAACCTGGTAAGTATATACCTCAATGCTGTCTTGAAATATATAGAATATGGAGAGGAATCCCTCGCCGAATACTATCTTAAAAAAAGCAAAGAGAGGTTGTCAAATATCAAAGACTCAGGCTACTACTACTCAGCCGCCGGGTATCTTGAGCTTATGAGAGAAAATTACGACAGTTCAATAGAAAACATAAACCTTGCAATCCACTATCTCAGCAAAGGGGACTTCAATCCTCAAATGCTGCTACGGTCATACGATATTCTGCAATGGATATACATGACAAAAAGTGACTACAAAAAAGCCTATGAGAACCTTGCAGCAATGACCAATATCTACGTAGAATTAGTCAACGAGGAAAAAATTATAGAGTTATCCAAATCTCTCAATGAACTCAAAAATGAGAGAATGAGAGAAATCAACAAACAATACAAAAGTCGGATAAAATTTATAATCATGGCGTTGGTTATCATATTGCTAAGCAGTACATTGTTCTTTTATATATTTATCCAACGTAGAAAACTGCTCAAGCGCAATCTGCAGCTTGAAGAAGAAAAGCACAAAAACGAGTTGAAAGCAAAAGACGATATGATTAAAGTCAAACGCTTACAACAATATCAGGAAAATATCTTCATACAACACCTGATAAATCAATTGGAAAATATCTCTTACAATAAAGAGACAATTCCAAATCAGGAGATTAGAAATATTATAAGGCAATTGGAGAGCAGGGAGGATAAAAGCGATTGGGTAGAAGTGGAAAAAAGTCTTGAGGGGAACAACACCTTTATGAAAAACCTCGTAGAAGCACATCCAGACCTTACAATAAATGAGAGAAGGCTCTGCACCTTTATGCAGATGAATATGTCGACAAAGGAAATTGCAAATATTACACATCAGACAATAAATGGAATTAACGCCGCCAGAACCAGACTTCGCAAAAAGTTTGGTCTTACCGGCGACGATAAATCACTGATTGCCTATCTTGACAAATTCAATAAGTCCTAGGTAAAAGTTACTTCAAATGAGTAATGCCTAATGGTGTGGGAGCATAATTTCCACTGAAATAATCCTGAGGATCACTTGCTCCCTCTCTGGTCAGGTATATGGTTTGTTTACACAATGGTCCTAAATTACCATTAGTATCCATCACCACTCCCACAAAAACAACCTCTGTATTAAACAGAATACTATACTCATCCCTAAGTGTATATTGGCGGAAACGCTCATATAGTTGCATCCTTATCTCATCGTCAGTCCATGAAGCCAGGTCCTCGGGGGTTGTCAAAAGATAATAATAATTATCCGACTCAGGCTCCACTGTTGCAATCAACGGGAAAAGGGCATATTGACTAAATTCATTGAAGATAGGGTCATAATTGCTCAATTCTGCACAATCAAAATAGACATCTGTCTGGATTGTAATGGTACTCTCTCCTATAACATCCGCAGAAGTGGAGAACTCCTTATAGAAAATCGATGTAGTTGGGAAACCTGATTCATAACCGAATGCAAACATAACATAATCGGTTGCAGGGGTCAAATCTGTTACATTATATGAGATATAACCACTTTTAGGAACAAATGAGTAAGCATTTAATAATCCTGACATACGTTGTTGTTCATTACTTCCATAAGAATCCCATTCACTTTTAGTAATCCAATGTCCCACATACGTTTCTTCATCATTATCGGGAGTAAAATGAAAAATTGCTCCTCTCGCCCCCAAATTGGTGACTTGCAAATCTATAACCATATCAGAAAGGGTGACATCCTCCGTCATAATAGTATAGGTGGTAACATCAGAACTTGCAAAAGCTGTCTCATTGTCAACACTGAAAGCATATAAAATATATTCAGATTGGGCATCCAAAGAATGGTTGAATGTATGCTCAGACTGGAAACAATTCTGTTCCAGAACATCTGAAACCGGGATAAAGTAAAGATTCCTCTGATAATGAACCTTCTCATTCCAACTCCTCACGACAACATCAGCGAAATCTGCATCACTACCAAAATATGAATAGAATTCATCAGTCTTGTAATAGCCATAATAATAGTATCCTTGATAATTTTCCGGAGTAACAGTTACATGCACCTGATCGCCGGCATTCTGGTGCTCAAAGTCAAAATGACGGTCAGATTGTTCAACATTACCTGTAGTTACCCACTGAAAAACGATATCACTCAGACATTTAGCTGTATTTATATCGATATGATAGCAGAATATCAGATACTCACTATTTGGTAGCAGTTCCTCAATTAAGTATCCCGTAGCCACACCTTTCAAAACCATATCAGAAAGATATTCTCTGACTGAAATACCATAAGAGTTAGCCATAATTGTCAGATACTCAAAGTCGTACTCTTCCAAAGATTCCTGATCCGCAGTCACATCAAATGATTCCATATAATCCTTGGAGACCACTCTACAAATATAAACAGATTCAGTGTCTACAGGTGTTATATCAACAGATATTGTTGACTCTGTACACTGAAAGTTTGAGAATTCAAAAGGTAGTTGTATGGGAGCATCCTGCGACAGACTTATCTCAGCAGAGACAATATCTCCGTATGAAAACTCAATATTAGCTGTACGTCTTATATAAGTATTATTAGGAAGAACTGTAAATGAAATGGTAGAGTCTTGCTCTTCAATAACAATATCGGTAACCCACTCCAAATCATCGGATGTAACAGAAAGAAGAGTTCCCGATACGGGGTTTACAACTCTGAATGAGCATGAATAGGTGCCCCCCTCAATAGGAATTTCAAAACTAAATGGAGAAATATCCAACTTTGTATCACCAGAAGGGACTACCGGAGAATCAGTTGATGACTTACAAGAAGTGGCAAAAAATGAAAAAAACAAAATGGCGAGAAAAACAAACCTGTTCATAGAATCAAAATTGCTAATTTACATTACTTTATAGGGAACTTCTAAAAATTCCAAGTTACACAAATAATCATTGAAAGTATTGATACCATTAATTATCTCTCGGAATCTGTCCCTCCCCGCATCTGATTCGCCTAACCCTGCTGATATGCACATTCAAGAAAACTTTCTCGCGAAATGGCATTAATCGTGTCAAAGTCTTCCATAACAATAAGAGAATAGTGATTTCATCATCTCTATTGAGGGAAATCAAATATCATCCTATTAAAAAGCTACCTCAAAAAGAGGGAGAGCTATGAAGATTCCAAAAATAAAAAAAGGGAGCACATAAACTGTACTCCCTCTCTGGTGGAGAGCATGGGAGTCGAACCCATGACCTCCTGCTTGCAAGGCAGGCGCTCTAGCCAACTGAGCTAGCCCCCCAGATTTGTAAAGAACTTTTTTTGTAGTCCCGCGCGGAGTTGAACCGCGGACCTCTACATTATCAGTGTAGCGCTCTAACCAACTGAGCTACGAGACTATATATTTCAAAATTAATAGCATCAAGTGAAAAGGAGAGAATTAACTTCTTCCGATCAGTAAGCTCCAAAAAGGAGGTGTTCCAGCCACACCTTCCGGTACGGCTACCTTGT
>JAFVWT010000013.1 GCA_017501525.1 Bacteroidales bacterium | reverse complement strand
GAGGAATGGAAGCTTGCTTACATTTCCGAGGCGCAGCCTTAAATGCCAGCGAAGCTGGAATCTCTCGGGCCACGGAGTGCTGACGGTCCACTCCGCACTGCGGTAGCGAAGGCGATCATTCTTCCCCTGTGGGGATAAGAGGGGCATAGACAGCTGGAGTCTTATGACTTCTGGAGGAGAGAATTTCGATAAGAGATGCAGAGATTTTCTCCGAAGGAAAAATCGCGGAATCTCCGAAATTCTCGGGGGAAAGAAGGCTTAAGTCTCCAGACCATATTTTCTTATTCGAGCGAAGCGAGTTATGGATGGAAGAGGATTGACAGGATGCAGGAGCACAGCGGATGCAGGCTGACAATCTTCTGATACCGCTCTGCCCATAGGGCAAGTCTTCTGACAGCTGTGCTGGCTGAAGTCTTGCCGGGCGTTTTATGTGTGCGTGGGGTTCAGCGAGAGTTTGAGGATCTGCTTGCAGTCCTCATATTCTCGCCTGTGCGGTGGGAATAGAAGGTTGCCGACTGACCGGAGGGAAGTGGGCAAGTGCCGCTTAATATGTCCATCGGTACTCTTTATTTTTGAGACCAATATATTCACATAATCCTGTAATTGGACACTTTTTACCTAGCCATGGGTAATCAAAACATTCTTCTTTTATGACTGGTAAATTTGATTGTAGACACATAAATCTAAGGGGACAGCACCGATATTTGTTAGGGTGAGCAATGTAGTTATATAATGCTGAATTTGCAATTAAAGCAAGCATGTCATCTGAATCTCTGTTCGGATTTTTTGTGGATTTTGGTAGGAAGTGTTCACCTTTTTCATTATATGTAAAAGGAATACCAAGGATGTCTATTATAGTTTCGATGTCTGAAGGGTTAAATTCATCAGCATAGACAATACTTATTAGAGGTACAATGCGTTTGGATATACGAACTTTATCAAGTACATCTGCTATATAATCTAGTTCACAATTGAGTAGTTGTGATATTATTTCTTTAAAGTTATCAATTAAACCATCCATGAACTCTGATACAGTACTTTGTTTCCCTCTATTGTCATAAATTTCTGCGTTTCGAACAAAATCGTTAAAAAGTTCAAGTCCAGATACATCGGGATTCTCGGAAGCATTCTCCAATTGCTCCAATAAAACTTGAGCTGGACTTAAGCTAAATAGGGATGTATAGCAAATTGCAATAAGTTTTTTCCTATCATGAGCAATATTGGGATAGTGTTGTTCACAAAAGATTTGTATTAAATTATATGGTAAATCATACTTCTCGTGAGATGCATTTGGATCAATCATCATTTGATACATTGCCGCCATACTCTCATTGATTATCAGTGCTCCTAAATCAATATTCCTCACCGTTCCATCAACGAAAGTAATTTCAAGAGATATTTTGGGATATGTTTTTTCTCCAATTGTTTCTCCTGTTCTGTGGATCTTAATTTGCTTTGTACGATCGATAATTTGGCAAGTTTGATCGTAATCAATGTTAAAAGGATAATGACCTTGACCAATATTAATAATCGCCCATTGATGCTCTAAACTAGGTGTAGTAACTTTAAGGGGTAATTCGATTGTCCTATCGGCAGATTGAATATGTGCATAAGTTTCAGATATGGTCTTATATTGGACCATACTCATATACAATCCCCAAGGAGTAGATATGTTCTGTAAATAATGAATATATTCATGAAAGAATACTCCAAGTTGTTCAATCGTGAAATCTCCAAAACCTTTTTGGAATTGATGAGTTAATTTGATCTGCATAAAACCAGGCTTATATGCCCCAGCCATTGCTTTTAGATCTTTGAAATCCTTATTATCTCTCATTGTTTCTACTTTTAATAGTGCAATGTTCTAGCAATAGTCTTCCATTACATCCCCACCTGTCCATTCTTTGCCGAGGGAGAGGGTGTAGTATTTCTCGGCACCTTCTTCTGAGAAGAATGTGCGGATGCTTTCGTGGATGTAGAAGCCGTTTTCGTATCTTATTTCAGTAAGGGCGAAGTTTGTGACTCCACTGGTGGTCGTTATGACTGCAAGGTGCTGACCATTTGATGCGATTTCAGCCTTTACAACTTCTGAATGGTAATATTGGTTCTTGCAGAATGTTTGGCCTTCAACAAGTGCGTTAAGGTAATCTTGTAGTGGTGCTTCTGTATGAGTTTGTGGACATAATGGAAACTCGGTTGGAGTTTTCCAATGTAGTTGTTTTGCTCCAGGAGTTAAAGAGTCTTTGAGGGCTAGTCGTTCTTCTTCATAACGGATTGTTTCTGCTTCAATTTCTGCTCTTTGTTGTGCATATGATTTACGTGGTTCTCTCGATTCCCAGTCAGAATCCCAAGATTGTCCGAATCCGTCGTTAGGTTTGTCAGTGTATATCCAATCACCAATCCCTTTCTTTGAGGTAGATGAAGGTTTGGGAGTAGGGCTATCTTCATTGTTCCATTTGTCAAGCCACTTTAGACATTTTGCTGCTTCTTCTTTTGATACTGTACGCATCCATGACGTGTTTGGTTCTGAGGCTGTCTGTCTAAGGATTGAGGGATCTTTCAGGAATGCTTCTATCGAACCGCAAAGAAATGCGATTCTACTACGAGTATATGGGTTGTTAAGAACGTTTTCTAGTCTGGTCAGCCACCTAAGATTCTCAGGACGATTGTTGCATCTATTAG
>JAFVWT010000012.1 GCA_017501525.1 Bacteroidales bacterium | reverse complement strand
TATTTCTGAAGGAGTATAGTAGAAACTTGCCTGATTTGAAGTACCTTCAACCACTACATTGTAATAATTGCCACTGATTGACAATACTCCAGTAACTTGAGAATATTGGGCAAATTTGTTGTTTGTATCTGAAATAAAGGCGTCGATTACAGTTGCATCTGCAATAACAGGCTGAGGATATGTCATTTCAATCACTTCACCCTCAACGATTTCTGAGTCAGCTGAAAGTTGCAGACCTGTACCGTATGCACCAATTGTACCTGTAATGGTAAGTTCCTGACCAATTTGATAATTAGCAGAGTATGAACTATTGTAATAGAAAATAGCACCGCTCTGGTCAGCCAATACAAATCCTCTTGTAGATATTGCAGCTACAACACCTTTAACGGTATATGTTCCATTGTATTCAACATCGGCAATATTTGTAATATCTTCTGGTTGTTCAGGATCCGGATTATCACCAGGTTCTCCAACTACAATCTCTACAGGAAGAATATTTGCATATCTTCCACCGGAAACTGCTGTAGAATAACCATAAACGGTAATCTTTGCTCCATTATTTGCCTCTACAATCGCTTTAAGCTCAGCATTTGGATAGTAAATGCTACCTTGATTATCTGTACCTTCTACAATAATATTATAGTATGTACCGCTTACTGAAAGTGTACCTTCCAGAGAAACATATTCTGCAAAGCGCAACTGGGTATCTGCAACGAAAGCATCCACCTCAGCTGAGGTCATCACTGCAGGGGTAGGATATGTATACTCTGTTACTTCACCTGCAACGATTTCAGAGGTAGAAGAGAGCTGAAGACCCTTATTGAAAGAACCTACAGTTGTGGTAATTGTCAATTCCTGACCAATCTGATAATCAGCCTTATACTGTGAGTCATAGTACATAATCGAACCTGTCTCATCAGTAAGAATAAAGCCTCTTGAGCCAATAGCTGTTACAACTCCATTAACTACTGCATAGTCTCCCTCTTTCAAATCGGCGATATCAACTGTCTGTGCCTCTTGTGAATCACCTGTAAATGAAGTTACAATCACATTATAGAATTTACCGCTTGATACTGAAGAAGCATAACCTTTGATGGTGATCTGAGAACCGTTACATGCTGACAACTCACTCTTTATATCTTCTGCAGGGTAATAGATACTTGCCTGGTTCTCTGTACCTTCAACAATGATATTGAAATAGTTTCCACTGATGGAAAGGGTACCTGTCAAAGTTACATACTCAGCCAAACGGAGATTTTCATCTGCTATATACGCGTCAATTTCTGTTGCAGAAACTTCTTTTGGAGCAGGATAAGTATATTCACCTAATTCTCCGGCAACTATTGATGCACCTTCTGCAGTAATTTGAAGACCTTTATTGTAATTTCCAATGGTTCCGGTAATAGTCAATTCCTGACCAATTTGATATTCATCGGTATAACCACTGTTATAATAGAAGATTGAACCTGTATTATCTGTCAAAACAAAACCACGGGTACTTCTTGCAGTAACTACACCATTCATAGTATATGTACCGCCATCCTGAACCTGAGCAATTGGAGTATAATCAGAACTTGAAGTAGCAAAAGATTTTTCTTCACCTTCATAGATTCTCTCTCCGAGCTTGATATATGCTTTATATTTGTAAGTGGTCGCAGAAGCCAGATCTTCAAGTACATATTCAAACTCAGTACCATTCTCTGCAGGGTAGTTTGTAAATTCTTCTTCAGAAGAACTCATTACTGCAAATCCAACTTCAGTAACATCTGTCTGGTCACCTTCATAGGTATATGAGCCGCTAAGGGTAGCTGATGTCATATCATCACTCAGAACAGCATCATTTGTAACAACTGTAGGTCTTCCCTTAAAACGTGATTGAGTCATACCTTCAAAATCAGACTCCCGTTGAGGAACAACCTGATATACTCCACTATAACTGCTACACAAGCCATACAAATCACCAGCTCCTTGAGGAACATCTGCTCCTGCCCAAGGAACATTGCTACGAGAATACATCAAGAATGATGAACCATCCTCAGTCTCTACTTTAGGACTTTCACCCATAGTCAGACCCAATGATTCTGTAGTTACCTGAGCGAACATCTTGACATACTGACCTTCATACAAACCGTTTACAAAATCTTCACCATTCTCAATTACAGCAGCCGAAGGTTCTTCTTTCTCGCCGGTCTTAATGACCATAGAGGCATTTTCAGGGACAAACTGCAATAGTTTGTAGTAGTAATACATAACACCACCCTTGAGTTTAACCTCTACGACATCCCCGAAATTACAACTTGAGAAAGCATCTGAATAGATTAGCAATCCACTATTCGGTTCTGTATTGTCCTGAATAAACAGATTCTTATTGGAAACTGTCTGAGGGTCGTTAGATGATACTACTACACCTCTGAGCATCCATGGTTCGGTAATTGAAATTCTCTCCTCAGAGACATTTGACTCAGGAGCAAGTTCCCTTAGTTCTGCAATGGAAACATATGTCCATGCGTTAGGCTTCATTACTCCATCCTGAGTAACAACTGTAGAAGCAAAAATCTCTTTATCAGTTCGGAAATAGACTATTACACTTCTTTCGTAATTTATTGAGTCCGTAGCATTTACAGGAGCAGAAACAGTAATGTTAATACCATCAACATTAGCATCGCCTGACATAGGCTCAATAGTTAACCAATCAGCATTTTCATTACCCCATGGATTATCTACAATCTTTTCAACACTCCATGGTCTGTTGCTTTTTAAAACAAGAGTAGCACTTCCTCCTGTGGAATCGATAGCAATTGCTTCTTCGGAAATGGTAATATCTACGGGAATGATTACTTCCTCGCTTTTATTACAAGAAGCGGCGAGAATGGCCATAATAGCCACTGTCGCAGAAAGGAATAGTTTCTTTAGATTCATATTGTTATATATTAAATGTTTCAAAGAGGTGCAAAGATACACTAAATTTTATAATAACGAACTCCGTCATATCTGTCATATCAACCTATCTGACTATTATGCCCAACTATAAATAGGGATCAATGACATATCTGAGTCTGCCTTGAGTCTTACGCCCATATTGCACAGATTCAACAGGACAATGATGCAGACATGCCAAACATTGAGTACATCGCCCCTTTTTCCATTGTGGACGATCCTCAGACATAGTTATAATGTCCATGGGACACACCTTCACACATTTCCCACATCCTATACACTTATCATCAGCGTAGAAAGGGGATGTCCTTCTACCATATTTATAAAGAGGGTATAGCAGTCTGCTTTTAAGTTTGGGATGAACACCTCTATCAATCAGCAGTTCACCTGATATGTTATTTTTCTTCTTGACACATCTGCTGATTATAGCAGGGATTACCTTATCCAATTTTATGCCGGCCTCTTCAAGAAGAGGAACAATCTGCTCTTTTGGGGTCATCAAATCGAGCAGAATGCAATAATTGTCAGGCATAGAAACTGAGAAAGTTTCCCTTACATGATAACCCCTTGCTGAAAGGAGCTTTGAAAAACTCTTGTCAGCCATGCCTGTACTACCTCCACAAGTCAACACCTGATAAATTGCTGTTTCCTGAGTTATGCCCTCTAATTCCAAGTTGGAGACAAAATCTCTCACTATCTGGGGAACTCCCCAAAAATAAGTAGGAAAGACAAAGCCGACAGAGCCATTATGCTCAATGTCAAACTTCATCTTTCCTTCTCTTATCAAATCGGCAATATACAGAATAACAGTATCTTCATCAACCTTCGAGACCTCCTCGAATATTCTCGTCGCCACGTACTTGGAATTGCCCGAGCCCGAGAACCAGAAGATAACATTCTTCATATATATCCACTTATATTTCTACCTTCGCTTATTTACGCTGTCCCAATTTAGAATCCAGGAACAAAAGTCCAGCTTCTGAAGCCTTTTTAGCTTTTTCGTAAATATTCAATGCAGTTGCCTCTTCCTCAACCTGCTCACGGACATACTTCCACATAAAATCCTGTGTCGCATTATCTCTCTGCTCCACTGCCAAATCCATAATGTTGTTGATAAGTTTTGAAACATGGCACTCATGTTCATACACATGTTTGAAAACCTCCTCCGGACTACCCCATCCTTGAGGAACAACATCTATCTTTTCCACCTTTGGCACACCGCCTCTCTTTAGAACATAGTCTGCCATATCATAAGCGTGCTCCATCTCCTCTTGAGACTGTTTCTTAAGCCAATGTGATAATCCGTCATATCCCTCGACTGCCATATAGAAAGACATTGAGAGATAAAGGTTTGCCGACCACATTTCTGCTAAAATCTGATCGTTCAATGCTTGTTGTACTTTTTCGTTAATCATATCTGTATTTTTTTAAAATTAATCTGTTACACCTAATGGAAAGACAAATATAATACCAAATGGATAAAGGATGTTCTATAAATAACATAAATCTGATTCTATCACCATTTGCAGAAACCCTCTTCTAATAAATTTCAACATTGTTTATCACAGGAGAGGCGTAAGAGTCCAAAATATTGAATCGCACTTTTGAAACTTCTACGGAATCGAACCTTACAATCCTCTTGTATCCGATAGTAGTACCTCTGAATACCTCTTTCCAATCACCATCGTCACCTAAAGCGCACTCGATACTAAATTCCTTGACCCTTTGTCCCAATGGAATATACTCCTGAATCATAGCCGCACTTATCACACGATTTCTTCTAAAATAGACCGTAAAAGAAGCACTTGTAACATTATCATCCGTGCTCCAATAAGTGTCGTAGCGTCCATCCACGATATTGCTCGCCGCAAATTTGGGTTTTGCTCCTCGGACCTCATCAGAAAGGGTTCTGGACATTTTGGCATAGTCTACATGGAAAGCTTTTTCCCGTTCCTTGGCAAATTCCACAAGTCTGGCTGAGTCAGCGGCAGGAATCCTTCCCCTTCGGTCAGCAGGGACATTCAAGAGCAAATTACTGTTTCGTCCAACCGAAGAGTAGTAGATCTCCATAAGTTGATCCACACTCTTAAGTTTGTCATCAGTAGAGGGGGAGTAAAACCATCCCGGACGTAGAGACACATCACACTCTGCGGGGACCCAATACTTACCATGAACATTTCCACCTCCTAAAGTATCTCTTGATGGCGCAAATTTACCTGGTTGATAGCCATCGGTATTGAGCCTTGACCAATTTGTCTCCGGAGCAATACCACTTTCATTGCCCACCCACCTGCAACCTGGACCTATATCACTGAATATCACTACATCAGGAGATTTACTATACGCTATTTCATGGAACAATTCCCAATCATATCTGAAAGTAGAATCGGGATTTCCACCATAGGCACCATCAAGCCACAACTCAAACACATTACCATAATTGCCCAATACCTCGGAAATTGTTCCTGCAAATACCTCATTATATTCGGGCAACCCGTATTTGGGATGATTCTGATCCCAGGGCGATACATATACTCCAAATTTAAGTCCATATTTTTCACATGCAATAGAGAGTTCCTTGAGGAGATCTCCTTTCCCATCTCTCCATCCACTCTCCTCTACCGTATGGGAACTATAGGCACTCGGCCACAGACAAAAACCATCGTGATGCTTTGCTGTAACAATGATTCCTTTCATTCCCGCCTGCCTTGCAACCTTTGCCCACTGCATACAATCCAGCTCTGTCGGGGCAAAAACATCGGGACTCTCAAGACCATCACCCCACTCCTTGTCAGTAAAAGTATTGGGGCCAAAATGGACAAACATATAATACTCCATTTTCTGCCATTGCAATTGACTTTCAGTAGGAACCGGACCATATGGCAATGGTTCTGAATAATCCTTGCACGACAGTAGCAAAAATGATGTTATAACAAATATAAGTGAAAAAAGTAAATATCGTCTCATATCGCCTTAAGTTGTATCATTGGAAATTCTACTGCTATGTACCAATATCACGTAAGTCTCCCAAACTCCTCCTACAAACCACTCCGCTATTTATACCACAACATTTCAGGAGTTACAGCATAGAACTTTTCGTCACCTTGCTCTCTGATTTGGATATCACCTCTGTCCCAATTAGATGGCCAACCTCCCAGGATATGACCCAAAAATGTGATTTCAATGGTGTGAAGACCTTTTGCCAATGCCATCGATGTACCATTTGTAGAGTATTTCTTGATATCGTTATTATTGTCCACTACCATTTTCCCATCTATTGAAAGGTCATTGAAATTAGTTCCGAAATAATAAATTCCATCTTCAGGGATCATAATATAACCTCTAGCAACCGAAGCAAATTGAGGAAAATCTCTCATATAGTTGTCAGATGGAACCACATCCACTAGTCTCCGAGTAGAATTTATAATGCTTCTGGTCCACTCCCTTGGTTGGGATTCAAGCTCTTCCCTATTCATAAAATGGCCCTGTGTAACCTCCATTATAAGCCCTGCGCTAAGACCTTCAACCTCTACCGCAGGAGAATATTGCTGCTTTTCAACAAAAATAGTCCTGACCGCAGAGCATTTGCCCGAGGGTAGAACACTGCATATCTTCACGACAGTATTCTCCTTCAATGTAAATGGAGCAATATATTCCTGAGACTTGGCTGTAGGGGTACTTCCGTCCAAAGTATAAACCATTTTGACAGGGCGGGTAGTTGTAAACTCCATAACGGTACTATCCACAAAAGCAACATGGTTGCATGAACCTCCCGGCTGCTCGGGCTGAGGAATGTGATAATTTACATCGTATTGGTCCAAACGGACATAAGCATTGTTGACCCTTCTGTCAAAATCTTTAAAATCCTTTCTTGAAAGGGGACTCCATGCCACCTCTGCAAGTGCAAATGCCTTAGGATATATCCTATATTCGCGAATATCCTCTGTATACATATACTCCGACCAGGTATTGCCCTGGACTCCTAAAATATGGTGTGCAAGTCCCAGCTTCGCAAGAGTATCAGGAATAGGATTATACGAATAAACCTTCTCGAGGGTAGTGTAACCACCTATTGCCAATGGTTCAACACGATAATCCCCTTGATAATGGTCAAAATAATAACCGTCAGTAGAAGGAGTCATAATCGCATCATGTCCCTGCATTGCTGCAGCAATTCCTCCCCATAAACCTCTCCATGACATCACTGTAGCTGAAGGAGCCAATCCACCTTCAAGAATCTCATCCCATCCGATAATCTTTCTACCATATTTCTCAACAATTTTTTCAACCCTCTCAATAAAGTAACTTTGAAGTCTCATCTCAGGAGTATGGCCTTTAATGGTTTTATCAATGCCCAACTCTTTTATTTTTGCCTGACACAAAGGACATTTTTCCCATTCCCCTTTTGGACACTCATCACCCCCAATATGAATATATTCAGAAGGGAAGATCTCCACTACTTCCTTTATAACATCTTCCACAAACTCAAATGTACTCTCCTTTCCTGCACACATTACCACATCCTCTACCCCCCAGATAATTCGTGGAGTAGTCTCCTGCTCATTACAGCTCAACCATGGATAACCTGTTATCGCTGCAAGGGCATGACCCGGAACCTCTATTTCTGGAATAATGGTAATATTGCGCAAGCGGGCATACTCGACAAGTTCCTTAAGTTCATCCTGAGTATAGAAACCCTCGTGGATATATCCCTCACCCTCAAGTCTTTTAGAGCCTAATTCGGTCAAAAGCGGATATTTTTTTATCTCTATTCTCCACCCTTGATCCTCTGTCAAATGGAAGTGCATTATATTGAACTTGAACATCGACATTATATCCAAATGTTTCTTGACATCCTCCACTGTCATAAAATGGCGGCACGGATCCAGATGAAGTCCTCGATATGAGAAACGGGGATAGTCAGTTATCTCCACTGCCTGAGCAGCCCATCTGAGACCCGAAACCTTTGTCAACGACTCTATTTCAGCCGGAAGAAGCTGCATGAATGTAGCCATACCATAAAAAAGTCCCGAACGGT
Organism: Bacteroidales bacterium; assembly: GCA_017501525.1. GTDB lineage: Bacteria > Bacteroidota > Bacteroidia > Bacteroidales > UBA932 > Coprenecus. The sequence continues at coordinate 95,234 of JAFVWT010000012.1, read as the reverse complement.
CCTTTGCAGATACGACTACTCGGGAGTTATTAACTGAAAGTGTATAACCCTCATCCTTTATCTCCATTTGAGGATTGAGTTCCAATAGAATATAGTTTGAAACAGGAAGTTCTGAAACAATTTCCAGACGATAGCCGGTCGACCTATTAATCTTTTCCACAAAAAACTCGGCAACCTCCATCTGCTCTTGACCATCAGCGACGACCACCGACGATTTGTTCAAGAGAAACTCTCCTTGTTCGAGAAGTTCAATTTCTACAGGTGCAGGGAGTATGTTTATTCCCTCATTATATATTCTTTCACTCTTTGAGCATGACAAAAAAGACAAAGCGGCAATAACCATCACCACAGGAAGAAACAGCTTTCTATTCATAATATTACTTCAATTATATTTAGGAAACTCCTATAAATTTCACGTTTAAAGGATAGGATTATAAAACTTTCCCTTATTCTAAAAAACAAAGATAGGGAAAATTTGATTCCCCTACCTCATCTATTTCAAAACATCTGACAAAGATATACCTGAAGAGTTTATTTGTTCCAGAAGGGATAATCCTTCAGGAGTGAGTTCAAAAATCATCTCTCTCTTGTCCTCCTTTCCCAATGTTCGTGAAATCAATCCTTTTGACTCCACTTTTGCCACCACTTTTGAACAATTCGAGGGAGTGATGGTAAGTTTTTGAGCTATTGTCCCACAAGTAAGGGACCCTCCTGATGAAATCGAACATAACACCATCCCTTCATTCAAAGATATTCCGAATCTATCTTCAAGCTCCTTCTCAAATATATCAATCTGCAACCGAATATCCCTTATTCGGCATAGACAATCCTTAAAACTATTCATACTCGACTATTTACCCAACAATACTGTTTCAATTGTGGACTTTAAAATATCTTTAGGCAAAGCTCCCTGAGAGACTTGTGGCGCTCCCGTTTGAGGAATAAAAATCAAAGTGGGAATGGATGTAATGCCAAAAGCCTGAGCCAGCTCTCTTTCATTATCTGTATTTACCTTATAAATATATATCTGACCCTTGTACTCCTTTGCCAATTCCTCTAGAATAGGGGCTACTTGTTTACATGGACGGCACCAGTCCGCATAGAAATCTATAATTGCAGGCTTGTCTCCAAGATACTCCAATGATTCCGGGTTATTCTCATAATCATATACAAGTTTCAAAAATTCCCCTTTTGTCAGATTTATAACTTTGCCACTATTGTCAGATGCACTCAAGCCTGCCACTGAAAAAAACAGGGTTGCCACTAACATTGTAATTTGTAATAAAATCTTTTTCATTTTCTCTATCATTATTTAAATTACTAACACAACATCACCCTAAGCAAATTATATGCCAAAGGAAATTATTTCCTCACACTAAATTCACATCCGCAATATTGCTGGTTATAAAATTGCTTTGCAAGAAGATTTCTCCGCTCATAGAGTCCCCCTTTTCTCCAATTCTTCTCCCAAAACTCGATTTTGGAGTCCACAAGTTCCTGAGCATAGCGTCCGGCGAGGTTGATTTGTTCCAAACTTTTCCAACGGGAAGAGGCCAAAGTCGTGGTAAACATATCGAAGCCGTTCTCAGCACCATACTTTGCTGTAGCAGCCAAACGATATTTGAAACACTCCAGGCAACGGTTTCCCCTTTCAGGCTCTGCAGCTAAAGGCTCTGCGACCGAAAGCCAACCACTGTGTTGCTCACTCCACCCTTGCTCATCCATATCTACAATAGGGACGCCCAAAGAATTAGCATACCCGACAATTTCACTTTTCCGTTTAAGATATTCCTCCTCAGGATAGATATTGGGATTGTAAAAGAAAATAGTAACATCATATCCATTCTCCCCGAGCCACTCCAATATAGCGGCCGAACAAGGGGCACAACAAGAATGTAAAAGTATCCGTTTCATCATTTGAGGTCATAAGACCACAAAATTAGCAGATTTCATTGAACCCGGATCTAAAAACCGAATCTTAATTTACTCCGAGAGCGTCAAAGAGACCAAATCATATTGAAAGAGAACAATATTGGATGACTCTCCTGTATCCAACTTATGATAGTCCCCAAGATTTGTAGGATTTGAGGTACTTCCATCATCCGAATTATAAACAAAATTATATTCTTCTCTTACTCCATCCGGATACTCAATCGCAATGTACCTCGGCATAACATTCACCAAATTTAACATATTTAAGTAGTAATCTGCATCTATATTGGCTGATACAGGATAAACAAGATCAACATACGCCACCACCAATGATGAATCACTCTTTACCAAAGCTGTATACGAAAGTTCGGGTTCTTCATCAAAACACTGTTCCTGACTCAAAGTTATCGTCACATCATTTCCTGTCATATTTTTAATAAGAGCCTTCTGCGTCAGGGTTCTCATTTCAATAGGAGAACTACTTTGTCTATCGCAAGAGAATAACACTATAAGGGCAATAAATATAAAGGACAATCTATAAACATTCATAAGTCAAACATTTAGTCAATATAATAATAAAATCTACCCATATCATCATTTAGAGTATAAGAAGATAGATGCAATGGATTATCTTCCTGTTCTACATGCTGAAAATACTCATAGATGGTTCCGTCCTCATAAGTAAACTTCATATAGAGCGGCATTTGAGAAAGCAACATAGTACTTAACTGATAGAAAGTATCCGGTGACTCATGAAAATCAACCTTCTCTGTAGACCAAGCTTCAGCAGAAGCAATTGCAACATTCTCTCCCGGCAATAAAATTATAGAATCTTCCACAATCTCATACGGAGTTGCACCTCTGGATTGGAAATAAACCACCACCTCCTGTTCCAAATCATTTTCAACCCATGCCGACAAACTAACAATATAATCGTGACGGACAGGAATACACCCCTGCAGAAAAAGTGTAACAGTGAGCAAAATGAGATTCTTTATTCTATTCATATACTTTAAATCAACAAATTATACAATAACAAGATAACTTACAAAACTTGGGTTAAAGATATTAATATCTTTTTATATAGACAAAAGATTGGTCACTATATTTTCAATCTTAACTGTTAGTATAAATTCACAACCGAAAATCTTTTCTACCTTTGCAATAAGACTTGAAGAGTTATGCAACCGAAAGAAGATATAATTTTAATCAAAAAATCTATCCGTAAAGAGATTTCTGCTTTAAAGAAAGAGATCCCCCTCGAGAAAAAAATTGAGCGCTCGGCCCCAATTATCGACAAACTTGAGAAATATCCTGAATTTATCAAGGCCCAGAATATCCTTTTCTACTGGTCGATGAATGACGAAGTTCACACCCATATTGCCGTACAAAGATGTGCAGCGCATAAAAATATCTTTTTACCGGTCGTAGACGGTGAGGATTTGCTGATAAAAAGATTCAATGGAGTGGAAACCCTTGTAGCAGGTGAATCTTTTGCAATACCCGAACCCTCCGTAGAGGCAGAGGAGACATTGATTGAAAATATCGATCTGGTCGTCGTTCCTGGAGTGGCATTTGACCGCCATGGTGGCAGAATGGGACGAGGTAAAGGTTTTTATGACAGAATGTTCAGCAAAGTGACAAATAAAGAACAGACCCCTATAAAAATAGGAGTCTGCTTCGATTTTCAATTAATAAATCTTGTTCCTAAAGAGCCTCACGATGAGTTGATGAATACTATCATCACCGAAAGTGAGATTATAGAAATCGGTTAAACCAGCGACCTCAGCTGAGAGATTTCCTGTTCAAATTCCGACATCATTCGCTCAACTATCTCTGCAGCAGTAGGGATATCGCGAATAATAGAACTGACCTGCCCTATTTCAAGTTCACCATTCTCAAGGTCTCCATAGAAGATACCTTGCTGCGCTTTGCCACGACCAAGGATTTCCTGAAGTTCCTCTTTGGATGCTCCAGCCTGCTCAGCACTATCTATCTGCTCAAAAAGTCTGTTGCGGACAAGTCGTGTAGGACTTATTTTCTTCAAAGACAACATTGTATCCCCTTCATTCAAGGTTGTACACAAAGTCTTGAATTCCAAAGAAGCGCTACTTTCGTACGAGACAGCAAAACGGCTTCCGACTTGTACCCCCTCTGCTCCTAACGCGAAACAAGCCAACATTGCACCACCTGTAGCAATTCCACCAGCTGCTATCAATGGAAGATCTATCACTTCCTTTACTGAAGGAACCAGTACCATTGTTGTAGTCTCCTCGCGGCCATTATGTCCTCCCGCCTCAAACCCCTCTGCCACAACTGCATCCACACCTGCCTGTTGCGCCTTCAAAGCAAACTTTGAACTCGAAACCACGTGTGCCACCTTTATCCCATTTTCGTGCAGACGGTCAGTCCACAATTTGGGATTTCCTGCAGAAGTAAAAACTACAGGAACCTTCTCCCGGATAACCACCTCCATCAACTCTGCAGAGTATGGAGACATCAAAGGGACATTCACCCCAAAGGGTTCCTTGGTAAGTTCCCTGCATTTTACAATATGCTCTCTGAGCAAATCGGGTTTCAACGAACCCGCCCCGATAAGTCCCAGTCCGCCGGCATTACTTACTGCTGCGGCAAGTTTTGCCCCACTACACCAAACCATCCCTCCCGAAATTATCGGGTATCTTATCCCGAAGAGACGGGTTATTCTATTGTCCAGTCTTTCCATCTTCAAATTACAGAATAAGGAAATAGAAGTCTAACAGACAACTACTTCATATAGGTATATCTATGATCTGTAGGGGGAACCAAAGTCTCTTTTATCGAACGGGGAAGCACCCAACGGATAAGGTTCAACTCTCCACCAGCCTTATCATTTGTACCTGAAGCACGTGAGCCTCCGAAAGGTTGCATACCTACAACTGCTCCGGTAGGTTTGTCATTGATATAGAAATTACCTGCCGCATATCTGAGTTTTGTAGCAAGTTTCTCCAAAGCGACTCTGTCCCGTCCCCAAATAGCACCTGTCAATCCATAAGGAGAGGTCTTGTCACAAAGTTCTGCAGTAGCATCAACATCTGCATCTTCATAAACATATACAGTAAGCACAGGACCGAAAATCTCCTCTTCCATCGATTTGAAATGGGGGTTTGTGGTAACTATCACTGTCGGTTCCACGAAGTAACCTTTGCTCTTGTCATAACCTCCTCCGAGGACTATTTCAGCCTCAGGTGAATTTTTAGCATAATCAATATAAGATGCTATATTGTCAAAAGAGGTCTCGTCAATAACAGCATTTATAAAGTTATCAAAATCTCTTACATCACCCATCTTAACTTTTGATGCAGAATCTTTTATCTTCTCAAGAATTGCAGGCCACAAAGATTTGGGAGCATACATTCTAGATGCAGCAGAACATTTTTGACCCTGGAACTCAAAAGCGCCACAGAAGGCAGCATTACCAACCTCCTCAGCCACAGCCGAAGGATGGACAAAAATAAAGTCCTTACCACCGGTCTCACCTACCAAACGAGGATATGCTTTGTATGTGTCAAGATTGTCCCCCACCTGTTTCCAAAGGGTCTTGAAAGTAGCAGAAGAACCTGTAAAATGGATTCCTGCCAAATCAGGTGACGCAAAAATCTCCTTACCGATAACAGCACCGCTACCCGGTATAAAGTTCACCACTCCGTCAGGAAGACCCGCCTCCTTGTAGATTTGCATCAAATAATAATTTGACAAAATTGAAGTAGTAGAAGGTTTCCAAACTACTGTATTACCCATCAGAACGGGTGAAAGGGCAAGATTTGATGCGATTGAAGTGAAATTAAATGGACTTAGGGCAAACACAAAACCCTCAAGAGGTCTATATTCCACACTATTTATCTGATTTTGGGCACTCTTTGGCTGGAAATTATAAATCTTTGAAGCATAAGCCGCATTATACCTTATAAAATCTGCCAACTCACAAACTGCATCAATCTCTGCCTGATAACAGTTTTTACTCTGACCGAGCATACTTGCAGCATTAATCAAAGCCCTGTATTTGCCTGTAATAAGTTCTGCCACCCTCATAAGGATAGCCACCCTTACAGTCCAATCAAGCTGTTCCCATTGCTCATGAGCAGCCATCGCAGCATCGATAGCCATCTTCACCTCTTTCTCACCCGCTTTGTGGTACACCGCCAAAGTATGCTGATGGTCATGAGGCATTACCACCTTACCTGTATTACCGGTCCTTATCTCTTTGCCACCTATTATAATAGGTATATCAAGAATCGTTTCACTTTGTCTTTTCAATTCTGCCTCAAGAGCCTCTCTCTCAGGAGAGCCTTTAAGGTAAGTTTTTACCGGTTCATTGTTAGGAATTGGAAAATTGTAAATTGCATTTCTCATATCAATATGATTTAGTTAAAAAGGAATTTAAAAATCCCCATTTTAAAAATTTTAATAATAAAAATCTGAACAGAATCAATGGAAAATCCATAAATCAGTATATCCCAATTTCTGGAGTTTCATTAAAACGATAAGGTATAACCTACACCCATTATGTGTCTCAGCTCTGTAGTAGGGAGCTTTTGCACAATACGATAATAAAGATCAAGCGTATGAATCTTTGCAAATTTATATTTTGCGCCGACGCTATACCTCATTTCTGCACCTTGACCCCCTTTATATTCAAAAACATATAGGAAATTCTCCACATTTGCATAAGGGGTAACGGGACAATTCTCAAATTTCAAATCGATCCCCACTCTACTCCTAAGATAATTATAAATCCTACCATACTCGCCTTTGGCCATCCCCTCCTTGATGGTCTGCTCAAAACGTTCTCTCAGATGTAGATGTACAGGGCCAAAACTCACAGCCATTCTAAAAGCGCCATACCAACGGTGGCTTCCCTCGTAGTTGGTATTCTTATTTGAGCTGATATATATGTAACCCGCTGAAAGATCGAAATAGTCATTGAATTTAAATTGCAGTTCGGGATTAACCCTCCATTGATCCACCATTGAGGTATTCTCCTTAGTCCTCAGATGGCCGTTGACAGATGCAGAAAAACCACTGACAATATGCTTTTTAACAGTCAAATCACTCCAAATGCCAAAATCGTGTTCCAATGGGTCACTTTCTGTCTGAGCATAAGAGTCAAAAGGGACTATAAGAAAAGCCAACATCAGAATACAAGAAAAACTTAATCTAAAATTTCTTTTCATCATTACATTTTTAAAAACAATCTCTCAAAGATAATAAAAATTATAAAGGGACGTTCTATAAATTCCACGTTTTAAAATTAAAACATCGTGACCTTAAAACTTAAACCCAAAACTTTTGCCCCCTTTATCGCTTTTCTCAGAGTCTTTCCACCTTTCTTTCATTCACATAGCACCGCTATACTCACTCAAGAAACAGATGCCAGGTCGGAAATGCAAACAAACTTCCATTCCCCACGCTTACACTTAAGGGAGAGTCTATAAAGAAAGAAACTATTCACAGGCAAATACCCACCCAATACCTATAAATAGTTACTGCAAAAAGAGGAATTCTCCGAAAAGGAATACCACAACATTGGGATTGTACAGAGCTACCCACATAAGTAATTTTGCGGCATGAAATACAGAGCGAGAATAATAACCGTACTTTCCATAATAGTCTCCTTATTTATGGGTCTTACACTCAGAGGGGAAGAAAAATATATTATCAGCGGGAGAGTCTCCACAGAAGATTCACAAGCGATTGAATTTGCATCAGTATATCTGAAAGGGACCAACCATGGGGTTTTGGCAGATGAAAATGGAGAATTTCTAATAGCTGTCCCTAAAGGCAAATACACACTTTGCGTAATAGCCATCGGATACCACGATTACGAAAAGGATATAGAATTGGGTAAGAATTACAGGTCAAACCACCATATAAAACTTATCCCCAATGTCGAAATGATTGATGAAGCACTTGTAACTGCCTCGAGCACAAGCAAAATCAAACTTTCTCCCTATAATGCCATGGAAGTAAGGACAGAGTCTCTGCTCAACTCTACAAAATCCTTGAGCGAAGCACTCTCCACCCTTCCCGGAATGAAACTCAGGGAATCGGGAGGAGTCGGCAGTGAGATGGAAATAATGCTTGACGGATTCAGCGGCAAACATGTCAAAGTCTTTATTGATGGGGTCCCGCAGGAAGGAGTTGGAGCCGCCTTCGACATCAACAATATCCCGATAAACTTTGCTGACAAGATAGAAGTATATAAAGGTGTAGTTCCGGTAAGATTCGGTACAGACGCCATCGGAGGTGTAATAAATGTGATAACAAATAAAAAGAGCAACAGATGGTTTGCAAACGCATCCTATTCATACGGCTCATTCAACACTCACAAATCACATATAAATGCCGGACAAACACTCAAAAACGGATTCTCGTACGAAATAAACCTGTTCCAAAACTACTCTGACAACTCTTATTACATCGACACATGGGTCAGAGAGTTCGAAATACTCGAAGACGGAACGGTATACAAATACCCAATCGATAAAAACGATATAAAAAGAGTAAGAAGATTCCATGACAACTTCCATAATGAAGCAGCCATTGCAAAAATAGGTGTAGTGGGAAAAAAATGGGCAGACAGGTTTATGTTTGGATTTTCATACTCCAATTTTTACAAAGAGATTCAAACAGGTGTCTACCAAGACATTGTATTCGGTGATAAAAGCCGAAGAGGGTATTATCTTTCACCATCCATTGAATACATCGATCACAACTTTATCGTACAAGGCCTTGAACTTAAGGCAAATGCGAACTACAACCACAATATTGTCCACAACATCGACACTTCCTCCAGATCATACAACTGGTATGGAGAATATTATGACAAAGGGAGCAAGGGAGAACAATCGTACCAGAACAGCCAGTCTAAAAACACAAATTGGAACGGGACCATCAACCTCAATTACTCATTGGGTAAGACCCACCATTGGAGTCTCAACCACATCTTCGGAAGATTTGACAGAACCAGCCGTTCCTATATAGGGACATCCTCAGTCCTAACAGACTTCTCAATTCCGAAAGTCACCATTAAAAATATCACCGGAGCCTCATATATGATAACTCCTTCAAAAAGATGGAATGCCACCATATTTGGAAAATATTACTCCCAATATAACCAAGGGCCGGTATCTCAAAATACCGACGGAGTGGGAAACTATATCAGCAAATCATATACTACATCAGCCTGGGGATATGGAGCTGCAGCAACATATTTCCCTATTGAAAACCTGCAACTGAAACTCTCATACGAACACGCATTACGACTGCCTACCACAGAAGAGCTCTTTGGTGATGAAGATATGGAAGCGGGCAGAAGCGACCTCAAACCTGAGAAAAGCGACAACTTTAACTTCAACATAAACTACAGTCGCTTCATCGGAAAACACTATCTTAGCACAGAAGGAAGCCTTGTATATAGGGACACCAAAGATTATATCAAAAGGGGACTCGGAAAACATGGAAGTACCCAATACGGATTTTACGAGAATCATGGACACGTAAAGACATTTGGATTCAACATATCCATAAGATACTCATATTCAAAATGGTTTACCATTGGAGGAAGTTTCAACAACTTTGACACCAGAGACTACGAAAAGAATTGGACAGGCAATTCCCAACAAGAGAGCATGCACTACAAAGTCAGACTACCCAATACTCCCTATATGTTTGCAAACTGGGATGCTGCCCTATACTGGAACGATCTATTTGCCAAAGGAAACAAACTCACACTCCAATACGACGCATTCTACCAGCACTCTTTCTCCCTCAATTGGGAAAACATCGGAAACACAGAGACAAAAGCTTATGTTCCGGACCAGTTATCCCACAACCTCACTTTGTCTTACAGTTTCGATCACGAAAGATATACCATCTCCGCTGAGTGCAAAAATATAGCAGATGCAGCACTATACGACAACTACAGCCTACAAAAAGCCGGAAGGGCATTTTATATCAAATTCAGAATCAATCTTAAAAGTAATAAATATTAAAAACAACAGAACATGTATCTTAAAAACATCTTCAATTATTTTATTATCGGCATAACAGCTATTATTTTGACCGGGATGACCGCTTGTTCAAAAGAAAACAAAGAAGAACAACAGAAACCTAACAATCCCACTACCGAATCTCTATATGTTATCGCAGCACAAGTAGATGGAACCAGCTACCTTATAACCTCGGAGAAAATCGATCAAGGAGAAGTCTCTGTATTGGGAAATGGAACTGAGGTTATTGGAGGATCTTATTGGGTTTATAAAGACTCCAATTATCTTTTTGCACTGGTATATAATAAAGGTGGAGCAGGGACCGGAGCCTCTTATTACCTCAACCCAAGCGGAACTCCCACCGAACAATATCTCTATGATTTCAACCGCATTACTACCTACGGCACATGGGGAGAAAATGTGATAACTGCCTCTACCGGAGACTCTAACGAAAGTGACTCTGAAGGGAACCTGGCACAAGCTCTCTTATTTAATTATCTGAATTCCAATGACGGGTCCCAAAAAAACGGCAGTATTATTGCCGAAAATTTCTTGGGAAATGGGGAAAATGTCTCGTTTGCAGGATTTGCACAAGTTGGAGACAAGCTCTACACTTCAGTAATCCCTATGGGAATGAGCAAATATGGAGTATCAAAATGGCCTGAGATGGTTACAGATCAAGAACTTATAGCAAAAGCAGATGGAGGTTCAGGTAGCGGTTCGTATATAAAAGGAGAAATACCCTCCACACAATTTCCCGACAGCGCATTCGTTGCAATCTACTCATCAGATGACTTTAACAGCGAACCCACCATTGTCAGAACCGGCAAAATGGGTTATGGATGTGGTAGAATGCGCTCTCAATACTATCAGACAATCTGGGCAGATGACAACGGAGACATCTACCTTTTCTCCTCAGGATATGGCAGAACAGCCACCTCTTCTGATGACCTGAAAAAAGTAACAGGAATACTCCCATCTGCAGTAATGAAAATCAATAAAGGTGAGACAGAATTTGATCCCGACTACTATGTAAACATAGAAGAACTAACCGGAGGCAAGCCTATTTTCAGAGCATGGTATATATCTGAAGATAAATTTCTTCTACAACTATATAAAGACGGCATAGAGGGGATGATGGCAGGAAGCGAAGCAGATGTCTCAGAACTAGCCATATACAATGCTCACCAACAAAGCATTACTCCGGTTACAGGCTTCCCCTCAGACCTGGCAGGATTCGGTGGAGTTCCCTACGGAGAAGAGGGTGCTGCCTATATAGCAACAACTGTAACATCCGGGGACAAACCCGCATTCTATAAAATAGATACTGAGACCGGAATAGCAACAAAAGCGCTGACAGTGGATGCTGAATCCATCGCTGCAATAGGAAAACTTAACATCCGCAAGTAGAGGTAAACACTGTCATGGAAATTATATAAGGGAGGTTCTGTAAAACACAGATTACAAAGAAATTCCCTGAAACGATTCACAGCAATTTTTATCCTTAAAGAAAATGAAAAGAAGTAAAAAAATTTTCCTTGCCATTCACATGTGGCTGTCTATTCCTGTAGGACTTATCATATCGGTTATCTGTTTTTCAGGAGCAGCACTTGTCTTTGAAAAGGAGATTACAAGGTGGGTAGACAAAGAACTATATCAAGTGGAAAAAATAGTTGGCGCCTCACATCTTTCCAAAGATCAGACAACTAAGCTCATCAGAGAAAGATTTCAGGATACTCTGACCATAACAAATATCAAGTTACCTGTAGAACCGGGACATAGCATTGAAGTATCGTTTAAAGAGAAAGGAAAATCAAGACTATGTATAAATCCATATACCGGAGAAAATCTCGGATGGACAAGAACCCTGCCCTTCTTCAAAACAATGCGCTCCATACACAGATACATGATGGATAATCCCGCCAAAAGAGGAGAAAGCACCATTGGAAAAACTGTCGTTGGAATATCAACCTTATTGTTTGCATTTATCCTGATAAGTGGAATTGTCATTTGGATTCCAAAAGGGTGGAAAGCATTAAAGAACAGATTGACTGTTAAAACCGGCAAAGGATGGAAGAGGTTTCTTTACGACAGCCATGTAAGTCTGGGAATTTATGCTGCACTATTCCTTCTAATAATGGCACTTACAGGATTGACATGGTCATTCAAGTGGTATAAAGAAGCAGCCTACTCACTAATAGACAGCAAATCATTCTTTTACTCACTGCACACCGGAACTTGGGGCGGAATTGCAACAAAAATTATTTATTTTATTAGTGCAATAATTGGGGGGACACTACCTATTACAGGATACTATTTATGGATAAAAAAGAGATATTTATCTAAAAAGTAAAATTTAAACATTTAGAAAAGTCACATTTCAATAAGTTGATAATGTGACTTTTATTTTTATATATATCACAACAAATTATCAAAAAACTAAAAAAAATAACCCTATTGCATTTTACTAAGCCATACATTATATTTGCCGAAAATTATTAAATTATAACATTAATGACCAAGTTAACATTTATGAAAAAGAGTTTCATTCTTAACCTAATTCTGGGCATTATGCTATTTGGTGTAATTGCCTGCGACAAAAACACAGAAACCCCTAATGAACCTCCAACACCACCTGTTGATGAACCTATCGCAGAAAATGGAGATCCAATAGTACTCGAAGACTTTACAGTAACGCTACAATCACTCCATTCCGGAGACGTACTTATAGATATAAAACCCGAGAATAAGGATATAACCTATTGGTACTCATTGCAAATCAAAGAAGAAATGCCCACTACTGATGAAGAGATTCTGGAAGCCGATATGGCATATTTCGAATACCTTTGCAGATATTATGCTATTTCGCTTGAAGAACTTCTCAGTCAAAACCTAATAAATGGCGACCATAAATGGAGATACCAGGGACTTCAGGCAAGAACCGAATATGTATTCTACCTATATGGTCTTCAAAGTGACGGTACAGCAATAACCTCTGTAAACCAGATGTCATTTATCACAACAGCTGTAGAGCCTATTGAATGTTCATTTGAAATTATTCCCGGTGACGAAATTACAGCCACATCATTCTCATTTACTATTCTTCCCAGCGACGAAAATGTAGGATATTTTTACGATGTACTACCCACAGCCTGGTACGAAGAGTACTGCCAGAGCAGTCCTGACAACATCCCTGCATTCATTGAGAGCTACATCCCTGCTCTTGCCTCAGAATATGGATACAGCATTGAAGAAGTGGTAGGTATGATTTCAGCTTTCGGACCTATTACTGATGACTTCTCTTCAGAAGATGGAATCGAGGCAAGTAGCACATACTATGTTTTTGCAGTTGGTGTTGGTGCAAACGGCACAGCAGTCACTAATGCAGAAGTTCTTGAGATTACCACAGCAAATCCTCCTGTAAACACATACGATGTAGTAGAAGGAACAGTTGAAGACGATAGAGCGACATTCTATGTAACCCCTGACCACTACGAACCATTTGTTGCACTATTCGAACTTCAGGAATATATGTACGATGCTAACGGCAATCCCCTTTCAGATGAAGAGATTATAGAAGCAATCCTCGCTGCACAAGGAGATTACATCTACAATCACGTTTACAGCGGTTCTTCATCAATATTTGATTGTCCTCTTATCCCTGAAAAAGATTACTGGTGCCTTGTATTCGGCTACAATAACGGACAAGTAACCACTCCTCTTACAAAAGTAGGCTTCACTACCAAAGCAGCTGACGCAAACGACTCTGACATTATCGTTTCTGTTTCCAATGTCAAAACTACATCAGCTGACGCATCATTCCAACCCTACAACGAGCCTATGCCTCACATGTTCAACTATATGCCTTACAGCAAATATGTAGAATATGGAGCCAACGACGAAGCTATCAAGAGATATAACAATGAACTCGTAGAAGAAATGTGGGATCCTTCAGTGATGAGTAAAGAAGAATGGCTCTCAAGAGCATTGGAAACAGGCTACAACTCTTGGGCAATTACCGGTCTTGAACCTGAAACCAAATATGTTCTCTATGCTATTGGTATGGTTCCTGACGGTTCATACACCACCGAAGCATTCATTGGAGAATTTACCACTAAAGAGGTTAAAGAAGGTCCTCAAGTTCGTGAAATCCTTTTCACTGACAATCCTGATGGAGACAACAGACTTATCGCAGGATGGTTCTACTTTGAGAATGGAACAGATGTATCGCTCTTCAAAATGAGCCACATTTCTGAGGATCCCTCAATATATAACATGTCTGATGAAGAATTGTTGACATTCCTAGAGGATAAAGAATCTACAAGCGAAAATATCTATGTAGCTGAAATCAGCAATCAAACATATATAACCGTACATACATATCAGGTACCTTCAGGAGCCGTTGTTTACTACGCAGGCGCTGTCTATGACTCTGATGGAAACCACACAATCGTAAGAACTACATATACCGCAAAATAACATTAAAATGAAAAGGATATTACTCATATTGATCACATTAATGGTAATACTCCCATACTCTTGTACCAAACCCTCACCCACAGAACCCGGCGGTGAGGGAACAGGTACCGAGGGTGGAGGAAATGAGGGAGGAGGAGAAGAACCTGATCCAAATCCCCCTGCAGATTCCATTACATACAAGATTGGAGACTACCTCAAAGAGGGGCTGTCTGAAGGTATAATTGTACATCTTGATGAGACTGCACAGCACGGATTGATGATTTCATTGGACCAAGGAAAAACTTGTTGGTCTACAGAATACCAGATGCTAACAAACGAAGGAGGTGAATTCTATCCTGATGACGGATATTGGAACATGCAATTTATCAAGGGACTTGAGAACTGGAAAGACCTTTATCCCGCATTTGCATGGTGTGACAACAAAAACGTATTGGGGCTTAACGCATGGTATCTGCCATCCATAGATGAATATCAATACATCTATGCATCTCTGGATATTATAAATGAATCATTGATTTCCCTCGATTGCGAACCATTACACACAGGAGCAAACGATTGCTATTGGACTTCAATGGAAATAGGACCACAAAGCGCATACGCATTCAGCTTCTTCTATGGCGAAATTTCATCTTATGATTACGACAAGAAGAATGAACATTATGTCATAGCAATGAGACATTTCTAAAAATGTAAATAATGAAAACATTTGTAAAATACCTTTCTTTATTGCTTTGTTTCTCATTAATAGCAATATCGTGCAGTAAGGAGAATAAGCCCGGAAACAATCAAAACATCCCAACCGAGCCTGCAGTATTGGACATTACCGAGAACTTTATTCAGGTGAGTGCTGCTGGGGGAGAGTATAGTTTTACATATACCTTGGAAAACCCCAATGAAACAGACCAGTTGGAAGCCTCTTCACCTGAGAGCTGGATCAACAACTACGACTACAGCACAGAAGGTGTTGTAAAATTCAATGTAAACCCAAATACCTCCGGGGAATCAAGATTAACTCAGGTTACTCTTACATACGGAGAGGCATCTGACAAAATCGTTGTATCACAAAGTCCTACAGGAGATACTCCTATTGATGTAGAATTTGAAATAGAATATGACATCAACGGTCCCTTCGTTGCCATGACAGTAACACCTACCCCTGAAGATGTGAGATACTACTCATGGTTCTATTCTGTAAAAGGAATGGAGGAGGCCTTGGCACAATCTCCAGGGGTAACTGTAGATATGTATTTCAAAGCTCTCGTAGAATACGAAATCAGAAATGCCATCTACTATGGTGCGTACGCAGGATATACCCCTGAAGCAGCTGTCGCTGAGATTACACAGGTGGGTAAAGGAACACAACATTTTGAACTAAATGGTAGAACCCAATTCTATGGATTTGCTTGTGCAGTAACTGATGAAGGAGATGTTATATCTGATGTAGCATATAGCATCTTCACCACAGGTGATGTTGAACCATCTGACAACCAGATAGAACTCACTATAGATCAAGTAAACACAGATAGAATAAGCTACTCTGTCAACACCTCTAACGACGATCAGTATGCAGCACTTATTTTTGCAGCTGAAGACATTGAAGGTCTTAGTGATGACCAACTGATTGAGAAATATAATGGGATGGAGGATTACATCAATTATCTCAAGAGAGGCGATTATCAAGGCACTACTTTGGTTAATCAGGATGATGCAGATTACTATGTAGTTGTATTTGGATTTGAATATGGAATGGCCACTACCGAAATCATAAGGGAAAAGGTTCATACATTAAAAGCGGGAGACGTTGTTCCTCCTACATTCAGATTTGAAATAGATAAGGTGACTCACTTTAGGATGACCGGTACTGTCTATGGAGATCCCTATACCGCATTATATTATGTCGATTTCTGCTACGCCAACGAAAATGGAGAAGATCTGGCAAGTACTGTACGGGAAGCTGCACAATGGTTTGTAGACAATGGTTATTATAACTCTATTGCAGACTGCATGAAAGTAATGGGTACCAAAGGAAACTCCCGATTTGAGTTCACACAGCTGGAGGAAGAGACAGAATATCGTATCTATGCCATCGGTATAGATGAGACCACTGGTGAGTTCAATACAGATGTAATATTCTCAGATGTAATTACAACCCCTAAACAAGGTATTGCCGACTCATACATAGAAGTTACCTTCGACAAATATTTCGATGGAACAGCCCTTGCCCAGATGTATCCTGACAAATTTGGGGATGCTGCAGGATATGCAGTTGTGCCCCTTAGTGTCACAAAACATGGAGATGTAGCACAATTCTTCTATGATGTTTATTCTGATGACCTCACAGACACATCCTACCCTACTGATATGGATCTTATCATGGATCTCCAGATGTATGGTATAGCAAATAAGGATCAAAGCTATGCATATTGCAACTACAGCACAATCCTTACCCTTGTATCATTCTGTAAAGACTCTTATGACAACAACAGCCCTGTTGACAGAAGAACATTCAGAGTAGTTGAAAACGGAGTAAGTCCAATTGAAGAATTTGAACTATTTGAATAGGAATTTATCCTGTTCCCATAACCAAAAAAGGGATGACTAATTTGCTTTTAGTCATCCCTTTTTTGTTAGTAGGGTTCTATAAAAAAATATAGTTTTAGGCTCAAATGTCACACTCAGCCTAATCGTCATACCCGGCTCGACCGGGTATCTCAATTTATCAATGTCGTTAACAACTGCTTCAACCAAATTTTCACTCATGCCTGATTGTTTCAGCAAGAGATTCTCCACTTCGTATTTTTGGGTATGTAGTAGATCCCCGATCAGGTCGGGGATGACTTTATCAGGTCAAGGATGACGTTGTTCGGTCGAGGATGACATTGTTCGGCTCCAACTGTCACGTCTGGCTCCGAATGTTATGCCCGGCCACGACTGTCATGCCAGACCCGAGTATCACGCCAGGTCTAATCGTCATGCCAGGCTCCGACCTGGCATCTGCTTTTTGACTGAGCATAGCGATGCCATGGGAATAACAGAAAGGCGGAAAAATTCCGAGAAAAGCAATAAGGAATAACCCCTTAGAATCTGAACGTAATACCTCCGCCTATTACAGGTAATTGGTGATACATGTCAAAAGATGTTCTGCCGGAGAGTTCCAAAGCATACCTATCATTTAAATTAAAAACAACACCTAAAGCTGGAGTTACAATAAAATCACTATCCATTGAAAGAAAATATGTTCTTCCACCTAATTCAGCACCTACAAAACCCTGCACTGTCGTTTTTGACGGAAAATAAAACTTTGCATGAGCAGAATAAGATATTGACTGGAACTTTTGCTCGTAGATATACTCCACACTACCACCTAAATAGAGTTGTTCCCCGACCAAACGTACACCATGCGAGGTATTTACAGAAAAGCCTGAGCCTCTATTAAAGTAACTGAAAAGAGATACACTACCCTCATATTTTACATTTTCTTGTGCAGATGCCGGTAATACTACCAATAACGACAATAATAGTATAAATGATATATTTTTCATTATTACCTCTTTTTTAAATTCAACTATATTTTAGATTTTAATGAAATTGTATACCCATCTTCCGCACCCCACTCAGACAATTGCAAAGTATTCTTTGTAAGTTTTTCAATATACCATTTGGATGGTATAGAAGAGATACCCGAACGATATAAATTGATGTCCAATAAAACATTATCAGACTTATATCCCATAGTACCATTATAATAGCCTTCTATAAAAACGTAGGCTAACTCCATTTCATGAAAATAAATCGTAATTGGATACTCTTCATCTTCAGAGACTATTTCACCTTCCCAATATGTCTTATATAAATAATTCTGAGCTATATCTGAGTTATCACATCCTGACAACATCAAAAGGAATGAGAACAAGATCATTAAATACTTCTTCATAACTATCTGATTTATAAACCTATAATAACATAACTACTTCTAATATCCTCTATCAGCACCAGCTCAAAAGCCATTGAAAGCGCATAGAATTGATTGCAAAGATATTATATTATAGCAAATAAAGTCAAGAAAAACATTGCTATAAACAATTGGAAGAAGGCCCTAAGAGAATAAAAAGGGCGCCTCATCTGAGACGCCTTTCAAGTGGACCCGACTGGGCTTGAACCAGTGACCCCCTGATTATGAGTCAGGTGCTACTAACCGACTGAGCTACGGGTCCTGAATACCTATCTTTGAAAAATTTACTTTACCGTTACAAAGATAGGCAAAATTTCTATTTTATCAAATTTATCAAACTTTGATTTCAACTTCTACACCGCTAGGCAATTCAAGTTTCATCAAAGCATCAACTGTACTAGGAGTTGAGCTATAGATGTCAAGAAGACGGCGGTAAGAATTTAGTTCGAACTGTTCGCGTGATTTCTTGTTAACGAAAGTCGAACGGTTAACGGTGAAAATCTTCTTGTCTGTAGGAAGTGGAATAGGTCCATTTACTACAGCACCGGTAGCTTTCACTGTCTTCACGATCTTATCAGCTGATTTGTCAACCAATGCATGATCGAATGATTTTAGTTTTATTCTTATTTTTTGACTCATGTTGTAATATTTTTTCTGGTTATTCATCGTCCTCATCAAAACGTTTTGAACCGCCCGATTTTTCAATCACCTCTTTCGCAAGGTTTGCAGGCAATTCTGCGTAGTGAGAGAATTCCATTGAACTTGTTGCACGACCTGAAGAGATAGTTCTCAAAACTGTCACATAACCGAATTGTTCTGAAAGGGGAACTTCAGCTTTGACAATACGAGCATTGCTCTTTGAGTCCATATTTGTAATCTGACCACGACGTTTGTTAAGGTCACTGATCACATCACCCATATAATCTTCAGGAGTAACGACCTCTAATGACATCACAGGCTCCAATAGAATAGGATTGGCCTTAGGAAGTGCGTGACGGAAAGCCATTCTTGCACAGATTTCAAATGACAAAGCATCTGAATCGACAGGGTGGAAAGAACCGTCCAAAAGTGTAACCTTCAATGAAGGAACCTCAAAACCTGCCAAGACACCATTTGCCATTGCAGATTTGAAACCTTTCTCCACTGCAGGGATATATTCACGGGGTACATTACCACCTTTAACCTGATCCACAAATTGAAGACCTGTTACACCTTCGTCAGCAGGAGAGATTTCAACGATGATATCAGCAAATTTACCTCTACCACCGGTCTGTTTCTTGAACACCTCACGATGTTGTACAGAACCTCTGATTGCCTCTTTGTAATTAACCTGAGGAGCACCTTGATTAATCTCTACACCGAATTCGCGTTTCAGACGGTCAACAATCACTTCCAAGTGAAGCTCACCCATACCACTAATAACGGTCTGACCGGTTTCATGGTCACTGCGAACTGTGAATGTAGGGTCCTCTTCAGACAATTTGCCAAGAGCCACACCCAACTTATCAAGGTCTTTTTGAGTCTTAGGCTCTACTGCAAGACCAATAACGGGATCGGGGAATGAAATAGATTCAAGAACGATAGGGTTAGCTTCAGCACAGATGGTATCACCGGTTCTAAGTTCTTTGAAACCTACAGCTGCACAAATATCTCCAGCCTCTACAAATTCTATAGGATTTTGTTTGTTTGAGTGCATCTGATACAAACGCGCTACACGTTCTTTCTTGCCCGAACGGGTATTTAGAACATAAGTACCTGCATCAAGTCTTCCTGAGTATGCTCTCAAGAAAGCAAGACGAC
The DNA here is from genome assembly GCA_017501525.1 of Bacteroidales bacterium. Taxonomy (GTDB): domain Bacteria; phylum Bacteroidota; class Bacteroidia; order Bacteroidales; family UBA932; genus Coprenecus. The sequence continues at coordinate 75,041 of JAFVWT010000012.1, read as the reverse complement.
CGACAAAAGGATCGGTAGCAATTTTGAATACAAGTGCACAGAAAGGCTCATTAGAGCTTGGTTTACGTGTTATTTCTTCATCAGTCTGAGGATTTGTACCTTTCACTTCTTCTACATCAAGAGGTGAAGGGAGGTATCTCATAACTGAGTCCAAAAGGAACTGAACACCCTTGTTTTTGAATGAAGAACCGCAACAGATAGGAACTACAGCCATATCGATTGTAGCCTTTCTGAGAGCAGAAATTATCTCTTCTTCTGTAATCAAATCAGGGTCGTCAAAGAATTTTTGAAGAATACGATCATCATATTCAGCAACAGCCTCGAGCAATTTGCCTCGCCACTCTTCTACCTCACCCATCAATTCAGCAGGAATCTCTTTGTACTCGTAGTTTACAAGTTCCTTGCTGTCCTGGTTGTAGTAGATTGCTTTTTGAGATATCAAGTCAATGATACCGGCAAATTTGTCTTCAGAACCAATAGGAATACATATAGGTAGGGCATTCGCACCTAACTTTTCATGCATTTCATCAACTACAGCAAAGAAATCTGCACCGACTCTGTCCATCTTGTTGACATACGCAATCTTCGGCACTCTATACTTATCTGCCTGACGCCATACAGTCTCAGACTGAGGCTGAACACGACCCACAGCACAGAATGTAGCCACAGCTCCATCCAAAACGCGTAGGGATCTTTCCACCTCCACTGTAAAGTCTACGTGGCCGGGAGTGTCTATAAGATTTATCTGATATGTCTCGTTGTTATATTTCCAGAAGGCGGTAGTTGCAGCCGATGTAATAGTAATACCTCTTTCCTGCTCCTGTACCATCCAGTCCATAGTAGCAGCACCATCGTGTACCTCTCCTAATTTATGAGTTTTACCGGTGTAAAAAAGTATTCTCTCCGATGTGGTAGTCTTTCCCGCATCGATATGGGCCATAATGCCGATATTCCTGGTGTATTTTAAATCTCTTGCCATTGGCTAACTACAATGCTAAAATCTGAAATGAGCAAAAGCTTTATTAGCTTCAGCCATCTTATGCATATCTTCTTTTCTCTTGAATGCAGCACCTTCGCTGTTATATGCTGCAATTATTTCTGCAGCCAACTTTTCTGCCATTGAATGACCGGAACGTTTACGTGCAAAAAGTATCATATTCTTGATTGCGAGAGATACTTTTCTTTCGGGACGCACCTCGGTCGGTACCTGGAAGTTCGCTCCACCAACCCTACGGCTCTTAACTTCAACCTGAGGGGTGATGTTTTCCAATGCTTTTTTCCAAATGTCGAGAGGAGCCTTTTCAGAATCTTTCATCTTCTCGCCTACCATATCAATGGCATCGTAAAAAATAGAATACGCGATACTCTTCTTCCCCTGCAACATAAGATTGTTTACGAATTGTGTTACTAACACTTCGTTGAACTTTGGATCAGGAAGTAGAATCCTCTTTTTAGGCTTCGTTTTTCTCATTTTTAAAACAATTTAAAAATTTAAATTAAAATAAATGTTTACTTCTTAGCGGCTGTCTTCTTGGGTCTCTTAGCACCATAGAGAGAACGGCTCTGTAGACGTCCTTCTACACCTGCTGTATCCAAGGCACCTCTAAGGATGTGGTAACGTACACCGGGAAGGTCTTTCACACGACCGCCACGCACCAATACGATTGAGTGCTCTTGCAAGTTGTGTCCTTCTCCGGGAATGTATGCGTTGACCTCTTTTTGATTGGTAAGTCTTACACGGGCTACTTTACGCATAGCCGAGTTAGGCTTTTTAGGGGTTGTAGTGTAAACACGTACACAAACACCTCTTCTTTGAGGACAAGCATCCAACGCGCGAGATTTACTTTTCTCGACAATAACCTCGCGTCCTTTGCGAACTAGTTGTTGAATTGTTGGCATAAATAATTGTTAATCTTAACTTTACATTATTCCCGTCAATTTAAACGGGCTGCAAAAGTACAAAATTTTTGTCTATCTGCAATAGTTCATTGAAAAAAAGTCACTTACTTTGTATATCACACAAAAAAAATTGGCCTGAAATGAGTAAGAAAACCGAAAGAAAATTTGAATTTCCAAATACATTTATAATAGTTTTCGCCTTAATAATAATAGCGGCAATTGCCACTTGGTTTATCCCCGGCGGGGAATACATTGAACAAACCGATGGAAGCAAAAGCTATTTCCCCACAGAGTCAGTTCCACAAACCTGGCAGATACTCTCCTCCTTTTTTGAAGGTTTTACAGAACAAGCAAGTATAATAATCTTCATATTGACAATAGGTGGAGCCTTCTGGATTATCAACTCCACAAAGGCAATGGATGCCGGAATCTACTCCTTTTTGAAATTCACATCCTCATTAGAAAAATATGGATTACTTAAAAAAATAGGGGTGAACAATATCGTTCTGACACTTATAATCCTCCTGTTTTCTACCTTTGGAGCGGTCTTTGGGATGAGTGAAGAGACCATAGCTTTCACAGTCCTGATTATCCCATTAGCCATATCTATGGGGTATGACTCCTTAGTTGGTGTTGCGATAGTCTACGTTGCAGCCCATGTCGGTTTTGCCGGGGCAATGCTCAATCCCTTTACTATTGGAGTTGCCCAGAATCTCTCCGATCTGCCAATGTTCTCAGGAATCGAGTACAGGACTTTCTGCTGGGTCGTACTGAACATCCTTATGATTTCATTTATACTGATGTATGCCCGTAAAGTCAAAAGAAATCCAAAAAGTTCAATAATGTACCAGGCAGACTCTGCATGGAGAAACGAACATTCAAAAAGGGAATCTGCACCCGAAGTTCTAAAAACAAAAGCATCATGGGGTGCGTTTGTTTTATCATCGGCAGCAGCTATACTCTTTTCTGTATTTTATGGCAAAGATTGTAATATCTCACTTGGAGGAAGTTCCTTCCACACCCCATGGTTACTTCCCGCAGCATCTGCTCTCTACATCCTTACAGGATTTATTACCCTAAGAAAAAATGTACGGATATATATCCTGACAATGCTCGCTTTTACCATATTGTTCCTCGTCATAGGGGTACTTGGATACTCTTGGTACATAACAGAGATTGCCGCCCTTTTCCTCGCACTGGGAATTCTTAGCGGAATAGCTGCAGGATACACTCCTAACAAATGTGTGCAGGAATTTCTTGCAGGGGCTAAAGATATTTTTTCAGCCGCTTTGATTGTAGGACTCGCTTCCGGAATCATTATCATATTGCGCGAAGGGAAGATTATAGATACCATATTATATAGCCTTGCAAACGGATTGGGTGAGGGGACAAAATTAGGGTCACTCTCTCTTATGTATGGAATTCAGACCCTTATTAACATGTTTATTCCATCTGCTACAGCCAAGGCTGCCATCACAATGCCCATAATGGCCCCATTCTCAGATTTAATTGACCTCTCCCGTCAGGCAACTGTCCTTGCATTCCAGTTTGGGGATGGTTTCACAAATATGATAACCCCTACATCAGGAGTACTGATGGCGGTACTCGGACTCGCCAAGATTCCCTACTCAAAATGGGTAAAATGGGTGTGGAAATTTATTGTATTGCTGCTCATAACCGGATTTTTATTACTTATTCCAACTGTATATTTTGAACTCAAAGGATTTTAACCCTATATTTGTCATATGGAATGGCTATCTAATTTAATTTTCGGAAGTGGAGTTGCGCACTCCATCCTTGTTGTCGCGATAGTGATTGCTATCGGCGTAATATTAGGAAAATTCAAACTGTTCGGTATCTCATTGGGAATGACATGGATTCTTTTTGTCGGAATTATTGTCTCACATTTCGGTATCACGATTGACAATACCACAATGGCCTTTGTCAAAGACTTCGGACTCATTCTGTTTGTCTTCTCACTTGGTCTGCAAGTGGGTCCCGGTTTTTTTGCATCCTTTAAAAAAGGTGGTGTAAGACTCAATCTTCTAACCTTGATTCTAGTCTTGCTCAGTGGACTTGTTACCATTGTCATACATACTATTACAGGCATTGAAATGCCTACAATGGTAGGTGTAATGTCTGGAGCTGTCACCAATACCCCTGGTTTAGGTGCTGCGCAGCAAGCATACTACGAAGCATCCGGAATAATGGACTCAACTATCCCTGCCGGCTATGCTGTAGCCTACCCCCTGGGTGTAGTAGGAGTCATTCTTACACTACTCGGGATAAGAGCTCTTTTCCGCATCAATATAGATAAAGAGAAGGAAATAATTGAAAGCGGCAACAAACCCAAAGACAACGCTTGTAAATTCGCAGTTGAAGTACGCAATGAAGCAATTGTAGGAAAAAGCATCTACGAAATAGACAAATTCATAGGTCACCATTTTGTGGTTTCCAGACTATACCACTCTAACGGAGAAATGGAAATTCCAACATCCCATTCTATAGTCAATCAAGGAGACAGGCTCTTGGTCATCACCTCAAAAGATAATGTGGCAAGAGTAGAAGCCTTCATCGGTAAACAGATAGAAATGGAACAGAAAGAGTGGGAGAAACTCGATACAAACCTCGTTTCTCGCAGATTGGTCGTAACTAAGAGCGAGGTGAATGGCAAGACCCTTGGAGACCTTAATATCAGAGCCCAATTCGGTATTAACATAACCCGCGTAAACAGAGCCGGAATAGACTTGGTGGCATACCCTGGACTACAACTCCAATTAGGAGACCGCATTATGGTTGTCGGTAGTGAAAAAGCTATTGCAAAAGTTGCCAATCTTGTCGGTAATTCAGCGAAGAAACTTCGGGAGCCAAATCTTATACCTATTTTTATAGGAATATTCCTCGGAGTAATTCTCGGCTCCATTCCAATTGCAATCTCAGGACTTTCACAACCCGTAAAACTTGGTATCGCAGGAGGTCCGCTCGTAATAGCAATTCTCATCGCCAGATTCGGACCAAAATTCGGAATGGTAACATATACCACTATGAGTTCCAATATGATGCTACGCGAAATAGGAATATCCATGTTCCTTGCAGCAGTAGGTCTCGGAGCCGGAGAGGGATTTGTGGATGCAATAGTCAATGGCGGCTATATGTGGATACTATACGGAGTTCTTATAACCATTATTCCTGTATTTATAATCTCAATCGTTGCCCGCTACATATATAAACTTGACTATTTTACCATCTCGGGAGTCATATGTGGCAGCCAGACCAACCCCATCGCCCTCTCATTTATGAACAACACATTTGATGAAGCTCAAATAGCAGTGGCATATGCTACCGTCTATCCATTGGCAATGTTCCTAAGGGTGCTCATTGCCCAGATACTTGTAATCTGACAATAATATTCAGGAATTTTCCATGAATTCCAAACAACATAAAGGCCGGTCCTGAAAACTCAGAGCCGGCCTTGGTGTTATAATTTATAGAAAACTTCTAATAGATCTCAGCCAACATACATCTTGCAGAGCCTCCTCCATTATTCTCAATATATTCAAGACCCGGCGAGAGCAATTTGTAATAACCTGACAACTGCTTGGTCTGTTCCGCGGTAAGCGACTTACGCGCCGAAGATGACATAACCAATATAGGCTTACCATCCCGATTCTTGAGTTCCAACATATTACCTGCAAAACTACTCATCTGCTCAAAAGATATATCTATTATAGTTTTGCCTGTAGCCTGCAATGATTCAACCACTTGTTTGCGTTGTTGAAGATCTGTAATAGCGCTCAGACATATTACTGAGAATTTTGTCCCGACACTCATCATTACATTTGTATGATATATCAACTCGCCACCTTGATCATAAGCATCAAAAACGACTGCTGTATATCCCATTTGTTTACAGAAATCAGCCAATACTTTATCATTAGTACGGGGCGAACGACCTGCATATGCTATTTTATTCTCGCGGTCAAGAATCATACTGCCTGTACCCTCCAAGAATAAATTTTCTGTCTCCCACCATGTTAAATCAACCAATCTCCGAACCTCAAAATTCCTTCTAATAACATCTAAGAACTCACTCTTTCTCTCATTTCTACGATTTAAAGCGAACATAGGATAGAGAACAAGAGTCCCATCTTCGTGAGTAGAAAACCAATTATTTGGGAAAATCGAATCTGGAGTATATGGGACTTCTGTATCTTCAGCCACCACCACGTCAATTTTATTTGCCCTCAATAATGAAACATATGCCGAGAATTCCCTTGACGCGTTCTCCTGAGCCTTTTCCTCAAATCCTTCTCTCTGGAAAGCATTGTTTGCCGCCGTTTGAGGATTAAATCCAAAACGGACAGGCTTAACCATAAATACTTTATCTGTTGTCTGCATAAGGCATATTTTCAAATACGTCTTTAATTATAGATATAGCCTCACGCAATTGCTCCTCATTAATAGTCAAAGGGGGTGCAAAGCGGATAATATGTCTATGAGTAGGTTTTGCCAAAAGTCCCTTTTCTGCCAAAGCAAGACAAATATCCCAAGCCTCTGTATCACCTTGAGGTTCGGTAATAATAGCATTGAGCAAACCTTTACCTCTGACAAATTTGAAGAAAGGAGATTTTATTTTTGAGACCTCTTCGCGGAAAATGACACCCAATCTTTCTGCATTTTCTGTCAATTTTTCGTCTCTAATTACCTCCAATGCCGCTACAGCCACCTTTGCAGCCAAAGGGAAACCACCGAATGTAGATCCATGCTCTCCAGGTTTGATAGTAAGCATTATCTCATCATCAGCCACCACAGCAGAGATAGGGAGGACACCACCTGAAAGGGCTTTACCTATCGTGATAATATCGGGACGCACACCCTCGTGCTGGGTAGCGAACAACCGTCCTGTACGACCGATACCTGTCTGCACCTCATCTGCGATATAAAGAACATTATGTTTTTTACAAAGATCATAGCACTCTTTAAGATATCCTTCGTGAGGAACATATACCCCCGCTTCACCTTGTATAGGTTCTGCTATGAACGCAGCAACTTTATCACCTTTTTCCTCAAGTACCTTTCTCAACGCCTCGGTATCATCATAAGGGATAGAGATAAAACCAGGAGTAAAAGGACCATATTGAGAATAGCTGTCGGGGTCGGTGGAAATCGAGACTATAGTAATGGTACGACCATGGAAATTCCCTTCGCAAGTAATTATCAATGCCTCATTTTCCGGGATACCTTTTACCTTATAACCCCAACGACGGGCAAGTTTGAGAGCTGTCTCCACCGCCTCAGCACCCGAATTCATAGGAAGCAACTTGTCGTAGCCAAAGAATTTTGTAGCCATCTCTTCATAAGGACCCAGACAGTCGTTGTAGAATGCCCGAGAAGTCAAACATAACTTTTGGGCCTGATCGCAAAGGGCCTTAACAATTTTAGGATGACAATGGCCTTGATTTACTGCAGAATATGCGGACAGGAAATCAAAATATCTCTTTCCATCAACATCCCAGACAAAAATTCCTTCACCCTTTGACAGCACTACCGGTAGCGGATGATAGTTATGAGCACCATATTTTTCTTCCTGCTCTATATATTTTTTTGCATTTTGTGAAATTTCCATATTTAATATTTTTATCGTTATTTTTAGGGAATATTCCCATATTTATTGTACCTTTTTCTCAAAAACAATGCCTGAGCGATAAGCTGATAGCAACATTTTCAAGTCCTTGATTTGTCCTTTGAGGACATTACCTATATCAGTATCTCCTACGAGTGTCCTCTTGGTAACAGACTCTACAACCCTTGTAAATGACTTGATGTCAATGGCTTCCCTTACCGCTTTTTCTACCGAACAGAAAGGCTCGTGCTGCGCCAGCAACAGTCCGAAAGAGTTATAAATCAATGTATAACCGGCAATACCTGTCTCAGACTGGTAAGGTTTCGAAAATCCGCCATCGATAACCAGACGTTTTCCTCCCCCCTTGATAGGTGATTCACCCTTGATAGTTTTTACCGGAGTATGACCATTTATTATATGGCAATGATCCCCAACGAGTCCAAACTCCTTCAAAATATTTTCACAAATATCCTGACGGTCTTTATACCTTAAATAATAACCAAGAGTCTCTTTATGAGGAGTTTTATCAGCAATCAGATACCTTTCAAAAGTAGCCATTCTATCTTTATCGAATGGAGGAGCATCGGGGCCACACCACAAATACCACATATAGTCCTGAGCATATTCCTTAAGTTTCTGATCTTTCTCTTCATAGAAAGCTGCTCTTGCTACTTTGTCGACAGCATCAAACAGTGCCTTTCCTTTATAAATTTTACCATAAACTTCTACCTCTTTAAGAGAACCATCTTCATTCAACGGCATAGAAGAGTGGAAAAGAAGATTATTGTTCCTTACCAGATACAAAGAACCTTTAGAGTAGAGACAACGGACATGTTTCTCTAATTTCATATTGTGGGTAAAATTGTTCAGAAGTCTCTCTACAAGGTCAGCCTCTTCCGGAGTCAAAGCGTATGGATCCGCGGGATTGACTGTCTCAAAACGAGGGTCCTTCAACGGATAATCTACACCATCAATATGGACAGTTCCCTTTTCGAAATCTATTTTGTGCAACAATTTTCTATCATCCATCTTAAACTCAGGACGACGGGTAATAACCTGTCCCTCAAGCTTAAACTGAATAATAGCGATAGCTTTATGCATCTGAGCCACCAGACGAGCCTGCTTTTCTGTAAAGTGGTCATTAATCTCAGCCTTAGGCATATAAGGTTTACATGGGTCATCCCCATAAACATCCATTGCAAAAGTTGCCAAAGGGAGGAGATTTATACCATAACCATCTTCAAGTGTTTCAAGGTTTGCATAGCGCAAACTCATTCTCAAGACATTTGCCATACAAGCGGCACTTCCAGCTGCAGCTCCCATCCATATCACATCGTGGTTTCCCCATTGGATATCGACATTGTGATAGTCACATAGCAAATCCATAATCAGATGGGCACCAGGGCCTCTATCATAAATATCCCCGATAACGTGAAGCGAATCGATAGTCAAACGTTGAATCACATGAGCGATAGCACAAATAAACCTCTCAGCCGAACCGGTAGAGATAATAGTATTCAGGATCGAGTATATATACTCGTGCTTATTGGTATCATTCAAAGACTCATGGATAAGTTCTTCGATAATATATGAATACTCCTGAGGAAGCGCCTTACGGACTTTGGAACGGGTATACTTGGAAGCTACCACCTCCAACACTTTGACCATATTGACCAGAGTGATTCTATACCACTCGTTGATATTCTTCTTCTTTTTGAGTAATTTGAGTTTCTCTTCAGGATAATAGATAAGTGAACACAACTCTTTTTTCTCAACATCGAGCAGCTGAGTACCAAACAATTCATCTACTTTCCTCTTAATCACCCCCGATGCATTTCTAAGGATGTGTTGGAAAGCCTCATATTCTCCATGAAGGTCTGTCACAAAGTGTTCAGTGCCCTTAGGAAGATTTAGTATTGCTTCAAGATTGATTATTTCTGAGCTTGCAGCCTGAATAGTAGGAAAACTTTTAGATAGAAGTTCCAGATATTTGATGTCCTTTGCCATAAGCATTGTATTTAGATTCCTACAAATATAGTTTTTTTCATCTTATTTCACAATAAGAATCCCACCGAGCAGCTAAACTTTTGCAAAGACTTCTTTTTTTGCAAAAGCAGTCATATATATGGCCCTGACCAATATATGGGCAAAATAGGCACAGTAAAGAGCCTGCATTCCAAGCTCTCCCTTCAAAGCAAAATAGGTAACGTAGAATGCCACGCACGCCCACACCATACAGTTTCTTATTGCCACAGAGGCAGTAGCACCTATATAGATTCCATCCCACATAAAAGCAGCACAACTAAATAATGGCATAAGAATCAACCATATAAGATACGGGGCAGATGCATCTATCACACTCTGCTCAGTAGTCATCAATGAAATCATCCACTCTCCGGCTCCCCAATATGCCACAGTTGAAACCAACACCAGCAAGGCCGTCCATCCAAAAAGATATTTGACAGCTGTCACAAGAGAAACCTTATCCCTGGCCCCAATATATTTACCGGTCAAAGCCTCACCCGCATAGGCAAAACCGTCGAGGAAATAGGAATATAGCATCAGTAATTTCATTATAATGGAGCTGACTGCCAACTCGGTATCGCCATATTTTGCAGCAATAGAAGTAAAACCGCAGTAAATCAACATAAAACAGAGCGAGCGGAAAAAAAGATTGACGTTAAGTACATAAAACGTTTTCATGTACTTGAATTTTATATCATTCCATATATCCACATATCTGAACAGCTTCCGATAATAGAGCACCATTAGCACCATTGCAAGCAACAATCCGGAATATTGTGCAATTACAGTCCCCAAAGCAATCCCTGCAAACCCCATTGGAGTATGTAGACCCAATACAAAACTTGCTACAAGATTGACCACGTTCACAAAGATATCGACAGCCATCGGACTGACTGTATTCTGCATTCCTATAAACCACCCCTTGAAGACAAAAAGTGACAATGTGGCCGGAGCCGCCCATATCCTTATAAAGAAATACTTACGCGACAAAGTCTCCACTTCAGGAGTACAATCTATAAATAAGAATGCCCCCTCCACAAAAATCCACTGAATCGCAATAAGGAATAATGCCGATACCAATGCAGTAGAAATACCCTGAGTAAAATATTTCATTGCATCTTTAAGGCTTCTTCTTCCTATTGCTTGCGCTGTAAGGCCACCGGTACCAACCCTCAAAAAACCAAAATTCCAATACAGCAAATCGAAAAGCATAGAACCAACTGCAATAGCCCCTATCGCAGCAACATCACCTAATCTTCCTGAGATTGCAATATCGACCATCCCCACCAGCGGGACTGTTATATTGGCAAAAATGCTGGGGATTGCCAACCTCAATATCCGTCTGTTCATAAGGAAACTTCTATAAACTCTATGTTTTAAAAATCAAATTAAAAGAGTTAAAATCCAACAACTTCCATCAAGTCCAGACTTCCTGTAATCAGATTATTAAAGGAAAGTCCTGTAAATATTATCTGTATTTGCTCTCCTCATCAAGCATTCCCAAGTATGAATTATATCTTTCCAGAGAAATCGAGCCCTCCTCAACACCTCTTATCACTGCACACCCCGGCTCATGGGTATGGGTACAAGGCTTGAAACGGCAATTATCCTCAACTCTAAGCATTTCAGGGAAATAAGCAGAGAGTTCTTCCTGCTCCAAATCAACCAAGCCAAATCCCCGTATACCTGGCGTATCTATGATAAAACCTCCACCCGCCAATGGATATATTTCATAAAAAGTAGTCGTATGCCTTCCCTGCAGATGCTTGTCCGAAATATTGGAAATCTTTGGTTCCAACGAGGGGTCAAGCGATTTTATCAACGAAGATTTTCCAACACCCGAGACTCCCGAAAAAAGAGAGATACCGGCTTGACGGCATTGCTCCCTCAATTCATCTATACCGAAATTCTCTACAACAGATATATCCATTACCTGATAACCAGCATCTTCATAAATCGAGTGAAACAACGACACTTTCTCCATTAGGAGTTCATCATCACGATATAGGTCCATCTTGTTAAGGAGAATCTTCACAGGTACTCGATATGCAGCACATGTCACTAAAAATCTGTCAATAAAAGGCCACTTGGTCTCAGGGCGATCTATTGTCACCACCAAATATGCACAATCGACATTGGATGCTATGATATGACATTGCCTTGAAAGATTTGTCGACTTTCTTATAACATAATTGTCTCTTGGCAATACTGAATGAATAACAGCCTCTCCGCAAGGGATACCAGATTCATCTGTTACCACAGAATACTCCACCTTATCCCCTACTGCAATAGGGTTAGTGGTACTGCCTCCTGAAAGTCTCAACTTTCCCCGCACCACTGCCGGTATCAGTTCCCACTGTGGCAACTCCGAAATAATATAATGACTGCCCGTATGCTTTACGACAGTCGCTATTGACTTTTTAATTTTTTCCACAATTGCAAAAATACTAAGAAGCATGTGAAAAACAAACAGTTTTGATTTGATTCTTGCGGGTGGGCATGAGAGCATTTATGAAAGTCCTATAAAAGACTCTGACTAATCCTGCCGGTCTTGTTTGATTGTTTTGAGGGATTGGTTTTCCACTCTGTACCTTTAATTATGTATTAGATCCCCGATCAGGTCGGGGATGACTTGATAACATTCAAGTCAAAGGACTTAATAGTATTCAGGTAGGGATGCATTGATTTAGTCTCCTGCCTCATCTTCCCTTGCCTGTCTTACGTCATGCCTGGCTCGACCGGGCATCTCCAATTTATCCAGGCCAGGGATGAGATCCGATCACGATTTAACCTTGATTGACAAATAGTTACAGAAAATGAAAGAGAGATAAAAAGATTACTATAAAAGCCATAAAGGAGGCAAAAGTTCTGGAGTCCTACATTTAAAACGAGAATTTTATAGAACATCCCTTGTGTGATTTATAATAAAAATATTTCAAAATGGTTATCTTTGTAAGATTGGTTATTAAACAATAAGAGTATGGTTGATATTGACAAACACCTCCAGGAAGGTTTAGACAAAATAAATTTAGGAGGAGATCCAAAAGAATTATATGATCCAATAGAGTACATCTTTACACTTGGAGGAAAAAGAATCAGGCCAAGATTATGCCTTCTCACTTATTCCCTATTCAGCGATAAAATTGATTCCTCTATTGTCAATCCTGCATTAGCTATCGAAATATTCCACACCTTTACCCTCATCCACGACGATATCATGGACAAAGCCGATATGCGCCGCGGTAAAGAGACCATACATAAAAAATGGTGCGACAATATAGCCATCCTTTCCGGAGATGTAATGTCAATACAAGCCTACAGCTACATATCTGACGCACCTGCAGAGCATCTCAGAGAGGCACTTGCACTTTTCAACAGAACAGCTGCCCAGGTATGTGAGGGACAGCAATATGACATGAATTTTGAAGATATTCCCATAATCCCTATGGAAGACTACATCAAAATGATTGGGCTAAAAACAGCTGTACTGATTGCTTGCAGTGCCAAAATGGGAGCAATCTTGGCAGGAGCTCCTGAACACAAAGCACAATTGCTTTACGATTACGGATACCTCCTGGGCATCGCTTTCCAAATAGCTGATGACTACCTGGACAATTTTGGAGATCCCAGAATCTTCGGGAAAAACATCGGTGGAGATATTACCAACAATAAAAAAAGCTGGCTTTTTGTCGAATGTTACAACACCGCTACCGGAGAGTACAAAGAGCGCTGGGAGAAAATTGTCGCAATGCCCTCGGAACAAGCCGAACAGAAAATCAAGGAGGCCCAAATCATTTATACCGAACTGGGCATAAAAGAGAAAGCAGAAAAAGAAATTGATAAATACTATAAAATGGCTATTGGTAAAATAGAAGATCTCAATCTGCCTGAAGAGCAGTTTGAACAACTTGTCCAATTTGCAAAAAAAATGACCTTTAGAGACAAATAATGGAGAAACATATTGAAATAATGGCCCCTGCAGGGAACTTTGAAGCCCTGATGGCAGCAATACAAGGGGGAGCAAATTCCATCTACTTCGGCGTTGAGAACCTGAATATGCGTTCCCACTCTGCCAACAATTTCACAATGGAAGATTTACCTGAAATCACCCGAATATGCTCAGAGCACAACGTAAAATCTTACCTCACTCTAAACATCATAATGTACAATGAGGATTTGGAGAAAGGGAAACAGACCCTCATGGCAGCTAAAGAAGCGGGTGTAAGTGCAGTCATAGCTTCAGATATATCTGTAATACTATATGCCCGCCAGATAGGTCTGGAGGTACATATCTCCACACAGGCAAACATTTCCAATATAGAGGCTGTCAGATTCTATGCTCAATATGCAGATGTAGTGGTTCTGGCTCGGGAACTTACCCTTGAACAAGTAAAAGAGATTCATACCCAAATCATCGAACAAAATATTTGCGGCCCCGCAGGTCGCCCCGTTGAAATAGAAATGTTTTGTCATGGAGCACTCTGTATGGCTGTCTCTGGCAAATGTTACCTCAGTCTTCACGAATACAACCACTCTGCCAACAGAGGTTCGTGTTTCCAGATATGTCGTCGGGGGTACCAAGTCACAGATATGGAGACAGGACGCCAACTCGAAGTGGACAACAAATATATAATGTCCCCAAAAGACCTTTGCACCATAGAATTTATGGATAAAATGTTCAATGCAGGGGTCAAGGTCTTCAAGATAGAGGGACGCGCCAGAGGGGCTGAGTATGTTAAGAAAGTTGCTTCAGCATACAGACGCGCTGCGGATTTGCTCGAAGAGGGAACATTTACCCCTGAAAGGGCTGGCGAATTCAAAAAAGAACTCGAAGAGGTATTCAACAGAGGTTTTTGGGACGGATACTATCAGGGCGCGAGACTTGGAGAATGGTCAAAAGTATATGGAAGCAATGCCACCCGCAAGAAGACATACATCGGAAAAGTAACCAACTACTTCAGCAATATAGGAGTTGCCGAAATCCTTGTCGAGGCTGCCCCTATTTCAGTAGGACAACACATAATGATAATAGGCCCCACATCGGGAGTGGTCGAAACCGATCTGGAAGAGATCAGAGTCGAACTACAGACAACCCAAACGGCATCACAAGGTACATTCTGTTCTATTCCATGTCCTCAAAGGGTCAGAAGAGCCGACAAAGTATATCTGTTTGAAAAAGTAAAACAATAACCAACCAAGATTTTGCAACAAAACAAATAAACATTTAAAATATGTCATTTGCCCATCTTCACGTCCACACCCAATACTCCATCCTCGATGGCCAATCTAAAATTTCCGAGCTGCTCAAAAGAGCCGAAGCCGACGGACAGCCCGCTTTGGCAATCACCGACCATGGCAATATGTTCGGTGTAAAAGAGTTCATAGACACAGCCAAGAAATTAAAAGTCAGCCTTAAACCTATCGTAGGATGTGAAGTATATGTTGCAAAAGGGAAACGGACAGAAAGGAATGGGCGCGAGGACCAGAGCTCATATCACCTTATCCTCCTTGCCAAAAACATGCAAGGATATCACAACCTTATCAAACTCTCCTCATTGGCATATATTGAGGGTTTCTACTACAAGCCCCGTATCGACCACGAATTGCTTGAAAAATATCATGAAGGGCTGATATGCTGTTCTGCCTGCTTAGGGGGAGAAGTACCGCAAGCGATATTGAACGGAAGTATAGAAGAGGCAGAAAGGTTGGTACAATGGTACAGATCACTGTTTGGGGAAGATTATTATTTAGAGGTTCAAAGACATATTTCAGAAATACCTGAAGTTGGGACAAAACAATACGAAGAACAAGAGGTTGTAAACAATGCAATATTCTCAATAGCAGAAAAATACGGCATCAAAGTAATTGCTTCCAACGACGTTCACTTTGTAAAAAAAGAGGATGGTCCGGCACACGACAGACTTATCTGCATCAATACCAACAGTGAATTCAACTCTCCGAAAAGAATGCGATATACCCAACAGGAGTATCTGAAAAGCATTGAGGAGATGTCAGAACTGTTCAGAGACCATCCTGAAACCATCTCCAACACTCTCGAGATAGTAGACAAAATCGAAAAGATAAGCCTCGATCACGACCCCATCCTCCCTATTTTCCCACTTCCTGAAGGATTCTCAGATTCCAATGACTATCTCCACTACCTTACATACGAAGGGGCAAAAAAAAGATATGGGGAAGATATACCACAAGGACATCGTGAGAGGATAGACTTTGAATTGGAGACGATAAAGAAAATGGGATTCCCCGACTACTTCCTTATCGTTCAAGATTTTATACAAGCTGCCCGAAAAATGGGTGTATGGGTCGGTCCCGGTAGAGGTTCAGCAGCGGGAAGCGCAGTAGCATACTGTTTGACTATCACCAATATAGACCCCATCAAGTACGATTTGCTGTTTGAGCGTTTCCTCAACCCTGACCGTATCTCAATGCCTGATATAGATATTGACTTTGACGATGAAGGTCGGTATAAAGTATTCAAGTATGTAGAGGACAAATATGGAAAAGACCACGTCTCACATGTCATCACTTTTGGCACAATGGCCACAAAGAGTGTCATTAAAGATGTCGGACGAATACAGACATTGAGCCTTGAAACTACAGACTACCTTTCAAAATCTATCCCCAAAAAGGTGACTGCAATGGTAAACAAGGAGATAGATGACCCCGACAACCCCGGACAAAAGAAGACAATACAAGAGGAGAAAGAGGTAGACCCTACCGTAGCTCTCTGTATGGAGAAACTGCCCGAATTCAAAGAGGCAATGAAAGACGAGTTAGTGGCTCAGACATTGGAATTTGCCACAAAACTTGAGGGAACAGTCCGAAACACAGGGGTACACGCTTGTGCCACTATTATTGGCCGCGATGACCTGACAAACTACATCCCCCTCAGTACAGCTAAAGACAAGGAGACAGGAAAAGATATTCTTGTATCACAGTTTGAAGGCTCACTGATCGAGTCGGCAGGAATGCTTAAGATGGACTTTCTGGGGCTGAAAACTCTGACAATTCTTAAAGACTGCGTAGAGATCATAAAGCACTCAAAAGGGATAGACCTGGATGTGAATACCATCCCTCTGGACGACGAACTCACATACCAATTATTTTCACGCGGAGATACAATCGGGGTTTTCCAGTTTGAATCACCGGGAATGCAAAAATGGCTTCAGGAACTGCAACCTTCCCGATTTGAAGACCTCATTGCGATGAACGCCCTATATCGTCCAGGTCCGATGGAGTATATTCCGGACTTTGTAGACAGAAAACATGGTCGCAAAAAGATAGAATACGACCTTGAGGATATGGAGGAGATACTGCACGACACCTACGGAGTAACTGTCTATCAGGAGCAAGTGATGCTTCTGTCACAGAAACTTGCAGGGTTCACAAAAGGTATGGCAGACAAACTCCGAAAAGCGATGGGTAAAAAACAACTCTCCGTAATGGCCGAACTACAAGAAAAATTCTTTGAAGGGGGAGCAGCCCATGGGTATCCGAAAGAGAAACTCGATAAAATCTGGACAGACTGGAAAGCTTTTGCCGAGTATGCTTTCAACAAATCCCACGCAACCTGCTATGCTTGGGTAGGGTACCAGACAGGATACCTGAAAGCACATTATCGGGCAGAATATATGGCTGCAGTACTAAGTAATAACTTCAGCAACATTGAGGAAATCACAAAATTCAGTGATGACTGCCGCCGAAACGGTGTAAAAGTACTCGGCCCCGACATCAATGAAAGTTTTACAAAATTCACTGTCAACAAAGATGGAGATATCCGCTTCGGAATGTCGGGTATCAAAGGAATAGGAGTCAATGCCGTCAATTCAATTATAGATGTAAGGGAAAATGATGGACCGTTCACAGATATATTTAATTTTATTGAGAGAATAAATACCTCCGTCGTAAATAAAAAAGGGATGGAATCACTCATCTATTCAGGAGCATTTGACAGATTCACCGAAGTAAATAGAGGCTCCTTTGCATTGGAAGCCTCAAAAGGGGAGACATTCTTAGACCTGCTGCTGCGATATGGCTCTGAATATCAAAAAAGTAGCGAATCACTCAAAGACTCACTATTTGGAGATGGCCTAATGGTGGAGACAGTCAGACCCGCTATACCTGTACTACCACAACTCGACGAACTGGAGATTCTAAAAAAAGAGAGAGAACTCGTCGGGGTTTACCTCTCATCCCACCCTTTGGACAAATTCCGATTTGAAATAGAGAATTTTACATCAATGAGCCTCTCCCAATGGCAAGAGTACATAGAAAAGGCAAATATGACCCCCAACAAAACCAAAGAGATATGTAAAGACAACTTTACAATAGCGGGATTAGTTAAAGCGGTAGAGGTAAAACCCAAATCCAATGGAAAAGG
Source organism: Bacteroidales bacterium (assembly GCA_017501525.1). Lineage (GTDB taxonomy): Bacteria > Bacteroidota > Bacteroidia > Bacteroidales > UBA932 > Coprenecus. The sequence continues at coordinate 57,093 of JAFVWT010000012.1, read as the reverse complement.
TGTGTTCTGCAAATTTACCCTCGAGGATTTTAATACAGATTCATCATTTATGCTATTCGATAAAGATTATGAGGCATTTATGGGATATCTCCAACCTCATAAATATATAATGATGAAAGTCCATCTATACCCCAGATATAAGAAATCCGAAGAGAAAGATGCACCTCTGATGATAACATCATACGGACAGAAAATAGAGGGTATGGCACTGCTGGACAATGCCCGTGAGACATATATAAAAGAACTTATAGTTCACATACCAGTAGAAATTCTCAGCGAGAAGTTCAGAAAAGAGTTTAAAAAAGTCATCCACAAGCACAAAGGAAAATCAAGACTCACCTTCAACATCATTGATAGCAAAAATCGCATCAGCACAGAATTTGTATCAGTCAAACACTCCATAACGGTACACGACGACATTATCAACTACCTCGAAGAGCGTGGATTAAGATACCAGATTGATAAAACAACTATCTAAGGAGACTCCATTTTAAGAATAAAAGCCTCGAAATTCTTAAGATTAAAGAATTTCGAGGCTTTAAATTTCTGAAAAACCGGAAGATTTCCAGATCTCAGATTTACTTACTATAAATCACCATCGTTACTCTCCCTATGCTCCTATACCTCATCCTCAACTATACGTCATCCTCGACTCGATCGGGGATCTCGGGGTTCTCAGGGATCTCTTAATCACAAAATTCAAACCTATAGCGATTCAATTTTCTTTAGGTATCTGGTTGACGGGAGGGTGGTGGTTTTACCTTGGAGGCAGTGGTTTGAATGGAGGGCCGTGGTGTTTGGCTTTTCGAAGGGTCGCGGCTATATTGCCGCTTCCTTCTCTTTTACAACCCCCAAACCCCCTTTTTAAGGGGACTTTAGTCGCTGCGCTCCTACGTTATTACCGACCTTAATGGAAAGAGATACCCGGTCGGTCCGGGTATGACGTGGAACGTAACCTGAATCGGGTTAATTCCATAAACCCCTGTAAAGTCTTTTATAGAACTCCCCTAAAAAGAGTAACCAAGTTTCACCCCAAAATTAACATCTCTATTGATATATCCCTCAAGATAAGACGACACCTTCCAGTCTCCTTTTCCTGAATTCTTTTCACGATGGCGGATTTTTGTTCCAAGATCTACAGCAAAATATCCTGCCGCCATGGGTTCACCATTGGTTCGCTTAGTAACATCAAAAGCGGCACCTGCCCTTAAACCGATATATGGAGTTACCCGTCTTTTAAGAATTGAATAATTGAACTCTCCGTAGAGAGGAATCGATGCAGTATTGAAAAATCTCGCACCGGCACCGGCTCCCAGAAAGAGATAATCATTGAAATTATATCCATACACCATATCTATTGATATCGGATGAAACAAGCTTCCTGCCAAATCAAATCTTGCAGAAAAACCCCTTGGGTCGCCCAAATAGGGGACACCGCCATTATCTGTCAATTTTGATTTGCCAACCCACCAGAAAACTCCACCGATTAACGCAAGTGCACCACCGGTAGCCACGCCTATAGTCCCTAAAAAGGGAAGGGTTGAGGTTCTCTTGGGGCCATAAGGATCGTTCTCCACCTGATTAGGAACAATTGCTTCAGCAACAAAGGCAGCCGCCCCGAAGAGTGCAACTCCACCACCAAAATAAACTAATGACTGACCAAATTCATAAGAGAAGTTGGAGTTTGCAAGATATACATTCTCCTGCGCCTGCTCAATTTTTTCCCTACCCTCAGCAGAATTGTCAATATGCTGAGAATAAGATGGAAGAGCACACATAAAAAAGCAACAAACAATCAGAGTTACTTGATAAAGTACATTTTTCATAATAATTAGTTTTTAATTGTTAATAATTATGGAACCGAAAATAATAAAAGTCAACATACATATTCAAGTCTGCGATTCTCCAATGGGACACTATCGGAATGAGAATATAAAATCTCGTTTAACTTTTATGGAGTCTGCTATAAAGAGAATATTTTAAAAACCATCTTAATCTTTAAAGGTTACAATGGAATCCAAATCAAAGAACTACAACCCACTAATTATCAGCAAGTTTATAAAACTCCCAATCTTATATATTCTATAAATATCTTACCAAAAATAATTCTTTCGCTAACAAAGTTAACTTTTTTTTAATTACCAACAAAAAATTATTCGATATATCAATTATTTTATATAATAAATCACACATATCTGCAGAGGTATTCTCATTGTTTTGATAAAAAAATAGCAGAGAGAAATCCCTGCTACATTTTCTTTATTCGGAGATTGAAGTTTAGAGCACTAATGCTGAATTTGTAGCATCGTCCTCCTGAACAGAACATGTATTTTCATCTTCAGAGCAGGTTCTGCTCCTACTGCTTATAATATAATCAGTATCGAATGCTCTTCCCCACTCTTCATTTACTCTGATCTACAATATATTTCTTAATCTCATCAGCTGTCATAAAGGTCATAGAGTATATGTAAATCTTATCATCTAACCAACCCAAATTATCTTTGAAAAACTTAATGCAGTATGACTGTGTCTCTTCTGAAATACCTTCCGGATTAGAGAATGTCTCGATAGTACAGAACTCATTTTTAAATTGGGTCAAATATTTCTTTTCCTTGTCTGTCAGTCTATCAGACGCCAAATCTACGGTATACTTATACTCATATAATTTATGCTTCATTTCGGGAGAGAGTGTCCTATATATCTCTTTCTGTCTCTCCATTGGAAGAGTGACAAGTTCACTGCGGAGCATTTCATCGTTCACCTTAAAATCTTCAGCTTTAACCTCTTGCTTACCACTGTTATTACAAGACATCATCAAGAACAAGATTGCAAAATAAAAAATGTGTTTCATAATGTGGGATTTTATAATGATTGATAGCCAAATTGCATACTTCGTCGCATGTTGTAAAAAGCAACAATCAAAACATATACCGGTATATCAGTTAATTGCACAAAAAAACAAGAGTCCTTCTCTATTGCTCAAAGTTGTTTTTCAATAGGAAATCACCTGAACATAAAATAGACAGCCAATACAAGACAGACAAATGCCGCTATATGATTCCATTGGAAAGCTTCCCCCTTAAACATAAAAAGGGTAAAAATCGAGAAGACCGAAAGGGATATGACCTCCTGAATGACTTTAAGCTGAACCAATGAAAAAGGACCACCGTTTTCGATAAACCCTATACGGTTAGCAGGGACTTGAAAAGCATACTCCGCCAATGCTATCAGCCAGGAAAAAACTATTATTCCCCACAATGGCCAATTATCAATAAGTTTCATTTGCTGAAGTTTCAGGTGCCCATACCAGGCAAATGTCATAAATACATTTGAGACAATCAATAAAAGGATTGTATAAAACCCTATCATATTTTTAATTCTTATTAGTTAACACATCTGTTACAGACCAAGATTTCAAAGCCTGATGTAATTGTTCATCCGTACGCAATGCAGACTCAGCTCCACCGCGTGTATAAAAATATTTCAAGACAATCTCATCCTCCAAAAGAGGACAAATCAGTGCCTTATTGTTTATCAGAAACTCTTCTTTAGACTCCGACAGTGCAGCCAAGGCATTTTCCAATGTCTCTTTGAGTTGTTTATTTTCATCAAGTAAACCTTCCTTTTGAGCTTGTCTCAACACCTCCTGCATCTCTATATAAGCCATACTTCTTGAGTCAAAATCTATAGCAGAAGCATACTGCACAAAATCTTCATACTCTGCATCTGTAAGATGAAACCGGTCAGCAGGTTCGATTTCCTCGTGGTGTTTATAGTATTCAACAGCATATTCTCCCAGAACATCACTATAAACCAACCCTATTATAGGTCTTGAATATTGGATAGAAGGGACCTCCAAATCAGGAGCAATTCCCCCTCCATCATATACAATTCTGCCTGAAGATGTCCTAAACTCGTTCCTCAACGAATCCGGGAAATTTCCAACACTCCCATCATCACTCTTATGAGAATAGTCTATTGCCTGTACACATCTACCACTGGGAGTATAATACTTTGCAGTGGTAAGTTTCAACGAAGTATTGTAACCGGTGGAACGTATTGACTGAACCAAACCCTTGCCGTATGTCCTTTCCCCAGCTATAACTCCCCGATCGAGATCCTGTATTGCACCTGCGACAATTTCAGAAGATGAAGCACTTGCTGAATTGACCATAACCATCAGAGGTATGGTTGTATCAATCGGTGCCTTTTGTGTACGATACTCAAAATTGGATTCGGGATGTTTTCCTTTTGCCGAGACAACCAATGTCCCTTTAGGTAGAAATAGCGATAAAATATCGACAGCCTCAGACATTAGTCCCCCACCATTCCCCCGCAAATCCAAGACAAGTCTTTTTAGATGTCCACTCTTATTGAGTTCCATATATGCTTTTTTGACATCCTCAGAACCTCTTAAGGTAAATCCTCCCAACAAAATATATCCGGTGGTATCATCTACAAAACCATGATAAGCGACATCACTTACGTGGATTCTCTCACGTTCAAGGTCGACTGTTATAGTATCACCACCCCTCCCCTTAATAATGGTCATCGGAATTTTTGACCCCGGACGACCACGCATCAGTTGGGAACACGTGGTGACATCCTTGTCAAAAGTGGAATCATCTCCAATCTTTATTATTGTATCTCCCGGTTCGATACCATATTTTACTGCAGGGGTATTCTCATATAGCTCTGAGACCATAATACCTCCTGAAGGAACTTTCCTGATAATTGCACCCACGCCACCATATGCGCCGGTGGTAAGCATCTCTATATTATCTTCCTCCTCCTCAGAAATAAATACAGTGTACGGATCTAATGATGAGAGCATACTCCTGATCCCATCAGTGAGCAGATCATCTAATTTTAGAGTATCTACATATTGTGTATTCAGGAGTCTCAAAATAGTAGACTGTACTTCCAAAGTTTTTCCTAAGTCAAAATCTGAATTTTGACTTTTTGCTGAGCAAAATGGAAGCAGGATTACAATTCCCAAAATAATTAACTTCTTAATCATGATTCTCATTTAACAATACTTTGTATATTTGCCGTAATGACAGAAACAATGTTCAGCCCATTATAGCACTACAATAAATAGTAACTGCAATATTAATAAATTATAAGGAGCTGTTTAAATTTTTCTTCTAAAATTATTTATGCTTACTTTTGTTTACACATCTGATTCTATATGGAAATAATTTTTGCTACAGGTAACCGTCATAAACTTCAGGAGGCACAACAGATACTTGGTAATAACTACACCCTCAAAACTCCTGCCGATTTTGGAATTACAGAAGAAATTCCTGAAGATGCCGATACCATTGAGGGGAATGCCATTCAGAAAGTTCAATATATCTGGAACAAAGTACACATGCCCTGTTTTGCTGACGATACAGGATTATTTGTTGATGCATTGGGAGGAGCCCCTGGAGTCATCTCTGCCAGATACGCGGGAGAGGGGAAGAATGCTCAGGACAATATGGTGAAGCTACTTAACGAGATGGACGGGAAAACAGAGCGTAAAGCCTGCTTCAGATGTGTCATAGCACTTATCATTGATAGTGAGCCTACTCTATTTGAAGGGAAAGTAGACGGAACTATCACTTGTGCTCCATCAGGTAACGGTGGATTTGGATATGACCCGATATTTGCACCAGAAAAATACGGGGGAAAACTTACCTTCTCCAAATTGACTGCCTCACAAAAAAATGAGATATCCCACAGAGGAGATGCAATGCGCAAACTGGCACAGTTCTTAAAAGAAATTTGTACAGATACCATAAAATAATCATGATTATCCTCCATACCACCAAATATTCGGACAATTCTTTGATTATCCATGGATATTCTTTGGACAAAGGGAGAATAGGGCTGATTCTCAGAGGAGTTCACACTAATGGGGGAAAGAAAAGAAATAGTTGGTCAAAGGGCAACTCAATATCAATACTCCATCCACTCAATATTATTGATGTGGAAGTCTATGAAAATCACAAAGGGGGCATGGAATCTATTAAGGAATATAGTCCCAGGTTTCAGCTTAACTCGATCAGAAGTGATATTACCAAAAGTTCCATGACAATGTTCATAAGTGAACTTCTATACAGGACATTGGTCACTCCCGAGAAAGATGAGTTGATGTATGATTTTATCGTAAATTCCATACTTTTATTAGAAGGATTGACAGGTAGTGCCGCAAATTTTCATCTTTGGTTCATGATTTGCTATTGTGAACGATTAGGATTTGCCCCTATTGGAGACTTTGGCTCGGAATTTGACCCATTTTCCGAAGAGGAAAAAAATATCCTGAAGGAACTTTATTCAGGTACCTTTGCACAAGCAATGGATATTCAACTCAACGCAGGACTTCGCAGGAGCATAATAGAGTCCATCATAAAATATATGGAATACCACACAGGAAGCAGAATAAAACTCAATTCACTCCCTGTACTGCAAACAATTTTTAGAGTATAATATTTATTAATTGAGATACGGTATGTCACTTGTCAACAATATGGTACTTTCCTTTATCAGACCCATTCTGAACCATTTTGACTCAGGAAAGAATACTCCGGAAGCAGTTCAACAGCAGATGCTCAAACAATTCATCAGATGCGGAAGTGAGACCCTCTTTGGACAAGAGCACCATTTTAGTACTATTAACTCATATAACGATTTTATCAAAAATGTCCCGGTAAGGACATACGACGAATTTGTTCCGTATATAGACAAACTACGGAAAGGTGAGGACTATATTCTCTGGAATGAGAAAGTCAAGTGGTTTGCCCGTTCGAGTGGAACAAGTTCGGATAAAAGTAAATTCATTCCCATCACAAACTCAAATCTCCAAGAGTGCCACTATAAAGGATTCAAGACCCTGATCGGGACCTATCTTAGAAACAATCCCAACTCTGCCATTTTCTCAGGAAAATCTCTCACATTGGGCGGAAGTGTTAGTATTGATGAAATGAGTGGAGGTGGATCCTTTTATGGAGACCTTTCGGCCATATTACTTAACAACTCCCCTAAAGTTGTAGAGCTTTTAAGGACTCCTGCAAGAAAAGATGCCATCATTGCAGATTTTGAGGATAAGGTCTCAAGAATCTGTCAAATATGCTCCCGCCAGAATGTCACAAATTTTTCAGGAGTGCCATCATGGAATTTGATACTGATAAAAAGGATTCTGGAATACAACAATGCATCAACACTTGAACAAGTATGGCCAAATATCGAATTGTTCAATCATGGCGGCATCAGTTTCAGACCATACAGAGAACAATTCAAACAACTCATACGCACCGACAAGATGCACTATGTGGAGAACTACAATGCTTCAGAAGGGTACTTTGCAGTTCAGGATGACCCTCATAGCGAGTCCCTTACTCTAACCCTTCACAATGGTGTATTTTACGAATTCATACCTATGAGTTGTCTTGACAAGGTAATCTCAGGAGAATCCTCAGAAATATATCCTATAGAAGGTGTCAAACAAGGGGTTCAATACGCATTGGTAATTACCACCAATAGCGGACTGTGGAGATACCTGATTGGAGATTGTGTAGAATTCACTTCACTATATCCTCATAAAATAATAATCACAGGAAGGACGAAACTGTTCATCAATGCTTTTGGAGAAGAGCTTATGATTCACAATGCAGAAAAAGCCCTTCACAAGGCATGCCAATTATCAGGTGTATCAGTAACAGACTTCACTGTCGCCCCAATTTTTATGGAACAGAATGAGGGGAAAGGGGCTCACCAATGGTGTATTGAATTTTCCGCTGAAAGCGCCGAAAAAATGAAAGACAGCTATGCTTTGGAAAAATTCACCCAAGACCTTGACAATGCCCTCAGAGAACAAAATTCTGACTACGATGCCAAACGCAGCGGAGACACCACAATGACAAGGTTGGTTTTATCCCCACTACCAGTCGGAACATTCTATCGTTGGATGAGCTCCAGAGAGAAGGTAGGAGGACAAAACAAAGTACCCAGACTTAGCCCTCAACGGGATTTTGTAGAGGCTCTTCTACTAATGCGTAATCAATAAGTTTTTGTTCAACAGAGGCTCTGAGGACCTTTACATATACTTTATCCCCAATTGTAAAACGACGTCCTTTGCCTTTGCCTATTATTACATACGACTCCTCGTCAAATTCATAATAGTCATCTGTTATATCCCTTAGAGAAACCATCCCTTCTACCTTGTCGGGCTCAATTTCAACATAAAGCCCCCAATCCGTAAGGCCGGAAACAGTTCCGGGGAATATTTGCCCTACTTTATCGAGCATATATTCACATAACTTGTATTTGATACTTGCCCTTTCAGCATCAGCGGCTACTTGTTCACGCGCCGAAGAGTGTTTGCAACAATCCTCATAATAAGTTTTATCCTGAGAGGCTGCCTCATGGAGATACATCTCCAGAAGACGATGCACCATCAAATCAGGATACCTTCTGATGGGAGAAGTAAAGTGAGTATAGTAGTCAAAAGCAAGTCCATAGTGACCGACATTTTCTGTCGAATACCTTGCCCGAGCCATAGAACGCAGAGCCATCATCACCACAGCATCTTCTTCCGGTTTACCTTTTACATTACCCAAAAGGGTATTGATTACTTCTGACGGTTTATTAGTCTGTGGAAGTTTGTAACCAAACAGGTGTACAAACCTTCTCAGAACATCGAGTTTCTCCTCATTGGGATTTTCGTGGATACGATACACAAATGTCTTTACCTTATTCCTTCTACCCCTCTTTCCAATATACTCTGCAACAGAACGGTTGGCAAGCAACATAAACTCCTCTATGAGCCAATTTGCCTCCTTGGATATTTTCTCATACACTCTCAATGGTTTTCCATTACTATCCACCTCCACTTTCATTTCAGGACGTTCAAACATAATTGCACCTGAAGCAAAACGTTTCTTTCTCAAGATAGTGGCAAGGCGATGCAACTCCAGAATTTCATGAGCCATTCTACCTTCTCCACTCTCTATCACTGCTTGGGCCTCCTCATAAGAGAATCTTGCATCAGACTTGATAACAGTTCTGCCGAACCAGCGATTTTCCACCTTTCCACGTGGAGTCATCTCAAAGACCGCAGAAAAACAGAGTTTTTCCTCATCCGGCCTAAGCGAACACAGCATATTTGACAGTACCTCAGGCAACATTGGAACAGTCCTATCTACCAAATAAACTGAAGTTCCTCTCTCATAGGCACACTTGTCTATTTCACCTCCAGGTGTGACATAGTAAGAGACGTCGGCAATATGAACTCCCACTTCAATATTTCCATTCTCCAATTTACGATAAGAGAGGGCATCATCGAAGTCTTTGGCATCGGCAGGGTCTATCGTGAAGGTCGTAACACCTCTGAAATCAGTCCTCTTTTCTATCTCTTCAGGTCTTATTCCCACAGGAATTTCATCTGCTGCCCTAAGTACCTCTTCAGGAAAACGATATGGTAGGCCATACTCTGTCAAGATCGCGTGCATCTCAGTATCATTCTCACCCGGAAATCCTAAAATATCAACAATATTTCCGATAGGAGCATTACTCTTCCTCGGCCAAGCACTCACCAGCACTGCTGCTTTCATCCCTGAAACACTCTCTATGTCATATTTCCCTTCTGCCCCAAACCACTTATCAATATCGTTCTCAGATATACGGATATCGTATGGCATATAACGGCTCTCCATAATAAGCCACAATTCTTTATGAGAATATTGCAAAACACCTACAAAAGGCTTCCGATTCCTCTCTATAACAGCGATAACCTCACCCTCTATCCTCTTAGACTTTCCATCCTTTCCAATACCTCTTCCCTTCATTGTGCGGACGAGGACAGTATCTGAATGAAGAGCTCCACGCATCTTGGTCGCAGGGATAAAAATATCACTGTCCCTACCCTCAACTATCACAAAAGCATACCCCTCACGAGTCATTTGTACAACCCCTGTCAGCTCTTCAGAAACAAACCTCTCTTTCTTTTTCCCCTTTGCTACGGAAAGTTTCTTCCTGGCTCTACCCCCACGAACTCTCTTCTCGATAATTTTCTGTTCTCCGCTCGCCTTTGATTCTGAGCGCGGTCTTCTTCTTAATACCATAATATTTATTTTAACAATTTTTAACCTTCTCATTGCCGACACTCACCGACAACCCCCTCAGTACGTCTCCTAACAGGATGCAATTTTAATTCCCAAATATTAAGAAACTGTTACAATATTAATTAATTTTGCACAATTTTTGAATTATTATAGCACATTTAATTAAATAACATGAATAAGAAAGTACTTTTAATGATTCTCGACGGTTGGGGTGAAGGCAGGAAAGACCGTTCGAACGCCATCTATACACAAGGAACACCACATATTGATGCACTAAGAAAAGAATATCCGGTATCCACACTTCGAGCATGCGGCGAAGATGTAGGACTACCTGAAGGACAAATGGGAAATTCTGAGGTGGGACATCTTAACATCGGTGCCGGACGAATAGTATATCAGGACCTTGTAAAGATAAATATGGCTTGTAATGAGCATAAACTATTGGAAAATCCCGAAGTCAAGGCTGCATACGAATATGTCTCAAAGAATGGAAAACAACTTCATTTCTTCGGGCTATGTTCACATGGAGGAGTCCACAGTTCACTTAACCACCTATACGAATTCCTCGACACAGCTGCAAAATACCGTATTCCTAAGGTATTTGTCCACTGCTTTATGGATGGTCGCGATTGTGACCCTAAAAGCGGAAAGGGATTTATTGAAGAGTTGCAGGCCAAATGCGACTCTTTAAAAGCACAATATGACAATCCCGCTGACGGTCCGGTAATTGCCTCGATCATTGGTCGATACTATGCTATGGACAGAGATAAAAGATGGGATCGTATCAAAGAAGCATACAACTTGATAGTCAATGGCAAAGGAGAAAAATTCACAAATGCGGCAACTGCTGTCCAGAATTCTTATGACAAAGATATCACAGACGAGTTCATCAAACCCCTTTGTGCTGTAGATAACGAAGGAAATCCCCTTGGGTTATTGAAAGAAAACGATGCCGTTATATTTTACAATTTCCGCAATGACCGTGCTCGTGAGATCACATCTGTTCTCACTCAGGAAGATATGCCCGAACAAGGTATGAAAACAATACCCCTGTACTACTGTTGTCTAACTCCATACGACGACAAATTCAAAGGGCTACACATCCTATTTGACAAGGAAAATGTTCCTCAAACTCTTGGAGAGGTAGTCTCAATGGCGGGTAAAAAACAGTTACGTATTGCAGAAACAGAAAAATACGCACACGTCACATTCTTTTTCTCAGGAGGACGGGAAACCCCTTTTGAAAATGAATCGAGAATACTTATCAATTCTCCCAAAGTGGCCACATACGATCTTAAGCCTGAAATGTCGGCACCGGAAGTAGCAGAAGCACTGATCACCCAAATCGAGAAAGGAGAACAAGATATGATAATCCTCAACTTTGCCAATGGAGATATGGTTGGACACACCGGCAAATATGAGGCAATTAAACAGGCTGTGGAAACCGTTGACAATTGTGTTGAAAAAGTTGTAAAAGCGGCTATGAAAATGGGTTATACAATCCTTATAACAGCAGACCATGGAAATGCGGACTACGCAGTGAACGAGGATAACACCCCTAACACAGCCCACTCACTCAACGAAGTACCCTTTATAGTCGTTGACAAAGATATAAAAGAGGTCAAAAACGGACGTCTTGCTGACATTGCCCCCACAATCTTGAAACTGATGGGCATAGAACAACCTGCACTAATGACCGGTACCCCCTTGATTTAATTAACGGCAAAAACACGATATACATCTCTGTGTATAAAGCAATTTGAAAGCATCGGGAATAATCTGATTTCCGGTGCTTTCTATGTAAATGATGACATAAGAGTGCCAACAATCAGAAACACAAAAGGCTAACTACTTGAAAAATAAGTAATTAGCCTTTCATTTTGTACCCAGAGCCGGGGTCGAACCGGCACAGGTGTTACCCCACTGGTGTTTGAGACCAGCGCGTCTACCGATTCCGCCATCTGGGCATTTGGCATTGTTGGTAAACATTGCGGGTGCAAAGATAGAAAAAAATGTTACATTTGTAAATATTTTTTTCATCCAATGGATAACTTCTTTATTTCTTTTTCGTATTCACCTCTAAATGAGATACTTTGTAAATACAAAAATATTTATGCTGTAGTAGATTCAAATGTCCATTCATTGTATTCTTCCTGGATTAGGAGCAGTTTCAATAATATCTATGTGTTTGAAAGCAATGAAACGGCAAAGAGTTTTGAATCCACACAGAAAATTATTCAGTGGCTCCTGGAAAATAATGCAGACAGATCTTCTCTCCTTGTAGGTGTAGGAGGAGGAATCACCACCGATTTATGCGGATTTGTTGCCTCAATTTACAAGAGGGGAATCACATTTGGACTTATACCTACCACATTGACCGCACAAATAGATGCCTCCATTGGTGGTAAGACGGGAATAAACATAAACGGGATTAAGAATGCAGCCGGAACATTTTCCAAAGCCGAGTTCATCTACATAAACCCACACTTCCTTAGGACACTCCCCCACAGGGAATTTTTATGCGGCTGGGCTGAATTAATAAAAACCTTTATAATAGGGGATAAAAAGTATTTCCTTACTGCTTCACTCCTTACTGATAGTGTTTCTAATGGGGAAATAGAAATATCACTTACGGAATCGTTGAATGATTGCCTTAAGAGAGCAATAGAAATAAAGAGCGGAATTGTAGAGAAAGACCGGTTCGAGAATGAGGGAATCAGAGCATATTTGAATCTGGGGCACACCTTCGGACATGCAATAGAGGCTTGTTGCCATTTCTTCTCCCCACAAGAGAATATATGCAACCATGGTGAAGCTGTTGCAGCAGGAATCCTAATTGCAGCCCGATTTTCTCTATTGAAAGGACTTCTGCCAATTGATGAATACAAAGCAATAAAACAAGTTATTACGGAAAGTGGACTACCATCATGCAGCAAGATAATGAAGCTGTGCAAAGTAGATTCCACTAAAATTTTTACTGAGAAGTTGCTCCACTTTATCGGTAATGATAAGAAATGTAAAGAAGATTTTATTAATTTTGTCTTTATTATTGATTTGGGGAAAGTCATTACCATGCCCACATCGATAGCAGAAATAGAAAGATATATTCATGATTTGTGTTACGATTAGCGATTACGGTCTCGACGATTGCAGAAAATCGTTGAAAAAGTGCGAAAAGCTCCGCAAAAAGTACCCGGACCTCATTGCAGAGATTCGTCTTGATTTGTGCGGACTATCCAAAGCACAACTGAAAAACATATTCTCACAAACACAGATCCCACTCATTGCCACATGCCGCAAACGCGGTTCGGCAGAATATATTGAAGCATTGTCAGCAGGTGCCTCTTACCTTGACATAAACCTGATGACATTCAAGAAGTTTTCACAAAATGACAAAGAACTTATCCTCAGGAAGGAGACTAAATTAATTTTATCATTTCACGACTTCACTGCCACTCCTTCCTTAGAGCTTCTCTCGCAGATATATACAGAGGCTGTAAATGAAGGGGCCGATATAGTGAAAATTGCCACTACCGCAAATTCAGACGAGGATATTGAAAAAATTTTCGCTCTATATAAACTTCAAAGGAATGGGAAATTGGGTAAAATTGTCCCCCTTGAAGCATTTCCAATGGGGAATGAGTTCAAATATACCAGACTGGCTTCCTACAATATAGGTGCACCATTTTTATACTGCGCTCTACGTAAAAAATCGGTAGTTGCCCCCGGTATGTTTGTAATAGATGAACTTGAGAACCTGTTTCCTGAATTCTGCGCACGAGGAGATGTAGACATACCTGCCTCAAAGAGTATAGCCCAAAGAGCTATCATAGCAGCTATCCTTGCCAAAGGGACAAGCGAATTTCACAACTTCACACATTGTTGGGACATCGATTCGGCTGTTGCAGTTGCCAAACAACTCTCCCCTAAGGTATATAACGACAAAGGGACATTGGTAGTAAGTGGAGGATATACCCTCTCAGACCAACAAACACAAATCTCGTTATTCCCGACAATGCTCACCTCCATCCCCTCAATTGGAAACTCAGCTACCATCTTTGTCGGCGAATCGGGACTACTATCAAGACTTTGCATTCCCATCCTTGCCCAATATGGAGAATCTGTCACGATCACAGGAGAGGGCAGTCTGCTTGACCGACATATGTTCGGTTGTAAGGAAGCGATGGAAGATCTTGGGGCCACTTGCGTACTTACTGCACAAGAGACACTTCCTGCTATAGTTTGCGGCCCTATCAAAGGGGGAGAAATCACCCTCTCCGGTAAAAAGGGATCACAGTTTATCTCCGGACTGCTGATGGCTTTGCCTTTATGCAAGAAAAACAGCACCCTTATTGTAGAAAATCCCACAAGTGTTCCCTACATCCAACTTACAATCGATGTCATAAAGAAATTTGGAATAGAGGTAAACAGCCGCTCCGAGGAGAACAGACTTATTTTTGAAATACCCGGCAAACAGAAATATAAACCGGCAGAGTTTACATTCGAAGGAGACTGGAGCTCTGCTGCAAACTTTGTCACAATTGGTGCCATTTTTGGAGATATTCTCCTGAAAGGGTTAAATCTCACATCACATCAGGCAGATAAGAAAATTATAGAAGTAGTACGCAACTCAGGAGCAATTGTAGAGAGAAAACCTAAAGGAATAAGGGTAAAAAGAGGTCATCTGAGCCCATTTGAAGTAGATGTCACTAATTGTCCCGACCTTCTCCCTTGTCTATCCGTCATGGCCGCTTTCGCCGAGGGTACCTCACATATCAGCGGTGTTGCAAGACTTAAAAACAAGGAGAGCGACAGACCATTAATCATGACACAGATATTGGGAAAGATGGGGGTGGAAATTGAACTTGACGGAGACACCCTCCATATAACCGGAATATCGCTGGCCAGGAGAATTCTTGAGAATAAAATGCTCAAAGGGGGGCATTTCTGTGCTTCAAGCGACCATCGTGTAGCAATGGCACTCAAAATAGCCTCTATCGGCTGCAAAGGGGGACTGACAATAGACAACACAGACTGTATTGACAAATCATTTCCTGAGTTCCTAGCCATATTCAATAGAATCTGCACCAAAGGATGAACACTTTCGGTAATAAATTCAGAATAACCTTATCGGGGGAGTCCCATTCCCCATCTATAGGGGTTACACTTGAAGGAGTTCCCCCCGGAATTCCAATCTCATTAGATGAACTGATAGCAGAAATAGAGAGACGGAAACCGGGAGAAAAAGGGACAACAACCAGAAAGGAATCCGATACACCCCATATCATAAGAGGAATTGAGGATGGGGTCACAACAGGTGGCTCCATAAGAATTGTATTCCATAACAGAAATATCAGACCTGAGGATTACCGACAATTTGCAGAAATACCAAGGCCGGGACATGCCGATATGGTAAGACTCCAAAAATACCCTGCAGAAAAATTTACATCAGGAGGTGGTATCTTCTCCGGCAGAATGACACTTCCTCTGGTTGCAGGGGGATTCATTGCCAAGAAGATAATTGCACCTGTAGAAATAACCTCTGAGTTTGTATCAATAGGCAAAATTGAGATTCCCGAACAATTTAGCAAATCACCGCATCAATACCCAGTGTTTGAGAAATACCTTGAAGAAATAGTGAGGGCAAATGATTCAATAGGAGGGATAATCAGATGTACCTGCAGGAATATACCTGTGGGATTAGGTGAACCATTTTTTGAATCTGTAGAATCAAGAATTTCACACCTGATCTTCTCCATACCGGGAGTGAGGGGGATAGAGTTTGGAGATGGATTTGCTTCTACAAAAATGCTTGGTTCGGAGCATAATGATCCGATAATTTCTATTGAGGGAGAGACCTCCAAGAACTCTTGTGGAGGGATTAACGGGGGTATCACAAATGGCAATCCCATTATATTCTGCGTAGCCATCAAACCCACTTCAAGCATCGGGAAAATACAGAAAAGCATCAATCTGAAAAATGGAGAAATGACAGAATTTTCCATAAAGGGAAGGCATGATGCCTGCTTTGCTCTAAGGGTCCCCCCTATTATAGAATCTGTCGCTGCCATAGCCCTGGCAAGCTTTATACTCGAAAGGAACTCTAAAAATCCAACATTATAAATAAATATTAGCTCCATCGGGCTAAACCTTCGCGGCACTATTCCATATATCGGAAATATTCATTTCAACCTGACCACATTGGGAGAACAGAGCCGATATGTCTATTTTCCCCTTAAACCTATATAAAGAAATATAAAAAAGGACAGCCAAAAACATTGGCCATCCTTTCCTATTAGGTATTCTGTGATAAATTATTCACCTTTATTTTCACGGTTTCCACGAGGGCGTCTGTCACGACGTCTGTCGCCACGACCACGACGGCCTTCATTGCGTCCACCATGATTTGCAGAAGCATTTGCAGCAACACCTGCGTTAGGAGAAAGATCACGTTTTCCGTAAACTTCACCATTGCAAATCCATACTTTGATACCAAGTACACCTACTTTAGTGTGTGCTTCAGCCAAAGCATAGTCAATGTCAGCTCTGAAAGTATGAAGAGGGGTTCTTCCTTCTTTGTAAAGTTCTCTTCTTGCCATTTCAGCACCGCCAAGACGACCGCTGATAAGGACTTTGATACCTTCAGCACCCATACGCATAGCACTTGCGATAGCCATCTTGATAGCACGACGGTAAGATACACGACCTTCTACCTGACGAGCGATATTGTTTGCCACGATGTTTGCATCGATTTCAGGTCTCTTGACTTCAAAGATGTTGATTTGAACCTCTTTGCTAGTGATTTTCTTCAACTCTTCTTTAAGTTTGTCAACTTCCTGACCCATTTTACCGATGATCAAACCTGGTCTTGCGGTATGAATGGTAATGGTGATTAGTTTTAGTGTTCTTTCAATAACGATTTTTGAAAGGTTTGCTTTTGAAATACGAGCATATAGATACTCACGGATTTTTGAATCTTCAAGAATCTTTGCTGCGTAGTCATCGCCGCCGTACCAGTTGGAATCCCAGCCGCGGATTACGCCAATTCTGTTCGCTATAGGATTGATTTTTTGTCCCATTATTATTCCTCCTGTGCTACGGGTTGATTAACTTCTTTTACTTCTTTCACTCCAACGATAACTGTTACATGGTTAGAGCGTTTACGGATACGTGCTGCACGTCCTTGAGGGGCTGTGCGGATACGTTTTAGTGTTGAGCCTTGACCGACCATAATAGACTTAACGATTACATTACCGTTTTCAAGTTCTTTACGGTCTGATTCATTTTTAGCTTCCCAGTTAGCGATAGCTGAACGGATTAATTTCTCAACACGACCAGCTGCTTCTTTCTTTGTATATTTAAGAACATCCAAAGCGCGGTTAACTTCCATTCCTCTAACCATATCCGCTACAAGACGCATCTTGCGGGGAGATGTGGGAACATCATTAAGTTTCGCGATTGCTGTTACTTTCTTTACTTCTTTTAGCCTGTCGGCCATTTCTTTTTTACGAGATCCCATTATTGTAACTCCTTACATTAATTGATTAACGATTACCCGAATGGCCCTTAAAGGTACGGGTTGGTGCAAATTCTCCCAGTTTGTGACCAACCATATTTTCAGTAACATATACCGGAATAAATTTGTTTCCGTTATGAACCGCAATGGTATGACCAACAAAGTCAGGTGAGATCAAACTTGCGCGTGACCAAGTTTTAATAACTTCTTTTTTCATGGTTCCCTCGTTCATGGCAATTACTCTTTTTTCAAGAGCTGCTTGAATATAGGGACCTTTTCTAAGTGATCTACTCATAATACTCTATTTTATTCCGTTATTTTTTACGTCTTTCGATTATAAACTTATTAGAAGTGGCTTTAGGATTACGAGTCTTATATCCTTTTGCGGGAAGACCTTTACGTGAACGAGGATGTCCTCCTGATGCACGTCCTTCACCACCACCCATAGGGTGATCAACAGGGTTCATTACCACACCTCTGTTTCGAGGTCTGCGGCCCAACCAGCGGCTTCTACCTGCTTTACCTGATGATTCCAAGTTATGATCCGAATTTGAAACGGTACCTACAGTCGCACGGCAAGAAACCAAAACCATTCTGGTCTCACCTGAAGGGAGGCGAAGAATAGCATGTTTGCCTTCACGAGCTGTCAATTGAGCGTATGCACCTGCACTACGTGCCATTGCAGCACCTTGACCGGGACGAAGCTCGATATTGTGGATAACTGTTCCTAACGGAATTTCTGATAGAGGAAGAGTATTACCTACTTCAGGAGCTACTCCGGAACCTGACTGAATGGTCTGGCCAACTTGGATACCCTGAGGTGCAATAATGTATCTTTTCTCTCCGTCAGCATATACAACCAATGCAATGCGGGCACTGCGGTTAGGGTCGTATTCTACTGTCATTACGGTAGCGGGACATTCGTCTTTGTCACGAAGGAAGTCAATGATACGATACATTCTCTTGTGACCGCCACCAATATAGCGCATTGTCATTTTACCGGTGTTGTTACGTCCACCTGTCTTTTTCAAAGGCTCCAAAAGAGACTTTTCTGGTTTTGAACAAGTGATTTCGCTGAATGCGCTGATAACTTTATTTCTTTGACCGGGTGTTGTCGGTTTGAATTTACGTACTGCCATAGGATTAAATGTTGCTGTAGAAATCAATCTTATCTTCTCCTGCCAATGTCACATAAGCTTTCTTATAGTGGTTGGCACGTCCTGTCAATAACCCCGCTTTTGTATAGCGGCTTTTGCGTTTTCCGTGGTAGTTTACAGTATTTACATCTTTTACTGAAACTCCATACTGTTGCTCGACCGCTTTCTTAATTTCAATTTTGTTAGCTGAGCGGTCTACGATGAAACCGTAACGATTCAATTTATCGCCCTGAATCGTCAATTTCTCTGTTACTATAGGCTTAATTAATATTCCCATTTTCTCCTACGGTTATTTGCGTCTTGCTGCAATAATGTCCTGAACACCGTCAACCAATACCAATTGGTAAGCGTTCATAATGTTATATGTATTGATTTCGTCAATAGTGATAACATTAACATTTTGAAGATTGCGTGAAGACTTGTAAATATTTTCACTGCCTTGAGGAAGAACGAATAGTGTTCTTCTGCTGTTAGCTTTGATATTTTCAAGAATTTGGATAAACTCTTTTGTTTTGGGAGCATCCATTGCGAAAGGCTCAACCATTACGATTGCATTTTCTTGAGCTTTATAAGACAAAGCTGAGAAACGTGCCAATTGTTTCAATTTCTTGTTAAGTTTGAAACGATAATCGCGAGGTTTAGGACCGAATACTCTACCACCACCAACATATGTGGGAGCTTTGATACTACCGTGACGTGCTCCGCCACCACCTTTTTGGCGACCCATTTTCTTGGTTGAGTAGCTTACTTCCCATCTTTCTTTGGTTTTGTGAGTACCCTGGCGCTGATTTGCCAAATACTGCTTAACATCTAGATAGATAGCATGATCGTTCGGTTGGATACCGAAGATTTCTGAATCAAGAGTTACTTTTTTTCCTGACTCGGTTCCGTCAATTTTGTAAACTGATAATTCCATTCTCTTAGTCCTCCAATATTACATAAGATCCCTTTGCTCCAGGTATTGAACCTTTCACGAGAACCAAGTTGTTCTCAGGAATAACTTTGATTACTTTAAGGTTAAGAACTTTAACGCGGTCACCACCCATGCGGCCCGCCATTCTCATACCTTTGAACACTCTTGAAGGCCAAGAAGATGCGCCAAGTGAACCAGGATGACGAAGTCTGTTGTGCTGACCATGAGTCTGGCCACCAACTCCTGCAAAACCATGACGTTTAACAACTCCTTGGAATCCTTTACCTTTAGAGATTCCGGTTACATCTACCCATTCCAAACCTTCAGAAAGATCTGCAACGGTTACGGTGTCACCCAATGAAAGTTCCTTGGCAAAATCTGCCGGAAACTCAACAAGTTTACGTTTGGGTGTGGTTCCTGCCTTATCAAAATGGCCTTTCATAGCCTTGCTGGTGTGTTTTTCTTTCTTTTCGTCATAGGCAAGTTGTACAGCGGCATAACCATCTTTCTCTACTGTACGAATCTGCGTAACAACACACGGACCAGCCTCAATAACGGTGCATGGAATATTTTTTCCATCAGCATCGAACACGGAAGTCATTCCGATTTTTTTTCCAATTAATCCAGGCATTGGTTTAATATTAAATTATTGATAATTAATTAGTTAATAGTCCCACGTTCTTTTTGTGGGCTGCAAATATAACACTATTTTTTTAATTTACAACGATTTATGCGGTATATTTGCCAGATAATAAACGACAAAATGGCTAATTACCTTGAAGTAGAAAATATCTCCAAACACTACGGGGACAGGACTTTATTTGAAAATGTTTCATTCAATATAAATGAAGGTGACAAGATTGCATTGGTTGCCCCCAACGGAACAGGAAAAACATCCCTGTTGAAAATTATAGCAGGGGAAGACAGCTCGGATGGAGATGGCAAAGTTACATTCTTGAAAGATATTTCAGTAGCTTTCCTTGAACAGGAACAAAACTACTCCAATGATAAAACCATTTTTCAGATTGTCTTTGAGAAAGGTGGTCAAAAAGGGACAATAATCAAGGAGTACGAAGAAGCTATTGCCGGAGGGGACAAGAAAAGGATTGAGAAAGCAATTGCGGCAATGGATGCTGCAGACGCCTGGAATTATGAACAGCAGATAAGTGAGATTCTTTCAACTCTAAGAATCAATAATATGAACAGGAAGGCAGATTCACTCAGCGGAGGTGAAAAGAAAAGAGTGGCCCTGGCAGCACTGCTTATCTCACATCCTGAACTGATCGTTATGGACGAGCCAACCAATCACCTTGACCTTGAGAGCATTGAATATCTTGAAAACTACTTAGGCCGCTCAAGATGTACCTTGCTTATGGTTACACACGACAGATATTTTCTTGACAGAGTCTGCAATACCATTATGGAAATGGCAGACGGAACCCTTTACAGATATAATGGCAATTACTCCTATTTCCTTGAAAAAAGGGAGGAGAGGATTACAAACTTCAATGCTGCTACAGAAAAAGCGAAGAATCTTCTACGCACAGAACTTGACTGGATAAGAAGGACCCCCTGCGCACGCGGTACCAAGGCCAAATACAGGGTCAATGCCTTTGAGGAAATCAAAGAGAGGGCCTCAATGCATATTAAAGAGCAAAATATAGAAATAAAAGCTGGAATGTCCCGTCTTGGCAAAAAGATAATCAATTGTAAGAATTTGCATTACAGATGGGAAGATTTTATTGGGGTAAAAGATTTCTCCTACAATTTTGCACCGGGGGAGAAGGTTGGAATCATAGGTAAGAACGGGGTAGGAAAAAGTACATTCCTGAATCTTCTTACAGCAGAACTACAACCTACATCGGGAGAAATAGATAGAGGAAGCACATTAAAAATCGGCTATTACAGACAGGGAGGTATAAATTTTAAAACCGGACAGACTGTCATTGAATTTGTACACGAAATAGCCGACAACATTACCCTCGCCGACGGAAAAGTAATCTCTGCATCCTCGTTTCTGAATTACTTCCTGTTTCCTCCGTCAACACATTACAGCAAAATTGAAAAGCTCAGCGGAGGAGAAAAACGAAGACTCTATCTGCTAAGCATACTGATTGCAGCCCCAAACCTGCTTATACTCGACGAACCGACAAACGATCTCGACATCTTAACCCTCAATGTCCTCGAAGAGTATCTCAAAACATTTAAGGGCTCCGTTATAATAGTTTCTCACGACAGATTCTTCCTTGACAAGATAGTCGATCACCTGTTTATTTTCAAAGGAGACGGGGAAATCAAAGATTTTCCGGGAAGTTATTCCGATTATAGAGACTATCAGAAATCGTCTTATTTTCAGAAAGATTCCTCTTTAAAGAAAGAGATGCCCCAAAAAGATAAAAAAGAGTATGTGGCAAAAGAGGGTAGCACCCCTACCAAACGCAAACTCACATATAAGGAGCAAAAGGAACTGGAGCAGATAGAGAAAGATTTGGAATTACTGTCCTCTGAGAAGAAGGAACTTGAAGAGCTTCTTTCCAGCGGTAACTGCACACCGGAGCAACTCACTGAAGCATCTATAAGAATCGGAGAAATCATCAATCTGACAGACGAAAAGGAACTCCGATGGATTGAACTGAGCGAATAGAGAACAAGATAATAAAAGCGCTCCGGAACCTTAAAACAGTTCCGTAAATTGCTTTATCGGGATTGATATGGAATCCTATCCTTTGTCGATTTTACAGAACATCCCTTATAGAACTTTTATGTAGAGCTAAAAATATTTTTGGAGATTTTGTGCTTCGTAGATAACTTTGTGGTGTCCAATGGAAAGTCCATATGATGACATGTAGGGAAGTTCCCTAAACATTAATATAAGGGGTGCCGAATATCCTGAGAGTAATTCAAACGGCGGCTGAGATTATACCCAGAGACCTGATTCAGATAATGCTGACGTAGGCCAAATATCTCGAGTACGAACACTGTACACCCCTTGCATTTTGATAAATATGCGAGGTTTTTTATTTTTAACACTTGCTGTATTAATTGCAGCCATTCCGACAAAGGTACAAGGTGCTTGTGTCGAAGACACTGTCAGAATTGAAAAACTGGATAGTGTAGTCATTTATGCTTCAAGAGCAGGAAAGTCTACTCCTGTCACTTACACTTTAATCTCAAAAAAGGAACTGAAAGAGAGCAATCCTATCTTTTCAATCCCTATGTCGCTGTCTCTTCAGCCATCAGTGGTCTCTGTTACTGAGGGAGGTACAGGCTTAGGATATTCAAAAATGACTATTCGGGGGAGCAAAAGTTCACAAATCAATGTCACTATCAATGGAGTGGCACTAAACAACCCTGAATCCCAGGAGGTATTTTGGGTAAATATACCATCATTAGGCAATATGCTTAGTTCAATACAATTACAGAGAGGTATCGGAATCTCCACAAATGGGACAGGTGCATTTGGAGCAAGCATCAATATGAGCACATCAAGTGTTGCGCTCAAACCATATGCATCTGCCGATTTAAGTGCAGGTTCCTACAATACTTTTATGGCTACAGGTTCGGCAGGTACAGGAAAAATGAAATCCGGGTTATATTTTGACTTTACCTACTCAAGAAATTATACAGATGGATATATCAGAAATGCCTTTGCAAATGTACAATCCCTTTTGGCAAATGTAGGATGGATGAATGAAAACAACTCCTTAAAGCTTACCTATCTTATGGGTGATCAGCATACAGGGATAACCTGGAACGGAATCTCACTGGATCAATACGAAAAAGACCGCCGATACAACCCCGCCGGTGAATATTATGACCAATATGGAAATGTTCGCTACTATGATAATGAAAGCGACAACTACACCCAACATTTTGTGATGCTCAACTACACTCACCAGTTCAACTCCAAATTGGCATGGAGTACATCTGTAAACTACACCCGCGGGGATGGATATTACGAAAACTATAAAACCGGAAAAGAATCAACCGACTATGGTTTCAATGAGTTATTTGAAGGAGACTTCATTATCAGAAAGGCTATGGCCAACAACTTTTATCTGATAAACTCAGATTTAAAGTACAAAACATCTAAGCTGGATCTTACAGCGGGTATCAGTCTCTCATTATACGACGGCAACCACTTCGGAAAAGTCCTATGGAGCGACATTCTTGGCCAGGAGAGCGGATATGACTACGAAAATCACTACTGGTACGCCAACACAGGTCTCAAAAAGGAAGCAAGTGCTTTTATCAGAGGTGAATACACACCCGTAAATTGGTTTACCGCCTTTGCTGATATCCAATACAGAGGTGTCGGACTGGATATGAACGGACCAGATGATGACGGCGCACCACTGGACTACAACAAAGTTTGGAACTTCTTCAATCCTAAAGCAGGTGTAACTTTCAATTTTGCAGAAGGGCACAAAGCATTCCTCTCAGGTGCAATAGGCCATCGGGAACCCGGCCGAAGCGACATTAAAGAGGTCATAATTAGCCGGAACCTCGGAGAAGAGACCAAGGAACTCAAACCTGAAATGATGCTGGATATCGAAATAGGATATTCATACGAATCTGAAAAAGTAGCCGCATCAGCCAATATATATCTGATGGAGTACTGGGATATGCTCCTTGAAACAGGTAAATTGAGCGATGTTGGTTACGCTATAAAAGAGAATGTCGGCCGCGGATTCAGAAGAGGGATAGAATTGGCAGCAGCATGGAAACCCCTTAAATGGCTTACTATTGATGCAAACACTACATTGAGTCTCAACAAAATAAACGATTTCAAAGGATATTTTGACAGAATAAACTCTTCTTGGGAATATCTGCCAGGACAACAGGAAATAGATTTCGGACAAACCGATATGCTAATGTCCCCTTCAGTTATCGGAATGCTCCAGTTCTCATTCAAGCCATTCAAGAAAACGACAATCTCCATCAATGGAAAATATGTCAGCAAACAATATATCGACAACACATCATCTGATCTGAGAGCAATTCCTGAGTATTATGTAGTAAATTTGATGGCATCGCACTCATTCAATCTCCCGACAGGAGTGATTGAACTAAGCGGTTATATCAATAACCTCACAAACCACCTCTTCTATGCAGATGGATGGACCTACAATGTTTACGATACCGATAGCGGCAAAATAGTTTCTGACATCGGAATATTTCCACAAGCACCTATCAACTTTATGCTAAAATTGAGTTACAAATTCTAAGCAGATCCACAAGCACTTACTGACGTCCAAGATAGTCAGTAAGTGCTTTACTATATTCTATTTGAGCATTTAAATAGACCTCAACTGCCTCAAACAAAGAAGACTGGGTGGTAAGCAAATCTGACATTGAAACAAGCCCGGCCTGATACTCATTTGTCTGTTTTTCAACACTGCTTTTGGCCATCTCCACACTCTCTGCCGCCACAGACATTTTATCCCAGCAGATATTCAAATCGAGCCACAACTGACGGATTTGGAGCAAAAGCATTGACTGGAGATACTCCTGTTCATTCTGAGCCTTTTGAACCTGATTTTCAAGTCTTTTCAATTTATGTGATGCCTTACCCCAATCTGAAATAGGGATAGAAATTGTGGCAAACACCGTTCCATTGAACTGAGATTCAGTTATATGGGAATAACCTGTCGAAGCACCGAGCATCACTTGCGGAAGAACCTCCCCGAGGGCCATCCGTTTTTCGAGTTCCTTGGCCTGCACCATCAGAGAGAGGAGCTTTCCTTCATCCATTTCCTGAAGCATCTGTTCCTCAGATTTGTAATAATTTTCAGGAGATAGCAAATTCCTGAAATCATCCGACAACCGTATGCTGTCCACATAAGGTGCAGTCGAATCGGAGAGACTCTCGAGGAAGCTGTATTTTTGACCAATTGAATTGAAAAGTTTCATTTTCAGCAATCTGATTCCCCCCTGCAACTCAATTTTTCCACTGCGAAGTTCGTTTTTCTTAATCTTGACCAAAAGCAAATCTGTATCGGTGGTGAGTCCCGCATCGACTGCCGCCTGAGCATCCTTCTGCAACGATTCCAAAAGTTCTTGCAGATGGTCCAGTGTTTTCATCTTTTGTTCCAATGCGACTATTTCCCAATACGATTGCTCCACCTGCTCATTAGTTTGGCGCACCTGGATATTATATTGGTTTTGAGCCGCTTGAACTCCAACTTTTGCCAATTGGTTTCCTTTGATAATCCTCCCTCCGACAAACAGAGGCTGCACCACCATCAATGAAGCGGTAAACCCATAATCGAGCATTGTAATCTCGTACGGAGTTCCAAACTCTTTATTCAACTCTTTCAGAGCATTATCGACCTTGCCGACCCAGGGATCATTCCCCAAAATGGAGTAGGCATCGAGTCTGATTAATGGATTGTACGACCAGAATCCAAAAGAATTTATCGAAACTTTAGGAAAATATTCTGCAAAGGCCTCTTTCTTCTGCGACTTGGCAGAAAGCAAATCGAGATAGGAGTTTTTCAAATAAGGGTCTGCCACTGAAGCCATCTCTTTACACTGTTGCAAAGACAAGTTTACAGATTGGGCAGCGGCGGAAAGCCCCCAAGAGAAAAAGAGTGCTAATATGATTATTCTATTTTTCATTTCTATACATCAACCAATAACAAACAGGCATTATTTCTACAATCAAAACGATGGAAAGCATTGTTCCAAAGCAAATTACAACTCCCATCGGCATCCACAGGTCGTCAGCGCTGATAACCATCGGCAACACTCCCAAAGCGGTGGTGCAAGAGGTCAAAAAGATAGGCCTTGCCCTGCGTTTTCCGGCCTCCATAGCAGCCTTGCGAGGGTCAAATCCCTGTTCAAGTCGAAGTGTCTGAGCATATTCGAACATTAGAATACCGTTTCTGACAACAATTCCAATAAGACTCACTACCCCCAACACAGCTGTAATGCTGAAATCGAGATTGAAAATCCAAAGACCAAATGAAGCCCCGAAAAGTGACAACAGACTCAAAACTATGGTCAAAACCGAAAGGGAGATATTTTTGAAATGGTACAACAGGAATCCGAAAAGGACCAGCACTGCACAAATCAACGAGAGGAGAATCTCCGGTATCACTTTTCCATTGACACTCGACAATCCACCGAAGTCAACTTCCACCCCTTCTGGAAGGTTTGGAACTATTTGAGAAGCGAGGAAATCTTTGATTTCTCTCATTGCATCGGGCTGACTGCTGCCACTGTTCAGGTCTGCATATACCGAGACCACCTCTTTCCCTCCGATATGGGAAATAACTTCAGGGTGCCACTCTGGGGAAATTTGAGCCACCTGGCGCAAAGGGACCATTACCGAAGGCAATGTAGCGGGAATCATCTGATCCATCATATCTGCATAGGACATTTGGGGAGTTATAGTCGAACTGTACAGATTTACAGGGACTTTCTTTCCATCTTCCCAGAGTGTTGCAAGATTGCCTCCTGCGGTCAATTCCGAGACAAAAAACGAGAGCATAGCCCTGTTCACACCCAGTCTGGAGGACTCATAATCGTCCATTGAAAGGGATATTACAGATTTGCTCTTATCGTTGTCAGTGTGGACCCATTTCAGTGTTCCACCCATCGATTCGACCATATATTTTTTCAGAGAATCGGCAAAAGGTTGCATTTGGGAAGATTCCCCACCTTTGAATGAAATTTGTATCGGAGCAGGGGTTCCCTGATAATCCAATTGTTTGAATCTCACATGCGCCGAAGGGAAATAATACTCATATTTTTTCTCATAATCTTTGAGTATCCGGAAAGTCTCTTTTGAGTCCACAGTATTTACAATCATCTGTGCAAATGTTGCTGATGGGATTTTAGGAGAGTATGTAGCGTGAAATCGTGGAGCCCCTGTCCCTATAAAAGAGGTTACAGAGACAATCCGAGGGTCGCTGCTCAAAATCTTGCCAAGAGAATCGGCTACCTCTTTTGTCTGTCCGAGGGTACAATCGGGCTCAAGAGAGATCTCCACTGCAAAATAGTCCCGCTCCGCCATAGGCATCATCTGGATATTGATTCTTGTAAATAGAAAAACTCCCAGCAGCACCACTGCGACCCCAACCCCAACAGTCATCACAGGGTGACGGAAGCAGATATTTTGCAATCGTTCATACCCACTTTGAATCGAATTGAAAAGACGACTTTGAAATCTGGTCAATAAATTCTTACGAGATTGTTCAAATTGTCTGATATAGTGGACCTCCAGAGAGGGAACCACAAAAACTGCATATATCAGTGAAGCGGTCAAAGCAATCAGAATCACCCAGGGGAACATCTTTACAAAATCACCGAGATACCCCGAGATAATGCCCAAAACAGGAAAGAACATCAAACTTATCGAAGTGGTAGCGAGCAACATAGGGACAAAAAGTTCTTTCATACTTACCGCAGCCGCTTCTACCCTTCCATAACCTCTGGACATTTTATCCATATAACCATCCATCGTTATCACCGCATCGTCTACAATCATCCCCAACACCACAATCAACGCCGCAAGTGTCACGGTATTGAGTTCCATTCCGACAAGATACATTATCGCTACCGCAACTGCCACGCAGACAGGGACTGCAGAACTGGCAATAAGGGCAGAACGCATCGGAAAGAGCAACAACATCACCAATATCACCACCACCATCGAGACGAGCAAATCCCTTAAAAACGACCACACCGAAACACGCACCACCTCAGGCTGATCCGAAATCGTAGTAAGGGTAACACTTTCAGGTAGTTCATCTTTATATTTTTCCAAAACTTCCCTCACTTCATCCCCAAAAGTTACGATATTGTTTTTGGGTTTCATCTCAATGGAAAGGACCAGTGCAGAATTTCCATTGAAGGCGACATAGGAGTCCGGGGTTTTATATCTCTTCTCGACCGTAGCTATATCTTTTACTCTAAGGGCCTCACCATCAGGACTTGACCACACTACACTCTCCTCCACTTGCCTTTGGGTTGAGATATTCTCTTCCACCAGCAAAGGGGCATTTATATAATCTGTTTTGAAGTTTCCACTGAGCAGTTGCAAAGAGCCGCTTTGGAGTTCCAGTACGAGCGAATTGTTATTTAGAATATATTTGGAAAGGAGCTGCTGGTCGACTGTAACAGCCACCTCTTCCTGCTGTTTGCCTAAAATTTTGACAGAAGCCAATTTCTCCAGTTCGTAGAGCCTCGAAGAGAGTTCCTGAGCATATTTTTCGAGCTGTGAATAACTTTTGTCAGAGGATTCCATTGCCACCAGCATTGAGGAGACACTGCCGAATTCATCGATAACTTGTACTGCCAGAACTCCTGGAGGGAGAGTCATTTTTGCGGAACTCAGCTTCATTTTTATTTTTGTCCAAACCTCGTTTTTCTTTTGCGGAGAGCAGTCGAGATTGACATAAATATAACATATTCCGTTTTGAGTGTATGAGTTGGATGAGCGCAACACCTCGGGGACTGTAAAGAGTACATCTTCGAGAGGCTTGGTCAGTTGCTGTTCTACCTGCTCTGCAGAAGCCCCGGGATAGACTCCTACCACAAGCCCTTCTTTTATCTCGAAAGTGGGAAACTCATCCTTATTTATCTCCATAATCGAGAAAATTCCAAGGGCAACAAACACTGCTACAAGAAGATAGACAATGTTTTTATATTGAATCACTCCCTGAATGAAACCTGATCTGTCCTTTTTCATAACACATTGACAATCATTCCAGAAGAGACTTTTGATGCTCCCGATATTATCACTTTGTCGCCGATATTGAGTCCCTCTGTGACATTGACACCTTTACCTGCAAAACCGCCAACCTTTATATACCGTTTGGAAACCTTTCCGTCGGTGACTACCCATACATATTTGCCCTGATTATCGAGGTCTACCGCAGAAGATGGGATGATAATCATCTCTTCCAGACCATTTTGTGGAAAACGGACTTTGCAAATCATTCCGGGCATAAGATTTTCGATTTGTGACAAAGGTTGCAGATAGCAGTCATAGGTATGACTCAAAGGGGATCCTACCACCCCTTTTGAAGTAACTTCTCCTGAGAGTGAATAAAGATTCAATGCAGGGACATCAATCAATGCTCCGGTCCCTTTTTGCATCGATGCAATTTCTTTTTCAGGGACAGATATTTTGATCTTGACTGTAGATAAATCGACTACTCGGAAAAGTGGTTCACCAATTGAGACACTCACCCCTTGTTCTGCATAAATATCACTTACAATACCGTCAAAGGGGGATTTCACAGTGCATTCATTTAAAGACTCCTGTGCCGAAAATGCCATTGCCCTAGCTTTTGACAAAGCGGTCTCCACCTCCACCATTTTCACATCTGCGACGCTCCCTTTGTCGTGGACACTCTTCACTCTGGAATGAGCATCCTCCGCCTGTGAGAGGGTTGCCATTGCAAAATCGTAACTCCCCTTTACACTTTTTGAATCGATATGGACAAGAGAATCTCCTTTGGAGACTGCATCCCCCCGAGAGACGGCTACTCCGCTGAATATTCCCGAATGTGGTGCTGTTATTGTAACTATTCCTGAGGCTGTCACCTCTGCAGGATAGACCACATAATGTCCTTCTGCCGATGGTTCAACAGTCAGAACCTCCACATTTACTTGCGATTTGGGTTTGACCTTATCACTTTTTCCCCCTCCACAGGAGAATAAAAGTGCCACTGCACCCATTAAAACTATTGAATTGAATACTTTTCTCATAATAAAATTGTCTCCACAAACATACGAAAAATCAATTCAACTACTTGCAAAAAATGTGCTGATGTGACCCGGGAAGTGGGTAGTTTTTTTGGGGCATTTTGCAAAATATGCTAACTTGCGATGTTAATACAAACTTGATTAATTATACTAAACAATACATTTATTATGAGCAAATATCCCAAAATTGGTATCCGTCCTACCATTGACGGCCGTCAAGGTGGTGTGCGTGAAAGTCTTGAAGAGAAGACAATGAATCTTGCAAAAGCTGTTGCAGAACTTATTTCGACCAATGTCAAACATTCTGACGGAACTCCTGTAGAGTGTGTCATTGCCGATGGAACTATCGGCCGCGTGGCTGAAACTGCAGCTTGTCAGGCAAAATTTGAACGTGAGGGTGTCGGCGCTACCATCTCTGTAACTTCTTGCTGGTGTTATGGTTCTGAAACTATGGATATGCACCCGCATTGGCCAAAGGCTGTATGGGGATTCAACGGAACTGAACGTCCCGGTGCTGTCTACCTTGCTGCAGTATTGGCAGGTCACGCCCAAAAAGGTCTTCCTGCATTTGGAATTTATGGCCACGATGTTCAGGATTTGGCAGACAACACCATTCCTGAAGATGTAGCTGAAAAGATTCTCCGCTGGGCAAGAGCTGCTCTTGCTGTTGCTACAATGCGTGGTGAGAGTTATCTTTCAATCGGCAGCCAATGTATGGGTATTGCAGGAAGTATCGTAGACCAGAATTTCTTCCAGGAATATCTTGGTATGAGAAACGAGAGTGTGGATGAAACTGAGATTCTACGCAGAATGGAGGAAGGAATCTACGACCACGAAGAATATGCAAAGGCAATGGCCTGGACCGAAAAATATTGCAAAGTCAATGAGGGTTGGGACAAAAATCGTCCTGAAAAACAGAAAGACCGTGCAGGAAAAGATGCTGACTGGGAATTTGTTGTAAAAATGACTTTGATTGTCCGCGATTTGATGTTGGGAAATCCCCGTTTGCGTGAGATGGGATTCAAAGAGGAAGCTATCGGACACAATGCTATCGCTGCCGGTTTCCAGGGACAACGCCAATGGACCGACTGGAAACCCAACGGAGACTTTACCGAAGCTTTGCTTTGCAGTACATTTGACTGGAATGGTATCCGCGAAGCTTATGTTCTGGCTACTGAAAATGATGCCTGCAACGGTGTTGCAATGCTTTTCGGCAAATTGTTGACAGGTTGTGGCCAAATGTTCTCAGATGTCCGCACATACTGGAGCCCTGAGGCTGTCAAACGTGTAACAGGCAAAGAACTTGACGGAATCGCTTCGGGCGGTATGATTCACCTTATCAATTCAGGTGCAACCACTTTGGATGCTACCGGAGCCAGCACCAATGTAGCGGGTGAACCTTGTATGAAACCAGCCTGGGAGATGACCCCTGCAGATGTTGAAGGATGTTTGAGAAACACCAACTGGATGCCTGCCGACAGAGACTATTTCAGAGGTGGCGGATTCTCCAGCAATTTCCTTTCAAAAGGGGGAATGCCTGTCACTATGAGCCGATTGAACCTTGTCAAAGGATTGGGCCCTGTATTGCAGATTGCAGAGGGATGGACTGCAGAGATTGACCCTGAAATCCATCAGGTTTTGAATATGCGTACCGACCCTACCTGGCCTACCACCTGGTTTGTACCCCGTTTGGATGAGACCAAAGCCCCTTTCAAAGATGTTTATTCGGTGATGAACAATTGGGGAGCAAATCACGGTGCTATCAGCTATGGCCATATCGGTGCTGATTTGATTACTTTGGCTTCGATGCTCCGTATCCCTGTTTGTATGCACAATGTTCCCGAAGATAAAATTTTCCGTCCTGCGGCCTGGAATGCTTTCGGTATGGACAAAGAGGGTGCTGACTTCCGCGCTTGCCAGAATTATGGACCAATCTATAAATAGAAACGTATGATTACCAATCTCCATTTTGAAGAATTCATCCGTCAGGCACATCGTGTCGGGGATGCAGGATTGACTGTATGCAGCAGTGGAAATCTATCGTGGCGAATCGGTGACGAAGCTTTGATTTCGGGTACAGGTTCGTGGGTCCCTACTATTCAAAAAGAGAAAATCTCCCGTTGCATTATCGCAACAGGAGAAGTTCTCAACGGAGTAAAACCCTCTATGGAAAGTGGTTTTCACCTCGGAGTGCTGCGTAACCGTCCAGATGTGAATGTTGTACTGCATTTCCAATCTCCCTATGCCACAGCTGTTTCCTGTATGAAAAACAAGCCTGAGAATTTCAATGTCACAGCTGAAGTTCCTTGCCACGTGGGACGTGAGATACCTGTGATTCCATACCTTCGCCCCGGTTCCCCCGAACTGGCAGCAGCAGTAGTGGAAGCTATGCAGGAACACAACTCCATTTTGCTTACCAACCACGGACAAGTGGTTTGCGGAAAAGATTTTGATCAGGCTTTTGAACGTGCTATGTTCTTTGAAATGGCTTGCAGAATCATTGTTCAGAGTGGTGGAAATTATACAGTCCTTACACCTGAAGAGATTGAAGACCTGGACATTTATGTCCTTGGCAAGAAAACTCCAATGAAATAATTTTTGAGACAAAAGATGGACAAAGTATACCTTGCCGCCGACTTTGGGGGCAGCAGCGGAAGAATTATTGCAGGATGGCTGGAGGATGGAAAAATTGTGATTGAAGAGATCCACCGATTTAGAAATCATCCTGTACGACTTGGAGATACCCTCTACTGGGATTTCCCGGCACTTTTTGACCAGATGATTACAGGACTTAAAAAAGCTGCAGCCAAAGGCTATCCTGTTGTGAGTCTGGGGCTTGACACTTGGGGTGTCGATTTCGGTCTGATTGACCGCAACGGGAAATTGCTTGGAAATCCTGTATGTTATCGCGATGAGCGTACCGTCGGAATTCCTGAGAAAGTTTCCAAAATTCTCAATCCCGAAAGTCACTATGCGACTACAGGTATACAGCCTTTAGAGATTAACACTCTGGCGCAATTGTTCAGCATAAAAGGAAGTACTCAATTGGAAGCTGCTGAGCATCTGCTGTTTATGCCCGATTTGTTCAGTTATTTCCTTACGGGGGAGATTAATAATGAATATAGTATTGCCTCCACATCTGAGCTGTTGGATGCCCGCAGTCGGGATTGGTCGTGGGAGACGATTGAGGCATTGGGACTGCCAAAACATATTTTTGGCAAAATCGTAATGCCCGGCTCAGTGCGTGGAACACTGCGACCCGAGATAGCCGCCGAGACAGGTCTTGGAGAAATTCAGGTTATCGCTGTCGGATCGCACGATACAGCCTCTGCAGTCGCTGCAATTCCTGCCGTCTCAGAAGAAGAACCTGTCACTTTCTTAAGTTCAGGAACCTGGTCTTTATTAGGGGTAGAATTACCCGAACCAGTACTTACAAAGGAGGCTCTCGCAGCAGAATTCACCAACGAAGGAGCAGTGGGAGGAGGGATCCGTTTCTTGCAGAATATCACCGGATTATGGATTTTACAACGCCTGATGGCACAATGGAAAGAGGATGGAGAGGAACAAAATTTTGAGACTTTGCTGCCTGCCGCACAGGAGGCCCAAATCTCCAGCCTTATCCCTGTCGCAGATCCAGCATTTACAAATCCACCATCGATGGAGAGTGCTATCACCGATTACTGCCGTAAATCGGAACAACCTGTCCCTCATACCAAAGCTCAGATGACACGTTGCGTGTTGCAATCTTTGGCCGCAAAATATCGTGAGGCGATTCAAGGAATGACCTCTGTTTTACATCATCGTCCCACTCGTCTGCACATCATCGGAGGCGGTTCTCAAAATGCACTGCTCAACCAACTCACCGCAGATGCATTGGAGATTCCCGTTTGGGCGGGACCCGTTGAGGCTACCGCAATGGGGAACATTCTGGTTCAGGCCATGACGGCAGGAGAGGTAGCAGATTTGGCGGCATTGCGAGAAGTCGTAAGATGCAGTGTTAATCCACAGATTTTCAATCCAAAAATTGTAAAACAATGAAAGACAAACTAATAGAAAAGAAATACCTGGTCACATTCATTCTCATTACCTCACTTTTTGCTCTTTG
Organism: Bacteroidales bacterium; assembly: GCA_017501525.1. GTDB lineage: Bacteria > Bacteroidota > Bacteroidia > Bacteroidales > UBA932 > Coprenecus. The sequence goes on along the minus strand of JAFVWT010000012.1, from coordinate 22,577 downwards.
GGGTTTTGCCAATGATATTACAAATCCTATGGTGGCTGCCTTCCAGACTGTGATGGAACTCTCCACTTTTGAAGCCTCCTGGGTCCAATTTGCCTTTTATGGAGGATATGCCACAATGGCTATTCCTGCAGCATTGTTCATCAGAAGATACAATTACAAAAGCGGTATTCTTCTAGGACTCGGATTGTATGCGATCGGGGCTTTTCTATTCATCCCTGCGGCAATGATGCAGAACTTTTTGTTCTTTTGCCTTTCATTGTACATTTTGACCTTCGGACTCGCTTTTCTGGAAACTACAGCAAATCCTTTTATCCTCTCATTGGGTTCCAAAGAGAGTGCCACCCGCCGTTTGAATCTTTCACAAGCATTCAACCCACTGGGTTCTCTGTTGGGAATGGCGGTAGCATCGACAATTGTCCTCCCCTCTTTGCTCTCTGACCAGAGAAATGGTGCAGGAGAGACTTTTTTCCACACTCTCAGCGAAGCAGAAAAAGCAAATATACGATTGCACGATTTGGCAGTAATCAGGGATCCCTATGTTATTCTTGGAATCGTGGTTTTGATCATCTTTTTGATTATTGCATTCAAGAAGATGCCTCAGACCGATGCATCAGTTCAGCAGGACAAAGCTATAAATACCGTCAAGCGTCTGTGGAAGAATAAAGTATATCGCGAAGGGGTTGTCACTCAGGTATTTTATGTAGCGGCGCAAATTATGGTTTGGACCTATATCATCCATTATGCTGACAATTTGGGAATCAACAAAGCTACTGCTCAGAATTTCAACATTATAGCAATGTGTCTGTTTTTGTGCGGACGATTTATTTGCACCTTCCTGATGAGGTTTATCAATACCCGATTGCTGTTGGGAATTTTTGGAATCGGAGCAATGCTTTGCACCTTCGGCACTATTGCCATTGTAGGAAAGTTGGGATTGTACTGCCTTGTCGGAATCTCAGTTTTTATGTCGCTGATGTTCCCCACCATCTATGGTATTGCATTGGAAAATGTTGAAAGCCAGGACACTTCATTAGGGGCAGCATTTCTGGTAATGGCCATTGTCGGCGGCGCAATTATGCCACCCTTGCAAGGACTGATCATTGACAAACAGGAAATTCTGCATCACCCCGCAGTAAACATCTCCTTCATCCTGCCACTGCTCAGCTTTGCAATAATCACCCTCTATGGATTCCGCACTTATCGGAAGGTAACCCGCGCATAGTGCGTCATATTACCAAGACCTGATTTAATTACCCGACTACACCATAGCCAGACGCCTACGTTTCAAGGCTGTAAGAATGCACTCTGCAGCCACCGGATTAAGTCCCCTGAAAGTAGTCCGCTGCTTAAGTTCCGACAGCGACATATTCAATAATAACTTAGCAATACATTCATCAGCAAATGAATTGCTTACCACATTCACACCTGTAAAATCGAGAACAACACAATCATTCTGCTCTATCAATGGAAGCAGAATTTCCCGCACCTGCTGTCCCAAAGGTCGAGTTCCCAAATTCTCTCCGTATTGCACAAAACTAAATGTTACCATAATTCCTCCAATTCATTATCATTCAAGAAAGTAAAAAAGATGGCCCGATAGTTTGAACTTATCGGACCATCTTTATATGTTGCCGGGCTGCAGCTAATTATCTCCAGTATTTCTATTAATATTCTTCTTCGTTAAAGAAAAAGTCCTCTTTACTAGGATAATCAGGCCAGATTTCTTCTATGCTTTCGTATACTTCTCCGTCATCTTCAAGATCTTCGAGATTTTCGATAACTTCTAATGGAGCACCTGAACGGGTCGCATAGTCAATCAGTTCATCTCTTGTTGCAGGCCATGGAGCATCCTCCAATTTGGAAGCCAATTCTAATGTCCAATACATAATCTTTTATTTTTTATATAGTTGTTACTTTTTTTGAGGGGGCAAATATAGAAATAATCCTATACTAACCAAAAATCTTCAGCTATATTCTCTTTATAACAACAATACCTACCTAAAGTAAAAAGATAATCAGAAAGACGGTTAAGATACTTTACCACATTCTGAACATTTTCCCTTCCATCATTCAATCCGATTGTAGAACGCTCCGCTCTACGACACACAGTTCTTGCGATATGGCAAACAGATGCCGACTGCGGTGCAGAGGGAAGAATAAACGCAGTCTGCTTAGGCATTTCAGAAGTCATACGATCTATCTCCTGCTCAAGCACCTTGACTTGAGTTGCATCAAACGGAGCAAGTTTCGGACAATCTCCTTGTGAGGCCACCCACGCAGAGCCGTTCATAAGAGCACATTGCACATTTCTAAGAAAATCTGACTGGCAAGTCAACGAACTTCTTATATATCCCAACCATGAAATCAATTCATCGATATCCCCATAGGCATTAACCCTATCTGACGCCTTTGAGACTCGCTCACCTCCCACTAACGAGGTCTCCCCCGAGTCACCTTTTTTTGTATATATAGCCATAATATCTATTATTTGATGTTTGTTAAAATTATTTTCAAATATTCTACTGTCTTTCGCCTTCACAACATTACAAACCGACCTCCTGCTCGTATGTTCTCTCTATCCTGCCATCTTTCAGACAGATGACCTTTCTGGCGCAACGGGCAATGTCCGGCTCATGTGTCACTACAATTATCGTACAACAATCCTTATACAATTGTTCAAATATAGACATTATTTCATTAGATGTAGCAGAATCTAGATTTCCTGTCGGCTCATCAGCCAGAATAATTGATGGAGAATTCACTAATGCTCTGGCCAATGCCACCCGCTGACGTTGTCCACCGGAGAGCTGGTCCGGCAGGTGATCTGCCCTATCAAGTAATTTTACTCTCTCTAACATTTCCATAGCCTTGAGTCTCCTTGCCCGGAAAGAGACCCCTGCATATATCAGAGGCAACTCGACATTTTCCAGTGCCGTATAACCGGGTAACAAATTAAATGACTGAAATACAAAGCCAATCTCTCTGTTTCTTACTTGAGCAAGAGCATCTTCCCCAAGTCCTTTTACATCTGTTCCATTAAGCAGATAACTCCCTGAATCAAAAGAATCAAGGCACCCTATCACATTCATCAGGGTAGATTTCCCGGAACCTGAAGGTCCCATAATTGCAATATAGTCATTACTGTAAACTGAAAGTGAAATAAGATCCAGAGCCTTGACCGTATGAGACTCGGCAGTGTAGAATTTTGAAACATTTTCGATATGGATAACCTCTTTCTTTCCCATATATCTCTCTCCTCAGGTTAAATTTAGAATTGACGCAAAACCTCAATATTGGCGAAAGCGCCACAGAGTCCCTCCCTGCAAGGACAAATTTAGAAATAAATTGGCAGTTTTCAACATTTTAGTTAATATTGCGGACATTTTAAGGAGAGCTTCATAAACAACTTTACAGCCGTTTATGGGATTTTCCCTAATTATTATCAGAAATGTTATAAACTGCTTTCAAGAATAGTTTTACCCTTTTGAAGGTAGATTTAAAGGAAATCTTACAGACAAAAGAGTGGGAATAGACCGAAAGAAGAGTTAAACACAAAAAACCATAAGTATGGCATACAGAAAAATTGAAGAGTTTGATACACTAATCACCGACGAACTTTCTGCTCACTATAAAGAAATATTACGCCTTTTAGGAGAAGACCCTCAAAGGGAAGGACTTCTTAAAACTCCCCTTAGAGTCGCTAAAAGTATGCAGTTCCTAACCCAGGGATACACACAGGACGGCTCAGAGATTCTCCGTTCTGCGATGTTCAAGGAAGACTATCGTCAAATGGTTATTGTCAAGGATATAGAACTTTACTCGATGTGCGAACACCACATGCTCCCATTTTACGGGAAAGCACATGTCGCATACATCCCCAACGGATACATTACAGGCTTGAGCAAAATAGCCAGAGTAGTGGAGTGTTTCGCAAGAAGACTGCAAGTACAGGAACGTCTCACAGTTCAGATTAGAGACTGCATCCAGAACACTCTACATCCATTAGGGGTAGGTGTGGTTATTGAAGCATCCCACATGTGTATGCAACTTAGAGGTGTTCAAAAACAAAACTCTGTAACCACGACATCGGCATTTACCGGAGCATTCCTGAAAGATGAACGCACCAGAAGTGAATTTATGAACCTGATTGGAGTATCAATCCATTAAGGAAGTTTGCGCACATTCCCCATCTTCCCGAGGTGTAAGTCCAAGTTCCAATCCCTTGGCTTTCATATATTCAAAAGCAGCATCAAAGTCATTCCTGATTTCACCTTCAAGAATGGCTTTTTTTACACTCTCCTTCAAAAGTCCAATCTCTCTACCGGGAGAAACATCAAAATAGCTCATCACCAACTCTCCGGTTATTGGATTTTTGAAGTTTCTGATATTGTCCCGCTCCTCCACCTCTTTCATCTTTTGTCGGACAAGTTGGAAATTCTTTTTGTGGCGTACCACAGTCCTGTCATTCTTGGAAGTAATATCTGCTTCACATAATGTCATCAAATCCTCCAATTCATCCCCGGCATCAAAAAGAAGACGTCTCACAGCGGAATCCGTAACTTCCTCCTGCACAAGTGCTATAGGACGAAGATGGAGCAATACCAACTTTTGGACATATTTCATTTTCTCATTAAGAGGCATCCTTAGATGAGCAAAAAGATGATAGACCATATTTGCTCCAACCACCTCGTGAGAATGGAAAGTCCAACCAACTCCCCGCTCAAATCTTTTAGTCGACGGCTTACCTATATCATGCAGCAGAGCAGCCCAACGGAGCCACAGATTATTGGAATTTTTTGCAACATTATCCAGAACCTGCAAAGAGTGGTCATAATTATCCTTATGAGCTTTACCATCCTGAGTATCAACACCTTTCAAATCATGCACCTGAGGCAGAATCAGTTCCAGAAGAGTACTTTTCTCCAATAGATCTATCCCCACAGAGGGTTTTGGAGAAAGAAGAATCTTATGCAGCTCTTCACTAATCCTTTCAACAGATAGAATCGATAATCTTCCCCGATTTCTCTTTATCGACTCAAATGCCTCAGGAACAATATCAAATGAAAGTTGAGTAGCAAATCTAATAGCCCGAATCATCCTCAAAGGGTCATCACTGAATGTTGTATCTGGATCCAAAGGGGTACGTATCAATCCGGCCCGAATATCCTCAACACCTCCAAAAGGATCATACATCTTTCCAAAATCTTCCTTCTGAAGAGAAAAGGACAAAGCATTTATTGTGAAGTCCCGTCGCAACTGGTCATCCCGAAGAGTTCCATAAGTAACTACCGGTTTACGGGAATCTGAATTGTAGGATTCTTTCCTCGCCCCCACAAACTCTATCTCCTCTCCTTTGGAATTATGAACCATCGCTGTACCGAAATTAGCATAGACCGATACATTGGAACCGATTCTACGACCCACTCGACGGGCAAGGTCAATACCGCTCCCCACTACTACAACATCAATATCTTTGCTGTTCCTTCCCAAAATACAATCACGCACATAACCGCCAATAACATAAGCCTCAACCCCTAACTGCTGCGCTTCTTCAGAGATAACTTGAAAAATCGGATTATCCAATTTAAAAAGATGACTATACTCCATATCTACAAAACTATTTCCGGAATTTCATTTAAAAATCTATACTCAACACCATCACCAACCCTCTCACAAAAATAGGATGTTTTTCCATTGGTAAACATCAAATACTTGAGTTTCAAGACTCTGTTATATCTTATACCCTGTTCAATCACCTTTTCATTGATTTTGACATCTGGTGCCTTGCACTCAACAAGCATAATAGGTGAAAGATCCCTCGCCCTGACAAGAATATCTGCTCTGTAAAGTCTCCTGTTATATGTAAAAGAACACTCTGAAACCATCATTGGCAAAGGTATTCCCACCTGTTCGTTAAGCCACCTGATAACTCCTTGTCTGACCAGCTCCTCAGGAGTAGCCGGAACCTCCTTCTTCCGCAATGGGTCAAAAATTCTTTCACTCATCTGATATTGACAATTAATGAAATACCAACTATCATATAAACATAACCCTATAAAATCCTCGATTCAAAGACTACATTCCAAAATCAAAATCTCATAAATCTCAGCAAAGCCTTTTATAGAATTCTACTATTGTAATTTCACAACATATAGGGGAGTATATCTTCCCAAAACTACAAATTTAGAAATAAATTTAATACATTTGCGCTATGGCAAAACAAAACTCAGGCATATCATTCAGTACTCTTAAAAAGGAGATTGAAGCACAACAATTCAGACCTCTCTACGTACTGATGGGGGAGGAACCCTTCTACCCGGAACAATTGTGTGACCTTATCATAGAGAATGCACTACAACCATTTGAAAGAGACTTCAATCAGACAATTCTATATGGTAATGACACGAATGTATCAGATATTATCTCCATCTGCCAACGATACCCAATGATGGCAGAAAGAGTCTTGGTTGTGGTAAAAGAGGCCCAAGGACTGAGAAACATAGAAGAACTGGACAAATACCTCCAGCACTACTCTCCGACTACAGTTTTGGTTCTGCTTCTATCGGGCAAAACACTCGACGCCCGTACGAAATTTTATAAAAATGTAACTTCCAACGGCGTCATATTCAACTCACCCAAAGTGTCTGAAGATGCTATGCCCCAATGGATCAGAGATTATTTTGAAACGATTGGACTCAGTATAGATACTGACGCAGCCACACTACTTGCAGAATACGCAGGAAACGATTTGAGGAAACTCTCCATAGAAGCTGAAAAATTGGCACAATCCATTCCACAAGAGAGGAAAACAATCAATTCAACAGATATTGAAAAAAACATAGGAATCAGTAAAGAATTCAATATCAACGAATTGACCAACGCATTAGCATATAAGAATTCTCAAAAGGCATTCAAAATCGCCTACTATTTCGGAGAATCTCCCAAGAAATACCCCATCATCAAGACATTAGGTTTCCTATTTTACTTTTTCTCGAAATTGGAATTGCTTCACGCCATCCAACTTAGCGGAATCACTAATAGGGACGCCATGATACGGGAAGCCGGGGTCTACTACAGCCGATTCGTATTTCTCAAAGCCCTTGAAAACTATAACATAAAAAAGACAATGAAAATCATATCGTACCTTCAGGAGTGCGACTTGAAATGCAAAAGCAATCTCTCCGGCAACGCTTCAGAAGGGGAACTGCTATTGGAACTTATCGGAAAAATTCTTGCCTGAATCAACGGCCCAAAATATTTCACATCAGATTTACTGCTTACGCTTTCCGTAGACAATATTACTGAAGGTCAGTCCTGTATGTTCCATCAATGCGACATCGAGAGCCCTTCGGCTATTGAACCCACACATAAGCGCAAGTTCTTCCACATCCATCACCCGCTTTCCAAAAATCAAATCGGGCAATATATTCTTAAAGAAGAATTCGATTCTGACTATCCGCAAATAACTCTTAAAATTTTTATGTCTTAAGGATATTGCCCTGGAGGCATAAGTCCTATTTGTCCCCACCTCCTTGGAAACCTTGATAAGTGTCAATACCGGATCAGTGAACAACTTCTCTTCCCTAACAATTCTGTCAATACGGATAAATATCTCTTCATAATCATAGTCATCATAAGCACACCACCTGCTCCTAAATTTTTGTCTATCCATTTTCTATTGTTCTACGCTTGCTCTTAATATCTTTACACCACTCCCCCGGAGTAGAACCTGTATTCACTTTAAAGGCACTTGTAAAAGAGGAGGCATTATTAAACCCCACAAGTTCCTGAAGTTCCTTAATAGTCAACTCTTCATTATCATTAAAAAGCCTTATTGCTTCTTTCACTCTATAATAGTTGATAAGATCCCTGAAATTTCGTTCCATTTCCACATTGATGACCTTTGAAAGATAAGTCTTGTTGGTATTGAGCTGTTCTGACATCTGCTCCATGCTAAAGTCCTTGTTAAGATATGGCTTTTCCATCTCAAGATAGTTTATTAGCCGGAGCCGGAGAGGATATTCCTCCATCTTTACCTCCTTGTAACTGTGGATATGTCTTGAATCTACTTTATTACTACCATCTTGAGAAGTAATTGCAGACTGAGGCTCCTCCAATACAGAGTAACCATCCTTGATAACATAAGCTTTAAGATGGCTCATTCCCTTCTTCTCCTGCACATACTTGACTATGACATAAGTATGGAGAAGAGCAAAACAGAATACTCCGAAGAGATAACCCAAGAAAGTCCCCTGACCTATATAAAAATTGAGGTAAACAAGATTTCCTAAAAGAAGAATTACGCCAGAAACCAGATGCCTTGTAACAGTCTTGAATCGGAATAACGAGAAGATTATATGAATGAACGGAGATATATTTAAAACAACCGCAGCCCTTTCCAATGTGACCAATTTAGGGAAATTCCAGCCCAATATAAATGAGAGTTCCTGAAAACAGAAAAACAAGAAGAAGAAAATAGCCATAATAGCCAATCTCACAATATAAGAGAATTCCCATCTGTATTCCAACATTATTATTGTGGGGATGAAAGATGTCATCAAATAGACTTTCGTCAAAGAATATCTATGAAAAGTGATTACATTTTGTTCATTGAAAACAGGATATTCAACATACATAGAAATAAGATAATTCAACAGAATAAGTAGAATTATCACTGCCAACCATTGAACAGTCTGCTTATAATTATTACCCTCACTATTTACCTCTCCAAGAAGACCTTCTCTAAATAGATAAAGGTACAAGCCTCCGTAGATAATGCAAGGAAGCCATGTCCCTACAAATAAAAAAAACATAGTTTCTATCAATCATCGGGTTAGTATCTTTCCCAAAATTATGATAGAAACTTAAATTTAGGGTTTATTATAAAAAGATAAGCGCTAAATTAATGTTTTTAATTTTTTTTATTTTTCTTGAATTGCTTTCTTTTTCCTGGATTCCTTAATTGTATCAAATCCCTGGCCATATACCCCCATTACACTACCGACCGTAATGAACGCATTAGGGTCTATTGACTTGATCATTGACAATAATAAAGGAGACTCAGTTTTTCTAACTACCACCATCAAAATTTTATCGTGGCGTTTGGTGTACCATCCCTGTCCGTCCAGTATTGTTACACCTCTTTTGAGTTGTGTTCCTATCATCTGGGCAATCTCTTCATTTGCCTTGGAGAAGATCATAACCTGCACAGACTGCTTGTTGCCGGAAACAGACAAATCAACCACAAAGCCACACACTGCCACCATAATATAACCATACATGACATTGGCAATTCTTGCTCCTATGCCCAAGTCTGATGGGAGAAAGATAGAAGAACCCACAATAAATATGTCAAGAATCAATATCACACGTCCAGGAGGAACATTACGATACTTATTGACTATAAGAGCGACAATATCTGTACCACCTGTACTACCCCCCTTGCTGAAAGTAACACCGATACCAAAGCCACACAATGTTCCTGCGATTATAGAAGAAAGCAATTTCCCGTTATTGACAGCAATCTCCTGTATAAAATCCTGCGGAACCACTTCCGGAAGAATCCTCAACATTAAAGAAGCTGCAAAAATTGCATAGACCGTCTTCACACCAAAACCCTTTCCAAGAAGTTTCAGTGCAATAAGCAGCAAAACAACATTGACTACAAAATATGTATAACTGATAGGTATGCCTCCATTGGTAGCATATTGCACCAATGCACCCATACCGGAAACACCTCCACTGACTATCTCGTTTGGAAGGATAAAAATTGAAATACCTGATGTATAAAACAACAAGCCGAGAGTAATGACGAAATAGTCATTTACCACTCCTAGAATCTTTTTAAAATTGGAACTGTTACCCATTATAAATTACATTACTATATTAATAATCTTAGAAGGAACAACGATGACCTTCTTCACGATATTTCCTGCCAGATATTTTTCAGTATTGGGATCTGCCAATACTGCTTGTTCAACTTCTTTGGGAGAAAGAGATTTTGAAAGCGAAATTTTAAATCTCATCTTTCCGTTGAATGAAACAGGATACTCAAATGAGTTTTCTACTGTATAAGATTCCTCATAAACTGGGAACTGCGCATCACATACTGAACCTTCATTTCCCAAAACGTGCCATAATTCTTCACTCACATGAGGTGTGAAAGGACTCAATAAAACAACTATAGGAGACAAGATTTCCTTACAATTACACTTAAGATCTGTGAGTTCATTTACAGCAATCATAAATGCACTTACACATGTATTAAAAGAGAAGCTCTCAATCTGCGTCTCAATCTTATGAATCAAGTTATGCAATACCTTCAATTCAGCAGGGGTAGCCTTTCTTTCTGCAACAGCCAATTCCTCTCCATCAAAGAACAGTCTCCAGAATTTTTTGATAAATCTGTGAACCCCGTCAATCCCTTTTGTATCCCATGGCTTGGACTGTTCCAAAGGACCCAAAAACATCTCATATAGTCTCAATGTGTCAGCGCCATAAGTTTCACAAATGTTATCGGGATTCACAACATTGAACATAGATTTGCTCATTTTCTCTACAGCCCATCCGCAAATATATTCCCCATCTTCAAGGATAAACTCAGCATTCTGATAGTCGGGCATCCAATTTTTGAACGCATCTATATCGAGCCTGTCATTATTTACAATATTTACATCCACATGAATCTCTGTGGTATCATACTGCGATTTAAGATTATACGAAACGAATGTATTGGTATCTTTAATTCTGTAGACAAAATTGGAGCGACCCTGAATCATCCCTTGATTAACAAGCTTTTTAAAGGGTTCGTTCTCACATACATATCCTATGTCATACAAGAATTTGTTCCAGAATCTCGAATAGATAAGGTGACCTGTAGCATGTTCTGTACCGCCAATATACAAATCCACACTTCTCCAATATTCATTCTTTTCACGAGATACCAATGCCTGAGTGTTACAAGGATCCATATATCTCAGATAGTAAGCACTGCTTCCCGCAAAACCAGGCATTGTACTTTTTTCAATAGGACAACCCTCATACTGCCAATCCTTTGCCCTTGCCAAAGGAGGTTCTCCTGCCTCAGTTGGTAGAAATTTATCTACTTCAGGAAGTTCCAAAGGCAATGATTCGAATGGGATAGCGACAGCTCTACCATCCTTATAATAAATAGGGAATGGTTCTCCCCAATATCTTTGACGAGAGAAAATAGCATCGCGCAATCTATAGTTGACCTTACGCTTGCCGATACCCATTTCTTCCACCTTTTCAATTGCAGCAGGAATTGCTTCCTGTACGCTCATGCCATTGAGAAATCCCGAATTGCACATTATTCCCTCCTTGGCATCAAAACTCTCCTGTGAGACATCACAACCCTCAATTAGAGGAATTATAGGGAGATTGAATTGTTTTGCAAACGCATAGTCCCGGCTATCATGAGCAGGAACTGCCATAATCGCACCTGTGCCATACCCTGCAAGAACATATTCAGAGATCCATACAGGAATCTTTTCAGAGGTAATCGGATTGACTGCATATGAACCTGTAAAGACCCCGGTCACCTTCTTGGTCTGAGCCATTCTCTCACGTTCGGTCTTTCTTTTTGCCATTGTCAGATATTCTTCCACCTGTGTTTTATACTCAGGAGCTGTCAACTTCTCAACCCACTCACTCTCAGGAGCCAACACCATAAATGTTACGCCAAAAACTGTATCAGCCCTCGTTGTGAAGATGGTAATATCATACTCTTCGGTACCGTTCATCACCTTAAATATCATCTCCGCACCCTGCGATCGGCCAATCCAATTTTTCTGCATATCTTTAAGAGATTCTGTCCATTCCAAAGAGTCCAGATCACTGAGCAGACGCTCAGCATAAGCAGAAACCCTCAACTGCCATTGTTTCATTTTTTTCTGCTCAACAGGAAATCCACCTCTTATAGAAAGTCCCTCCTTTACCTCGTCATTTGCAAGGACAGTACCCAACTTGGGACACCAGTTGACAGCAGTCTCGCCAATGTAAGCAATTCTGTATTGCATCAATACTGCATCTTTCCTTTGCTGATCAAACTCATTCCACTGCTCAGCACTAAATTGCTCGACTTCTCCACAAGCGGCATCCACCGAGAGATTACCACTCTCCTGGAAGATCTCAACAAGTTGTTCAATGGGACGTGCCTTTGATGATGCTTTATCATACCAATGGGAGAACATCTGAAGAAATGCCCATTGGGTCCATTTATAGTACTCGGGATCACAAGTCCTTACCTCGCGGGACCAGTCGTAAGAGAAACCGATACGATTAAGCTGCTGCTTATATCTTGCAATATTTTCCTCAGTAGTCTTGGCAGGATGTTGTCCTGTCTGAATAGCATATTGCTCTGCAGGAAGACCAAACGCATCAAAACCCATAGGATGCAAGACATTAAACCCTTTTAGTCTCTTGTACCTACTGTAAATGTCACTCGCTATATATCCTAAAGGGTGTCCGACATGTAACCCTGCCCCTGAGGGATAAGGGAACATATCCAATACATAAAATTTAGGTTTTGAAGAATCTTCCACTACCTTATAGGTCTCCTTCTCAGACCAATATTGTTGCCATTTCTTCTCTATTTCCGAAAAATTGTAATCCTTTGCCATATTATTATCTCTACTTATTCATGGGAGTCCTGTCAGGTCCCCACTGATTTTCTACAACCTTATCAAAGGGAAGTCCTGCAAATTCCCCTTTCAAACAATTTTTATCTAATATATTTTACACTTACGCGTCTTCTGCAATTTACAGTGAAATCTTTTTCCTTTCCTCCCAATCATATAGTCTGCCCGAGGTTTTCAACAAAACAATCTGAACAACTCTACTAATTCATCACTTGCGAACCTTCCTCAACTTAAATTCCACTGGTATTGAATATTTTACCCTAACCTTATGTCCTGAAACAGAGCCTGGTTTCCATTTGGGTGAGGCACTCACTACTCTGACCGCCTCATCCTCCAATGCGTCATCATTTCCTCTGACAGCCATTACATTCGTTACAGAACCATCAGCCTCAACAATAAATTCCACTATCACAGTACCTTGAACTCCGGAGATAATGGCAGACTCAGGATAACGCAAATATTTGTATACCCAATCTTCAAGAAACCTCACTTCACTCCCTTTCATAAACGAAGGGGGAGTATCCACTTCAAACGGAGAATATATTCTGTCTGTGTTCGAAGCAGCTTTTCCAGGCTCCTCGAATATTACATTATCAGTACGCAATACCATTAAATCTCTGTTTGCAACCTCTCTTATGTATGTATAAATAAAATCACACATAAACTCCATTGACTGATAATCAAGCCTTTGAGGAGTATCTCGAGGCGTTCCGCTTACATTGTCTTTCCCGGTGGTAAGCAGCATCACCGGTATATTCTTCTGATAAAATGCCAAATAATCTGAAGGGAAGAGTGTTCCCGTTCCAAATACCGGCATATAGTACCCCCCTTGCTGTGACATTTGTCCCACCATCTGATTTATTTCAGGATTAGGGGCGCCCGTATAATAAGAGAACGGCCTTTGATCAGATGGAACTCCTATAGAATTTATATCAATCATCAAGGAGATACTGTCAGTATAGGGGAAACTTCTGTTGGCAAAATACCAGGACCCGGCCATACCTTTCTCTTTTGCCCCAAAACCCACAAAAACAACTGACCTTCTGAAAAGGAAGGAGGTCGCACTTACCCTTTTTGCCACCTCTATTAAAGCAGAAAGACCTGAAGCATTATCATTTGCCCCAGGATAAATCTGTTCAATGGGATTCCCATTTACATTTAAAATGTTGGTACCAATATGGTCAATATTGGCACCAACTATTATATATTGATTTCTTAACAATTCATCATAACCCTCCACTACTCCGACAATATTTTGAGAATGGAGTGTATCTGTCCCATTAACGATTGAGAAGTCCTCCCCCGTTTCTGGTGTAAGCATCTGCAATCCGGCATTCAGCAAAGAGTTATACAAGTATTGGGCTGCCAATTTCTCCCCCTGAGTTCCGGCTGCCCTTCCTCTAAGTTCCTCACTGCTTAGGTACTTGACATGCTCCGAAATCTGCCCCCATCCAACTGCACAAAATAGAGTTGATATGAGAATTGCCAAAAACCTCTTCACTTCTAGAAGTCTTAAAATAATTCTACATGAAGAGTCTTACTGAGCCTTATAGAAAGGGATCTTCACCACTTTTGCTTTAAGAAGACGATCTCTTACTTTGATGAAGATTTCTGTATCTGCCTTGCTCATAGGGGTTGCCACATATGCCATACCAATAGGTTTCTTCATTGAAGGAGACATTGTTCCTGATGTTACAACACCTATTTCATTACCCTCTGCATCGCAAACAGTATATCCGTGACGAGGAACACCTCTGTCGATAAGTTCGAAACCGACAAGTTTACGTTTAAGACCCTCTTTCTTTTGAGCCAACATATAATCCTTGTCAATGAAATCACCTTTCACATCGTTGAATTTGGTGATCCAACCAAGACCTGCTTCGATAGGAGAAGTGGTATCATCAATATCGTTTCCATACAAGCAGAAACCCATTTCAAGACGGAGAGTATCACGAGCGCCAAGACCGATAGGTTTGATTCCAAACTCTTCACCTGCTTCAAAAACTGCATTCCACAATTTTTCTGAATCTTCATTAGCAGCATAAATTTCACATCCACCAGCACCGGTATAACCTGTAATAGAGAAGATTACACTAACACCACCCAACATTACCTTTTTGAAGGTGTAGTACTCCATGCTCATAAGGTCTTCATCACACAATTTTTGCATTGCCTCTACAGCTTTAGGACCTTGAACTGCCAATTGGCAAATCTCGTCTGAAGCATTGTAAAGCTCTTTACCGGGGGTGATTCCGAATTTAGGAGCAATTGCACAAAGGTGATTCCAGTCTTTTTCAATATTTGATGCATTTACTACCAAAAGATAAGTTTGCTCATCGATACAATATGTCAAATAGTCATCCACGATACCACCTTTTCCGTTAGGGAAACAAGTATATTGAACTTTACCGGGATAGAGTGCAGCAACGTCATTTGAGGATACATATTGCAAGAATGCCAATGCATTGGGGCCTTTTACCCAAATTTCACCCATATGTGAAACGTCAAATACACCCACTCCATTTCTAACGGTGTTGTGTTCTTCATTGATACCTACATACTCCACAGGCATATTGTAACCTGCAAAAGGGACCATTTTTGCTCCGAGAGCAATGTGCTTCTGTGTAAAAGCTGTTGTTTTCATTCCTTTAAAGTTGTTTATTTAATTGATTATTTATTGTTGATGCAAAGATTGATTTCTGTCATACACCCAAATATCATCCGGACAAATTTC
The DNA here is from genome assembly GCA_017501525.1 of Bacteroidales bacterium. Classification (GTDB taxonomy): domain Bacteria; phylum Bacteroidota; class Bacteroidia; order Bacteroidales; family UBA932; genus Coprenecus. Next base: position 7,184 of record JAFVWT010000012.1, on the reverse strand, counting down.
CAACTCTATCAGTTCATCCATTTCCCAAAGCGCATCACGATATTTGTCAAAACTTGCTGCCGAAACGACAGAAAATCCATTGTTAAACTGAATAATTCTAGGCGAATAACCTTTTTTCTCAAGAGAACTCTTCATATTCTCGGCATTTGAAGGAACCTTAAAACTTCCCATAACCACATGGAACCTGCCTGTATTTGCCAGGGAATTTTGTTCTTCCAACAATCTCTGTTGCTCGGCCAACATTGCATTTACGCGAGCAATAGAATCTTGCTCTCTCTTTTTTTGAGCCTCCTTTTGAGCCTCGAGTCTCATTCTTTCCATATCCTTAGAAGTAGGTTTACCCACCATTGAACGGAAAAAATCACATCCGGTAAAGAGTAGCACCGAAACCATTAACACTGAAATTAATCTGACAGTTCTCATATCAATTTTCGCCATGTAAAATTAGAATTTAGCTCCAATATATATTGAACAAAAATACAAATTTATATCTTAAGGACAAAAAAAATGTATATTTACATTCTAAAACAAAAAAAGTATTACTATGACAACTAACAAACCAAATATTTTCTTTAGATTCAGACGGCAAGTTAAGGACATAATAAATCTCACTGACCACATAGATACCGATAAGGCAGCTACATTTATAAGAAACAATGTAGACTTCAAAGGTCCTAACGCATACATTCTCGCATTTGCTATTGTAATAGCATCTGTGGGTCTGAATATCAACTCAATACCTGTCATCATCGGCGCTATGCTCATTTCTCCGCTGATGGGTCCTATTTTCGGTATCGGATACGGATTGGGCACCAACGACGGAGATTTTTTGAAAAGATCCCTGAAAAACTTGCTGATAATGGTCCTCATTTCAGTATTTGCCTCTACACTGTTCTTCCTTGTCTCCCCATTGGAGCTGGAAAACCCGACTGAACTTTTAGCCAGAACGAATCCCACAATTTACGATGTGCTGATTGCACTGTTCGGAGGTTTTGCAGGCATTGTAGAAATCACCAGAAAGGACAAAGGAACGGTAATCTCAGGAGTGGCCATCGCCACAGCCTTGATGCCCCCTTTGTGTACTGCAGGATTCGGACTTGCAAGCTGGCAACTTTCATATTTCATTGGAGCAATTTACCTTTTCTTTATCAACAGTATCTTTATTGCCCTCGCAACTTTCCTGACAGTCAAATATCTGCACTTCCCTATAACAACATTCTCCGACCCTCAAAAGAGCAAACGCGTAAGACATTTCATTTCGGCATTTATCTTTATAATTATTATCCCAAGTGTCTACTCAGCTATCGTAATGGTCAAAGAAAATAACTTCGCACATAACTCGAAAGCATTTGTAAAACACAACGAAACCATCAATAAGAGCCACATCTACAATTACAATATCGATTATGGTTCAAAACCCATCAAACTTGAATTGATGATTGCAGGAGAATCTCTAAGCGACTCAGAATTAGATATGTTGCTCCGTTCTGCCGAGCAATTTGGAATTGACAGGGAGCAGATTATAATCAAAGAACCTCTTGCCAACAAAGATAACGGACTGGCAGAAAAAATAGTAATCCAGAGTATCTATGAAAGGAGCGATATGGAGATCAAGAGAAGAGATACCATTATCAGAAACCTGGAACAGGAACTCCAGTCATATAAAGACAAAGAGTTGCCATACAACCAGATAGTAAAGGAAATACACGCACAATATCCGGATATATTGTCTGTTTCAATGACCAGAGGACTATCCATAGATGCTAACACAATGGAGACTAAAGAGCATATCTCCGTTATACTGAGAAGCAACGATCATATCAGTTCCGAGAATATCAGGAGAATGGAGCAATGGCTACAGGTCAAACTCAACTTTGAGAATATAACAGTGACACAGGCACAATAGCGACAATGACTTTTCTCACACTGATAACTGCGCTTACATTAGATACCTTGAGCATTATGTTCGTTGGCGACATAATGCAACATAAGGAACAGATAAGCTCAGCGCATATTGCCGGAGAAGATATACACCAGAGCGAATCGTACGACTACTCTGACTATTTCAAACATGTAAAGAAATATATTGATTCGGCAGATTTCGCAATAGCCAATATGGAATTTGCATTAGCAGGGGCCCCATTTACAGGCTACCCGTCATTTTCAGCTCCCACCACATTGGCTCAAGAGAGTGCAGAAAGTGGCTTTGACCTTTTCTTATGCGCAAACAATCATATCTGCGACAAAGGCAGAAGAGGACTTGAAGCATCATTTGAAAACTACAGCAGCATCGGGATACCCATTACAGGCGTTTACAGGGATAGCACAGAAAGATATTTCAACTACCCATACATCATTGACCTGAAAGGCGTCAGAGTCGCTTTTATTAATTTCACATACGGTACAAACGGTATTAAAGTTCCATCTCCATATGTTGTCAATAAACTTGATAAAGATGATGTGGCTGCGGCCGTTTCAAGAGCACAAGAGAGAGGAGCTCAGATTATAATTGCCCTACCTCATTGGGGAGATGAATATACACTCCACCCAAATTCACAGCAACAGGAGTGGAAAGATTTTCTATATAGTCAAGGTGTTGACGCAATAATTGGAGGACATCCCCATGTAATACAGCCTCTGGTCATAGAAGAGAAGGATTCCACTTCCAAACAAGTAACACTCTACTCCTTAGGCAACTTCATATCAAATATGAGTAAACAGAATACCCCTTTGGGGCTGATGCTCTCATTGGATATTGTGGTTAATGAAGGGGATGAACCCTATATTTGCGGATGCAAGGCAATACCTGTTTGGTGTTCAAAAGCAGGAAGACTCGAGAAAGGATATATAGTTATTCCTGTAGAAGAATACCTTGACAAAGAGGAGAAATTTCTCAACAAATTTGATTACCTGAATATGGTAAATACCTATAACAGATTAAAACATCTATTTGATAATGGAAAATAACACACATATAATTACACTTGAGGGGATAGAGCCGGTAGAGGTCTATGGCGCAAACAACAAAAACCTAAAACTGATGTCCGGATTTTTCCCGGGCGTACGGATTCATGCCAGAGGCGCAGATATCAAGTTGAGCGGAGATGCCTCACAGGTGGAGATGCTTGCTGCAAGAATCGGTACTTTAATTGGATATATTAAAAGAAAGCAGCAACTATCAGAAAGTGACATTGAAAAGATATTCAACTACCATGAATTTCCGTCCGATATCATGGATGCAGAATATGATGACCAAGCCTTTACAATCGTATATGGCAATGGGGGCAGAGTTATTAAGGCCCGTACCAAAAATCAGCGAACACTTGTCAAAGAATATGATAAAAATGACCTTATATTCGCTATCGGACCTGCCGGGACAGGTAAAACATATACAGCTATTGCATTAGCAGTGAGGGCACTAAAAAATAAAGAAGTCAAAAAACTCATACTGACCCGCCCTGCCGTTGAAGCAGGAGAAAGACTTGGTTTCCTACCTGGAGATATGAAGGAGAAGCTCGATCCTTATCTGCAACCTCTATATGATGCCCTCAGGGATATGATAGATCACCGTAAACTTGCGGCACTTATGGAAGAGGGAATTATCCAGATAGCACCTTTGGCCTATATGAGAGGACGTACTCTTGACAGCGCATTTGTCATTCTCGACGAAGCTCAAAATACCTCTATCGGACAATTGAAAATGTTTCTTACCAGAATGGGATGCAATGCCAAATTTATTGTAACAGGTGATGCTACCCAAATTGACCTACCTAACAAAAAAGACTCAGGATTGATGCGGGGTGTAGAAATTGTCAAAGATATTAAAGGAGTGGCCGTCATTAATTTTGGAAGAGAGGACATAGTCAGACATCCTCTTGTATCCAAAATAATCAAGGCTTTTGATGAAGAACAGAACCACACACACTCTGCAGCGACTGTGGAACCATCGGACAAATCTACTGAGCAAGTTTAACACATCTTACAGAGACTCCATAAGAATCTTTATCCACAAAATGTTGGTTTACAGATGAGTTATTATAGAAAATATATCTATAATTACCCATTGTACCACTCTCATCCTCAATAGATGACCACCACATTCCATATTGGCCTACATTCTCAAAATCATCTGCAAAATTATTATAGTTGCCAGAAGGAATACCATTCCACATAGATGAATTTGAATGGGGATTATTTGGGCTGTATGGCCATAAAGAAGAGTCATTAAAAGCAATCGGAGCTGTAAGATAATTGCCCAAATCACTCCAGACATTGAAATATTCATACTCTCCGGGAGAGACTGCATTTGCCAAATCGAGCCAATCCTCCTCCGTAGGGATACTCCAACCCGGAGGGCATACTCCCTGAGGACCACCGGCGAGACCCTGCCCAGCTTGAGAACCCGTAGCCTCATTCCAAGAGTAAAGACGTCCGAAAATTTTACCTATAGCATCTGAATTTTCATACGCATATCCCACTGTATCACGTAGTTCAGGATTAGTATTGGCAGTATCTCCCGCATAACGGAGATTCTCGATAAACCACATTAAAGAGCCATATCTGTTCACCTGATATTGCTCCGAATCTCTTGGGTCAGTTATTACCTGCTCAGAAGTAGCCAGTCCCTCTACCGAACCACCAGAGATTGAGATTACAACTATATTATGATCCTTTGATGAGTTATAGTATCCGTCTGCAAATGCCAACGCTCTAATAGTATATTCACCTGGATTGGTCGGCATGGTAATAGTCAGCGATTGCCCTACAACAGTATCATTAGCTATACCCAAATTAGATGAAACCCAAGCATATACAGGATTCTTTGGAGAAGTGATACCAGAGGCGTAACTTGTCACTTGCTGTCCGGTCATAACATACGACGGGAAATCAAACTCAACACTTCCGGTCATAAACTTCTTTGTCTGCTCCTCCTCTTTTTTACAAGATACCAATAGCAGAAAAATTGATGAAATTAATATTATAAGTCTCTGATTTTTTGCTTTCATCCTACAAATATGCACATTTATTTCTAAATTTGTATAGATATTATCCAAAATCGTACCATACACAATATGATGAAATCTTATAACTTTTACAAAGCTGTTACACTTGTGAAAAATTCTGTAAATCTCAGCAAAGTCTTTTATGGAAGTTTCCTTATAATCTTATTGACAATGTCGGGATGTACAAGGTCCCAAAGATATATCAGAATAGAGGGTTACGCACAAGGTGGAACATATACCATAGTCTACGACCCGAAATCTACACTCGAAGAAGTCGGCAGTAATACCCATCATAGCGACAGCGTCACAAAGCTTATCTCAAAGACACTTGTTAATATTGACTTTTCCCTCTCGGGGTACAATAAAAACTCCATTGTCTCAAAAGTAAACAATAATGAACCTTGCACCTTAGACAAATACTTTATAGAACTATTCACTCTAAGTAAAGAGATTTCAGCACAGACAGAAGGCTACTTTGACATCTCAGGCGGGCCGCTTTACGACTTCTGGGGATTTGGATTTAAGGACCCCCAAGCTATGTCCAAAATAATCAATGACCCCGAAACACCCTATATAATAGATTCACTTAAAACAATTGTAGGGATGGATAAGATAAGAATTGAGAACGGCGCACTCATAAAGGATGACCCTCGTATAACACTGAACTTCAATGCAATAGCACAAGGATACACCTGCGATGTACTCGCATCGTTACTCGATAGTCTAAATATACAGAACTATCTTGTAGAAGTAGGAATGGAAATAGTCTGCAAAGGAGTGAATGCATCAGGAACAGATTGGAGAATCGGAATTGACACCCCAAAAGACGGTTCCATGGTAGCTGGAGAAAGCATAGAAAAGATTGTCCCCATTAAAAATGGAGGTATTGTAACTTCCGGCAACTATAGAAAATACCATATTGTAAATGGACGTAAATATGCCCACTCCATAGACCCCCATACAGGATACCCAGTTCAACATGACTTGCTCAGCGCAACTGTCATTAGTCACTCCGACACACTCCCCGGAGCACACGCAGATGCCTACGCCACCTACTGTATGGTAGTAGGAAAAGAAAAAGCCACTGAATTCATTTCTAAACACAGCAATCTCAAAGGTTATCTTATAACAAGCTCGGAAAGCATAAACCTACTTGAATAAAGGTGCTTCTAATGATGCGGCAAAAGATGCTGCAAGAACATGTGCCACAAAAACGATGTCTTACAAAACAAGAGAACTCCAAAAAAAGGCTGCTACAAAAACATACATGGTCTTGCAAAAACATCAGGAGCATAAATCAACGTCACAGTGGCTTTCGGTGCTCCAGGTGCTATTAGAATTCATTACACCCGGAGCGCACGATGTGGCCTATATATAGCTCTGAGTGGAGATCACTGCTCCAGGTGGATTGGGGAACGCAATTCAACAAGCAGGTAAACGTGATATTATTAGGATGTGAAAGAGTATGCAGTCCAATTGCCACGAGATATATATGCGTAACAATTCCGAAGAGGTTATCACATTTGAAGCACGTGCTGCAAAAACCCCTGGAGCAGAAATTAGCGTCATAGTGGCGTTTGATGCTCCAAGTGCTGTTAGAATTCGTTACACCGGGAGCGTGCGATGTGGTCTACAGGCATCTCTGAGTGGAGATTACTGCTCCAGGTGGATTGGATTTGCCGGTGGGGATTGAGACATGTTGGTGAGGATTGGTTCTTGCTTGTGTGGGGATTGGGCCACCTTCATATTCATCTTTACATACACCGTCACATACACATACAAAAAGGTCGCTGATGTCATTTCTGAACACAGCGACCTCGAAAATTAACTTATATCAATTTTAGAAAATACAATTTACCAGAGTAAATACCATTGTCAGGCTACAGAAAATTCAAGAACAAAGTGATACCTGTAATTACTCCATCATTGTCATAATAAAAATGGGCACTTTCACTTCCTAAGAATTTTAAATCTTCTGGAAATATTTCCTCGGGAGACCAGAGTATCACGCCCCAATTTCTTCTACTCTCATAAGGTGATACATTATAGCAACTCCCCCCCAGTTGTTCTAATATATCAACGCTGTCCCCAACCCTGACAAGATTATTAAAAGACCATCTTGACGTCTGAAGATTAAACCCTGTTATAGTAACTTTATCTTTTAATAATGACATATCACTG
>JAFVWT010000011.1 GCA_017501525.1 Bacteroidales bacterium | reverse complement strand
TGCGTTGGCCCTCCTAAGAGTGCGTGAACTTCATTCACGCGGGTTGCCCCATTCGGATATGTGCGGATCAAGTCCTGTTTGCAGATCCCCGCACCTTTTCGCAGCTTACCACGTCCTTCCTCGCCGCCAGAAGCCAAGGCATCCTCCGTTCGCCCTTGTAACTTCTCTCGATATGAATTCTTATTCGTCTCGTTTAATTTCGTAAATTGTAGTCCCTCTAAAAAAATTTTTTCTTATACAGACTATCTCTTAAACTTTACCTCGTTATCTCTCTCAGTATTTCAATGAACGTTCCGTTTTTTCTCAAACGGGCTGCAAATATACGCACTTTTTATTTCTCTCCAAATTTTTCTGCACTTTTTTTCCAAAAAAAATAAAAAAATTTTTTCTAAAAAATTCACATCGCTGAGAATCAAGTGATTACAATGTTACTATTTTTTGTGTTTTTTTATAAATTTTCACCCACCATAAAAACACATCTTCATTAGATGTTACTGAGATATAAGCAACGGTCACAAACTCTGTTTCCATTTTCAAGGAAGTTCTATAAAGGCTTTGCGATGATTTATGGAATTTTCTCCGAGAAAAAACATAAAGGACGCAAAAAGAGTAACGATGCATTAACGCTTAAAATGCAGAGTTTATAGAACAATCCTTAATAAATAATCAGCACCTTTTTACATTTTTATAGCGATAATCATTCAAATGATGAAAATTTAATCCTACTTTTGTAAGAAGAGAATTGTAAAGCTACAACTTAAATAAGATACCATAAAATTAAACCTATATATATTATGAACGAAGAGAAGAAAAAAGTTTCCTTAGCTGAAAACGCATTTAAAGAGTTGAAACCGGGTGAGAAATACCAACCTATCCTCTCCCCTGAGAAAAGTTACCCTGAAGTTACAGTCTGGTCAGTGACTATCGGATTGATAATGACAATCATATTCTCTGCTGCCGCAGCCTTTCTTGGACTTAAAGTAGGACAAGTTTTTGAAGCAGCTATTCCTATATCTATAATAGCGGTAGGTTTATCAAGCACTTTTAAAAGAAAAAATGCTATTGGAGAGAATGTAATTATCCAATCTATCGGTTCCTGCTCGGGAGTAATAGTTGCCGGTGCAATCTTCACACTTCCCGCACTCTATATTTTACAGGACAAATATCCCGAACTGACTGTAAATTTCTCACAAATATTTTTGAGTTCACTGATTGGAGGTATCCTCGGTATTCTTCTTCTTATACCTTTCAGAAAATATTTTGTTTCTGACCAACATGGGAAATATCCATTTCCTGAGGCTACTGCCACAACTCAAGTAATTGTCAGTGGTGAATCTGGTGGTACCGGTGCAAAAACATTGCTATTGAGCGGTCTTGTCGGAGGTTTATATGATTTTATCGTATCAACATTCGGATGGTGGTCAGAGATTTTCACATCTCGGGTACTCCCATTTGGAGAGGCAATAGCAGACAAAGCAAAATTATTGTTCAAGTTCAACACAGGGGCAGCTGTCCTCGGTTTGGGTTACATTATCGGATTGAAATACTCCTTTATAATATGTTGCGGAAGTTTCCTTGTATGGTTCATCATAATTCCGGTATTGAATATTTTCTTTGGAGGTCAAGTGGTGGATCTTATGAATGCAGGAATCACCACACCTCTGGGTGATATGACTCCCGAACAGATTTTCACAAACTATGCCCGCCACATAGGTATCGGTGGTATTGCCACTGCTGGTATCATCGGTATTATCAAATCTGCCGGTATTATGAAATCTGCTTTTGGTCTTGCTGCGAGTGAACTTAGAGGCAAGAAATCTGATAAAGATACCCAAAAAGCAAGAACCCAAAGAGACCTATCCATGAAGATCATAGCTATCGGTGTCCTGATCACACTGGCTGCAATGTTTGCATTCTTCTATTTTGGTATTCTTGACAATTTGGGCCACGCAGTTATCGCCCTGCTGGTTGTCGCTGTAATCGCATTCCTATTTACAACTGTTGCTGCAAATGCTATTGCAATCGTGGGCTCCAATCCTGTAAGTGGAATGACCCTAATGACACTTATATTATCATCAATCGTTCTGGTTGCTGCAGGACTTAACGGAACTTCAGGTATGGCTGCTGCACTGATTATCGGTGGAGTCGTTTGCACAGCACTATCAATGGCAGGCGGTTTCATCACTGACCTGAAGATTGGATATTGGATTGGAACAACTCCTAAAAAACAAGAAGGATGGAAGTTCCTGGGAACTCTTGTAGCAGCTGCAACCGTAGCTGGGGTAATGATGGTACTCAATGATGCGTACGGATTTACCGGAGAAGATGCCCTTGTAGCTCCTCAAGCCAATGCAATGGCGGCAGTGATAGAGCCCTTGATGCTCGGCGGAAACGCTCCCTGGATAATGTATGGTATTGGTGCAATAATCGCAATTATTCTGACATTGTTCAAAATCCCTGCACTTGCTTTTGCTCTCGGAATGTTTATCCCTATCGAACTCAATCTTCCCCTGCTTATAGGTGGTGCTGTAGCTTGGTTTGTAAGTTCAAGAAGCAAGGATAAAAAAATAAATGAAGAGAGAAATGAGAAAGGTACTCTTATTGCATCTGGATTTATCGCTGGAGGCGCTCTTATGGGGGTTGTTTCTGCAATATTGAAATACGCAGGAGTCGAACTGATCAACAAAGAGTGGCAAAGTTCTACACCTGCAATCTGGATTGCCCTTGGTGCATATATTCTGATTATCGGATATATGATATGGGATATTTTAAGAAAAAATAAAGCAAATGCTCAGTAACTCTAATTTCATAACAGCTCTACTTCTGACTCTCATTGCCGGTGCTGCAACGGGGATCGGTGGAGTCATAGTGCTTTTTACAAAGAAATTCAGCAGCAAAGTTCTCTCTGCCTCGTTAGGTTTTTCTGCCGGAGTAATGCTGTTTATATCCTTGACAGAACTTTTTCCGGAGGCTAATTCCTTTCTAGCCGGGTTATATGGAGAAGAGAAAGGGATGCTTTACACTATAATTTCATTCTTTAGCGGTATAGCTCTTATTGCAATTATTGACAATCTGATTCCTGAAAAGGAGAATCCCCACGAATACTCATCCATCAAGAAAGATAAAGAATCTTCCAAATTGATGAGATTAGGGGTTTTCTCAATCATTGTCATAGCTATTCACAATTTCCCGGAAGGAATGGCTACTTTCATCAGCGCGATGGATAATCCTGAAACGGGAGCATCCATTGCAATGGCTGTGGCTATACACAACATTCCTGAAGGAATTATGGTGGCAATTCCCATTTACTACGCAACTCAGAAGAAGGGGAAAGCCATAGGAAATGCTTTCCTTTCCGGTCTCGCAGAGCCGGTGGGTGGCTTGGTTGGTTACCTTTTATTATCACAATTCTTTGAAAATTCATTGAGTGGAATAATGTTGGGAATTGTTGCCGGGATTATGACTTATATATCTCTTGATGAACTTCTGCCGACTGCAGAAAAATATGGAGAACACCATACCGCCATTATAGGAGTCATAGCCGGAATGGCGCTGATGGCAGTAAGTCTGCTGATTTTATAAATCAAACCTTTCATTATGAAGTATTTGAAAAAGACAAATTATATTTTTCTACTATCGTTTCTGACAATATTGTTTTCTTGCAGCACTTCAGAAGCACAAACGGTGAAAAACGGAATCGATGTATTGGAAGAAAGTGGGTTCTCCTTACTTAAAGGGAAAAGAATCGGCCTTGTAACAAACCCTACAGGGGTGGACAGATACCTCAATTCTACCATTGATGTATTGTTCAATGCTCCCGGAGTTACATTGGTTGCACTATTCGGACCGGAACATGGTGTCAGAGGCAATGCTCACGCAGGTGAGAAGGTCTCTGATGCGGGGATTGACCCTATAACCGGTGTTCCAATCTACTCATTATACGGAAAATCAAGACTTCCTTCAAGCGAAGCCCTCAAGGACTTAGACGCTATTGTCTACGACATTCAAGATATTGGATGCCGCTCATACACATATATAAGTACAATGGGAAATGTTATGAAAGTAGCGGCTACTGAAGGAGTTGAAATGATAATCCTGGACAGGCCAAATCCTTTGGGCGGGAACAGAGTTGAAGGTCCCGTAGTGGAAGATGAGTTTATCTCATTTGTGGGACAATTCCAGATACCTTATATATATGGTCTCACTTGCGGAGAGTTGGCGACCCTTATAAATGAAGAAGGGCTTCTGAAGGTAAAAGGAAAAGATGGTAAAGACAGCACAGTCAAATGCAATTTGAAGGTTGTCAAAATGGAGGGATGGAAAAGGGATATGAACTGGAAAGATACAGGGCTGGAATGGGTCCCCACTTCTCCACATATACCTACTCCTGAAGCCGCCTACCTTTATCCTGCTACAGGTATTTTGGGAGAACTCGGAACCGTCTCCATTGGGATAGGTTACACACTACCTTTCCAGATGATTGCTCTTCCCGGAGTTGATGCCGACAAATTTGCACAGAGAATGAATTCCCTATCTCTTGAAGGGCTGCTTTTCAGGCCCATCTATGCAAACCCTTTTTATGGTTCTTATAAAGGGAAAGAGATTGGTGGTGTACAGATTTATATCACAGATTTCGCAACCGCACGCCTGACAGAAGTACAATTCTACGCTCTACAGGTACTGCATACAATGGTGGATGAATTCAATCCTTTTGGCAAAGCGGACAAATCAAGACTTGAGATGTTTGACAAGGTGGTCGGAAACTCAACAATAAGGAAATCCTTCGGGAAAAGCTATCGGTTTGACGACATCAAGGAAGAATGGAGATTTGATGCTGATACCTTCAGAAAGGTTTCAGCCAAATACCACTTTTACAGATAATGGGAGCAAATAATCCAAATAGGGGGGGAGTGACCAAAATGTAAATTAGTCACTCCCCGTTTATTATAAAACCTTCCAACGCACTCTCCAACGACCGTCAGCGAAATCATGGCTAAGTATCTTAAACTCCCCTATTTCAGAGGTGTTTTCTACATGAGCCCCTATACATGCACATGTATCATAATCACCTATCCTCACTATCCTCAATGTATCCGACACATTTTCAGGAAGTTTGCTTAAATCAACAATCCCCTGGGCTTCGGAAATAGGAATATATGAGACGGTAACGTCAAGTGCCGAAGAGATAATCCTATTGACCTGTGCCTGAATTTCTTCAACCTGCTCAGATGTAGGTGGATTATCAAGAAAATAATCGCATTTGCTCTTCTTCCTCTCAATGTGGGTATTCTTGGAACGGGGGCAACCGAAAAGACGCACCATGGTCTGATTGAGAATGTGCTCGGCAGTGTGCATCGGAGGGTACTCCTGCTTATTGTGTTCGTTGAGTTGTGGCTGCTCTGTCATTACTCTGCGTATATTTTCAATATATTAAGAATTACTTCTGTTGCTTTCTCCATACTTTGAACGGGAACATACTCAAATTTTCCATGGAAATTATGTCCTCCTGCAAAGATATTGGGGCAAGGAAGTCCCATAAATGAAAGACGAGCTCCATCTGTACCACCTCGAATTGGACGAATATCCACCTCTATTCCTGCCATCTCCATTGCTTTAACGGCTGTCTCGACAATATGATAATGAGGCTCAACCTCTTTTCGCATATTGTAATATTGGTCTTTCATCTCAAGAGTGAAAATACCTTCCCCATATTTAGCATTCATAAAGTCCACACACTGCTGAAGAAGTTTTTTCTTCTGTTCGAAGAGTTCAGAATCGTGATCTCTGATTATATACTGGATTGTAGCCTCCTCTACCACTCCCGAGAACTTCACAATATGGAAGAATCCCTCATAGCCTTGAGTGTGTTCAGGTCTTTGCCATACAGGCAACATATCGTTAAGTTCACTGGCAAGAAGAATCGCATTGAGCATTTTGTCTTTTGCATAACCAGGGTGAATATTGCGTCCCTGAATAGATATTTTTGCTCCTGCCGCATTAAAGTTTTCATATTCTAGTTCTCCAATCTGACCACCATCCATGGTGTAAGCATATTTTGCTCCAAATTTTTCCACATCAAAATAATCGACACCACGTCCAATTTCTTCATCAGGAGTAAATCCAATCTTTATCTCTCCATGCTTGAATTCAGGATGAGTCATAATATACTCTGCAGCACACATAATCTCGGCTACTCCAGCCTTATCATCTGCCCCAAGCAAAGTAGTTCCATCAGTGGTAACAATGGTCTGCCCTATATATTTACGAAGTTCGGGGAATTCGGAAGGTGAAAGTTTCATTCCTTTATCCTTGTTTATAACAATATCTCCACCATCATAATTTTCAAATATTTGAGGTTTGATATCAGTTCCACTGGCATCAGGAGAAGAATCCACATGTGCAATAAATCCTACAGCGGGGACATCCTTATCAATATTGGAAGGAATAGTTGCCATCAGGTAACCATACTTGTCTACAGTAACATCTTCTACACCCATCTGACGAAGTTCTTCACAAAGGAGAGTAAGCAGATTGTATTGTTTGTTAGTACTTGGCTGAGTAGGTGAGTCAGGATCTGACATTGTATCTATTGCCACATACCTTAAAAATCTGTCGAGAATTTTTTCCATAATTGTATTTATTTAGAAATTATTGTCTTGAATCATTTTTGGAGTTTTATAAACATCTTCTTGCAAAGATACATTTTTTATGGAAGTTCACTTTGCTTTTTAACACCAAACGAAGGGTCAACCTTTATCATTGCAGTAACACCCAATGTAACAATACAGCACAGCATTATCCACCAGAAGAAATTGACATAGCCGAGCATCTGCTGAATCCACCCTGCAAACATTCCCGGAATCATCATTCCCAATGCCATAAAAGCGGTACAAATTGCATAATGAGAAGTTTGGCTTGGCCCCTCAGAAAAATACATCATATAGAGCATAAACGAAGTAAATCCAACCCCATAGCCGAATTGTTCAATAAAGACTGCCAAATTAATCAGAATCATATCCAATAGAGTGCCTGGATCGGGTTGGGATATACTCATCCAACAAAAAACTGCACAAGGAAGGGTAATAGAAAGAGCCATAGGCCACAAAGAGCGCTTCAGACCTATCCTTGAGACAATATACCCCCCTAAGATTCCTCCTAATGTCAGTCCTATAATACCGATTGTTCCATAGACAAGCCCAACCTCACTCGTACTCATCCCCAATCCCCCTTCACTTACTGAATCGAGGAAGAAAGGGTTTATCATCTTCACAAGTTGGGCCTCAGGGAAACGATACAGCAAGATAAATAGCACCGCAATCCATACTCCCTTCTTTTTAAAAAATGAGCGGAATGTTCCGAAAAATTCCTTCAGGACATCCACTTTTTTTACATTTCCGACACTTGAACAATCACTCTCGGGTTTGGGCAAGACATTTATGTGATAAAATGTTACAGCGATGAACAAAACCGACAACATTGCAAAAGTTATCGCCCAAGCCAAAGGGATATTACCGGTGGAGAGTTCCAGATAACCTGCAGCAATAACTATCCCTCCTTGCCCAAGAATTGTTGCAAGACGATAGAATGCACTTCTGATGCCGACATACAAAGATTGGTCGCTACTGTCCAACGCAAGCATATAAAAACCGTCAGCGGCAATATCGTGGGTAGCAGAAAGGAATCCGATTACCCAGAAAATTACCAGGGAAAGAATAAGGTAATTGCTCAACGGCAACACGAATGCAAGTGCCGCAAAGGATATTCCAATCAGAAGTTGAGTATAAATTGTCCACCACCTTTTCGTCTTCAAAATATCCACAAAAGGGCTCCAGAAAGGTTTGATAACCCAGGGAAGATATAACCAACCTGTATAAAATGCTAGATCTTCATTAGACATACCCATGTTTTTGTAAAGAATTGTAGATAAAGTATTCACAGCAATATAGGGCAACCCTTCTGCCAAATATAATGTTGGAATCCACCACATTGGTGCCTTTTTAGTTTTTCTCATGGCTATTAATTTTTTGTTTTTTCAAAAACAGACTCCATAAACACCCTTTAGTACAACTTCTCAATTTGGGAGTTTCTGAAATAGTGTTCCAATATCTCTTTATAGGTATAACCTTTTTCACCCATTACAGCTGCCCCTATTTGGCACAAACCGACACCATGTCCCCATCCGGCTCCATTAAGTATAAATTTTGAAGGTACCTTCACCCCGTCAACCTCCTGACAACCTTGAGTCGAAACAACAAATGCAGAGCTATACAAATGGCTGTTTGACAAACACTTGCGAATCTCTAATTCTTTTCCCACAACCATTGTCCGACGAGTTCCGACTATTCTGAGCTGATATATTCTGCCCGAAGCACCGTATTTTAATGGTTCCAAAGCCATTATTGCACCAAAATCGATTCCACTTCTTTTGGAAATTATTTCAGCAAGTTCCTGCTGGGTATATTCGACCTTCCAACGGAAGAAATCTGTTGTCTCCCTATCATAATTATTCAACAGTCTCGATAACAGTTCCGTATCATTGGTGTTGCAAAATGCCTCCGGGCTGGCAAGAATCCAATCCTTAGGAGAATCTACATGAGCGACCGCCCCTCCAACTCCATCTACCGAATCAGAGACAGGACTCAAATAGGGGTAATCGCTATCATCCCAGCAGACATTGAATCTTTCCGAAACACCTCCACAACATTTTGAAAATCTGGCGTCACATATTTCTCCGTCATACATAAGCACTTGGCCCCGAGTCGATTCTATCACCTCTCTCATCTTAGGATCACTCAATCTGAGAATTCCCTGATACCTCTGGCAATGGTCATCAGCGCAAACATCAAAAAATGTATGATCTTCCCTATCATACCACCTTATACGGGTGGAATCATTCTCTACAAAACTATAACGGCTCTGTTCCTCTCTTATTCCAATACCTGAAATGGTAGGACGGGCCAAAAGCCAGGAACGGGAAATCACTGCATGAGCCTTCAGGAACTCAATAGAAGAACCCTCGTGCATCTCAGATGAAATAACACTTAAAAGGTAGTCCTCAACATTCAAAATATTAACCGCATAGATTCCTTCGCCATGCGGAACAAAGACTATTGTACCATTAAACACCTGATTCTCTTTCCTTTCCCAGTGAAAATCAACACCGATAACCACATCCCTAAGTTCAAATCTCCCTTGAGCATAATCTTCCGGTTCAAAAATCAGACGATCATATAATCTTCCCCTGAACGAGACCTTCCCTTCTCTCAAAGAGACCCTTTCCAATGATCGCACTTTTCCATTCGAGGTTATATATGGCGTATGAAAATAAACATCCATTGACTCACAACACATCAACCCCACACTAATTTGTGGTTCTTGACTAATCGAAGATTCTACATAGGAAGTGGTAACCTCATCAATAACAGACCTAATCAAATTTGCATCAATCCTGTCAAAATCCTTTTTATCTGCAGTTATAAAAGCACCGGCTATATCGGCACAACCCGGGGACAATCTGACAGTTTGGGGTTCAGGGGCAAAATAGCATGCAGGCCTATGCTTTGTCCTCGGAACAATTACTGTAATAAACTCATCCGAGTGCATCCAGCAGAAAATATTGAGTTTTTCACCCCAGATAGAGAAAAATTCCTCAAACTCGTTGGCACAAACAAACGAATCTTTACTTCGAATAACCTGCAGAGTCGGAATATATCTGGAGAGTTCTACCTTTCCAAAATCCCTTTCCAAAGGGAGGAATCCCTTATTGCCTATTTGAAAGTGAAAATGGTCCGGAGCACTTGCTCCACTCTCAGGGCCATTGTAAAAAACGACATAATCGGGATACATTTCGGCTATAGAGAGCATATCCTCATACCTGAAACGGCTCATCTTTTGGGGAACATGCTCTTTGGATGGTACTGTAAAATGTCTTGGAAATATAGGGAATGGATTTACTTCTATAGAATATTCATGACGAAGCCTTAATGGAATTCCCTTCTGGATAGCAGGACGATTGGCAGGACATAGAAAACAAGGACGGGCAGCCAATGAATCTGAGTCAGTCTTTGCAAAAGTACTCACCGCACGTGCAGGATTAAAAATAACATCAATCTCTAATCCTCTTACATTGAAGCTCTTTTTAGTAACATCTTCCAATTCCTGATACCTTTGAGCTACCTGTGTCCACTTGGAGAGTTGCTCATCAAAAAGACGTTCAAGAGAATTTACCCTATTGAGTCTTATCCGTTCAGCCAACTCTGCACTTCTGAGTGAATCCTTATACAGATTATTTTTGTTAATCTTCTCTATACTCAATGCTGCATCCGAATTACCAGTCCACCTGCGACAATTGTATAGCACATCGTATATTCTGCCAAGCCTATACTCGCGGGTAAAGCGGAGACCTATAGCATAATCTTCCCCATAAGAGACATTTGGGAAGCCCCCTACCTCTCTGAGCAATGGTGTATAGAAGGCTCTCGGCGCCCCAAGACCATTGATTCTTAGCGCATTGTTATGCCCATTAGAATCTGTCCACTCCTTATGGTCAATTACTCCTGGAGGTATAGGATTCAGATCAAAATCTGTCATCATATAGCTCCCGATAACCATAGCACATCTCTCGTTTCTAAATTTGTCCACTATTTTCTGCAAGGTATCTGAAGAACTGTACACATCATCACTATCAAGCTGAATTGCATATTTTCCACAATCCTCATCGTAAATAGCTTTATTCCAACACCCACCAATCCCGAGATTATTCTCATGCGGCACTATCACCTTAAGACGGGGATTCTGGGCTGCCAGAAGTGAAAGTTTTTCAGATGTACCGTCCGTTGAATGATTGTCAACGACTATTACATTATATTCAAAGTCAGTCACTTGACCCAATGCCGAGTGTAGCGCATCAGCCACCGTTGAGACTCTGTTCAAAACGGGGATAATCACAGATGCCTCTACTCCATTCCATTTTAAGTCAATGTCAATGGTTTGTTCCCTTTCGGGAAGCGCACCACCGATCAACTTCAGATGTTCAGTGCAAAGGCGCTCCATCTCTATCTGATAATCCCTGTTTTTAGGATCAACATAATCAAACTGCTTCTGCCCTGAAAGACGAGGATCGTACTCCATTACTCCATACAATTGCTCAGGGTATCTGACTATCTCACCCCTGCGGGAAAGGAATAACCTTAAGGAATAAAAATTCCTCACCGGATCCTTTGATTCGTTCTCTTCCTTCCATTGCAGTAGTAATTCTTCAGATACACAGACCATTGGACCGAAATCAAAATCATCCCTAAGAGAACCCGGCTGATACTCTATCACCGGATTATCCTTTTTAGTTCCATCCGATGCAACCTGATAATAGTCGCAATAAAGCATTGCCACCTGCTTCTGCTCTGCTAATGCAATATATTTTGATTCAATAAGTTCTGATGTTATCAACAGCTCCTGCGGTTTGAGTTTTAAAATACGGTAATTCATCATTGATGCTGCTTTGAAGTGATAATTTCGTAAAGATATATTCAATAAATGACTTTGCCGGGATTATGAAATTTATTGAGCTGATTTTCGTCTTTCCTGAAAAGGCATAAAAGCGCTCTGTGATTGAAAGAGAATGGGAAAGAGTCACTTAAAAACATACTCAAAATTTTACTTAAATTTCAGAATCCCTTAAAACATGTAATTTACATAAGTTTCCGTAAAATTATTGGATTTTTAATAATTTTGCAAAAAACGTTTTGTAATGACAATTCATTTTTCAATTCACTATAACACAGGTTTTGGACAAAATTTATATATCTGCGGTTCACATCCGCTATTGGGTGAGAATGATTTGTCTAAAGCTCTTGCCTTGACTTACCATGAGAATGGCCTCTGGAAAGGGGAAATAAAGATTGAATCTCCTCAAGAGAGAGTTGTCTCTTACAGATATTTTATCAAAGCCCAGAACGGTGAAGTGTTTTATGAAGTTGGCCAGAAGCGTACGATTGCCTTACACAGAAACTCCTTAGAGATATATCTCAACGACTCCTGGCAAGGCAACGATTCTTTTGCCCCATTCCTCACATCTCCATTCACAAACATTTTCTTCTACAATGGAAAGACCAGGCGTACTCAGATTCATTCTTACTCCAAAGAACTGATAATCAGAGTCACTGTGCCTTTAGTAAAAGAGACAGAGCAAATTGCCATCTGTGGCAACACCACTCTCCTTGGAAATTGGGCTCCTGAAAAAGGGGTAATCATGAAACCTGTTTCAGGAGCAAAATGGGAAATTCATTTCCACACAGACAAGCTTCCCTCCTCTATTGAATTCAAATTTGTAAAACTCTCTCCGAAAGGGGTTTCATGGGAGCAAGGAGAGAACAGATTCCTGGAAATACCGGCACTTGAAGAACATACAACCTTTTCAAAAGAATACTCAATGGCAGAGTTTGAGTTCGAAAGACCTCGCTTTTTCGGAACTGCAATACCCGTATTCTCATTAAGGAGTAAAAACAGCTGTGGCGTAGGAGAATTTTCAGATCTCAAGATTTTGGGAGAGTGGGCATCACTTACCGGGCAGAATGTGATTCAGATATTGCCAATAAACGACACAACATCCACCCACACCTGGAGCGACTCATATCCTTATAGCGGAATAAGTGTTATGGCACTCCACCCCATATACATAAATATCCCGGGAATAGGCGAAATAAAAAACAGAAAGGCTGCCGCCAGATACAATCGGGAAAAGAAAGCGCTGGAAAGTCTCCCTGCACTGGATTATGAGAGGGTAATGTCACTAAAGGAAGAGATGCTCAGAGTTCAGTTTGAAACATATCGTGATGAGACTTTCATTGAGCCTGCTTATCTCTCTTTTTACAGAAAGAACAGAACATGGCTTTTGTCTTATGCCGCTTTTTGTACCCTCAGAGACAAATACAATAGTGCCGATTTTTCAAAATGGGGGAAAGAGTCAAAATTCTCCATTTCATTGGTTAAGAGGATGATATCCAAAAGGAGCGAATACCACCAGAGTATGATGTTCCATATATTTGTACAATATCATCTGCACAAGCAACTTCGGGAAGCAGTCGAATATCTGCACAGTAAAAAAATTATTCTGAAAGGAGACATACCTATTGGGATTACTCCATTGAGCTCAGATGCCTGGAGCAACCCGGAATTTTTCAACTTTGACCAACAGGCAGGAGCCCCCCCTGACGATTTCTCGAAAGAGGGACAGAATTGGGGATTTCCTACATATAATTGGGAGAAAATGTCAGAAGACCGATATCAATGGTGGAAAAACAGACTTGATAAGATGTCAGAATATTTTGACGCTTATCGTATCGATCACGTACTCGGATTCTTCAGGATTTGGGAAATTCCTACCGGATATAGAAGTGGTATGATGGGCCATTTCTCACCAGCCCTTCCATATTCTGTCGAAGAGATAAATGAATATGGATTCAGATTTAAAGAGGAATATGCAAAAGAGGGAGAAATGGATGTTCTCTTTCTTGAAGACCAGAACATAAAAGGGAGATACCACCCGCGAATTTGCGGACATCAGACAGAAATATTCCGCAGGTTAAGTGAGGAAGAGCAGAAGAGATATATGGATTTGTACAATAACTTCTTCTATGTCAGACACAACGAGCTATGGAGAGATTCGGGTTACCGCAAACTTCCTGAATTGTTATCAGCTTCAAATATGCTCACTTGTGCGGAAGACCTGGGGATGATTCCTCAAAGCATTCCTCAAGTATTGGCAAATCTGAAGATACTCTCCCTCGAGATTCAGCGTATGCCCAAAACTTATGGTATAAAATTCGGATCACCTGAGAGATATCCATATTTAAGTGTATGTTCTACAGGAACACACGATACGAGCACCATTAGAGAGTGGTGGAAAGAGCCTGAAACAGATACTCAGACATTTTACAACGAGATATGTGGTTTTAAGGGAGAAGCCCCCTCTGAATGTGACTCACACATTTGTAGGAGAATTCTATCAGAGCATATCAACAGCAACTCCATGATGGTAATTCTCCCACTGCAGGATATTCTGTCAATTGACGAAAATATCCGTATAGCTGACTGTAGAAGTGAAAGGATTAATATCCCCTCCAATCCAAAACATTATTGGAGATACAGAATGCATCTTACATTGGAGAGATTAATCTCGGCCAAAAGATTAAACAACAGGCTTAAAAACCTGCTAAAGAGACGAGTGAAAGAGAAAAATTAACGGTTTAGGATTATGGCAAAAGTTAAAAGTGCGTGGTATTGTACAAGTTGTGGAAATGAAAGTGCCAAATGGTTAGGCAAATGCCCTGCCTGCGGAGAATGGAATACCATGGTGGAAGAGCCCAAATCGGGG
This sequence comes from Bacteroidales bacterium, assembly GCA_017501525.1. GTDB lineage: Bacteria > Bacteroidota > Bacteroidia > Bacteroidales > UBA932 > Coprenecus. The sequence continues at coordinate 224,278 of JAFVWT010000011.1, read as the reverse complement.
AAAAAAAGCAAAACATTCCTTGAGAGAGGAAACTCAGTTCCGGTATTATTAAAGGATATTCCCTTGAACGAAGATAATAGGATTACCCTTGGAAATTCTGAAATAGACCGCATACTTGGAGGAGGCATTGTCCCTGGCTCAATTATTTTATTGGGCGGTGAACCCGGAATCGGGAAATCCACATTATCTCTCCAGATTCCACTCGGATGCAACGACCTGAAAACACTCTATGTCTCAGGGGAGGAATCTCCAAAACAGATTAAACTTCGGGCCCTCAGACTACTTGAAGGGAACAATGTCAAGAGCAACAGTCCCGACAATTGCATTATTCTGGGAGAGACCTTGATTGAGAACATAATAGAACAGGCCAAACAGATATCTCCCGGGTTAATGGTAATAGACTCGATTCAGACAATCTATACAGAGACAATAGAATCCTCCGCCAGTTCAGTTTCCCAAGTAAGGGAATGTGCCTCAATGCTCCTGAGATATGCCAAGGAGAGTAATGTTCCGGTAATTATCATAGGCCATATCACTAAAGAAGGTTCCATAGCCGGTCCCAAAGTTTTGGAACACATTGTAGATGTAGTTCTACAGTTTGAAGGAGACACAAGACACTCCCACCGAATTTTGCGTAGCATCAAAAACAGATTTGGGTCTACAGCCGAACTTGCCATTTTTGAGATGACAGACAGAGGACTCAAAGAGGTCAATAACCCATCTGAGATTTTGACCCCCATCCACGATGATTGTCTCAGCGGCATTGCAGTGGGGAGCATGTTAGATGGTTCAAGACCATTTCTCATTGAAATACAAGCCCTTGTATCTACTGCTGCTTACGGAGTTGCTCAACGCTCAGCAACAGGATTCGATGCCCGAAGATTAAACATGCTTCTGGCAGTTCTCGAAAAGAGGGCGGGATTCAAATTATCGGCAAAGGATGTTTTCTTGAATATTGCAGGAGGGCTTAAAGTATCTGACCCAGCTTGCGACCTGGCAGTAGTTGCATCTATCTTATCCTCCAATTTTGATTTGGCAATTCCCACCAGAAGTTGCTTTGCAGCAGAAGTAGGACTTAGTGGAGAGATAAGGCCCGTAGGTCAGATCGAAAGGAGAATCAGTGAAGCTGCACGACTCGGATACCGCACTATTTACATTTCCTCATACAATCTGAGCGACGACTATCGGAAGAGAAGTTCCAAAGCAGGAGTTGAGATTGTAGAGGTAAGTGATATCCCTTCTTTCTGCAAAAAACTGTTCAAGGGAGGAAATTAGTAGAACCTTTTTGCAATTTTATCACCTCATAATAAACCCCACCGATAACTTTGCCACAGCTGAATACAAAAAAGAGAGAAACAATAAAATGAAAAATATAATAGTATCAATTCTTGCTCTGATATTCTCCATCCCCCTTTTCTCACAAGCGGAAGATATACCCAAAAATATCTCCGAATATGCAGAGAAGGTGAGAAAGGATTGGAAAATTCCGGGAATGTCGGTTGCTGTCATCAAGGGGGACTCGACGATACTGATGGAAGGATTCGGAGTCAAGAGGCAAGGAGGAAAAGACTCTGTCAGATCCAACACTATGTTTCATATTGGATCAATGAGCAAAGCATTTACAGCCACAGCTATAGCGTCATTAGTAGATAAAGGTTTGCTGAGCTGGGAAAGCAGAGTAAAAGATATTCTCCCCGATTTTGACTGGTATTGCGACAGCACAGAAGCAGTCATACAAGTAAAAGACCTCCTCACCCATTCGAGTGGGCTCGTAGCACAAGTCGGTACATACATTCCAAATTTAGGCTACGACAGGGATGATATTTACAAGATGCTCAGATACATTGAGCCATACTACCCGTTAGGAGAAAAGTTTGCGTATAACAATATCACTTTTATAGTAGCTGCAAGGATTATTGAGACAGTAACAGGAATAAGTTGGGAGGAAAACATAGAGAATCTGATTTTCAACCCATTGGATATGGATGAATCCACCCCTACCGCAGAAGGGTTTGAAAAGGCAGGGAGCAAAAGTTCCTCAGCCCACTACTTTGGATACAGCAGCAAAGATGGCGGAAAAATAGTGGTCTCTCCACTAAGAGGCGAAGAGAGGGCTCACCATTGGGTAAATGTCATTGGTCCTGCAGGAAGCATCTGCTCCACTGCTGAAGATATGGCAAAGTGGGTCAAATTTCACATGGGAAATGGTACAATCAGCAAAAAAATATACCCTGATACCACTGCATATAATTCATTCTCTGAAGATACCCTTGCCCAAAGAATGTTCTTTACAGATTTTAACATTGGAGAATTCAGAGTCACCCCATATATAGATTCAATCAGAGTAATCTCCCAAAAGGAGATGGAATTTCTTCATAGCGGCTCAATCAGGGTCAGAGAAGACTCCACCTACACCAGAGATTATGGATATTGCTGGTACATTGAGCAGAACAAAGATTATAAAGTAATATATCATACCGGTACTACGTGGGGCTTCACAGGAGTATGCGGTTTTGTCCCCCAGCTTGATTTAGGATTTGCAATTCTCTGCAACTCAGAAGTCTCTGAGTATGCCAGACTGGGTCTTATGAGATATATCATTGACCAATATCTTCCAAATTCGAAATACACTGATTATAGCGCAGAAGGTCTGAAAAAATGGTATTCAGCCAAGAAAAAAGGCTCTCGCAGGGCTGTTCCTTGTACTATTGAAAGAAGTAAAATAGTACCTGAGTTTACAGCAATTACAGGTACATATACAAAAGAGGCACCATTTGGAGACGCACAGATTTTCCTTAAAGACGGGAAATTGTATATCACTATAGGGAAATACGGATGGACAAAAAGATTAACTCATCACCGGGGCAATGAGTTTCATCTTCGTTCTCAAGGACATACATTCCCTATCTTTTTCCATAACTATACCCCTGATGCCAACGGACCCGTCAGTTTTGAAATTGACTTCAACTACAACGAAAATTTCGGTCCCTGGACTATTTCTTCTTTCTAGGAGAACTCTTGGACTTCTTGGAAACAGGTCCGCCCTCAATTATTTTGAGACAATCCTGTAAAGTCAGATCTTCGGGAACTGCAGTTTTGGGAAGTTTATAATTCTCACCTGCATGCTTCAAGTAAGGACCATAACGACCGTTGAGTATCTCAATATCGTGTTCAGGAAAACTTTTGATATCCTTTTTAACCTGTTTGAGTTCAGACTCTTTTATCATATCAACAGCCTGATCGAGAGTTACAGTATATGGACTGAATCCCCTTTTCAATGACACATATGACGAACCATATTTGATATATGGACCGAATTTTCCTTTTGCACAAATCACTTCATTTCCATCATACTCTCCCAAGACTCTCGGCAAAGAGATCAGCTGAAGCGCCTCTTCCAATGTGATAGTCTCTATCAACTGACCTTTATCCAAAGAAGCATACTTTTTATCCTTGTCATCATCTTCTCCAAGCTGAACAATGGATCCAAAACGGCCCATTCTTACAATCACCTGTTTACCTGTTGCCGGATCAACTCCGAGGATTCTTCTCGCCTTGATATGAGTATTATCCTCTGAAGCCTCCTCAACCAATGCGTGGAATGACTTATAAAAAGAGGATATGGTCTTGTTCCAGACCATTTTTCCTGCCGCAATCTTATCAAAATCCTGCTCCACTTTTGCAGTGAAACCATAATCCATTACCGAGGGGAAATGTTCAAGAAGAAAATCTGTCACCAATACCCCTATATCCCCGGGAGAAAGACGACCTTTTTCTGCCCCCACACTCTCCTTCTTAAGTGTTGAAGTAATCTTATCCCCTTTTAGGGTAACTACATTAATAGTATGCTGTTCCCCTTTTTTATCTCTTTTCTGGATATAATCCCTATGATGCAAAGTGGTAATTGTTGGAGCATATGTTGAAGGACGCCCAATTCCCAGTTCCTCCATCTTTTTCACCAATGAAGCTTCAGAATAGCGTGGTGGATGGGCGGTATATTTCTCAGTAGCAGTAATTTCAACCACATCCATACCGTCACCTACATTAATTACCGGCAATAAAACATCTTCACTCTGGTTCTCCGGCTCATCGTCTTTTGATTCTATATACAGTTTCAAGAAACCATCAAAGATAACAGTGGAACCTGTCACGACAAATTTTCCGGTAATTTTATCCCCCTTGATATGAATATCGGTCTTCTCAAGACGTGCATCTGCCATTTGGGATGCCACCGTCCTCTTCCAGATCAATGAGTAGAGTTCCCGTTCAGAGGCAGAACCTTGAATATCGGCATTTGCGATATATGTAGGGCGAATTGCCTCGTGGGCCTCCTGAGCGCCCTTTACCCCTGTCTTATATTGTCTTGCCTTGTGATATTCAGGACCAAAGTTGTTGTTAATCCACTCTTTTGCAGCCCCGATAGCCAATTTTGAAAGATTGGTGGAATCGGTTCTCATATATGTTATCAGACCCGCCTCATACAGATGCTGCGCAATTGTCATGGTCTGACTCACAGAGAAGCCGCATTTTCTGGATGCTTCCTGCTGAAGCGACGATGTTGTAAATGGTGGGGCAGGTGTTCTGATTGCATCCCTTTTATCGACAGAAACCACCTCAAACTCAGAAATTCTGCACTTTTCAAGAAACTCCTGAGCTTGTTGCAAAGTCTCAAATTTCTCATCATACACCCCTTTGACTTTTGATTTTCCTTTAGAGAAAATACCCTCTACACGATAATACTCCTTGGACTTGAACTCTGCAATCTCCCTCTCTCTTTCCACTACCAACCTCAATGCTACAGATTGGACTCTACCGGCTGACAGTGATGGTTTTACCCGTTTCCACAGAATTGGAGAGATCTCAAAACCCACAATACGGTCGAGAACTCTTCTGGCCTGTTGAGCCATAACAAGATTCATATCCACCATACGGGGCTGCTCTATGGCATTAAGGATTGCATCCTTGGTAATTTCATGAAATACGATACGTTTGGTTTTTGACGGGTCAAGATTTAGTGTCTCCTGAAGATGCCACGCAATTGCCTCCCCTTCACGGTCTTCATCGGATGCCAGCCATACAGTACTCGCCTGAGACGATGCATCTTTCAACTCGGCAACAACCTTCTTCTTCTCTGTAGAAATCTCATAGACAGGTGTAAAATCATTCTCTATATCGATTCCTAACTTCTTCTTGGACAAATCCCTGATATGGCCAAAACTCGATTTTACCACATAATTCTTTCCTAAAATTTTCTCGATGGTTTTGGCTTTCGCTGGTGACTCTACAATAACTAAATTCTCTCCCATTTTCCCTATATCATTAAAATTTGATTGTGCAAAGTAAATGATAAAGTGAGACAAAAACCAAATTTTTTCTAACTTCGCAGAATATTGCGATCTAAAAATGAAAGAAAAAAATAGAACTCGGATTATAAAATGGCTTTGGGTAATTATATTTGCCCCCATCGCTTTTTTATTGATTTTTATAATATGTGTAGGGATATTTGCTGAGATTCCCTCTTTTGAAGAACTTGAAGACCCAAAAAGCTTCCTCGCCACAGAACTTATCTCTGAGGATGGTGAAATAATCGCCACATACCATATTGAAAACAGATCTCACGTTGCATACGGTGAATTATCACCTTATCTTATAGACGCAGCAATAGCCACCGAAGATGCACGATTCCACAGCCATTGCGGGATAGACTTCAGAAGTCTTGCCAGAGTGGGTGTGAAGACGCTGCTTCTGGGTGACAAAAGTGCGGGAGGAGGAAGTACAATTACTCAGCAATTGGCAAAAACCCTCTTTCCAAGGGACACATCCCAGATAAATATCCCCGGTGGAAAATACTTCAAACTCGCCACCAATAAGTTCAAAGAGTGGATTACCGCTGTCAAACTTGAGAGAAACTACTCCAAAGATGAGATTATGGCAATGTATATGAATGCTATTTTCTTTGGAAGCAACGCCTATGGAATCAAGTCTGCTGCCAATACTTTTTTCAACAAGGAACCCATAGAGCTTAACTTGCAGGAAAGCGCAACCCTTGTAGGAATTGTAAACAAACCTACCAGATATAATCCCGTAATAAACTACGAGCAGTCAATTAAACGCAGAAATCATGTTATCAGCCAAATGGGGAAATACGGATTCATTTCTCAAGAAGAGGCAGACTCTCTAAAGGCTCTCCCCATTGAACTCGATTTCAACCAACTCGATCACAATACGAGCATAGCGCCCTACTTTAGAGATATGCTCAAGAAATATATGAGTGCCAACGAACCACGTCGGTCATCTTACAGCTTTGAAGAAGATTATTATGCCGATTTGAGACTCTGGGAAGAGGACCCTTTATATGGTTGGCTCAACAAAAACTTCAAGCCCGACGGTTCAAAATACAATCTTGACAAAGACGGACTAAAAATATACACCACTATTAACTCCAAGATGCAGCAATACGCTCAAGAGGCTGTTGAAGAACACCTTGGTGAATATTTACAACCCGCATTCTTCAATGAGTTGAAGAAAAAGCCCAACAGACCTTTTTCTATAGATACTCCACGAGAACTTTCAAATAAAGTAATGGCTCAAGCCAGACGCTGGAGCGACAGATACCGCTCGCTCAAAAATGAAGGAGCCACTGAAAAAGAGATTCAGGCATCATTCAACGAAAAGACAAAGATGAGGGTTTTTGCATGGAACGACAAAGGATATGTCGATACCATTATGACTCCAAACGATTCCATAAAATATTACAAGTCATTCCTAAGAACCTCTTTTGTAGCAATGGAACCTACCACAGGTCATATTAAAGCATATATCGGTGGTCCAAATTACAGATTTTTCAAGTATGACAATGCCAGACAGGGGAAACGGCAAGTGGGTTCTACCATAAAACCATTCCTGTATACATTGGCAATGCAGGAGGGATATTACCCTTGCGACAGAGTATTGAATGTACCCCAAACCTTCGTTCTGGCAGATACAACATGGACTCCTGAGAGTACAGACAGGGCTGAATGGATTGGACAAAGTGTTACCCTTAAATGGGGATTGACCCGAAGCAGCAACAATATTTCAGCTTATCTGATGAAACAATTCGGCCCTCAGGCTATGGTCGAAATGTGCCGCAAACTCGGAATCACCTCTTATTTGGGTCCATATCCATCACTATGTCTCGGGCCAGCCGATATAACCTTGCTCGAAATGGTAGGAGCATACAACACTTATCCTTCGAGAGGGGTACATATCGATCCGATGTTCGTCACCAGAATTGAAGATAAAGAGGGTAATGTTCTAAGTGTGTTCACTCCCCGCAAGCAGGAAGCCATAAGCGAAGCATCTGCATATCTGATGGTAAATCTTATGGAAGGGGTTGTCAATGAAGGAACTGCCGGAAGACTTCGTTTCAGGTACAAACTGGAAGGACCGATTGCCGGAAAGACCGGTACTACAAATGATCAGTCCGATGGATGGTTTATTGGATACACACCTACGATTACTGCAGGAGTGTGGGTTGGAGCAGAGGACAGACAAGTCCATTTCGAAACTCTTGCTATGGGTGGCGGTTCTAATATGGCACTCCCAATCTGGGGACTGTTTATGCAGAAAGTGATGGAAGACGGAACATTGGGAGTCACAGCCCAGAACAGATTCATTGCCCCTGCCGGTGTCAGATTCAATATGGATTGCGACGGAAGTGACAATGATGCTACCGGAGAAGAGAATAAAGATGATGAGAATTCGTTTTTCGAATTTTAGCCGGTCTGTAGATTATTGTCAGTTATAGTTGTAAAAATTAAAAAGGGGAATTTATGTAAATTCCTAAAACGGTATGAAAAGAATTGCAGTAGTATATGGAGGGTTCTCCTCCGAGGTGGAAATTTCCATCAATAGTGGAAAAAGTGTAGCCCAATGGCTTCGGAACGGGGGCTATGATGTATATGAAGTCCTTTTGACAAAAGAACAATGGTGTGTGGTAGAGGGAGAAAACAGATTCCCGATTGACAAAAATGATTTCAGCACCTGTATAAACTCAGAGAAAATCATCTTTGACAATGTCCTTATTATAATACATGGAGAACCGGGTGAAAATGGTATGCTTCAGGCATACTTTGAGATGTTGGGTATCCCGTTCATAGGGTCATCTTCATTAGTCACCTCGATTGCATTTGACAAATATGCGTGCAAGTCGTACCTTAAAGGAAAAGGTGTACATCTTGCCAAAGATATGTATATCAGAAAAGGTGAGAATATCTCCCCTGAAGATATATTGAAAGAGCTGTCGCTTCCTGTTTTTGTAAAACCCACCAACGGGGGGTCAAGTTTTGGTGTTTCCAAAGTAAAAAAGGTTGAAGAACTTTCTGAAGCCCTTGCCATCGCTTTCAATGAGGGGGATGGAGTACTTATTGAAGAAGGTATCGTGGGCAGAGAAATTGACTGCGGCGTATATCAGGATTCCAAAGGAACACATGCCCTACCATTGATAGAGATTGTTTCCAAAAACGAATTTTTCGATTACGAGGCAAAATATCTTGGAGCAAGTGACGAGATATGCCCTGCTCCACTCGATGAGCAGACTACATCAAGGGTACAACAAGAGGCTGTCAAAATCTTTGAAATTCTTGGCTGCACCGGATTGATGAGATATGACTTCATTGTCACCCCTGAAGGAATTCCATACTTCCTGGAAGCAAATCCTAATCCGGGAATGACTGCAGCAAGTCTTGTCCCTCAGATGGTTGCTCAAGCCGGTATAAAAATGGAGGATTTCCTTAAAAATCTGATAGAGGGGCTGTAAGAGAATACGGAGGATTGTTTATGACACGAAAGGAGTTTGTAATAAAAGCAATAGAGCATCTGAGTGAAAATTATTCACTTGGAGAAGCGAAAGCTATAGCAATAAGAATCCTTACCCACTTTTTGAATCTCTCCGAATACGAATATTCGGTTGAGCCAACTGTGATAATTCCTCGTTCAGAACTCTCCCCGTTGCTACAGGCTCTTGATGAACTCGCTGACAATAGGCCTGTCCAATACGTCATCGGCTATGAAGAATTTGCCGGAAGAAGATTCAATGTTTGCGAGTCCGTACTAATACCTCGCCCCGAAACTGAAGAGTTGTGCAGGATTATTCTCTCAAGAAATAAAGAGAGTGGCGGCACATTCCGGAAGGTGCTTGATATTTGCACCGGCTCGGGATGTATTGCATACACATTGGCCTGCAACCTTCCTAATTCAGAGATTTTTGCATGCGATATAGATTCCTCAGCCCTCAATGTAGCGAAAGGACAACAAATTTGTATAGATTCGGCGGGGAAGATTCCCCTAAAGAACCGCCCCTTATTTTTCCAACGGGATATTTTCAGCGGACCACCTGAAGAAATCAACCTCGAGGAGTTGGATCTTATCGTCTCAAATCCCCCCTATGTCTGTGAAAGCGAAAAAGACTTCATGGCATCCAATGTCCTCGATTACGAACCTGATATTGCCCTATTTGTTCCTGATAACGACCCCTTGAGATTTTATAAAGGCATCGCTCTTTGGGCTGAAATGACTCTCCGCTCAGGAGGCGAATGTTATTGCGAAATCAATCAAGCATATGGAAATGCTGTGAAAGAACTTTTTGAAGGGAAAGGATTCAGCGATGTTGAGATAATTAAGGACTTTCGAGACAAAGACCGTTTTGTCCATTTTACAAAATGGTTTTAGAGACGATTCTGATTTCTCATTTGCAAAATCATCTCGGCAAAAACCAGATCCTCAGGAGTTGTTATTTTTATATTGAATTTTTCCCCCTGGACAAATGTCAATGGAACTCCTATTTTCTCGATAACAGAAGCATCATCTGTGAATTCTGGCGAGAAAGGTCTCTGATAGCTCTTCTTCAATAGCTCTGAGTGAAAAATCTGAGGAGTCTGCACTATTCTGTACCTGCTTCTCTCCACCACCACACACTCCCCTGCGGCATCCATTTCACGAATGGAATCAACAATTGGAAGAATAGGTATCACGGCAGGATGTTTCTCTCCCATTTCAAACATTGAAGTCACCATCTCCTTTGAGACAAATGGCCTTACTCCATCGTGCACTGCGACAATAGCATTGTCAGGGACAAACCTCAACCCTTCCTTCACCGAATGAAATCGTGTCATCCCCCCTTTAGCCAAAACATACCTGAGATCAATCCTCTCCTTTTCACAATATTCCAACCAGAAATTGCGTATATCCGGATGTGCTACAAGAACTATCTTCACATCAAATGGTAAAGAACGGAACAAATTGAATGTATAGCTCAATATAGGCTTTCCGGATATTTCCAGAATCTGTTTGGGTTTGTGTGCCTCCATTCTAGTACCCACTCCGCCGGCTGTTATTATGACATACCTCTCTCTGTTCATAAATTTTTAATAATTTTTGACAAATGTAGACTTTTTTTATTATTAATTGATTAATTTTACCGGCAGATAAATCAAGTAACAATTTAGTTATCGACAAGAATATGGACAATAGAAGAACAATCAGGAGGGCCCTTATTTCAGTATATGACAAAGACCTTATCTTAGACATTGCAAATCAATTAGTTAGAATAGGTGCAGAGATACTCTCGACAGGTGGTACACGCGACTACCTGACATCTAATAACATTCCTGTTACACCAGTAGAAGATCTGACCGGATTCCCTTCCATATTCGGTGGTAGAGTAAAAACACTCCACCCTGCTGTTATGGGTGGTATTCTCAAAAGAAGAGAGAATGATACCGACAATCTTGAGGGAGAAAAATATAACATTCCCAATATCGATTTGGTAATTGTAGATTTGTATCCTTTTGAAGAGACCGTTGCAAAAGGGGCAACCCCCGAAGAGATTATCGAGAAGATAGATATCGGAGGCATTTCATTAATCAGAGCTGCTGCCAAAAATTTCAATGATGTAGTTATCGTGCCCGGCAAAGAGGGATATGCAGAGATATTGACATTGCTCAAAGAACAGGACGGAGTCACAACACTTGCACAAAGACGCCATTTTGCGGCAACTGCATTCCTTAAGAGTTCCTCTTACGATTCGCATATTTTCCAATACTTCAATACAGAGGAAGGGCTTGAGGCATTTACAATCAGCGGCACAACCCATCGTCCACTAAGATACGGTGAGAATCCACACCAGTGTGCAACATTCTTTGGCTCTGCTGATGCACTTCCCGAACAACTTCATGGCAAAGAATTATCATACAACAATTTGCTTGATGTTGAGGCTGCAATAGAACTCATCAGCGATTTTGACCAGACTGCGGTTGCCATCATCAAACACAATAATGCATGCGGCTGCGCTATCGGTCAGACAGTGCTCCAAGCGTGGACAGATGCATTGGCAGCAGATCCCGTTTCCGCATTCGGCGGGATTATCATAACCAACAGACCTGTAGATTTGGATACTGCACAAGAAATCAATAAGATTTTCTTCGAAGTGATTATTGCTCCTGATTATTCTCCCGAAGCACTTGAAATTCTCAAGACCAAGAAGAATAGAATCATTCTCAAATCTGCGGTAAAACCCTCAACATTGAAATATCGTTCACTGCTCGGTGGAACACTTGTCCAACAAAGAGACGACAAGAAAGAAGTTCCACAAGAAGTCAAAGTAGTAACACAAAAAGGGTTGACTCCCGAACAAGTAGAAGATTTACTCTTTGCCAACATTCTTGTTAAACATTCCAAATCCAATGCAATAGTATTGGCAAAAGGAAAGAAACTTATTTCTAGCGGAATAGGTCAAACATCGCGCGTTGATGCATTGAAACAGGCTATTGAGAAAGCCCATAATTTCGGCTTCGACCTCAACGGCGCCGTTATGGCATCTGACGCATTCTTCCCATTCCCCGATTGTGTGGAGATAGCAGACAAAGCCGGAATCACAGCTGTTATCCAGCCTGGAGGCTCCATTAAAGATGCCGACAGCATCAAATATTGCGATGAGCACAATCTTGCAATGGCTATGACCGGCTTCAGACATTTTAAACACTGATAATTTACAACAAGTAAGAAAGCACATGGCATTTCCATTTCTGACACAAGAACTTGCGATAGACCTTGGCACAGCCAATACCATTATAATGATGGATGGCAAAATAGTGGTAGATGAGCCCTCTATCGTCGCTTTTGACCAAACAACAGGTAAACCTATTGCCTTTGGCCAGAAAGCAAGACTTATGCAAGAGAAGACACACTCAAACATCAAAACCATACGTCCCCTACGTGACGGAGTAATTGCAGACTTCGACGCAGCAGAACAAATGATTCGAGGTTTTGTAAAGATGATTAACTATAAACGTTCTATTTTCACACCAAACATAAAAATGGTAATTTGTATTCCCAAAGGAAGTACAGAAGTGGAAATCAGGGCTGTAAGAGACTCTTCCGAACATGCCGGAGGTAGAGAGATCTACCTTATATACGAACCGATGGCATCTGCTATGGGTATCGGACTGGATGTGGAGGCTCCCACCGGAAATATGGTAGTGGATATAGGTGGAGGTACTACTGAAATCGCAGTAATATCATTGGGTGGTATTGTTACCAACCAGTCGATAAGAGTGGCAGGTGATGTATTCACATCTGACATCCAACAATATATGCGCCAACAGCACAATATCAAAGTTGGAGAGCCGACATCAGAGGAGATCAAGATAAGAATCGGAGCTGCCCTCCCGGACCTTGATGAACAACCGGAACCATTTATTGTAAGGGGTCCTAATCTAATGACTGCCCACCCTGTTGAGATTGCTGTAACAAGTAATGAGATAGCCCATTGCCTTGACAAATCATTGGCAAAGATAGAAGCGGCTGTCCTATCTGTTCTGGAACAGACACCTCCCGAACTATATCAGGACATAGTGGAAAGAGGTATTTTCCTTACAGGTGGAGGGGCACTTATCAGAGGCCTGGACAAGCGCCTGTATGAAAAAATCAACATTCCGTTCCATGTCGCTGAGGATCCACTTCGCGCTGTGGCCCGCGGTACAAGTATGGCACTTAGAAGCACATCGAAATATCCATTCCTTCTTCGATAGGCTGAATGAGAAAAGACAATCTCTTTATAGTACGATTTGTCAATCTCTCCATATTCCTGATATTGGAGGGATTGGCTATTTTTATGATAAGCCGGACAACACTTGTACAAAAGTCGGGTATAATAAAAGGTTTGTATTCTGTAAATGCCTCCATTAATAAGCAGATAAGTTCTGTGCAGGAATATTTTGCACTTAAGGAGAATAATCAGATTCTGGCACAAGAGAATGCTTTGCTCCGAAGCCGGAACAATTCGTTAGAAAAATATATCGGAGAGAATTATCCCCTCGTGACAGATTCGGTCCTATATAAATATGCCGATTACACATATATTCCTGCAAGAGTAATTTCCAATCAGACAAACAAACTTCACAATGTCATAGTTATCGATAAAGGGACTTCTGACGGCATTAAAGAAGATATGGGAATAATTACTGCAAAAGGGGTTGTAGGATATGTCCTGACTGCAGGAGAAAAGTATTCTGTAGTCTGCTCATTACTCGATATTGAAAATATGGTAAGTGCCACTATATCAAGCAGTAATACATTTGGCACACTCTATTGGAACGGAAAATCCACTAAAAAGGCACTATTAAAGGATATTCCCATCCATACAGAAATCATCAAAGGGGACACCGTCACAACCAGCGGTTACTCAATGATTTATCCACCACACCTGCCCATAGCCACCATCACAGGCAAGAGCAAGAACAATGGCATAAATTACGAATTGTCTGTGGAACTGATAGAAGATTTCAACACCCTTATGACTGTCTATGCAGTATGCTTCAAAGAAAAAGAAGAAATTGAGACGTTATTGAAAAATTCAGATAAAAGATGACAAAAAGAGATTTCAAATATATTGTAATCGCCATAATTCTTATTATCGGTCAGGGGTTGATTGATTCGTTCATCCATATCAGTCTCTACCTTCATCTTTCCCTTTTGCCATATATCATCCTTGCAATGCCCTATCGTAACAGCACATTGGCAAATACCATTATAGGTTTTATGGTGGGTATAGTCGCCGATCTCCTGGGTGGAGGAATCATAGGCATTAATGCCGCAGCTCTGACTGCAGCCGCATTTGCAAAGAGAGGGCTTGTAATGGCATTGATAAATAAAGATCTTCTTGAAAAAGAGAATCGCCCTACTCCACAAATCACAGGCATTGGTAAATATTCTATCCTTGCGTTCTTTATCTTGTTGATTTACCTCGTAGCATACACCTCTTTAGAATCACTTGGATACTGGTCATGGATATTATTCATATTGAGAACTGCCATCTCCTTAGTTGCAAATCTGCTCATGACCATCGGACTATTTATAATATGCAATCCTAAAAAACAATAACCATGCAAGGCAACAATAGGGTAAAACATCTGATTATTGGCTTGTCCTTAGCTGTTATCGTATTGGTATTCCAACTCTTCAGATTGCAGATTCTAGATAATAGCTTTAAAATAAGTGCCCAGAACAACGCATTCTACTACCAGACTCTATACCCTGCCAGAGGACAGATTCTGGACAGAAACGGGAAAATTCTCGTCGGAAATAAAAATACTTATGATATAATGGTCACTCCTCACTTTGTCAAGGAGTTTGACACATTGGAGCTCTGCAGAATATTCAATCTGAAGTTGGAGGATGTCAGAAAGACATTCAGAGATTACAAAAAATACAGAAGCAGGATAGGTTTCCGCTCTGTAACATTCCTTAAGCAAACCTCACAGGAGCAATATGCCAGATTCCTTGAGGTAAATTACAAATTTCCAAAATTCTATGGTATTCCGCGAACTACCCGAATGTATCCATACAATGCAGGGGGAAATCTGTTGGGATACATTACTGAGGTAGGACCTGAATTTCTAAGAAAGAATCCTGATTACCAGCAAGGAGATTATATCGGCAGTACCGGACTTGAGGAGAGTTGCGAAAGTCTGCTCAGAGGAGAAAAAGGATATAACATTTTTCTAAGAGATGCCCGCAATACTATACAGTCGTCATACATGGATGGAGAATACGACAAACCTGCAGTAAAGGGAAAAGATGTGGTCTCCACGATAGATGCAGAGCTGCAGAGCTACGGAGAATTCCTAATGAAAAACAAAGTAGGCTCTGTAATTGCTATTGAGCCCTCTTCGGGTGAAATACTCTCAATGATCTCCAGTCCGGGTATAGACGTCGCTATTCTGGGGGAGATAAACAAACACTACGACAGTATCTCCAGAAGCCCGTTCAAACCTATGTTCAACCGTTCCATCATGTCACCACAACCTCCCGGTTCGGTATTCAAGCTGGTCAATGCCTTAATCGGACTTCAGGAAGAAGCCGTCACCATTCATACCCAATATCCCTGCAACAATGGTTTTAGCGCAAAGGGATTGACCCTGGGGTGCCACCCACACAAATCTCCTTTAGGGTTCAAGGAGTCGATTATGGCATCTTGTAACTCATACTATTGTTACCTTTTCAGAAACCTGCTGGGAAATTCGAAATACAACTCTACTGAAGAAGCATACAACGCATGGTACAAATATGTTACAAGTTTTGGTTTTGGAGTGAAACTCGGCAGTGACTTTCCCTCGGAGAAAAGCGGTTTCGTACCTACTGCTCAGACCTATAATAAAATATACGGAAAAGGGAGATGGAACTATCTCTCAATCATTTCCCTCTCAATCGGACAAGGTGAACTTGGTGCCACTCCACTACAACTTGCAAACTTAGCTGCAACCATTGCAAATAGAGGATATTACTACATTCCTCACATCATAAAGGATCATCATGATGCCGAACTAAACAAAAAATATAAGGAAAAACATTACACTCTTGTCGACACGACCCATTTTGAGAGTGTTATTGACGGAATGTACAAGGCTGTTAACTCAAAACCTGGCTCAGGAGCGACAGCCACCATTGCCGCAGTTCCCGGTCTCGACATTTGTGGAAAAACAGGTACAGCCGAGAATCCACATGGCGATGAACATGCTGTTTTCGTATGCTTTGCCCCAAGAGAGAATCCACAGATAGCCATTGCCGTATATGTTGAAAATGCAGGATTTGGCGCCACATGGGCCGCCCCCGTAGCATCCCTTATGGTAGAAAAATACCTCAACGGTGAAATTGACCCCAACCGCAAATGGCTGGAGGATAGGATTTCACAAGCATCTCTTCTGCACAAAGTACCGGCAAGCCCAGACTATGTCAGACCAAAGAAAAAGAAAAAATAGAAGTTAGTGATGAATTCATATAGAAAACTCAATTGGACACTGATCATTTGCTACCTGCTGCTGATTTTGTTCGGGTGGCTCAACATATATGCCTCATCCTACACAGAAGAGACAGCTTCAATATTCTCATTGGCGAACAAAGGGGGAACACAACTTATATGGATGGGGGGAGGAATTTTGGTTGCCATCTTTATCCTGTTTGTGATAAGTCCCAAATTATATTCCGCATCAGCAATTCCATTCTACATATTGATTACCATTTTGCTGGTGGCTGTACTGATAATCGGGAAAGAGATCAACGGAGCAAAGGCGTGGATAGATATTGGCCCCATGAACATTCAGCCATCTGAGTTCTCTAAAATATCTACTGCACTGTTACTTAGCACCATAATGAGCCAACACAACTTTAAGATGTCCTCAAAAAAAGAGTTTCTAAAAGCAGTGATGGTGGTCCTGATCCCGATACTTCTGATTGCAATGCAGCCCGATGTCGGTACAATACTTGTCTACTTCGGATTAATTTTTGTTTTCTACCGCGAAGGTCTCTCGGGTTGGTTCCTATGCTGGATTGGTATTGCAGTAATACTCTTCCTTTTAACATTGAAGTATTCACCCTCGGTATCTCTGCTGGTAGCTGTAGGAATAATTGGGGTGATGCGTACTTCATTCTCAAGAAGACCTATGAAAATGATACTGAGCTATCTTGTTTTCATCATAATAGCTGCATTTGTTCCCCTGATTCTGCAAATTCCACAAATAAGTGAGCTCAACCCGTTAGAGCCCCATTATTGGCTAAGCATTATGATCCTTATCCCGGCAATTATTGTCAGCAGAAGGGAATATAAAAGAAAAAACAAATATTTCTTCCCGATATTTATCTCCTTCGTAATATCACTTATCATTATCTTCTCTGTCGATTTTGTCTTTGACAACATACTCCAGCCCCACCACAGGGACAGAATAGAACATCTATTGGGAATATCCGAAGATTTGCAAGGTGCCGGATACAATGTGAATCAGTCAAAGATCGCTATCGGCTCAGGAGGATTTATTGGAAAAGGATTTCTCCAGGGTACTCAGACAAAGTTCAACTTTGTGCCAGAGCAGAGTACCGACTTCATATTTTGCACAATCGGAGAAGAATGGGGATTTGTCGGAGCTGTTGCCGTAATAGGAGTGTTCTTTACAATAATATTGAACATACTCCTTACAGCAGAGAGACAGAAGGATAAATTTACAAGAGTTTTCGGATATTGCATCGCATCATATCTCTTTATGCATGTATTTATAAATATCGGTATGACAATCGGAATTATGCCGGTTGTGGGGATACCACTGCCACTAATCAGCTACGGAGGGTCCTCATTTATGACCTTTACAGTATTGTTATTTATTTACATAAGGTTAGATTTTGATAGATGGAATTAGTATTTTTTCTATATTTGTTGTGGAACAACAGAAAGTTGTATTAACTCATTAATTAAAATATATATTATGCCACTAAATTTTGTAGACAGACACAATGGCCCAAGAGAATCACAGATCCAATATATGTTGGATGTTATCGGTGTTTCTTCGGTAGATGAACTCATCAGACAGACTATCCCTTCAGACATTCTTCTTGATGAACCTATAAAAATTGACAATCATGTCAGTGAAAGCAAATATCTCTCTAATCTTAAGGAGATAGCATCACAAAATAAAAAATTCAAGTCTCTTATCGGTTTAGGATTTTACAGAACTGCATCATTGCCGGTAATCACAAGAAATATTTTTGAAAATCCAAGCTGGTACACATCTTACACCCCTTATCAGGCTGAGATTTCTCAAGGTCGTCTTGAAGCGCTAATCAACTTCCAGACAATGATTTCATCTCTAACTGGTTTCTCTATGTCAAACTGCTCTATGCTTGACGATGCGACAGCTGCCGGAGAGGCTATGAGAATGATTCTCGATTTGAGAAGCCGCGATGCTATCAAAGCAGGTAAAAACAAGTTCTTCATTGATAACAATATTTTCCCACATGTCCTTTCTGTGGTACAGACCAGAGCCAAAGGTCTTGGAATAGAATTGATAGTAGGAGACTATAAAGAGATAATCTCAAATGGTTTCGACCCTATGTGCTATGGAGCATTGCTTCAATATCCTGCAGCGGATGGTGATGTTCGCGACTACTCTGAATTCTGCGAAAAAGCACATCAGTCAGGTATTCTGGTTGCCGCATATTGTGACCTTCTCGCACTCTCAGTTCTCAAGGAACCTGCTGCATGGGGTGCTGACATTGCCGTAGGAACATCCCAAAGATTCGGACTTGGTATGGGTTATGGCGGTCCTACCGCAGGTTGGATGGCCACCCGCGACCAATACAAGAGAAATATCCCCGGCCGAATTATCGGTCTTTCTATCGACAGACTTGGCAAACCCGGTTTCAGACTTGCATTGCAAACCCGCGAACAACATATCAAAAGGGAGAAAGCTACCTCCAATATTTGTACAGCTACAGCGTTAATGGCTGTAATGTCAGGTATGTACGCAGCATATCATGGTCCTAAAGGTATCAGCGAAATAGCAATGAACGGATATAAATATGCACATGTCATTGCTGCTAATCTACGCAAGGCAGGCTACCAGATTGCAAACGAAAACTTCTTCGACACTATCCGTATCAAAGGTATCAGTGCCGAGCAGATTAGAGAAAAGGCTGAAGCTGCAGGATTTAACTTCTACTATCCTTGCAACGAGTGCGTTCAAATATCATTTGACGAACTTTCTGACTGCGAAGAAGCACGCAAGATTGCTGAAATTTTCGGCATTTCACTTGAATGTTGCTGCGATGCCCTCTCAAACATATTCATGAAAAGAGAGACTCCATTCCTCACAGAGAGCATATTCAACAAATATCACTCTGAAACTGAGATGATGCGTTACATTAAGAAACTGGAACGCAGAGACATTTCATTGACTCACTCAATGATTCCTCTTGGTTCTTGTACCATGAAACTTAATGCTGCTGCTGAAATGCTCCCTCTAAGTTGGAGCGAACTTACAGATGTCCATCCATTTGCTCCTGCTTGGCAAACTCAAGGATACCTCCGTATTCTCGATGAACTTGCAAAAGACTTGAGTACAATCACTGGCTTTGACAGCTGTTCACTTCAACCCAACGCAGGCTCCGCAGGTGAATATGCCGGACTTATGACCATCAGGGCATATATGGAGTCCAAAGGTGAAGGAAATAGAAACACCATTATTATCCCCACCTCGGCACACGGAACCAACCCTGCAAGTGCGGCTATGGCAGGTTTCAATATCATTTTGGTCGGTTGCGACGAAAACGGAAACATCGACGTTGAAGACTTGCGCGCAAAAGCTATTGCAAACAAAGAATCACTTGTCGGTATAATGATTACATATCCTTCTACACACGGTGTATTTGAAGTGAAGATTCGCGAAATCTGTAACATCATCCACGAAAACGGCGGTCAAGTCTACATGGACGGAGCAAACATGAACGGTCAGGTAGGAATTACCAATCCCGGCTTTATCGGTGCCGACGTATGCCACTTGAACCTGCACAAGACATTTGCTATGCCTCATGGCGGTGGCGGTCCCGGAGTTGGTGCAATATGCGTTGCCAAACATCTTACACCATTCCTTCCCGGACACCCTGTAGTACCTGCTTGCGGTGGTGAAAAGATGACAGCAGTAGCTTCTGCCCCTTACGGAAGTCCACTATTGGCTCCTATCACCCATGCATATATCAAGTTGCTCGGTGCTCAAGGACTTCGCAAAGCGACAGAGATGGCTATCGTAAATGCAAACTATATGGCCACCAGACTATCTAAAGAATTCAAGATTTTCTATACAGGTGTGACCGGTAGAGTTGCACACGAATGTATTGTCGACCTTCAGAATTATAAGGCAGACTACGGAGTGGATGCTACAGACATTGCAAAGAGACTTATGGACTATGGTTTCCATGCACCTACCCTTTCATTCCCTGTACATGAAACCTTGATGGTAGAGCCTACCGAAAGTGAATCTCTCGAAGAACTTGACAGATTTATCGATGCTCTCATATCCATCAAGAGAGAGTGCGAGGAAATCAGGGACGGTAAAGCAGACAAAGTGGACAACGTAGTGAAGATGGCACCTCACACCGCTGACGAAGTCTGCGCAGACAATTGGTCTCACCCTTATTCTCGTGAAAAAGCTGCATATCCGCTCGAATGGATACGTGAGAACAAATTCTGGCCTTATGTATCAAGAGTAGATAACGGATACGGCGACAGAAATCTGATACCCGTTGTTAAATAAACACATCCCATAAAAGATGTTTAAAAGAATATTTTATATCATGATAACCCTTATCCTTCTCACCTCGTGTGAGGAGGATAAGGTTATTCCTTTAGAGGAATATATTATTCTAAATACCAAAAGTGTATCTGTTCCACAAAACGGAAGCGAATTCAATGTTTCATTCAAAGCCATATCCAATGTAACATTCACAATTGATGAAAATTCCCAATGGATACTTCCTGAATCGGAACTAAAGAGTACAAACCCCTACAATCAGAACTCATTTAAGTTCGGTGTACAATCCTCATGCACAGAGGGAGTCAGAACCGGTTACATATATCTTCATTGCGAACAGGACACAGATACCGTCACCGTAACACAGGCAATGAAGGAGTATCTTACTCTTGAGCAAAAGGAAATCACAGTAGATTCCAAAGGAGAAACTTTTACCGTAAGATTGAGTACCAACACTACCTTCTCATATAAGATTGACGAGGGTTCTGATTGGATTAAATCTACAGATTCACAAATAGACGACAACCCTGAGACTCATACCAAAGAATTGGTTTTCAATGCCGAACAAGGTGATGTAGAATCATCAAGAGAAGGTTATATCTACTTTATGCATGGTGTTGCAAAAGATACCCTTTTTGTATTCCAAGATCAAAGGGATGAGTTGATTTTATCTGAGGAGAGGATTGTAACAGATGCTATTGGAGGAACATTCAGCATCCTTCTGGGACACAACACCGGCTATACTATAACAATCCCTCAGGAGGTTGACTGGATCAATATCCCTGCGACACAATCAGGAGCCTACACCAATGAAGAGATTGTAATTGAAATCTCCAAGAATACATCTTCAGAAAGTAGGGAATGTACTTTGACATTCACCTCAAGTGACGGAAACCTGAGTGATCATCTTGAAATCTATCAGTCGGGAATATCCCCACATTATGCTGACTTCATGGCATTGGACACTCCCGGATGGTACCGTTACACCACAGGAGATGAATTCGTCATCGAATACAGGAAATATACCTCCCAATATGCCTACGTAAACAACAACGGAAAGATTGGTTTTAGAATTGTTTCCGGGGAAAATTATATGCTGATAGAAGGTCTTGATGAAGAAATTGTTACCGGCAACATTTACTCCATCAGCTCTGTTCAAAACTATATCAGTTCGTTCAGCCGCAGCTCGGTGGATAACTATCAGGTTGAAAAAGTGGATGCCGATCAAGGAACAATCTGGCTGTTTGACCATAGGAACGAACAAGGAATGATCATAAAAAATAAATAACACCGACCATGAAAAGAATCAGTTTCATTTCAATAATTATCAGCGCCGCTCTGTTATTTATACCCATAATCGCTAATGCAGTAGTGGCAGATCCTAAGCCCAAGACAATTACCCAACCTGACGGTTCTACCCTGACAATCACCGTTCACGGGGACGAATTTCTCAATTGGACAACTGTAGGAAACAGGCTTGTTGCCAAAGGAACCGATGGCTACTACTACTACGCAACATTCAATGCTGACGGCTCTAAAACCATCAGCGCTACAAGAGCGACAAATTCGGCAACACAATTTACCACAACTGCCATTAAGCCCCCCTTCCAAGCTGTCCAGACAGCCAATATGCGCAGGGCACAACGAAGACAGATAGAGCAGAATTCTGAAATATCTATCGGAAGCAAACGATTTCTTGTACTCCTTATAGAGTTCAGTGATTTGAAGTTCACAGTAGATAACCCTACCCAGGCGTTCCACGACCTGCTCAATCAGGAGGGATACAGCCTTAATGGCGCAACAGGTTCGTCAAGAGATTATTACTACGAAAACTCCAATGGAATGTTTGACCCCACATTCGATGTATATGGTCCAATCAAGGTAAGTAAGGGTTATGCCCATTACGGTTCGGATGACTACTACGGATATGAGGCTACAGACTATCTGTTGGCAGAAGCCTGCAGACTCTACGACTCTCAAATAGATTTCTCAGAATACGACCACGATGGCGACGGATATGTGGATAATGTATTCTTCTTCTATGCAGGACACAATGAGGCTGAGGGAGCCGGCAGTGATTACATCTGGCCCCATGCTTGGGCAATTTACCGAGAAAATGTAATCCTTGATGGAGTTCAGATTTTCCAATTTGCCTGCACCTCCGAGTATAAAGGTTACAGTGGCCAGACAATGGCAAGTATCGGAACATTTACCCATGAATTTGGACATGTTCTGGGTCTTCCTGACTTTTATGACACTGACTATGAGGCGAATGGTAGTGGACTTGGGTTATCGCAACTCTCATTGATGTCCAATGGTTCCTACAATAACAATAGCTGCACACCGCCATACCTCAACGGTATAGAGAGACAAATCCTTGGATGGATGGATGAATTCACTGAGTGGACTTCCTCAGGAGAGAAAGTACTTGAACCGATAAACAGCAACAACTCATATATCACTGTAACCACAAATCCCGGTGAATTTTTCGTTTACGAAAGCAGACCCGCTATCGGTTGGGACATGTATATCGGTGATGAAGGACTTGTTATATATCATGTAGACAAATCCAACAATGTGGTAAATGGGGCTACTGCCAAATCCCGCTGGGAGAGTGGCTACGACATCAACTCGTATGCCGCCCACCAATGTTTCGATCTGGTCGAATCTATCTATCCGGAGTCTGCAGTCACTTATGTAAATGACTTTTTCTTCCCTGGAAGAGTTAACCAGACATCATTTACAGCGAATACTGAGCCTGCTGCCAAAGATTGGTCAGGACTCCCTACAGGATACAATCTAACTGACATCAGACTCAGTGGAGAAAATGTTATCCTCAATCTTAGCATCGACAAAGGAAAGAAAATCATCGGAACAATTACCAACAGACATGGAGAACCCATCGTAAATGCCAGCATTACAGTCTCCCCTGTTTCCCAAACTACAAATAATTCCATCAGACAATTGGGTATTGTCATGAAAAACTCTCAGGAGAGTATCACAATTGAGAGTGACGCCAACGGAAACTACATTGCTGACCTTACAGACTTCGAAGAGAACGACTTTGAGATAAAGGTCCAGGCATTGGGATATACTCCGTACACGAACTATGTAGAAATATTGGCTGGAGAGCTTAATCTGGATATAGTACTTCTTACCACTGAGGAGGCTTCAAGTATAGAACTGAAGAAACATAATGAAATCGATGGAGGTATCGGTTCCGACAGTAATTCTGAGTGGTGGGCGAAAGTCGAATACTCTGCAAACGAACTCGTCTCCTATTCCGACTACGAGTTCAAAAATATTTCATTTACAGTTCTAGGACAGACTGCTGAATCGGTTACAGTATTCATTGAAAAGGACAATAATAGAATCTATAGTGCAAATGTTCCTATTGATGAGATCAACTTTGGAGTAAGCACTACCGTATTCATAGAGGAAGAAATTACCATAGAGAGTGGACATTCCTACTCATTTGGATATGGAATCATAGGATGTGACTACGGATTCCCTTTAGGAATAGATGGAGGTCCTATCGTTGATGGAGGTGGACTTTACTCAGTGGATGGATACTCGTGGTACGATTTGAGAGATGCCTCGATAAATGCTAATTTTATCATCTCCGCAGGTATCTCCAAAAATGTATCAAACTTTGAGTTATTGGGTATCACAACCATTGTTTCTCACAAAGAGTCATACAATACAGGTGACAACTTTGTCTTTGAATTGAGTAGCAGTTCAAAAACACCTTCAGAGGTAGAATGGTATTTTGACAATGTTATTCAAAATGAAAAACAAGTCACATTGACAGAAGGTGAACATATTGTAAAGGCCCATGTCATCTATACCGATGGAACCATTGAGACACTTGTCCTTGAGATATTAGTTCAAAGCAACACACAATGAGATTGATTTCCAAAACAATATTTGTATTAACATTCCTTATTTTGATGGCAGTATCCTGCAGGAATTCCTCACAGGATACTGCCGGGAATGAGGATGTTTCAAAATTTGATACATTATCAGAAATTGACTCCTCGGCAAATAATCTCTATGCAGACAAAAATCTTAAGAAAGAGTTGGATCTTCTCATAGACAGAATCGGAGATATCGGTGCTTCACCTTTTCTGACCAGCCTTCTTTCCGACGATACCTTTGCCAAAGATAGAGGGCTTATGAAAAGGCCCGACTATCTGATGCCGCTCAGCAGGGCGAACCAAGCAGTGAGCATTGGGGCAAAATACAGGGCAGCCGTCATATACAAAACGGATATGATAGTAGCCTCACTTTACCATGAGCCTCTGACAGACTACAAACAGACAATTGCAAGGCTTCTTGTGGATATCAACAACCCTGGTTTCAACATAAACCTCAATGAATCACACAGAAGAAGCACCAAAGCTGTAAAGAATATGGTAAATGAATTATTCAACGAAGCATATAAACAGCGCTCAGCAAACCTTTTTTGGGAAGCAGCGGCCACCGCAGTCATTGAGGAGCTATTTCTGCTGAGCAACAACATTGAAGTGATTCCTATGTTTCTGAGTGATTCACAGGTAAATGACATTTTTAATCGGATATCGCTTATATATAGTGGTATCAATCTTTCATCAGACAATCATCCCGAATTGGCTCAGACAAAAGAACTAATTGAGGATATCTTATTACTTAAAAGCAACAGCACGACACAGTTGCAAAAGAAACTTTTGGAAAATAAAGAAAGATTGGCTACTGTTCGGAACAGTCTGATATAGAACCCGATTATTATAGAACTTACTAAACTTCGCACTCCTGCTATGGATTGTGAAGTTTTTTTTTGGAGAAACAAAAAAGCTATCTATATTTGCAGCACTCATAGGCGCCCTTAGGAAGAATACTTTCCAAAAGGGTTAAAAGGGAATCCGGTGCAAATCCGGAGCAATACCTGTTGCTGTAAATCCCATCCCGCAAGGGATAAATTTTATTGCACTCTTTGCCACTGGTTGACAACTGGGAAGGCGCAATAATGGGACAAGCCAGAAAACCTACCTATGTAAATCAGATTTAAACCTGCAGGAAAACGGGTGCTAATCAAAACATTTTACCCCATATTTATGTAACGGTCCCATATAGGTATCAGTGCATTTATAATGTAAAGAGATTGTTTTGATATCCGTTCTTGCCTAAAAATGCAAGAATTTTAAAACAATACTATTATGAAGTTAAACATTTTATTATCAGCACTTTTGCTTTGGAGTTTACTATTCCAGAGTTGTACATACGACGACTCTGAAATTTTTAACAGATTGGATAATCTTGAAAATAGAGTCCAGACTCTAGAAGAGAGTATCGAAGGAATCAACAACAACATCGAAACCCTTCAGAAATTGACAGAAGCTCTTCAGAAAAACCTATTCATAACAGAAATTGAAGAACTTGAAAATGGATATCAAATAATATTTTCAGATGGCTCCACAGCCGTTATTTCTAATGGAGAGGATGGGACAAACGCCCCCGTAATCTCGGTTAGACAAGACGAAGACGGGAACTACTACTGGACTATTGATGGGGAATGGTTAATGATGGACGGAAAGAGAATCAGAGCAAACGGTACAGATGCCATCACCCCTCAGATAAGAATAAATCCTGAAGACTACTATTGGGAAATCTCTTATGATGGAGGAATAACCTGGGAAAGTACCGGGGTAAGTGCCACAGTCCCCCCTTCATCCGAAAATGGTTCATCATCCTCTATCCAAGTGGACAACAGTAATGAAGAGTTTGTCCTCTTTATCCTTCAGGACGGAAGCTCGATTTCTATCCCCAGATACGATGACAGCGTACCGAAATTTATAATAGAAGATGTAGGTGAAACAGAATTGTTCACATACTCCCAGAGCCGCACCTTCAATATCACTACCGAAAACATTGCTGATTATTCTATCTCAAAACCAGATGGATGGAGAGTCTCTTTAGAAAATAATATCCTGACTATCACCGCTCCCTCCCAGGAGAATACATTTGCCGAAACAGAAGGAATCATAGCTTTCAACCTTGTATCTGCCAACAATAGAGTCCTCATTGTAAAATTATCAGTTGAAATTAATGTTTTTGAACTAAGAATACTTACATTTGAAGATGGAACCGAAAGGTTTGCGCCATTTTCTATAACAGGATTTGATGGGACAGATTACTACGAACACAGGGTTGAAAAGTGGAGTGACCTGATAGATACCCCCGAATATGGTGGACCATTGGCATACGGAGATATGGGATTTAACGGAGAAGGGAGAGGTTGTGACTACCATTGGTATGATGAAAACAACACATTCCTTGCATCTGAATTTCCTTTCAACTACAATACACAGGTCTATTGGGGTGGAGGAGAAGTTATTTCAAACTACGCTTCGACAGATTGCCAGACCAACGGAAGTTTTGAAAACCAACAAACTGTTTTTGGAACTCCGGGAGCAGGCGGACGTAATGGCTCCACAAATTTTGCGATGCACTACGGATATAAGGATGGTTCTCCATACAATATGACAGAAAATCTCCCCTATATCTATTTCGGAGATGGTGTTGCAAGGGTTATTGACCACATGTATGTAAACAATTCCTGCTATGCAATTGCTTGTTACACAGATGGTAATGGTCTGACTGCTTCAATTGGCGAAGGTGACTGGGTAAAAGCATTGGCTACCGGATATGATGCAGATGGCAATGTGACAGGAAATGCAGAAATATACCTTTGCAACGGTCCTGAGAATATAATCACCGAATGGACAAAATGGGACCTTACTCCACTTGGAGAAGTACTGCTGGTCGAATTCAATATAACCGGTTCGAGCGACAACGGCTATGGATTCAGCCAACCATCCTATTTTGGATACGACGATATAGCGGTAAGATTTTAAGAGACTGACTTATTAAAAGAGAATATGATACGAGCGATAATAGTTTTACTGACAGCACTTTTGACAATATCTTGCAATATAGATGATGTTATTACAGGACAATTGCCTCCGGAGATAACTTTTGAAAACAACACAGGGGTATTTCGGGTAAAACAGGGAAGGACAATTATTATCGCTCCCAACTATCAATATGTAGAAGGGGCCCAATATATCTGGACCTCCAATGGGGAAGTACTCTCCACCGAGCCTGCTTTGACATACTGCAATGACGCCGTAGGAGAGTACTTTATAACTTTAAGCGTATCAAATGAAGCGGGAGTGGAAAGCGTTGAAATAAGGATAGATGTGGTCGAGCTGGAGATTCCCTTTGTTTCATTACCCAACTCCCAGAACGGTTTTACCATAGCCCTCGGAAATGAACTCACATTAACCCCCACTGTTAAAGAGACCTCCATTGAAACAGAATATGTCTGGAGCATCAACTCCGAGGTAGTAAGTCACTCCCTCAGCTACACCTTTGTAAGTGAGACAACCGGAGAATTCTCTGCAACATTTCTTGCACAAAACGAAGATGGAGCCGACAGTGTATCATTTGTCATTAAAGTTTGTACAATAGAGGATCTCCCCGTAGAGTGGAGATTTGAACAAACCACCTACAACTACTCTACCGGGAGAAGCATCAAAATAGCCCCTACCACCCTGACAAACTATGAAAATGGAACATTTGGTTGGTACCTCAATGGAGTGGCCCTACAAGAGGGTCCTCTACCATATTATATATGTTCTCTATCCGAAGTCGGGGAATATACCATTCTGGCTGTTCTTACTTTAGAAAATACTGCTAATCAAGGAAGTACCACTCTGACACAAGAGATCAAAGTGAATGTCTGCCCTAAAGAGGGAACTTTTTATCGTCCATCGAACAGCTCCAGCCTGATGACCTGGGATAAGATTTACGAATACACCCCTGCTCCAGGACAGTTTATCAATGACCTTAAATCGAGTGGCTTTAACGGTAGCGAATACACTCCTGCAGATGCTGTAGAGTATGCAGAAAGAAGACTGAAAGATAAGGTTTGGGTCTCTTTGGGAGGATTTGGGGGATACATCATTGCCGGATTCGACCATAGCGTCAAAAATAATGGAGAATATGAACTCGCTATCAGCGGAAACTCCTTTGACGGCTCTTCAGAACCCGGAATCGTTTGGGTAATGCAAGATGAAAATGGAGACGGACTCCCAAATGATACCTGGTATGAACTTAAAGGGAGTGAAACCGGAGCTGCTGGTACCATCCAGGACTATGCAGTCACATACTACCGTCCCGCCGCAAGTGGCATGGCCGTACAATGGAGTGACAATCAGGGTAATAGTGGACAAATCGACTATATAGGCCAATTCCATTCCCAAGAGTACTACTACCCTTTGTGGATATCCGAAGAGAGTTATACCCTTAGAGGAACAAAACTTCTTGAGAGAAACTACGACGCATCTGGAAATGGCTCATATTGGGTGCAACCACATTACGACTGGGGTTATGTAGACAACAACTCCCCTATAGATATTGTTGGGCAAGAGGGGACAAACGATGGGAGTCCCAGCCTCAATATTTTCAAAATCTCCAATGCCATAGACTATAACGGGGAGAGTATCTCCCTTGATTATATAGACTTTGTCAAAATTCAGACCGCCACAAATACAAAAAGCGGATGGCTTGGGGAGAATTCAACAGAGGTGACAGGAATTTACGACAATAATTTAAGGGAACTTCAATAGGATTTTATGAAATTTCCTATAAATTGGGGGCCGCAATACAAGATATGAAATCGGGTAAGAAACATAGTTCGACAATTTTAAATAATTTTTTATTCTCCATTTGCCTACTCTCACTTTGTACCGGATGTATGAAGTGGGAGTACGGTATTGAAGAGGATTTCTCTATCACAGGGGATGGATTATTTATTATAAATGAAGGGAACTTCCAATATGGGAATGCCACCCTTTCATACTATAATCCGGCAACCAAGAAATGTGACAACGAGGTATTTTACAGGGCTAACGGAATGAAACTTGGAGATGTCGCCCAATCTATGGTAATTCGCGACAGCATCGGTTGGATAGTGGTTAACAACTCCCACGTAGTTTTTGCCATCAACATTAATACATTTGAGGAGGTGGGAAGGATTACAAACCTCACATCCCCAAGATATATCCATTTCATATCTGATGAGAAAGCCTATATTACACAAATCTGGGACAACAGAATCTTCATCGTAAATCCCCGAAAATACGAGATAACAGGATACATCGAGTGTCCGGACATGACGATGGAGAGTGGCTCCACTGAGCAAATGGTCCAATATGGCAAATATATCTATGTAAACTGCTGGTCCTACCAGAACAGAATCTTAAAAATAGATACCGAAACCGATAGGGTCGTGGATGAACTCATTGTTGGGATCCAACCCACATCTTTGGTTCTCGACTGTAACAATAAAATCTGGACAATAACAGATGGAGGCTATGAAGACTCTCCATACGGATATGAAGCTCCCTCACTCTACTGTATTGATGCAGAAACATTTACCATTGAAAATCAGTTCAGATTCAACCTCGGTGACGCCCCCTCGGAAGTTCAACTCAACGGTACTAAAGATCGGCTCTATTGGATAAACCACGATATATGGGAAATGGATGTAAACTCTAAGCAACTCCCTATCAGACCCTTCATTCCCGATAATGGGACTATATATTATGGACTGACTGTTGATCCAAAGAGTTCCGACGTTTATGTTGCTGATGCGATTGACTACGTACAACCTGGATTCATATACAGATACTCCAAAGATGGGGAACTCATTGATCATTTTTATGCCGGAATCATACCGGGAGCATTTTGCTGGAGGTAATTTGAGATGAAAAAATATCTGCTTTACATATTGCTTCTCTCCATTCCAGCCACCTTATTCGCCCAGCAGGAGAGCATTACCAAAAGGATATTTCAGATAGATGAGGCAACAATCTATGCTGACCGCCCCATGAAAGAGATTGGAATCCAAAAAACCTCATTTGATTCAGTTCGGTTAAAAGAAAATATTGCCCTCTCGGTAGCCGACATTCTGACCTATAACTCCTCCATTTTTGTAAAGAGCCATGGTCGTGCCACTCTATCTACAGTAGCATTTCGGGGCACTTCTGCCTCCCATACTCAAGTAAGCTGGAACGGGATGAAGATCAATAATCCGATGTTAGGCTCTACCGATTTTTCGATGATTCCTTCATACTTCATAGACGATGCCTCTTTACTCCATGGGACATCCTCTGTAAACGAAATCGGAGGAGGACTCGGAGGGGCCGTAAAACTATCCACAACACCCGCAAATAACAACGGATTTGGGTTACAATATATCCAGGGTATAGGCTCATTCAAGACCTTTGATGAGTTTCTCAGAATAACCTACGGCACCCCAAAATGGCAAATCTCCACCAGAGCAGTCCTCTCCACTTCAGCCAACGATTTCAAATACCGCAATCACGACAAAAAGGAGAATATCTATGATGAAAATATGAATATCATAGAGCAATATTATCCTGTTGAAACAAATAAAAGTGGCTCATTCAGAGACTTTCATATCCTTCAAGAGGTCTATTACAACACCCTTAAAGGAGATCGTTTCGGGCTGAATGCCTGGTATATCAACTCCAACAGGGAACTTCCGCTACTGACCACTGACTATTCTGATGCAACAGAGTTTGACAACCGCCAAAGGGAACAGACATTCAGAGGAATAATAAACTGGGACCACCTCCGATCAAACTGGAAACTCTCTGCCAAAGGGGGATATATCTATACCTGGATGGCATACGACTACAAAAGGGATATTGGAAACGGAATAATGTCGGAAATGACCCGTTCGCGCAGCACTATCAACACTATCTACGGAAATGCCGAGGGTGAATACTATATAGGAAAAAAATGGCTGTTTACTGCAAGTTTGTCGGCTCATCAGCACTTTGTGACAAGTAAAGACAAGAATATTATCCGCCAGGATGGGGATAAAGCGATTGTAGGATACCAGAAAGGGCGTATCGAACTCTCTGGGGCGATATCTGCTAAATGGAAACCTATTGAAGAGATGGGTATTTCTGTTGTCCTAAGAGAAGAGATGTATGGAACCGTATTTACCCCCATCATACCTGCACTTTTCATTGACGGTGTCATTTGCAAAAAAGGAAATATTGTTGCAAAAGCCTCTATCTCAAGAAACTATAGATTTCCTTCTTTGAATGACCTCTATTTTCTTCCTGGCGGAAATCCTGACTTGAAGAATGAGAGTGGATGGAGCTACGATGCAGGCATCTCATTCTCTACAGGTAAAGAGGGGATATACACCCTATCGGGATCCGCTACATGGTTTGACTCTTACATACACGATTGGATTATCTGGCTCCCCACCACTAAAGGATTCTTCTCTCCGAGAAATATCAAGGATGTTCATGCCTACGGAGTTGAAATAGAGGGAAAACTTGATTGGATTTTTGCTCGAGAATGGAAATTGGATATAGGAGCCAACTTCTCGTGGACACCTTCCATAAATAATGGTGAACCTGTCTCAATTGCTGACCAGTCAGTCGGAAAACAACTTCCCTATGTTCCGGAATACTCTTCCTCAATCAATGGTAGACTCTCCTGGAGAGGATGGGCCTTTACATATAAATGGTGCTACTACAGTCAGCGATACACTATGTCCAGCAACGATATCTCCCTCACAGGAAAACTTCCCTCCTACTTTATGAGCAATATCGTATTGGAAAAAAATCTGAATTTCAAATGGGCCGATCTCAGCATAAAAGGGGCTATCAACAACCTTTTCAACGAAGAATACCTCTCAGTCCTCTCCCGACCGATGCCCGGAATCAATTTTGAAATCTTTGTGGGGATAACTCCTAAATTCTGATTTTGACAAATGGGTACACCTGCTTTCGTTTCTTTGTTGTATCTTTGCCCCTGTTATGCCAAAAGCTAAAAGTAAAGTTGAGATAAAAAATAAAAAAGCCTCTTTTGAATACGAATTTTTAGAGACTTTTACAGCGGGAATTGTCCTTACAGGTACTGAAATAAAATCGATCAGAGCCGGAAAAGCATCACTTCCCGACAGCTACTGCTATTTCATTGCGGGAGAGCTATTTGTCAAAAACATCCACATTGCCGACTACTGGTGGGGTTCCTTCAACAAACACGACCCCAAAAGGGACCGCAAACTCCTTTTGAACAAAAGGGAACTACGCAAACTTGCCAGGGCGATAAAGGAGAAAGGGCTCACGATTGTTGCCACAAGACTTTTTATTGCCGACAACGGCTATGCCAAACTCAATATCGCTTTAGCCCGCGGTAAAAAAGAATACGACAAGCGTCACGCTATCAAAGAGAAAGATATGCGTAGAGATGCCCAATACTCCTAAAATATGATAAAACTAATCTGCGTACTTGGCCCCACAGCCTCGGGCAAAACTAAATATGCGGTAAGACTCGCCAAAGAGATTGGTGCAGAAATTATCTCTGCCGACTCGCGTCAGGTCTATCGCGGAATGGACATCGGCACCGGCAAAGATATAGCAGATTATACTATAGACGGAGAACAAATCCCCTATCATCTGATCGACATCGTAGATGCAGGGGAAAAATATAACATATTCAGATACCAGAGAGACTTTGCTGCAGCTTATAAAGATATCACATCAAGGGGGAAAAAAGTGATCTTATGCGGAGGCTCAGGGCTCTACTTAGAAGCGGTAACAAAAGGGTATGAACTTCCCGATGTTCCACAAAATCAAAAGCTCAGGGAAGAGCTTGAGCAACGTACCACAGAAGAGTTGATTGACCTGCTGAAAAGTATGGTCAAAACCCACAACACCACCGATTACGACACCCGCAAAAGGCTTATAAGAGCCTTGGAAATAGCCTTTTACAAACAGGAACACCCTGAAGACGAAGGTATCTACTCTCTTGATGAATCGTTCCCGCGATTTCTTCCGGAAGAGGTACTATATATAGGAACAGAAGTCTCCCGCGAGGAACGTGTCCGCAGAATTGATGCACGATTGGATGCCCGCCTTAAAGAGGGAATGATTGAGGAGGTCCAATCTCTCCTCGACAAAGGAATCCCGGCAGAAGACCTTATCTACTACGGACTTGAATACAAATTTGTAACTCTCCATCTGATAGGAGAACTCACATTTGAACAGATGCGCGAACAACTCGCCATAGCAATCCACCAATTTGCAAAAAGGCAGATGACCTGGTTCCGCGGCATGGAGCGCAAAGGGACCAAAATCGAGTGGGTTAAACCTTAAACGACCGACAACCTTAAAACATTTATACAAACAAATGATAACAGGAGAGATTAAAAGTCGCATTGACACGATTTGGGATACATTCTGGACAGGAGGCATCACCAATTCCATCACCATTTTGGAACAGATGACCTACCTGTTCTTTATCAAAATGCTCGATGATGCCCAAATCACAAAAGAGGCAAACGCATCATTGATGGGAGTAGCTGTAAAAGATCCCACATTCAAGGATGGCTGCTGGCATAACCCAGAAACAACCCAGGAAATACCATACCAATCTTTAAGATGGAGCTTTTTCAAAAACAAAGATGCCGAAGAGATGTATCGCATCATCAGCCGCGACGCCTTCACCTTTATCAAAAACCTCAACATCGGAAGAGAAAGTTCCTATAGTCGCTTTATGGCAAACGCCACTTTCCTCATCCAAAACCCACGCACACTTGTCAAAGTTGTAGAAAACATCGATAGCCTCGATATGAACAACAAAGACACAATGGGCGACGTATATGAATATGTCCTCGGCAAGATGGCTGCTTCGGGAAACAACGGGCAATTCCGTACCCCTCGCCACATCATCAAGATGATGGTAGAAATGATGGAGCCAAAACTCAACGACATCATCTGCGACCCAGCAATGGGAAGTGCCGGATTTATTGTTGAAAGTGCAAAATATATCCAAG
Organism: Bacteroidales bacterium; assembly: GCA_017501525.1. Classification (GTDB taxonomy): domain Bacteria; phylum Bacteroidota; class Bacteroidia; order Bacteroidales; family UBA932; genus Coprenecus. The sequence goes on along the minus strand of JAFVWT010000011.1, from coordinate 189,739 downwards.
AAAAATTCAAATCGGAACTGCTCAAAAAAGATAATGCCAACCACTATAAAAATGGTTTACTGCACGGATTTGATACCGACAGCACAATGCTTCGCATAGGCGCAATGAACCTTATGCTTCACGGAGTTGACAATCCCGATGTAGAATACAAAGACAGCCTCTCGACCGACAATACAGACGAAAACAAATACACACTTTGTCTTGCAAATCCACCATTTGCCGGCAGCCTTGATTATGATTCTGTCAGCAAATCCATCCTTTCCATCACCAAAACCAAGAAGACAGAACTTCTTTTTATGGCATTGTTCGTAAGGATGCTGCAAACGGGTGGCCGTTGTGCGTCAATTGTTCCTGACGGAGTCCTTTTCGGGACAAGTACAGGGCACTTGGCAATCAGAAAAGAAATCGTTGACAATCAGAGACTACAGGCAGTTATTTCAATGCCGTCAGGGGTATTCAAACCATACGCAGGAGTATCTACCGCAATCCTTATCTTCACCAAAACCAATACAGGTGGAACAGACAAAGTATGGTTTTACGATATGAAAACAGACGGATTCTCCCTTGACGACAGAAGAAATCCCATCCCTCAAAATGACATTCCTGATATCATCACCCGCTTCCACAATCTTGCAGGAGAAAATAACAGAACCCGAAAAGACCAATCATTCCTCGTTCCCGTAAAAGAGATTCGAGAAAAAGGATACGACCTCTCTATCAACAAATATAAAGAGGTAGAACGTGAAAGAATCGTATATGAAAAAAGCGATGTGATTTTAAGGCGTATCGAAGAACTCGAATCCGAGATACAAAAAGCAATGTGCGAATTAAGGAAAATGGTTTAAGCCTATGATAACAAAAGAGGAACTACAGGCACTACTAAATAGTACAGAAACTTATCGTATAGAAAAAACTATTTCAACATCCAACAAAGATAAGTTTTGTGAGGCAATATGTGCTTTTGCTAATGATATGCCTAATTCCAGGAAACCTGGGTATTTATTAATTGGTGTAGAGGACAATGGCAAAAGATCTGGATTAAAGGTAACAGATTCTCTTTTGAAAAACATATCATCTATTCGCACAGAAGGGAACATTCTTCCTCTCCCCGTAATGAATGTTGATTACATCTCTTATGAAGATGGAGATGTTCTAATAGTAGAGGTTTTCCCTTCCGAGTTCCCTCCTGTCCGCTACCACGGAAGAACATACATCCGTATAGGTCCAAGAAAGGACAAAGCTACCACCCAGGAGGAAAATATGCTTGTAGAACGAAGAAGTGTAAACTTCAACACTTTTGATACCACGCCTTGCTTAGAAGCAACACTTAACGACATTGACACCAAACTCTTCGTAAATGAATATCTACCCAAAGCGATTAACGAAGATGTTCTTATTGGGGACAAGCGCAACATTAAAGAACAAATGGCCTCTCTCAGACTCTATAATTTAACTTACGACTGTCCAACATACGCAGCAATAATACTATTCGGAAAGAATCCAAAATATTTCTTATTCGGTAACTATATACAATATGTAAATTTTGGAGGGACAAACAACGCATCCTCCATTCTAAACGAAAAAGTGTTTGAGGGCAATTTAATGACATTGCTTCCTCGTATCGACGCTTTTATTGAGGATTCATTAATAATAGCTCGTCCTGTCCCTATTAGCAATTTAAGAGAAAAGACTGTAAGAAACTACCCCAAATGGGCTATCAGAGAATTGGTAATGAATGCCTTAATGCATCGGGATTATAAAACAAACACTCCTATTAAATTATATCAGTATATTGACCGATTAGAAATAACAAATGCCGGAGGTCTTTATGGCAATGCCCGCCCCGAGAATTTCCCATTCGTAAACGATTACAGGAATCCTATTATCGCAGAAGCACTAAGAGTACTAGGATATGTAAACAAGTTCAATCGTGGAATCACAATGGTACAAGAAGAACTCCAAGAAAATGGAAATAACAAAGCTGTTTTCGATGTTAGTAAACTTACTGTTTTTCTGGTAACCGTTAATGATAGAACTACCACAAAAACTACCACAAAAACTACCACAAAAACTACCACAAAGATTATTGAACTTATCATAAACAACCCACACATATCTCGTCAGGAGCTCTCTGAAATTATAGGAATTTCTATCAATGGTATTAATTGGCACATCAAAAGATTAAAAGCAAATGGAATACTAACACGCGAAGGTGGACGCAAGAGGGGAAAATGGATTATTAACGAAAATAAATAAAACGGTGTATGAATGACTTGCAGCTAATCGAACTTATTGAGGCACTAAAAGCTCCAGATTGGTGGAGTGTTGGAATAACATTCTTTGCTACTGTAGTTGCAGCTGTCATTACCTACATATTGGGGAAAAGACAAAATAAAATACAGGAACAGCAAACAAAGATTCAGGAATACGACACATATAGAAGAATATATAAATACCTTCTCCAAATAGAGTCCTTCACTGATACGATTTTTGTCAAAATTGCAATTAGCCTACTCTATACAAATCAAAAAGACAAAAAAATAGAGTTAATTAGAGACATACAATCTGAGGTAAATGCGCTAGGACTATCCATTGAGGAGTGTTCACTTGACATAGAGCTCAAAATTTGCGACAAGACTCTGGAAATAAAAAATTACTACCATTTCATTATTCAGACGAGAAATATTCTTTCACTAATACTAGCATATATCGAAGAAGGGTTTATACAAAACTCTAACCAACCATTAGAAAGTATCAACAACACAACTCCTCGGGGAACACTCATAAATAAGATATTAAATACCTGCCACGATATCTACCATTTAGAATCCCTCAATACCTCACTCCTAAAATACAATGCCCTAATTGAAACTCTTAAGACCGAGTCTCTAAAAAACACTATTAAAGAACGTCTAAAAGCTACGATATAATTATGAAACAAAGATGGGAAATAAAGAAACTTGGTGATATTGTTACTTTTAAGAGTGGATATACTCCGAAAGATTACGAACTTTCAGGAGTAGGTGATGTTCCATATTATAAAGTTTCAGACATGAACCATGAGTTAAATACTAAATATCTTCACCACACGTCCCTGTTTTTAAAAGATGGATGTAAGTCTTTCCCAAAGCATTCAATTGTATTTCCGAAGAATGGTGCTGCGATTGCAACCAACAAAAAGAGGATATTGACACGAGAAAGTGTCGTGGACTTGAATACTGGGATAATATGTGTATCTAATCCTTACACTCTTAACTACGAGTACTTGTATTTGTTTATACAGAACATAGATTTTAGACTTTATACAAGACGAGGTGCCGTCCCTACATTAGATAGTGCTGAGTTAAAATCACTTCCCATCCCCGTTCCCCCAATCGCAGAACAGAAAAAGATAGTTGCTGAACTTGATTGTCTTTCGGGGATTATTGAGAAGAAGAAACAGCAGTTGAAAGAACTGGATAATCTTGCACAGTCTATCTTCTATGAGATGTTTGGTGACCCTGTAGAGAATGACAAGGGGTGGGAGCAAAAAACAATAGGTTCTTTTTCCAAATGCGTAGCAGGTGCTACTCCAAGCACAAAGGTTAAGGAATATTGGGATGGAGGTACAATCCCTTGGTTAAGTTCTGGTGAGGTTGGCAATGGTAGAATATATGCAACAGAAAAACATATTACACAAGAGGGATATGATAATGCGAGCACCAAGTTAATACCTCCCCATACTGTTGTGATGGCATTAGCAGGACAAGGTAAAACGAGGGGAACAGTTGGAGTTGCAGAAATACCCCTTTGTACCAATCAATCAATTTGTTCTATCATCACGAATGATGGTGTTAATGTTGATTTTCTATATTATCAATTACGTTACCTTTACCATGAGTTGAGGGATATTTCAAATGGGGATGGTGGTAGAGGAGGACTAAATCTAAAGTTGATACAAGGATTTAAAGTGCTTGTTCCACCATTTGATTTACAGCAAGAGTTCGCATCCAAAATTGAATCAATAGAGAAGCAGAAAGAACTGATTGCCCAGTCTATCAAGGAGACAGAAACCTTGTTCAACAGCAGGATGGACTACTATTTCAATTAATCTGTAGGCATATCGGATTCCTTTGGGTAGTTCTTTGGCCTGTTTTCGACAAATTTTCATTAAATTTGTCGAAAGCAAGGAGTAAGTTTATTTATGAGGAATTTCGATTACTTGGCCTCTATTCAGGGGCTTGAATATTTGTATAGGTTTTGCCGTGCTGCGGAGGAATATCAACAATGTGACCCCGATATGAGTGCCATCAATGCCAGAAGGGCTTTGGAGCATATCATCCGCGAGTTATACAATTTGAAAAATGTCGAGATTTCCGAAAGGACATCTCTTTTGGAACTTATTGACGGAGAGCCTTTTTCAGAATTTATCGGTAATGATAAAATTTTAATGTCCGCCCATTATGTCCGAAAGATGGGTAACCGTGCAGCTCACACAGGCTGTGTTTCGAAAAAAGAGTCGTTTTTCTGCTTGCTGAATATTTATAATGTCATTGCGGCTATCCTTTTGAAACTTCAGGTCGTTGACGACATTAATCCTTTTGACAAAGAACTTATTCCAAATAAAGCTGAGAACAACATCTTTATCCCTTCCACTCAAAGCAATTGCGGAAGTTCTGATGACCTTGGAAAAGTAGCCAAAAGGAGCACCATTGAGTCTCCTGCTCCTGTAACCTCTCTACAAAGTTCTATCTCTGAGGCAGAGACCCGCAGGATGTATATCGATTTGATGTTGAAAGAGGCCCATTGGGATATCCTTCAAACCAACAGACTTATTGAACCATCTAAGGCTTGTATCGAGATCGAATTGCACGGAATGCCAAATGCTAAAGATGTGGGATTTGCTGATTATGTCCTTTTTGGCAGAAATGGAAAACCTCTAGCTGTTATTGAAGCCAAGAAAACTTCCGTTTCAGCAGAGAGGGGGAAACATCAGGCGGAACTCTATGCTGATTGTCTAGAGGCCGAATATGGAGTAAGGCCTGTTATCTATTATACCAATGGTTTCCAGACATATATTATAGACAGATTAGGTTACCCTCCCCGAAAGATTTATAGTTTCCATACCGAGGGAGACTTGGAGAGAATGATGCAAAAACAGGGGCGTCCTAAAATTTCAGATATAACTGTCAATGATAATATCACAGACAGATATTATCAGAAGATGGCGATTAAAACTGTATGTGAACACTTTAATTCTATGCGCCGCAAAGCGCTGCTCGTTATGGCCACTGGTACCGGTAAAACGAGGGTCTCTATCTCTTTGGTTGAGGTTCTAAAAAGAAATTCTTGGATTAAAAACATCCTTTTCCTTGCCGACAGGAACTCTCTAGTGACACAGGCTCATAAGAATTTTGTAAAACTTCTACCAGGGGAGACCACTTGTGTTTTGAATGACAACAGCACCAAGGATTTGAGTGCCAGAATTGTTTTCTCCACTTATCAGACAATGATCAATCTTATTGACACAGATGAAAAAGGGTTCTCTGTGGGAAGATTTGACTTGATTATTGTAGATGAGGCGCACCGATCTATTTTTGGTAAATATGGAGCGATTTTCAACTATTTTGATGCGCTGCTCATCGGATTGACCGCTACTCCAAGAGAGGATATTGACAAGTCTACATACGACCTTTTTGAGATGGAGCAGGGCGCCCCCAATTATGCCTACGAACTTCAAGATGCTGTAACTGACGGTTATCTTGTAAATTACACTGGTTACAAAAGGGGCTCTTATATCCTGAGCAATGGTATAAAGTATTCTGAGCTTTCTTCCCACGACAAGAAACAACTCGAGAAGATATGGGATTACGAGAAGAAAATGAATTGGAAACCTGCACTTTATACCGACCAGTCATATCGAGATTTCTACTCGAGTGAGATGTTTACCTATATCAATAACATAGATACGGTCGATAAAGTGTTGCAAGACCTTATGACCCATGGCCTCAAAGTACAGTGTGGGGAACTTATCGGCAAGACGATTATTTTTGCCCAAAGACACGAACACGCGATGATTATCAAAAAGAGGTTTGATATTCTATATCCCAATTATGATGGATTGTGTGAGGTGATTGACAATCAGAATCCATACGCTCAGGATTATATTGACAAATTTTCAAATAGAGATTCTGGGTTACAGATAGCGATTTCTGTAGATATGCTCGATACAGGTATCGATGTTCCTGATATTTTAAACCTTGTTATTTTTAAGCCTGTTAGAAGTAAAATCAAATTTACTCAGATGATTGGTAGAGGGACACGCTTGTCTCCGGGAATTTTCGGGAATAAAGATAAAGAGAGATTCTTTGTATTTGATTGGTGCTGCAACCTTGAGTATTTCGAGGTGGACCGCTCGACTTGCGAGCCTCAAAGCACAGCTTCACTTACTGAAAGAATCTTTTCAGTAAGAGCTGAGATTGCCTCCCATCTCCAACACCAGATCTATCAGGACCAACCCTTTGCAAAGAGATTGCACGATGAGCTGAAAGAGATTATGAAAGAGCAGGTTCAAAAACTCAATGAGAATCATATATCTGTCAGAAATAAATGGGAGAGTGTCAGCAGGTTTAAAGATGAATCTTCTTGGATATACATATCACCCCTGGACGTAATGACGCTTAAAGAGGATATTGCTCCGATTATCAGTAAAGTAAAAGGAGATGAGAAGGGTAAACGATTGGATTTCCTTGTCCACCTGATAGAACTCTCAACCCTTGACAATGAGGTAGATTCCAGCAATGCTATAAATAGTATCATTACTGCCTCAGAACATTTGCTTTATAAAGCGAGTATCCGTGAAGTGGAACTGAAAATGGATTTACTGAAAGAGATTATGAATAGTAACTCGTGGCTGAATCCTTCTCTCCAATGGCTTGAAAATGTCAGAATACAGATGAGAGAACTGATGAAGTTTCTCGTTAGGGAACTTACTGATTTCGAAGTAGATATTGAAGACATTGTTATTAATAAAGGAGAGACCACAGGTATTATTTCAAGAGTCACATACAAACAGAAGATTTTAGATTTTCTTGCCCAAAACAAGAAACACCCTGTGTTAAAAAAGATATACTCAATGGAACAGCTGTGCTCCTCTGACATCAAAGAACTTGAAAGGATTCTTTGGGAAGAATTGGGCAGCAAAGGCGACTATGAGAAATTTACAAACGGAATGCCTTGCGGCTCCAATGTAGCCGTCTTTATCCGTTCCATCATAGGTATAAACCGTAAAGAGGCGATAGAGAAATTCAATTCTCTTATAACCGGATGCAAACTCAATGCAGATCAGGAGGAGTTCTTGATGAACATTATTTCATACGTCTGTGAAAATGGAGATATTACTCGTGAGACCCTTGTAAATGAATCTCCTTTTGAAGAGAATCTCTCACTTTTCACTTCCTATGTAGTGCCTCTACGAGAGTATATTGATATTATTCACAACGTCATCCATCCTCAATTCACCTCCGCCTAAATCTTTATAGCAAATTTCTTAAGACGACTGTCAAGCATCTGCTCGGGGATAATCTCCTTTATACTATCTGCAAGGATATTGATAAAGCGCTCACGCATATAATCCTCCCGAATCACTAATGATACCTCCCTGACAGGGGCCGAGAACTTCGAACCGTCTGAAAGGAGTGGACGGACATTTTCTCTCTGCTTTTCACTCAAGAACGGCAGATGAAGTTCGGGGATAACTGTATAACCGCCGTTAGCATCAACTATCTTTATTAGTGTATCAATGCTTCCTGCCTCATAGACAGAAGAATAAGAACTTTGCTTATGACAAAAGTTGAAAACTTGATTCCTTAGACAATGCCCCTCCTGCAACACCCAAAGATGGTCAGAAGGGATCTTGTCAGAATGAATCTCAGAATAAGAACTGATTGCCTCTTGAGGTGATACATACAAGAGAAATTTCTCATAATAGAGTGGAATTTCAAGAAAACCCTCTATTCCCAACGGAGTTGCCATTATTCCAATATCAATATCGGCCTTTTTCAACTGCTCAATAATTATACTCGTACGGATTTCCGAGGCTTTAAGATTTATTGAACGGTGCTTCTCATTGAAACCTCTGAAAATTCCGGGAAGAAGATATGGAGCAATAGTAGGAATAATACCTATATTTAAAGAGCCACTCTCAATTCCCCTTTCAGATGCCGCCAGTTCCTCTATATATGCAGCATTGGACAAAGTTACCTTTGCCTGAGCAATTATTTTTTCTCCTATAATCGTAGGGCGAACAGGGTGGGAGTTCCTGTCGAATATCATAACATCCAGCTCCGCCTCAAGATTTTTAATCATAGTGCTGAGCGTGGGTTGTGAAACCCCACATGACTGAGCCGCTTTTACAAAATTTCTATGGGCATCCAAGGCCACAATATACTCCAGAGTATTCAGATTCATCATTATAGATTTTTTCAATACAAATATATAAATTATCTATTTGATTTATAAAAATTATCGCTATATTTTTGCATCGTAAAACAAAAACAAACACATTAACTCAAAAAACAAAACAAGATTATTAACAAATTAAAAAATTAGAATATTATGGAAAATCAAGTTTACTCAATGCCTCGTATCGGCGACAAAGCTCCTTCATTCAAAGCTAAAACTACTCAAGGTGAAATCAACTTCCCCGGTGACTTCGGCGGCAAATGGAAAATCCTATTCAGCCATCCTGCAGACTTCACCCCCGTTTGTACCTCTGAGTTTATGACTTTTGCAACAATGGAAGAGGAGTTCAAAGCACTTAACACCCAACTTGTAGGTCTTTCAGTTGACGGTCTTTACAGCCACATCGCATGGCTCCGCGCAATCAAAGAGAAGATCGAATACAAAGGAATGAAAAATGTAGAAGTTAAGTTCCCTTTGATCGAAGACATCACAATGGAAGTTGCTAAGATGTACGGTATGATCCAACCCGGTGAAAGTGCAACTCAAGCAGTTAGAGCAGTCTTCTTTATCGACCCTAACGATGTAATCAGAGCAATTGTTTACTACCCTCTATCTCTTGGTAGAAACTTCGACGAACTCAAACGCGTTATCATTGCACTCCAAACAGCCGACAACTTCGGTGTTGCACTTCCCGCTGACTGGCGTCCTGGTGACAACGTAATTGTTCCCCCTGCAGGTTCTTGTGGCGTAGCTAAGAGCAGAATGGACGGAGACGAAGAAGGTGTAGTGTGCCACGACTGGTATTTCTGTACCAAACCTCTATCAAAAGAAACTGTTGAAAGCAAATTAGGTAAATAATTATGGCAGCTATTCATCTTGACAAACAAGGGTTCTTAGAGAAAGTCTTCGATTTTGAGAAAGATGGCTCTCAATGGAACTATAAGGGCGACAAGCCTGCGATAATTGACTTTTTTGCCACCTGGTGTGGTCCCTGCAAGGCCATATCACCGGTACTTGATGAGCTCGCAGACGAATATCAAGACAAAGCGTATATCTATAAAATAGATGTAGACAAAGAGAATGAGTTGGCAGCGATGTTCTCGATACGCTCAGTCCCCACCCTGATATTTGTACCCCAAAATGGTACCCCAAAAATGGCAATGGGAGGATTACCTAAAGGAGCTTTAAAAGAAGAGTTAGAAAAGTTGTTATAATAATGTTAATTTTGTTGCCATGATAGGTTATCTGATATATCCGGCAACAACACCAAGAGAAAACAATGCCTTCAGTTGGTTCTGTGATGCAGCAATGCAAAATGGAATCACACTGAAGGTTCTCTTTTACAATTCTCCTCAAGTGGAGAAACATTTCACAGAACTTCCCTTGCCAGACTTCGTATTTATGCGAGGATACCACATTCCTCTATCACAATGGTATCACTCACAAGGAGTCAGGGTTATAAATTCACCCCAATCAATGATTACTTGCAGGGACAAGTACACCACATATAAAATACTTTCCCAGGCAGGAATTCCCACACCACAGACACTTCCTCCATTCGAGCCTTTACCTTCAGATGAACAATCCTATATGAAGTGCAAAGAGACTTTTGGAACCCCATTCATATTGAAGCAGATTTTCGGTTCCAAAGGGGAGAATGTTTACCTGATTAATAATTTTGAGCAATATGAACAGGCGGTAATCGGGTGCCTGAAGAGTCGTTCCATACGGATAGAAGAGTCAGGGAAATTATCTGAATATGGCTCGGACATGGCAGAAATAGAATACGGGACAAAAGTAATTGCGCAGGAATATATCTCATCGAGTTTCGGTAAAGACATAAGAGTCTGGGTCTTCAGAGGAAAAGTTATCGGTAATATTCTGCGGTACAACGAAAATGACTTCAAATCCAATTTTGCTCAAGGTGGAAGCTTCACAACTGTAACATTGCCTGACAACGGTGCGGAAATCGCTGTAAAAGCTGCCGCTGTAGTGGGGCTTGACTTCGCAGGGGTAGACCTATTATACCTTGGTGAAGAAGATTTTACAGTTTGCGAAATAAATGGAAACCCAGGTTTTAGGACTGCTAAAAGTGATATTCCATTAGAAATATTTAGCAATTTCAACATATAATCTTTATCTTTGCTTATAGTGTAAAATGAAATAAATAAAACCGGGTTTCACAACTTGACAGAAAAAGTTATATGAAAAGATTAGTTATTATACTCGGGGCGATAACACTCTCAATCTCTTTGTTCGCCCAAGGCGGCATTTCTGAGAATATGCTGCAAGAAATTAAAAAAGGCTACCGGAACACCCCTGAAGAAAAGGCACTCAGAAATGCCATTTCAGCCAACGATATCAACAAGTTGGCCGTAAATAGTGAGGTTAAAGCCACCTATGACTTCCATTTCTCACATGAAGTAAAATCAAAAGGAATCACCGATCAGCACTCCAGCGGAAGATGTTGGCTGTTTACAGGACTTAATGTTCTGAGAGCCAAAATGATAGAGCAATACAACTTAGGACCATTTGAATTCTCCCAAAACTATAATTTCTTTTGGGACCAACTTGAGAAATCCAATCTTTTCCTTCAAGGAATTATTGATACCCGCCATTTGGCCATGGATGACAGGAAAGTTGACTGGCTCTTCAAACACGCACTCTCGGACGGCGGACAATTTACCGGAGTTTCTGACCTGATAATGAAATATGGAGTCGTTCCAAGCACAGTAATGCCTGAGACCTATGCCAGCAACAACACCTCCAGAATGTCCATGCTGCTAAACATCAAGCTAAAGGAGTTCGGTCTTGAACTAAGAGAGATGAAGAAGGAGAAACGTCAATCCGATAAAGATTTTGCTGCAGCACTTGAAAACAGAAAAGTTGAAATGTTGTCATTCATTTACAGGTTCCTTGTTCTCAACCTCGGTGAACCCCCTACAGAGTTCACCTGGACTATGTACGACGCTTCAGGAGAGCCTGTCAGCACAAAACAATACACTCCGCTGTCATTCTATCAGGAATATATCGGAACAGACCTTCAAAACAACTATGTGATGCTGATGAATGACCCATCAAGAGAGTATTACAAAGTGTACGAAATTGAATATGACCGTCACGTTTATGATGGAGCGAACTGGCTATATATCAATCTCCCTATTGAAGAAATTGCCAAAGCTGCAATTGCTTCGATTAAGGACAACACAATGATGTATTTCTCGTGCGATGTAGGAAAATTCCTGGATAGCAAGAATGGTGTTCTCGATGTAAATTACTACGACTACGGATCGTTGATGGGAACTGAATTCAAAATGGACAAAAGGGAAAGAATCATCACAGGTGCAAGCGGTTCATCACATGCAATGACACTTATGGCGGTAGATCTGGATGAGAACTCAAACCCCAAAAAATGGAAAGTGGAAAATTCATGGGGAGCAGCTTCAGGACACAAAGGACACCTGATTATGACTAATGAGTGGTTCAATGAATATATGTTCAGACTTGTGGTTGAGAAGAAATACATATCTCCCCAGCTATTGGAACTCCTTGAAACAGAACCCATTGTACTTCCACCTTGGGACCCTATGTTTGCAGATGAATTATAAGTCTGCCATCAAAACACATTTGGTGAACATACGAAGAAGCGAGTGAAAAGCAAGCCACAAGCTTTGATTTTTACAACGAGCGCCGAAGCATTTCTATCCCGCCAGAATATAAGAATATATGAGCAAAATAAAGAAAATATGGAATTTCTACTACGAAGGATTCAAATCCATGACCGTAGGCAAAACTCTTTGGGCACTAATAATTATCAAATTATTCATAATGTTTGCAATCCTTCGTCCCTTCTTTTTCAAACCGGCACTCTCTGTAGTGGAAACTGAGGAAGAAAAGACAGAAATTGTAATAAAAAACCTAACTAAATAAATTCACATAAAATCTAACCACCATGTATGAAAATTTAGTAGAACTATCGAGGTGGCAATTTGCTGTCACAGCAATGTACCACTGGCTTTTTGTCCCACTGACATTAGGTTTGGGCTTCATTATCGCATTTATGGAGACCAAATATTACAGAACAGGGGACGAATTTTGGAAAAGAACCACAAAATTCTGGATGAAACTTTTTGCCATCAACTTTGCCGTTGGTATCGCAACAGGTATTATTCTTGAATTTGAGTTTGGAACAAACTGGAGCAATTACTCCTGGTTTGTCGGAGACATCTTCGGAGCCCCCTTAGCCATAGAGGGGATCTTTGCTTTCTTTATGGAAAGTACGTTCTTTGCAATAATGTATTTCGGATGGGAAAAAGTGAGTAAAAAGGCACACTTGGTCTCTACCTGGCTGACAGCTATCGGGACCAATCTCTCAGCCCTCTGGATTCTTACCGCTAATGCATGGATGCAATATCCTGTAGGTATGGCATTCAATCCCGAAACAGCCCGTAATGAAATGGTTGATTTCTGGTCGATACTTTTATCTCCTGTTGCCATCAACAAATTCCTTCACGCCGTTACCAACGGTTATGTATTGGCAGCAGTAGTGGTAATTGCTGTATCCGCATGGTTCATCCTCAAACAACGGGAACAGGAACTGGCTCGCAAATCAATCAAAGTCGCTTCAATATTCGGTTTGGCATCACTTATCGTCCTTATCGGAACCGGCGACGGCTCAGCATACAATGTTGCAAAAGTTCAGCCTATGAAACTTGCAGCTATGGAGGGACTTTACGATGGTCAGGAAGGTGCACCCCTTGTCGCTTTTGGTATACTAAATCCCGATAAAGAGATTTTGGAAGAGGAAGGAGAGGAAGAAGATCCATATCTATTTGATATATCATTCCCAAAAGTACTTTCATTCCTTGCCACAAGAGATTTTAATGGTTTCGTTCCGGGTGTAAATGACATCATAGAAGGGGGATATGAATTTACTGATATGGAGGGCAATACCTATATCGAACCTTCATTTGAGGTGAAAAAAGAGATGGGAAGTAAAGCGGTTAACGCCTTAGCGTCATTCCAAACTGCAAAAGAGAGTGGAAATCAGGCTGCAATGGATTCAGCAAGAGCTGTCCTCGACGAAAATTTCAAATACTTTGGATATCACTATGTTGAAGAAGCTGAGGACCTTGTTCCCAATGTACCTTTGGTATTCTACGCATTCCACATTATGGTGACACTCGGTATGTTCTTCATTGTACTATTTATCGCATTCTGGATTCTTGAAAGAAAGAATCTTCTTGAGAAAAAGAAATTCAGATGGGTTCTATGGATTGGAATTATAAGTGTCCCGCTTGTATATATCTGTTCACAATCCGGTTGGATAGTAGCAGAAGTAGGTCGCCAACCATGGACCATCCAGAACCTTCTAACCACAAATGCTTCAGTCTCTGGTGTCGGTTCCGGAAATGTCCTTACAACACTAATTCTATTTATTGTTCTATTCACCACAATGCTGATTGCAGAGCTCAGCATTATGTTCAAACAAATTAAAAAAGGAGCATAATTATGGATGCACTATATTTTTTACAACATTACTGGTGGGCATTAGTCTCACTTTTAGGAGCGCTTCTGGTATTCCTTCTTTTTGTACAGGGTCTCCAAGGTCTTATCTTCAATGTGGCTTCGAGCCAACAGGAAAAGGACCATGTGGTAAAATATGCAGGACATAAGTGGGAGATAACATTTACCACATTAGTAACATTCGGTGGAGCAGCATTCGCATCATTTCCTCTATTTTACTCAACAAGTTTTGGAGGAGCCTACTGGTTATGGATTGCAATACTTTTCTGCTTTGTAATCCAAGCCGTATCATTTGAATTCAGAAACGATGCAGGCAATATTCTTGGAGCAAAAACATACGAAACATTCCTATTTATAAATGGAGCACTTGGAACATTCTTATTGGGAGTGGCCGTTGCAACACTATTCTCAGGAGGAGCATTTACGGTAAACAAAGGAGCTATAACCGATGTCTCAGCCCCCGTCATTTCACAATGGACCAACGGATGGCATGGTCTTGACGCACTTGCTAATCCTTTCAATCTGCTATTGGGTGTCGTAGTATTTGCGGCTGCACGTACATTAGGTTTGCTATATCTATGCACTAAAGAGGACATTGGTGATTTTAAAGAGAAATGTCAAAAAAGGGTATATATTACATCTATTATCTTCGTAGTAACATTTGTAGCATTTGTACTTTGGCTTATGCTTCGCAGCGGACTTTCTGTTGACCCTGCCACAGGTATAATTTCCGAGGAACCCTACAAATATCTACACAATATGATTCAAGTATGGCCTTTGGCTGCAATATTCCTTATCGGTGTTGTTCTGGTACTTTTAGGATTAGGAAGACACTTCCTCGGTAAAGGATTATCCAAAAACTTCTATATTGTAGGAGGCGGTACAGTGTTGGCAGTATTTGCCCTCTTGCTCTGCGCAGGATTCAACAACACATCATTCTTCCCCTCTACAATAGATATTCAAGATTCCTTGACATTGTATAATGCATCATCAAGCCTGTTTACCCTGAAGGTGATGGCTATAGTCTCTATCGCAATTCCATTTGTGATAGCATATATAGTCTGGGCTTGGAGAAAACTCAGATAACAAGCAAATCATTAAATTCAAATATAGCCTTTGAGGACAATCCAATCTCAAAGGCTTATTTTTTTGCTTAACCACATAGCCGGATTGATTTATATTTGCCAGTTCCACAAATTGGTGAGGAGCCTGTAGAGCAACAAAAAAGGGCTGACTCTTTTTGAATCAGCCCCAACTTTCCTTTGACGATATATTATCAAATATATATGGGATGTTCCATAAATAACTTTCAAGAATTTATGGAATTTTATCCAAACCGACTAACAGAAATTTTAATTACTCCTCAATGGAGACTAAAACAAAAATCCCGTATTTATATAGAATGCACCATTACCATCCTGTTTCCTGAGTTTTCCAACAGGAGTACCATACTCAAAACATACGATGAAATTCTGGTTCATAATAAAGCGCAGCCCTGCCCCCACTGTAATATGCGGACGGTCGCTACTTTGGCCAAGTGCCATATATTCATTGTATTGTGCAAGTGCCTGCCAGTACTGTTGTTCCGAGGCAAAATCCGAAACATCCCTCTTGAAAGACATATCATAATTTTTGGTCACCATCGAGCCATCACTAAAAACATTGAGTCCAAACGCAATATTCTGCTTCCAAAGGGTAAATTTGACAAATCGCCAGCGAAATTCTACATTGTATGTAACCATATCAAGACCCTGAACACGATTTCGCATCAAACCTCTGACAGTTCTAAATCCTCCCATTCCATCCCTGTCGTAGGTCTGCCCCATATTAGTCATATATGGAAGAACATAATAAGGAGCACTTTTCCCAAAAGTCCCCTCATAATTGATACGATATGCAAAAGTCAGAATATCGTTTTTGACAATTGGGACATAATGTCTGAAAGTCGCCGAATAACGGTAGTATGGATTTGTCGTTCCGAGCCACTTGGGAGCAAGCGATACGTGAGCCTCTGCCCAAATGCCTTTCGATGGAGCCCCTTCCTTATCACGAGTATCGTAGAGGAGTCCCAGTCTCAAAACACTGTTTAGCCCTCCTTCCGACTGGGAATCAGGAATTATACCCCAACTCCGATATTTCTCATAGAGAGTGGGGACCCCCTCGGGAAACATCTTATTCTCATCCTTATTTTTGTTTATCTTGGACAAATTGATGGCTCCCTGCTCGAAATAACTCAAATGATACCCGGCCTCCCAGAAGAAATCATTATTCCAGATATTACCTGTAAAGTCAAATTTAAACAGGGCAGCAAGGCGGTCTGTCCTATAATATGGAGTGTAGATATACATATCATCACTATGCTTTCCATCGTAAACAGATTGGTAGTCATAATAAGACATATATCCATTAAAACCGTAGAAATCCAATGCCTTATCATTAGTCAGGACAAGCGCCGTAGAGAATCTCACCCCGGGTATTGAGAATTTGTTGTCGTAGGAGACAACATACAATTGCGAACCTTTCGTAAAGAATGATGCCTCAAAATACCATTGTTGACGAGGATTAGGATAAGTCGAGCCATCCCCAAAGTCATAAATATTCAGGAGTGCCCCCAATTGAAAACCTTTATCTGCATCAAAGGCAACAGCCGGAAGAGGTCCGAAATTGTACCCGGTCTTTACGATATCTTTTTTACCTTTTTCCTTTGTGGAAAGGGTATCTCCTTCTTGTAATTGTCCTCCAAACAGGGGTGCGGAGAGCAATATCATCAACGCTCCCAATAATAGTTTTAATTTCATAGGATTATAGGCTTTTATAGGGATTCTCTAATCTGGTTATACAGTTTTCTTAATTTGCCGTTAAACAACAACCTCACATCTGAAGCCATAAGTCTGAACAGCCTGTAGGTTTCTTGGGCAAAAACAGGAGCCGGTATGAGTAACAGAATAGCGACCAATGCCCACTCCCATGGGAATATGGCAAAAGCTATGATGGTGTAAATTAATAGCAATATTGGCCATACGACAAGATTTACCACACATCTGATAGAATTTCTGAACGCCCTGTCCTTCATCTTTGTAAAGAGAAACCGACACAATCCATTTATAGGTGAAGAGAGGATGGATGCCGTAATAGTATATGGCAACAAGGCTACAAATATGACAAATTTAAAGAATCTTGACCAAAATGGATACTCTATCGCCACAGAAGAGAGTGATATTTTATCCTTAAGTCGAATTTCCCTCGCTTTCTGGGCCAAATCAAAAAGTTCTTCAGCCTTTTCAGGTGAATTTTCTTTCAGTGCGACCACTTTTCTGACTGTTTCCCTGTTACAGATAAAGTGACCATCAATACCCCTTGTCACTTTTTTACCCATTTGCTCAGCAAGTTCCCGTTTCTGGCTGTTCACATTTGCAGCACAAATCTCATAGGTATTATCATAATCGTTATCATCGGGAATATAGAGAATATTCTCCTTCATCTTTAAGGTGAGCTCATCCTTCATCAGATTCATTTGCTCCGCAACAGAATTGTCCTGATGACGTCCAATAAATTCTTTAACATTCAAAGGATCCCCTACTTGGACCCTGACTGTTGAACGGAACCTGAAAAAGTTACCATACTCCAAACCCACAGGTACTATATACAAAGGGGTCTCTCCGAGGAGTTCCTGAGCTTGGAATGCTATCCTGAAAATTCCCTTTGAGAGGGGCAGAAGAGAGTGCTTTGCCCGATGTGTTCCCTCAGGTAGGATACAGAATGGAACCTTATCCCTGAGGACATCCACCGCCTTTTCTATCGTTTCATTATTCTTTTTAACCTCCTCATATCCATCTCTGATTCGCATAATTGGCATAATCTTCAGAAATCTGAGGATCTTAGCTATCTTTTTATTTTTAAAGATATCCGCCCTTGCCACAAAAACCTTTGCCTTTCTGTCCATTGCCAAAATTATCAGGGCATCCATCAAGGCATTAGTGTGATTTGGTGCATATATTACCGCCCCGTCGGTCGGAATCTTTTCTCTACCGATATACTTGATAGTTCTATACGACATTTTAAGGTTAAAATCGACGAAATACCTCAAGAATGAATACAATCTGTCGTAATCCTGTATCTTTTTTTCTCTCTTTTTCATAAAGGTTTCATACATTATTCTCCTTAAACACTCTTTTCACCCTGCAACTCATGTCTGCGGAATATTGTTGCTACAGTCAACCCCGATATGATATGCCATATCCCCCACCACGCAGTAATGAACAACATTCCACCATAGAATCCATGCCATATCTCAGGAGGGAATATTTTGGGATTGAACAACAGAATAAGACCCAAACCTGAATTCTGAATACCCACCTCTATTGTGAGTGAGCGACGGTCTTTTTGAGGGAGTTTCGCCAAAGTTCCCCCCATATATCCGGTCATCAGGGCACAAGCATTGTGGAGCAACACTATAAAAAACACATAGAAGATATTTTCGATAAACAATGTGAAGTTTTGTGAAAAAGATACTACTATCATCCCCATAAAGAGGAGTATAGAGATGACTTGAGAAGGTTTCGCAATCTTTTCGGTAAGTTTGGGTAAATACTTGGAACACAGCATTCCCAATACAATAGGAATTCCCAATAGCAAGAGAATTTGACTCAACATCGGCAAAAATGGGATTACCAGAGTAGGAACATCTCCCGATATGCTGATTACCTTATAATACAAAGTTCCCCAAACGAAGAAGTTCAGAGGGGTAATAAAAGGAGCAAAAGCTGTCGTTAATGCTGTCATGGAGACAGAAAGTTCCACATTTCCTTTTGCAAATGAGGACATAAAATTGGACATATTTCCTCCAGGGCAACTCGCCACGAGAATCATCCCCAGAGCTATCATAGGTGTGATCCAACGCCCTAAGGCCACCGCCAATATAAAGGTGACTGCAGGAAGAGCTATCCATTGGAGCAATATTCCTATTAAAAGGGACTTAGGATGTCTTAACACATCCTTGAAAGTGTCGAGTTTAATTCCAAGAGCGACACCAAACATAACAAAGGCAAGGATGATGTTGACAACCATCATCCCGCCACTTCCGAAATTGATTGATAGGGCATCAAGGCCCGCTAACTGTTCTTTCATTTGCGCAATAAATATTACCTATAAAATACGAGCAGCATCCAAAATGTCCGCACTCCTATTAGGCTCAAGTGGAACAAAGTTAATTTTAACCTTCTCGTTTTGAGAAGGTCAAAATCACTCTCTGATAGCTTTTATTCCAGGAAGTTCGATACCTTCCAGATATTCGAGCATTGCTCCTCCTCCGGTAGAGACATAACTTACTTTATCGGCAAATCCCATTTTGGTAACGGCCGCAACAGAGTCACCTCCACCTACAAGGGTAAATGCCCCTTTCTGGGTAACCTCAGCAAGAATCTTGGCAATAGAATTTGTTCCATTTGCAAAGTTTGGCATCTCAAATACACCTACAGGGCCATTCCAAAGGATAGTTTTGGAGTTAAGCAGAACCTCTCTAAACTGTTCAATAGCTGCAGGGGAAGCATCCATACCTTGCCATCCGTCAGGAATTGCATTACTTGGACAAATAATCTTTTCAGCATCATTATCGAAAGCATTGGTAGCATATACCTCAGATGTAAAATAGAGTTTTACCCCTTTCTGCTCCGCTTTTTCCACGATCCTCAGTGCCAAATCAAACTGATCTTCCTCCACAAGTGAATCTCCGATAGTTCCACCTTGAGCTTTCTTAAAGGTATATACCATTCCACCACCTATTATCATATTGTCCACAAAATCCAGAAGGTGTTCAATTATACCAATCTTAGATGAGACTTTCGCACCTCCGAGAATAGCCGTCAAAGGTCTTTCAGGATGACCGAGAACTTGATCGATAGCTTTGATCTCGCCCTCCATCAGATATCCGAACATTTTATCATTAGGAAAATATTTTGCAATCAGAGCTGTAGATGCATGTGCGCGGTGTGCAGTACCAAAAGCATCATTTATATAACAATCTGCATAAGATGCAAGTTTCTCAACAAAGAGTTTTTGACTCTCTTTTACCGCAGCTTTCGCAGCCTTCTTCTCCTCCTCAGTAGCATCTTCAGCAACTCCACGAGGCTTACCCTCTTCTTCAGCATAGAAACGTAGGTTTTCCAGCAAGAGCACCTCACCGGGTTTAAGATTTGCAGCAAGATCATCTGCATTCTGACAATCATCTGCAAACTTCAATGTAGTACCCAATAACTCTTCTACCCTTTTTACAATATGCTTCAATGAAAGTTTCTCAGAGGGGCCTTTTGGTCGACCCAAATGAGACATTATGATTAGTGAGCCGCCCGAAGACAACACTTTTTTCAATGTTGGGATTGCTGCTCTAATTCGTGTATCATCAGTGATTTCCAAAGCCTCATTCAAAGGCACATTAAAGTCGACTCTGACAATTGCCCTTTTGCCACTAAAGTCATAATTATTGATGTTTTGCATAACTCGATAGTTTATTTCCTACAAATTTATAAAAAAATATCATATCTTTGAAGAATGATTATAGAGACACCCTCCGAAAATTGGAAAGATTACGAATTGATTGACTCCGGGAACTTCGAGAAACTCGAAAGATTCGGACCATTCATAATGAGACGCCCAGAACCTAAAGCATTATGGGACAAAACATTAAAGGAAGATGAATGGAAAAAACTTGCTCATACCGTCTTTACACAAGGGGCAGGTTTTTCAAAAGCGGGGAAAGAGGACAGCGGTATCTGGACAATGCATAAAAAAATGCCGGAACAATGGATAATCTCCTACCAGGACATTTTCAAACTCAGATTGGGACTTACCTCTTTCAAACATGTCGGTGTATTTCCCGAACAAGCTCCCAACTGGGATTTTATCGCAACTCAGGTAAAACGTTTGAATAAGAATTTTGAAAAAATAGCCCCCGGACGCAAGGCAAAGGTGCTCAATTTGTTTGCCTATACAGGAGCTGCGTCTCTTGCTGCCAAAGAAGCAGGAGCCGATGTAACACATCTGGACTCGGTAAAACAAGTAGTCACCTGGGCGAGACAAAACATGGAACTCTCCGGACTTGAAAATATCAGATGGATTATTGAGGACGCCTTGAAATTTGTCCAAAGAGAGGCGCGAAGAGGAAATGTCTATGACGGCATTATGCTTGACCCTCCCGCATATGGAAGAGGACCCGATGGGGAACGATGGAAACTTGATGAGTCGTTGCTGGAACTTCTCAAAGGATGTGAAAAGATTCTATCTCCCATGAACAGCTTCCTTGTTCTGAATCTCTATTCCAACGGCTATTCGGCAGTGCTCGCCGACACATTAGTCAAAACTGTTTTCTCTGATGGAGGACGTAGAACCAGCGGAGAACTTATCCTTAAGGACCGCTTCGGAAAAGCTCTACCTTTGAGTGTATTTACAAGATTAGAAAGATAAAAGAAATAGAATTATATGATCGATTTACTATCAATAACATGGGATGTAAGTCCCGACATTCTGCAAATAGGCAACTTCCACCTCAAATGGTATTCAATTCTATTTATGGTTGGATTTTTCCCTATCGGCTACTACATCATGAGATCCTTCTACAAAAGGGAGGGAATCCCTGTTGAGAACCTCGACTACTTGTTATATGCCCTCCTCATTTGTGCCTTAATAGGATCACGATTAGGCCACGTGTTTTTCTACGATTGGGCCTACTACAAAGCACATCCTTGGGAGATTCTCGCCACCTGGAAAGGGGGACTGGCATCACATGGAGGGGCAGTTGGAGTCCTCATAGCAATGTGGTGGTACGTCCACAAATATGGCAAAAAATATGGTTTTGGATATATCCAGATACTCGACAGACTAGTCATCCCAATATGTTTTGCAGGAATGTTTATCCGCTTTGGAAACCTCTTCAATTCTGAGATTTACGGTCACGCAACAGACCTTCCATGGGGCTTTATATTTGTAAGGGACGGACAAACCATTGCAAAACACCCTACCCAACTCTACGAAGCATTCTCCTACCTGCTTCTTGGACTTGGTCTGCTATGGCTATATCGCCACAAACTCGATAAACTTAAAACCGGAACCATCTTTGGTCTCTTTTTGATAGGACTATTCGGAGCCAGATTCCTTATTGAATTTGTCAAGGAGAATCAAGAAGCCTTTGAAGAGAGCATGGTTCTCAATATGGGACAATGGCTTAGCGTTCCGTTCATTGTCGCAGGCATATCACTACTGATTTATAGTCTCAAATGGGGAAAACCTGCAAAAATCGTAGTCCCCGGAAACAACAAACCCCAACAAAAAGGGGGAAAAGAAAAAACACCTCTAGTACATACAAAAAGTTTGAATTAGATGTAACCCTGTCATTTATACGACTTTAAACTTATCATAAAGAATTAAAATAACAATCTAAATATTAAGAAAATGGCTAACGAAAAAGTACAATTATTGATTTTGGGTAGCGGTCCCGCAGGATATACAGCTGCTATTTATGCTTGTAGAGCAAACATTCAAACCGTTGTATATGAAGGTATCCAACCTGGCGGACAATTGACTACCACTACAGATATAGAAAACTTCCCCGGCTACCCCAACGGAGTTAACGGCCAACAGATGATGGAAGATTTCAAAGCCCAGGCTGCCCGTTTTGGTGCAGACATCAGATTTGGAATTGCTACCAAAACAGACTTTTCTGAACGTCCCTTCAAAGTACAGATTGACGATGAGAAATGGATTGAAGCAGATGCAGTTATTATTGCAACAGGTGCTACTGCAAAATATCTCGGACTTGAATCAGAAGAGAAATTCAGAGGACAAGGGGTATCTGCTTGCGCTACATGCGACGGATTCTTCTACAGAAAGAAAGATGTTGCAGTCGTAGGTGGAGGTGATACAGCTTGCGAAGAGGCCACTTACCTTGCTTCACTTTGCAATAAAGTGTACATGATAGTCAGAAGAAATGTTTTCCGTGCATCCCAGGCTATGCAGGAGAGAGTATTCAACACCCCCAACATTGAAGTGCTTTGGGAACATCAGACCAAAGAGATTATCGGTAATGAAATGGGTGTGACAGGTGCAATCCTAAAACATAATGACGGTACAGAAAAAGAGATCAAGATAGACGGATTCTTCCTCGCTATCGGACACCATCCCAACTCAGATATCTTCCGCGAATGGATCGACACCGATGCAGAAGGTTATATTATCACTCAGGGCAAGAGTTGCAAAACTTCACGCGAAGGTATCTTTGCCGCAGGTGATGTTCAAGATCCCACATATCGCCAGGCTATCAATGCAGCGGGTGCCGGTTGTAGAGCAGCGATGGATGCCGAAAAATATCTTGCAGAACTTAAGTAATCTCCCACAAAACAATCTGAAATATGGATAGACAGACCTACAACGACATCATTGAATTACTACATCGCGAAGTTAAACCCGCTTTGGGATGTACTGAACCTGTGGCTGTCGCATTGGCAGTGGCAAAATCTTGCTCAATGTTTCCATCTCAAACCCCTTCGAGAATCGTAGTGGAGGTGAGTGCCAACATCCTTAAAAATGCAATGGGGGTAGGAATCCCCGGAACAGGGATGGTGGGACTGAATATAGCAGTTGCCCTGGCTATGGTATGCGGAAAAGCAGAATATGGTCTTGAAGTGCTCAAAGACCTCACACCCGAAGATGTTTCAAGGGCAAAAGAGTACTCGGCAACCCCCGGAAATGTCAAAATCGCTTTGGCCCAAACTGATAAAAAACTATATATAGATGCCACCGCATTCTTCAAAGGTCAAGAGGGAGAGGAACACTCTGCCCGCACTATCATTGCAGATGACCACGATGCTATAGTTTTTGTCTCAAAAGACAACGAAGTAATTTTGGACAATAGAGGGACAACCCCTGCTCAGGAAAATAGTGAGCAAAATTTAAAACCTGCCCGCACCACATTGGATTACCACCTGGATATGAAGAAGATATATGAGTTCGCCACTACAGCAGACCTTAATGATATCTCATTTATCCTTGAGGCAGCGACTATGAATAAAGCACTTGCTGTAGAGGGTTTGGCTCGGGAATATGGTCTTCAAGTGGGACGAACCATACAGGCAAATATCCACCAACACGTCTTTGGCAATGGCCTTTTGACCCACTGCATGGCACAGACCGCCGCCGCCTCTGATGCCCGTATGGCAGGATGCACACTCCCTGCTATGAGTAACTCTGGAAGTGGTAATCAGGGAATTACAGTTACAATGCCTGTAGTTGCGGCTGCTGAACAATTTGGAAATACACAAGAAGAACTTATCAGATCTCTCACTTTGAGTCATCTCGTAGCGATTCACATCAAAGGATATCTGGGTAAACTCTCAGCATTATGTGGATGTGTAATAGCTTCGACCGGATCTTCCTGCGGTATAGTTATGCTTCGCAAAGGTAATCTTGAGCAAATCTGCTATGCAATCAAAAATATGATTGGCAACATCACCGGTATGGTTTGTGATGGGGCAAAAGTCGGTTGCGCATTAAAGGTAGCTTCAGGAGTTTCATCTGCCGTACAATCTGCAGTCCTCGCATTAGACAATAAATTTGTAACCAGTAACGATGGTATTATTGAAGATGATGTGGAAAAAACCATCCGCAATCTCGGCTCTATCGGTTCTACAGGTATGCAAGTTACTGATAGCATGATACTTAATATAATGGTTTGTAAATAATAATTCTATATGTTAAACTTAAAGAAAATTTTATCTTACGCATTAGCGTTTATAGGTTTGTCTGTTATGACAGCACAAGCCGATGACAATGCCCCTCTATGGATGCGATATAGCGCTATATCCCCTGATGGAACAACCATTGCTTTCACATATCAAGGCAATATCTTTACCGTCCCCGTAGAGGGAGGTAGGGCCCTTCAGATTACCACTAACCAGAGTTATGACACCCAGCCCATCTGGAGTCCTGACGGAAGTAAGATTGCATTTGCATCTTACAGACTTGGAAGTGCCGATATTTTCGTTGTATCAAAAGATGGAGGAGCCCCCACCAGAGTTACCACAAACTCTGCAAACGAATTTCCTATTGTATTTAAAGACAATAACACTATCCTCTATTCTGCATACATTCTACCCGACGCCGAAAGTATGCAGTTCCCCTCGTCTACATTCTCACAAGTATATCAAGTGAGTATTGATGGCGGACGTCCTACAATGTTCTCTTCACTTCCATTGGAGTCCATCTCATTTGCTCCAAATGGAAAGAGTATCCTTTATCACGACAAAAAAGGTTATGAAGACCCTTGGCGCAAACACCATACATCCTCTATTGCCCGCGATATATGGAGTTGTGAATTGAATGGTGATAATGTTAAAGATGGTAAATTTACAAAAATCACCACCTTTGAGGGAGAGGACAGAAACCCCGTTTTTGCTGCAGACGGTAAAAGTTTCTACTACCTGAGCGAACAGGATGGCACATTCAACGTTTACAAAAGGGATATCGCTACCGGTACCGAGAGACAAATCACAGAATTTACCAAAAACCCTGTAAGATTCCTCACTGTTGCAAATAACGGAACACTTTGTTTCGGACAAGATGGTGAAATCTATACAGCTACTCCCGAAGGCAAAGTATCAAAAGTAGATATTGATATCGTCAGCGACTGGCAAAATCGTGATCTCATCAAGAGAAACATCAGCGGCAGTGGCTCAGACATGGCTGTCAGCAAAGATGGAAAACAGTTGGCATTCATATATCACGGCGATGTATATGTAACCTCCACCGAGTATAACACCACCAAGAGAATTACCAACACCTCTGTTCAAGAGAGAGACCTTGACTTTGCTCCGGATGGACGTTCTATCATCTATTCATCTGAGAGAGAAGGTCTTTGGCAAGTATACAGAAGCACTATCGTAAACGAAGATGAGAAATATTTCCCTTATGCTACAGAATTAAAAGAGGAGAGGATTACAAAATCAGACATCGCATCATTCCAACCTCTTTACAGCCCTGATGGAAAAGAGATTGCATTCTTGGAAAACAGAACAGCTATCAGAATCATCAATCTCGAATCTAAAAAGGTTCGCACTGCTATGGAAGGTAAATACCAATATTCATATAGCGATGGTGACCAATGGTACCAATGGTCTCCTGATGGAAAATGGATACTCTCCAACAGTATCACCGTAGGTGGATGGAACAATCAGGATGTAGTCCTTGTAGATGCTTCGGGCAACGCTGTTATGCACAATCTTACCAACAGCGGTTACAGCGATGGCCACGCAAAATGGGTTCTCGATGGCAAAGCTATGATTTGGAGCAGCGACCGCGCCGGTTATCGCAGCCACGGTAGCTGGGGTGCCGAAGATGACATCTACATCATGTTCTTTGACCTTGAAGCTTACGAGAAATTCAGAATGAGCAAAGAGGACCTTGAACTCTACGAAGCTGAACAAAAGAGAATAAAAGAGGAAGAGAAGAAGGCTCAGGAGGAGAAAGAGGAGAAAGATGGAAAGAAAAAAGATAAGAAAGATAAAAAGGATGACAAGAAGAAAGAGGAGGTAAAAGCTCTTGAGTTTGATCTTGAAAATGCCGAATACCGTATCCTGAGACTTACTGTCAACTCTTCAAGAATGGGAGACGCTGTTCTAAGTAAAGATGGCAACAAACTATTCTATCTTGCATCATTTGAAGGTGGTATGGATCTCTGGGTTCACGACTTGAAAGAGGGTGAAACAAGAATTCTTGTAAAAGGTGCAGGATATAGTCCCCTAATTCTAAGCGACGACGGAAAGAGCATCTATATGTACCGCTATGGCCGCTTTGCAAAAATCGATGTAAACTCAGGTAAAAGCACCAATATCAACGCCGAAGGTGTATTTGAGTATAGACCGGCCGAAGAGAGAGAATATATGTTCGAACACGCTTGGAGACAAGTTCTCGACAAATTCTATGTTCCTGACATACATGGTGTAGATTGGGAATATTACAGAGAAGCCTATGCAAAATTCCTTCCCCATATCGACAACAACTTTGACTTTGCCGAAATGCTCGGTGAAATGCTTGGAGAATTGAATGGTTCTCATACCGGAGCAAGATACTATGGTGGCGGTACAGCCTTCCCTACTGCCTCTCTCGGAGTATTCTACGATGAGGAGTACAAAGGTGATGGTCTAAAAATCAAGGAGATAATCAAAAGAAGTCCCCTTACATTGATTAAATCCGAGGTTAAAGAGGGCTGCATCATTGAGAAGATTGATGGAGAAAAGATCAAAGCGGGTCAAGACTACTTCCCTCTATTGGAAGGAAAAGTTGGTAAAAAAATCCGCCTTGCAATCTATGACCCTTCTACCAAAGAACGCTTTGATGTTGTAGTAAAGGGTATCAGTACAGGTTCCTTGAATTCTCTACTATATCAAAGATGGGTAGAGAGAAACAGAGAGATGGTAGAAGAGATTTCTGGTGGTCGTATCGGATATGTTCATATTGAAGGTATGGATAGCCCCTCATTCAGAACTCTTTACAGCGAACTTCTTGGAAGAAACCGCCATAAAGAAGCAGTAGTAGTGGATACCCGTCACAATGGTGGTGGATGGCTTCACGACGATGTAGTGACACTTCTATCAGGAAAAGAGTATCAACAATTTGCACCTCGCGGACAATATGTAGGTAGCGATCCTTTCAACAAATGGCTCAAACCATCTTGTATGCTTATTTGCGAGGACAACTACTCTAACGCACACGGAACACCTTGGGTATACCAACAACTCGGAATCGGTAACCTTGTCGGAGCACCTGTTCCCGGAACAATGACCGCTGTATGGTGGGAAACCCAAATCGATCCCTCAATCGTATTCGGTATTCCTCAAGTAGGATGTAGAGATATGAACGGAAATTATCTTGAAAATGTTCAACTTAATCCCGATATCCTAATCTACAACCGTCCTGAAGATGTTCTGAACGGAATCGATGACCAGCTTACAGGAGCAACAAAATCATTGATGAAATAACTTCAGACATATAATCCTGAATCAATAAAAGCGTAAGAGTCCCAAACCCTTACGCTTTTTTTTTAGAGAACTTCAATAAAATCGGGATTTGTCATCATCCACGACTTGACGAAGTCATCTGCGAACCGACGAAGTCATCCCCGACTAGATCGGGGATCTCGGGGTTCTACTCCACACCAAAGACTCCAAGTGAAAAATCACCTGCTGAAACATTCAAACATAAGTGGTAAAGTTTGGGTTAAGCGGTTGTTAGCGACGTTGGTAAATTGAGATACCCGGTCGGGGCCGGGTATGACGTATATGGTAGCGAAGTTATGGTCGGAGCCAGGTAGACGTATGTGATGACCTTAACTTGTCAAACTCATCCACGACCTAACGAAGTCATCCACAAACCGATGAAGTCATCCCCGACCTGACGATTTCATCGTATTCCCTCCAAAAACACTGATATAGGTTCCTGCTTTGTAGATGAAACTGGTACGAATAAAATTAAATTATGAAAAACAACTTCCTATAAATAAAACTGACATCTTCAATCATTTACATTGAAGATGATGAGAGTATAAGTATTATGACCAAATACAAGGATAATAGAAATCGAATATCAGATCTGAGGTATCGAGAGATATATAAAATTTGCAAGAGCCAATAGGGCTTGACCGGAAGATTAAAAAGAGAGCCGGACCATCACAAACGGATCCGGCTCATCTAGTGATATATTAAATTTATTAAATCTGCAACAGAAGGTTGGTATGTTAGAAGCAGCAAATATCGTTTGCTCTAAGACAAGCTACGATAGCAACAACTGCAAATACTACACAGATAATGGTAGCAACGATGTAAGAGATAACTTTAAGTCTCTTAATCCAAATATTATTGTTCCATCCAAGAGTATGAAGTGCACTCCAGAAACCGTGAGTCAAGTGCATCCATAGAGCGACAAACCAAACAAGATAAATAGCTGTAACCCAATAAGGTTTAAAGGTCTTTTCCATCAACACATTAGGATCTACCAATTCTTCATGAGGAACACCCTGGAACTGCAACAACTGCATATCTGCCCAAAAGTGAGTAAGGTGGAATGCAAGAACACCAAGGACAATGATACCGAGGACAAGCATATTTTTAGCTGCCCAGTTGTCAGTTTCGCTTTTGTTAGCGACTGCATATCTTTGGTTACCACGAGCTTTCAAATTAGTCCACGAGAGATAGAAAGCATAAATAATGTGAATTACGAAACCTGCTGCAAGAACCGGAACCATAATGGTGATAATAGGCAATGCCATAAAATCACAACCTGCCCTAAAGGCTTCAGGACTTATTAAAGACAAAGCATTAATAGTCGCATGCAACAACAAGAATATTACAAGGAACAATCCGGTAACACTCATTATTACCTTTTTTCCAATCGAAGATGTAAAAATGTTAGCCATTACTTTTTAAAATTTGATTTTCGTGCAAAGATAACTCCTTGCTTGTAATTTTCATAATCTTTAAATACTTTTGTTGAGAAGTTTATGGGTAATTTTTTAATAAAGGATAGTATTTCTTCCATTTTTACGAGGAACAAACCGCTATGGATAGCGGGGCCCTGCAGTGTGGAATCTGCCGAGCAAATAACACAGATAGCCATTTCTCTGAAAAGCTATGGTGCAGATATTCTAAGGGGAGGTATATGGAAACCCCGCACCCACCCTGACAGTTTTGAGGGAGTGGGTCAGATAGGTCTACAATGGCTCAAGGAGGCCTCCATAACTGCCGGCATCCCATGTGCTACTGAGGTTGCAAATGCAAAACATACCGAACTGGCTCTCAAAGCGGGAATAGATATATTCTGGATTGGAGCCAGAACAACAGGAAATCCCTTCCTGGTTACTGAAATAGCAGAAGCCCTGAAAGGTTGCAAAGTTTCGGTAATGGTGAAAAATCCTCTCAATCCTGACATCGAATTATGGCTTGGAGCGATAGAAAGATTATCCAATGCCGATATCGACAACATTTGCGCAATACACAGAGGTTTCTTCTGTTATCAAAAGAGCATATATCGTAATCCCCCGCTATGGCAAATTCCTGTAGAGATTAAACGAAGACGCCCCGATATTCCCATTATCTGCGATCCCAGCCACATCACAGGAGAACGGACCAAAGTGGAAGAAGTCTCCTCAGAGGCACTTGCTTTAGGATTTGACGGATTGATGATAGAAGTTCACCCCTGCCCTGAAAAAGCACTAAGTGATGCTCGACAACAAATCACTCCCGAAGAGTTTAAACATCTAATGGATAGCATATCTATCCGCAAAGATATGGGTTTCAGCCAAAGTTCAGAGGAGTCCATTGCACAGATACGTGCATCTATTGACATTGTAGATCAGACACTTATCGAAACACTCGCTCACAGGATGGAACTAGTCGAGTCAATTGGCAGATTAAAAGCAAAGGAAAATATCTCTGTACTGCAAGCAGACAGATGGAACACAGTTTTGTCAAAAATTGGGAAATGCGCAGAAAAAAATAATCTCGACAAAAATTTTGTCGAGAAAATTTTCAATCTTATCCACGAAGAATCTATGGAGAGACAAATCAGACAGTAAGAATTTCTTTTTCTTTAGCTGCCAAGATTGTGTCAACTTTTTTATTGAAGTTATCAACTTCCTTTTGGATTTCATTTTCTGCATCTTTTGCAACATCCTCAGGAAGACCATCTTTTTGGGCTTTCTTCAAAAGATCATTTGCATCACGACGGGCATTACGTATTGAGATTTTCGCAGATTCTCCTGCACCTTTTGCCTTCTTAACCAATTCCTTACGGCGATCTTCTGTCAAAGGTGGAACATTGATTCTGATATGTTCTCCATTATTTTGAGGAGTAAAACCGAGATTTGCATCTATAATTGCCTTCTCAATATGAGGAATCATACTCTTCTCCCAAGGTTGAATAAGCATGGTACGGGCATCCGGCACGTTTACAGATGCTACTTGAGGTATGGGAGTAGGATTACCATAGTAATTGACCATCACATTATTAAACACAGCCGGATTGGCCTTTCCTGCTCTGTACGATTTCAAATCTTCTTCAAGGTATGCCACAGCATCGCTCATTTTTGCTATTGCAGCAGAGATAATTTCTTTAGAGTTATCTACCATAATTGTATGTTTTAGATTATTGATTATTATTCTACAACTGTTCCTATTGTCTCTCCATCAATGAGTTTAGCAAGATTACCCTGCTTGTTCATATCAAAGACTATTATTTTCATTGTGTTGTCCTTACACAGAGCAAATGCGGTACTGTCCATGATTTTCAAACCGTCAGCAAGAGCCTTTTCAAATGTAAGAGTATCGTATTTCACCGCAGAAGGGTCCTTTTCGGGATCTGCAGTATAGACCCCATCCACACGGGTCCCTTTGAGTAAAGCATCCGCACCTATCTCACAGGCTCTCAAAGCAGATGCAGAGTCAGTTGTAAAGAAAGGATTTCCGGTACCTCCGGCAATTATTGCAACTGCACCATTTTCCATCGATCTTACCGCATTATCCCTGACATAATATTCAGCTATGGGTTCCATTGGGGTGGAAGTAAACACCTTCGCATCCACTCCCGCACTTTTTATTGCCATTGACAAGCCTATACTGTTTATCACAGTAGCCAACATCCCCATCTGATCTCCTTTAACTCTGTCAAATCCTTTACCGACTCCGGAAAGACCTCTAAATATATTTCCTCCACCGACAACAATTGCCACCTGTACACCCTTACGAACAACTTGTGCTATCTCACTGGCATATTGCGCCAACATCGACTCATCAATCCCTTTTCCTTGAGGGCCTCCCAAACTCTCTCCGCTGAGTTTGAGCAATACTCTTTTATATTTCATCCTAATAAGAAACTATTTATTGGGACTTCTGCAAAATCCACATTTAAAATTCTCTCAATTTATTATGGGTAATACCTATATATACCACATCATTCGGACAAAGATAAGAAAAAGGGATGAGAATTCAGCAGATAACTACTATTTCTGTTCTACCATTATAAGTTTTGAGGTATCATAACCACGCTGACGAGCCCTCTCCAAAAGAAATTCAAGATCCTCCTTTTTCATTTTAGGAGTCCTGCTCATTATCCACAAATAATCATCATTGTCGCTACCCACCAGGACATAACTATAATCAGGAGCAAGTTCCAGAATATAATATCCTGCATAAAAATTCAGGAAAAAAGCCACTTCCAATTCTCCTGGACGAGAAGGGTCCGGGCGTCGGGCCTTCCCTTCAGACTCTTTAAATTTTCCGTCAAAGGAACGTTTGTAGCCGGTATTGACTACCTTAATCAGACCATCTTCCCTTATGGAATACTCGGCAACACAACCCACAAGGCCTCTCTCAAAAAAATGATCAAATCTGGCTATCTCATACCAACGCCCCATGTAGCGTTCTATGTCAAATTCCTCAACTGCAGAATTATCTACTTCAGAATCCTGCTTTTCGCCTGCTCTAAGAGCTATAGTGCCACACAACAGGCACATAATCATTATTAACTGTTTCATAATCGTATATGTTTTAATTTATAAGGATATTCCTATAAACTTCCAATGGAGAATTTATAGGGTATCTACAGAAAGCCACCACAAAAATGTTGCCGCGAAATCAGATAAGCTCTCTAATGATGGAATCAGATATAAAATACTTTTGTGGTGAAAGATAAAGGAAATCACCCCTGC
Organism: Bacteroidales bacterium; assembly: GCA_017501525.1. GTDB lineage: Bacteria > Bacteroidota > Bacteroidia > Bacteroidales > UBA932 > Coprenecus. The sequence continues at coordinate 157,029 of JAFVWT010000011.1, read as the reverse complement.
GAATTAAAACTCCCTCCGAAAGAAATTTCTCCAAAGCTACTCTATTTAATTCCATCCCCGAATCAACAGATAATCCACCGGCACTACGCAATCCTAAAAAAACTTTTTCAATAAAAACATCCTCTCGTGTGAGGCTTTCCTCCTCAAAATAATCAACACCTTTTAAATACAGACCTAAATCGGGATGATTCCATCGTCTGATATTCTCATAGAAGGAATGTGCCCCGGGACCAAATCCAAGATATGGAACCCTTTTCCAATATGCACTATTGTGAACCGACTCCTTACCTTTTAAAGAAAAATTGGAAATCTCATATTGTAAATAGCCACCTCTGTCCATCTGCTCCTGAAGATATTCATATTCCCTGGCACAAAAATCATCCTCAGGCCCCGTATATTCTCCTTGCAAATCTTTCTTCCCGAGCAATGCATCTTCTTCAATCCCCATCTGATAAGCTGAGATATGTTCGGGAGCCAACTTCAGGATAGTTCTAATATCTTGCTTCCACACTTCCCAGAGAGAGGGATAATCCACCCGAAGATTCTTGCCGAAATGAGGATTATATCCAAAAATCAAATCCAGGGAGATATTTTCAAAACCTGCACTGCGTAATATATCAAATGCTCCGATAGCCTCCTGTGCAGTATGCCTGCGATTCATCCAGCGCAAGTGGTCATCATTAAAAGACTGCACCCCCATACTGATACGGTCTACCCCAATAGACCTGAGACCTCTTGCGTACTCCGGTGTAACATCGTCAGGATTTACCTCTACAGTAAATTCCTCAAATGGGAATAAAGCTGATAATTTATCTGAGACTTCGCGCCACAAACCTATATGAGCCAAAGAGGGAGTTCCTCCACCGATATAGAGTGTATTGGGAGCAGAGATAAATTGCTGCTCAGAAAAAAAGCCCTTCCTCGAATCAATTTCCCGAAGAAGAGCATCTTTATATAACTCCATCTTCCCCTGCGCCGTTACTGAGAAAAAATCACAGTAACAACAAAAAGAACTGCAAAAGGGGAAATGGATATAGATCATACTATTTCAACAATATCTCACCTGTACCGAGCAGACCTGCAGCAGTATATGCTTCAACAGTATAAAGCCCTTTTGTAAAACCTTGCTCGGCTGCAAAATATACACATACTTCGACCTCCACTCCTTGATAGTCAACCTCTCTGGACTCAGTATAAACCATTTGTTCAGATGCACTTGTAAAGAGTCTCTGCTGATCATTGGTCATCAATATTCCATCCGGTCCCTTTACTCTGATATACACCACCATTGGCCCTTTCTGTGCAATGGAGTTTTCCACAAGAGACAGACAGGTTTTCAACTTGACAACCCTACTGCTCCTATCAGTCTCCTTATTTGACTTGTTGATTGCCACGACATTTACACCACGACCTTTAACTTCCGAACCTTTTTCCACCAATTTGGCATACTCATCGGTTGTTTTACTCAATTGTGCATATTTCTCTGCAGATTCTTTTGCAATACGACGAGCATCTGCTGCATCTTTCCTCAACTCTGTATTCAAAGTATTCAAAGAGTCAATCTGAACAATATAATGTTTCATGATTGAGCGGAGTGTACCCAATTCCTTTTCGTATTGTCTTATTTTTGAACGATTAGATGCCTCTGTCTTTTGAATCCTCTCAAGAAGCTGATCCACCTTTTCTCTCTCGCGGTCAAGCTGGAGATTCAGACTGTCATTATCTGACGACAGCACCGAATATTCTCCTTGCAGTGATACGAGTTCCTCTGTAAGAGCTTCCTTATCTATTGTCAAGTCTTCTATCATCGCTTGTCTGTCTCTCCAGACAAAGAAAAATACAATTGCCAAAATCACAGCTATAGAAGCCAAACCTGCTATAATCGCTTTAAGTTTCTTAATATTGTCCATATTATCAATTCTTAAAAATTAATTTAAAGTGGTAAAAATAATAAAGATTTTCTATTTTTGTCCAAACTAAATTAATATTAGCATGAATCCAACAGTAAAATACTTAATCAGAATCGTAAAGTCTTTCATCTTTTTTATAATTGTCATGTTGCTCATTGTCAGCCTTATTGTGCTAATCACTCCAGAATACTCATTCGATATGATATTCAAAAATGAAGGAGGAGTATTCAAAGAAGGTTCCTGGCCACAGATTCTGGCACTTTTTGGTGCGCTGTCATTGATTTATCCCGGTCTCACATATGTAAAAAAAGAGGTACTAATAGAAGGTACATTTGAAGAAAATAGAAACCAGATTATAGGTGTCTTTGAAAATGCAAACTACGTATGCGTGAAAGAAGATGAGGAAAAAGTATATTTCAGGCAAAACAGCGGATTTACCCGGATGATGAGACTGTTTGAAGATGAAGTAACAATCACAAAAGGGGAAGCACCCCTTATACTTAGTGGTGCAAGAAAAGAGATTATAAGACTCGCTTCAGGCATAGTTTATGTAACAAAAAAATAAAGGGAACCAAGAAACTTCCCTAAACATATAGTCATGAAAACAGTTGAAAAATACAACAACTCCTTTTCTGCAAATATCGCAAAAGGGGTACTCGCAGAAGCGGGAATTGAAGCATTCATCCTCAATGAAAATCTAATTTTCACAACAGGAGCAGTAAACACAGACTTAATTTCAATCGAGTTGGTTGTTGAGGACAGCCAATATGAACAAGCAGTGAAGATTCTTCAGGCAAAACCCATTGAATAGCCCTGACAGCTACTTCTTTACCACCAATTCCTGATATGCAGTTTCGAGAGCTTCATAAAAGTCCTCTCCGAAAGCATCCTTTATTGGCTTTTCCAAAAATCTGAATACCGGTATTCCCTCTTTCTTCCCTTTAGCAAAGGCATCCTTGCATATATCCCATCGGTGAAGATTGAGGGCGGTCATACCGCTTGAAAGTTGTGTTACTCTAATCGGATATAAACGGCAAGATATTGGCTTTATAAAGTCGGATCCCCCACGACAATATGAACGCTCTATAGCGCAAAAGCAAGCCCCATTTTCCTCAAAGTTACAATAAACACACTCCTCCCCATCTTTTACCAACGGAGTCACACAATCCCCGTCCCCGTCAATTTCAAAAAAACCTACCTGAGAGACCTTTTCTCTCCCTGCTAAAGGCATCAAGCCTGAAAACTTATCGTAGTTTTCCTCAATCCTTTGTGCTTCTTCCTCCAACATCGGAGCCCCGCTGTCTCCTATCACACAGCATACTCCACCACATTTTTCATAATCACAGGCAAACTTTTCAGTCAAAATGTCGGGAGAAACGATTATATCATCAATTATTATCATTTGTTCCATATTCTTCAGCAAAAACAGAGTGTAATGTTATATTTCCGGTACCGGTAATTTCCTGTAAAAGTTGTTCAACCCTTTGCCCATCTACTTGTTTGATAGCATCCTCCATTCTCGAATAGAAGTCCCTTTGGGTTACAAACCTGTATCTGAGCATCGTTTTCCAATATTCAAAACTGTTTTGCTGCTCATAGGTTGTCCTGAGCAACAATAATTTTTTGACTGACTCTATCTCATTTGCGCTTACACCAGTCTGTGCAAGAGAGATTATTATATTGGCAAAACGGTCTTCCACAGTTTTTGAGTCAAGATATTGGTAAGTCGAGAATGTAAAGTCAAGCATCACCACCTCTTTCGGATATCGGTAAAACTTGCTGCTTGAGTTGACGATTATACCATCCATGGAGAACTCACGAGTTACCCTCCTTTGAATAATTTTAGAAACAACCTCAGCAAGAGCCCTGTCTTCAACTTTCATTGCATAAGGAAATGTCAGTTTACAACTATACATCGTACGGGGAAACTCCATTTCCATTACCTCCTCCTCTACCATATTATATGAAGCTACAGAGATATTGTAACTCTCATTTCGCCTCCTTATTATTTTCTCTGTCGGAAGAGTTCCCAAGTATTCCCGGGCACTTTTCAACAAATCAGATTGAGAGATATCTCCTACAAAAATAAAGGAGAAGTCTGCAGGATTGGAATAGAGGTCATTTATAAAATTCAGGAGAGAATAATAATCCAAATCTGCCACAGAAAAGGCGCTATCCGAACGGGAAGTCCCATTTCCGGTTATTATATTTGAAGAAATGGCTCTGTTGAAACGTTCCATTGGGGAATTATTTGCGTATTCTTCCACTGCACACTGAGCCTGAAGATACTTCTCAAAAGCATCAGCATCGGGAGTCACCTGCTCAAAGTACAGGGATAACAGCTTCATAAAATCATCCAGATAATCCTTATGGAAACGTCCTACCAACTTGGTCTCCCCCAATGATATTTCACGTCTCAGAGTAAGGAATGAACCTCTCTGAATCTCATCCATTTCGTAAGCGTCATACCCTCCTGTCACAGTCAATCGCGCTACATCATTAAGATATTTTCCCAAAACTTCATGATTATCCTCCGAGAGAGATATTCCACCTCTTGAAACAGCCTCAAATTCCACCCAACCCGGCTTCTGGGACATATATTTACTCGCCAGCAAAATTCCATTTCCAAGTCTTCTTGAAAAGACCTCTTTGGGATTCTCGATTGAAAGCATCTCCTTGAGCTCCTCTTTCCATCGGGGAGTCTTCTTTACCGGAGGATGATAGAAACCACTTAGTGAATCAACCTCAAATGGTGGCAATTCCGGAACTTGTACCTCCTCCAGAGAGTCCGTAATCACAGGGGAAATACATGTCAGCAAGGAATTCCGTTCATCTTTGAGAAGCAATTTCATAAATCTGTCTATATCCTCTTTGGATACCCTCTCCCTGACTACATCTATATAACTCTTGTAGAGTTCGATGCTGTTCATATTGTACCCAGAGACAAAATTATTGAGACACAACGACATATAATAGCTATTATCCATCATGTTCCGTTTGTTGTACAAATACTCCAGGTGACGGATATACCTCTGATGAGCCCTTTGATACTCTTGAATATAAGCACCATCCCTGACTAATCTGCTCAGCTGCGAGGCAACGAAGGCATAAGCCTCGGGATAGTCGTTGGGAGCACACGCTATATTGACAGTTAAAGAATTGAGGCCCAAATAACTCTCTCTCTCAACATCCAATGAGAAAGGATGAAATGACGCATTCGCTATCTCTCTGCTCAACCTCTGGGAAATGATATCCCCCACAACTGCTGACATATAGTCGTAAACGTATGGAACCGCTGTACTTCTGAGAGACTTGTTGTGTTCAGTGGTAAATGACCTGAAAGAGATCTCAGCCACTGTGGCTTCCTTGTCCTCAAAATAGAAAATACGCTTCTGCGCCAAGGGGGGCATGGGTCTATAATCCACAACATTAGGCACCCTGCTCTTGGGCAATGTCTGGAACAATGATTTCAATTTTGTCTCTACAGTTGCCACATCAATATCTCCCGAAATGACAATTGCCTGAAGCTCAGGACGAGAATATTTCAAATAAAACTCCTCAAGATCTGCCGCCGAGTAATCATCAACCATTTCAAACAGCCGCTCAACAGGCATGTAAGCATATTCAGTCCCGGCATAGAGAACCCGTCTGAGAGAATCCTCCACCCTGCGATGGGTATTTTGAGCAGAAGAAAAGATATTTTTAAGAAACTCCTTCCCGCGATAGACCGAGTTATCGTCAATAGAGACACAGGAAGCGATATTGCACAGAGCCAAAAGCATTGAATCCACTATCATAGGATTCTTATTTAATGGAACATTCCTGCAGACAAACGACATACTTTTATCATTCATCTCCACAGACAAATCTTCCCGAATATCCAAACCCATATTGTCTATAAATGTAAATATCTCACCATCAGGGAAATTCCTCGTATCGGTAAGAGACATCGTATTCATCAGATAGACCATTGGAGAATCGGTGGAGTCCTGTAAAGCCATCCCCATTTTCTGTATAAGAGCAAAATCGGCACAACCTTTGATAGCTGAATTCTTTATAAGATAATAAGTAAGGCCGTTCTCCATTTTATTTTTGATAATTCTGGAGTCATTGCCCAGGGATCCCACCATCTGACCATAACCGGGGATTAACGATAATAAAACTATTATGAAAAATATAATTGTCCGCTTCATAGATGGCAAAGATAGCAAGAAAACACATATAGGAAAAGTAATCTTCCCAAAATTCTTAAAACATTGAATATCAGCACAAAAAACCTAAAATCAAAAGATTAGTCATTTTTAAAATACCGAAAATCAGAAAAAATATTTAAGCAAATCTTTAATTTTCAACATTTTTATATACTTTTGCGAGATACCATTTTTGAAAATCAACTAATTATTTAAAATAGAATGAAAAAAGTTTTAATTGTTTTTATCGCGCTACTCGCGTCAGTTTCAATCTTTGCACAAGATTTGGAATCTGCAACCAACATGTACAACGAAGGAGCAACCTATCTCAATATGGGGGATAAAGAAGCTGCCTTAAAATGTTTCGAAGATGCCCTATCACAGGCGGAAGCAATAGGTGCGGAAGCTGAAGAACTAATGTACAATTGCAAAAAAAACATTCCTCAAATAATCCTCTCAATTGGTAAGGAACAGGCCAATAACAGCGACATCCCCGGTGCTATTGCTACATTCAAAAAGGCTGCTGAAAAAGCTCAGGAGTATGGTCAAAGTGATGTGCTTATGGAGGCAGAATCACTTATACCCCAACTTTATATGCAAGAAGGAAATATTTATTTGAAAAACAAGGATTACCAAAATGCCTTGAATTCATATAAGCAAATTATTGAGATCAACCCCTCTGATGACAATGCCTATCTCCGTATAGGTCAGGCAGCATCACGTCTGGGAGATGCTCAGACAGCTATGGATGCATACAATAAAGCTATCGAACTTGGCAACAGAAACGCAAACAAGGAACTTGCCAAACTTTACCTGACAATGGCAAACAACGAACTTAAAGCCAAAGATTACCAGACAGCATTGGAGCACGCTCAGAAATCAAATGAGATTGCAGCAAACCCTACAGCAATGCAAATTGCAGGTACAGCAGCTTTGGCTCTTAAGAATTATTCAGTAGCCATTGAAAATTTTGAAGGATTCATCACAGCATCACCCAATGCAAAGAACGCAGACCAAATCAGATACCAACTTGCCAGTTCATATGAAGCGACCGGTGATAAAGCAAATGCTTGCGTAAACTATAAAGCAATCATGAGCAATCCTCAATTCGCAGAATACGCAGCTCATAAAGTAAATGTAGAGCTCAAATGTCAGTAAAACTTGAATTACTGGCTCCGGCTAAAAATAGAGACATCGGCATTGCAGCTATAGATTGCGGTGCCGATGCTGTATATATAGCAGGCCCATCATTTGGGGCAAGAGAAAATGCAGGCAACAGTTTTGAGGAGATAGCCAAACTTGTAGAGTATGCCCACCAATTTGGTGTAAAAATATATCTTACCCTCAACACTATTCTATACGATCACGAACTTGAATCTGCAAGAGAAACCATTTTCAGTGCATACGATGCAGGGGTCGACGCAGTTATAATTCAGGATCTGGGCATACTGAAGATGGAACTTCCGCCGATAGAATTGCATGCCTCGACACAATGCAATATAAGGAGTGTTGCCCAGGCCAGATTCATGGAGTCGTTGGGATTTCCAAGAATCATTCTTGCAAGAGAACTCTCCATAGAGCAGATTAAAGAAATCTCTGAGGCCGTAAATTGCGAAATTGAGTCATTTGTTCACGGCGCATTGTGCGTAAGCTACAGTGGACAATGCTATCTTAGCCAATACCTTACAGGAAGAAGTGCGAATAGGGGTTCCTGCATACAAGCCTGTCGTTCCAGATACGACCTTCTCGACATCAATGGGAATACAATTCTTAAAGACAAAAGCATACTATCATTGAAAGACCTGGCCTTAGATGAGAAGATAGAGGAGATGGCAGATGCCGGAATATGCTCATTCAAAATAGAGGGACGCCTGAAGAATATCTCTTATGTAAAAAATATAGTCCGTCATTACCGCAATGCGATAGATAAGGTGATTGCCAGAAGCTCAGGGAAATATTCTCATGCGTCATTCGGGAAAATAACGGGAGGATTTACCCCCAATCCATCAGCTACATTCTCACGCGGATTTACACAATATTTTATAAATGGGACTCGCAGCCAATGGTCCTCAATGGATATTGCAAAAGGAGTTGGAGAACTCGTAGGCAATATTTCATCTATAGATAAGAGAACAAAAAATTCTGTAACATTCTCCATTAAACCAAGTACAACTTTCAAAGGTCAACTGAACAATGGAGACGGACTCTGCCTGGTTACACCCTCAGGAGAAATAGAGGGTGTAAGAGCAGATATAGCAAACGGAAACACTATCACCACGAAGTTCATCACCTCCCTTGCCAAAGGGACTACAATCTACCGTAATTACAACCACCGCTTTGAAAAAGAGATAGAGAACAACACTCCCAAAAGATTGATAGATGTAGACCTTGACATTACTTTTACGGCGCAATATGAGTGCATCATTGAAGCATTTGCCCAAAGCGGAGTCCGTTCAAGAGCCATCATCAGCGGTGAGGACTCAAAAAACAAAGACCTGGCCCTTAACAACATAATCGGACAATTGAGTAAAAGCAGTGGTCTTTTCAAATTCAGAGTCAGAAAAATTTCAGGAGAAAACATACCATTCATTCCTGCCAAAAATCTCAATGCCATCCGAAGTGAACTCGCTCAGGATATGGTAATAATTCCCCCTGAAGAGAATGACAACATTTTTGTTCCGACTGCTCCGTGGGAAGAAATAGACAAGAATAAGATTATACCTCCGCAAAGAAAGAATTACCTTAATTGCGCCAATCACCTCTCAAAGGAACTCTACCATGAAATTGGAATAGATGCAACTGACGCATTTGAGTTGAATCCGGATACTACTACAGAACTTATGCGTACCAAATACTGTATAAGGCACGAACTGGGGCTTTGTCCAAAAATAAAAAAAGGGGAGAAACCTCTACCACTGTTATTGGTCAATAACGGTAGGAAATTGAAAGTCAGCTTTGATTGTGCCCTATGCCAAATGAGTATTACCCCACATATAGGTAATTAGAGAGATTGCAGAATGCTATTTTGGCGTTCACATTACTCTCTATCGCAAAAATAGTTTTGTCAATAGCCTTTACCCACCCTTCAATACTCTTCTTAGGTACCACCTTAGATAGCGATTCTATTGCATCAACCTCCGCGGGAGTTGCATTTGAAATTCGCTCCAGACCATTCTGATACATCAATATATTTCTTAGAAGCTGCTGCAGATAGCAACAGAATTCCTTTTGGGCCTGACGGCCAAATTCAATAATCTGCTCATTGTTTTTCAGAAGCCCCAACAAATCCTTTTTAGCAGCACATCCTATCATTTTCACCGCCTCAGAGAGGAATTCGACACCTTGCGAGGATTGTTGTAGCGCGACAATGGCCTGCCCCACACTTCCATTGCTTGACCGGGCATAGCTGAGGGCCTGCTGCTCTGATAAAGAGTACTTGTTCTGAAGATATTGGGAAAGGAGAGGGATTTCAACAGGATGTACTCTCACCATAAGAGAACGTGAGCGGATTGTGCCCAACACATTCTCAGGCGAATGGGTCACAAATATGAAATAAGTTCCATCAGATGGTTCCTCCACTATTTTCAGCAAACGATTGGCTGCTTCAGTATTCATCCTCTCGGGAAGATAGATCAACATATACTTGTTGTTTCCCTCATAAGATTTTAAGGAGAGCTTAGTCAGAATATCCTTTGCCTGAGCAACACTTATTGTTCCTACTTTATCCTCTATCTTAATCTGCTGATACAACTGGCTTTCCAAGAAATAAGGATTTGCCTCCACAAGATTTCTCCACTGAGTGAGAAAATGGTCACTGATAGGCTTTTTGTCAGAACCCGATTTTGAAGTGGCATTGACAGGAAAAACAATATGTAGGTCCGGATGCATCATTTTGGAAAGTTTCTGGCACATAGGACACTCTCCACAAGAATCCTCCGAAGAAACCTTGTTTTGACATGAGATATATTGGATAAAAGCAAGTGCCATAGGCAAAGCGCCACACCCATCCTGCTCGACGAACATTATCGAATGACCAATTCTGCGACTTTGAGCCATGTTGATAAGGCGCCTTTTAAGTTCACTATTTCCTATAACATCCTTAAACTGCATCTGCGACTTGAAATATTCTTTGCAAATTTAAAAAAACATCGGAATATGAGACAAGAAAGAAGAAAGATTACCGGTCAGGAGAATCAGTTTCCCCCTTAACTGCAAATTTAAAGATACTCTTTGCCAGAGTTACTTGCTTTTTTCATACCTTTGTAGATTATTATCAATTATGGAAGAAAAAAAATTAATATATGATTGCTCCCGCGGATGTATAACAGAGAGAACCGATCAGGGAGAACTTTTATGCCAATATAGTCCCGGATGCTGCAAATTGAAGAATTTCAATTGGCTCAATGGCATCAATGACACAAGAATGGCAACACTATATGAGGTAAGGTTCAAAAATACCCGCAAGGCGGTGTATGAAAACACCTCCGGACAACTTCTTAAAACCGGAGACCTTGTAGTAGTCGAGGCTACCACAGGACACGATGTCGGCATTATCACCTTAGAGGGTGCAATAGTAGGACGCCAGCTTTTACGTCACAACATTAACCCTGAGGAAAAGGAATTCAGAAAAATATATCGTAAAGCCCGTCCTCTCGACCTTGAAAGATGGCAAGAAGCTATTGCTAAAGAACACCATACAATGATACGTTCAAGGGTGATAGCTTCAGAGATGGGACTTGATATGAAAATCGGTGACGTAGAATACCAAGGTGACGGAACAAAAGCGATCTTCTACTACATTGCAGACGAAAGGGTTGACTTCAGACAACTCATCAAAGTCTTCGCAGAAGAGTTCAAAATCAGAATCGAGATGAAACAAATCGGTGCAAGACAGGAAGCCGGTCTGATTGGTGGTATAGGAGTATGCGGTAGAGAACTGTGCTGCTCGAAGTTTATCAATAATTTCCAATCCATATCAACACAGGCTGCCAGATGCCAGGATTTGTCACTTAACCCTCAAAAACTGGCAGGTCAATGCAGCAAATTGAAATGCTGTATAAACTACGAAGCCCCTATATACATCGATGCCCACAGGAGATTTCCAATTGTAAACGCACCATTGGAACTTCAGGATGGCCAGGCATTTCTCATAAAAACAGATATTCTAAAAGGAGTCATGTGGTTCTCATACCAGGAGGGAAGTCTTTCCAATATGATACCACTGACAATACAGGAAGTCAAACAGATTCTTACAGACAACAAAGCAGGAAAGAAACCTGCCACCATCATCAAAAGTGAGCAGGAGGACAGAAGCAATGATTTTGTAAGCTCTATAGGAGAGGACAATATCAATCGTTTTGATGAGAAAAAGAAGAACAAAAACAAAAAGAAGAAGAAAAAAAACTCAAACAACAAAAACCAGGAGAAAGGACAACAGCGCCCACCCAAACCCCAAAATAATGAATAATAGAGTATTAGCTATCATAGTGTTGTTTTCCACCTTGATAAGTGGATGCCTCAGCAATAGCCAAAAATCGGAGTTCTCATTTGCACAATTCAATGCAGAACAGGGGAATGTGGTATCATTCCAGATAGAAATGAACGATTCCACCGCCACATACGATGTATATCTTTATATGCGCTATAATTACCACTATGACCAAAGCAAACTCCCGGCAACAATAACTGTCACTTCCCCTTCCGGGTTAAAAGGGTCTGAAACTCTGCAGCTGGAAGGCAATTTAGCAAATATCAAGAAGTATATAGCAGAACAGGAGGAACAAGGAGGGCAATTGGTTATGCAATTGTCCGAATCATCAGAATATTACGATACAAAAGCATTGTATAGAAGTAACATCCGTCCTGTAGAATATGGTTTATGGAAAATAGAACTATATATTCCAAACATAGAAAATGTGATCGGAGCAGGAATAGAAACTATAACAATACCTGAAAAAGAACAATGAGCGGAAAAGATAAACTTAAAAAATTCAGAGAAAACGAAACCTTTGACAACTTACTCCAGCCAACTACCGCTGAGGTATTCCGGAAAGATCATCCCATTAAAGGTAATTGGGGAAAAGAAATCTTTGGAAACGACAACCCCATTATTTTGGAATTGGGATGCGGAAAAGGAGAGTATACCATTGCACTCGCCGAAAAATTTCCCAAAAACAATTATATCGGGGTAGATATCAAAGGGGCAAGATTATGGAAAGGGGCAAAATATGCTACCGAAAATGGTCTTAAGAATGTAGCATTTCTCAGAACAAGAATAGAGTTTATCGATTCTATTTTCTCACAGGGTGAAGTCTCAGAAATCTGGCTGACCTTCTCAGACCCACAGCCCAACAAACCCAGGAAGAGATTGTCTTCACCTCTGTTTCTGGAAAGATACTCCCATATCCTGAAGGATGATGGCGTAATCCATCTTAAGACAGACAGCCAATTACTGCATGAATATACGTTGGAAACAATTGAAGATGAAAACCATATTCTGATTGAAGCCAATAATGACATCTACGGCACAAAAAGGGCTGATAATGATGACATTCTCTCTGTCAAGACATTCTATGAAAAGCAGTTTCTCGCAAAAGGGATGGCGATAACCTATGCCAAATGGAGATTACGCAAGTAATAGAGAATCGGCAATTCGGAACAAAGCCTCCTTATAATAAGAATCACAAAGGGGAGCAAGTGCAGCCTTGGCAGCATAAAGGATTTCGCGAAGTCTTTCCTTTGCCAATTCAAGACCATTATACTTATAGACGAAGTTTTGCACACGTTCTATAAGTATTTTATTTTGTCTCTCATCTTCTGCATTTGTGGGAAAAGGAACTATCCTGCTCATTATATTTCTTATATCCTCTTCTTGAGAGGGAGCGCTACCCATTGCACATAATAGGGGCATGGTTATTTTCCTCTCCTCAATATCACATCCACTATCCTTTCCGGTCTGGGAGGATGGATAATAATCAATAATATCGTCCCTCACCTGGAATGAGATTCCCAAATGGTGAGCATACTCAGTAAGGGCCTGGATTATCTGAGGGGAGGCACCGGAGACTATTGCGGCACATCTGACAGAGGCGACAAACAATGACCCGGTCTTCCTTTGTATTATATTGAAATAATCTTCTTCTGTAGTTGTTAGGGAGTCTGCAGAATCCATCTGCATCATCTCCCCTTCGGCAAGTTCTTCCAAAGTCCCGGCATAACACCTCAGAACCTCATTTGGACATTGCCGTTCAAGTAGCAACGACAAGGCTCGAGTGAGCCAAAAGTCTCCAATAAGAATTGATGCTCCAGGAGAAAACAACTTGCAGACAGTTTTGTTACCACGCCTCTGTTCACTATTATCCACTACATCGTCGTGAAGGAGACTTGCTGTGTGAATCAATTCGGAAGCTGTGGCACAAGCTACAGTCTTTTCATTTATAACACCACTGCCCGCCATTGCACTGACAAAAGCGAGCAGAGGTCTTATCTGTTTACCCGAAGTATCGAAAAGATATGCATTAATCCTGTTAAGTAAAACACTTCTTGACTCCAAAGTACTGCTGAGCAATTGCTCAAAGTGACTCCAGGGTTCTGCAATATTTTTTTTGATTTCGGATATATTGTCCATTATTCAAGATGATTAAAATAAGAATGCGACAGAAATCTCTCCGCCATTGAATTTAGCTGCTTTGACTTGCTCGATCACTTCAGAATAATCAACTTTGAATGGATCGTTCAACTCCCAATTCCATTTGAAAGAGGCTTGAATCTTCCACACTTTGACGCCAAAACCAAGGCCTACACCATACTGGAATCTGCTCCAGTCCTCGCCCATAACCTTTTCAGAGAGGTAGGTTCCATTTTGGAACAATGCACAACCAATATAAGGAGAGACCAATACATAAGGTTTGACAACTCCCAAAATATCAAAACCCCAATGAACATTTACAGGGAGCCTCAATGAACCTGTTCTATAAGGTTTTATTGTCTTGGTTCCTGTAGCCATTGAACCCTCCACATCGAGAGATTTCACACCTGTCTGAACATATAATAACTCAGGCTGAACTTCAAAACCTAATGGAAGATTGATATTCATCACCCCTCCGATATTGAAACCGGTATAGGTTTTAAGGAAACCTGAATTCTTCAGATCCTTAAGGCCTGTCATATTGGTAAAATTCAAACCGGCTTTAGCTCCAAAACTAATCATCTTATCCTGAGCACTAGCACCAACAGCCATCACTGCTGCCAAAATAATTACGGTAATTGTCGATAAAGTTTTTTTCATATCTGTAAAATTTATTTGGTGTTACTATAATACTACCAAGAATGAAATTTTCAAGAAAAAAGGGGTATCAACCTCTACGGCTGACTACCCCTAAGTCGTTTTACTCGATAGAGGCCATTTTTTGAACAATAGCACCCTTTGTGGTTGAACCGACCATTTTGTCCTTCAATTCACCACCTTTGAAGAATAGCAATGTAGGGATGTTTCTGATGCCATATTTCATAGGAACTTCTGAGCAATCGTCCACATTCACTTTTGCAATAAGCCACTTTCCTTCATACTCCTGAGCCAACTCGTCCACAATTGGAGAGAGCATTTTACATGGACCGCACCAGGGAGCCCAAAAATCCAACAATACAGGAATTTCTGACTTAATTACCAATTCCTCAAAATTTGAATCATTAATTGTTAACATAACTGTAAATATTATTTATTAAAAAAAGAATACAAGTGATACTTCCAGATTTCTGTTGCTCCCGTAGAAGTCTCCTCCGGTACCACCTCCCGAAGTGAGAGATACTTCATCATACACCATTGGGAACTCTACCGATCTGGCAAAACTCCAATTATATTTTACCTGAAGTTGCATCCTCCAGAAATCAATACCGCCTCCCACACCGATACCATAGTCAAATCTGTTAAGGGAAGTCCATGAATTATCTGACGAATTGTACAAAGCATAACTGATATATGGTGAGACCATAAGAAACGGACGCAACAAAATCAAATCAAGCCCGACCTGCAAATTGATTGGCAAATGGAGATAACCAATGGAAAAATTATCTGATGATACCTTAAATCCGTTTGAGAGATAATAAAGCTCCGGCTGAATAGTCATTCCCTGAACCGGTAGCGAAAAACTGGTAACCACACCGGCACTGAAACCGACAAAAGAGGAAAAATCTTCTGAGATGGAAGGATGGCTCAGATTGCCCAATGTCGCAACATTAAGTCCCCCTTTTATTCCGAAACGCCATGAGGAAGATCTATCCGATGATGAGTCTGAAGCATCTGAAGCTCTCATGGTCAGCACCGAAAATAGTATTACGGCAAATAAGAATATCTTTCTCCTCATATAAACGTTATTATTTTGCGAAAATAGCAATTTATTTGTTTTTCACCAAAAAGGCAAGTCCCCCCTGAGAAGTTTCCTTATAAAGATTTGGCAAGTCGTGTCCGGTCTGCTTCATCGCTTCTATTACTGTATCAAAACTTACCATGTGACGACCATCTGACATCAACGAGTATTGGGTGGCATCCATAACCCTCGCCGCAGCAAAAGCATTTCGTTCTATGCAAGGTATTTGGACCAATCCACATACAGGATCGCAAGTCAGGCCGAGAAAATGCTCCATACCGATTGAAGCTGCACACTCGACCTGTGATGGAGTACCTCCAAAGAGTTGGGTAACAGCTGCTGAAGCCATTGCACAAGCCGAACCCACTTCTCCCTGACAGCCCACTTCTGCCCCTGAGATTGAAGCATTCTCCTTAATGATGGAGCCAATCAGACCTGCCGTAGCCATCGCCTTAAGAATCTTTTTGTCAGAATACTCATAGCAGGTGTGTATCAAATTCATCGTAGCCGGCAAGACCCCACAAGAACCACAAGTAGGGGCCGTCACAATAATACCCCCTGCAGCATTCTCTTCCGAAACAGCCAAAGCAAAAGCAAACATCAAACCACGCCTATACATTGAGGTCTGATAGCTTTTGGCATGTTGATAATAAGAGTAAGCCTTCCTCCTGACATTAAGTCCTCCCGGAAGAGCCCCTTCCTCATCAAGTCCCCTTTCTATAGCATCTTTCATCACCTTCCATCTCTCGTTGAGAAAGTCCCATATATCTGATTCCTCATATTTGGCTACATATTCCCAGAAGTTGCAGTTATGACTATTGCACCAATCTAAAATATCTGCCATTTTGGTATCCGGATAGATATGTTTGTTAGGCTCCCTCTTGCCTGTCTCACTGATATCACCTCCTCCAATACTGAAATAGACCTTCTCCAGAATAAGATTGCCCTGAGCATCGTAAGCGGCAAATCGCATTCCGTTAGGATGTTCCGGAAGAAACTCCTCAGGTTTCCAGATAATTTCAGTGGGGCATTTGCTCTCGTATTGAAGCGTTTCCAAAAGAGCCACATCCGTAAGGTGTCCTTTTCCTGTGGCAGCAAGACTGCCATATAGCGTAATAACATACGAAGATGCTTCAGGGGTAAGTCCCCGAAACATCTCCGCAGCTTTCTTGGGTCCCATTGTATGACTGCTTGAGGGGCCCTTTCCTATCTTGAAAATCTCCTTTATACTTTCCATAGATGGCAAAGATATAAACAAGATTTAAAGAAACGAACACCAGTATGCTATTTTAAGGAATGTTCCCTTAAGGAATGTTCCCTTAAGAAATTTTCCTTAAAGGAACTTCCCTATAGAAATTCAGACTGTCTGTTCAATATTCCATACAAATGCTCTTACTCCTACCTCTTTATTTCTGTTATCGAGCTTCTGTACAGTTTCAAGGAGTTCTTTCACTTGGTGATCCTCCACAACAGTCATAACCGCTGAGTTCATCTCCGGCCAGGAGTGGGTTCCTCTGCGGGGTTCCCCACCATTTGTACCGCGTCCTTGCACCTGTTCGAAGAATGTAAAACCACTTATCTTCAAACAATCAAGCAGATATTCAACTCTTTCGGTATTGGCTTGATTAAACACTATAAATACACATTTCATAATCTATCACTTATTTGTTCTTGTTTTGAGGACCTTCGTAGTGAGGAGAAAGTTGCATAAAGATAAAGTTCTTACGATTCTTCGCCTCTTTATCACGCTCTCCATGACGGGACATAATTGCATACATCACAGGTACGACTATCAATGTCACGAGTGTAGAAACGAGCAGACCTCCGATAACTACAATACCCATAGGTTTCCACATCTCAGAACCTTCACCCTGACTTAGAGCCATTGGCAACATACCAAGCAATGTGGTGAATGCTGTCATCAATACGGGACGCAAACGGGATGCACCTGAAAGAGCAATAGCTTCATTGAGTTCATAGCCTCTATCACGCATCAAGTTAATATAATCCACAAGGACAATACCGTTCTTGACCACAATACCGACAAGCATAATGAAACCTAATGCACCAATCATATCCAAAGATGTACCTGTCATCCACAAAGCAAAGATTACACCTGTCACAGCAAAAGGTATTGAGGTCATAATAATTGCAGGTTTATTGAATGACTCAAATTGGGATGCCATCACAATATAAACCAACAGTACGATAAGAGCCAACAACATTCCCATATCTCCGAATGTATCCTGCTGATCCTCATAGCTACCACCAAGACGAACAGTTATACCGTTCGGAGCTCCAAGTTTATCTATTTCTTTCTGGATTTGTACAGCAAGCTCTCCCAACGAAGTACCATAAGCCATAGAGGTCACCTTAACAATCCTCTGACGCGATTTTCTATCAATCTGGGGTGGAGCCCAATACTCCTCAACATGTCCAAGTTCCTTAATTTTCACCAATTTACCAGTAGAAGTCGGAATTGACATATCCTCAATATCGGTAATGGAATTCCTGTTCTTTTCTTCCAGGCGGACAATAATATCGTACTCGTCTCCATCATCTTTAAGGAATCCGGCAGCCATACCATTTACCCTGTTTCTAATATAAGTCGATACAGTCGCAGTATTCAGTCCATGATATGCAAGTTTCTCCTTATCAAGGACAAGATTCAATTCAGGACGATCCTCATCACGGGTTATGTTGATATTTCTGGCATTGGTTACATTTGCTGTAATTGCATTTTTAACCTCCTGAGCATATTGATTTGTCTCATCGAAGTCAAATCCGTATATCTCAACATCTACAGTTTGAGCACCTCCACCGAAACCGCTCGAAGCATTACACTGATAGTCGATAATTTCGGGATAGTTTCTCAACTCCTGACGAAGCACCTCTGCAATTTCAAAGATAGAACGTTCCCTCTGATATTTCTTAGAACATCTTACTGTCATTGAAATCTTATTATTGGTGGTAGATGAGAACAAAGCCGATACACCTGCATCATCATTTGAACCTGCAGAAGATGAAATCATCTGAATCTCAGGTACAAGTTCCATAAAACGGGTCTCAAGTTTACGGGCAATCTTTGCTGTCTCCTCAATACGGGTACTGCGGGCAAGCTCTACGGAAACGCTTATACGTCCGTTATCGGTCTGCTGCATAAAGTCTGTTCCGATTTTACCCATTCCTACAGGTATCAATGAAAGGACGAATAAAACAACTATCACAGTCATTGTCAAAGCCTTGTGAGTCAAGCAATATCTCAAGGCCTTAGCATAGAATCTGTCAAGTTTGTCAAGAGCTCCCACTACATATCTCTGATACCAGTTATTTTTAGGAGGAATTTCCTCTATCTGACCCCTATCGTTAATTTTAACATCCTTGGCCTTAAGGAGTTTAGAACACAACATAGGAGTAAGGGTAATAGCCACAGCAGTAGAAGTACACACCACGATAGTCACTATCCAGCCAAGTTCCTTAAACATGATACCAGCCTGTCCACCAATCATTGTCAAAGGAACAAACACTGCTACAATTACTAATGTTGTTGCAATAACCGAGGTCCAAACCTCATTGGTCGCATAAATTGAGGCCTCACGGGGGCTGGCTCCTCTCTCAATATGTTTGTCAATATTTTCAAGTACCACAATCGCATCGTCCACCACCATACCAATAGCCACAGTCAATGAAGACAATGAAATGATATTCAATGAACTACCAGAGACAGCAAGATATATGAAAGCCACTATCAACGAAATAGGAATCGTAATACCGATAATGATTGTAGCACGCCATTTTCCCAAGAAGAACAACACCACCAATACCACAAACAGCAACGCATAGAGAATAGACTCCTCCAACGAGTTGATAGAGTTTATAATCTCATCTGCCGAGTCATATATAGGCTGTATATGAACATCTGAAGGAAGTGTTTTCTTTATAATCTCCAATTCCTCCTTCAAGTCCTGTGACACCTGCACTGTATTGGCTCCTGTCTGTTTGGTAACGATAAGACGGACACTTTCACGACCATTCGTCTTTTCATCCAAAGACAAATCCTTAATGGTATCTTTTACAGTTGCAATATCCTTGACAAAAATTTTCTTGCCTGTAGGGGTAGTAGTCACCACTATGTCATTAATATCTGCACTCTCAAGATACTCACTGCGAACCTGAAGGTTATATTGTTCCTTCTCCATTTTTACCGTTCCTGAAGAGAGGTTAAGGTTATTTGCAGAGATGGCGCTACCTACAAGTTCCAAAGGAATTCCATAAGAGTCAAGTTTTGCCTGATCTATATTGATATAGATATAACGGTCAGGAGTACCTGAAAGAGACAGGTTACCAATACCATTAATTCTATTCAACTGCGGAATCACCTCATCGTTAAGCATTTTGTCCAAACCTGCATAACTCTCATCGGCGGTGATAGAATATTGTGCAATAGGCATTGCACTGGACGAGAATTTAAAAATGAAAGGATTTGAACATCCCTCAGGGAGCTCATCCTTAAGCATATCGACATTGGAGCGAATATCGTTGATAACCTCATCCATATTTATACCCCACTCCAACTCAAGAGTAACAACCGACATGTGGTCCTTTGAGACAGATGTAATCTCTTCAAGATGGTCAATTGAGTTTAATGAATTCTCAACCATCTTAGTGACATTTGTTTCTATCTCAGAAGCACTCGCGCCCGGATAAGTAGTAAGAACCGTCACATACGGAGGTTCCATTTCAGGGAACTGGTCTATCGGCAGCTTGCTGAAAGAGAAGATACCGATAACCATTACGGCAACGAATATAAGAAGAGTCGTTACCGGCTTGTTAATCGCTGTTTTGTAAATACTCATCTTACACTAAATTATTCTACGATATTAATTTTTGAACCATCTACCAATTTTGCCTGACCGATAGTGATTAGTTCATCTCCTACTTGAAGGTCATCACCTATGATTTCCACAAACTCGTCGTTTCTGTCGCCCAATGTGACAAAAACTCTCTTGGCAACATTATTATCATTTAGGAAAACATATCTCTCATTAGAACCGATAAGACGCAAAACCGATTGATAAGGAATCATGACAGCCTCGTCATCACCCATATTCATAATTGAACTTGCATACATACCGGGACGTAGGAGATTATTTTTATTAGGTATTCTCAACTTTACGGAGAATGTATGCGACATAGGGTCTATAGTAGGATAAACAATCTCAATGGTAGCAGGGAAAACCTCTCCGGGATATATATCAGAAGTAAGGTTCACCTTAAGACCTTTCCTGACCTGAGGGAAGAATGATTCGGGAATATTAATCAAAGCCTTCAAGGTAGAAATCTGAACAAGTTCCAGAATAGGCTGGCCCGAATACAATTCACCGTCTTCATAATTTTTAGCTGAGATTACTCCATCAAATTTTGCCTTTACAATAGTATTCTCTTCAAGGAATTTAAGACTCTGCTTGGTCTGGTCAAAGCTTAGTTTAATCTGATCGTAAGCTTGTTGTGAAATTGCCTCTGTCTCCAACAAAGATTCCATACGTTTGAGTTCCACTTGCAGATTGGCAAATGCAATTCTGGTGGTAATCAATTGGTTCTGGTCCATACGAACCAATGTATCCCCTTTCTTGACAACATCACCTACCTCAACATAGATGTGTTCAATATTTCCTGTTACAGAAGGAGAGATATTCATTCTCTCATACGCCTGAAGAGTGGTAGAAGTCTCAAACTCACGAGTAACAGTTCTGGTCGAAACAGGTGTTATCTTAACCTGTTCAACTCTCTCATCTACTACTGACTGTGTCTGAGTCTCTTCTGAACCGCAAGACGATGTCAAAGCCACTAAAGCCGATAAAATCAAAATTTCTTTAAGTTTCATATCTTTAACAATTATTTCCTTAGTAATTCTTATTTAATAATTTCTCCAGTTCAATCTGTGCATTCACATACTCCAATATTGCTTGGACATAAGAACTCTGCGCAGACAACAGATTTGTTGCCGAGTTAGTCACATCCAGACTTGAACTCAATCCGAATTCATATTTCTTTGAGATATTCTCAAACACACTCTGAGATACTTCCACACTTCTTTTCTGGGTTTCAAATCTCTCGTAAGCAGATGAAAGATTGTATTTCAACTGCCTGTGCTGGATATTCAGCGCCATTTCCGTATCTGAAAGGGAATTGAGCTGTTTTTTATACTCGATATTCGCCTTTCTCACCGTCTCAAAATTTCTTCCGCTCGAAAATATAGGGATTGAGAGTGAAACACCAATCATATTGGGAGGAGTCATATTCATTCTTGCCTCATCAGAGAAATAATGTTTGCCGGAATACTGATAGAAGGCACTCAATGTAGGGCCGTATGTCCACGCTGTCATATTCTTCTGATGCTTGGTCAAAGCAACACCTTTCTGTGCAAGCTGATACGAATAATTGTTTTCAAGGATAAAATCATCATACAATAGTTTCAACGATTCCTCTACATTGAGAAGATCGTCCAATGATTGGGACAACTCTATCTCCACATTGAAAGGAATATTCATAGCAAGACGCAAAGAGTTGTAGACCATTTCCAAAGATCTCTTTGATGTATTTAGAGTGGTCTCCATTGTCGCCACCTGAACCAATATCTGGTCGGCATCTACCTTCTCTGCAACACCCACCTCCACAGACTTGCTTACAAAATCATATAGCTTTTTGATCGTCTCAAGGCTCTCTTCGAGCAGATGCTGCGTCTGATGACTTACAAGTGCCGAGAAATAAAGCAATTTGACTTGTTGTACTATATCCTGCTCAGTTTGGAGTTTCTGGACATTTGCCATTTCAACAGATACCTTTGCCAACTGTGTAGAGACAATCTGAGCACCACTTAGAGCCATGGCCACATTGACACCCAAACTTCCTGATGGAGGCATTGAAATAGACATTGCGCCCAATTCCATTTTGTAACCCAAGGAATTGGAATAATCGAGTGTAGCATTTACCTGTGGCAACATACTCGCGATACTTGTCCATTTGTCCGCTTCTGCCTGACGCACACTCAAAGCCGAATTCTGTAAAGTCCTACTGTGTTCAAGAGCATACTCCTGCGCCTGCTCTAGAGTAAAGCGAAGAGTAGAAGGCTGAGTCTCCTGCGCCTGTTGGGCAAAAAGAGAAACAACTGCTGTTCCCAGCATTACAAAGATTGATAAGAATCTCTTCATTTTAATTTATTTTTTATATGATTATCTATTATTTTCATACCTCTTGGGGTTGAAAGGCCTCTAAGAATCAACAGGACCATATCCGAAATAGCCCTTCTGTGATTTATTTCTGCATACCCGGAAAGATGAAGTTCTGCCTTTCTCTGAGAAAGAAGCAGCAACGAATAAGCCACATTTTCATAATTTACACCCTCTGCCATAAAAAAACCGTCCTCATACCCTTTCTCAAATACCTTTTTTAACATTACATATTGGTGCTTCTGAAAAGATACGATAAATTTGTGATATAATTCCGGATAATACTTTTTGATTTCCATCATAAAATTGTGATGGGAGTCAAGTATTTTCTCATCGTCATTATCTATCGAGTCCAACAGCATCTGCAAAATATTTTCATGATTTGTAAGAAAATGATTGATTGCATCAATCTTTCTTTCATGCAAAGTTGTAAGGGTCTCTTCCAAAAGCGAAGATTTGTCCCCGAACATTTCATACAGAGTCCTCTTGGACATCCCATTCTCGGATGCTATCTCATCCATAGTAACATTCTTGCACCCTTTATTGAGAAAAAGATGCATAGAAGTTTCCAATATTTGAGTTCTTGTTGCCATTATAAATATTAATCGGGGCGCAAAACTAATAAAACTTTTTAAGTTTTCTAATTTTTATGTGGAAATTTATGACAATTTCTGTGCCAAAGAAAAAAAAGCTGCAAGGAACTAACATATAGAAGAAATAATTATCTTTGTCAAAATTTTAAAAAAACACACTATGTACAAAGATTTTCAAGCCTACCTTCAAGCCGAACTTAAGAATATTGAAGAAGCGGGCCTATATAAAAACGAGAGAGTTATCACCTCTCCTCAAGGTGCAGCCATCAAAGTAAGCACCGGTCAGAATGTATTAAACTTCTGCGCAAACAACTATCTTGGACTTGCTGACAACAAAGAACTTGTAGAAGCAGCAAAAAAAGCGTTGGATACACATGGCTACGGAATGTCAAGTGTAAGATTTATCTGCGGAACCGGTGATCTTCACAAACAACTTGAAGCAAAAATTGCTGAGTTCTTCGGTACTGAAGATACTATTCTGTATGCCGCATGCTTTGATGCAAATGGCGGTGTTTTTGAACCACTATTGAATGACCAGGATGCCATTATTTCTGACTCACTGAACCATGCTTCAATTATTGACGGTGTACGCCTTTGCAAAGCTCAAAGATACCGCTATGCAAATGCAAACATGGAAGAACTTGAAAATTGCCTCAAACTTGCTCAAGCCCAACGCCATCGTCTTATTGTAACAGACGGTGTATTCTCAATGGACGGTAATGTTTGTCCTCTTGACAAGATTTACGAATTGGCTGAAAAATATAATGCAATGGTAATGGTGGACGAGTCGCACTCAGCAGGTGTTGTAGGTGCTACCGGACGTGGTGTTACCGAAAGATATAACCTTCGTGGAAAAATTGAGATCCTTACAGGTACACTTGGAAAAGCATTCGGTGGAGCAGTAGGTGGATTTACTACCGGTAAGAAAGAGATTATCGCAATGCTCCGTCAGCGCTCTCGTCCTTACTTGTTCTCAAACTCAATTCCTCCTATGATTGCTGCTGCAGGTATCAGAATGTTCGATATGATGTCTGAAACCAATGAATTGCAAGACAAACTTCACAGCAATACCGACTACTTCATTTCAAAGATGAAAGAGGCAGGATTCGATATCAAACCTACCGAATCAGCTATCTGTGCAGTTATGCTTTACGATGCAAAACTCTCACAGGTTATGGCTGCAAAACTTCTTGAAGAAGGAATCTATGTTACCGGTTTCTACTACCCTGTTGTTCCTAAAAACGAAGCCCGTATCAGAGTTCAGGTTTCAGCAGGACACGAAATCGAACACCTTGACAGATGTATCGCTGCATTTACCAAAATCGGTAAAGAACTTGGCGTTATCAAATAGTCATCACTAAAACAAACATAACAACAGAAGGTAGTCTAGCCAATATGCTGACTACCTTCTGTTTTTTTATACATATCCTATCCGCTACAGACTCAATTCAACTGTTGCAGTAAATTGTTCCTGTGAGGCGGTAAAGAATATGAAATTCAAAGTACAGGCTGGGATATGACTTGGGAGATTGAAATAAAAATCCAAAGAGGAATTAGTGTCCAATAACACCAAATCATTATCTTCCAATTCTACAATCGGTTTTATCTCTGAATAAAACTTGTCAGTCCCATCGTAAACACAATACTTCGAATCATATCCACTTTGGATATAAGGGTAATGAGATGCAAAACCAACTCGGACAATATCATTTAAAGATGTTCCCGATGGATGAGTCTCATCCCAATCCACATCTGATGTTATCACTATGGAAACAATCTCATCAATAAGAGCTGATGGGGTCGAACAATCTGTGTACTCCGACAAATCGGGTCTGAATATATCGGGACAATTTGTATCTCCATAATGATTTCTCAGACTGTCATAAACAGAAGCACTTTTTTCACACGAACCTGACTTGTCATACATAACAACTTCCTCATCTCTCAAGGAGTGTACACATCCTACATTCAGGATATTTTCACAACTTAAAAATAAAAACTTAACAACACGATTAGAGAAAGAACTTTCAGATTCGCCAGGGTTAGCCAAATAGTAGTGACTGAAATTCTCGATTTTCTGATAAGAGCGGATGTAAGAAGAAATTTCCTGATTTTTAATACTTCTTGTACAAGAAACAGAGAAGAATAAAAGAGTTAAGAAGAAAATAGGTAAAGTCTTTTTCATAATTATTGTTTTTATATATTAGTAAACCACTTGTCTATACCACTTCTAATTTAGAGTCATTATTAGTTCAATCTACTGGAGACACAACACTCTGCTCTGCCGAACAAGACAACAAAAGTGAAAACAGGAGAAATAAAATAAATTTCTTCTCAATCATCAAGTATCTCACAAGAGGAGAAGAAAGATAACTGCATCTCTTTAATTTATGACCACAAGTACACTTTACTCCATCTTCATCGTCTCACCGACGACAAGACATAGAGCAACATAGAAACATATCCTCGTCTATATTTATATCACTATAGATTGGAAATATTGTCCTTCACTTTGCAAAAAGATACAACATCCCCATTTGATAGGTTTCATCTGTCAACAAGATGCTCTTATAATGAGAAAACAGCCATTTATATATCCGTTCATATTATTGTAATTATAACATATCGACCATCTTGTAAGTACACATGATACTAAACTCTATACATAAGGCCTGTTTTTATAAGAATCTTTCCGAAGCTATAGCCTGTTCCGATGAACACTGTATCGACTGAAGGTCTGCAGGGAGTGTACTTCTCTGATATACAGAAACATCAGAACTGTCTTGGGTATCGGTCCAGGTCATAGAGTCCCCATTAACCGAATAATAGTAGGAAGCTCCCCAAGCAACTCCATCATCATACACCCCACTGATTACCCCATCTTCGGTGTATGCTGCTGAGAGAAATTTCTCCCAGTTGCGGCTATCTATCCTTTGCCAAAGGAGAACTCCACCTGTAGCATCTATTTCCATATATACTTCAAAACCAGGCTGAGAATCTCTCCATTGAACCAATTTCCACACCCCTTCCATCATAGAAGTATCTCCACCTTCTGGAGGGATAACAGGTGGCTGCTCCGGATCATCTTCTTTAGGAGTTGTATAGGTAACTACCTCAGAATAATAAACATCATCCGATGTCCGAACCTTAGTCCTAATAAGATATGTAGTTTCCGGACGAAGATTCCGGCCCGATATCACAGCCCAATATTTTTGATCCTCGAGAGTCGCTATCTCCTCTACCCAGGAACCTTGATTCTGTATTGAATATTCGATAGAGATATTTGAAACAGATTGTTGCAACCGCCCGTCTTTCAGAATTGAAACACCTGAACCCTGAACCAACAGACCTTCCTCAATATCAGTAACCTCAGGAGAAGGAATCTGTACAGAAACCTGAGCTGACACTGTCGAAAAATTATACTCCTCAGAAGAGAGTTCAGGGGCAGAAACCTCTGCAGGGACCACTACAAGTCTGAATTTATAATCACTGTTTTCCTGTAAAAATTCTCCCTCCACAGAAGGAATTTCCACCACTAAAGATGAACTGTAATCCCACCCTCTGACTTCTATGGTTTTATAATTCTCTTCAGATGTTAAAGAATACTCCAATTCCAATTCTTTTATCTGAGAATCAGTACCATTGATAAGATATCTTACAGACTTCAGTTCAATCATAGCATAAAGACCGTATGGGGTTATCTCTCCAATAGAGGCCGCCAATTTATACTCATCAGGAACGACCTCCTCATTTTTGGTTTTGAATTGCTCCTCTTCACTGTAAAAGAACTCTCCCAAATTGCTTTTTGCCCATTGACGGACTTTATACTCCGTTTGAGGCTCCAGGGAACTTAGGGTAAAAATATATGTATCCCCTGAAAGTTCCCCATTTGAGAGTGATTCCCACTCTGAAGAGGATTTGTAAGCATATTCCAATCCCCATTCAAAGTTTTGGACTGCTACCCCATCAATGGTGTATTCTGGAGATTTTGTCTCAATTAAGGCCTCCCTTTGAGATGGAGTGATTTCTATTGGTGCAAATTTTATCTCATGCACAGGCTCCTCCACCGGTGGTGTTGGAGGTGTTGGAGGTGTCGGATTTTCTTTTTCACATCCTGCACACAACAAAGCAATTGCTACTAAAACTGACAAATATCCTATATATCTTTTCATTTTCATCTCTTTAAAAATTACAACCAACCCCCATTCTGGGCAACATTACGGCGAACAACTATCTCAAACTCCCTCTCTATCTCCATACCACCCTTGTTAGCTCCACCTCCAAGGGATTCACCTCCAACAATAGCTTCTACCGAAATTCTCGCTCTTCCCCCCTTATTGCAGAATATCTTCAGATATCCATTTTCAAAAGAGGGTTGTTCAGTTATTCCTAATTTGGACATATCACTGCTCTCCATTGTAACCCCCACATAGGTCAATGAAGTGGCTCCACCTCCAAAATACTGGTCCAAAGACAAAAGAGCATACTCTCCCGCCTGAAAATATAGACAAGGGGTATCATCCATCTGCATTAACAACAGATGGGCATCGATATACCCCCCACCGAGTTTTCCCTGATAAGAAGAGAGTGGTAAATCTACATATTGACCTGAGGCGTAATCAAAACTTTGTTTTGTCCCTGTCTGATATCTGTCTATGTCGTGAACAGAAGTGAGCAGCAGTTCCTTAAACTCCTCAGAGGTAAATGAGTATCCTTTTTGCAAAGCGTAAGAGAGACCTAATGCCGCAACACCGGCCACGTGAGGGGTCGCCATAGAAGTCCCCTGCATATACTCATATCCCCATTCCCCAATAGACGTAGATGAAACTCCAAAAATGGTTCCGTAGAGGAGTTCCCCACCAGGGGCACAAATGTTTGCTCCATATCCATAATTTGTATAGGTAGCGGCGGTATAATCTGATGCCATTGCAGTCACACAGATGGTTGTATAATATGCACCAGGATATGCAGGGGTGGATATACCCTCATTTCCAGCTGCAAAAACCACAATTCCACCATCTATAGTCCCCTCCAAAGAGGCATTAGATTCAAAATAATCTATAGCT
Source organism: Bacteroidales bacterium (assembly GCA_017501525.1). Taxonomy (GTDB): domain Bacteria; phylum Bacteroidota; class Bacteroidia; order Bacteroidales; family UBA932; genus Coprenecus. The sequence goes on along the minus strand of JAFVWT010000011.1, from coordinate 128,676 downwards.
TGTTTATAACTCGGATAAACCTCCTCATATCTATTATCTGACAGGACAGCATTCGCGGGAAGTGCCCAAGAGTTATTGGCAATTACAGCTCCGTTATCGGCTGCATATTTGATAGCTTCCGCCACAACAGAAGCCGAAGCCATATTCTGCTCAGAGAATACCTGACATGAGAGTATCTTACATCCGTCTCCATTGCCTGTACCACCTGCAATCCCGGAAACACACTTGCCATTGTTATTAACCGCAGCGATAGTACCTGCCACATGGGTTCCGTGACCTATATCTCCTACCTTATTCCAAGTCAGATTTCCTGTCCCTTCATAAAAATTGTAACCATGAATATCATCAATATATCCGTTGCTATCATCATCCACCCCACTGATTCCGTTTGCTTCTGCACTATTTACCCACATGTTTTCTGCCAAATCTTCGTGAGTATACATCACTGCATCGTCTATCACTGCCACTATTACATTGGGATTTCCTGCAGTATATTCCCAAGCTGGAAAGAGGTTAATATCTGCACCGACAAGAGCTTTCTCCCCCAACGAACCATCATTCATATAATGCCATTGATATGGTAGCTCCGGGTCATCAAAAGGGTACTCAGTCTGAGCCATAGCAACCGGAACAAAATCTCTGACCATACCCGATTGTCCAACACTAATCACCTCATCTCTCATCACTTGTACATCATATTCGACAAATGCGACTTCAGGCAATGCCGCAACCTGTAGAGCCACTTCCCCAACATTTTCTTCAGAGTCAAATGTCAACAAATACCATTTATCCAAACCTGCCTGACGGGTTGCCTCCTCCGCTTTAGCGTTGTAAGGGAACAATCTTCTGGACTGAGCCCCAATTTCTGACAAAATAGCGGCAGGAAACTCTTCCACACCATCGGAAAGCCTTACCATCAATCTCCCCGGTATAGGTTCAACTCCACTATTTATTATTTTGTAAGAAAAATTTTTACTATCGGAGAGAGGACTCTCGTTATGGGTACACCCCACATAAAGGAGCGCAACAAATATAAATAGACAGATTCTTTTCATCTTTTTTTGTTATAATCAACAAATATAAGGGAATTCTACAAATTATAGGGATGTTTTATAAAAGACTTTGGGGATGACTTCGTCAGGTCTGTGATGACGATGACAAGTCAAGGTCATCACTTACGTCATACCCAGCTTGACCAGAACTCCGCTACCACCTGCGTCATACCCGGCTCAACCAGAACCCAACTACCACATATGTCATACCCGGCTCGACCGGGTATCTATTTCTTGAAAGTGTATAGCAGTGCTATTAAAAAAAGCCGAACCACAAAACTGCGATTCGGCTCTTTGTATATAATCGTTGGATTATTAGTCAGTAAGAGATACTCTCTTGAAGCAAAGAACTTTAGCTTCTTTATCAGCTGCTTTGATAACATCTTTTACAGGTGTTTTTCCGTCACCCATTTGGTAACCTTGTTCTTCAAGTGTCTGTTCTTTGAAGAATTTTTGAAGACGACCTTTTGCGATGTTAGCAACCATTTGTTCAGGAAGATTACCAGCTTTTTCAGCAGAAACTCTTGCGATAATTTCGCGAGCCTGAGCTGCTTGTTCAGCTGTAATCCAACCTTTAGCCTGGTTAGATTCGATATGATCTTCGCTATCTACGTGAGCGGGATTGATACCTGCTTTCTGTAGTTCAGCTTGAACTGCTTTAAGAATGAGTTCTTCTTTTGTTTTTTCTGTAGCTGTCTTAAGCTCATTGTCAATAACCTCTTGAGGTACTGAGTCAACCGCAACAGCGACAGGGTTCATTGAAGCCACCTGCATTACCACACCTTTAGCTACTTGCTCATCGAATTCTTTGTTGAATCCTACGATAGCGGCAAGTTTACCGGTAATTTTGTGCATATAAGCTGCAATGTAAGGAGCCTCGATGGTTTCGTAAGCCACCACCTGATGTTTCTCTCCTGTTTTACCGCTTTGTTCGGTAACTGCAGCCTCAACTGTTCTGCCGTCAGCCAAAGTACAAGCCATAAGAGCTTCTTTGTCTGCAGGAAGTTGTGCGATAGCTGCATCTGCAATTGCATTTGCAAGGGCTTGGAATTCATCGTTTTTAGCTACGAAGTCGGTTTCGCAACCAAGTGCTACGATAACACCTTTATTACCGTTTACTTTTGCGATAGCTGCACCTTCTGATGTTTCACGGTCAGCACGTTTAGCGGCGATAAGTTTACCTTTCTCTTTGATGATTTCTTTTGCTCTTTCATAATCACCATTTGCTTCAACGAGGGCTTTTTTACAGTCCATCATTCCGGCACCGGTCATTTTACGCAATTTAGCAACGTCAACTGCTTTAATTTCCATTGTTTATTCTAAATTTAACAGTTAATAATTATTCTGCAACTGGAGCTTCTTCTTTAGCTTCTTCTACTGCAGGTTTTTCAGCTGCTTTTCCACCTTTGCGGGGACGCATTTTTTTACCAGCTGCAGAAGCTTCAGATTCTCTTGATTCCTCTTCTTTGTCTTTTTCAAGTTTTCTCTCTTCAAGACCTTCTTTGATAGCACCACAAAGTGCATCAAGAATGATAGAGATAGATTTTGCAGCATCATCGTTTCCGGGGATCACATAATCAATCGGAGTGGGATCGCAACATGTATCAACAACTGCGATAACCGGGATGTTAAGGCGGTTAGCCTCTTTTACTGCATTCATCTCTTTCTGTACGTCAACAACGAAAAGAGCTGCAGGAAGACGATTCAAGTCAGAGATAGAACCAAGGTTCTTTTCAAGTTTTGCTCTTTGACGGGTAATTTGAAGACGCTCACGTTTTGCAAGTGTTTCGAAAGTACCATTTGAAATCATCTCGTCAATGGTATGCATTTTCTTTACTGCTTTACGGATGGTAGGGAAGTTGGTCAACATTCCACCAGGCCATCTTTCAGTAACATAAGGCATAGAGACACTCTGAGCATATTGTGCCACGATGTCTTTTGCCTGTTTCTTTGTAGCAACGAAAAGAATTCTGCGGCCTGCATGAGCCAATTGCTTCATCATATTCGCTGCCTCATCTATTTTTACAACAGTTTTGTGCAGGTCAATAATATGGATTCCATTTTTCTCCATAAAGATATAGGGAGCCATTTTAGGATTCCATTTTCTCTTCAAGTGACCGAAGTGTACACCTGCCTCTAGTAAGTCTTGGAAATTTGTTCTAGGCATTTCTTTAATTTTTTCTGTTCTCTAATAAGAGTTCTCTTTGTTAATTTTGAAGTAGCGGCACCAAGTACCGGTCTTCTAAATTTTTCGCAGGTTGACAAACGCTCTGCAGCCTATATTCTAATAGGATCAAAACGCTTTGAATCAACTCTGTGCAATAATTTGTAAATCTCGTTAAATAAATATTAACGTTTGCTGAATTGGAAGCGTCTACGAGCACCGGGTTGTCCGGGTTTCTTTCTTTCCACTTCGCGTGCATCGCGGGTTAAGAAACCATTAGACTTAAGAACCGGACGGTAAGCCTCTTTGTCAACTTCGCAAAGTGCGCGAGAAATTGCCAAACGGAGAGCTTCTGCCTGACCTTTGATTCCACCGCCATCAAGATTAACTTTGATGTCAAAGTTGGAAAGGGTTCCGGTTACAGTAAGGGGCTGTCTTACGATATAACGAAGAGATTCTTCTTTGAAGTAGTCTTCAAGAGGACGTTCGTTAATGGTAATGTTGCCTTTACCGGCATTCATGTAAACGCGAGCAACTGCTGATTTACGTCTTCCAAGGGCGTTAATTACTTCCATGCTCTGTTTACTTTAATTCGTTTAAATTAATAGTTTTGGGTGATTGTGCCTGATGAGGGTGCTCGCTACCTGCATATACATACAAGTTGCTGTAAAGTTTTGCACCAAGGCGAGTCTTAGGGAGCATTCTTCTCACTGCTTCCCTTACTACGGCATCCGGTTTGCGAACCAAAAGATCCTTAGGTGTAGCGAAGCGTTGTCCTCCGGGATAACCGGTGTGACGAACATAGACTTTATCAGTCAACTTCTTACCTGTAAAACGGACTTTTTCAGCATTGATAATGATAACATTATCTCCGCAATCCATATTAGGAGTAAAGTTCACTTTGTGCTTTCCACGTAGCATAATAGCCACTTTAGAAGCAAGTCTACCAACGATCATATCGGTGGCATCAACTACGACCCAATTCTTTTGAATCATACTCGGGTTTGCCGACACTGTTTTGTAGCTTAATGTGTCCACTGTGTTGATTTTTAAGTTAATACATTTATTTTAGTTGCGATTTCCCCATAATTAAGGGGGTGCAAAGATATAAAATATATTTAAACAAGCAAAACTTATTGATAATTAACTCCTAAATTGACAGAATCCGAGAGATTTCATACCATTTCAGATCTACCTCATTATGTCTGCTGCACGCCTCTGCAAATGGTGTATAAACAGTTTTATTCTGCATTTGTCCTACCATAACGCCACTTATTCCCTTTAACAATGCATTGACAGCCTCATATCCAAGAACACTTGCCAGCACTCTGTCGCTACAGGTTGGGGAACCCCCTCGTTGGATATGCCCTAAAGTAGTAACCCGCGCCTCGTAATGAGGAATACGATCCTTGACCATTTTTGCAACATCAGATGCACCCCCGAGGTCATCCCCTTCCGCAACAATCACCACACCCGAAGTTTTGTTATTTCTCCGTTCAAATTCCAGATACTCGCATAATTTATCAATATCTGTAGGAGTCTCAGGTATCAAGGTGTCCTCCGCTCCGGTAGCAATAGCAGTATTTAAAGCAATAAATCCTGCATCCCGCCCCATCACTTCAACAAAGAATACCAGATTATGACTATCAGCAGTATCTCTAAGCTTGTCAATCGCCGAAACAGCTGTATTGATAGCTGTATCAAACCCGATTGTATAATCTGTTCCATAAATATCGTTGTCAATAGTTCCGGGTATTCCCACTACCGGAATGCCAAAATCTCTACACAATGCATCGGCACCTCTGAAAGATCCATCCCCTCCAATTACCACCAAAGCATCGATCCCCTCCTTCTTCATATTTTCATAAGCTCTCTTGCGGGCATCATACTCTTTAAACTCAGGACAACGGGATGATTTCAAAATAGTACCACCCATTGAAATGATTTTTGAAACAGAATGAGACTGCATGGGAAGAAAATCACCTTCAATCAATCCCGAATATCCCCTTCTCACACCCACAATCTCTTTGTGATTGAAAATAGCAGATCTCACCACCGCTCTTATTGCGGCATTCATTCCAGGAGCATCCCCACCTGAGGTCAACACTCCTATCTTTTTTATTTTATCTTTTGCTTCCATATAATATAATACTTTACTTACTTTTCTCCGTCCCTTTTATCAATAACAGCCTATTCCTATAATTCATCCTCAAAGCATTAAGGACACCTATGGAAATAGGGTCACACTCCCTATACAAATATTCAACTATCATTAATTCATTATCTATAGGATCATAAAACCTATAAGACGAATTGTGATAATACTTACCGGTACTAAGATACATCACACATAGAATCCTATCATTATCCCGCAAATATATTCAATCTATAGCGATTGTCATATTACAAATTCTATCTTTTATAAATTCTCTAAAAATCACATCATTATAATAAGTACGAACAAAAGATGGAGAATAATTAAAATCGGGCTCATTATATCGCCTCATAAACTCTCCGGAACTAGATATAACACAATCAATATTCGGTCTCATTTCATCAATATTTCTAGTTTCTTCAAAATATGCAATCAATTTACCGGGAATAGAAAAAATAACAGAATCAAAATTTACAGAATGTCTTTTTATGAGATTATTCATTGTCCTACTCCACTCTATATATTCATCAGCACTTAACAATGAACTATAAACAGTATCACCCATACACATTCTTTGCCAAGACTGAAAATCCTGTGATGACTGCGAGGTTATTATAGGAAACAGACTATCAAAAAATGCAAAGACAATGATTTTACATTAAATGGAACAACTTCATTACCAATTTGACAAAAGACCTTATTCCTATCAGAGGAGATATCAATAGGTATTCTCGAATATGGAAGATTCCTCACTACCGAACAAGAAGAAATCAAGACAATGAGCAAAACAATTAAAAAAGAAAATCAAATCATATTAACATTATTAAAATTTAAATGATACTCCTACTACGATATTTAAAGGTCGGATTCTATATTCAGACGAAAAGTCCTGCAATGCATTAAACACAGAATAGACATACGAGTGCTGATTTAATAAATTTCGAGCAACAAGATTAAGTTTCATCCCATTGTCAAATTGATAGACTATATTTGCATCCAATAGAAACGTATTTTTTGTCAACTCACTTGTTATTGTCGTAAAATAATGTTCTGTTGAAAACCTGATGTCTAATTTCTTAATAGGCGTAATATTTAATGTCAACGTATGACTGAACATATTTTTCACGTCAGAGGTATCATGCCCTGATATAAATAAGGCATAATATGAATAGCGCATATTATAATCAACACTCAACCAGCCAGTGAAACGCCCCGTAAATGTCGGAACAAAAGATATGAATCTGGACATATATGGAGTCATTTCCCCATTTTGATACATTGCGGTAGAAATATAGTCTCGGAAATTAATAGTTGCACCTATTTTCCCATTGATTCCATACAATCCAACATTACCTGACATCATAGCATAAAAACTTTCTCCAAAGCTAGGCACATATTCTACTCCTAAAACAATATAGTCACCCATAAAATCTTGCGCGAATGAAGCTTGGGACATATTCCAAGAGTATCCAGCAACGCCGTCTAAATAGAACATATTGACAGGATCCCTATAGTTAAGATGTCCTGTAATATTATAATAATGATCAGGGTATGTATTTTGTGTACCCGTTTTGAGATATCTATAATTTCTAAGTATATATCCGTTGTAGAAATTAGATATATCCAACTCGCTAGAAGAGGCTGTTCCCCAGACTGTTATACTAAATTTAGGAAGAGGAGTATATTTAACAGTTCCTATTGCCTTATAACTAAATTGATTTGTATTCACCCCCCAATATTTACCCCACCCTACAGGTAGAGACAAATCAATATTAAGTTTTTTTGAGGAATACTTCATATCTAATTTCACATTTGGGAAAATATATGCAGCTACTATATCATTGATAAACAGGGAAGGATTAGAAGCCACTACCTCCATCCCATCCAATATCGATTTCAATGAGCGCACCGACGACTTCACTCCTGCCGACACAGAAAATTTCAGACCATCTTTAATTTCAAAATTAGTAGATATATTTGTATTAGTATTGAAATTCATCACATTTATCAGTTGTCGTTGAGTATTCCCATCACCCCTAACAACAAATAAATTCTGAGTAAAATAAGAAAAATCGTTAAGCGACTCCACATCAAACAGCTTTACATCATTCTTACTTATATACTTAATATCATCTAAAACCAAAATACTAGGTGTCTTAACCATCTGATTGTTTGGAGACTCTCTTGTCACCCATTGTGAGGCTTCTGTAAATTTCCCTTCTATATTTACCACATTTCTGAAAAACCTATGCTTTTGATTTAACTCAGATTCAAGTCTTGCTTGTATCTCATGCAAGCGTGTCATTGTCTCATTTTTTTCCTGAACAGTTTGGGTAGAATCGTTAAGATAATAAATTGTTGATGACATATTCTCTGATTCCAAGCGATCAAAAAGATACGATAGAGACATTTTAATTTGCCAATCAGAATTTTTCAACTTCCATAGATTTGAACTATTTGCCAACGTTGTAGCATTAAATCTAACCCTATGATCTCCCAATGGAGCATTGTTTATCCCTATCGAAACAAAATTATCTGTCCCTGTCTTAACAAGCCTATCATAAACACTTTTTGATTGCAATTCATTTTGGAGATTCTCCCCCAGATTATTGGTCTTTAAATTATTTATACTATTTATTTGGGGACTGACATGCATAATAAATAGATTACCACCCCACAATGCACTGGGATCTGATGATATGCCTGCAGAAATTTCTGCAGTTCCTAACCACTTACCCCTAGCACTATCTCTCAATTTTAAGTTTATCGCAGGACCGTTTGTACTCTTGGTTTCTGCAAGGGCCTTTATTGGCTGATGGTTTTCAATAACCTCTATTTTCGAGATTTCCTCAGCTGAGATATTATTAGTCAGAAGAGAATATCTACCACCTAAAACATCCATTCCTTCTATATAAAGGTTTCCTATTGACTTGCCATTATAAAATATCGTACCATCACTCATAACATCTACACCTGGCAAGCGCCTAAGCACATCTGAAATAGTTTTATCATGAGGTTCTATAAAACTTTGTACATAATATGTTATGGTATCCTCTTTTTGCTTTACTTTTGGCGCAACAAATACAACCTCTTTTATATTTATAGGCTCAACATCCATTTGTACCTCTATCCAACTATTCTCATATATAGGTACTGTTTTTGAAGCATAACCCAATAATGACATCCGTAAGGAATCTTTACTACTTATCGGGGCAGATACAGTCAATGAAAAATTACCTTTACTATCAGAAATCGTATACTCCTTACTAACAGATCCTGATTCTATATGAGTAATAATCACTCCTCCCAAAGGTCCCTTATCTCCAACTATCCTACCTCGAACAAGTATTTCTGTTTGCTCCGCACATAGAGATATACTTGCTATTCTTAAGAATAATAAAATAATTATACACCTGCGCATATTTATCTTACTTAATTATTCACATCTTTTATTCTACCACATTTGACAAACATATTATTTTATAAAAGACTCTTTTTCTCAACATACGAGAACAATAAAATTCATTATAATACTTCTCTGGAAATATGGCACATTTTTCCTTACGTATTCCATCTTCCTCATAAAGAGACCAATTTTCTCTTCAAGTTCGGCATCTATCTTACAAGGAAGAAATCTGTTTGGTTTCTTGACATCATACCTCCTATAATCTAATAATGTTTGTGGATTATCCTGAGAAATAATTGCCATCGAATAAATCTTCCCTAAAATATAAAAAACTCGTATTTCAAAATCTTTATCTATTTATTCTTGTATCATAGATGGGAAAAACGAATCTGGCAAACTTTCAACATCTCTGCTACGACCTCTTACTAACTGGCAATCAGGATACAACCGAAACTTCATATTATAACTCATAAGTCATATTAAAAGACAATCTCCTCAAAATCAAACTTCATAACCTTCTTTAAAGACTCAGGATCAATCGGATTACCATCCTTATCAGCATATGATATTGGGCCAGAATAAGTCATAGACATATACCGAACTACATCTTCAATATACATGCGCAATCTCTTATTAAACTTTTCCTGACTCAAATCCAACATGTTTTCATTCAAGAATTCGATTTGAGTATTTTTCCTTCGAAGACTAATCAATCGATAATAATACTCACACTCCACATCACACACTTCAACAATCAAACCAGGCAGACCAGTAAACTTCCAAGGCCCCTCTGAAATAGGAATTTCCGAAGTAAACCACACAATATATTCTCGGCCTCTAAAAGAACATCTAGCCATACGAGCATTATAACCCGCAACATTCTTCCACTCATCACAAACTTCCCAACCAAAATCCGGAATATTCTCTACTATCCTAAACCAATCAAATGATATTGGTTGGATAGTTGTTATATTATTCACATCCTTATATATTCTCAATCTGGAACCACTCTTAAGATTATAAGAATTACCCGAAAAGAGATCAGAATATTCATTATAACTTAAAGCAGAGTCTGCAATCATGCGATCGAAACTACGAAATTCAGAGACAGGGCCACCACAGCTAAGTATAAAATACTCAGTATATATATATGCACTATCACCCCCGTCAAATTCTCCATTCATACTCATTTCTACGGCAGTAGTATCAGATACATATTTATGAATATACAAGCACTCTAAAGTTGAAAAATTTTCACTTTGAGCATTTGATTGTAAAAATAAGGAAAGAAAACAAACGATTGAAATAAACAATTTAATCATACAATTACTAATAATATTACAACTTCACCAAGACTCAAAAAAAGATAGGGAACACTACGTTAATACCTACCACATAATATCCCCTACCTATAACATATTAGATTATATCATCCTCGCACGGAGGAGAATCTATCTTATTCCTATTATCATTTGGTCAGAGCCTAGTACAACAGTCACTCCCGGCAATGTAAAATTACTCTCGCCAATTTGGCCATTTCCACCCATCAATTGCTTTAATTCATGATTTTCCAACTTTCTCATAATCTAAGAATATTAAAATGAATTGTTAAGATATTTGTATTTTCTTGTAAAGATAGTAAAATATTTATAGAAATATTAAAGAAACACACGAATTAACCATTACTAATGAACAAAAAATTCCCACATTATCACCAACTAGACTCAATGGATTGCGGTCCTGCATGCCTAAAAATAATTTTATCACACTACCATGATGAAATCCCTATACAAATTCTAAGAAACAAATGCAATATTTCTAGGGAAGGAGTATCACTAGCCAATATCTCAGCTGCAGCAAACTCACTTGGTTATGCAACAACTGGAGTCAAATTAACATTTGAAGAACTATGCAATAGTGAATTATTGCCAAGCATTATTCATTGGAACCAGAAGCACTTCATTGTAGTTTACAAGATAGTACAAAAAAGGAATAAAAATTGGTATACATCTCAGACCCGCAATCGGACTAATACAATATAGCGAACAAGAGTTTTTGAAATCGTGGATAACTGCTGATGAAAAAGGAACAAAGAATTGTAATATGACTGGGATTGCCCTTCTAATCACACCGCCGCAAAAACGCCCAAATAGAAATATGAAATCAAATTTAAAATTCAAATGGATTATAGATTACATAGTTGTACACAGAAAAATCTTCATACAACTACTAATAGGTTTACTTATTGGGTGTATAATAAGTTTAATATTACCATTATTAACACAAACCATAATTGACTTTGGAATATCTACCCAATATATTCAACTATATTGTGGAGCTATAGCAAGAATATAATCTTAGTCTTCACAATAGGAAGTTTCCTCTATATTGGTTGGATTATACTTTTTCTCAGATATCGCCGTAAGATTAATTATATGAGATTTCAGGAAGTATCAAATAATCAGAGCAGCATCATTGAAATAATTGAAGGAATGCAAGAGATAAAACTTAACAACTATGAAAAAATGAAATTAAAAGGCTGGGAACGAATACAAGCCAGACTATACAAAATAAATATCAAAGGACTGGAGATTGGACAAATACAACAAATAGGAGGAAACTTTTTAGAACAAACAAAGAATTTCATAATTGCAAAAGTTAAACTAACTCAGACACACATCATTGATAGTTTTAAAATAAGAGGTGAGGGAACCATAATTCCCTCAAACAACAATCTATCCGGTATAAAGATAGGGCAGGACATCTATCTTATTTCAAATGATTTATCAATAACAAAACAGATAAAAGGGAATATCACTTACATATCATTTGAAGAATACAATAATAGTTCTGACTCAAATAAATCTCATTTTCCAATAATTATTGAATTTGAGACAACTCATATAGAAGAATTAAAGACTAATTAAACTTTAACGATTAAAATCTGCACTGACAACAGGTCACTTCTCCACATAGTCTTTGCCCCTATTTTATCCAGAATTATATAATATCTCTTTAAAATTAACTACTTTTGAAGATTGTTTTGAAAATTCACGTATGAAATTAGGCAATATAGATATAGGCGAGCGCCCGCTGTTTCTGGCGCCAATGGAAGATGTGACCGATCCGTCATTCAGATATATCTGCAAAAGATATGGAGCTGATGTTATGTACACAGAGTTCGTTTCATCTGACGGATTGATCAGAGATGCACAAGGGACATTGAACAAACTCAACATCTTCGATTACGAACGGCCTATAGGAATACAGATTTATGGTCATATTCCTGAAGCGATGGTAGAATCGGCTATAAGGGTTGAAGCTGCAGAACCCGATGTCATTGACATCAATTTCGGATGTCCCGTAAACAAAATTGCCCGCAGAGGGGCAGGTTCGGGGATGATGCGTGAGCCTGACAAGATGGTAGAGATTACCAAAAGAGTCGTAGAGGCAGTAAAACTCCCCGTAACTGTGAAGACCCGCCTGGGATGGGATGAAAACTCAAAAATAATCGTTGAACTGGCTGAAAGACTTCAGGATGTCGGTATTCAAGCACTGACTGTACACGGAAGAACCCGCTGCCAGCTATACAAAGGAGAGGCAGACTGGACACTCATTGGAGAAATAAAGAAGAACCCGAGAATGAAAATTCCAATCATCGGAAATGGAGACATCAAGACTCCTGAAGATGCTGCAAACGCTTTTGACCGATATGGAGTGGATGGAGTAATGGTAGGGAGAGCAAGTTTCGGTCATCCCTGGATTTTCAAAGAAATGAGACACTTCCTCGACACAGGAGAGTTACTGCCACCAATGTCCGTAAAAGACAAAGTGACTCTCGCAAAAGAACACTTCCAAAAGTCCATTGAATTCAAAGGAGAGAGGGCAGGACTGCTCGAAATGCGCCGCCACTTCTCCTGCTATTTCAAAGGTCTACCCGACTTTAAAGAGACAAGACTAAAATTAGTAACCGAGAACGATCCAAATGAAATTCCCCACCTGCTCGATTATATACTCGAAAGATGGGGAGACGAAAATATCGGTGTTTCCTCAGAGAATTTGTAGAAATCTTTCTAAGGAATTATAGCTACAATAATATAATACATTATAATACCGCAAGTTACAAGTTTCAAGCCGGTTCCGAAGAGGAATCCCAAAAACGAGCCGAATGCAGACTTGAGAGAAGCTCCTATTTGTTTCCCTTCAATAATCATTTCGGCAAGTAAAGCACCTATGAATGCTCCTACAATCATTCCCCAAGGCGGAAGAAAAAATATCCCTAACAACATACCAACCATAGATGCACGTGAAGCACTTCTGGAACCACCCGTAACCTTTGTGAAATAAGACGGAACTATATAATCCAATATCACTACTGCTATAGTGACAATCAACATTATCACCATTACAGTACCTGTAATATCCTCTTTAATATGCTCCCCTCCCCACAGATAGAGAAGAAGCATTCCTGCGTAACTGATTGGAGGTCCGGGGAGTACCGGCAACACAGAACCGAGTATACCGATAACTCCCATAATAACCGCCAATACCGCCATCAAGATAGATAGATCCATATATTATCCACTTGTTAGTGAGCCATTTCTCTCTCTACATCCTCGGTAGTGATAGGAAGTCTCTTAGAGCCTAACAAGCGACAACCCTCGTCTGTGATAAGGATATCATCTTCAAGACGGATACCACCAAAGTCATAGTATTTTTCAAGAACATCAAAATTGATGAATTGGGCATTTGTTCCCTCATTTTTCCATTTCTCAATAAGAGCAGGAATAAAGTAGATACCGGGTTCATCTGTAATAACGTGACCTTTCTCCAACATTTTACCCATACGGAGCGAACCAAGACCAAATTGGGTAGAACGTTTGTAGTTATCATCATATCCTACATAGTTTTCACCAAGATCTTCCATATCGTGAACATCCATACCCATATTATGACCAAGACCGTGAGGCATCATAAGAGCCTGAGCACCATTTGCAACGATTTCATCAACGTCTCCTTTAAGAATATTCAAATCCTTAAGTCCTTGAGCCATAATGCGTGCCATACTCAAATGGACATCAGTATAAGAAATTCCGGGACGCGAAATCTCTATAACGTGATTGTTCGCTGCTGCCACGATATCGTAAATCTCTTTCTGACGGGTAGTGAATTTACCTGAAGAAGGGATTGTACGGGTAAAATCGGAACAATAGTTTGAATTGGTCTCTGCACCGGCGTCAATAACAATCAAACGGCCATCGGTAAGAACCTGATGATGAGAATGATTGTGCAATGTCTCACCATTTTGTGACAAAATGATAGGGAATGATGGCATAAGACCTTGTGAAATCGCAATTCCTTCCATCACTCCTACAAGTTCCTGCTCAACCATACCCAAACGGGCCATCTTCATAGCGGTATAGTGCATAGCATAACCGATGTTACAAGCCTTGTCGAGTTCAGCAATCTCACACTCCTCTTTGATAAGACGCAATGAAACAACTGCCTTGATAAACTCCTCAGAGGCCTGAGCTTTCATCTGATCAAAGCCCACGCCCAACATCTTGTTTAGCAGAATCTTATTGTGATTACGGTACGGAGGAAGGAAATGAACCTTACGGCCTTTAGCCTTTGCATCCGAAACATATTTTTCAAGTTCAGCAAAAGGGAAAGACTTTGAAACACCCACACTCTCAGCCTTATCCTTGATAAATGGCTGGGGACCCATCCAGATAATATCATCTATATCAACATCATTACCGAAGATAATCTCCTCCCCCGACTCCAAATCTATGATTGCAGCCAAATCGGGATCGGTAAGACCAAAGAAATAGTTAAAATTACTGTCCTGACGGTAACGGTATGTATTTCCGGGATAGTTTACTGCCGCTTCTGAAGTACCCAAAAACAACAATATACCCGAATTCATCTTTGCCTTCAAGGCGTTTCTTCTATTTACATAAACTTCTTTTGAAAACATAGTTCTAAATATTTAATAATTAATGATTTACAAAATAATGACCTCGGGTGAGAGCTCTATGCCGAATTTGTCCACGACAGAAGATATTACCTTTTCCACCAGCGACAACACCTCTGACGGAATTGCCCCTCCCAAATTGACAATAACAAGAGCCTGCTTGTGATAGACCCCTGCCCTTCCGACTGAACGTCCCTTCCAGCCACATTGCTCAATAAGCCATCCTGCCGAAAGTTTCATACAAGAACCGTTCCCTTCCACACGATAGTAAGGAATTGAAGGATACTTCTTCTGCAATTCTTCAAACTTTCCAATTGGAACTACAGGATTCTTGAAAAAACTACCTGCACTTCCTATCTCTGAGGGCTCCGGAAGTTTACCCTTCCTTATATTTATTACAGCATCCCTGATACGGGACAATTTTGGATCAGTTTCCCCCTGAAAGGCCTCTGCCAACTGCTTGTAAGAAAAATTGGGTGAAGGGAGTTTTCTTAATGCAAAGACCACAGCTGTCACTGCATACTTTCTGAAGGCCTCCGACTTGAAAATACTGTCACGATACCCATATTTACACTCATCTTTAGAAAGTTGTAAATATATCCCTTGCTCAAAATCAAACACTTCTACCAACTCTATCAGATCTTTCGCTTCTACTCCGTATGCACCAATATTCTGCACCGCACAAGAACCTACCTGACCTGGTATATATGAGAGGTTTTCCAATCCCCACCAGCCCCTATCTACACATTCTGAAACAAAGCTATCCCAATTCCAGCCGGAGCCTACCCTCACCCTTACAGAAAAGTTATCCTCCGACAATACTTCAAAAGTCTTTATGGCACTATGCAATACAACTCCCCTAAAATCTTGTGTAAAAAGGAGATTACTTCCCTCTCCCACAAATAGATATTTATCAGGAAGTGCCCCTTCAAGTCTCATCTGCCGCACAGATTCCAAATCCTCAATAGAATTGTACTCGACAAAATAATCGGCCATTACATCCATACCGAATGTATTATGTCCAAGCAACGAATAGTCCTTATATATACTCAGTGCGCTCATCCCTTATCAGTCAACTCTTGTAATTCTTGCCCCCAAGGCATTCAGTCTTGCCTCTATATTTTCATAGCCTCTATCTATCTGCTCCACATTGTGAATCTTGCTTATACCCTCTGCACCAAGAGCTGCAATAAGCATTGCTATACCGGCTCTTATGTCGGGAGAAGTCATCTCCTTACCCTTAAGTGATCGAGAGTGATTATGACCTACCACCACCGCCCGATGGGGATCACATAATATTATCTGAGCACCCATATCTATAAGTTTGTCCACAAAGAAAAGACGGCTCTCAAACATTTTCTGATGTATCAGTACAGTCCCCTTGGATTGGGTAGCCACAACCAACATAACACTTAGCAGGTCCGGAGTCAATCCCGGCCAAGGAGCATCCGAGACAGTCATTACAGAACCATCCAGGAAAGTATCAATCGGGTATTCCTTCTGAGCAGGAACAAAAATATCATCACCTCTTTGTTCGATGGTGATACCAAGTCGTCGGAAACTATCAGGAATAATTCCAAGATTTTCATACGACACATTCTTTATTGTAAGAGAACTTTGTGTCATTGCCGCCATACCTATAAAGCTTCCTACTTCTATCATATCCGGCAGAATTGTATGCTCAGTACCGCACAAACTGTCCACCCCATCAATTGTCAGAAGATTTGAACCGATTCCTGAGATTTTCGCCCCCATCCTGTTAAGCATCCGGCATAATTGCTGCAGATAAGGTTCACAGGCAGCATTGTATATAACCGTCCTACCCTGTGCCAAAACTGCAGACATCACAATATTGGCTGTTCCGGTAACCGAAGCCTCATCCAATAACATTGAAACACCTTTGAGTCTCCCTGAGCGCAACTCGAAAGTGGAATTTTCTTTATTGTAGTGAAACTCAGCCCCCAACTTTATCATTCCATCAAAGTGCGTATCAAGTTTTCTACGCCCTATTTTATCTCCTCCGGGCTTTGAAGTCAATGCATATCCGAAGCGGGCCAACATAGGACCGACAAGCATAATCGACCCCCTTAACGCCGCATTCCTTTTGAGGAACTCGGGACTTTTTATAAAATCCACATCTATACTTTCAGCCCGAAATGAAAATTCACCCTCACCAAGTTTCTCCACCACTACGCCCAAATCTCTTATTAATCCAATCAGATTATTCACATCAAGGATATTGGGTACATTTCGTACGACAACTTTTTCCTTTGTCAACAATGTTGCGCACAAAATCTGCAAAGCCTCATTTTTAGCTCCTTGCGGATATATTTCTCCTGAGAGTTTATGTCCTCCCTCTATAACAAAACAAGCCATAGCTATCCAATTGATATTTAGGAATTTCTACAAATTCCCGTTGATATTTTTTATTGCTTCTTAGAAATTCTTCAAACCTATTCTCTTTTATGCTTTCTATCGAGGTCTACTCCTCATCCTTTCGGCCACAAAACTTCATGATACTCTCCCTCAACTGTTCCATCCCGAGGTCCCCTAATTCCTCCTCAATACAACGGCTCGAGACAGATTCGGGAATAATCTCAGATATTATAGGGATATAGAAAAGTCTCTCCTTGAGAATCTCGGGCAAATCATCCCTTTTCGCCAAACGCTGGGCATCCTTCTCGGTAGTAATAACTATCGATGTTGGATTCCTTTTCGCCAAATTAGCAATCTTGCGCATATCCGATTTTGTAAAATTATGGTGATCTGCAAATTTGACCGTCTCATTAATGGTGTACCTCCAACCCAGCTCCATCTTTATCTGCCTATCATTGGCAATTCCTGAAAATAATACTGCATTCTTGGAATACGAATATCTGGCATCACAAAACTCAGGGAAAAGAGGAACAGGCTTAAGATAAGTGATTTTTGAAAAATGTAACGCAGTCTGGGTGGAGATGCCCAATTTTGACCTCCAGTGCTCTCTTGTCGCATAATCAAGGTCTCCTTGAATCTTTGTCACGACAACTATATCGGCAGCTTTTACCCTTGAGGGCAAATCCCTAAGATTTCCCATAGGCAACAAATAGTCTGAATATGTAGGACGGGAGCTATCTATCAGAACAATAGAGCAATCTGTCTTGACACTGCGATGCTGAAAGGCATCATCAAGAAGAATCAGTTCGGGTCTATGCTCAATGGGAAGCTGCGCCAAAAAAGATATTGCCCTGCCACGATTACTGTCCACAAACACCCTTACGTTAGGAAATTTTTTCTTTATCTGTAACGGCTCGTCCCCTGTCTCCTTATAGTTGTCTTCTGCCATAACTTCGCGCAACCCTTTAGTCTTCCTCTTATAACCCCGCGAGATTACCGCAATACGATATTCACCTTGAAACATCCTGATTAACAACTCTGTCATTGGAGTCTTTCCCGTCCCACCTACTGTAATATTACCAACACAAATAGAAGGAATACTATATTTGTAAGATTTCAGGATTCCGCTATTGTACAGGAGATGTCTGCATGAAAGGACTGCATAATATGGGAGCAACAATATTTTATCTAAAAGCATAAATCCAAAAAAGTGTTTATTCTCCAAAGATAACGATATTTTCAGAATAATCTTCTACTTTTGCACCTTGTTATTGACAAGTAAGACTAAAACCCGACCTAATGGATATTGAAATTAAAGAGGTACTCACAAAAAGGGACCTCAAAAAATTTATAGAGTTTCCACATCTGCTCTATAAAAATGACCCTATGTATATCCCTGCCCTTAATATGGACGAGATGGCAACACTTAAAAAGAGCAATCCCTCTTTTGCCCATTGTCAGGCAAGATATTTTTTGGCCTACAAAGGGAAAAGGATTGTCGGAAGGGTTGCCGCCATTATAAACCACAATGCCAACAGGGACTGGAAAGAGAAAAACATCAGATTTGGATGGTTTGACTTTATCGACGATATAAATGTGAGCCGCAAACTGCTCGAAGCGGTTGGAAAATGGGGAATAGAGTGTGGAATGGAACGTATCAGCGGACCCTGGGGATTTACAGATATGGACAAAGAGGGGCTTCTCACCGAAGGGTTTGACCAGCTGCAATCCATCACAACACTGTATAACTATCCCTACTATAGTAAACATCTTGAACAATTAGGTTTTATGAAAGATGTTGAATGGGTTCAAATGAAGCTCGATTTACCACAAGTCAAAAACCCTAAGTTTGAGAAGTTTGATAAAATCATCTGCGAAAAATACGGACTCTCAATACTTAAACCAAAAAATAAAAAGGAACTGATAGGAAGGGCAAAAGAGATATTCAAAGTCCTAAACGACTCATATTGTGTACTGCATGAGTTCTCCAAACTAAATGAGGAACAGATAAATACCTATATTGCACAATACATCCCACTTATCAACATAGAGCTAATCTGCCTGATCGTCGACTCCGACAATCGGATTGTAGGATTTGCCATCACTATGCCGTCCCTCTCAAAAGCATTTCAGAAAGCTAAAGGGAAACTGTTCCCTACCGGCTGGTATCATATATTAAAAGCACTCAAAAGTAATGATACAATTGAGTGCTATCTAATAGGATTTATTCCAGAATATCAGAACAAAGGGCTGAACGCACTTATCTTCAACCACCTACACTCAAAATATCTTGAATTAGGGGTTAAGAAACTTGTTGCAAATCCACAATTGGAGAGCAACACTGCGGCACAAAGACTATTCGGAAGTTACGAAACAGAAATCTTTGCCCGCAGAAGAACCTATTTCAACCACTTGTCAAACCAGTCGAAGAACGAGCGTTGCCAGTGAACTGCATTCTGAGGTTTTAGAATCCAGTGATTCTCCTCCGGGAAGAGCAACATTCTCGATGGAACGCCCATCATCTGAGCTGCATTAAAGGCAGCCATACCTTGCTCAACGGGAACGCGATAGTCCATCTCTCCATGAGTCACCATAATAGGGGTATCCCATTTGGTAACTTTCTTATGGGGAGACTCTGCGTAGTGACGTTTTGCAATCGGATTGGTATCCCATGGAGCACCACCATTATCCCAGGTAGGGAACCATAGTTCCTCAGTCATCATATACATCTGCTCCTGATTGAAAATACCTGCATGAGAGAGGAACGCATCGAAGAAACCTTCGTGAGTACCAGCCAAATTGTAGATAGAATATCCTCCATAACTTGCACCAGAAGCACCGATCTTTCCAACATAAGGTTCAGCCTTGATATTTTTGGCAGCCGACATATAATCCTTCATATTCTGTCCCGGATAGTCACCTGATATCTGGTCACACCACTCTTGTCCGAAAGCGGTAGTACCACGACGGTTAGGGAGAACCACTATATAGCCGTTAGCCGCCATAAGTTTGTAGTTCCAACGGGTAGACCAGCCTTGACTTAGAGTACCCTGAGGGCCACCTGTGCAGAAGAGCATTGCAGGATAACTCTTTGCAGGATCAAAATCGGGAGGAAATACTACCCAAGTGTGCATTTTTTTGCCATCTGTAGTGGTAATCCACCTTTGTTCATAACTCTCCTGTTTCAATTGGGCAAGTGTCTGGTCATTCTCGTGGGTAATTTGGGTAAATGAACCATCTGAAATGGATATCGCCACGATTTCATTGGGACGACTCATTGAGTGGTTGCAAGCGATAAGTTTGTCAGAACCAAGTTCTGTTACCCCTTCAAAATCGTACCAGCAGTCATCGGGGGTAATACGCTCAATGTTACCATTAAGGTCTGTAACAAAGATACCCTGAAGTGCATTTACCAATGAGCAGAAATAGATGCCGTCAGAGGTAGACTTCCAGACAGGATTTGTCACATTGTACTTATAATTTACAGAGAGTTCTTTCTTTACTTTAGTAGCAGTATCAATAATGAAAAGACGCTGTTTATCTGCCTCAAAGCCACCCCTTTCCATACTGATCCATGCAATATACTTTCCGTCAGGAGAGAAAACAGGGTCGGTATCATATCCCATCATCCCTTCTGTAAGGTTCTCACAAGTGCCCTTTTCTACATCATACAAATATATATCGGTATTGGTAGAAAAAGCATACTCCTTGCCGGTAACTTTTCTGCAGGCATACGCTATATATTTTCCATCAGGGCTCCACGAAAGTTGCTCTATTCCACTTAAAGGAAGAGTCGGAAGTTCATAGAGAGTCCCTTCAATAATATCCTTGCCTGGATTGACTGTGAGTTTGTTTCCAGCAACTACAACATCTGTAACAAAGGTATGGGGAATCTCTTCCACAAAACAGTCCCAATGACGATACATCAAGTCAGAAATCTCTCTTCCCGAAGATTTGTCAAGGTCAGGGTACAAATCTGTAGGCTTGGTTGCATATTTCACATTAGAAACGTACATGATTTTAGTTTGATCGGGAGAAAGTTTGAATTCAGAGAGGCCTCCGGGAATATCACTTACCTGTCTGATACCCTCTCCGTCACTATTCATTTGATAGATTTGACCACCCTGAACATAAAGAATCTTAGAGCCATCACCATACCAGCGGGCATTTGAAGCGCTCTGAGAAAAATGGGTAATAGCCTTGTTATCAGAGCCATCAACATTCACAGTATAGAGTTGTCTGACACTTCTGTTCTCTTGAATGTCGGTATAGGTCACTCCATAGAGAATTTTAGAACCATCAGGGGATAATTGGGGATCAGAAACCCTACCGAGTCTGAGCATAAGTTCGGGTGTAAAGCGTCCATCCTCCACTACAAGTGGTTCTTTCTCGATTATTGTAGCAGGTTGCTCCTGTGGAGCCGAAACACAACTTGTCATTGCAAGCAAAGTTGAAAATAAAAATAATTGTCTCTTCATATATTATCTGTTTTTCATTTTAATCAAAGGGCTACTCCATCCACGAAGGTTTAGGGGCATCTTTTAGATAGTAATCAAAGAACTCCATAAGTTTCACACTGTAATCCATACAGTTATGACGCTCAACCAAATTATGGGCCTCACCATTGTACTGAAGCATCCAGGCAGGTTTTCCACAACGGCGCAGTGCCATAAAGAATTCAATACCTTGATACCAGGGAACAGCTCCGTCATTATCATTATGCATAATCAGCACAGGAGTCTTGACTGCAGGGACAAAGAACAAGGGAGAATTTTCGATATAGAGGTCGTGACCCTCCCACAAATCTTTACCGATACGACTCTGGGTATGTTCGTATTGTGACTGACGTGAACGACCTGTTCCCCAACGTATTCCGCCGTATGCACTGGTCATATTTGAAACCGGAGCACCCGCACCTGCCGCAGCAAAACGGTCAGTTTGAGTAATCATATACGCAGTTTGATATCCACCCCAGCTTTGACCCTGAAGAGCCATTCTCTCACTATCTATCCACGAATTTTGGCACAACATATCTACTCCGGGCATAATTGAACGCATCGCACTCTGTCCTGGATGACCATCCTTGTAATAGATATTAGGGACAAATACGATATAACCGTTACTTACACAATAAGGGATATTGATTATCGAACGGCTCGGAGCGGGAGTCTTATATGTATATAGTTCATCAGAATCCTTTTCATAGAAATAGATCAACATCGGATACTTCTTGGCAGGATCAAAATCTTCCGGTTTATAGAGCAGACCTTCGGCATCGATACCATCCTCTGTCTTCCAATAAACCATCTCAACGGTTCCCCAATTGTATTCTGACTGTTGAGGATTGATATCGGTCAATTTTTGTTCACTTCTAAAGAGATCATAAGTGATATAAAGGTCATTGGGGTTCTCGAAGTTGCCTTTAGTATAGATAATTGCAGGAATCGACATCTCCCTTCTGGGGCGACGACGAACTTTTGATTCATCCTCGATTCCGGGATATTCATACGATATTACCTCACCTACAATACGATATGAATAGGGTCCCTCAACAAGTTTCTTCATTTTCGCCTTAGGGTTAGCAATATCCTTCATATAGATGGAAGATTCTTTTGTCACTTTATTGAACCCACTCAAAATCAACGGTCTGTCAGGAAGGATTGTACCTCCACCCGACAATCCCGACCTGCTATCCTTTCGGGTATCATAAAGCAAGTCAGCATTTATAGAGAATCTGGTTTTGGTTTTATTTCCCAACCCCTCTGTAAGTGAGACTGCAGGAGATTTTCCTGTAGCATCAAAGAGCCACAAATCATATTTTGCCGATATAACAAATTTATCCCCCTCTTCATACCATTGAACCCTACCGGCAGGGCTTGGAAGAACAGGCATATCCTCCTCATCATTCCAAAATATATCATCGATATTTGAGGTAAGATCTGTAGTTTTTCCCGACTTGATGTCGTAAAGATACCAAGTGGTATCGGCTACATTATAGTAAGTAAAGTATCTCTTGTCTGGAGATTGGGACATACCATTATATCTTGCAGCCTCATCCAGCAATGTGCGCTCCCCTGTAGCAATATTAATGGTGTAAAGATCGTATCTTGTGATAGCTTCCCACTGCTGCTCAATACGATACTTTTTATCTGAAGCAGCCAGAATATTCTCGTTGAGATATTCATAATCGACATCGATATATGGTATAGACTCATCCCCGAGAGTCACTACCGAACCTCCATTGTCAAAATAGTAAAGGGCGGTATAGTTAATCCTGTCGAAAGTCCTTTTGCTATATTTCTTGGTTACCGGGGTATAATCGGCATCCCAAACCCAGATATCGAGTTTAACTTTCTCAAAATCGGGAATCGAATCATTTTCGGGCTCGGGGATCTCAATAAATCCAAACGCGAGGAAAGAGTTATCAGAGGCAAATTTCAACGACGCCTTAGGTGTTATCATCATCCCTTGAGGAACAAATTCTGACGAATGAGCCACCAACACCTTAGCACTATCTTTTGTATCGATACGAGCATAGTAGATATCCCTGAACTTCTGATTTCCTTTAGTCGTATCTGATTGGACATAAAAGGCTATCGCAGAGTTTTGATCATTGAACACAGGGAGAGAGAATTCCACTTTTGGGTCACAACTGAAAAGGAGATTGTCCCCTTTAGTAAAAGGGTCATAGCAATGCAACTCTTTTCTTCCCAATGAGTCCTTCTTATCGGGTTTGGTAGTATAGAGGAGTTTTGTCCCATCATCTGAAAGGCGATACGAAGCGCTTCTATGAATCGTATCTACAGACATATCTCTGAGAGAGAGTACCAACAAATCTCTCGCATCTTTATCCGATTTGGTAAGCTGTGCCCTTCTGAGAACTAAAAACTCCTTCAAATCATCACCATACTGGAAACTCTCCACAGCGGGGTATCTCTCTATCTCTCCATTTCTGAGATTGACCACCACCAAAGTATCCACCGGAGCATCGGGAGCTTTTTTCTTATCTATCCTGGCTTGACGGCTTTGCTCATAGAAAGGTTTTATCAAAGCCACCAAAGATGAACCGTCCCTACTTATTACCGGACGGGTTGCCCGCTCGATAGAGATACTCTTTTTATTTTGAGTATCATATACATACAAAATATTATCACCCTGCTGAGGTGTAACAGAATATACCAAATACTTCCCATTATAGGGAACACTTGGAGATGTAATCGACTTCCACGAATCGTAGACAGTATGATCCAACGGCTTCTTCTGAGCGAAAAGTTCTACTGTTCCAAAAGTCAGAGCAGCCGCTAATAGAAAAATTCTTACAGAAATTCTGTTCATAATCGTTTTTTATTGAGAATTAATATTCATCTACAAATTTATAATTATATTTTTGATTTACTATATTTGCAGGATTTCTAACAGGAAAAAGATAGAAATATCCAAGAGACTGTTTAAATTCTAACACCCGTTATATTATGAAAGAAACACTTGACGAACCCATATATTACGAAGAATATGAGGAAGTTGCGGCAGAACTTTCCAAAGGTCATTTCGCCAAATGTATTGTTCGGGGGAAAAGCATGCTCCCCTTCTTTAAATTAGGTGAAGATTATTTGGTACTGGCGCCTATCAAAAATGGAGACAGCCTCACTCCTGCCAACAAGGAAATTATCGACAGACATAACAATATTTCAAAAAAGAAAAAGCGCAACTTCACTGCGGCCCATGACAGAATGACTCTCCGCAGAAGAGATATTGTTATGTTCAAATACCGATTTACAGGCACCTATCGCCTGATGCGCGTAGTCCATATATGGGGAACACTTCTCCTTCTGAGAGGAGACGGATGCTATGGCTGTTACGAAAGAGCCACAGTTTCAGATGTTTTAGGTATCGCTGTATACGGAACATTCAAAGGAGGAAAAGAGTTCATCACTTCATCACGAAGGTGGAGAACTCTATCTAAATGGTGGACAGGAACATATCGGTTAAGATTATGGCTTAGAAAATTCAAAAAACAACAAATATGAGAATATTCAAATTATTTTTCTTGCTCACAACACTACTCTCAATAGTAGCATGTGGAACTGAAACATCAGAAATAATAACTGTCAAAGACGGTCAGTTCATCAAAAATGGCAAGCCCTATTATTTCATCGGCACAAATATGTGGTACGCCGCAATTCTTGGCTCAGAAGGAACTGGTGGGGACAGAGATAGACTTGTCAAGGAACTGGACAGCCTCAAGGCACTTGGAATAGAGAATCTGAGAATCCTTGTCGGTGCTGACGGTGATTGCTCTCTACCATGTAAAGTTGAGCCTATGCTTCAGATTGCGCCCGGTGTATATAACGATACTCTTCTAAAAGGATTGGACTATCTTCTGGTAGAGATGGGAAAAAGAGACATGCAGGCTGTACTCTACCTCAACAACTCCTGGGAATGGAGCGGAGGATACTCCCAATACCTCACCTGGGCAGGCTACGGAAAGGCTCCGATACCCAGAATTGACGGATACAGTAATTTCGAGACATTTGTAGGAAATTACATGAAATCTGATTCAGCCAAAGCGATGTATTACAATCACATCAAAAATATCGTTTCCCGCACTAACTCCATAACAGGTAAACCTTACAAAGACGATCCTGCCATTTTCAGCTGGCAAATTGCCAATGAACCACGCCCCTTCGGTAAAGACAATAAGGAACTTTTTGCACAATGGATTGCCAAAAGCGCAGAACTTATCAAATCGATTGACCCCAACCACATGGTATCCATTGGTAGCGAAGGTAAATATGGTTGCCAGGTAGACATCCAGCTATGGAAGGAGTTGGGAGAGCTCGAATCAATCGACTATATGAACATCCATATCTGGCCCCACACATGGAGATGGGTATCCAAAGAAGAGAGTGAGCCTATCAATGATATAGAACAAGGTATCGCACAAACAGTAAAATATATTGAAGAACATCTTGAACTCGCCACTCAGGTAGGCAAACCACTTACACTTGAAGAGTTTGGTTACCCCCGCGATGGATTCAGTTTCTCCTTGGAAAGTTCGACTGCAGCCCGCGACATATATTACGACCATGTGATGAAATATCTTATAAATCAAGCTCAAAATAATGGCATTCTCGGTGGTTGTAATTTCTGGGCATGGAGTGGAAGTGCTCAAGTAAATCACTTGTGGTGGGAAAAAGGTGACGACTACACAGGGGATCCTGCACAAGAAGAGCAAGGGCTATACTCGGTATTCCTCAGCGACAGAAGTACCATTGAAGTTATAGAAAAAAATATTGAAGAGCTATACCAAGTTATAAGATAACCTCTACACACATTATTACAAGAAAATATATCCTTTGTCGGAATTTATGGGATTTTCTCAAAAGGGGGAAATATTACGTTCTATGAGTTTCAGACTCCAATTTCTTGATTTAAGGAAATTTCTATAAATGACCCAGCAGGGATTTATCAAAGTTTCCGTAAGATACTACAGAAAGCCCCTAAATTTACAGAAAACTCCCTAATGCCATTTTACGGATTTGTCTTATGTGAAAAAAAGGATATCTTTGCAAGATAATTATTAATTTAAAACCTACTTTTTATGATTTTATTTATAGTTATGGTAGTACTTCTTCTGGCAGCAGCCGGATTTGTGTACTACACCAATCGTAACGGACAGCCTAAAGGCTTGATTCCTGCTGCTTTAGCAAACATGGGAGAACGTTTTGGATTCTACATTATGATGGCAATTCTAACTCTGTTCATCTCATCTAAATTTGGTCTCAACAAGACCCAAACCGGTTTGATTTACTCCATCTTCTATGCTTCGATCTATGTTTTGGCATTGGTTGGAGGTATAATCGCCGACAAAACAAAGAATTACAAAGGAACCATCCTTACAGGTCTTATTCTGATGGCTGTAGGTTACCTAATCATCGCATTCCCTACAGAAACACCTGTTGCAAATCTACCTCTTATCCTAACTATCACATGTTTGGGTCTATTGGTTATTGCATTTGGTAATGGTCTGTTCAAAGGTAACTTGCAAGCGGTTGTCGGACAATTGTACGACGATCCTAAATACTCTGACAAGAGAGACGTAGGTTTCCAGATTTTCTATATGTTCATCAATATCGGAGGTTTCTTTGCTCCATTCATTGCTATCGGCGTAAGAAACTGGTGGTTACAGGCTAAAGGATTCCTTTACAATGCAGACCTTCCTGAACTTTGCCACCAATATTTGCGCTCTGTAAACGGTGGAGAGCCTATGTCAGAATTAGCATCTGCCCGTCTATTGGAGCTTGCTAATACCCAATCAATCAACGGTACTGTTGCTCCTGAGCAAATCGGAGACTTTGTAAACAACTACCTCAATGTCTTCAGTACAGGTTTCCACTATGCATTTGCTGCTGCAATCGTTGCAATGATGATATCTCTTATCATCTTCATTGTAAACCGTAAAAACCTTCCCGACCCTAATAAGAAAGGTGCAGCGAAAGATAGTAACACAACCTCAAAAGAGGAGATTAAAATGGATGTTAAAGAGATCCGCCAACGTATCTACGCTTTGTTCGCAGTATTCGGAGTGGTTATCTTCTTCTGGTTCTCATTCCACCAGAATGGTTACTCTTTGACCTACTTTGCTCGTGACTTTGTCAACCTTGACGTCATTAAAATAGATTTAGGTTTCACCCAAATTATCGGTGCTGAAATCTTCCAGTCAGTCAATCCATTCTTCGTAGTATTCCTTACCCCTATTATCATTGGTATCTTCGGATGGCTTCGCGCTCGTGGCAAAGAGCCTTCTACACCTATGAAAATCGGTATCGGTATGGGTATTGCAGCATTGGCATACGTATTCTTGACCATCTGCTCAACCGGTCTTCCCACAAGTGCAGAGATCGAACAAATGGGAGGTCTACCTGCTGCCCAAAGACTCTCACCTTGGGTAATGGTAGGAACATATTTCATCCTTACAACTGCGGAATTGTTCATCAGCCCTCTTGGACTTTCATTTGTATCAAAAGTGGCTCCTCCTCACCTTCAAGGTATTATGCAAGGATGCTGGCTTGCCGCTACTGCAGTAGGTAATCAGTTGCTCTTCATCGGAGGTATCCTTTATGACTCAATTCCTTTGTGGGCAACTTGGGTTGTATTCGTAGGTGCTTGTGCTATCTCAATGTTCGCAATGTTGGGAATGGTTCGTTGGTTGGAAAGAATTACCGAGAAATAATATCAATAAAAAATAATTAGAAATGTTTAAAGGACAACCAAAAGGACTTTATGCTTTAGCATTAGCCAACACCGGAGAACGCTTCGGTTACTACACAATGCTTGCAATCTTCACTCTGTTTTTGCAAGCCAAGTTCGGATTCTCAGAAGCTGTCACATCCAACATCTTCGCAGGATTCCTTGCAGCTGTATACTTCTTGCCACTTCTTGGTGGTTTCCTGGCCGACAAATTCGGTTATGGCAAAATGGTTACAGCCGGTATTATTGTAATGTTTGCAGGTTATACCTGCCTTGCTATCCCTGTTGATAACGGTACTACCGGTATCGTAGCAATGATTGGTTCACTCTTCCTAATCGCATTGGGAACAGGTTTGTTCAAAGGTAACCTTCAGGTAATGGTAGGTAACCTATACGATGATCCCAAATATTCTGCGAAAAGGGATGCAGCCTTCTCAATCTTCTATATGGCAATCAACGTTGGTTCATTGTTTGCCCCTACCGCTGCTACCAAAATCACTGAATACTTTATGGGTAAAGGTGGTCTGACCTACGATGCAGAAATTCCCGCACTTGCACACCAGTATCTTGAATATCTTGCAGGTAAAGAACAGATGACAGCTGATGCTCTTGCTAAATTTGAGACATTGGCTCAATCTCAAGGCGCTACAGATTTAACTGCATTTGCAAACAACTATATCGAAACCCTTTCAGGTGCTTACCACTGGGGTTTTGCAGTAGCTTGTGTATCGTTGGTAGTTTCAATGCTTATCTACGTTTGCACCCGCAAAACTTACAAACATGCTGACGTTAATGCTAAACAACTTGAAAAAGCAGGAAATAAAGAGGCTGTTGTGGAACTTACCCCCGAACAGACCAAATCCCGCATCACTGCTTTGATGTTGGTTTTTGCAGTAGTTATCTTCTTCTGGATGGCATTCCACCAAAACGGTCTTACCCTTACCTTCTTTGCTCGTGACTACACAGCTCAAAGCGTAGAGGGTCCTTTGAGAATAGGTTTCAGCGTTATGAACCTTGCCCTTATCATCGTGGCTGTATATGCATTGTTCCAAATATTCCAGTCAGAGAAAGCAAAAGGCAAACTACTTTCAGTAGCAATCCTTCTCCTCTCTATCGGTGGTGTTATCTGGAATTACAACACCTCAGGTGATGAGCCAATGAAGATTCTGCCTCAGATTTTCCAACAGTTCAATCCTTTCTTTGTAGTTGCCCTTACACCCGTTTCAATGGCTGTATTTGGAGCACTTGCCAAAAAAGGTAAAGAACCTTCAGCTCCACGTAAGATTGGTATCGGTATGTTCATTGCCGCTCTTGGTTTCTTGATTATGGCAATTGGTTCAATCGGACTACCTACCCCTGATGCCCTCAAGGCAGGAGCAGAAGTTAATCGTGTAACCCCCAACATCCTTATATCTACATACCTTGTATTGACATTTGCAGAGCTATTCCTTTCACCTATGGGTATCTCATTTGTATCAAAAGTAGCTCCTCCCAAATACAAAGGTGCAATGATGGGATGCTGGTTTGCAGCTACAGCTATCGGTAACTACCTTGTATCTGTTATCGGTATGCTTTGGGGTGACATTCAATTGTGGGTTCTTTGGACAATCCTTATTGCCCTTTGTCTCATATCTGCAATTTTCATCTTCTCAATGATGAAACGTCTTGAAAATGCGACAAAATAAGAACTAAGACAATCTAAATTATAAAAAAGGGGAAAGGCTTGATAATATATCACCTTTCCCTTTTTCTATAGCTACTTGATCTGACAGACCTTGTCAACAACAGTTTTTACAACAGTTCTTGCATTTGGAGAACTCTCCACGAAGCCTTTGTTCGGTCAATGAAACCATCCTCTCCTTAAGTTCCTCCGAAGAGATCTTATCGAGCACTGCGTATGCAAACGCCTGCTGCTGAAGTAATTGTGCTTCTTTTTTAGGAATACCTCTTGAACGGAGATAAAATAGTTCATTTTCATCAAGACGACCGTTTGTTGCGCCATGAGAACACTTCACATCGTCAGCATATATTTCAAGTTGGGGTTCAGAATAAACCTTTGCCTCCTTAGTCAACAAAAGATTGTGGTTTTCCTGATATGCCTGAGTCTTCTGCGCATCGGGCCAAACATGTATAAGCCCTGAAAATGAAGCTACAGAAGCATCGTCGAGAATACCTTTAAATAATTGTGAACTATAACAGTGAGGATCTTTGTGATTCATTGAAACCAGATTCCGCACCTGCTGCTTTCCATCTACGATATACAATCCGTTAAGGTCACATGAGGCATTCTCCCCATTGAGATTAACCTTAATATTATTTGAAATCTTTCCTCCATGAAGTGTCAGAAAAACCATTCTCAATGAAGCATCCCTCTGAATATCTATCTCAAATTCTGAAATATGTTCCGCATCGTTATGCTCATTCTGCATCAATACAATATCAACAGATGAATTCGGAGCAAGAGATATTTTTATCTTCTCTTTAGTAATAAAAGGGTCCTCAGCAAAAGTATGAGAACATAAAATTAACCTTCCCTGAGAATTCTGCCCGAAAGAAAAAGAACTTTCTGAAGAGAGTTCCTTAGGGCCTGAAGATGTTCTCACTCCGATAACCTGCAAAATCTCGTCACTGCAATTACCTTCGTCAAATTTTATCGACAATGGGGCAGCAGTCCCTTGAACTCCTCCATCAATCACAAACAATTGACGGGTTCCCTTCATTGGGACCTTGCACCTGAATTTGTCGGCCGGATGCTCTGAAGGGGCATATATATAGTTGTTTTCTGTCATACCCTATCCGTTAATAAGCCAATCATAACCTCGTTTCTCAACCTCCAAAGCCAATTCCTTACCTGCTGTCTTTATAATTTGACCATTGTACAGAATATGAACTATGTCCGGAACGATATAATCCAATAATCTCTGATAGTGAGTTATGACAATTGTCGCATTATCGGGACGCTTGAGTTTGTTAACACCAGTCGCCACTATTCTCAAAGCATCCACATCAAGTCCACTGTCTGTCTCGTCAAGAATCGCAAGTTTGGGCTCGAGCATAGCCATCTGGAATATCTCGTTTCTCTTTTTCTCCCCACCTGAAAAACCGACATTAACACCACGCGATGAGAATGAGGGGTTCATCTCCACCACTTCCATTTTCTCTCTCATAATTTTAAGGAATGCAGCAGCATTTAACGGCTCAAGACCTTTAGCCTTACGATGTTCATTAACTGCTGTCCTCATAAAGTTAACATTAGTAACTCCAGGAATTTCGATCGGATACTGAAATCCTAAAAATATTCCTGCTATAGAACGTTCTTCAGGTGAGAGTTCAAGAATATTTTTCCCTTCAAATTCTATTTCACCCGATGTCACTGTATATGTATCCCTACCTGCCAACACTGAAGAGAGTGTAGATTTGCCCGAACCATTAGGACCCATAATAGCATGAATCTCACCAGGTTTGACTTGCAGGTTAATTCCCTTGAGAATCTCCTTTTCGCCTATTGAGGCGTGTAAATCTTTAATATTAAGCATTGCAATTTTCTTTTTTCATTTCTTTTCTCCAGGTTGTAAAACCTAACACAGCATTTATCCAATAAAGTGTGCTCACTATAGGCATAAATACCAGACCTGCAGAAAGGTATAATATAATATTTGTTGTATTCACAATAATCCAGGCTCCCCAGCAATCAAGTTTCTTCTGGGCCGACAGGTATTGGGCAGTAAACATAGCTCCCATTACACACGCATCAAGGAATGGCCTGCGGGCAGGTGGGAAAAGATCAGGGAACTGTCCCGAAATCCACTGCATAAAAAATCCCCACACTGCGGTAAATAATATAATCCCACCAACAAAAAGCAATCGTTGACGTGCATTGAGCATTGTAACCTTCAACTCTTTATTATGGTTCTCTTCATCCTTCGCGGGATGGGTCCACCTATAATGTCCCAAAATTGTAAAAGCAAGAGAAATTGGCTGAAGAAGCATACTTGAATAAAGATGTTTCTGTATAAACATTACAAAGAGCAAAATAGCATAAATATATCCAAACCAGAAATTTATGCTTTTTCCTCTACCCGCCAGATATACATTTACCAATCCAAAGCCGACTGACAGCAACTCCAGCAGACTCACACTATACCCCCCGAGGGTAAACAACACAAAATCTATACTAAACAACTCCATCATAAAATCCTAACCTACACTTCCTTCCAATGAAACCTGCAGGAGCTTCTGAGCCTCTACAGCAAATTCCATAGGAAGTTTATTAATAACCTCTTTTGTATAACCTCCGATAATAAGTCCTACAGCATTTTCCTCAGAAATCCCCCTCTGACGGCAATAAAACAACTGATCTTCACTAATTTTGGAAGTTGTAGCTTCATGCTCAGTGATGGCGGTAGGATTTTGGTTCTCTATAACGGGAAAAGTATGGGCTCCACACTTATCTCCAAGCAATAAAGAATCGCACTGGGTATGGTTGCGGGCATTCTCCGCCCCTGGAAGTATCATCACCAACCCCCGATAACTATTCTCACTACGACCTGCTGATATACCCTTGCTCACAATTCTGCTACGGGTATTCTTACCTGCATGAATCATCTTTGTCCCGGTATCTGCCTGCTGATAATTATTTGTTACAGCCACTGAATAGAATTCTGATACAGAATTATCCCCTTTGAGGATTGTACTGGGATATTTCCACGTAATGGCGGAACCGGTCTCGACCTGAGTCCAAAAAAGTTTACTGTTTTCCCCCTTACAGATACCTCTCTTCGTTACAAAATTATAAATACCGCCCTTTCCATTGGCATCTCCCGGATACCAGTTCTGGACTGTAGAATATTTTACCTCGGCATTTGCCAGAACCACAATCTCCACAACTGCTGCATGAAGTTGGTTCTCATCTCTTTGGGGAGCAGTACATCCCTCCAGATAGCTTACATACGACCCTTCATCAGCCACTATAAGAGTCCTTTCAAATTGACCTGTGCCTCTTGCATTTATTCTGAAATAACTCGAAAGTTCCATCGGACAATGTACCCCTTTGGGTATATAGCAGAACGATCCATCAGAAAAAACTGCCGAATTTAGTGCTGCATAAAAATTATCACCGATAGGTACTACCGACGCCAAATACTTCTGTACCAAATCGGGATAATCCCTTACAGCCTCAGAAAACGAACAAAATATAATACCCTTCTCTGCAAGATTCTCTCTGAAAGTTGTTTTTACAGAGACTGAATCAAAAACAGCATCAACCGCCATACCTGCAAGCACATTTCTTTCGTGAAGAGGAATACCCAACTTGTCGAAAGTCTCCATCAGTTCAGGATCAATCTCCTTTTTCTCGCTTTTCTTCTTAGGTGCAGCGTAGTATATTATATCTTGAAAATCTATCTCAGGAATATTCAGATGAGCCCAGGTAGGCAATTTCATTGTCTGCCACTTCCTGAAAGCTTTCAATCTAAAATCCAGAAGCCACTGGGGTTCACTCTTTTTCTGAGAGATAAGCCTAATAATATCCTCATTTAAACCTTTGGGAATGAACTCCTGTTCCAAGTGAGTCTCAAAGCCGTGCTTATACTCACTTTCACTAATCTCTTTAATTATATCTGCTTTTTCACTCATAAGTCACAAAGATAACTTTTATTATCAGAAATCATATAATTTTCTCCAAAAATCACGGTTCTCGGTCTTTTAAGGCTGTACCTCGGAAATGTAAGCAATCCTCCATTCCGTTACGACTTGCACTTAAGGCATGTTCTATATATTCCAAGTTTTAAAGGTTGAATTTTAAAACTGTTTGTTAAATTTGTAGCATAAATACAATCTTTATGGCAACCGAAATATCCCAAATAGGCAAAATTGCAGCAATATCAAGACTTTTTGAAGGCTCCGGCTACACAAATGACACCACAATACCTTTTACCTCAAGAGGAAAGATAACCTCAGTCCAAAAGGTATTTATAGAGGGTATCAATTTTGATCTCACATACAACCCGTTGCAACACCTGGGCTACAAGCTCACATTAAATCTTATAGGAGAATTGTACTCCCGCATTGCCAATCCTCTTACACTCAATGTAACAATAGCGTTATCCAACAGATTCTCTTTTGAGGACTGCCAACAGCTATGGAATGGAATCAGCACAGCGGCAAAAGAACACAAAGTCAAAGCTGTCTCTTTGGACCTGATTCCCTCAAGCAAGGGACTTATAATAACAATAAACGCCATCGGAGAGATTCCCAAAAGGGTCATAGACAAAACCCCTGTCCCCACTGCTACAGACCTTATCCTACTTTCAGGGAATGTCGGCGCAGCTTATATGGGACTACATGTACTGGAAAGGGAAAAAGTAGCATTTCAAAAAACTGCAAACGGAATTACACCTCCCCAACCCAAACTTGACAATTACAAATACATTCTGGAACAATACCTGAGTCCCAGCCTTGATCCTCAGATTATAACCCGACTACAGAAAATAGAGACCCCACCAACCAAAGGATACTTCGTAACAAATTCACTCGGAGCAGCCGTCAGACAACTCTCCCTTGATAGTGGGTTCGGAGCAAGAATCTATCTTGAAAAGATCCCTATTGCGACAAAGACCTTTGAAATGGCAAAAGAACTCGATATGGACCCGATAACTGCAGCCATCAACGGAGGAGACGACTACAAATTACTGATAACCATACCTGTAACATTATTTGATCTATACCACAAGGAGTTTCAGGAATTTGACATCATAGGACATTTGAGTTCACCACAAGAAGGATGCTCAGTCGTCACACCTGAAGGGGCACATCTGGAACTCAAAGCACAAGGGTACTAATACCCACTTAAAGGAATTCTTCGTAAACAATTTAACAGATATAATATGAAAAAAACATTTTGGACAATTGTCACCATCCTGCTCCTCGGGAGCATCCTTCCCTCAAATGCCCAACCCGGCTATACCCCATCCGAAGAGATTATTGAATCCCAACAAAAGTTCAGAGAGTACAAACTCGGAATATTCATTCATTGGGGCATCTACAGTATGCTCGGACAAGGAGAATGGGTAATGCACAATCAGGATATCCATTATCAGGAATACCCTAAACTTGCAGATGGATTTTACCCTGTAAATTTCAATGCGAAAGAGTGGGTCTCTGCAATAAAAGATTCGGGAGCCAAATATATCTGCATCACCACCCGTCACCACGACGGATTCTCAATGTTTGACACAGAATGTTCAGATTATAACATTGTAGACTCGACCCCCTACGGAAAAGATATAATTGCAGAAATCGCAAAAGAGTGCAAGGAGCAAGGAATTGCCCTCCACTTCTACTATTCCACTCTCGACTGGGGACGCCTTGACTACCCTCGCGGAAGGACAGGACTTGGCACCGGCCGCCCCGCCCAAATCGATGAAAACACCTACTTTGACTTTATGAAAGGGCAGCTGACCGAGTTGCTCACCAAATATGGAGATATCGGATGTATCTGGTTTGACGGACATTGGGATCACGATCAAGATACCGTTGAATACTATTGGAGATATGACCAGATATACCCTTTGATTCACCAGTTACAACCCGGTTGCCTTATCGGAAACAACCACCACCTGAATCCCATCGAAGGGGAGAATATCCAAATATTTGAAAGAGACATTCCCGGAGAGAATACAGCAGGATGGCACGAAGGTCAAGTCAGCACACTTCCCTTGGAGACTTGTCAGACAATGAACCGCTCGTGGGGATACAGAATCAAAGACCAGGACTACAAATCTATAAATCAAATCATCAAATATTTGGTTTCAACTGCCGGACGTGATGCAAACCTTCTTCTGAATGTAGGACCTCAGCCCGACGGACGCATACCTGCAACAGCCCTTGAACGCCTTAGTGCCCTTGGAGACTGGATGGAAGCAAACGGAGAAACCATCTACGGAACCCGCAGCACATTAGTACCTCCTCAAAGCTGGGGAGTCATAACTCACAAGGATAATAAAATGTGGCTACATATATTCCCCGAAGATCTTGCAAAAGCAAAAGTGGGCAAGACTCTATATGTACCCTACTCGACTGACAGAAAAGTAAAAGATACTGAGATATTCTCGTCTAAAGAGAAACTCTCACACAAACAATACAAAGAAGGGATATTCATCACCCTACCGGAAATACCTTCAGATTGTGCCGACTTCATTATCGAAATAAACTTCAAATAAGTATGTAACAGATATTTTAGCGATTGGAGACAATCTAAAACGGGGATTACTAATTTACTTTTTAGTAATCCCCATTTTGTTACGTCATACCCGGCACCGATCACCTATGTCATACCCGGCTTGACCGGGTATCTCAATTTATCAATGTCTCTAACAACCGCTTCATCCAAATTTTACCACTTACACACAAACCCAAAAGCAAAACATAGGAGCGCAGCGACTATAGCCCCCTTAAAAGGGGGTCTGGGGGTTGTGAAAGAGAAGGAAGCGGCAATATAGCCGCGACCCTTCGAAAAGCCCAACACCACCACCCTCCATTCCAACCACTGCCTCCAAGGTAAAACCACCACTCTCCCGTCAACCAGATACCTAAATAAGTTTACTCAATGATGCTCTTGCTTCGAGTTTATCTCCCCCCTTAAAGCTAATTTTAACTATAAGTTCTCCCTCTGGTGATGAGGGGATTTGCTTCATCTGGAGCAAGAAAATACTTTTTCTTGAAATATCACTTCCGCCAATAAGTTTCAATGATTCAGTAGCAATCTCATCAAGTCCCCCATATATTGGACTCCCAAGATATATATCGTACCTTTCCACTCCCCGATTACATCTACTATAAAGTATATAATATCTGACTTCCTGAAATATTGCGGGAGCATACTCATTTACATAGTCAAATTTGTCTGTATATCCACTCTGAATAAATGGATACATCGACATCGCATAAAAATAGAACTGACTACTCAAATCACTACCGGCAGGGATACCATTATACGAAGAAGTACTTGTTACCTCAATCGCATCAATTTCGTCCGCCAGAAAAGCATGTGGATCATTCACATACGGGGTATATGAAAATGTTGTATCATAAGCTGTATCACCATAAAACTCAGCAAGATCATTATATCCGGTTCTATGGACAGATACTCTATGATATTCCTCAGATTTACTATAAACATTTATATATCCACCGCTTTGTAGGAATTCTGCATCCATCCCATTAAACTTTTCCATAGCAATCTCTATCGGCTGATAGTATGCTCCAATGTAACCATTACTATGGATCTGAACGCCATCACCATCCTCATACTTTGCGCATGAGGCGATTATAAACAATAATACAAAACCAATTAATTTTCTCATAATATTATCATTTAATATAACTTACCAATACCACAAAAATAAAATCATGATTTATTTTAATTATCTGAATTCATCCACAACTAAACTTATATGATATATTGAAAAAAGAGAGAGAAAGACAAGATACTGACAATTAACAAAATCGGCTCTGACAAGAAATATATTATCTCTTATCAAAGCCGAAAAGGGGAATATCCCAAATATACCTTACTTAGCCATTACAACTGCAACATCATCATAAGCAAAATATGCAGGAATCGCAAGGCCCCATTCGTTCTTCATCGAAGAATCAAAATTGAAAGTCACCTTCACAGCCGCCCCGACACTCCTCATATCCCATTTTGTCCAATCGGTAACAGTCACACCATCTTTTGTGATATAAAATTCAGAAACACCTGTAATATTTGAAGAAGAATCAAAACCTGTAGCGATAATCTTTGTCCAATCTTCCGAGGTAACGATTTTACCCACTTCGTTTTGATAATAAGCAGTACTTGTCAAATATAAATGATCTATCACTCTGGGTTCTCCATCCTTAAAATAAAAATAACCGGTTGTTATTGCAAAATCGCTCAAATATCCATTATGAACACAGAAATTCTTTGAGCCATTACGCCCGCCATTACCATTCTCATCACATTTTGAAACACTCAACTGAAGAGTATAGTCACAAGTAGAGACATCTGTATGGACAAAATCAGAAATAGCATGCCCTCCATTCCAATAAATAGTACTGCCCTGATTTTCACAAAGTTCCGAAGCAAGTTCGGTATTACCCTGATCATACCACTGATAATCAGTACCATTAACCATATCCCCATAGAGAAGAGGTCCACCATATTGAGACTCATCTACAAGAGCATCCCAGTAATCACCCTCAAAAGTCAAGACCACAACCCTTTCTTCAGGAGTAGTTTCATCGGCCGATTTGGAGCAACTCGATAAAACAAACACAAGAGTAGCAAACAATAAAGACAATAATAATTTTTTCATATCAATAATACATATTTTCCACAAATATACAACAAAGAAACAAAGTGAGCGCAAAATGGGTAAAGAATGTAGCCGATTAGCGATTTACTCTCCACTGTCATATGGACAACCACATCGCTTTGTTGGGATATTTTAAAAAGAAAGGATTGTTGAAACTTCGGAATCCATCAGAACTTTTGAGTTGATCTTATGCAGTTTGTACTGATATTTTCCTATATCCATAATCCCCGAAGGAACTTCATATACCCTTACAGTAATATGATACTCGTAACCCTCTTCATAGTCAAACTCCTTAATATAAGAATAAAAAGGAGTCCAGGCCTCATCTTCGGAATATCGGGTATAGTAAAAATAGTCATCACATTCACCCATAAAACCATATCCCATCTGAGAGGCGACATAAAAACTTTCCTTACCCAGATACGTCCCCATCATATCATCATCTCCAGGATATTTTTCGCAAGAAGATATGAATAAAGTCACTAATGATAATGTAAGTAAAATAATCTTTTTCATGATAATTAATGTTTCTATCTATTTACACATACCCCAAATTTCATCTATGTACAAATATACAACAAAGAAACTAAAGTGAGCGCAAAATGGGTAAAGAATTTTGCAATAGAAAAGGTCCGACTCGCGAACGATAATCGGACCCATATCTAATAGTGTGTATCTATTTTCAGGAACTTCTTTTACATCATTCCACCCATTCCCGGATTCATCGCAGGCATAGCGGGGGTCTCCTCTTTCTTATCAGCCAGAACACATTCAGTAGTCAAGAACATTCCTGCCACAGATGCTGCATTTTGAAGAGCCACGCGAGTAACTTTGGTAGGGTCAATAACTCCTGCAGCAAACAAATGTTCATATTTGTCGGTACGGGCATTATATCCGAAGTCACCTTCTCCCTCTTTAACCTTTTGAGCCACAACACTACCCTCAACACCTGCGTTCTCAACAATAGCGCGAAGAGGAGCTTCGATAGCTTTAGCCACGATATTAATACCGGTCTGTTCATCTTCATTGTCTGCTTTAACCTCTTTAAGAGATGCGATAGCACGAATG
Organism: Bacteroidales bacterium; assembly: GCA_017501525.1. GTDB lineage: Bacteria > Bacteroidota > Bacteroidia > Bacteroidales > UBA932 > Coprenecus. Next base: position 88,873 of record JAFVWT010000011.1, on the reverse strand, counting down.
AAAGCGACACCACCACCGGGAATGATACCCTCTTCTACTGCAGCACGAGTAGCGTTCAAAGCATCTTCCACTCTATCTTTTTTCTCCTTCATTTCCACTTCCGATGCTGCACCCACATATAGAACAGCTACACCACCTGCCAACTTAGCAAGTCTCTCCTGAAGTTTTTCGCGGTCATAGTCAGAAGTTGTTTTCTCGATTTGTTTACGAATCTGAGCAACTCTCTCTTCAATAGCCACTTTATCACCTTTACCATTAACGATCGTGGTATTTTCCTTGTCAATAGTAACTTTATCTGCTTCTCCAAGCATATCCAGAGTAGCACTTTCAAGAGAGAATCCCCTCTCTTCAGAAATTACCACACCACCTGTAAGGGTAGCGATATCCTGCAACATCTCTTTACGACGGTCACCAAAGCCGGGAGCTTTCACTGCAGCCACCTTCAAAGTACCGCGAAGCCTATTCACAACCAATGTAGTAAGAGCCTCACCTTCAACATCTTCTGCTACAATCAACAAAGATTTGCCCTCTCTTGCTATAGGTTCAAGAACAGGAAGAAGATCTTTCATTGAAGAAATCTTCTTGTCAGTGATGAGAAGTTTAGGATTATCCAATACAGCTTCCATCTTGTCAGAGTTTGTCATAAAGTAAGGAGAGATATAACCTCTGTCAAATTGCATACCCTCTACCACTTTAACCTCTGTTTGTGTACCCTTAGCCTCCTCAACAGTAACAACACCTTCTTTTTTAACTTTACCCATTGCCTCAGCAATAAGTTTACCTATAAAAGCATCATTATTTGCCGAGGTAGTTGCAATCTGTTCCACTTTTGCAAGATCTTCACCCACCTCTTGTGTCTGCCTCTTCAAATCCTCTACAACTGCTGCTACCGCTTTATCGATACCACGTTTGAGATCCATAGGATTTGCACCGGCTGTAACATTCTTAAGACCGACACTGATAATCTCTTGTGCCAAAACTGTAGCTGTAGTGGTACCGTCACCCGCTTGGTCATTTGTTTTTGAAGCGACTTCGCGAACCATCTGAGCGCCCATATTCTGGAAACGGTCTTCAAGTTCAATTTCTTTTGCAACAGAAACTCCATCCTTAGTTACATGAGGAGCTCCGAATTTTCTATCAATAACCACATTACGTCCCTTAGGGCCAAGGGTTACCTTTACTGCATTAGCCAAAGCGTCCACACCTTCTTTCATAAGGTTGCGCGCCTCCATATTGAATTTTATCTCTTTTGCCATAATGATCTTATACAATTAACAATATTAAACGATTTTTAAAGAAATTTCTATAAATGAGATCACAGATTCGCGAGTCTTCTTTATTACATTATCGCCATAATGTCTGACTGACGCATCATCAAATAGTCCTTACCATCTACGTTGATCTCAGTTCCGGCATACTTGCCATAAAGGACAACATCACCTACTTTAAGTTCCATAGGCTCATCCGCTTTACCATTTCCCACAGCCACTACTGTTCCTTGTTGAGGTTTTTCTTTTGCTGTCTCAGGGATAAAAATACCGCTTGCTGTTCTGGTCTCAGCCTCTTTAGGCTCTACAAGCACTCTGTCTGCTAATGGTCTAATATTCATTTCTGCTATATTTTAAATGTTTATGTCATTTTTACGGTACGACTACAAACAAAATAAATGCCATTAAAGAATTTATGACAATTTGTCACCCTACTTTCAATCTATTTTATATCTTTGCAACAACTTATTAAACAGAAAAAATTATGGTAGTTTTTTACATTATGGCAGTTCTGTTCATTATCGGAGTGATTCTTATTGCCATGGAAGACATTGTTAAAATCAATAAAGCAGCTGTCGCAGTTGGAATGTGCATCATACTTTGGCTTCTGACAATTCTCAGTGCCGGAGGAGTATTTACAGAACATCCCCCTCATTTCTTTAATAATTTTATCGCCGGATTCCCCAAATTTGCATCATTATCATACCCCGAGCAAGTAACCAGATTTCTCGAAGTTGCCGTTACTGAATCTTTAGGAGATGTTGCAACCACCCTGTTTTTTGTCTTAGCATCAATGGCAATCATTGAAGTGCTTGATTCACATGGCTCATTCTCGGTAATCACAAGAGCCATCAAAACAAACAGCAAAAGAAAACTTCTTTGGATTTTCGCTTTCATCACATTTTTTATGTCTGCACTATTGGGAAACCTTGCCACCGTTATTGTAATGATAGCTGTCATCAACAAGATTGTCCCTGAGAAAAAAGATAGCCTGATCTATGCGTGTACAACGATAATTGCCGCAAATGCCGGTGGTTCCTGGTCCCCAATAGGAGACGTAACGACACTTCTGCTATGGACAGGGGGAAATCTGAGTGCCACTCACCAAATTTCTCATGTACTTCCTTCCTCCTTGACAATGATGTGCGTACCATTGGCCATTACTACATATATGTTCAAAAAGGGGGAGACAATTTCTGAAAGACCCACAACAATAAAAAACACCCTTCCCGAATATATAACCCCACGATTCCAAAGCACTCTTCTCATTATCGGCATACTCTCATTAGGCATGGTTCCGGTTCTCCAGAGCCTGTTCAACTTGCCACCATTTATGGGTGTGCTATTAGGTCTGGTACTTCTATGGATAATTACAGACATTAAGAGTGCTCGTTCTAAAGATCCAAACTCGACAAGACTCAAAGTCAGCACACTTTTCGGGAAACTTGATATTTCCACAATCTTCTTCTTCCTCGGAATCCTCATGTCTGTCAAGGCTCTTGACACTATAGGAATATTGACAATCTTGTCTGAAGGTCTGAACTCATTATTTGATAATCATAATGCAATAGCCTTCTTATTGGGAATCTGTTCATCATTCCTGGATAATGTAGCCCTTGTGGCAGCCACAATGGGAATGTACCCTCTTGCAGAGACCGGAGCATTTATAGCCGACAGCTCATTCTGGACATTTCTCGCATATTGCTGCGTAACAGGAGGCAGTATATTGATTATAGGCTCCGCCGCAGGAGTCACCGTAATGGGTATTGAGAAAATTTCATTCGGATATTATCTGAAAAAGTTTACCCCAATTATATTATTGGGATATGTAGCAGGAGCCCTGATTTATTCACTTCTATTCTGATTTAAATCTGGTTTAAGGAAACTTAAGAAGTTTTTACAACCCATTACCGATCAATAAAATGATTCACAAGGATGAATATTATATGGAAGAAGCCCTGAGGTTTGCCCGTAAAGGGGAGAAAGAAGGTGAAATTCCGATAGGAGCAGTTATTGTTTCACAAGGAAAAATTATTGCGTGCGCACACAATCTGACAGAGAGACTCAAAGATACCACTGCCCACGCTGAGATGCTTGCAATTACCACTGCAACTAATTTCCTTGGAGGTAAATATCTAAACGACTGCACAATATATGTAACAGTCGAGCCATGTCCTATGTGCGCGGCTGCTCTTGCATGGGCTCAAATAGGGAGAGTTGTATATGGTGCAGATGATCCCAAAAGGGGATATTCACAGTACACCCCGTCACTACTGCACCCCAAGACTCAAATCACTAAAGGGATTATGGATAAAGAGTGCTCCGAGATAGTATCAGGATTTTTTAAAAAATTGAGAAAATAATGGAATTTCTTCAGGACTGGGGACTAATCGGGCTATTCGTCGGGACATTTATGGCAGCAACAGTTGTCCCATTCTCGTCCGACTTCTTATTGGTAGGCGACCTGTTGGCCGGAGGAAATCCTATAACATCTTTTATTGTATCCACCGCCGGAAACTGGTTGGGGGGAATTACATCCTACTGGATAGGAAGAAGCGGAAAATGGGAATGGATTGAGAGATGGTTCAAAGTATCCGAAGAGACCCTGCTAAAACAGAAATCGAGAATAGATAAATATGGCGCACTTTTGGCTTTTTGTTCCTGGTTTCCTTTCATAGGAGACATTTTCGCCATAGGACTTGGTTTCTACAAGGTCAATTTTGCAAAATGCGCCTTATATATGTTAGTAGGTAAAGGGATCAGATTTGCATTTTGGATTGCTTTATTCTTCATCTTAGGTGACTCTTTCCCTACATTTTCGTAAAAAAAAATTAGGAATGTAAAAAAATACTACTATATTTGCAGTCCGAATTGACCTATGGTGTAATGGTAGCACTACAGATTTTGGTTCTGTCTGTCTAGGTTCGAATCCTGGTAGGTCAACATAAGCGAGGGAATATCAAAAAACAGATTGATACTCCCTCGCTCTTTTTTAGTTATACATAGGGCTCTCCCTACACCCTTATATCTTGGATTTCAGTTCTACATCCAATGTTATAGTCTTCGAATTATTTACATACTCCATCTCCATTCTATCACCACTATAGGATGTTATCCAATAAGATCCATTTTCAAAAGCTCCTGAAGAACTTTCAACCCTCACACAAAGACCATTCTGCCAATACCTGGCACCTCTGGAATAAATATTCGATCCGTCATTTATGGTACTTCTCATATTATCCCCACCGCTATCATTCTCTTCATCAATTGAGTGGAAAAATTCCAATGTGACACCATATTGATTTACGTCATTATTATCTTCCACAATCAATTTCCCTTCCCACGCAGTATACTCCAATATAGGCGATTCTGTAAGACATTCTTGTTTCTGGCACCCTGTCATCATTAGTGCAAACACCAATGCTGTTAATAGTATATACTTTCTCATAATTAATAAGTGTTAATAAGTTATGCCTACTCTATTCCAGTTTTTCGGCCACCACTGTCAGATATTTATATCGTCAAATATTACAAATCCGACTTTTTGCAAATATAAAAATTTTTTTTCAAATACATTGTTTTATAAAAAAAATCTGTCCACAAGATATACTCTTGCAGACAGATTACTAACAACTTTATAATACTATTTATATATATATACAGTTCCTTATCCTATCTTTTGGTAATCCTCCAAAAACTTCTTTAAGCCATTATCTGTTAAAGGATGATTCAAAAGACCTTTGATCGCTGAAAGTGGACAAGTTGCAACATCTGCTCCGACTTTCAGGCAATCTATAATATGACGGGTATGACGGATAGATGCAGCAAGAACTTGAGTCGCAAATCCGTAATAATTGTATACATCCACAATCTCTTTAATTAGTCCAACCCCACTTTCGCTGACATCATCCAAACGTCCTACAAAGGGTGAAACGTATGTGGCACCCGCTTTTGCCGCTAAAAGGGCCTGACCTAATGAGAAAACAAGAGTACAATTTGTCTTCATGCCTTTCTCAGAGAAATATTTGACAGCTTTGATACCATCTGCTGTACAAGGGAGTTTGATTACGATATGTTCATTCAAAGCGGCAAGTTCTTCCCCTTCCCGAAGCATACCTTCAAAGTCAGTAGCAATAACCTCGGCACTAACGTCACTTTTCACTATATTGCAAATATCAACATAGTGTTTAAGTTGGTTTTCTTTACCTTTAATCCCCTCTTTTGCCATCAATGATGGATTTGTGGTAACTCCGTCCAATACGCCCATATCGTAGGCTTCCTGAATTTGTGCAAGATTTGCTGTGTCGATGAAGAATTTCATGTCTCTATAAAATTATAAATGATTGCAAACTATAAAATAATTGTGGCAAAGATAGGAAATGTCTATATTTGTTGCTACGAATAGGTACAAAAGTTGAACAAAATCAATCAAATTATTATGAAAAAAATATTCTTAGTTCTCTTTGCCACTACACTTTTAACATTTAGTACAAGGGCAGATGAAGGGATGTGGCTCCCATCCCAAATCTCTGAAAAAATAAAAGAAATGCAAGAAAAAGGACTGGAACTCAGTGCCGCCGACCTTTACTCACTTGAACAGGTATCACTAAAAGATGGTATAGTCCAATTTGGGAGAGGATGTACGGGGGAACTCATTTCAGCCGAAGGATTACTTATCACAAATCACCATTGCGGATACGGACAAATTCAAGCCCACAGCTCAGTTGAGCACGACTACCTCACCAATGGATTTTGGGCGATGAACAGATCGGAGGAACTTCCCAACCCCGGACTGACTGTCAGATTCTTGGTCAGAATGGAGGATGTTACCGAAGCGGTACTTAATGGATATGTAAGTACCATGAGTGAAGAACAAAGGCTTGAAACAGTAGCAAAAAATTCAAAAAAAATCATTGAAGAAGCTCAGAAAGAAGGAATCTCATATTCAGCCGACATTCTCCCTCTATTTTACGGTAATGTCTACTATATGTTTGTATATCAAGTCTTCTCAGATGTCAGATTAGTAGGCGCTCCCCCTTCATCAATTGGTAAATTCGGAGGAGATACCGACAACTGGATGTGGCCTCGCCATACAGGAGACTTCAGCATATTCCGTATTTATGCAGACAAAAACAACAACCCTGCCCCCTACTCAGAAGAGAATGTCCCATACAGACCCAAACACTTTTTCAATATCTCTTTGGACGGAGTGCAGGAAGGGGACTTCACATTTGTCTATGGTTTCCCGGGAAGCACTCGTGAATACATTCTTTCGTCAGAAGTAGATTATATTGCAAATATCTCCAATCCTGCCAAAATTGATTTAAGGACTCAAAGACTTGATATTCAAAGAAAATATATGGAGAGTTCTCCTGCAGTAAGAATACAGTATGCATCTAAAAATGCAGGTATAGCAAATGCCTGGAAAAAATGGCAAGGAGAGGCAAAAGGGATAAAAAGGCTTGAAACAGTAGCACAGAAAAGAGCTTTGGAGGAGAGTTTCAAATCGTGGGCAGCAGATAAACCCCAATATAACGGACTTGTAGAGAAAATGGACTCCGTAATCCTTAGCTACCGCGATGAACTCTTTGCGACTGAGTATTTTAATGAGTCTGCTCTTTCTGTGGAACTTGTAAGATTTGCAGGAAATTACCTCAAGGCAGACCCGCAAAAGAGGGAGCAATTGGCCCAGTCATTCTATAAAGATTTTTATCTTCCCATAGACAAAGAGATATTTGTTGCAGTGATAAACAGCTTCATCCGAGATGTAGATCAGTGTTATTATCCCGACTATTTTAAAGCACTTCTGGAAAAATATGACTCAGATCTCAATGCAATGGCTCAGGAATTTTTCAGCAATACCGCTTTTGCCGACCAACAAAGACTACAAAGCACCCCTGAAGAGATACTCTCAAACGACGTCATGATACTGTTCTACAACGCATTCAACGATCTATACAGAGAATTGGGGGCAAAAGTCACCACCTCGGTTAAAGAGCTAAACCTCCTCTACAGATCATACATGAGAGGACTTATGGAGTTTCAGACCGATAGGCTATTCTATCCAGATGCAAATTTGACCCTTAGAATTGCCTACGGAGAGGTTAAAGGCTATAGCCCCGCTGATGGTATATATTATCATCCATCATCTTCATTAGAAGGGATAATGGAAAAAGACAACCCCGAAATCTACGATTACAACATTCCCCAGCGCCTTAGAGATATCTACGCTACAAAAGATTACGGCCGTTGGGAAGAAAACGGTTCTGTTCCCGTAGCATTTATCGCCACAAACCACACTACGGGTGGGAACTCCGGCAGCCCTGTAATCGATGCTGAAGGCAATCTTATCGGAATAAACTTCGATAGAGTCTGGGAAGGAACAATGAGTGACATCGTATTTGACCCTACTGTATGTAGAAATATCGCATTAGATATCCGCTACGCCCTATTTGTTATTGATAAAGTAGCAGGAGCATCCCACTTGCTCGACGAAATGGTATTTGTTGAAGAAAATGGGACAAATGCTATGAATGAATAATGGAGATTGCTGTCATTTATAACATAAACCCCGAAAGTCAAACTGACATGACCCCCGAAAGTCAAACAAAAAAACTTTCGGGGTTTTATAGTCTTTAAAAACAAGACTCCGCACAATCAATTGAAACTGACATACATCCTTTTGATCATAATCCGTATTTCCTAAAAACAAAAATTGTTGTTCACCTGTTTTTTTTATATTTTTGTGGACAGATGGGATATCAGCTGAGTAATATCCATCCAGGTGGTTCCGAAAAGTCTATCAATAGAGTAGGGTTATTAAAATTTACTATTATGAAGCGCTTAGTATTATTTACTATTTTCAGTAAAACGATACTATCCTGCTCCTTTGAGGATAGTATCACACTCAATTTCTATGAGTGCAATCACCCAACTACCATTAATCTCAAAGAGAATCGTATGAGGTAGATTTTGATTCCGGCGATACCGGAGGCAACAGTTCTAATTATACTTGGAACTACAGGACAATAACATATTCACTATATTAAAAATTATACTGATATGAGAAAGACATATATATTTTTTTTACGGTTGTTCTTCTTTTGTCTTCCGCTTTATCCTGTAGAAAAGGAACAGAATTTATAGTCTACAATTATTCGGATTATAAGACACTTTCTGCGGACCAGCATTTTATACACTTGGTTCCTAAGAACATATGGCAGGTTGATGATGCCCGTATATATAATCTATACTACCAGCACCTTATTCCCTCTGCTGATTCAATGATTGTATTGAAAGAAGAAACAGAACAAATGGAAACAAACTGGTACTCTATCTCCTACACTCAGGATGGAGTGATAGATATATGGGTAGCTCCCAATAGTTATCCATACCTTAGAAGAATTGCCTTCTGGATCGACACACCTGATCTGATGTTCAACATAATTACTATAACTCAACAGATGGGTCCAATACAATAACTCTCCCAAGAATAAAATGAGAGTGACTGATGTAACAAACCCCGAAAGTCAAACAAAAAAACTTTCGGGGTTCTATATTAAATAGAGATTATCCTCATTTCTTCCATATCAAAACTTGAAAGTTATTGTAGATTTAATCCACTGAGATTTCCTTTAAAGTTTTCACCTGCAACACTCTACCCCTTTTGTCAAGAGTCTCCTCTTGCACAACTCCTATCCCTCTGGAATACCATCTGCGTGAATACTCTTTCTCACTCATAAACATCGCCTTGATACTTGAAGTCTCCTCTATCACATAACAGTCAAAAGTACCTGCAGGGGTAGTAATATTCTCCCGCCTCACCACATTTCTGTCATAAGTCCTCATTTTTGTAGAGATAAATCCCATGTCTATAGTCACTTCGTACTCAGGCAATTCTTCACCGACTACCAACTCCAGAGGAATACCCTTAGGTCTACCGGTCACCTTAATATCCTTCACAAAATCCATAGCTTCCTGCTGTTCTTCTGCACTTAACTCACCTCCTTGCTGGGTCATCATTTGTGCCATAGATTCCGACATTGCAGTGGAAATATCAACTATTGTCTCCCCATTTTCAAACAAGACAGGCATCTTCATTCTTGAGTTACCGTCTGACAAGCCGTTGATAAAACTATACATGGTCGCTGTGCCATTATAAAAATCTCCGGACTCCAAAGAAACGGAATCCCTCAAAATATATCTCTCCTTACTCTTATTGTCAACTACCTCATAAGTTGCAGACATAGAGTTCTTGTTCATTGTGAAAGGGATGAGCTCCTGACAAAACAGATTAGCCGTTGTGAAGATCAGAAATAATGTGATAATAAATTTTTTCATAATTGTGTTTACTTATTTTATTGCATTTATCGTACCAAATTATATCAGAAAGTTCTATAAAATACACATTTATAAGATCATATTCCATAAATCTCTGCAAAGTCTTTTATAGTACTGCTCTAAATCTTATAATGTGACAAAAAATAAAGAGGCACCCCGCTACGACAGGTACCCCTTCCTTGTACTAAAACCTAAACCTATAAGACAGATGCAAGAAACATTGCTTTTGTTGCATCATATTATAGAAAAATTCTAAAATTTCATATGATCCCCACAAAGTCATTTATAAAACTTCCCTATAACATTTTTGACAGGGCATTCCTAACAGGAAAGAATGTCATCACAAGTCCTATAAAAGCAATTGAGGCAAAAGTAAACAACAAATCGCTCCAACTCAACACTACAGGATAATAATCAACCACAAAATTACCCGGCATTGATATTACACCGACATACTTCTGCACCAATACGAGAGCCACACCTAAAGAGATTCCCACCACTGCTCCAAGCATAATAATCATATACCCTTCACTGAAAAATATTTTCTTGATAAGAGAATCATTCGCCCCTAAATACTTGAGGGTCATAATATCATCCCTCTTTTCTATTATGAGCATCGTCAATGAGCCAAAGACATTGAAACATATTACGATTATAACAAAAAGAAGAATCATATAAATCACAATCCTCTCCACCTTCATCATCCTGTAGACGGTCTCATTTTGCATATACCTGTCCCTGACAATATAACTCTCTCCAAGTATTGCAGAGAACTCATTCAATACCTTGGAGTAAGGAGTTCCCGGAACAATCTTGATTTCCATAGCCCCGGCCTGAGTCGAATCAAGCCCGAGCAATGACTGCGCCCTATCTAATGGAACATAAAGAAAAGAATCATGCTCCCCATCCGAAGCAGAAAAGACCCCACAAGGAAAGAAAACCTCTTTTCTTAATGAATTAAGGGGGTTTACCACAGAAATCTCCTCATCTGTCTTTGGAAAATATACCTCAACAGGGGTTAGGAAACGGGAGGAAATTCCCATTTCAGAATATAGTTTTCTTCCTACAGCCGTATGAGCTATTTCCCCCTGATACAGATCAAAAACCCCCTCAACCATATCTAAAGATACTGTAGGTGATTTTTCAAATTGGGCATCTACCCCTTTGAGTATCGCCACACCTTCCTCTCTACCATAATTGAGAAAAACGGTCTCTTCGACAGTGAAAGAAACAGATTCGGTAAAGGGATGGCGGATAATATTCTCTATGGAAGTATCATTTGTATCAAAATACTTACCATCGGCATAACTGACTACAATATCGGGGGCACTTTTATCATACATTCCCCGAACAATCCCCTCAAAACCTCTATAGACAGACATCACTACCACCAAGGCACAACTTCCAACCAATATCCCCAAAGCACTTATCAGAGATATTATATTGATTACATTATGCGACTTCTTCGCAAAAAGATACCGTCTGGCTATAAAATAAGACAGAGACATACTATGAGGCTATTTGCTCAAAAGTTCATCTATCCTCTCAACATAATCCAATGAATCGTCAAGACAGAATATCAATTCCGGAACAATTCTTAACTGTTTTGCCACTAAACGACCCAATTCTCCCCTAATAGACTTACCCATATCCTGGACAATCTGAAGTACTGCTTGCTGTTTATTAGATGGAAAGATACTAATATATACCTTTGCAACAGCAAGATCCGGACTGATTTTAACACCGCTTACCGACACTAAAGCCCCTTGGAATGTAGCCATTCCTTTTGCCCGAATAATCTCAGCAATATCCCTTTGGAGCTGACGGGCCACTTTCAATTGCCTTGTGCTTTCTCCTTCCATACTGATACTAAACGACTTTAATTATATAATAATTTTTCTTTCCTCTTTGAGCCAGAATATACTTGCCATTGATAAGATCCTCAGTTGTGATATTTCTATCAATGGAGTCACATTTATCCTTATTGATAGACACGCCACCGCCTTGAATCATCTTACGACATTCTCCCTTAGAAGGGAAAACTGATGTCTCCACTGCAAGAATATCTATTATATTTCCGGGGAGTTTGTCTAAAGATATCTCAAATTGTGGAACACCATCAAAGACTGAAAGGAAAGTCCTCTCATCGAGTTCCCGAAGGTGTTCTGATGTAGAATTTCCAAAAAGAATGGAAGAAGCATTTACAGCTTTCTGATATTCTTCCTCTCCATGTACCATCACAGTAATCTCTTTTGCTAGAAGCTTCTGAAGTCCCCTTAAATGAGGTTCTTCTGAGTGCTTGGCAATAGCCGCTTCAATCTCTTCACGAGAAAGGAATGTGAAAATCTTTATATATTTCTCCGCATCTGCATCTGTGACATTCAACCAGAACTGATAGAAAGCATAAGGTGAAGTCAATTCAGGAGATAGCCATATATTTCCCTTCTCTGTCTTTCCGAATTTTCCACCATCTGCTTTTGTCATCAATGGCCATGTAAGAGCATAAGCCTCACCCCCCTCTTTTCTACGGATAAGTTCTGTCCCGGTGGTCATGTTCCCCCATTGGTCACTGCCACCCATCTGCAATTTACAGCCCATGGTCCTATACAGGTGCAAGAAGTCATAACCTTGGAGCAACTGATATGTAAACTCGGTAAACGACATTCCCTCACGGTCTTCTCCCGAGAGACGTTTCTTCACAGAGTCCTTACTCATCATATAATTGACTGTAATATGTTTTCCGATATCACGGGCAAAATTTAAGAATGAATAATCCTTCATCCAATCATAATTGTTTACCAATATCGCAGCATTAGGTGCATCGCTGTTGAAATCGAGGAATTTTTCCAATTGTTTCTTGATTGCCTCCTGATTATGTTTCAATGTCTGCTCATCCAATAAATTTCTCTCCTGTGATTTCATCGAGGGATCTCCGATCATACCTGTTGCGCCACCCAATAGAGAAATGGGTTTATGACCGCAATCCTGGAGGTGCTTTAGCATCATTACACTTACCAAGTGACCGATATGAAGCGAATCTGCAGTCGGATCTATCCCCACATAAGCTGCACAGCAACCTTTTGCCATTAACTCCTCTGTTCCGGGCATAATATCCTGAATCATACCCCTCCATTTAAGTTCTTCGATAAAATTTCTCATAATTGCTACTTCTTATTTTATTATTTGGCAAAAATAACGATTTTTTACTACTTTCGTTTTTTTATAACCAAATATATAGAATATGCACTTAATCAAATTATCATTTATCGCTTTATCCGCAGCACTTTTATCAGCATGCGGCAATTCTAAAACATTTGAAGAGCGATTGGAGAATCTCGACAATGTGACATCCGTAACAAAAATGGAGAGCACAGAATTCGGAGAAAAATATCTTCTTACATTTGAACAGCCGATAGACCATAAAGACCCATCGAAAGGTCATTTTACCCAACGCGTCTTTCTGGGACATGTTCATGCAGACAGCGCAACAGTTGTGGTTGCTGAAGGTTATGGAGCACAATATGCCGCACGTACAGGTTACAGAGATGAAATTTCAAAATTATTCAATACGAATAACATCGTAGTGGAGCACCGCTACTTCCTTGAGTCCACCCCATATCCCGAAACTGCCCCTCAAGAGATAAATTGGGAATACCTCAATGCAGAAAATGCAGCTAACGACATTCACAATGTCATTGAGTCACTTAAAGAAATATACGATGAGAAGTGGATATCTACAGGTATCAGCAAAGGGGGACAGAACACTATGATCCACAGAGCATACTTCCCAGAGGATGTGGATATCTCAGTACCCTATGTAGGACCGGTATGTAAAGCTCTCGTAGATGGACGCCACGAAAAGTTCATCGCAGAATATTGTGGAACACCTGCTGACCGGGAAATCATCTACAACTATCAGGTGGAACTGCTAAAAAGAAAAGATAGGATTTTCCCTAAATTCGAATCTTACTGCAAAGCGAACAATCTGCAATTCAATATCCCTACAGCAGAAATTTATGACCTTTGCATGCTTGAATTCTCATTTGCTTTCTGGCAATGGGGATACCCTACCACAGAGATTCCCACCGCAAAATCTTCAGACGAAGAGATTTTTGACTATCTCATTAAAATAGCATCTCCTGATTACTTTGAAAAATGGAGCAGCACAGCACCATTCTTCGTACAAGCTGCCAAAGAACTCGGCTACTATAGCTATGATATGACACCATTTGAGAAATATAAAAAATATTTTGACCTGAAGACAACAGAAGACTATCTTCACAGAACTGTCCTTCCACAAGGAATCAGATTTGAATTTGACGACTATTTATATCATAAGTTGAGCGACTTCATCCTCTCCACAGATGCCAAAATGATATTTATATACGGGCAGTTTGACCCTTGGTCAGCAGTAATGCCCTCAGACCCGGGAAAAGAGAATATAAAATTCTTTATTGAACCTTGGGGAAGCCATAGAGCAAGAATCGGTACATTTGACGAACAGACACAACAAGAAATCAAATCAATCATCAGCGGTTGGCTTTATAACTAAGAAATGATTCAATTCAAAGAGATAGAACTTGCAGACAGGGAGTGGGTCAAACCACTCCTTGCCATTTCTGATTTCAGGGGTACAGAATATTGCTTTACCTCGCTATATATGTGGTCTTCAATATATCACACCCGTATAGCAAAACTCGACGAAATGGTGCTAATAAGAAGCACTGACGAACAATACGCCTACTATCTTTACCCTGCAGGTAAGATTGACCTACCCAAAGCGGTCGAATTAATGATGGAAGATGCCCGAAATCTGGGAAAAAAGTTTGCCTTCAATTCTTTGACAGAATCTAATAAGGAAGAGATTGAAAAAACATTTCCCCAGCAATTTGAATTTACCCCGACAAGAAACAATTTCGACTATATATATCACAGGGAAGCCCTTGCCACCCTCTCTGGAAAGAAATATCAGCCCAAACGCAATTTCATATCCAGATTCAAGGAACTTCCCAACTGGAGTTATGAAAGTATCTCACATACAGATATAGAAAAATGTCAGAAACAGCTCGAAGAGTGCTATAGGATGAACGAAAAATGGTGCCGGATGAACGCATGCAGCCATAATGCCTCAAAAAATCAGGAATGTTGCGCCGTCAGAAAGGTCCTAAGAGATTTTATAGCACTGGAACTTGAAGGTGGAATCCTCAAAATGGGGGAAGAGGTCATCGCCTACACGATAGGAGAGCCCCTGAGCAGCGACACATATATTGTACACATAGAGAAAGCCTTTGCAAATATAAAAGGGGCATATCCAATGATAAACCAATCATTTGTCCTTGACCGCACAGAGCAATTTTCATATATCAACAGAGAGGATGATGCAGGGGATGAAGGTCTTCGAAAAGCAAAACTTTCATACAATCCCGCATTTCTTATTGAGAAATATTTTGCTATTCCAAAATAACTCGTTTTCTTTGCGGCAAATTTTTAAACTCACTAATGGGACTTTACGATAGACGAAAATTAGACAATGGTGCAGAGATTTCCATATGGGAAATCACAGAAGATGAAGATGAGCTGCGACGGCTATGCTCTCCTATTCCCAATGACGAATTGGAAGAACTTCAGATAATAAAAAGCGAATCACGCAGAAAAGAGAAACTCGCCGTCAGAGCTTTATTGAATGAGATGTTTCCCGAAAAATTATACTTGGGACATCACGACAATGGAAGGCCTTATCTACAAAATTGCGCTATCGAGATAAGTATTACCCACTGTAACAAATATGTAGCCATTATATCTCATCCTGACTCGGACGTAGGAATTGACATAGAAAGTATCGATAGAGATTTTTCAGCAGTAGAGAAAAAAGTTCTATCGGAAGAGGAACAGGACGACTTGGCTGATCACGATACAAATCTCCAGCTGGCAATCTATTGGTGCGCCAAAGAGGCCATCTACAAAAGGATGTCCCGTAGCGGAGTGGACTTTGCAGAACAAATATGTTTAGAGAAATTCTCTCCGAAAAGAGATGGTGAACTTGAGGCAACCTTCACCCATAGAGACGGTACCGAAGAACACTTTGATCTTGAATACGAAGTCTTTGACAGACACGTTCTAGTCTGGCTAGTAGGTTAAACCTCCTTAAACATACGAAGAAGTGAGTGAAAAGCAAACCCCAAAGGTTTGATTTTACAACGAGCGCTGAAGTATTTCTGCCCCGTCAGTGGCGAATATTCCAAAAAGCGAGGCACCACTTCCACTCATGGATGCATAGAGAGCCCCCTGCTCATAGAGTTTCTCTTTCTCAATCTGCAAAAGAGGATATTGCTTGAAGATAGATTCTTCAAAATCATTGAATATATGGTCCTTCCACTGATTAACAGGTAGAGATACCAGTTCTTCCAAAGAGGATCCATGTTCTGAGGGAACCACTCCGGCATAAGCCATAGCTGTAGAGATATGAATATCGGGAGTCACTACCTTTATATAATATGAAGTATCTTCAGCCATCAACAATTCAATCGGACGGGACTCCACTGAAGAAAGAATCTCACCCCTTCCCCTACCAAGCATCGGTTTGTTATAAATGAAGAAAGGGCAATCACTTCCGATCTTGGCAGCGCACTCTGCAAGCTGCTGTTCGGTCATACCCAGAGAAAAAAGAGAATTGAGCCCCTTTAAGGCAAAAGCAGCATCTGCAGAGCCTCCACCTAATCCCGCACCTACCGGAATACCCTTAAAAAGATGGAACTCCACAGGTGGAATTCCATACATTTTTTCCAATAATCTATACGCTTTTACACACAATTCTCCCTCAATATCATCTCCAGGGAGAGAATAGGATATCCCATACCGGCACATGTCAAGTCTGTCCGATTCAACTATCTCCAAAATATCATTATGCGTAAAAAGGGGGAGAAACAATGTCTCTATATCGTGATAACCATCCTCCCTCTTTCTTAAAATGCGCAGTCCGATATTTATCTTGGCATTGGGATATAAAATGATATTCATACTAACCGCATTTACCGTGACCGCAATCTTGACAAATCAGACATCCCTCTGTATAAATCAGATTTGTAGACTTGCACTTCTCACATTTCTGACCGGTCTCATCTTTTGTGCCGTCCGGAATATATTGTTTAAGAGCCCTTTCCACACCTTTTTTCCAGGTATTGATATTCTCATCGTCAAGATTCAAGCCATGCACCAAATTGAGGATATCGACAATAGGCATACCATTTCTTATAACACCTGAGATAAGTTTTGCATAATTCCAGAACTCCTGGAAGAACATGTGGGAGATACCCCCTAGTACTCCTGGCAAACCATATTTGTCTTTATAGTGGAAGTCATATCTCTTGTTTCCTTCCTCGTCTACCTCCTTGACAATCCAACCTTTGGTAATTGCAGAGGGGAGATTTCTCGACTCGTCCACCATTCCGGTAAAAATCTCATAAGGCTGGCCATTCTGTTTTCCCACGAAAGCAATCCACTGCTCACTGCCATTCTTAAATCTGATAACATCTGCCTCCAAAGATTTAGGACGTTTCTTTGGTCTGATAGACTTCTTGTTATCCTTTGCAGAGACAAGGACACCTGTACGGGAACCGTCACGATAGACAGTAATCCCCTTACAACCCGATTCCCAAGCAGTTCTATAAACCTCAGAAACCATCTCTTCCTTAATGTCATTAGGAAGATTGACTGTCACACTGATAGAGTGATCGACCCATTTCTGCATCTTACCCTGCATCTTCACTTTTGCTACCCAATCAATGTCATTTGATGTCGCTTTATGGTATGGAGACATCTTCACAAGCTCAGCAATCTGGGTCTCATTCATAGTCTTCACATCTTCCACATTGTAGCCATTAACCTCACACCAGGTCAAGAAGTGATGATGGAATACAAAATATTCTTCAAAACAATCTCCATTTTCATCCTTGAATACTACAAAAGCATTGAGATCGTTGGGATTGACCTTCCTTCTTCTCTTGTAATATGGCAAGAATACCGGTTCAATACCGGAAGTGGTCTGAGTCATCAGAGAAGTAGTTCCGGTAGGAGCAATAGTAAGCATTGAGATATTTCTTCTTCCATAACGTACCATATCCTCATACAACTCTTCATCTTCTTTTCTGATTCTTCCGATCATAGGATTGTTCATCTCCTTGGAAGCATCAAAGATAGGGAATGCGCCCCTCTCCTTAGCCATATTCACAGATGAGCGATAAGCCTCTACAGCAAGGGTCTTCTGCACCTTAACAGCAAAATCTATAGACTCATCCGAGCCATAACGCAATCCCAATGCTGCCAACATATCGCCTTCTCCAGTGATACCCAAACCAGTTCGACGACCACCGATAGACTTCTCCTTAATCTTCTCCCAAAGTTCCATCTCGGTACGTTTGACATCGTCATCCTCAGGGTCTCTTCTAACCTTATCGAGAATCTGCTCAATCTTCTCCATTTCGAGGTCAATCAAGTCATCCATAAGACGCATAGCCTTGGCAACGTGACTCTTGAATAGATCAAAATTGAAAGATGCCTCAGGTGTAAATGGAGCATCCACATAAGAGTAAAGATTTATGGCAATCAGACGACAAGAGTCGTATGGACACAAAGGAATCTCGCCACAAGGATTTGTACTTGTAGTTTTATAACCTTGCTCCGCATAGCAATCAGGAATGGATTCCCTGGCAATAGTATCCCAGAAAAGGATACCCGGCTCAGCTGACTTCCATGCATTATGGATAATTTTCTTCCATAGAGCAGCAGCATCTATCTCCTTTGTATAAATAGGATTGTTGGAATCGATAGGATATTTCTGAATATAAGGTCTGCCTCCCAGAGCGCATCTCATGAACTCATCGTCAATTCTCACCGAAACATTTGCACCTGTAACCTTGCCTTTCTCCATCTTTGCATCAATAAAACTCTCCGCATCGGGATGTTTAATCGATATAGAAAGCATCAACGCACCTCTTCTTCCATCCTGAGCAACCTCGCGGGTAGAGTTAGAATATCTCTCCATGAAAGGGACAACACCGGTAGAGGTCAAAGCGCTGTTAAGCACAGGACTTCCGGCAGGTCTGATATGTGACAAATCGTGTCCGACACCTCCGCGACGCTTCATCAGCTGCACCTGTTCCTCATCGATTTTCATAATTCCACCATAAGAATCGGCAGGACGACGGTTTCCAATTACAAAACAGTTGGAAAGGGATGCAACCTGATTATTGTTTCCAATACCGGACATAGGTCCCCCTTGAGGTATCACATATTTAAAATCCTTCAAGAGTTCAAAAATCTCCTGAGCAGTCATCGGATTGGAGTATCTGGACTCTATTCTGGCAAATTCATTGGCCAAACGCCAATGCATCTGGTCTGGAGACTTTTCATAGATATTTCCAAATGAATCTTTCATCGCATATTTGTTGATCCACACAGATGCGGCCAACTCATCGCCTTTAAAATACTGCTTACTAGCGGCTAATACTTCGTCGTAGGTAAGTTTATCCATTGTATATCAATAATTTATATAATTTTCCAAAGTCAGAAGACAATAAAAGCCGACTCATTTTTCGGCTCAAATTTCATTGCAAGTTATTACGAATATCGGAGAGAAAAAAAGACTTTGACTCCGAGTTATTAACTAAGTTATTAACAAAGTGGCTCAAATGTTAATTATGAGCCACTTTCACTTCTTATTTTTTTGGGTGAAGAAAATTTAACGGATTTCTTATAAAGTTATCCACAGGACTTCCCCTAATTTATCTCAATTATCGCCTCGGAAACATTGATGATATAATCACCGACCCTCTCAAGTTCGGTAACAAGATCCATGTAATATACACCCAAAAGATAAGTACTCTCCTCGAGTTCTATATTTCGCAAATGTTCCTCCTTCAAATTGTCCCTATACTCATTGATATCATGCTCCGCATCCTGTGCATTTGAAATACCTGATATCTGAGTATAACCGAGTTTGAGATTGGTATGCATTGCATCAATGGCTGCATCCACAAGATCGAGCATCTTATTGAGCTTCTTGATGGTAATCTCATCAAAACGCTGATTGTGCATATTCTTCCTCTGCAGGATTCTGGCAATATTGAATCCAGAATCCCCAATACTCTCCATCTCTCCAATCGCCTTATACATCGCACGTACCCTTTTGGCTCCTTCTTGACTCAAATCCGAATCTGCAATATGGTTCAAATATTTTGCAATCTCATACTCCAGTCTGTCAGCCAATTGTTCATAATGCTCCAGTTTCTTGTACAGATCATCGAATTTCTGCTCATTGTCAGAATTGTTGACAGCCTCACGCGCATATTGATACTGCCTTTGTATTATCTCCGAGAAATGGATAATCTCCTGTTTGGCTTGCTCCAAAGAGAGTTCAGAGGTACTTAACGCACCACTCTGAATATACTTGAGTCTGAATACTTCCTCTTCCTCTTTCTTAGGCTTGATTGCAATACTTACAAGTTTGACAATCTGAGGAGTAAACCATACCAGTATCAAAGTATTTATCACATTAAACAAAGTGTGGAGGGTCGAGACAGCATATAGCAAAGATTGAGTCGAGACAAAAGGATCTTCTCCTCCAAATCCCACAACAATCTTGGAAATCAACAACAAGAACGGCTTGTAAAGTACCAGCACCCAGATTACCCCGAAGACATTGAAAAATGTATGGGCAAGGGCAGCCCTCCTCGCAGAAATATTACCTACAGAAGCAGCAATATTGGCAGTGATGGTCGTTCCGATATTCTCCCCAAGAACCATAGCTGCAGCCATCTCGAAAGGAATCCATCCCTGACTTGCCATAACGAGAGTCAATGCCATAGTGGCACTCGAAGACTGGAGAATAATAGTCAGAATCGTACCGACCAATACAAATATCAGAACCGACAAGAAACCCCAGTCTGTCCAACGCTGTATGAATGAGAGCACTTCAGGATTGGAACTCAAATCGGGAACCGATGCTTTCAACTCACTAAGTCCCAAGAACAAAAGAGCAAAACCGATAATAAGCTGTCCTATATTCTTGCGCTTTTGGGACTTGAACATCATAAAAGCAAAACCTATACCTATAAGGGGAATAGAGAGAGCAGATATATCAGCTTTGAACCCTAATAGTGAAATTATCCAAGCTGTGACCGTTGTACCGATATTGGCACCCATAATCACCCCGACTGCTTGAACTAAAGTAAGAAGTCCTGCATTCACAAAACTCACCACCATCACTGTGGTTGCGCTTGAAGACTGAATCACAGTTGTAATGAATGTACCTGTAAGAACTCTTTTTAAGGAATTGGAAGTCATTGCCGCCAAGAATGAGCGCAACTTATTTCCTGCCGCCTTCTGAAGGCCTTCACTCATTAAGGTCATCCCGTAAAGGAACAGACCCAACGCCCCCAAAAGGTTTAAAATCTGCAATACTGTATTCATATATCAAAATAAAATATCTGCAAATATAATTATCTTTGCAAAATGAGAGGAATTATTAGAATATTTTTGATTGTAGCCATATCGGCACTTTCACTCCAGGAACTGACTGCCCAATTTTTCAGTCTCGGAAACGACCCAGGCAAAGCCACATGGAGAATCATTAAGTCAGAAAACTACTCTCTCATCTATCCTCGTGAAATTGACTCATTGGCAAGAATATATCTATATGAAATGGAGCGTAGCCGGGACAAAGTCAACGAACCTCTCAGAATCAATCCGAAACCTATTCCGGTAATATTGCACCCATACACCACTGTAAGTAACGGTTCTGTTGCCTGGGCCCCAAAAAGAGTAGACCTTATAACCTCCCCCGCCCCATACGACGGTAGCGCAGACTATTGGCAAAGACACCTTGTCACTCATGAACTCAGACACGTAGGACAAATCGAGCACTACACAAAAGGGGTCTATAATGTATTGTACTACCTGCTTGGAGAGCAATCTACAGGAATCGGGCTCGGACTCCTCGTCAGCAAAAGTACAATGGAGGGTGACGCCGTAATCTCAGAAACAGAACTGAGCAAATCGGGAAGAGGACGGAGCGCAGACTTCAACAAACACATCAGGGCAATGTACCTGAGTTCCGACTTTAGAAACTGGGATAGGATTTATCTCGGTTCCTACAAATATTTCACTCCCGACATGTACGTATTCGGATACCATCTTGAAAGCTACATAAGATACCAGACAGAAAGATATTCCATTATCAGCCAATACTTTTCAATACCTGTAAAATACTGGTACCGGCCTAAAAGATTCCTCTACCCGATAGAATATGCTACAGGATACAAACGCAGCAATTTCTTCAAGGAGTCACAACAGGAACTAAGAAAAATTTGGATGGAAGAACTGAGCACAAAAGGGGAACTTACTCAACCACAAAACCTTTTGAACAAAAACGACAGGCTCTACACAAACCTTGAAAGCCCTGTCTATATTGAATGTCCCGAATCCAAATATCACCGGCAGATAATAGCGATTAAAGAGGGATTCCATCATGCAACATCCTTAATCAGAGTAGACTCCACAGGAAAAGAGCATTTTATCCGATACTTCAACCCGATATCCTCTCGATTGGTTTACAACGGATACGACAAAATCTATTGGACAGAACACATCTCCAAGAGTGCCGCAATACTTGAAGACTACTCTATTGTCAAATATCTCGATCTGAAAAACGGAAAAGTATATCATCTGAGTACAGGAACAAAATACTTCAATCCAGCCATTTCTCCTGACAACAAGACGATTGCCGTCTCAGAATACACAATTGAAGGGAAAACATACCTGACATATATAGACGCCCTGACAGGCGATCCTATCTCCAGAATATCTGCCCCCGCAAATGGCCAGATCAAAGAGAATACATATTTTGGAGAAAAACTCTACTCGACAATAATTACAGAGGAGGGAATGGCAATCTACAGACAATGCGACACCGGCTGGAAGAGAATAAGCAAACTCCAGCACCAGAGCATCAGCAATCTTAGAAGCACCCACGAATATATCTATTTCACAAGCGACCTTGACGGAGTACTGAATATCTACACCTACTATCCCGATAAAGATTCCCTTGTAAGAATCACCAACTCAAAATTCGGAGCAGACTTCCCTTTCATCTCAGAACAAACACTCTATTACTCTGACTACACGCTAAATGGATACAAATTGGGTAAAAACCAGTTGACACAACTCACAGGGATTGAGAAAGATTTTGAACAACCATACAAATACCCACTCGCAGAGTTCCTGACAAGACAGCATCAAGACTCTACAACGACACACTACAACGACACGATAAACACTTTTGACACAGAAAAATATCCATCAAAATATTACAGCAAGACACTCCATAGCTTCAGAATACATTCTTGGTATCCTATCTACATAGATATGACCCAATTACAGAATTTCTCCCTTGAGAGAATATTCAAAGTAGCATCTCCGGGTATAACACTCCTCTCACAGAACTCCCTGGGAAGCATAAGTTCACAAATCTCCTATGCCTATATGAACCGCCGACATACGGGACATTTCAGCATAAATGCAAAAATTCTCGGAAACCTTACAGCAGAACTTAAACTCTCACTCAACCAAAGAGAACAATACTATTACTACATAGACTATTCTCAAGGAGCGCTCATCCAATACCATGATCACACCACTCCCCAATTCACATCGAGCCTGACGATATATTATCCCCTGAACTTCAATAGCGGAGGATGGTACAGAGTACTGAACCCCCAGGTAAACTTAAGTTACAACAACGACGCATTCTATAGTCATCAGCACAAAGAATACCGATTCAAGTACGAACTCAGATACGGTATCTCATACGGACAAGTCCTGCCGACAGCCCATGCCGAAATATTTCCCCGATGGGGCTTTGGAGTACAACTTTTTGGAGCATCAGCACCAGGCACCGGAGAAAACTTTGGAAACCTCGCATTCGGATATGCCTACGGATATTTCCCGGGAATCATAAGGGGACAAGGACTCAAACTCTCTGTAATGGGACAACACCAGTTCGTAGACAACAAAATGTATTATTTAGGCTCATACGCCTCTTTACCCAGAGGATACAACAGTCAGATCAGCACTACCGAAACCTACTGGAAAGTCTCAGCAGACTACGCCATTCCTATATACCTGGGAGATGTAAGTCTCGGCCCCATCCTATATCTAAAAAGAATGCAACTAATCCCGTTTGGAGACTTTGCCATCGATTATAATCCCAGAACTACCACCACCTACTACTCTTACGGTGCAGACATACTTGTAGATTTCAATCTTCTAAGATTTACCTATCCAATGAGTATGGGGGTCAGATATGCCCGCACAGGTCCGCAGACAAACTCCCGAAACTCATTCAGCTTCCTATTCAATATCTCTTTCTAAGCCACTGCGCAAATCAGAACTTGCGTAAACCAACACTCGCGAAAAGTCAATTACGAAACCGGCCAGATGAATTATCCTGCATCGGGCTTATGAAATGACCTTACAGGTTATAAAAATCGCCTGCCCCATAGAGATCCTTCAGATCCACCTCATTGGGTTCCCATGTACGGACTATGATTGTAGGCTCATCCCGATTTGTCATATCTACAATCAGATACAGGAATCCCATATCGGCATAAGTAGAGGAGTTGTACTCCTGACCGATCATTATACCATAGATCTTGCGATCTTGAAACTTCTCCAGAAACTGGATATTGTTATGAGTAAACTTGATATTGACAAATGCATTGCGATTAAAGACCTTCTCCAATCTCTCGATGTACTGATCCTTGGTATAACGGTTATATGTCACCACCTGCTGACCTCCAATAGAAATCTGTTTCTCCACATTTGATGTAGAAGTAGGAACTGCCTTGGCTACATTTCCAACAATTATCACAGACTCGTCAGAGAACAATGTTTTTATATATTCCAATCTTTCCAGACAATAGGCCGTCTTATAATTTTCCAAAAACTCCAGAACACTCTCCTTTGCAATATCATTCCATGCACCACCCTTACGGGAAATTATATCATTGGTAGATTGCTCACCAATACCAAAAGCGATGTTCTCTATCTTGGCATCCTTATTAAAGTAGAATATGACATCCTCCACATATGTCTGCTTACGATCCTTTCCGAATGGAAATGTAAACGACATTCGGAGTCCCCGAGCAGCCACTTTCCCTTGAGTTCCTTTAAAGAAATATACATTGGGTTCCCCTACAACTCTGCCGGAACCATAAGCAATCAATCTGTTGAACACATCCAATCCCTCAATAGTAAAACAATCCATCACATCACTGTACTTCCTTGCCTTTATGGCAGAAAGAACCTGATTATAGGTCTGTTCGTAACTATATTTTTCACTAACCAATTGGGATTCAGATGGATTAAGCTGCACTTGAGCAGCACTCTGCATCTGTTCGAAAGAGAGTTGTGAAGCGGTATGTTTTCTTTTTGATGAAACAGTCACATCGCCCGTCTCCCTTTGCGAATGAGCTCCCGGCTGAGCCTTGATTGTATGAGTTGCCTCCTTAAACACCCTCTTTGTAAGGACATTCATCACACTCTCCATCTCTTCGTCACCACGCCACTGACCCATATACTCATACTCGATTCTTATGTGATAAAAATCACCCTGATAACCCTCTATCATCTGCAGACTACCATTACCTCTATTTACCCTTGACGGACAGAATGACCTGCCGTCATTATATTCAAAATCAAGACTTGAAATAGGCTCCCCCTTGTAAAAGAACAACAAATCAACATAAATATCATCCTCCTTTTCCTTAAAAGTAACAGTAATACCTTGAAGAATATCCCTGATTTTCATAGGAATCTCGGCAATCAACATTTTGCCGTTGTCATCGAGAACCTCATTGGGATGCTGCACTGAACGAATCAAAGAATAAGAGGCATAATAATATTGAAGTGCCATATCAAGCCTCTTCTCAGCAAGACACTCATCTGCCCTCGATGCCAAAGCCTTAGCCTTATTAATCCTCCCCTCATATATACGATGCAGTTCCGAACGTTCAATGTAACACAACACAGCCACATTGTCCTTCTCCTCCCTGAGCATCATAAACTCCACATTTGTAAGAGTCGCCTGAGAGTAGGTGCGAAGACAACTCTCCACCTTTTGCTCATACTCCACTTCTCCATCCTTACCCTCCTGTACACCAAGATTTACAAACTCATGCTTGACACTCACTGCGATACTTCTAATCAGATCAGCCAAAGCTGCATCCTTAGCCTCAGCGACAGTCTTACCATATCCGACGCCACAATAATTTTTATCAGAAGTATAAACAGTATTATTACTCAAATCTATCTCCTGTCCCCACACACCAACAAAAGCCCACAACAGCGACACTGCAAGAAATAATGCTCTTTTCATAGATTTACAAAGTTTCTGAAGATATTTATAAAATTTAAAAATCAATATAACCATTAAAAGGACAAAGATATATATATTTCTAAATACCTCATCCTTAAAATATGGAACGAACCTCAGATAATCTTCTGAAAAAGACCCATATTTACTCAATCTTGCCATATAACCGAATAATTCTCTTCTCAGAAAGTAACTATTATAATGAGAAAAAACACCTAAATATGAATTAATGGCACATTCTACTTGTCTGACATCCTTATACAATGGATCTTCGGAGCGCCAGCGACCAAAGCCCCCTTAAAAGGGGGTCTAGGGGTTGTAAGAAGAGAAGGAAGCGGCTATTCAAAGCCGCGACCCTTCGAAAAGCAGAATACCACCACCCTCCATTCCAACCACTGTCCTAAAGGTAAAACCACCTCTCTCCCGTCAACCAGATACCAAAAGAAAATGGGCCGCTATAGGTTTGATTTCTATTATTCAGAGATCCCTGAGATTCCAGAGATCCCCGATCAGGTCGGGGATGACTTCGTCAAGTCGGGGATGACAACGTCACATTAAGTGACCACCTACATACAAACCCAAAAGCAAGACATAGGAACTTAGGAACACAGGAGCGCCAGCGACCAAAGCCCCCTTAAAAGGGGGTCTGGGGGTTGTCAAAAGAGAAGGAAGCGGCAAAGCCGCGACCCTTCGAAAAGCCCAATACCACCACCCTCCATTCCAACCACAACCTCCAAGGTAAAACCACCTCTCTCCCGCCAACCACCACCATAGGAACACAAAACCACCCAGATAAAACCAAGGAGAAAGATATTACAATCACACCACCCCAATAAATTGAGATGACCGGTTAAGCCGGTCATGACGTAATAGGTAACAAAACCAACATCATCCACGACGTAAACGAAACTTAACCTCATTCACGACCTTAATCAAAATCAAATATCCTCACCGTCTTAACAGGAACCTAACGTCATCACCGACCTGACAAAGTCATCCCCGACATGACGATTTCATCGTCATACCCGGCCCCGACCGGGTATCTAAATTCATCAAGGTCAAATACGCTTACGCTTCTATTCTGAAACAGGACGGACACTTCGCCCGTAGTCGCGGTAGCCCCGAAGCATGTAGTGGAGGGAACTATCGAAGTGCAGGTAGTACGCGTACGCACCGTTCGTACCGTCAGGCGTAGAACTCCAGTAGAGACCGGACTTTCCCGCACCGTGGAGGGACGACCCGCGCCAGCCCGCAGCAGGGAGAAAAATGCTTTTTGCGCTTGGACCTATTACTTCATACCCCTCAATTCCTCCTTGTGTTGTCCATATCCATTCACATTCTTCTAAGAGTTCTTCAAACTCTGATTCAGTAGGCATACGCCAACTGCCTCCCCACTCCTTACGGGCCACATCGTATGTATCGTTACCGGATATATCTGACATATTTTCCCCATAGGTCAATGAATTCTCTTCAGTATACTCCGATTTGGTACTTGTCTCACCCCATGCATAATAATTACCATAATCCTCAGGATTTTCTGCACCAACATTACATGTCGCCCACTTCAATCCACTCGGCAAACCCAAATCAACATACGCGCGGCCCGAGATAGCACCACTTACCTCCACCTCACAACTTCGAGTAACCTCGCCAGACCGACCATACAATGTGACGATTCCCGCAGCCAATCCTCTGACATACAATTTATTATTCTCTACATAACATTCAGCATAAGAGTCATTTGAAATTTCCCAATCTATGGTGGAAAGCGATGCTCCGGCGGGCTCAATACCGGTTACCGAAATCTCAACTACTTCACCCTCCATTATTTCTACTATCTCAGGAATGGCAAAGTCTGTAACTGTCAGTTCCACAACATCTACAAAAAATGATGCCTCCACATCGCCGTACGAAGCGGTAATTTCGGTGCGACCAAGGTCCAAAGCTGTAATCTTACCATCCTCATCCACCTCCGCTACATCCTCTTTACTGCTACTCCACTCCAATTCAATTATATCCTCAAGTTCTTCGGGATCCAAGCTGTATTTGACACGAAATCTATCTCCCGGATATAAAGTCAAACTACTCCCCTCGATATTTGTGAACTCAATAGACTCAAGCTCAAGAGTAGTATGATTTTGAGGCTCCTCCTTACTGCAATTCCAAAGCAGTAACAAAGCGAAACATAAAAAAGCCAACTTAACAATACTTTTCATAACGCTAAACTTTAATAATACTAAATCTCTTTGAGGCAAATTTACATTCAATGAAAATCAGATATTATAACTAAAGTGACCTCTTGTATTGTTATAGTGACTTTTTCCGATTATAATCTCTCAAATTACATCAGAGTCACTCTGCTATATCAAGTCCCCAGAATAAAAAGAGGGCCTTAGCACTTTTACGACCTATGACATTCACCATTTCTCTAAAAGGGGCTTTTTTCATCTTACTGATAGTCTTATATTTGGCTATAAGTTTCTCCCGCGATACTGCACCGACTCCGGGTATTGTATCAAGCTCTGACTGCAATTGGGATGCGCTGCGCCTGTTACGATGATGAGTAATACCGAAACGATGAGCTTCGTCCCGCAAGTGCATAATCAACCTTAAGGAAGTGGAATTTCTATCAATAAACAGAGGATACCTTTCTCCAGGTATAATTATTTCTTCCAATCTTTTGGCAATCCCTATCAATTTTATCCGATCCAAAAGACCAAGTTCCATAAGTGCCTCGTAAGCACTACTTACCTGACCTTTTCCCCCATCTATTACTACTAAGTCGGGCAAGGACTCTCCCTCAGCCAATAGCCTTGAGTAGCGTCTGTTGACTACCTCTTTCATTGAGGCGAAGTCATTTGCCCCAATTACAGTCTTGATATTGAAATGTCTGTAATCCTTTTTCGAAGGGGCTCCATTTTTGAAAACCACACAAGAGGCCACAGGATTAGTACCCTGAATATTGGAGTTATCAAAACACTCGATATGGTAGGGAAGTCTTTCCATGGAGAGCTCATTCTTAAGATTTTCCATTACCCTGTTTGCATGTTCTACCGGAGATACTATCTCCTCGTGTTTGAGTTTCTCAAACTTCATTGCGGCTGCATTTTTTCGGGCAAGTTCCATAAGAGAAAGTCTCTCCCCTTTTGTCGGAATTGTGATTTTCACAGCTCGTCCGCTTACTGGTCCATCAGGGGGAAATGGAACCAGAATCTCTTGTGGAAGCACCTCTGTACCATACTCTGAGAGTTTATCATATACACCTGAGATAAAGCGACTTAAAACCACTGAGGGAAGCTCCTCAATTTTACATTTTATCTCCATTGAGACAGATTTGACAATCGATCCGTTGTTTACCCTCAGAAAAGAGCCGAAGGCATCTTCCCCATCAAAGACAACATAAAACACATCCAAGTCAGAGAGAGTGGTACTTACAATTGTCGATTTGGCATAATGCTTCTCAAGTAGATCCTTCTTCTCCTTATAGAGTTGCGCCTTCTCAAACTCCAGTCGGCCGGCATATATCCTCATTTTGGAATCAAATTCCTTGATAAGGGCAGAAGAGTTTCCTTTAAGAATCTCTGTTACAGACGCAATCTGTTCTTTATATTCCTGTTGGGAGATATATCCGACACAAGGTGCGCTGCACTTTGATATATGATAATTGAGACAAACTTTAAATTTCCCTTGAGATATGGATTCAGAAGATAAGGAGAGTTTGCAACTTCTGAGTTTGTATAAGGAATGTATCAGTTCTATCAACGAATGAGCATGAGCCGAGGAACTATAGGGTCCGAAATACATGGAGCCGTCCCTTTTAAACTGACGAGTAATGACCACCCGTGGAAATGGCTCATTCTTTAGGCAAATCCATGGATAAGTCTTCCCGTCCTTAAGTAAAATATTGTACTTGGGCTGATATTCCTTAATAAGATTGTTTTCTAAAAGAAAGGCATCCTCCTCACTCAATACAACAGTGTGTTCAATGTCTGCAATCTTTGAAACCATAACCGTTGTCTTGCGGTTTTTGGCAGTGCCGGTGTGGAAATACTGCGAAACCCTATTTTTCAAATCTTTTGCCTTACCTACATAGATAACAGTACCTTGAGAATCTTTGAAGCGGTAAACTCCAGGGCTGTGAGGCAACATTTTTAACTTGTCAGAGACTTCCATTCTGCTATATTGTAAAATTTCACTATATTTGTTGTACAACAACAGAAATACCATTTTGTACAAAACCATGAAACCTGAATCTGATACAAATTTAGTTAATATCTCCGACATTAAAAAAGTCCTGAAAATGGACAATATATTCGGAACTCTCATTGCCAAATTTCTAATGAAGACAATGGGTATTAACAAGATGAACTCCCA
This sequence comes from Bacteroidales bacterium, assembly GCA_017501525.1. Taxonomy (GTDB): domain Bacteria; phylum Bacteroidota; class Bacteroidia; order Bacteroidales; family UBA932; genus Coprenecus. The sequence continues at coordinate 58,465 of JAFVWT010000011.1, read as the reverse complement.
CTACGCTTTATGCCACAAAGAATACGGCAGAGACTTTACTTCTGCGGTACTCAAAGCATACAATGTCAATTACGAAGTGGACAGAGAACAACTGGACAAACTCCCAAAAGAGGGACCTTTCATCATCGTATCAAATCACCCGTTTGGAGGATGGGACGGGATAGTTCTGTTTGATGCCATATCCTCAGTAAGACCTGATTTCAAGATAATTACAAATTTCCTATTATCATATATCCCTAATCTTAAGGAACATTTTCTCTCTGTAAATCCTTTTAGCGAAAATAAGGCACTAAGCAGTAGCATTTCAGGAATCAAAAATGCCAAATCAGTATTGGATAATGGAGGAGTTCTCGGAATATTTCCGGCAGGAGAAGTTGCCACATACTACGGAAAAAAATATCCGGCAGACAAGAGTTGGAAACAAACCATTATGAAACTTATCCTGGGGAGCAATGTCCCTATTGTCCCTGTCTACTTTGATGGGACAAACTCCAGATGGTTCCATTTTGTTGGAAAAATCCACCCTATGCTCAGGACCGTCAATCTGATCAATGAATTGAACAAAAGAGAGTCTGGTACAATCACCTTAAAAATAGGCAAACCAATAGGAATTTCTGAATTGTCAAAATTTAAGGACATCGACTCACTTAGCAAATATCTCCGTAGCAGGACATACGCATTGGAGGCAAATATGGATAGGAACCTAAACCTCAAACCTATCATCCAAAACGGAAAGCCTCTCCCCGGCGAACCCGATTACTCCCTGCTTGCAAAGGAGATGGAACAGGTAAGAGCAAATGGCGGATTTCTATTTAAAGTTTCCAAATACGAATGTTTCCTTGCTGATACCCAAATGATTCCAAACACCATGCAAGAGATTGGACGAAAACGGGAGGAGTCTTTTAGAGAGGTAGGCGAAGGAACCGGTCACGCAATAGATACCGACAAATATGACGAATACTACAAACATCTTATACTATGGGATAGCGAGGCACAAATGGTTGTAGGTGCGTATAGGCTCGGTATAGGCAAAGAGATATATGAGAAATATGGAGTAGAAGGATTCTACACATCGACACTCTTCAATTATTCAGATGAATTCATTGAGAAATTGCCCGACTGTATAGAACTTGGACGTTCATTCCTCTCAGTGGAATATAAGAAAGAAGCACTCCCTCTAATGCTACTTATAAAAGGATTGCTATATACCGTAACAGATTACCCCCAAACTAAGTATCTATTTGGACCCGCAAGCATATCAAGCTGGATTCCACCATTTTACAGAGGTCTTCTTGTGAAAAGTCTCTCAGAGTACAAGAACAAGGAGCACAACAATCTTGTAACTGCCAAAACACCTTTCCAATACCAGACACTAAGGTGTGACATAAAACATCTGTTGAAAGGGAAAACAGACAATATAGACTTCCTGGACAAATATATCCAAAGATTGAGCGACAACAAGTTCAGAGTTCCTACCCTTATCAAGAAATATATCAAACTCAATGCTGAGATTTTGGATTTCAATGTCGATAAGGAATTCAACTATTGTGTTGACGGAATGATCTTTCTGAACCTGGATAATGTCCCGGTAGAGGAGATTACATCACTCACTAAAGGTAGTGATGACCCGGAGAGACTGCTAAAACGGTTTTCATAAAGGGAGAATCTGAAAAATTTGGGACCTGTTTAGGTCGGTCAAATCGCATACCCTTACATCAATAAATCGGGATTTAACATTATCCCGATCTGACGAAGTCATCCCCAGATCTGTTTTTCCGACCACATACTACGGCACAGGATCATAGCCGCTGCCTCCCCATGGATTGCATCGTAAAATTCTCCAGATTGTCAGATAGAGACCCTTTATTGGCCCGTGCTTTCTAAAAGCTTGGATTGCATAAGCCGAACAAGTCGGAGTAAAACGGCAACATGACGGCTTATAAGGAGATATACAAAGTTGATAAAACCTGATAAGAAAAATAAAAGGATAATTAAGAATTTTCTTCAGGGTCTTGCGTAATTTTGCCGAACGTATTTTCCAATCCTTGTTTGATGGCTTCATAATCGTGAAGGTTTGTAGAAATATATACTAATAATATGGAGTAGTGGGCAAGACAAGGATAATTGGCACGAATATGACGGATTGCCTCTCTTGTACGGCGCCTAAGTAGATTTCTCTTAACAGCCCTCTTGAACAGACGTTTGGGAATTGATATGACAGTCTGGGGTTCTCCGGATGTACTGAGGTAATACAATTTGAAAGGATAAGAATTAATCTTATTGCCCTGCTTATATATTTGCTCAACGAATGTCATAATGTCAAGAGCCCCCGCCGATTGCTAATTTGAAGAGATAAATGAAAGCCTGTACTCGCTATGTCTGTCTGAGAGTGTCATCACTCCCATTTTTGGCATACACTCCTCTATATTGAAACACCTTACTGCCCAATGGTTTACTTCTCCGAATTCAGGATTGTCCCAAAGTGTGAAAGGGAGAAATGTCCCGTATTTGTTGTAATAGTCATTCTCTCCCATCGGTATCCATTCTCCGGGTTGCCCTTGCTTCATTAAGGTAAGTTTCCCATCAGCATGGAACTGTACCCTGAAATCGTTATACTCCTCTGAGTCCTTTGTCAGAAACTGCCATATTCCTGAGAGAGAGTCTACAGAAGCATAATGGGAAGAGAGCTTGACCATAGTCATATCCGAAAAAGGAGGAGTAATATAAGCATCATTAATCTGATATATTGCATTGGATATGGTCATTAGGGAGTCCTCATTCGATGAGAAAATAAATTCTTGATGGGTCTCTACGGGCGTAATGTATCCAAAAAGGCCTGAATACGAGCCATATATTGCCAAATCACAGCAATATATGTCATACCCCAGGACATTGTTTCCCCATTGGTAATCCCCTGTACCCTTACTTTGTACTCCCCAGTAGGTGACCTGAGCATTATCATCGAATGTCATAATAGTAAAATCACTCATATCCAACGGATTACCATCGTAATGAGTGACTATCCAAGTCGCCTTGACATTTTCGCGATTGTATGCAGGATTCTCACTGTTGCAGGAATGCAATGGGAGCATCATAAGGATAGATGCCACTACAACATTTATGTATGAGATCGCCTTTAACTTCATTGTCGGCTCTCAAGGTACAACATTAATGCCTTGGATACTGATGGTGCCAGAGGTGTGGGTGCTGTTACCTCAACCTTAATATTGGCCTCAGTCAGAGCTTTTTCTGTAGCAGGACCGTATGTCACGAACAACAAATCCTCTTGAGTGAAATCGGGGTAATTATCCAATAGAGACTTCACATCCGATGGACTGTAGAATACCACCATCTGATATTTTTTCAAGTCCACTTCCTTAAGATCGCTATAGACTGTTTTGCTAAAAACAGCTGTACCAAAAGTAAGGTTTGCCTTCGTAAAGGTCTTTATAACATCAGGGCGGGTTACATCTGTTGAAGCAATCAGGAACTTTTCATTTTTGTGTTTTGTACCGATTGCAGTAATGATAGAATCTGTAGTACCGCTACCGAAGAAGATTTTTCTCTTTCTGTAGACAATATGCTTTTGCAGATATAATGCTATATTTTCAGTAGTACAAAAATATTTCATTGTCTCAGGAACTACAGTCCTGGTCTCTTCGCATATCGCAAAAAAAGCATCTATTGACGATTTAGCAGAGAAAACAATTGCTGTATAATCTAAAATATTTACTCTCTGTGCCCTGAATTCCTTGGCAGTAACAGGTTCAATTTTGAAAAAGGGGAGATAGTCTATCTCTACACCATATTTAACGGAAATCTCTCTGAACGGAGAAGTTGTATTGCCCGGTGCAGGTTGCGAAACTAAAATACTTTTTATTTTCATTCCTTCTTGTTTTTATCCCGATACCATTTTAAAAATAATTGCAAGAGGTATCAATTCAAGGGTGCAAAGATACAAAAACGAAAATAAATGCGATGTTTTAAATGAAAAAAATATTCTCAAAATGTTGAAGCAATATACAAGTACTGCGATTCCAATCATTATATAAAGCAATAATGACAATATTCCGACTTGCGGGAAGTGGAAGAACAATATAAAAACCTTTGAAACAAAGAGTACTATTGTGATGGCAATTAACATTATCGAATAACTCATATTCAGGAAGCCTGCAAGATGAGTATCAGTCGAGACATACTCTATAATTGAATTAATGGAAAACTGCACTATCAATAATAGAAAAAGGGTTACAAACATCTGCCAATACTTCAATTCAGGGGCAACTTGAAAGGATGCAACCAGATAAGCGAGTACAGGGAGCAATATGTAAGTTGCAATATATATTCTGCGCTGGGTTTTGTGCAATCCACCTTCCTGGTAAGAATACCTCACCGGTGTCTTGATCCAACTAACAATGTCCTTGATTAAAAGTGCAGTATCTCTTCTGAAGAGCAATATGAAACAAATAAAGAATAGAATTGCATAAACGAGAAAATTCCCGCCATAAATGGGTTCGGCAGCCACCTCCTGTATATATGGAATAGCCAACTGCGAACCGCTCCATAATGAGTCAATAGTTGATATTCTGTCAGTTACCACGTTTTGCAACATACCCTAAAGAGAGTAGGATATTGAGAATCTTGTCTCTGAAATCCCCTTGAATAATTATTTCTCCATCTTTGGCAGAACCCCCTGCCCCACACTTGTTTTTGAGTACTTTTGAGAGAGTTGTCAAATCTTCATCGCTTCCGACAAATCCCTTGACAAGTGTCACCTGCTTTCCTCCACGATTCCGTCTGTCAATTGCAACGACGAGTTTCTGCTTTGCCGGCGGAAGGGTCTCCACCACCTGCGGAGCAGATGCATTATCCATCAAATCCTTATTTGTAGAGTAAACTAAACCCATATTCTTCCATTATTAATGGTGACAAAGTTATGAGAATTTCTGATGTATAAAAAATCAAATTTGCATAATTGTTGTAAGTGACGCTGGTAGCGGGATGTATGTTATCAGAGTAAAATCTGAGGATTTGCCTTTTGCCATACGCAAAGTAAAGTTTGCATATTCCCCGGCTATAGATTATATTTGTCCTGATGGGCAGAAAAACTTCGGTACTTGCAGCAAGATAGCAAGCAGACCTTGTATCTTGCCCGCTTGTAGCGTATATTTGCAATTCTTTTGTATAGAACAGAAATTATGACTCAGAATAAATTTACACTTCTTAATCGCATTTCGGCTGCGATTGTACTCATTGTTGCATCAGTTACATATTTATTGACAATCGAACCTACAGTCAGTTTTTGGGACTGTGGTGAATTTATTGCATCATCTTACAAATTGGAAGTGGGACATGCACCAGGGAATCCTGTATTCCAGCTGATTGCAAGATTCTTCACGATGTTTGCCTCGCCAGAGAATGCTGCAATGGCTGTCAATATTATGAGCGCAATGTGTTCGGCATTCACCATTTTCTTCCTATACCTTACTATTGTCCACCTTGGAAGAAGAATTTATGACAACAACGGCAAAAGCTACCTTGAGATAGGGAACGCTATTGCCTTAATCGGTGCCGGTGTGGTCGGCTCTTTGGCATATTGCTGGTCAGATACATTCTGGTTTTCGGCTGTTGAAGCTGAAGTTTACGCAATGTCATCACTGCTGACAGCTGTCGTATTCTGGATGATTCTGAAATGGGAGGAAGAAGCCGATCAGGAGTATGCAGACAGATGGATAGTGCTAATTGCCCTTATAATGGGTCTATCCATTGGAGTCCACCTGTTGAATCTGCTGGTAATCCCCGCTATTGCATTTGTATATTATTACAAGAAATCTCCCGTCATTTCGACCTGGAGAAGCTTTGGTGTGCTCGCCATCTCTGCAGCGATACTTGGTCTTATCCTTTGGGGTATAATACCTTACCTTCCTAAAATTGCAGCAGCCTTCGACCTTCTGTTTGTCAATACATTCGGGCTTCCTTTCAACAGTGGAGCAGTTTTCTTCATATTACTGCTCTTGGCTCTATGCTTTGCCGGAATTTATTTTACAAGAAGAAAAGCGAAATATCTTTGGAATACCATCCTGTTGTGTTTCACAATGATTGTAATCGGCTACTCTACATTCTCTGTGGTTGTAATAAGGTCTGTGAACAAAACTCCAACCAATGAAGGACAGCCGGACAATCCATTTGCCCTTATCAAGTATCTCGGACGCGAACAGTACGGAAGTACACCTTTAATATATGGTCCTACATTTGCCTCAATGCCCAACGATTATACTGAGACCACTTATTATACAGCTCTTGGAGACAAGTACCACAAGGCTCCGGGTCCTATAGATTATGTATTCCCCTCACAAAGCAAAATGCTATTCCCCAGAATGCATAGCAGGGACGAGAGACATATAGGATTCTATAAGAGCTATATGGGAAACAGAGGAAAGGTTATCCCCGGCTCAAACGACAAAATGCCCACATTCGGAGACAATCTGGCATTCTTTTTTGACTACCAGTTGAATTGGATGTATATAAGATACTTCATGTGGAACTTTGCAGGACGCCAGAATGACCTTCATGGAGATGTGCCAGGAGATCCCCTTAAAGGGAACTGGGAATCGGGAATCGGTTTTATAGACAAAGCCAGGCTTGGAGATCAGAGCGAGGGCCCTGATTACATCGTAAACAACAAGGCAAAGAATCATTTCTATATGCTCCCTCTTCTTTTGGGTATCATCGGTCTGTTATACCAATTGTCAAAAGACAAGAGAAACTGGTGGGTGACCATGCTTCTGTTCCTCCTTACAGGGGTCGCAATCATTGTATATCTTAACCAGACTCCTTATCAGGTAAGAGAGAGGGATTATGCTTATGCAGGTTCTTTCTATGTATTTACTATCTGGATTGGGCTAGCAGTAATTGCAATATATGAAAGTATCTGCAACCTGTTGAACAAGAAAGGAGTAAAAGATTCTAAAGGAGCGGTTGCCGCATCTGTATCCGTGATTCTCCTCGGTGTTCCTATTCTTATGGCTGCCCAAGGCTGGGACGACCATGACAGAAGTAACCGCTACACTGCAAGAGATATGGCCTACAATTACTTCATGTCAGCTGATGAGCAGGCTATTATTGTCACTCATGGAGACAACGACACATTCCCTCTGTGGTATATCCAAGAAGTGGAAGGGGTCAGGACAGATGCTCGGGTGATGAACACATCACTGCTCGGAATAGACTGGTACATAGACCAGATGCAATGGAAACAATATGAGGCTGAGCCAATCAAATTTACAACAAAGAGAAAAGATTACCTATATGGAACAAATGAATGGCCCCGCATTATAGATGCAGTAAAAACGCCTATCACAGTAAAAGAGGCAATTGATGTATTCAACAATCCTGATTACAAAATCAATATCTACGGAGAAGATGAATCGTTCATTGCGTCAAGAAAACTGAGACTTCCGGTAAATATTGAAAATGTCAAGAAATATGGTATCGTATCACCTCAGTACTACGACCATATAGTAGATACTCTTTATCTCGATATCCCTGAGGGTAAGAATAACCTCACAAAACCGGAACTGATGATTCTTGATATGCTGGCAAATTACAATTGGGATCGTCCAATATATTTTGTCACACAAGGAGGTGATTTGAATATCGGTCTGAAGAATTATCTTCAATTTGACGGTTATATCTACAAGCTTGTTCCCATAAGAAGTAAAACTTCAATGACAGAGATAGGACAAATTGATGCTCTTGATATGTACGACAAAATTATGAATGTATATCGCTGGGACTCTTTCTCTAAAGATTTCTTCGTTGACTACCAGAATTTGGGAACATTCTGCGGGGTACAGAATCAGCGATTCATTTTTGTCCAGACTGCCATTGGACTATATTACGAAGGTGAGATTCAGAAAGCTGTAGAAATCCTCGACAAGATGCAAGAGGTATTCCCTGAAAAGAATTTCCCCCTCAACACCTCACTGATGTACTCAGTATCTGAAATGATGGTTATTCAGGCCATTGAGCTATATATCAAGTGCGAAGAGAATGATAAAGCCATTGCAATGGCAGAAAGATTCCTTGACGAGACATATAAGTCCATGTTATTATTTGCTTCGCCATACGGAGAGAGTATCATTTCAGCATACGACCTGAGAAACGGATATAATCTATATACTTTTGCGGTAGAGGTGATAGCTCCTGTCGCTCCTGAAATGGCTGAGAAATATACAGAGCAACTTGAAGCTTTTCTCGGTGAGTAGTGAAACTCCAGAAACTAAGAGAGACCATATCAATTACCCTAATCGGCAATTATGGCAATCTCCCTTGGAGCGGTGGAAAAGCTATTATAACTGACTATAAATGAAGATGGCCCGAGCATTTGCCCGAGCCATCTTTGATTTTATGCCGATGACTATATATTTATATATTATAGTCTTTTATATATTATAGTCTTTCCAATTTAACGGTAAAGTGACGCATCAATTCAGTTTCCCAAACGATTTTCACACCACGTTTGATTTGGTCACGACGGTCGTAAACATTCTTGAGGGCAGCTGCGATAACATCCATATGGTTGTTTGTGTAAACGCGGCGTGCGATACATAGACGAAGAAGGTCAAGACCACCGAAACGGTTTTCGCGGGTTACAGGGTCACGGTCAGCCAAAATGTAACCGATTTCACATCCACGGATACCTGCTTCAAGATAAAGCTCAATTGCAAGAGTTTGAGCAGGGAACTCCTCTTTAGGGATGTTTGAAAGAACTCTGTCAGCGTCCACGAAAATAGCATGACCACCTACAGGACGTTGGTAAGGGATTCCATACTCGTCAAGACGTGCTGCAAGGTATTGTACCTGTTTGATACGGGTTTCGATGTTATCCAATTCGGTATTCTCATCAAGACCTACTGCCAAAGCAGCCATATCACGACCATTCATACCACCATAGGTCAAATAACCTTCGAATGGAATACAGAATCTCTTTGCACCTTCAAACCAGTCTTCATGACGGGTAGCGATAAATCCACCCATATTTACAAGACCGTCCTTCTTCGATGACATAGTCATACCATCTGCATGTGAGAACATTTCTCTACAGATTTCTTTGATACTCTTATCTGCATATCCCTCTTCACGGGTACGGATGAAATATGCATTTTCAACAAAACGGGCAGAGTCAAAAATCACTCTCTTGCCATATTTATCTGCGATAGCACGAACCTCACGAAGGTTTTGCATTGAAACAGGCTGTCCTCCTGCTGTATTGTTAGTAACAGTTACGATAATGAAAGGAATTTTATCTGAGTGCTCAGCAAGAGCTGCATCAAGTTTCTTAGGATCCACATTTCCTTTGAAAGGAACTTCAAGTTGGGTATCCTTAGCCTCGTCAATTGTGCAGTCCAAAGCAAATGCCTTACGGCTCTCGATATGACCTTTTGTAGTGTCAAAATGAGAGTTTCCGGGTACGATATCGCCAGCTTTTACCAAGTGGCTGAATAATACATTCTCTGCTGCACGTCCCTGGTGAGTAGGGATTACATATTCAAAACCTGTAATCTTGGTAATTGTATCTTTAAGTTGGAAGAAAGATGATGAACCTGCATAACTTTCGTCACCCATCATCATTGCTGCCCACTGACGGTCACTCATTGCACCTGTACCTGAGTCGGTAAGACAGTCAATGTAAACTTGCTCTGATTTTAGCTGGAAAAGGTTGTAATTAGCCTCTTTAATCCATTTTTCGCGTTCTTCACGTGTACTTTTACGGATGGGTTCTACCATCTTGATTTTCCAAGATTCTGAGAAAGGTAATTCCATAATTATTAGTATTTTGTTAGTTATAATTTGTAGATTTTAATTTCAATTTTCAAAGATACAAATTAAAAATCAAAAAAATAGGGATGGTCTATTGTTTTTGACCATCCCTACTGAGAATTTATTTTTAAAAGTTCTATTTTTTCAACGCTTTCTTAGCTGCACGTTGGTTCAAATCGTACATAATAGGAGTTCCGATGAAGATTGAAGAATAAGTACCTACCAAGATACCTACCAACAATGCTACTGCGAAACCTCTGATTACATCACCACCGAAGATAGCAATTGCCAACATAACGATGATTGTCGAACCTGAAGTATTGATTGTACGTGCGAGAGTACTGTTAAGAGCTTCATTGATATTCTGGCGCAACTCACGCTTAGGATACAATTTTGTATACTCTCTGATACGGTCGAAAATAACCACGCTGTCATTGATTGAGTAACCGATAATAGTCAGTACTGCAGCAATGAATGTCTGATCGACGTCAAGATTGAAAGGTAGAATTCCTGAGAACAATGAGAAGAATCCAATCACGAAAATCGCATCGTGTACAGTTGACAATGCACCACCAAGACCCCATTTCCAGCCTTTAAATCTAATAGCAATGTATCCAAAGATTGCAATGATAGCGATCAATACGGCGATAACAGCGTCTCTCTGGATATCTTTAGCGACTGTAGGACCTACTTTATCAGATGATATGATACCGTTAGGATTGTCCAAAGTAGATGTGAAATCTTCCAAAGAAAGAGGTGTTGCAAACATATCCTTTATTGCATTGTATAGTTTGCCTTCAATCTCTGCATCAATCTCATTTCCGCTTTCATTGATTTTGTATTTGGTAGTAATCTTCATCTGGCTTTCTCCACCAAATTGTTTTACCTCAACTGTCTCGTTGAATTCTTCAACTACAGCAGTTCTAACTTGCTCGGCAGTTACAGGTTTGTCAAATCTTACAACATAAGTTCTACCTCCTGCGAAGTCAACACCCATTGTAAAGCCTTTAGTAAAGATACATACGATAAGGCCCAAGATGATTACTCCTGAGATGATATATGCCTTCTTACGCATACTTATAAAGTCAATGCGGGTATTTGACAAGAAATTCTTGGTAAACTTGTTAAAGAATGAAATGTTTTTGCCACGAGAAAGTCTTGATTCAAAAATCAAACGGGTAATGAAGATAGATGTAGCCATTGATGTAATGATACCTACTACCAATGTTGTAGCAAAACCTTGTACAGGACCCGAACCGAAGAAGAATAGAACGAAACCGGTGATGATAGTAGTCAAGTTACCGTCTATAATCGCTGAGTATGCGTTTCTGTAACCGTCTGCAATAGCAAGACGAAGCGCTTTTCCGGCTCTTAACTCTTCTTTAACACGTTCATAGATAATTACGTTAGCATCCACAGCCATACCAAGTGTCAATACAAGACCTGCGATACCAGGCAATGTCAATACTGCACCAAATGATGCAAGCGCACCAAATAGGAACAATACATTACACAAAAGTGCGATATCGGCAACAAGACCTGCACCCTTATAGAAGAATATCATATAAAGGAGTACAAGGAAGAATGCCAACACAAATGAAATCATACCTGCGTTGATAGACTCACTACCTAGAGAAGGACCTACCACTTGTTCCTGGATAATAGTAGCAGGAGCAGGTAGTTTACCTGATTTAAGAACGTTAGCCAAGTCTTCAGCCTCTTCAATAGTAAATTGGCCAGAAATTGCAGATTGTCCTCCGGTAATTTCACCATTTACGCGAGGGAATGAATATACCATTCCGTCAAGAACGATTGCGATAGATTTACCGATGTTATCAGCAGTAAGACGAGACCATATTCTTGCTCCTTCAGCATTCATTGACATACTTACCTCAGGCTGACCTCCCATATTATTGTATGAAACACGTGCGTCTGTAACAACTCCACCATCAAGAGGAGCCTTGCCGTCACGGGTATTCACTTTAATTGCCACCAATTCGAAATACGAACCGCTTGCGTCATTTTGTGAAGGTTTTACTGTCCACATAGGAACCATATCTGCAGGAAGGATATTCTTTATTTGAGGCATTTCCAACCAAGAATTGATTTTTGCAGTATCCTTATAATGTGCAATACCTACAACAGGACCACTCATCAATTGTCCGTTGTACATAGAAGGATTGAGCACATAGAAAAGAGGATTATTCTTAGCATAGTTCAACTCATCTACTGACAATGAATCCTGGATAGCTGCAAGCTGACTATCAAGATCTTCTTGATTTACCTGTGCATCTGCAGAAACTGCTTCTACAACTTCAGCCTCATTTTCCATTTCGGCAATAATTCTATTTGCTTCGCTCAAATATTGGAACACCTCTGAATTTTCATAGGTTGTCCAGAATTCCAATGAAGCTGTTCCCTGAAGGAGTTTACGCACACGCTCTGGCTCCTTGACACCGGGAAGTTCAACAAGAATACGTCCTGTATTACCGATACGCTGGATATTAGGAGATGCTACACCGAAACGGTCGATACGGTTACGAAGAACATTGAAAGAGTTTGCAATTGCACTCTCTGACTCTTCCTTGATAACGTTTATGACCTCTTCATTTGTACTTTCAGGTGAAATTCTATCACGCATTTCGTATGTTCCGAAAATTTGAGATAGTTTCTGTCCGGGAGCCACCTCTTCCCAAGCTATTGCAAAATTGTCAATGAAGTCGTTTCTGTTTTCCACTTCATATTGTTTTGCCAATGCAAGAGCTTTTTCAAATTCTGCAGAAGTGTTGTTGTCTGCCAATGCTCTCACAAGATCGCTCAACTCGACTTGAAGCATAACGTTCATACCGCCTTTCAAGTCCAGACCAAGATTGATCTCCTTCTCTTTTACCTCTTTATAGGTATTACCAAGATAGACTTTCTCTGTACTGATAGAGTCAAGATAATATCTACTTTTGTCCTTTCTTATCGAATCCAGGTGGTAAGCCTTATCAAGATCCGACACCTCTGCGAATGAGGGTTTTAACTGTTCGGCTTCGACTGCTGCCTCTGCATATTTTTCAGCTCTGCTCTCATAAATTGAAGAAACAGCGGTATAAGACAATTGAAAAATACACGCCAATGCAATCAAAATAGCCACAAATGAAATCGCTCCTTTACTTTGCATATTAAATTAATTTTAGAGTTTTCATAAAAAATTAAGGGTACAAAAGTACTACTTTTTTCTTATTTATAAAGTATTTACTGATTTTCTTTGCTCAATTAGTGAATTTGGCCCGATATTTCTGAGTAAGAATTTTGATTTGTTAAGAAAATACTATGGCGCTCGTTGTAAAAATCAAACCTTGAGGGTTTGCTTTTCACTCGCTTCTTGCTATATTTGTTGAATGAAAAATTGGATGAAAAATTTGTTTATAGGTACAATACTTTTACTATTCTCATTACCTCTTGTTAGTCAAGACTTTACAAACACTGAGGGAGATTTGCAATATGAGTATCATGCAGATTCATTATATCACAGTTACAAATTTGAGAAAGCTATCACACTATATCACAAGGCACTACAATCCTCAACAGACTCATTAAGAATCAGTGGAATAGAGAAAAAACTTCTCAACTGCGAAAACGGGATAAATATGTTGCAATACATAGTTCGTCCCAATTTGTTGAATTCAAAGAAGTTAAGTCTAGAAGACTTCTATCTCTACATCCCCGATTATGAAGATAATTGTTGGATTCCTCTTCCAAACCCATTTAACAAGTCTGCAACCATTCACCAATTTTACTCAGCAATTCATTTTACCGGCAATTCTGACAAGGTAATTTTCTCTGCTCCGGATGAGAGCGGGGCATGGAATATTTACTCCTCGGTTAAAATAGCAGGAAACAATTGGTCTGCTCCTGAGATATTAAGTGAAGCAACTACATCAAGTGCCGATGAGATATTTCCATTCTTGAGTCCTGACGGCAAAACCCTCTACTTCGCATCCAACGGATTTGCAGGAATCGGAGGATTTGATTTGTTCAAAAGTGAATGGGACAATGAAAGTGGAGAATGGGGGATTCCCGAAAACTTGGGATTTCCATACTCCTCCACCCACAACGATTTAATCTATCACAACACATACGATGGTAATTTCACCATTCTTTTTTCAGACAGGAACTCTTCTGAGGGAGAGATTGAGGCCTTTGTATTGGAAGCTATTGCCACCCCTGTGAAAACAGCACTCCGGACAGATGAATCGGCTGAAGACATTGCCCGATTTGCGATAAGAAGAGTTCCTCAACAGACAGACATAGACCAAACAACAGAATTTCATATCGACAGCACCCTCCAACACACCTACGACAATTATTCAATACATATCAGTAAGATTAAATCCCTTCAACAGGATTATAGGGAGAAAAGGGAAAAACTCGCAGAGAGCAGACAAATGTATCAGAGGGCAAATGAGAGCGACAAAGAGTTTCTCAAAGGTATCATAAGAGATTTGGAAGAAGAGGCGGCTACAATAAAAAAGGAATTGGAGCAAATTTCAAAAGAAGTGCACAAACTTGAAATGGAATTTCTCTCAAAAGGAGTTATTCCTCAAAAAATAGAAGATGAAGACATTAAGGTATCTACCAATTTCCAATCCCCATCTTTCAAATTTGAAAAGAGACAGATGGGAGAGATTCCATATATCACGGTAGAGATTCCTGAGCCCAAATTTGACTATTCTTTCAAAGTACTGAAAGAGGGACAGTTTGCCCCCGATAATTCACTCCCTGATGGCCTTGTCTACCAGATTCAGATTGCGGTTTTGGGATCTAAAGCAAAGGTTAAGGATTTAAAAGGACTCAGCCCCGTTTTCGTCAAGAAACTCAATTCAGGGAAATATCTTCATACCGTTGGAGTATTCCGCACACACTCCGAGGCCCTCTCAAATTTGAACACAGTCCGTAAAAAAGGGTTCTCAAGTGCATTTATCATTGCCTATAATGATGGACAAAGCATAACTATAAAGAAAGCCAAAAGCATTGAACAGAACAAAGGGAAAAACAAAGGTTATTCAGTAATTCTGGATGGATATCAAGACGGCCTACCATCCTCTGTTCTCACAATAATACAACAGACCAGTGACAAAGACATCTCACGCGGCACGCAAAATGGACAAACAATATATATGGTAGGACCATTTACAAAAAAAGATGAAGCTGAATACCTTATTAAAACACTTAAAGATTTAGGAGTGGAGAATGTTACATTGAGCACTCTATAAAACAATATTGACAACTACTTATTTTATAAAACAATGGGACTTATTATCACATTAATACTTGTCGGAATACTGCTAATTATTGCTGAAATCATCCTAATACCGGGAATATTTCTGACAGGGCTCATAGGATTGGCATCGTTAGTGGCATCCTGCTTTGTAGGTTGGGAACAATATGGACAAACCGGAGGAATCATCACTATTATTATAAATATAGTATTGCTCTCACTGTTTCTAGTCCTTGCACTCAGATCCAAAACATGGCGGAAACTCTCACTATCCACAAATATTGACAGTAAATCCAATCTGTCACCCATTGAGAAAGGAATCAATGTCGGGATGGAAGGTCTGACACTAACCAGATTGGCCCCGATGGGCAAAGTTCTGATAGGGACTCAAAGTGTTGAAGCCATATCAACAGACGGAATTATTGACCCTCAATCCCTTGTTGAGGTAACACTTTTAGCGGACAATAAAATATATGTAAAACTTAAATAAATCTAATTATGATTGAATTGACTTTTATTATTTGGATAGCCATTGCGCTTATTGGCCTGGTTATTTTACTATGGTTCTTCCCAATCACATTGTGGTTCCAGGCTCTAATATCCGGAGTAAGAATCTCGTTATTGCAATTAGTTCTTATGCGTTGGAGGAAAGTCCCCCCCAGCACAATTGTCATGGCAATGATCACAGGAACCAAAGCAGGACTCAAACTCGATGCTAACGCACTTGAAGCACACTATCTTGCAAAAGGAAATGTGCCCAATGTAGTAAATGCATTGATTTCTGCAGACAAAGCTAATATTATCCTCGACTTTAAAATGGCCGCAGCCATTGACCTTGCAGGCAGAGACGTATTTGAGGCAGTACAAATGTCAGTAAATCCGAAAGTAATCAACACCCCTCCCGTTACAGCGGTCGCAAAAGACGGTATCCAGCTTATCGCCAAAGCGAGAGTAACAGTTCGTGCCAACATCAGACAATTGGTAGGAGGAGCAGGAGAAGAAACAGTTTTGGCCCGCGTAGGTGAGGGAATCGTTTCAAGCATCGGTTCTGCCGAGTCCCATAAAGAAGTATTGGAAAATCCCGATTCAATATCTAAAGTCGTTTTGGCAAAAGGCCTTGACGCCGGAACAGCATTTGAAATTCTATCTATCGATATTGCAGACATAGATATAGGTAAAAACATTGGTGCAGTACTCCAAATCGACCAGGCAAACGCCGACAAAAACATTGCCCAAGCACGCGCAGAAGAGAAAAGAGCAATGGCTGTCGCACTCGAACAAGAAATGAAAGCCAAAGCACAGGAAGCACGAGCAAAAGTGATTGAAGCAGAAAAAGAAATTCCACTTGCAATGGCTGATGCATTCCGTTCAGGAAACCTCGGCATAATGGATTACTACAAAATCAAAAACATTCAAGCCGACACAGAAATGAGAGAGAATATTGCAAAATAGGATAAAATAGAATAGAGGCCTATTGTTTTTTATTCTTTTTGTATTACCTTTGCAGTCCTTAAGGCCAAGTGCCCTCTGGATTGGTGAGGTGGGTGAGTGGCTGAAACCAGCAGTTTGCTAAACTGCCGAACTCGTAAGGGTTCCGGGGGTTCGAATCCCCCCCTCACCGCAAAGTCAAAATCGTACAGAGATTTCTGTACGATTTTTTTGCATTATACTACTGACACAAGCTTGCTTGTAATCAGGAGAATGATGCAAAAAAGGAAATCTGAGGCAATAGCCGAAAGATTTTTGACTTTGCAAGGTTCCACGCAAAGCAAAGGGAATGCCAGAGGCCCAATCCACCTGGAGCACAAAAAGCCACTCTAACGCTAATTTGTGCGCCAGGTGTTTTTGGAAGGCCAAACTAAGCAGGAAAAATTAACATTACGGAAATCCGAGGATTTAATGTTTCCGATTACAGCAATGCTATACCAACAAAGCAAGGAGAAGACAGGAAGCCCAATCCCCACACCAGCGAGAACTAATCCCTACTAACAAACCCAAATCATAACCGAGAAGCCCAAATTCACCTGGAGCAGTAATCTCCACTCAGAGCCACATATAGCCCACATGACGCGCTCCAGGTGTAACGATTTCCAGCAGCACCTGGAGCAACAAAAGCCACTCTGACGCCAATTTGCGCTCCAGGTGTTTTCGAAAAGACACATATACTTTAACAGCACCTTTATATAAAATCCTTTAACATTTCTACTTTGATGTTGAGAAGTCTGGCTATCTGCTTGGGCGTTGAGAAATATTCATACTTCAATATTCGAGCAACCTCCAACCGTTGAGGCATATTCAAATATATAATACCTTCAACATTATACTTTTCTCGAATTAATCTGCTCAGTACACATCTCAACTCCTTATCTCCAAGAAAAACATTTTGAGATTGACCCAAAGTCTTATCTATCTCTCCTTCATTCTTTTGCGAAAGAAAGTATATATATCCAGCAGGAGATCTAAAGAGCCTTTCAACTAAAGGATACTCAACATAGCAGCGATAGTCAATGAGGCCACTTGGGTCTACAATCCAATCTCCCGGCAATGAGAAATGGGTCCGCAACAAACTACGCCTTTCTCTAAAAGTAAGAGATTGGATAGTCCGCGATTTTTGATTACCAACAGTCAACCGACATTTATACATTAAATAAGACGAAGACCACATATATTCAGAAGGAAGAAAACGAAAACCACCTTTAATTGGATTTCTATGAACATATGAGATTGTCTTCCTTAAAACTGACTCATCAAAAATAGGTATAATACTAGATTTCAGTTGCCTAAGAGATTTTGATACACTATACTCACATTGATTATACATTGATGTCAACTGAACATATTTTAAGATAAAGCATCTACATTGCTCAAGTGATCCATACAAAACACAATGGATATGATTATCCATCAATGTAAAAGAAACAACTGAAACACCGGTAATATGCTTACAAATAGCAACCCTGTTTGCACCGGCAATAAAATCTGAATCTTCTTTAAATATTGACGAAATCCTAGTACCATCGGTACAAAGATGATAATAACCCCTCTTTTCTCGCACCTCCATAAAATTAGAACTTTATATTAACAATATGACTGACCCTCAAATACAAAATTCAAAGAATCCGACCTTTATACAAGGACAAATATACAACACTTTTTTCACTAATACGCAACCTTAAAACAATATAAATTCAATCATGCACAAAGATACCTGGAGCAGCAATTCCCACTCAGAGCCACATATAGTCCACATCACGCGCTCCAGGTGTAACGATTTCCAGCAGCACCTGGAGCATCAAAAGCCTCTCTGACGCTAATCTGCGCTCCAGGTGTTTTTACATCACCTTATTTTTTCTGAACTTTTTCTTACTTCAATTTATTCAAGTAGGTTTACACTTTTAGGACTTGTATAAGATCACTTTTGAAGTTGCTGCGTTCAGAAATGACATCAGCACCCTTTTTATATGTGAAAATGATACAATAAGGAAAAAACACCTGGAGCAGGAATCTCATCTCAGAGACACATGCAGGCCACATCGTGCGCACCAGGTGTAACGACTCCTAACAGCACCTGGAGCAGCAAATGACTCTCTAACGCTAATTTGCGCTCCAGGTGTTTTTGGAAGGCCAAACTAAGCAGGAAAAATTAACATTACGGAAATCCGAGAATTTAATGTTTCCGATTACAGCAATGCTATACCAACAAAGCAAGGAGAAGACAGGAAGCCCAATCCCCACACCAGCGAGAACTAATCCCTACTAACAAACCCAAATCATAACCGAGAAGCCCAAATCCACCTGGAGCAGCAATCCCCACTTAGAGCCACATATAGTCCACATCTCGCGCTCCAGGTGTAACGATTTCCATCAGCACCTGGAGCAACAAAAGCCACTCTGACACCAATTTGCGCTCCAGGTGTTTTAGGAAAGGACATATACTCCTTATAAATATGTTTATGAAATAGAATCCGCTGCTCTTGCGGAATGTGACGCAATTAGATTCCGCAACATTTTAAGATGAATCTCTCTAAATAAAAAAGGTTGCCCTTCTCAGAACAACCTTTTAGTCGGGGTACTCCGACTCGAACGGAGGACCCCCTGCTCCCAAAGCAGGTGCGCTAGCCAACTGCGCCACACCCCGATTTCTTTTTAGGCCGCAAATATATTAAATTATTTTGAAATAATTGCAGAAATTTTTGAATATATGAATTCAACTGCAAATTTTAAATCCTCCCAAGCGGTTATAAAATAACTTTTAATTGCCGGAATCAGGTTAGTATCAATACTTAGCAAGACTAAGGATGTATTCAGAGCAAGGAATGTCGCAATGATGAGATAGGAGTAGAAAAGTCCGTTTTTTTGTATATCAGTCTGATATGAACCGGTCTGAGCAATAAAGCATCCTATATGGAATGCGAATGTAAATCCTATCAAACCGTCAAAAATATAAATAGCATCCCCGGCTACAGCATGCTTAATCAACATAAAAAAGATAGTAAAGATTGGAAGAAAATATGGAGCCAGAGAAATCATGGTATCACCTAACTTGAATCTTCCCGTAGAATAAGACATCACACCTTCTCCTCTTTCAGCCGTAAAAGAATGTATCCTTCTCAAAAAAAGCATTCCGACCAAAGTATGGGTAAGTTCGTGAGAAAATGTCTGAAGAAACTTCCTGTTCTTCCTGAAAAATAAGCCTAGCACAAAATAGGCAACCATTCCTACCACAAACCACTTATAAATTTGATATTGAGGAATAATTACCAGAACTGTCCGGTAGAGTTCGAAAAAAAAGAGCAAACAAGCGGGTATATATATAAGGTAACCCAAAATTCTAAAGAGTGTTTTCATAACAAAAATATAATAACGGGATATTTACATCCCTTACTCAAAAATATAGTTCCAAATGTTAAGCGATACTGCAAATATAAAACAATTTACTGACAATATAGGGAGTTTCTATAAAATCATGGTTTTAGTAAATTAATGGATGTTCTATAAAGGGGGTTGCTGGGATTTATGGAATTTCTCCGAGAAGATTTTCATTTTCCTTAATTCAGCTTAGCCGGGATATGAGAATAAACAAAAAGGAGGATGCAAAGATTCCGAGAAAAGACATTGACGACGCAAGTGTTTTTGCATTCTGTCTTTTATACGTGGACTATATTGAATAGAAGTTCCTTTAATGTAGCAGATTCTAAAACTTTTGCATTTTTCATGGTTTATCCGGAGTAACTTCGATATATCTCGGTTAAATTATAGAACTTTCAGATATTGAAAAGCCATCCCAAATCAAAATATTTATAAATTTTGCTAACGCTAAATTATGTTTTCTAATAATATTAGCAGCAATATTGATTTAAAATCATAAATTATCAGCCCTAATTTTATGCACTTTACAATTATGGCACGATTATAGTAGTTGTTTTTTCATAAAAATGATACGAGCTATGACAAAGAAATTATTTATAATTATAACCTCTCTACTTATGAGTGTTATAACCTTAAAAGCAGACAATGATCGTATAATAGATGTTAAAGATCTTCCATCAAAGGCGAATGATTTTATCTCTACATATTTTAAAAATGAAAGCATCACTTATGCCAAAATGGAGAAAGATTTGTTTGAAAACAAATATGAGGTCAGGCTTAATAATGGAGTGAAGCTGACATTTTACAAAAATGGAGAGTGGCAGGAGGTAGATGCTGAGAGTGCAAATGTAACATTTGAGATGCCACACGGAATAATCCCGATTCAGCTTCGCCAATACATTGAGGCAAACTACATGGGAGTCCGCATCAATTCAATAGAAAAGGAGGGACGATTTACCGATGTATCTCTCTCAAATGGATTGGATCTGCGATTTGATTCCAACTATAAACTTGTAGCTATTGATGACTAAGTTGTAAAAATTTGATTTTATTTAATAATAGGTGTAATTATGTTTAAGCAATTCAATTATTTAGTTCTCTTCGGGATAATTATGTTATCTCTCGTTTCATGCGAGAAAAATAATGGAATGGCTGATGGTAGATTTGAATCAGCATTATTGGATAGATATCCTGACGCGAGCGATATCAGATGGAGCACTAAGGGTAGCTACCATATTGCTGAATTTAAATCTGCGATAACCCGTTCAACCCAACTGCTTGATAATCAAGCGTGGTTTAACAGAAATTGCCAATGGCAAATGACAGAAATAGATATCAATTTCGATATGCTTCCTCAAGCAGTTAAAGAGGCATTCAACCAAAGTGAATATGCTTCTTGGAGAATTGAGGATGTTGACAGATTGGATAGAGAAGGGATGGAGACTATCTATATTATTGAAGTCGAAGGAACTTTGGATGGCAAAGAGATTGAGATGGACTTATTTTACTCCCCTGATGGAACTCTTATAAAGACAGAAGAGGAGAAAGATATAGATGATGACTATCAGGAACATTTGCCCCCAACAGAAAATCAAGGTATCGAAACATTTATTGCCCAAAATTATCCTAACGCAAGAATTCTTGATATAGAGAGGGAAGATGGAAGAATAGAAGTTGAGATTATAGATGGAGATTTCATAAGAGAACTTCTATTTGATATGAATAATGTCTGGATTCTGACTGAGACAGATTTAAAACTAAGTCAAATTCCTTCAAATATAATCGAGGCTATAGCAAACTCAGAGTATAGCACATACAAGATAGATGATGCCACATTAGTGGAGACCCCTCAAATTGATTATTACGAAATAGAACTTGAGGATGACACGAGAGACCATGAAGTCACCCTCAAAATAGACATAAATGGAACATTAATTTAGACTCTTTTTCATATTGTTAACTTTCGGCCACAACCAGAAAAATAATGGTTGTGGCCGTTTTATTGTAATATAGGAATATATCCCCATATTATATTTCAGCTGTTGATTAATGAATTTTATATTATATCTGCAATAAGTAAACAATGCGCAAGCATTGGTCGTATCCCTAAACATTCAAATTTTAAAAATTTTTACTAATGAAAACTAAATTAATTACAATCTCTGCAACATTACTGATGTTTGCAAGTTCTCTATTTATCCCTATACTAAACCCAACAACTGCAAATGCATAGAAAGTAATTGAGTATGAAATCAAGTGCCTTCCAGAGAAGGACTCATATTGCTTTCATGGAATTGAAAATGGAGAACTAATTCCAACACTTTGGAAACTTGTTAAAGTCCCTGTCATTACCTCTGACGATGACCCTCATCTCTAACAATCGGATAGGGACATTTGAGAAATACTACTCAAGTACCCAAATAGCAATTATACATCAACAAGGGGAGTTCCAAAAGTTTTCAATAGAAATATTTGATAAAAATTCAACTCCCGTTATAATTATAATATATCAAGAGTAATAATCTATTATGCGAAAAATAATCATAATTTGTATATTGAGCATTGTGCCGAATCTATTAAAGGGACAAGAAGATATAATGTATGCCGACAATATTATATTTACTCAAAACGGGGAGTATGGTTGGAGAAATGAATTGTTTACAGGTGACACCTTGGACAAAGTGAATATTACAGCATTTTACGACTGTAAATTCATGACTGATACTACCACTAAGAAATATATTGAGTATGTAGCGGACCTTGAGATTGGTGATGAATACTCTAAGTTCTATGGTCATAGTCTTCATATTATCGATTCGCTGAGCAGCCATCAGGAATTTATTACGTCATACCCGGCTTGACCGGGTATCTAAATTTATCAATGTCGCTAACAACCGATTAAGCCAAATTTTACCACTTGTATTTGATTGTTTCAGCAAGCGATTTTTTACTTCGTCTCTTTGGAGTGGAGTAGATCCCTGGATTCCCGGTTCCCCGAGATCCCCGATCGGAGTCGGGGATGACGATGAAATCGTCAGGTCGGGGGATGACTTTGTCAAGTGGGGATGACTTTATCAGGTCAAGGTCACCACTTACGTCATACACCGCCAGACCACATACGTCATACCCGGCTCAACCAGCTATATAATACCCAGTTCGACCACTTAAGTCATGCTAGTTCAGCCGCTTAAATCTTGCCCGCTTTACCATTTAAGTCATGCCCGGCATCGACCGGGCATCTATAATCAATTAAGTCATGGATAAAGTTGAATCCCGTTTGTTGATGTACAAATATGCGATTTGACCTTTTAAATGTGGAATTTATAGAAGTTCCCTTTAGATAAAGATATCTAATAAAAAAAGGGCAGAACCCTTAAAAACAAGAGGGAACTGCCCAAATTTTAAGCTACTAATGGATATTGCGGGTTACTTTGAAAAACTGCCAAAAGTTTTGAGGAACTGAACCCTTTCATATTTGGCAGGATCTTTAATGGTTGAGTAATTAAGTCTACCCCTCATCTGTTCCACTGATGAGAAATTATTTTTTTCCATAAACTCGGATATCTCCTGATTTATCGTAGATATCATACCTAAGCCATTCTTGTACAGAGTAGTACATAACTGAACGGTCTCTGCTCCCGCCAGAATCTGTTTGATAGCACTGCTCGAAGTATGAATTCCTGTCGTAACAGAGATATCTATATTTTTAACAGATGAAGAGATTATAGCGGTCCAACGGAGGGTTTGCAAGTATTCTTCAGGAGATGACATAGGAGAGGCAGAAACAATAGAGAGCGAATCCAGATTAATATCCGGAGTGTAAAATCTATTGAAAATAACCACCCCTTTAACACCGCAAGCCACCAATTTGTCAACGAACGATACAACACTTGAAAAATGGGAACTGATCTTGACTGAGACAGGAATACGGACATTTTTCACAATATCCCTGACTACATCACAATATCCCTTCTCTACCTGTTCGGAAGTGGTCTTTGGATTTGTCGTGAGTTCATATAGATTTATCTCCAAAGCATCTACTCCTGCTTGCTCTATCTCTTTTGCATAATTAACCCACTCTCCTGGAGTATAGCAGTTAATACTCGCAATAACAGGAACACTCAAATTCTTTTTAAAAGAGAGCAAAGCTTCTTTATAATTATTTATGGAATATTGACGTACATAATTATGAAGATAATCATCCATATCCGGATAATCATGTCCTGCCTCAGATAGGAATTCTACCTCATTGCGAATCTGCTCTTCAAAAAGGGACTTGACCACAATTGCTCCAACCCCATTTCTGTCCATCTCCATAACTTTTTCAAGGTCAGCAGTTAATCCACAACTACTGGCAATTATTGGGCTTCTTAAATCAAGACCCATATATTTTACTGAAAGATCTGTCATAGGCTACTCAGTTTTATCCAATTGGGCAAAAACATTTCTAAAATCAGTTCTGTCGCTAATGAATTGACGAACATTTTCAATAGGAATTCTCTCCTGCTTCATAGTATCCCTATCACGAATTGTAACACACTTGTCATTGACAGTATCGTGGTCAATAGTGATACAATATGGAGTTCCGATAGCATCCTGACGGCGATATCTCTTACCTATACTGTCCTTTTCGTCATATTGGCAATTGAAATCAAATTTCAGGGAATCCATAATCTCGCGGGCAATCTCAGGAAGACCATCCTTCTTCACCAAAGGACAAACGGCCAACTTCACAGGCGCCAATACCGGAGGGATTCTCAATACAACTCGTGTCTCTCCATTTTCAAGTTTCTCTTCGCAATAAGAAGAAGAGAGAACTGCAAGAAACATTCTGTCCACACCAATAGATGTCTCGACAACATAAGGGGTATAGCTCTCATTTGTCTCTGGATCAAAATATTGGATTTTCCTTCCAGAGAACTGCTGGTGGTTACTTAAGTCGAAATCTGTACGAGAGTGGATACCCTCCAGCTCTTTGAATCCAAAAGGAAATTCAAATTCGATATCAGTGGCAGCGTTTGCATAGTGAGCGAGTTTCTCATGATCATGGAAACGATATTTGTTATCTCCTAAGCCAAGGGCCTTATGCCATTGAAGACGCATTTGTTTCCATTTTGCAAACCACTCCAGCTCCTGACCGGGACGAACAAAGAACTGCATCTCCATTTGCTCAAACTCCCTCATTCTAAAGATAAATTGACGTGCAACAATCTCATTTCTAAAAGCTTTTCCTATCTGAGCAATACCGAAAGGAATTTTCATGCGACCTGTTTTCTGGACATTCAAGAAATTTACAAAAATACCTTGAGCTGTCTCAGGGCGAAGATAAATGGTACCTGCATCATCCGAAACACTACCCATCTGAGTACTGAACATAAGATTAAACTGACGTACATCTGTCCAGTTCTTAGAGCCGGAGATAGGACAAGCAATCTCACAATCTATAATAAGATCTCTAAGGGCCTTGAGATCATTTGCATTGAGAGCCTCAGCCATACGGGCATTCACTTCATCAGCCTTTTTCTGGTTACGGAGAACATTGGGATTGGTCGCTCTGAACTGAACCTCATCAAAATTTTCTCCAAATTTTTTCCGTCCTTTCTCTACCTCTTTATTTATCTTCTCCTCAATCTTTGCAATATAATCTTCTATAAGGACGTCAGCACGATACCTTTTCTTTGAATCCTTATTATCTATCAATGGATCATTGAAAGCACCCACATGACCCGATGCCTGCCAGATCTTAGGATGCATGAATATTGCCGAATCGATTCCGACAATGTTCTCATTGAGACGAACCATCGCATCCCACCAATATTTTTTAATGTTATTTTTGAGTTCAACCCCCATTTGGCCATAATCATATACAGCACTCAAGCCATCATAAATCTCACTGGATTGAAATACAAACCCATATTCCTTCGCATGGGCAGTCAACTGTTTAAAAACTTCTTCTTGTGTCATTTTCTATTGGTTTAATATTGCAAAGATACAATACTCAAACAAAAAAGATGCATGGCCTAATAAATTTTTAATACTTTTGCATTCTAACCAGAGAATCAGTATTTAGCATGAGAAGAAAACATTTTTCAACAATAGTTCTACTGCTGGCAAGTACAATATTCGCACTTGCCAATCCTCAGATCAATGTATCTACACAAACAAAAACACTTGAGGATGGAAATGTCCAGATTACATTTGCAATGGAGATAGAACCAGGATGGTATGTTTATGGCGCAACTCCGGTAAAAGGGGGCCCTATGCCGGCCACTCTTGAATTAGATGAGAGCGCAGATTTCAAAGTGATAGGCACTCTTGTCAACGGAGAAGAGCCCCATTTCAAAATAGACCCCGGTTTCAATACTGAAGTGGAATATTTTGATGAGAGAGCCACGTTTATCCAAATAATCAAACCACTAAAAGAGAACTTCAAGATAGAAGGATTACTAAGTTTCCAGAGTTGCGATGGACAGGAATG
This sequence comes from Bacteroidales bacterium, assembly GCA_017501525.1. Classification (GTDB taxonomy): domain Bacteria; phylum Bacteroidota; class Bacteroidia; order Bacteroidales; family UBA932; genus Coprenecus. Next base: position 32,030 of record JAFVWT010000011.1, on the reverse strand, counting down.
TATATTAAATGATTACGAATTTTCGGAACGTATCAGGACCAGCATGCTGAACACTACTGCCCAAGTATCTGAAACAACTGCAGATGAAGCTGAGAATTCCATCCCACATAAGGATAGTCAAAATGAAGATTCCTCAATCTGGAACTTTCTTCTTGTGGCAATATTGGCGGGATTGGCAGGAGTTGTAACTCCCTGTGTATTTCCGATGATACCAATGACAGTAGGTTTCCTTATCGGAGGGCGCAGTTCAAACAACAGCGGAAGAATTAAAGGAATCATATTTGGTCTATCCATAACATTGATCTACACAGCTTTAGGATTAATTGTATCACTATTTCAAAGCACAGCTGCAACAGATGCAATAGGAACTCACTGGATTCCCAACATGATATTTGCACTACTTTTTATAGTATTTGCTATCTCATTCCTCGGAGCATTTGAAATAACTCTACCCAATGGACTTGCAAACAAAGCTGACCAACGGGCAGACAAAGGAGGATATCTGGCGGCATTCTTCGTTGCAGTGGCAATGGTTATCGTATCATTCTCTTGTACAGGACCTTTTGTTGGTTCTATACTCGCTGCTGCGGTAATGGATGGAGTCACACTCAAACCAATTTTAGGAATGGCCGCATTCGGAGCGGCATTTTCCCTTCCGTTTGTACTCCTTTCATTTTTCCCCGGATTCATGAAAAAGTTACCAAAATCGGGAGGATGGCTCAATATAGTAAAAGTAGTCTTCGCATTTGTGATGTTAGGATTCGCTATGAAATTCCTCTATAACATAGATGCTTACTTCGGATGGGGAATTCTCACCAGGACAGGATTTCTTACTATATGGATAACCCTATCTCTGCTGCTCGGGGGATATTTTCTCGGTATATACAGAACCTCCCATGACACTCCATCTGAGGGTATTGGATGGGGCAGGATTATTGGCGCCATTGTCTCAATATCTTTTGCAATATACATGATTCCAGGATTGTTTGGAGCCCCCTTGAAATCTATATCAGGACTCATCCCAGCAATGGATGATTCTGTCTTTTTTACCTCTGCGAGTGAAAATGACAACCATTCCGATGCTACTGTTTCCTACAATTCATTAGATAGCTATACGAATCTTGATGAGGCAATTACGATTTCGTCACAAAGTCACAAGCCTATATTTGTATCATTTAAGTCCCATACATGTAGTGTTTGCAAGGTAATGGAATCAACCGTTCTAAATGACTCAGAAATCTTATCAAAATTAGGTAATGACTTTGTAGTGGCAAACCTTTATGTCGACGACAAAACAGAAGACCCACAATTTAAAACCTTGGGAAGAAAATATCGCGACATTGAAATGAAGCTTTTCTCGTCAGCTTCACAGCCACTATACGCAATAATTGATGCATCATATAATATCCTATCAGGGCCTATTGGAAGTTGCACCAAAGAAGAATTTTTGGAATTCCTGAATTATTAGGGTAGAACCTGGATTTCAGGTAAAAGTCTTTGCAAATCTAAAAGAAGCCTCTTGGCATAATCCCTCTCCCATATTTGTGGATGAGGGATTTTTAATTGTGGTAAGTCTATCTCCAGATTCCCATACAGTGCAATATCTATATCGATTATCCTGGAATGATAAACCCTTTTTCCTGATGTATCATATTCCGGAGAATGAGCCTCCCTGCCCATTTTCTGCTCCACATATTGACAAACTTTCAGCAAAAGTTCCGGAGGACAAGTTGTAACAAAACTAATCGCTTGATTTATAAAAGGGGTATCTGCCTCAAATCCCCAAGGGGCAGTCTCAATCATAAGGGTCTCAGTCACATCCGAGTAGATGCAACTTGCAAGCTCTGTAACCAATAAAGAAACGGCAATCGAGATATTTTGTTCCCGATTGCCCATATTACTTCCCAAAATGAGGGTAACTCTTTGAGGTATATTTCCCATTATAGTAATCCTAATTCCAATAACGCCTCATCACTCATCCTCGATTTGTCCCAAGGTGGGTCAAAAGTGAGTTCCAAAGCGACATCAGTAACTCCGGGGACATCTCTAACTGCATTATTGACCTCCTCCAAAAGATAATCGGACATAGGACAATTAGGGGCTGTAAGGGTCATTTTTATAAACACCTTGTGTTCCTCATCTATATTTATATCGTAAATCAATCCTAGTTCATATATATTGACAGGTATTTCAGGGTCATAAACCTGCCTAAGAGCACGAACAACATCTCTGGTTAGAGTACTTTTATCCATTATAAATTCTCTTTAGCGTAAATTTTTATCTGTTCAATCATTGATACTAATCCATTGGCACGAGTAGGTGAAAGATTATCCTTAAGACCAATCTTTTCTATAAAATCCAAATCTGAAGATAGTATCTCTTGAGGAGTTCTACCATTATAGACCCTTATCAACAAAGAGATTATCCCTTTTGTAATGATTGCATCGCTGTCTGCAGTAAAACAGAGCTTTCCATCGTTGATTTGACAATCAAGCCATACTCTTGATTGACAACCTTTTATAAGATTATTCTCCACCTTTCTGCTATTATCAATCATCTCTAAGGATTTTCCCAGTTCAATGATATATTCATATTTATCCATCCACTCGTCGAAAGCGGAAAACTCCTCAACTATGAGGTCTTGTACTTCTTTTATAGTCATAACAAAATTATTATCTCAACATCCTTATTGCCCTATTGAGAGCATCTATAAAAATCTCACATTCCTGCAATGTGTTATAAGGTGCAAGCGAAACTCGTACCAGCCCGGTCTTACCAAACTTATTTATCAACGGTTCGGCGCACATCAATCCGCTTCGCACTGCTATTCCCATCTGATCCAACAACATAGCAATATCACTATGATGTATGCCATCTATTGAAAACGAATATACCGGAGATTTGTTCTCCCCCATTCCATAGATTTCAAGGCCTTCAATAGAGGTAAGTTCCTTAATAAGAAAATCTTTCATCATTCTTTCGTTCTGCTCCACCTGATGACACCTTACTGAGCGGGCAAACTCGAGAGCGGGAGTAAAAGTTGCTCCTCCAATGAAATTAGGGGTACCTGCCTCAAATTTTAAAGGGAGTTTTGCATAGGTAGTCTTATAAAATGTCACAGTATCAACCATATCTCCTCCTGCCATCCATGGTGGAAGAATATCCAGCAATGATTCTTTTCCATAGAGCACACCTATTCCTGTCGCAGCATAGATTTTATGACCCGAGAATGAGTAAAAATCACAATCTATCTTTTTGACATCCACTTCCTGATGGACAATCCCTTGAGCACCATCAATATGAACCTTTGCTCCATACTTATGAGCCGTCTGAATAAGTCTTTCAATAGGATTGACCAGTCCCAACACATTTGAAATATGGGCTGCAGAGACAAATTTTATATTCTCACTCTCAAAAAGGGTATCAAGTTGCTCCATATCCCATTGACCCGATTCATCCACCGGAAGATATATCAGCTTTGCACCGATCCTTTGGGTCAGAATCTGCCAAGGGACAATATTGGAGTGATGTTCTGCCTCTGTTATTAACACTGCTTCACCCTCTTTGAGTAAAACACCCCCAATAGTGTTCGCCAAAAGATTAATCGAGGCAGTCGTTCCGCTTGTAAATATAATCTCTTCCCTCTTTGAAGCATTGACAAATTTTCTAATAGCTTCCCTACCGGATTCATAATTATCTGTGGCACAAGCGCTCAAATGATGTACTGCCCTATGGACATTGGCATTTGCAAAACTATTCCATTCATTTATGGCAGAAATAACGCTCTGAGGGCGCTGAGATGTTGCAGCACTGTCAAAATATATAAGTTCCTTTCCTGAGACCTTATTGGTAAGGAATGGAAATTGATTTCTTATATTTTCTATTGTATTAGTTAGCATATCGTGCAAAAGTAACTAAATTTGTAAAAATTATCTACAGATGTACGATTATATTAAGGGCAGCATTGAAGAACTTAACCCTGCAGAGATGGTCATTGAATGTGGTGGGATAGGTTATAAGGTGGCAATTTCATTGAATTCTTACGAAAAATTCCACACTCTTAAAGAGGCTAAAGTGTATGTTTATCATCACCTTAGGGAAGATGAGGAAACTTTGTACGGATTTTGGGACAAAAATGAAAGGAGAATTTTCACACTCCTTATTTCTGTTTCAGGAATTGGGCCAAACACAGCGAGAATGATGCTTTCATCACTATCTGCCGATGAAGTCTCTACAGCCATCACCACCTCAGACGTAAACAAAATCAAGGGGGTCAAAGGCATTGGCCTGAAAACTGCGCAGAAGGTGATTATAGAACTTAAAGACAAGATATCAAAAGGTGGAGGAGCTGAGATAGACCTCTCTCCCACCGGAGCAAATCAGTTTACCAAAGAGGCGACATCGGCACTCATACTTCTAGGATTTACAAAAACTGCGGTCGAGAAGGCTGTATCAGCAATTGTAGCCAAAGAACCGGACTGCTCTTTAGAAGATATTATAAAAAAGGCACTGAAGGTACTTTAGTTTATTTTGAATTAAAGCACTTTTTCCTACATTTGTGAAAAATTAAATTTTAATACAAAAATTATGAATACTCCTAACAATCTAAAGTACACAAAAGACCACGAATGGGTCAAAATAGATGGTGACATTGCAACCGTTGGTATTACCGATTACGCTCAAGACCAACTTGGAGACATCGTTTTCGTTGACATCCAAACAATGGGTGAGACTCTTGAAAGAGAAGAAATCTTCGGTGCTATTGAGGCTGTTAAAACCGTTGCTGATGCATTTATGCCACTTTCAGGTGAAATCATTGAAGTTAACGAAGAGCTTGAAGCTGAACCCCAAGCAGTTAACTCTGATCCTTATGGAAAAGGTTGGATGATTAAAATCAAAATATCTAACCCCGCTGAAGTTGAAGAACTTCTTGACGCTGAAGGATATTTGGCACTTATCTAATAAGTATAAGAACCTAAGGAGCACAGAGAAAAAAACTCTCCTGACTCCCAAACATAAAGCGGACAACTGAAACATTTATCGGTTGTCCGCTTTTCGCTTTTGCATCTATATAAAGCAATTCTGCTTATGGATGAGTATAAACACCCTCAAAGAGTATAGTTCCGGAAGTCTCTTCCCCAATTATAAAGACAAATGGATGATCTGCATAGAAATAAATTTCCTTAGGATCACCATTATCACCTCCGGGTCCACCACTTGACGCGTATCCCTCAAATGTAACAGACGCCGCCTCTGTACCCCACTCGCTGACAGCTATTCTTGTCTTCTGGATAATTCCGGACATCCAGAAATCATTCTGACCGCCTGAAAGCATTCTGTCAAATTGTGCTGACCCCATATCAAAAGCTCTATTCACTCCAAGAGATTTGAGATCATCAGAAAAATTCAATTTGTTTTCCAACTCGAACTTAGGAAGACGAACATATACTTTTGCATCCTGCTTAAGATTCTCAATAATATCGCACCAAGATGTAGATTCTAACTTTTCAATAAGACCTCCTATATTATTTTCATCCGGTAAAAGTATGTACATATTGAATTTGCCTTGCGCGTAAGGCAATACAAGTACTTTATATCCATCCATTTCAGCATACTGATGAAAACGAGTATTGCGCATCATCTTTACTCTTGCAGTACTTCCATCACTTAAGAAGAAATCTTCAGCAACGGTGAAATCAGGTAAAAACATTGGATCATTATTATATCCCTCCCACTGAGCCTTAAAATACAGCGCATTCAAAATAAACGCAGCTACATTAGGATCTACTTCTTCCGGTTCTAAAATCTTATCAATAAACCCATTGGTACTTTTATCGGTCCACTCATTAATTCTATTTGCAACCTTACCAGGATCAGAGAAGCTCATACTCTCAAGTGCAGCATAATAATTTGTCTCTACCAGATTTTTATAAGCCGGCAAAACCGGGAAAATCTCATTTACAAGAATTGCATTGACTACATTTAAAGTAACATCCAAATCAACTGCAGGCAATTGCTCTAACAATATCTTACTATATTCATTTAATGCAGCTATACCATCAGAGCCATAACCAAGAAAATCTACAATTTCTTGCAAAGTTTCAGAGCTTGCACCATTAGCTGCCATCGCCATAGCATATTGCAAACTCAGAGGTGATACGACAATATTTTCATCAGAAAAGACTTCACTAAGGAATTTGAATGCCATCTTATTCCCCGAATCAACATAACTCCTCTGAGTAGGAGTAAGAGATACTTGTTCTATCTGTTCAGTAGGCTGTGGACCCACTACAGAGATGTTACCATCGTCAACTTTTATCTTACTGCAAGAAGATAGACAGAATTGAATCAAAAATAATAAGCTTAGAATGTTCTTCATATTTGTTAAATTTAAAATGCCAAGCAAATTTTAAAAAAAAATTAATTATTTCAAAAAATAAACTCTTGTTATACAAAGAAATAACAATTTTCCCTAATGACGTTTATTATACCATTATTTTTTATCATTGGACTATACCTTAAAGATTTCCCAATAGAATTTACCAAATAATACAAAGGAAATTATAGTTATTCTTAACTTTCAGAAGCAGGTCAGAAATTTATAATGCACGAGATATAAAAAATGCATCAGATCTTGTGTATATCGTTGTAAAAAATCAAAGCTAACTTTGATTTCTTGCTCTACTTTTGTATATTTGTCATAATATGACAGAAATACTGAAGAGAAATTAACAACCTATAAATTCATTATTATGGAACAAGTAGCCAGGACATTTGACCTTCTAAGCAAATTAGAGCAGAATTTTCCAGAGAAAGAAGATTATCTATGTAAAAAAAGAAGCGGACAATGGATTAAGTATAGTGTTAAGGAGTATGTAAAGAATTCTCATTTAATAGCTTACGCACTTGTCTACTTAGGTTATGGCAATAAAGATAAGGCAATAACAATATGCCAGAACAGACCTGAATGGAATTTTATTGATATGGGACTGAATTTGGCAAATATGGTACATATACCGGTCTATCCTACATTAGGAAACGAAGATTACCTCCATATCTTTAACCATAGTGATGCAAAAATCATATTCCTCGATTCCCAATCAATGTACAACAGAATAGAGCCAATTATACGACAAATGGACCATCCGGCACGTATTATTCTGATAGATGACTCTGATAGCACAGAGTGTATCAGAGACCTCTACACACTGGGAGAAAAACATATCGATACCTCAAAACCAAAAGTTGAGGAATATAAAAGGACAATTGATACCCATGAGTTAGCATCAATCATCTATACTTCAGGAACTACGGGGACACCAAAAGGTGTTATGCTGTCACACGAAAACCTAATGTTTAATGCATACGGACATGCTGTGAAACAGACAGTTACCTCCGAACAGAAAATGTTGAGCTTCTTGCCATTGTGCCACATATATGAAAGAAGCATGAACTATGAATACCAATACATAGGTATCAGCATTTATTATGCTGAGAGCATTGGAACCATTGCTAAAGATTTATCTGACTGCCATGCTGACGGATTCTGTGCAGTTCCCAGGGTACTTGAAATGATGTATGGAAAACTTGAAGCTGCCGGAAAAAATCTAAAGGGAATAAAGAAAAAAATATATAATCTGGCATGGAACTTTGCAAATAACTACGACAATTATAATACTAATTGGCTATATAACTATAAACGAAATCTTTACGACAAACTCGTCTATTGTAAATGGAGAGAGAATCTTGGAGGACATGAGATGCTTATTGTTTCAGGTGGATCGTCTATCCAGGCAAAAATCGTAAGATTGTTCAACGCTGCAAAACTACATATCTTTGAAGGGTATGGCATGACAGAGACATCCCCCGTAATCGCAGTAAATAACCCTGTAGAAGGGATAAATGTCATAGGTACCGTAGGGAAGCCACTGGAAGGAACAATCCTAAAGATTGCAGACGATGGAGAAATTCTTACAAAAGGTCCTCATATTATGTTAGGATACTATAAAGACCCCGAAGCCACAAAAGAAGTAATTGATTCAGAAGGGTTTATGCATACCGGAGATATAGGAATAATGGTTGACGGGAAATACCTTAAGATTACAGACAGAAAGAAAGAAATATTCAAACTCTCTCTTGGAAAATATATCGCTCCACAAGTTATCGAGAACCTTCTTAAAGAGAGTTCATATATTGAAAACTGCATAGTAATTGGCGAAAATCAGAAATTTGCTTCAGCAATCATTATCCCCGATATGGAGAGAATTCACTTCTGGGCAGCAAAACACAATGTAACATATAATGATAACGAAGAGTTAGTGAAAAATCCTAAACTCCTTGCGAAAATACACTCAGAAGTAGAGAATGTAAATGCAAAACTTGCTCCTCACGAACACATAAAACGTGAAAAAGTGGTTATTGGAGAATGGACTACCGGAAATAATATGCTCTCACAGACCCTTAAACTAAAAAGAGCAAACATCCACAAAAAGTACCACAATATCATCAACGAAATATACAAAGGATAGCATCACAAATTGTTTTGCAGGTTATTCCTGTTAATAAAATGTGTATAGAATCATTGTATGATATAGAAAGAACCCCTCACAGGGAAGGATATTCATATCCTGAACATACAGAGGGGTGTCTAAATGGTTATAAATTTTAAAAGGTCAATTTATAAAGGATAAGTTCCATAAAGGACTTTGCTGATATTTATGGGACTTTATACAATAAGATTTTCATTTTTCTTGAAATAGCATAGCGTGGCTATGAGAATAAAAGAAAGAGGGAAGATTCGGAGAAAAAACATAAACAACGCAAAAGTTTTAGAATTTGATCATTTAAACGTGGATTTCATAGAAAGTCCTTAAAATCACTTCTAAACGAAAAACTTATAAGTTCCTAAAGTCATTAAATATATGAATATTGCAGTAGCATCACCTAAAGACAAAAAAGAATTTTCCCAGTTATGGAAGATATGTTTTGAGTGCGATGAAGAGTACTTTGAACTGTTCTACAACAAATGCTACCCACATTCGAGAACATATTTTGCAATCGAAGATGGGAAAATAATATCCTGCGCCACCGTTATAACAAGTAACTTTATATCAGACAAGCCCCTAAAAGGGGGATACTTGTATGGGGTATGCACACTTCCAGAATATCGGGGCAAGGGTTACGCAAAAGCTGTAATTGAATATGCCGTACAAGAATCACAGAAATGGGGTTTTGACTATATTATTACAAGGCCTGCCAACCCAAATCTATTCACTTTCTATAGAAATATAGGATTTGACCAAACACTTTATAGAAGAAAAATAACCCTTCCCCTACCCTCAAGTACCGAAAAGATATATACAAGACCTCTTAAGTACAATAACATTGTACCAATCCGGAAATACTTTCTACAAAGTAACTACTTCGCATGGAACCCACAATACTACGATTTTCTGTTAGGTTACCTTAAGAACACCAATGGAATTGCCTTAGAATTTCACAACAACCGATATGTTATAGGGCATCCTGATTTTGAAGACAAACATTGTTTCAATATTCTTGAATTGGGCCACCCCCGCAGTTCAATGCTAAGATTTCCTACACTATATTATGCAGAGAACATTATTAAAGAGCTCTATCCTGAGGTAGAAAAAATATCAATATATCTCCCTCCGTCAGCACAATACAAGGATATTGAGGGAGGTAACAGTGAGGAATTCGTGGTAATAAAATCAAATACCACAAGATTTAGTACAGACTCATTCTTTAATTTTACAGCAGAATAGTTGATTGTTCCACGTGGAACATAAAAAAGTGTGACTAAAATGTCTTAGGCTGATTAGTCACACTTTTTTCATCACATCAGGGACATACTGGAGGAGATTGGAGATTGAGCAATAATTAAAGGAACATTCCCTATCTACCGAAAAAAACAAGCAGTACAGAAATATCGGCGGGAGAAACACCAGGGATTCGAGATGCCTGAGCAATATTCCTTGGACGATGCTTATTTAGTTTCAAACGAGATTCCATAGAGAGGGATGTCACCTTAGAGTAATCAAAATTCTCAGGTATTTCAAGATTCTCTAAATGCTTGATTTTCTTTGCTAACTGAAGCTCTCTATCAATATAACCGGCATACTTGACATAAATCTCAACAGAATCTAGAACCTCACTTAAAATTGAATCATTTCTCAGTATCGATCCAAGATACGAGATGTGGGGCAGTGAGAAATAAAGATTCAAATCAGATGAGAGATCGGGATTGTATGGAATTTTGCACAAACGGGAAACAGAAGCCTTTGTTCCACGTGGAACATAAGAATAAAGATCTTTCAATTTCAACTGAGGTCTCAAGAGCAAAGAAGATAGACTTTTCACAGAATCAAGAGGAGAAGTACCTTTTACCCTTAATACCGGATTAATATCTTCAAGTGACGGTTTAGTCACTTCCAATTCCTTGGATAAGCGGTTAAAGTTGTTGTATTTGCGGTCACATAATGAATACCTGTAATTGTCCGCCAAACCAATTTTATAACCCAATTCTGTAAGCCTGTAATCAGCATTGTCCTGACGAAGGAGAATCCTGTACTCAGCACGGGAAGTGAACATACGATACGGTTCATCCACTCCCTTTGTGACCAGATCGTCAACTAACACACCAATATAGGAAGAATCCCTTGATAAAATAAACTCCTCCTTATCGTGAACAAAATTATGGGCATTTACCCCTGCATAGAGACCCTGAGCCGCTGCCTCTTCATATCCTGTCGTTCCATTAACCTGTCCTGCAAAGAAGAGATTTGGAATTACTTTAGAACGGAGAGTGGGATGCAATTGGGTTGGATCAAAATAATCGTACTCAATAGCATATGCAGGACGATAAACATGAACATTTTCAAATCCGGGAACCATCCTTAATGCGTTGTACTGAACATCGAAAGGAAGCGAAGAAGAGAACCCTTGAAGGTAATATTCATTTGTATTCCATCCCTCCGGCTCAAGGAATAACTGATGGCTATCCTTATCAGCAAAAGTCCTCAACTTGTCTTCTATACTTGGACAATAACGTGGACCGATACCTACAATCTTTCCTGAGAAAAGAGGAGAAAGATGAAATGCTGATTTGAGAATGTCGTGTACCTGTGGAGAAGTGTGGGCGATATAACACAACTTCTGAGGGACTCCGGCCTGTATTGGGGAATTGAAATTCAAGAATGAAAATTTAGCAGGGTTGTCATCACCATACTGAGGGATGAGTCTGGACAAATCAACAGAACGTACATCAATTCTGGGAGGTGTACCGGTCTTCATTCTTGAAGTGGATACTCCCCTATCCTGCAAAACCTTTGTCAAAGTATCTGATGAAGGCTCCGATATTCTTCCTCCAACTCCTGATGTCTGCCCTACGAAAATTTTACCATTCAGAAAGGTTCCGGCTGTGACAATGAAGCATTTTGCCTTAAATTTTACGCCCGTAGATGTTAGTACCTCTGAAATATTTGATTCTGAAAAGCCAAAATCGACCACTGTATCAGCCCAAATATCTAAGTTACAGGCATTTTCAAGGATATGACGCCAGTGCAGAGAATAGACTATTCTATCGCATTGTGCGCGGGGACTCCACATTGCCGGTCCCTTTGACCTATTGAGCATCCTGAATTGGATTGTGCTGGAGTCTGTAACAATTCCAGAATAACCCCCTAACGCATCTATTTCTCTGACTATCTGACCTTTAGCAATCCCTCCAATAGATGGATTACAGGACATTTGGGCTATTTTACCCATATCCATTGTTATCAGAAGGACAGAAGAACCCATTTTTGAAGCAGCCATTGCAGCCTCACAACCGGCATGCCCTGCCCCAACCACTATAATATCATAACATTCTCGCATAGTTGGCAAAATTAGGAATTTTTAGCTGAACTCCTATGACTACTTTCCCGAAGTATAAGTCTGGGATGAGAAAATATCATCCCCGCAAAGTTGCTCCAAAAGAGAAAGTGCTTCCTCCTCAAGAGCCTTCATTTTTTCGAAGTCCTGCGGGCTATGATCATCATATCCCATGCAATGAAGAATTCCATGAATAATTACACGATAGAGCTCACGATTGAATGTGGTATCATAAGTGTCAGCATTGGCAAGAACAGTATCAAGACTTATAAATATGTCTGCTGATATACGACCGCGCTTATTTGATTCAACGGGATTATACTCTGAAGTATCGAAGGTTATAATATCTGTATAATAATCATGTCCGAGAAATTGTCTATTGATATTCAGGAGATAGTCATCACTACAGAAAACGACATTTATTTCTCCGACAGATAGACTTTTGGTGGATAATATTTCTTTTATCCAATTTTTAATTGCAATTTTGCGTCGCAAATTAAAGGACGCATCTTCTACTTCAAAGTGAATCATCGTGGTCCAATGTTTGTAAATTATTATGTAAATATATAAATAAATAAGTATTATGTCAAAAGTAAGTGTTATCGGCGTAGGAAATGTTGGTGCTACTTGTGTCAACGTTCTTGCAACTATGGGTATTGCAAAAGAAATCGTAATGCTCGATGTAAAAGAAGGTTTTGCAGAAGGTAAAGCAATAGACTTGCAGCAATCTTCTAAAATAAATGGATTCACCACCAAAATAACAGGGGTTACAAACGATTTTAAAGCCACAGCAAATTCAGAAGTGGTAGTGGTTACCTCAGGTCTGCCCAGAAAACCTGGTATGACAAGAGAGGAACTTATCGGAACCAACGCAAATATTGTTAGAAATGTTGTTGGAAATGTAATGAAATACTCTCCTAACGCATTTGTAATTATGGTATCAAACCCTATGGATACCATGACATATTTGGCATACAAAACTTGCGGAATCAAGAAAAATCGCCTTATCGGTATGGGTGGAGCTTTGGACAGCAGCAGATTTATTTACTATTTGAGTAAAGCATTGAAAGCTCCTATGTGCGATGTAGATGGTATGGTAATTGGCGCACATGGTGATGCAACAATGGTTCCCCTTATTAGCAGCGCAACCTATAGAGGTGGAAAAGTAGATAAGCTCCTAAGCAAATCTGCAAGAGAAAAAGTAGTTGCGGACACTATGGTAGGAGGTGCAACAATTACCAAGCTGTTAGGTACTTCTGCATTCTATGCTCCCGGTGCATGCGCAGCTTCGTTGGTTAAAGCAATCCTATTGGATGAAAAGAGAATTATCCCTTGTAGCGTTCCTCAAAATGGCGAATATGGAGAAGAAGACATTTGTCTTGGTGTTCCTATCGTAATCGGTAAGAAAGGTGTTGAAAAAATCGTTAAACTCGAACTTACCAAAGAAGAGGAAGCAAGATTCCATGAAGGAGCAGAAAAACAAAGAAATACTAACAAAATTCTGCACGAATTAGGTCTAATTTAGAGTTTTCAACATATTTCTTAACAATTTTTTGGAAAATTTAAGAAATAATGACTACTTTTACAACCTGATTTAATTTGAGACAAAATGGAAGTTAAAAAATCTCCAAAAGCTAACTTAGAGAGCAAGAAATTGTTCTTCAGAGAAATTGGACTTATCGTTTCTCTTGGAATAGTGCTAATGGCATTTGAATGGAGCACTGAAGAAAAAGGTGAATCAATACTACAAGAAGAAGTTGCTGTAGAAGTAGAAGTAGAAACAATTCCTATTACTACAGAGGCTCCTCCCCCACCTCCTGAAGCACCAAAAGTACCTGTCCTTTCTGACCAGATAGACATCGTTGATGACGATATAGTAGTTGATACAGACCTGTTCATCAGCTTGGAAGATGATGCTAACCTCGGTGTTGAAATCATGGACTATGTTACTGATGTGTATGAAGAGGAAATCGAAGAGGAAGCTATTCCTTTTGCAGTCGTAGAAGAACTTCCCAAATTCATGAATGGTGACCCTCGTAAAGAGTTCCCAAAATGGATTTCACAAAACCTTGAATACCCTGAGGTTGCTCGTGAGAACGGAATCCAAGGTAGAGTAATCATCCAGTTTACTGTAGAAAAAGATGGTTCACTTACCAATATTAAAGTACTTAGAGGTGTTGACCCTTCATTGGATAAAGAAGCTATCAGATTGGTTTCTGCATCTCCAAAATGGACTCCTGGTAAACAAAGGGATAAAGCAGTACGCGTTACCTTCCAGTTCCCTGTTTACTTCCAGTTGAGAAACTAAATTAGGAATTAGATAAAGATATAAGATAAACATTGGGTGACTAAATGATTTTGGTCACCCTTTTTTTAAAGGTTGCAATTGTAAGAATACCACAAAAGAATAAAGATTGTATGGAGAAAGAGAGCAAGAAGGAACTTACTGAAGAGATGGAAAGAACTATTGTAGTTTCTGTTATAGAGCAGGGTACTGACGAAAGAACAGTAAATGAGTACCTTGATGAATTGGAATTTCTGGCACTTACCGCCGGTGTCCAAAGTATTAAAAGATTCACACAGAAACTGGAACGTTCAAACTCCAGAACATACGTAGGGACCGGTAAATTGGAGGAAATCAAGCAATTCATAGAGGAAAAGGAACTTAAATTAGTTCTATTTGACGACGAACTCACCCCTTCACAATTACGTAATCTTGAAAAGGAACTTGGGTGTAGAATTCTTGACAGGACAAATCTTATTCTGGATATTTTTGCACAAAGGGCAAAGACAGCATACGCAAAAACACAGGTAGAACTTGCCCAATACCAGTATCTTCTACCTCGCCTTACTAGAATGTGGACTCACCTTGAGAGGCAGCGTGGGGGTATTGGTATGAGGGGACCGGGGGAGAGTCAGATAGAGACAGACCGACGCATTATCCTATCAAAAATCAGTTATCTTAAAGAACAGCTTAAAAAGATAGACCGCCAGATGGCCTCACAAAGAGGTAACAGGGGATCAATGGTACGGGTCGCACTTGTTGGATACACCAATGCGGGCAAAAGTACTATGATGACAATGCTCTCGAAAAGCGAGGTTTTTGCAGAGAATAAACTTTTTGCAACATTAGATACAACAGTCCGTAAAGTAGTTATAGACAATGTTCCTTTTCTACTATCCGATACAGTAGGATTTATAAGAAAATTGCCTACACAGCTGATTGAGTCGTTCAAAAGTACCCTTGATGAGGTAAGGGAGGCTGATATTCTTGTGCACGTAGTAGATATATCCCACCCCTATTTTGAAGACCAGATAGAGGTAGTAAACGAAACACTTAAGGATTTAGGAGTTAAGGATAAGCCAATCTATTTGGTGTTCAATAAGATAGATGCATATAAACACGTAGAACAGTCCGAATTTGATTTCGAGGAGGAAAAGGCCGAAAACATTTCAATTGAGAGATTGCAAAAAATGTGGATGGCCAAAGAGAATACTCATTGCATCTTCATCTCAGCCAAAGAGAAGATTAATATTGAGAAATTGCGCTCAGATCTCTACTCAATGGTTACTGAAATTCACAACGGACGATACCCTTTCAATAATTTGCTTTATTAGGAGATAAAGTCCAATAACACCTGTGCTACCTTCTGAGGCTCTTCCAAAAACGAATTATGTCCTGTAGATGGAATTATTACCCCTTTTGCATTGGGTATAAGTCGTAATATTTCGTTAGCCGAGTCAACACTCATAAAATTATCAGAGTCTCCGAAAACGAATAGAATAGGGGTTTTTGTCGATTTTAGAAATTCCACATTATCCTCTCTTGACATCAATCCCCTCAGAGAAGCTGAAATACCGTAAGGATCGTGGGTTTCACATATCTCAATTGTCTCCTGAACCTTGAAGTCCATTCTGCGCAAATTAGATTTGGCATACATATTTGGAATAGAAAGCTGAGCCAGTGTAAGGAGTTTTCCATTCTCGACAACCTCTATTTCCTTTAGTCTGGCTGCCTTTTTCTCAGGCGAATCGGCATAGGGGTTGGAATTAAAATGTACCAACGATGTAAAGATATCGGGATGATTCTTTATGCACATCTGTCCGATATAACCTCCCATGGAATGACCTATAACCGCTACATCAGTTAGGGATTTCTTTTTCATCAAATCGGCAAGGACATCAGCCACAAAAGAGATATCATTGGAAGTAGGATGGGAGCCGGATAGACCATGTCCCGGCAAATCCAAAGATATAAAACGGAAAGATTCAGGGATCAACTCTCTGAAATCCTCCCAAATATATAATGTTTCCAGGTATCCATGTAAAAACAAAAGCGTTTTATCGCCTTTTCCGGAGTCGGAAACATGAAGTGTAGTACCTTTAGCGGTAACAAAATACTCCATTTATAATTAAAAACTGTTTTGTGGGGAATCTGACAAGTTCCCCTTTGTAATTTTTATAAAAATGGGGAATTTCCATAAATCACTGAAAAGATCACTATAGAAATTCCCCTTATATAAAATAGCTATTAGTCTTTCAATTTAGCACAAAGAAACTCTCTGTTCAAACGTGCAATATGAGAAACGGTAATTCCTTTAGGACATTCCATCTGACAAGCCTGGGTATTAGTACAAGCACCAAAACCAAGTTCGTCCATTTTTGCTACCATACTCTTAGCACGACGTGCAGCCTCAACTTTACCTTGAGGTAGGAGTGCCAATGAACTTACCCTTGCAGCGACAAACAACATTGCAGAGCCGTTTTTACAAGTAGCAACACAAGCACCACAACCTACACAAGAAGCAGCATCCATACTTTCGTCTGCATTCTTCTTAGGAATAAGGATAGCATTTGCATCCTGCGCTCCACCGGTATTTACAGAAACGAAACCACCTGCCTGAAGAATCTGGTCAAAAGCGCCTCTGTTTACAACCAAGTCCTTGATAACAGGGAAACCGGCACTTCTCCAAGGTTCGATAGTGATAGTTTCACCATCTTTAAATTTACGCATATGAAGCTGACATGTGGTAATTTCGCTGTCGGGTCCATGAGGGTGTCCATTAATATACAACGAACACATACCGCAGATACCTTCGCGACAGTCGTGGTCAAATGCTACAGGACCTGAACCATGGCATCCTTTGTTAAGGGCAACAGGAGAATTTCCTTCTCTTATAAGTTGCTCATTAAGAATATCCATCATTTCCAGGAATGATGTATCGGGAGAGATATTTTCTACTTTGTAAGTCTCAAAATGACCTTTATCTTTTGCGTTCTTCTGACGCCAAACTTTTAACGTGAAATTCATAATAATAACCCTTTAGTCTTTATAGTTACGTGTAGAAGGTTTAACAAATTCAAATTTAAGATCTTCTTTATGAAGAACAGGAGCCTGCTCGCCTTTGTATTCCCAAACACTTACATACATAAAGTTTTCATCGTCGCGTTTGGTTTCACCTTCTTCAGTCTGCATTTCTTCTCTGAAGTGGCCACCACAAGATTCTTCTCTGTTGAGAGCATCGCGAGCCATCAATTCACCGATTTCCATAAAGTCCGCAAGACGAAGAGCTTTTTCCAATTCCTGATTGAACTCTCCATTCTCTCCAGGTACATATACATCTGACCAGAATTCTTTGCGAAGTTTCTGAATTTCTACGATAGCTTTTTCAAGACCTGCTTTATTACGTGCCATACCAACATATTCCCACATGATATGACCCAATTTCTTATGATAGAAATCTACAGTCTCTTTACCTTTAATTCCGAACAATTTATTGATTCTATCTTTGATTTCCTTCTCTGCCTGTTCAAATGCAGGATGAGAGGTATCAACCTTAGGAGCCTGAATCTTAGATGAAAGGTAATCTCCGATAGTATAAGGAAGGATAAAATATCCGTCAGCAAGACCCTGCATTAGAGCAGATGCTCCGAGACGGTTTCCTCCATGGTCACTGAAGTTAGCTTCTCCGATAGCATACAGACCAGGGATAGTGGTCTGAAGATTATAGTCAACCCAGATACCACCCATTGTGTAGTGGATAGCGGGGTAAATCATCATAGGCTCTTCGTAAGGGTTAACAGCTGTAATCTTTTCGTACATTTGGAAAAGGTTACCATAGCGGGCTGTGATAACATCTTTACCGAGACGTTTGATAGCTGTAGAGAAATCGAGGAATACAGCAAGACCTGTTTCGTTTACACCATAACCGGCATCACATCTCTCTTTAGCAGCTCTTGACGCAACGTCACGAGGAACCAAGTTTCCGAATGCAGGGTAACGGCGCTCCAAATAGTAGTCTCTGTCCTCTTCAGGAATTTGTGAAGCTTTAATCTGTTTTGCACGAAGTTTCTTCACATCCTCCATTTTCTTAGGAACCCAAATACGTCCGTCGTTTCTCAACGACTCACTCATAAGGGTCAATTTAGACTGCTGGTCACCATGAACCGGGATACAAGTAGGGTGAATTTGAGCAAAACAAGGGTTAGCAAAGAAAGCACCTTTCTTGTAACATTGCCATGCAGCCGAACCATTTGAGTTCATAGCATTGGTTGAGAGGAAATAAACATTTCCATATCCACCTGACGCAATAACCACTGCGTGAGCACCGAATCTTTCGATAGCACCTGTCTCAAGGTTACGTGCAATGATACCACGAGCCTCACCATCTATAACTACAAGGTCAAGCATCTCATGACGGGGATATGATTTCACAGAACCTTTGGCAATCTGACGATTCAATGATGCATACGCACCAAGAAGCAATTGCTGTCCGGTTTGGCCGCGTGCATAGAATGTACGACTTACCTGAGCACCACCAAATGAACGGTTATCCAATAATCCACCATAATCGCGTGCAAAAGGAACACCTTGAGCAACACATTGGTCGATAATAAGATTACTTACTTCTGCCAAACGGTAAACATTTGCTTCTCTACTTCTATAGTCACCACCTTTGATGGTATCATAGAAAAGACGGTAAACAGAGTCGTTGTCATTTTGATAATTCTTCGCAGCATTAATACCACCTTGAGCTGCAATAGAGTGCGCTCTACGAGGTGAATCACTGATACAGAAGATTTTAACATTGTAACCCAATTCACCAAGTGATGCAGCTGCAGATGCTCCACCAAGACCGGTACCGATTACAATTATATCCAACTTTCTCTTGTTAGCCGGACTTACCACTTTAATGGCAGCTTTGTGCTTCGTCCATTTCTCAGCCAAAGGACCTTCGGGAACTTTGGAAATTAATTTTTCCTCCATAATATAGTATTTATGATTGTTTTAGAAATTTCTTGCAATTTTACTCACTTTTTGCGACTTAAACAACTCCAACATCGAACTATTTGCCACTTAGTCGCCATGCTTTTAAATAGAATGGAACAGAAGATGGTCTCTTTAACAAATTGTGAAATAAGAAATATATCTTGACAAGTAAAAATTGTAATTTTGAAAAATGTCTTTCATAAAACTTCCTATTGGACTTTTGGACCATTATTTCCCTCTCTAAATCAGACCATTGATTACTACTACTACCTCCACCCAAATGATATATATGAGAATGTAGCATCCCTATTCTGAGACCTTTGTTCCATGCACACATAAAGAGGTCCAAATCTTCAGCATACAGAAAATAATCCTCACACCATTTGCCTATCAATGAAAAGTTCTCTTTTGAAATAATGATTGAAGCTCCCTTGTACCAATATCTGCTCTTGCTGCGATTTAAATTCCATCTGAACAAATCCTTGAGAACCGGCAAAGGCATTTTGTCATTTTCCAAAGAACCATCCCTGTTGATTAGTGGATTCACATATAGTTTATCTCTATTTAAAATTACCTCCTCATAGTCTTTATTTAGTGTATTATCAACTTCTGTGTCAGGATTTAAAAAATGAAAAATTCCTCCAGTTGCTACACCCGCACCTATATTGTTGGCCTTCGCAAAACCGAGATTTTCTCCCGCCTTTACAAGGATGAACCTCTCATCTTCAAAAAGAGAAAGACATTGTAACACAGAGTTGTCATGAGAATCATTATCGACAACTATAACCTGATAATCGACTGTTATATTCTCCTTAATACTTTTAAGGCAATTGCGTAACAAATCCCTCGTATTGTAATTGACAATTATGATTGAAATCTTATTGTTCATTTTCTGCCAAATATCTTAAGAACAGCGCTTTTAATATCATTAAATTCATCACATCTGTAAATGAACTGATAGACAGCTATGGTAAGAATTGCACCAATAAAAAGCTGGAGCAACATAATTGCCCATTGGGGCATATTCAATAATGAAATCAAAAATACTATTGAACTTATAATCAAAGCTATAAAGAAAAATGGGAGAATATCTCTCAACTGTTGAACCACTTTATATTCAATAACTTTGTTCACATAATAGGAGTGGATGAAAAAAGAAATTACATTTACTACTATCATCCCATATAAAAGTGCCTCAACACTGAAAAATATACCTGCCAATACAGGAAAGATGGCCAATATAGTCTTGATGATTTCGAGTTTTAAGGTTATATCTGATCTTCCATTTGCATTGATTATATTGACAGAAGTCATTTGAATGGGGATAAATATACCTGAAAAACATAAAATTCTCAGGTATTCGACAGATGGAATCCACTTTGAACCGACCAATGTTATCACTATTGATTCCGAGGCAGCTGCAAGCCCCAACACTGCTGTGAAAGAAATCAGTACTGTAGTTCTAAGGATTTTTCTAAATACCCTTAATTGTCTTTCACCATCCTCTCTGATGGATGATAGGACAGGGTAACTTACCCTTTGCATCACTATGCTTATATTGGAAGTTACCATACTCTTAAACTTTTCTGCTCTTGAAAATTGCCCCAACACTGCAGCAGAATATGACTTTCCTATAATAAATGAATAAACTTCATTCCATATCACACTGATTATTGATGTAATAAGGAGTCTCCCTCCAAAAGAAAACATATCCCTAAAACTTTTGATTGAGAAAGATAGGGTAGGGAACCACTTAGAGGATAACCATAACAGAAGGGAATTGACTCCCAATCTTAAAATCTGCATCACCACCAAAGACCATACTCCATAACCTTCAACTGCCATATATATTCCTACTGAACCACTCAATAGAGATGAAAACAAAGAGATTAGTGCCTGTGTTTTAAAATCCAATTTTCTAATCAATATAACTCTTTGAACAATACTGAGTGCATTGATTATCAATGAAAAAGAAAGTATGCGAACAATTTCTGAGAGAATAGGTTGCGAAAAATAGTTAGCTATGTACGGAGCAGCTGAAAACAAAACTCCGTACAATAGAATCGATATGATCAGATTAAAATAAAAGACAGTGTTGAAATCTTTTTCCGTAACCTCGAGCTTTCTTGTCAATGCACCTGTAAACCCACTGTCTACTATTGAATTGGCAAGAGTAATAAAAATAGTGCTCATTGCCACTATTCCAAATTGCTCAGGGGAAAGGATATTGGCAAGGATAATATTGACAAGAGCCATAATCCCTGTGTTGCTCAAATTGTCAATAAATCCCCAACTGATTCCTTTAGCTGTCTTATTTTTTAAATCACTCCCCATTTATACTTTTGATATATGAAAACTTCGATAAATAGAGATCATCTGTGAAACATTTTTATTCCAATCGTATTTGGTAATGACATTTTCTCTGGCAGCTTTTCCTAATTGCATCCTTCTTTGTGGTGAAGCAGCCAACACTTCCATAGCCTTGCATGCCTCTTCCGCAGATTCCTTAGGAACTATTATTCCATATATACCATTATCCAAAACTTCTTTAAAACCATCTGCATCAGAAGCAATTACCGCTGTACCACAAGAACAAGCCTCCACTGCACTAACCCCAAAACTATCCATTCTTGAAAGAAATACTGCTATATCGAAAGAATTATATACTTGGGGTAACTTCCGATTATCTATATGACCTCTGAATATTACCTTTTCCCCTATTCCAAGAAAATCTGCCTGCAATTCAAGTTTTTCTTTATCAGGACCATCCCCCACAATTTCAAGTACAGAATCGACCTGAGGATTCCTATCCACAAACATTTTATAGGCATTAATCAAAATGTCTATTCCATAATTGTATGAAAGGGTCTTTACAGTTCCAATAACCAATCTTCCATCCCTTATATCTTCAGTATCTTCAAAAAGGGACGTATCCACCCCAAAGGGAACAACTTCTACTGTTTTGGAAGTATATTTGGATACTTCGCAAGCCATTGTATTGCTGGTAGAGGTAATACAGTCTGCTTTACTGAGAATATATTTTACTGCTCTTTTATTTATAAATGACTGCAAGGGGAATTTATAAATATCACTGCCCCAAACAGATATGATAAATGGTGAAAATCGTGAGAGGGCTGCCACGAAGCCATAACTTGTAGCATAATGGGCATGTAAAATATCAGGAGACTCTTGTGTTATGATATGTTTAAGATATTTTGCAGCTTTCTTATGAGCCAAAAATGAATTTATTCTACCAAAGAGTCCTCCCGATTTGTTGTATGTAAACAAATCATAAACATACACTTTAATTCCTATTTCACTGTAAAAATTATCCGCTACCGATTTTAGTGAAAATAAAATTATCTCAAATCCCTTTTGCGATAAAGAGTAAACCCATCTTTTAGTATGGATACTTTGAGCATCCGACAATATCAAAATTTTCATAATGAATTAAAGTATTAGAAGTTGCTTAGAACAGAAGCCCTGTTTCAAATTTATTAATTCCAAGATGCTCATAAGCCAAATCTGTAACTTCTCTACCTCTTGGGGTACGATGAATATATCCTTCCTTTATCAAAAATGGCTCATAAACTTCTTCTAAAGTACCCACATCTTCACCTACAGCAGTAGCTATGGTTCCAACTCCCACAGGACCACCTTTGAATTTGTGAATTATAGTAGTAAGTATCTTATTATCTACAGCATCAAGTCCTCTCTTATCTATATTGAGTGAATCAAGCGCATAGGAAGCTATTTCAAGGTCGATATAACCGCTGCCCTTTACTTGAGCGAAATCCCTCACTCTCCTTAAAAGTGAATTGGCTATTCTTGGAGTTCCTCGACTCCTCATCGCTATCTCTGTGGCAGCCCTATCCTCTATCTCAATATTGAGAATGGATGCACTTCTTTTAATTATCTTAAACAGCACAGAAGAATCATAATACTCCAAGTGAGCCTGAATTCCAAATCTTGCCCTAAGGGGAGAAGTAATCATTCCACTACGGGTTGTAGCTCCTATCAAAGTAAAATGATTGAGAGATATCTGAACAGATCTTGCCCCCGGTCCTTTGTCTATCATTATATCAATAGTATAATCTTCCATTGCAGAATAGAGATATTCCTCTACAATGTGGGATAGACGATGAATCTCATCTATAAACAAAACATCCCCCTCATCCAAAGAAGTAAGAAGCCCTGCAAGGTCTCCCGGTTTATCCAAAATGGGACCTGAGGTTATTTTCATATTTACACCTAACTCTCTGGCCACAATATGAGCCAAAGTAGTCTTTCCTAATCCGGGAGGGCCATGCAATAATATATGGTCGAGAGCCTCCCCTCTTAAAAGAGCAGCCTTAACAAAGATTTTGAGATTCTCGATAATCTTTTCCTGACCTGAAAAATCTTCAAAGTCGGAAGGTCTTATTTTTCCCTCAAAATCGTTATCTTTGTTGAGGCTTTGAACTCTTGCATCAAAATTTTCGTTGTCAGAAATCATAGCCATAAAAACACAAATACAAATATAATCTCTTTTTTATTTTAATTTATGTTTTTATTTATAGGTTGTCAATATTGTTGATAAAATGGATTATTTGGGATTATTAGTATTATATCGTCCTAAAATTGAGATAATTAAGAATTTTTAAAATTTTAAAATATTGATGAAAAACTGTTAATAAGTTATGAAAACAAAATAAAAAAAAGAGAGTGACAACTCTTGTAAGTTTAAAAAATAACTCCTGTATACAGAGATTTCATATTTTATAATTTAATTTTCAAAAGATATTAACAAAGTTATTACATAGTTATGAACCGTAAAAAATGGGAATTGTTAATAAGTGATAAAATAGAAAATTTAAAATCATTAATTAAAGATAAATCAATTTCAAATATTTCTGTTTCAGGACTTTATTCATCTTCAAAAGCATTTGCCATTTCCCAGGTCATATCTGAAGGTGTTCATGTAGTAATCCTTCCAACTCGTGAGGATGCTTCAGGAGCTGTCAATGATTTGTATAGTCTTCTTGATGAAGAGAATATCTTTTTTTTCCCAACTTCCGGAAGTTTGAGAGCTAAGGGTTCTGTAAGGGAGGTTTCTTCCAAAGTCCAAAGAACATCAGCTATAAGTGCAATTTCTGAATATAATAAAGGTATATATAAAGGTAAATATCTTGTTATTGTAGGTTATACCGATTCATTTCTGGAAAATGTCCCTTCAGAAAAATCGATAGGTGAAAGCATATTGACAATAAAGATAGGGGATAAGGTTCCTTTTGGTAGTATTTCAGATATATTGTTTTCTAGTGGTTTTGTAAAAGTTGACTTTGTATCTCAACCTGGTGAATTTGCAGTCAGAGGTGGGATTGTTGATTTGTTTTCATATCACAATGACAAGCCTTTCAGGGTTGATTTCTTTGGGGATGAGGTGGAAAGTATAAGAATATTTGACCCGAATACCCAAAGGACAAT
This sequence comes from Bacteroidales bacterium, assembly GCA_017501525.1. Taxonomy (GTDB): domain Bacteria; phylum Bacteroidota; class Bacteroidia; order Bacteroidales; family UBA932; genus Coprenecus. The sequence goes on along the minus strand of JAFVWT010000011.1, from coordinate 7,402 downwards.
TTTAGAGCAGAATCAGATAATGGTTTATCCGAATATTGTCGATTTTTCAGATAACAATGGAAGAGGAGTCCCTTTCTTTGATAATATTCCTGAAGATAGTGTGTTGTGGATATCAGGAATTGAGCAATATGTACATCCCGATTATGAGATTAGGAATAAAAAAGTGTATCTCGGAGCTATAAGGGATGATATGTGTTATGATGCCAGAGTGCAATTCAATGTAGTTCCTCAACCTGTATTCAACAAAAATTTTGAACTCCTTAGTGAAGATATAAAATCAAAAAGGGATCAGGGGTACCATATATATATAATGAGTGAAAACAATTCCCAAATCAATCGTCTAAAGAGTATATTTTCTTCTTACGATTTGATATTGGAGTATTGTGATTTTACTATTCATGAGGGATTTATAGATAAAGATACAAAAGTGTGTCTATATACCGACCATCAAATTTTTGACAGGTACAGAAGAATTAAGCTCAAAAGAACTGTAGAAAAAAGTGAAAGGCTTACCCTTAATGATATAAATTCCTTTAGAGAGGGTGATTATATTGTTCATATAGATCATGGTGTAGGGAGATTTGGAGGGTTGGTAAAAAATAAAATAAATGGGAAAGTGCAGGAGGCTATAAAATTGATTTACAGAGATAATGACGTACTTTATGTATCTGTTCATGGTCTTCATCGTATTTCAAAATATCGCTCAGGGGATATATCAAAGCCTCCTCGAATAAATAAATTGGGTACAGGTAATTGGGAGAAACTCAAAAATCAGACTAAATCTAAGGTTAAGGATATTGCCAATGATCTTATTAAATTGTATGCCCAGAGAAAGGTTTCCCAGGGATTTACCTTTTCTCCCGATACTTATCTTCAACATGAGTTAGAGTCTTCTTTCAAATATGAGGAGACCCCCGATCAAATAAAAGCTGTAGATCAGGTGAAGAAGGATATGGAGAGCAACTCTCCTATGGACAGACTGATTTGTGGAGATGTTGGATTTGGTAAAACAGAAGTGGCAATCAGGGCAGCATTTAAAGCGGTGGCCGACAGCAAACAAGTGGCTGTTCTTGTTCCTACCACCATCCTGGCTTTGCAACACTATAATACTTTTATGGAGAGATTGGGTAATTTCCCTTGTAATGTGGAGTTTGTCAGTCGTTTAAAAACTACTAAAGAGATAAATTCAATTGTACAGAGATTGAAGGATGGAAAAATAGATATTCTTATTGGAACACATAAAATTCTTAATAAGGATGTAGTGTTCAAGGATCTGGGTTTGCTAATCATAGATGAAGAACAGAAATTTGGGGTTGCGGCAAAGGAGAAATTACGTACTTTGAAATTATCGGTAGATACTCTTACTTTAAGTGCTACTCCTATTCCGAGAACATTACAGTTTTCTTTGCTTGGGGCGAGGGATTTATCAATAATAAATACTCCTCCTCCCAACAGACTTCCGATTCAGACTGAGATAATTGATTTCAATGAAGAACTTATAAGAGACATAATAAATGATGAGTTGGAAAGGGGAGGGCAAATATTTTTTGTGCATAATCGTGTTCATGATATTCAAGAAGTTGAAGATATATTGCGCAGGATAGTTCCGGGGGTGAGAATTTGTGTGGCTCATGGTCAAATGGCACCAAAAGTTCTTGAAAATAAAATTTTGGATTATATGTCAGGGGATTATGATATTCTTTTGGCAACAACAATTATAGAAAATGGGATAGATATTCCAAATACCAATACAATCATCATTAATCAAGCACAGAATTTTGGATTGAGTGATTTGCACCAACTTCGTGGAAGGGTAGGGCGCTCCAATAGGAAGGCATTCTGCTATCTTATCGTACCTCAAATGATTAATATCTCAGATGATTCACGAAGAAGATTGAATGCTATAGAGGCATTTTCTGATTTGGGAAGTGGTTTTAATATAGCTATGCAAGATTTGGATATCAGAGGTATGGGAAATATGTTGGGGGCTGAGCAAAGTGGATATATTGCTGAGATGGGTATAGAGACTTATCAGAGGATCTTGGCTGAAGCTTTTGAAGAGATAAAAGGTACTTTGGAAGAGTCTCCATATTCTGAAGAGAGTAATAATGGTTATTATTGTGCCGATTGTCTTATCGATACCGATCTTGAAGTGTTGATACCTGATTCATATATAAATATTACTGCAGAAAAAATCAGGTTGTACAAGGAACTTGATTCTATCGGGGATGAGGATTCTTTAAATAGATTTATATGCGACATTGAGGATAGATTTGGAAAAATGCCACCTGAGTTCAAACAACTTATATTTGTTGTCAAACTTAGGATGGCTGCGCGCCAAAGGGGTTTTGAAAAGATTGTACTTAAGAATGAAAAGTTGGTGCTATATTTTATAAGCAATTCCATGTCATCTTATTATAGAACTGCTAAATTTGCCGAAATTATCAAGAATATCCAATCTAAGGACAGTAACAGGTATCAGCTTAAAGAACAAAATAACAAGTTGTATATATCGGTTCAGAATGTCAGAACAATAGAAGGAGCTTATAATTTGGTTTCAAAGTTATAGTATGAAGAATTATATTCTTATAGATATTGGCAATACTTTTTGTAAGGTTGCTTTATGTAACGGAAGAAAGTTGTTGAAAGTATATCGTATTGAGCATCAGCACTCTTATGATAGAATAGGGGAGATTGCAGATAGCTCTAATGCTCACAAATGTATTATTTCGTCCGTTTCGGGTGGTTATCAGCATATTGTAGAAAGGTTGGAAAAGAGGGGGATAGAGGTAGTGATTCTCTCTTGTGACACTCCTCTTCCGATAAGGCTCGGATATGATACTCCTCATACATTAGGAGTTGACAGAATAGCTGCAGCAGTTGGAGCACATTCACTTTTTCCTGAGGATGATTGTATTGTTTTTGATCTTGGAACTGCTATAACTATTGATTTTATAGGTAAAAACGGTCTTTTTAAAGGGGGAAACATATCTCCGGGAATGTCTATGAGGTTTAAGGCTATGCACCACTATACCAATAAATTACCTTTAGTGGAGCCCTCTTTTCCGAAGCAGATTAATGGTCAATCTACCACTGAAGCCATAAATAATGGAGTGGTTTTAGGCATAGTCTTTGAAATTGAAGAGTATATAAGGAGATTTCCTTCTCATAAAATTATTTTTACGGGAGGTGATTCAATTTTTTTTGCAAAAATATTGAAATCCACCATATTTGTAGTTTGTAATTTAGTATTGAATGGTTTGTCCGATATTGTACAAATGAATGAAAATGGGTAGTGTGGCACGAAAAAGATTAGTATTCTCTCTATTTTTATGTGTTTGTTCTGTCTTTATAATGAGGGGACAGAAAACAGATGCATTGGGTACTTACACCCCTTATTCTTTATATGGTTTGGGGCAATTGTCCGATGCCGGCACTTCATACAATATGTCTATGGGAGGAATTGGTATAGGGATGAGAGATAACCGCATTATCAATTACTTGAATCCGGCCGCTGTTACCGCAAGAGATACTTTGTCATTTATGCTTGACTTTGGTATAGCTCAAAAGAACATGTATAATTATGATGGCAAGAACCGTTCAGCATATAATGTTTTCAATATGCAGAATTTTGCCTTTACCGCTCCAATTTACAAGAGTTCTGCATTTGTGATTGGTATAGCGCCGTTTAGTGATGTGGGATATAAATTTCTCGAAATAGAGGATTCGGATGCAATCGTGGGCGAACTTGGGGATGTAAAATACCAGAAATATGGTACAGGAAGTTTGTACCAATTATTTTTTGGGGCAGGTGTAACTTTTTGGGACAGACTCTCGATAGGGGCGCAGATGCTCTATTATTTTGGATATATCGACAGACATAGTGATATTCTTTTCAATTCTTCAGTTTCCAATAATACCATATATACCGGATGGAAATATAAGGTGCACTCATTCTCAGGTAAGTTTGGTATCCAGTATTCCCAGCCGTTCAAAAATAATGGAGAACTTGTCATTGGAGCTACATACAGAATGGGAAATTCTCTCAAGGGGGATGTGTTCAGATATGCTATGTCCCAATCGCAATCTTCAACTGTAGTCGATACTGTCTTGTTTCAGACAAAAAACGATATCAGACTTGATATTGCTGACGAGTTCGGAGTCGGTTTATCGTACAGGAAGAAGGACAAGTGGTCAGTAGGGGTTGATTTTATACAACAGAATTGGCACAACAGTGTGTTTAATGATTATAGTGATGTCATAAACTTTACTCCTGCAACTGCAAGATATTATAAGGCAGGTTTTGAAATAACCCCAAACAGGTATGATGTAAGATATTATATGAAGAGAGTTACTTATCGTGCAGGAGCTTATTTTGAGCAATCATATATCTCTTTGAACGGTCATCAGATAAACTCTTTTGGTATTACTTTAGGTGCTACATTCCCGATATTGAGGTTGTATAACGGAGTCACTTTTGCGGTTAATATGGGGCAAAGGGGAACACTTAAGCACAATCTTGCGCGTGAGAGATATGTAAACTTTATGATTAATTTTAATCTCCACGACATTTGGTTTGTAAAATATAGATACGATTAGAAAATTTTTAAAATATTAAAATAACAACTGATAAAATTATGAAGAAGGTACTATTATCAATCGTAATTCTTTTTTCTGCAAGTTTTGCGTTTGCACAAGGTAAATATGGTGCAGACAGCGCAGAGTGTGTAAAATACTTGTCATTTTACCAGCAATATGTAAAACAAGGCAATCTCGATGAAGCTGCTCCAAGTTGGCGTAAAGCTATAGCTCTTTGTCCTCCGACAGCATCTCAGAATATGTTGCTTGATGGTATGAAGATTCTTAGAAAGGAGATTAATACATATAAACACAATCCTATCAGAAAGAAAGAATTGATTGACTCATTGATGTGGCTTCACCAATTGAGAATAGAAAATTACAATAATCCACGTTATATTGTACCTGCTAAGAACAATTATGCGATGGATATGATGAACTTTTCTGAAAAAGGAAATGAATTGGAGGTTTACAATGTACTTTCAGAGGTGATGGAGTCAGTAAAAGAACAATCTTCAGTAGCTATTCCTGTACGATATATGCACTATGCAATTGACTTGTACAACTCAGGAAAATTTTCTGAAGAGGATGTTCTTAACTCTTTCCAGAGAAGTATCTCTGTACTTGAGTCAATTCAACAAGCAAAACCTTCAGATATGGTGACTAACGCTATTGCTGACGTTGAGAATCTTTTTGCACAAAGTGGAGTTGTAAGTTGTGAAGGTCTTGTAGAATTATTCGGACCTAGATACGAAAGCAATCCTGAAGACAAATCAGTGTTGACAGCTATTATCTCCCTATTCTCTTCTACCAACTGTACAGATGAGATATTGTTTAGAAATGCAGTTGAGGGTATGCATAAAATAGAGCCATCAAGCAATTCGGCTTACCTCCTTTATAAATTGTATTCAGGAACTCCTGAAGGAGCTGACAAGGCTGTTGAATATATGCAACAAGCTGTTTCTTTGGAGGATCCAAATGGAAGTTCAGCCGCTGCATATCAATTTGAACTTGCAACATATTATTTCCAGAAACTCGGAAATAATGTTGAAGCTATTGCAGCAGCAAAATCTGCAGCAGAGTTGTCTGATGATTATAAAGCCAAAGCATATTTCCTAATCGGAACCATTTGGAGCACCATCAAATGTCAAGGTAACGAAATCGAAACAAGAGCTCCATTCTGGGTAGCTACCGACTATATGATTAAGGCTAAGAATCTGGATCCTAATCTTGCTTCGGAGGCTGAAATTCATATTTCAAGTTATAGAAAATACTATCCTATGCAGGCAGATGCATTTATGTATGATATAGTGGATGGTGATATGTACACCGTATCTTGCGGAGGAATGAGAGAAACTACTACAGTAAGAACTCAGAAATAGTATGTGCAATAGCACCATTAGAAATATAGCAGGTGTGATGGTAGCAATCTTTTGGGTTGCTACCATTGCCGTATCTTGTGGTAACAAACTTGAAAGCATAGAGGTAGATAAAATATCAGAGGCCCCCACCCAGGTAGTTATGAATATGGATGCTGCACAGACTGAGAATGGTATGGTGATGATGAGGATGCGCGCTCCAAGGATGGAAAGATATGAACTTCCTGAGGATGAATCGTATGAATTGTTTTCAGAGGGTTTTATGGTATTGGCATACAATCAGGACGGACTTCTGGAGACAAAAATAGTATCGAATCAGGCAAAACACACTATAAAGAAGAGGAAGGAGCAGTGGTCTGCATTCGGCAACGTCAAGATATTTAATTACATAAACGGTCAGGAGATAAATACTGATACCCTTTATTGGGATAGGGAAAAAAAGGAGATTTATACCGATTGTTATGTTACGTTGTCATCTCCTGATGGTTTTATGCAGGGGTATGGTCTTGTTTCAGATGAGCGTGCTTTCAATGCCCAATTATTAAGACCTTTTGATGGATATGCTATAATTTCCAATGACTCTACAAAGAGTGTCTATCAGGATACAGTTAATTTTATAGGGCCAAGGTATCATAGATAAAATAAAAATTACTATCTTCGCACCCTATTTTACAGAATATTACATAAATTATTAATAAAATGGCAGTCTTAGAGAAAATACGAGTTAAATTCGGTGTTCTAATCACAGTGCTCATCGGCTTAGCACTATTATCATTTATTGTCGATCCAGGAACTTTGGAAACTACCATCAGATTCTTTTCCTCAAAATATGACGTAGGAAAAATTGATGGCAATAGAATCTCATACGAAGAATACCAAGGCAAATTGGATTATTACACAAACATATATAATCTTACCACCGGTAATCAGGCAGTGAGTGAGAGTGCAATGGAGAATCTTAAGGAAACTGCATGGCAAAGTATGATTTCGGATTTGTATATTATCCCTCAAATGAAGTCTGCAGGAATCGCTGTAGGTGAGGAAGAAATTATTGATTTGAGCCAGGGTAAGGAGATTTCACCCGTTATTGCTCAAGATCCAATATTTATCGATCCTGCAACCGGAGCTTTCAGCAGAGAACAGTTGTTGGATTTCATCCATGCAATACCTACAGATCCTTCAGGCAATCTTGAGATGTACTGGAACTTCCTTCAGACAAATATGACCAATCAGCAATATTTTACAAAATATACATCTTTGATTTCTCAAAGTAATATTATCACTCCTGTAGAATTGCGCAGAATGGTAGAGGAGAATAACACTACTTCTGATGTGAACTTTGTAATGGTTCCTTTCGGATTCCAGAACGATACTACAATCGTGGTAACTGATAAGGAAATTCAAGCATATTATAATGAGCATAAGGAGAATTACAAGCAGAAGGC
>JAFVWT010000001.1 GCA_017501525.1 Bacteroidales bacterium | reverse complement strand
GTTTACGCCTTGCGGTGTGATGCGATGCGGGCGGGGACTTCGCGCTACCCATTACATCGTCCTACCACGACTTACTGTTTCAGGGCTCGTAATCGCATTGCGATAAGGGTTGTCATCCCTTCTACGAATTCCCCTATGACTTTGCAAGGATATGCAGTTTTTCTCTATTTGCAAAATTCACACAAAACAGCTGGTACATTATGGGTATTCCATCTTTAAACATTTGAAAACTGATTTATGTTATTTATCTTATGTTTCCTATCAAATCATATAAAAGTAACAAATATAAATGAATATACATTACATTTGTCACATGGAAAATATTGGAATTACGATTCCGAGAGAAACAGGATGATCCAACAAGTCAACCCCTAAGCACTATAACCCAGAGCATATATCACATAACATGAAAACTTGTGCTCGGCGGTAGAGATACAGCTACCCCTAAGCACGGTAACCTTGAGCATATATAATATAACATAAAAAACTGTGCTCGGCGGTTTACAACCAAAAAACTATATAAAACCTTCTAAAGCAGTTTTATCAAGATAAACCATTCTAGATATCTGTTTTAATGTAGCAGCATACCGATACCTGAGTCTTCTTGCGATTGATAACCTGGCATTAACATCTAACTCAGCAACACTATCTTTACCGTAGTCCTCAGAAGCAATCTTTCTAACTATCTTGCGTAACTCAATATCAGGAATAAATGTCTTCTGTGAGAACTCAAGTTCTTGCTCGACAATGCCCTCCAATTTCTTAGACAAGAAGTATGAATACCGAGCCGGCGTCTTAAAATAAGATTCTATTACAGAAGCATCTATGAAGGATTCAGGACAAAGCATACCTTTATTGTCTATTCGCCAATTTCCAGGAATAACAATTCTTGTACCCAATAACTTCCTCTGAAATCTGCACGATAAATCAGTCAATGGGTTGGCATGGTTATCTCCTTGCGATTCCTTGAAAACATAGCGGGCAGAACCCCATAAATATTCTGTCGGAAGATATTTATAACCTGCAATTATAGGATTTCTATCAATATACGAAATAGTATTAAGAAGTCTCTCCTGAGTTTCAAGCAGCAATATATTTGTCGGAAGCTGCTTCAAGAATTTGTTTATACCATATTTAAGATAAATCCAAGTACCTGTCAACTGCTTATATAAAGTTATGAATGCTTTACACTGAGACATTGTCCCCCGCAAAACAAAATGGACATGATTATCCATAAGAACATATGCAATAACCTTTGCATTAGTGCGTAAATAACAAATACCAATACGATTAACTCCCGCAATGAAATCACTTTCATCTTGAAACATCCATGGAAGCGATCTTCCGTCTGTACAAACATGAAAATATCCGATAGAACCCATACCCTCCATATCTTCCCTTCATATAAAATTAAACTGAGGTCACTGCCGATACTACAGAAACTGTGCCCCCACTAATCTGTCAAGCCAACAATTGAAAGCACCTCCGATACTTGATTTCTTAAGACAGTACCTCTTTCTGACTCCTTTAAAAAACACACTTGTGATTGTACAAAGATTGCAAATTAATCACAATTGTCAAAAATTTTCCAAATCATTATTACCCCTAAGCACGGTAATCATGAGTACATATCACATAACATAAAGACATGTGCCCGGCGGTAGAGTCACAATTACCCCTAAGCGCAAAAAACAAAAGTCCACTGCGTTAAATAACGATATGTGTGCTCAGGGGTTTCACAAGAACCTCTATTCGGCACCTTCCATAAGATATTTTTTCATGAATGGATTCAAATCACCATCTAAAACACCCTGAGTATCTGATGTTTCATAAGAAGTCCTCAGATCTTTTACCATCTTATATGGATGAAGGACATAGCTCCGTATCTGGGAACCCCACTCTATCTTCTTTTTCTTACCTTCAAGTTCAGCCCTTTTCTCCTGACGTTTTTTCAATTCCAAATCATACAGATGCGACTTAAGTATTCTCAGTGCATTCTGGCGATTGTCCAATTGTGAACGAGTCTCAGTATTCTCAACAACAATTCCTGTGGGGATATGGCGGACCCTGACTCCTGTTTCCACCTTATTGACATTCTGTCCTCCTGCGCCAGAAGAGCGATATGTATCCCACTCCAAATCAGCAGGATTAATCTCTATTTCTATCGTCTCATCCACCAACGGATATACAAACACCGAAGAAAAAGTAGTCTGCCTCTTTCCCTGAGCATTAAACGGAGAAATCCTTACCAGCCTATGAACACCACTTTCCCCTTTAAGGTATCCAAAAGCATAATCCCCCTCAAATTGAAGTGTTACAGACTTTATACCCGCCTCATCCCCCTCAAGAAGTTCCGTAACGGTAACCTTATAATTATTTCTCTCTCCCCAACGGATATACATCCTCATAAGCATTGAAGACCAATCATTACTCTCTGTACCACCTGCTCCGGAATTTATTTTGAGCAAAGCACCTAAAGAATCTCCCTCCTCTCCCAACATATTTCTAAGCTCGAGATCCTCTACTTTTCCCAACAGTTCTACAAATGCACTTTCGCTATCCCCCTCGGCTGAAGGGTCCTCTTTTGCAAACTCCAACAACACCTCCAAATCATCTTTGCCCGTAATGATCGTATCAAAAGCATCTACCCAAAACCTCTCGGAAGAGAGTTTTTTAAGATATTGCTCCGCCTCTTTAGGATCATCCCAAAATTCAGGTGCAGTGCTATGCTGCTTCATTTGTTCTACCTTTTCTCTCCTTGCTGGGATGTCAAAGACACCTCCCCAACGTATCGATACGCTGATGCAAGTCCTTTACCTGTTCTATGGTAACCATCTGCTGAATATTGTTTAGGGGATTCTGTAACTCTATGGAATTTTATCAGTTCCACTATTGATGAAATTACATATTCCCGGTTTTTAAATCTTTAATCACTGCCATCGATTGGTTGTAACAAAATCCCCGTCCGATAGCAAATCTCAAGGTCTTCTCGACCCTTTTTTGAGGCTCCTCCTTTGATAGGGAGTTCCATTTGTTGGCTATAACACTCCTCATCTTGTCAAGACGTCTGGAATCTTGCTCAAACTCCTCCCAGATCCGTTCCAAAACCTCATAAGAGATATACTTGCCTCTTAAATGGAAAAATATTTTCTCCTTTCCCCACCCGGACAATGTAGATTTGTCCGACATATAAGCCCTCGTATACCTCTCATCCGAGAGATACCCATCTCTTATGAGGATAGATATCACCTCTTCAGCCTTATCTTCGGGCAGATCCAACTTCCTGAGTTTCTGTCTTATATCCCATTGACAATACTCCCTTAATGAGCACTGCCTTGTCATCCTCGCAAGAATCTCTTCTACACTTTTTATCATTTCTTCTTACCACTGAGCATACCACACGCTGCTAAAATATCTTCCCCTCTTGAAGCCCTCAAAGTGGTCAAAAGCCCTGCATCGTTAAGTCTGCTCTTAAACGCCTCTATTACAGGGATTGGAGAGGGAGCCAAATCGGAATCGGGAATCTTATGGAAACGGATTAGGTTCATCCGACATTCAAGTCCTCTCAACATTCTTATCAGTGCATCTGCGTGCCTTTTTGTATCATTGACTCCTGCAAACATAATGTACTCGAAGCTGACCCTGCGCTGCCCTGTAAAATCGTATTGTTTAATCAAACCTATAGTCTGTTCAATAGGAAATGGCTTCTCCATAGGCATCAGTTCAACTCTCTCATTTCCAAAAGGATTATGAAGACTCACCGCCAAATGGCAACTGCACTCGTCAAGAAATCTCTTAAGGGGAGATACACCCCCATCTTTCGAACTATTGACCCCGATAGTAGAGAGAGTTATCCTTTTGGGACTCCATCCGAATCCATAATCGGCTGTCAATATCTCTATCACTTTCTTCACATTATCCCAATTGTCCAAAGGCTCACCCATTCCCATAAATACAGTATTGGTAAGCTGTTCACACTCATCCACTTCCAAATACTGATTTATTATTTCAGATGCATCCAGACTGCCGTGATATCCTTGACGGCCGGTCATACAAAATTTACAGGCCATCCTACAACCAGGCTGAGAGGAGACACATAGGGTAGCCCTCTCTTTATCGGGAATCATAACTGCCTCTATCCCGTAAAGTTTTGCGCCACCTTCCCTCTCTATCGGAAAAAGATATTTTTTTGTACCATCAGATGAGATTACCACATCTGCGTATGCGACCCTTCCCACTTCATATTTTTCAGAGAGTTTTTCTCTGAAAGCTTTTGATATGTTAGTCATCTGGTCTATCTGACGCACCTTTTTCTTATAAATCCAATCTGCTATCTGCTTTGCGGCATAAGTCGGCAGTCCCACCTCCGCACAAATCACTTTAAGTTCCTCTAATGTATTTCCTATTAACTTAAGCATAGCCTTTTATATTTTGAAACAGCCGTAAATTCACCTGAACCACTCAACCCCCACCGGCCATTTCCTTATTTCTGTTTTATTTAAGGTCAAAACAATCTCATTGACAATCTACAAAGTTAGCCGAATCAGAACAATTTGGAAATTTTTTTCTTCACTTGGAGTAGGAAATTAGGTTCTGTACCCTTGTACTACCTGCCCTGCCAAGGAAAATCAAAGCTGTGGCGGTCGATTTTCCTTTGGGTGTCTGGTTGGCGGGAGGTAAGTGGTTTTACCTTGGAGGTGGTGGTTGGGACTGAGGGAGGTGGTATTGGGCTTTTCGAAGGGTCGCGGCTTTGCCGCTTCCTTCTCTTTTACAACCCCCAGACCCCCTTTTAAGGGGGCTTTGGTCGCTGCGCTCCTATGTTTTGCTTTTGGGTTTGTTTGTAAATGGTCAATAAATGTGATGTTGTCATCCCCGACCCCGATCGGGGATCTCGGAATCTCTGAATAATAAAAATCAAAGCTATGACGGTCGATTTTCCTTTGGGGGTCTGGTTGGTGGGAGGTAAGTGGTTTTACCTTGGAGGTGGTGGTTGGGACTGAGGGAGGTGGTATTGGGCTTTTCGAAGGGTCGCGGCTTTGCCGCTTCCTTCTTTTCTACAACCCCCAAACCCCCTTTTAAGGGGGCTTTGGTCGCTGCGCTCCTATGCGCTCGTTGCAAAAATCAAAGTTGACACTTTGCTTTTCACTCGCTTGTTACGTATATTTGCATAAATTTTAAAGATTATGGCAAAAGAGATAGGAATGAATGAAGCGGCGGCCAACAACAATGCGGCCAAACTAAAGGCATTACAGGCCACATTAGATAAAATCGAAAAAGACTTTGGTAAAGGTGCAATAATGAAGATGGGTGATGCTCCTGAAGCAGAAGTGTCTGTAATACCTTCTGGTTCAATAGCATTAGACCATGCATTAGGTATAGGGGGATACCCTCGGGGAAGAGTCATTGAAATATATGGCCCCGAATCTAGCGGTAAAACCACTTTAGCAATCCACGCTATTGCTGAAGCTCAAAAAAATGGAGGAATTGCAGCAATCATAGATGCTGAGCACGCATTTGACAGAACTTACGCAAAAAATCTCGGCGTAGATATTGACACATTGCTCATATCTCAACCCGACAATGGCGAACAAGCTCTTGAAATTGCAGACAACCTTATCAGAAGCGGAGCAATTGACATCATAGTAGTTGACTCAGTTGCAGCATTAACCCCAAAAGCAGAAATTGAAGGAGAGATGGGTGACAATAAAGTGGGTCTCCAAGCCCGCCTTATGAGTCAGGCACTTAGAAAACTCACAGCAAACATTTCCAAAACAAATACTTGCTGCATATTCATCAACCAACTTCGTGAGAAAATAGGCATTATGTTTGGAAATCCCGAAACGACAACGGGGGGTAATGCATTGAAATTCTATGCATCTGTCAGAATTGATGTCCGTAAAGTTACCCAACTTAAAGATGGCGAAGATGCAACAGGTAACCGGACAAGAGCTAAAATTGTAAAAAACAAGATGGCACCTCCTTTCCGTAAAGCAGAGTTTGACATTGTATTCGGAGAAGGTATTTCAAGAATCGGTGAAATCGTTGATTTGGGTGTAGAATTTGATGTGATCAAGAAGAGCGGATCATGGTTCAGCTACAATGAGAGCAAATTGGCTCAAGGAAGAGATGCTGTCAAAAGACTATTAGCAGACAACCCCGAACTGACTGAAGAGATCGACCTCAGAATAAGGGAGGCCATAAAAGAGAGTAAAGAAGACTAATCACACTATAACCCTATAGAAGAGTTATAAAAAGTTCTATAAACTCATTCTAACAAATTCAGACAAAATGGAAACAGTACTTAGCGGAATACGCTCCACAGGACACCTGCATTTAGGTAATTACTTTGGTGCGTTAAGAAACTTTGTAAAGATACAAAATACTTACAACTGCTACTTCTTCATAGCAGACCTCCACTCTTTGACAACCCATCCGCATCCGGAGGATTTTCATAGAAGTGTGCGGACAATCCTGGCTGAATATATTGCAGCAGGACTTGACCCTGAGAGTTCTACACTATTTGTACAAAGCGATGTCCCTGAAGTAAGTGAATTGTATGTACTTCTTAATATGTTGGCATACAAAGGAGAGCTTGAGAGGACAACCTCATTTAAAGACAAGGTAAGACTTGCAAAAGCTAAAGCGAGGAACAAAGCAGTGAACGAAATCTCTTACGATGATCACGATGATGAAGGGATAAACATCAATGCAGGACTGCTGACTTACCCCGTACTAATGGCGGCAGATATTCTCATACACAGAGCAAACTATGTTCCCGTCGGAAAGGATCAGGAGCAACACCTTGAATATGCAAGAGTTCTCGCACGCAGATTCAATAATATGTATGGCGAGGAGATATTTCCCGAACCTAAAGCATTCAACTTTGGAAATGAATTGATTAAAGTTCCAGGGCTTGACGGTAGCGGAAAAATGGGGAAAAGTGAAGGAAATGGAATATACCTTTATGACGATGAGAAAACCATCACAAAAAAGGTAATGCGTGCCTTGACCGATTCAGGTCCGACAGAACCAAATTCACCTATGCCGGAATATATCAACAATCTATTCACACTTATGAATCTGGTATCTGACCCCTCAACTGTAGAATTCTTCAAAGAAAAATACAACGATTGTTCAATAAGATATGGAGATATGAAAAAACAACTTGCAGCAGACATCTGCAAAGTGACACTCCCTATCAGAGAAAAGATTGACGCAGTATACAATGACACCGACTACTTGAGAAAAGTCACACAAATGGGGCGCGACAAAGCTCGTGAAAGTGCATCAGCAACCCTATCACTCGCTAAGAAAGCAGTTGGTTTCAAAGTATTCTAAAAATCGTAACAAGGAGTTGTGTAAAACTTTTGTCAGATATTCAAACTGAAAATTGTTCCGGACTCTGTCATTCTGAGAAAGAACAGAATACCATAAAACCACATTTTCTTAAAAACAACTGGCTAAAGTAAATGAAAATCAAGGAGATGCCTTATCAGGTCATCTCCTTTTTTTACATACGCAGACGATTACATTGCAGTAAAGAGTAAAGTAAGTCAGGCTCATTCAATGGATGAGCAAATAGTCAATATGACTGATTAATCTGCCTTCTTTTTGAAATATTAAGTAAGAAATCTTACCGTTATACCGCTACTTCACTACAATCTCATCAGTAAAGACAAATCCTCCGAATTGTCCGGCTCGTGCCTGATAGCGAATATATCTGGCCTTACAAGAGCCACTCCACGATACACGCTTAAAAGTAATACCTGAATCCCTAACGACTTCATAAGAGTCATTCAATAGCTCAGTAAAACTCTCATTATCATCTGATACTGAGATTATAACCTGTGCAGGATGATAAACCTCAGGGCCACATATCTGCATAAAGTCAGCATAAATTTCAGAAAGATCAGTAACCTCACCCATATCTATCAACACGTCAAGACGGTCTCTTCGGATAAAGCCTTGCCAGCGCTCATCCTGATATGTCCAGCCGCCTCTTATACCATCTACCAACGCAGAATCACCACCCGCAGTATATCCAGGATAATATGGAGCATTGTATATTACCTTCTTTCCAATAGCAAGATGTTCAATAGGTGCTAAAAACTCTTTTCGTTGACCATATTCCTCTGAGAGATCAAATACATTATAACCCTTCTCACTCATCCTCTCCCCGTGAACCATAGCTCTACAACGGAACTGCTCATAATTACCTTTGTTATCGGTTCCCCAACCCAACTCTGCAATAGCAAAAAGTCTTGGATAAATCATCATTTCAGCATGCTCAGGAGTAGAAACATACTCTGCCCACAGATTTCCCTGAACACCCATAATTTTCTCACTGTCAGGTATTTCATAGGAGTACACTTTTGACAGTGGCAAATATCCTCCCATAGCCTCAGGAAGCCTGTCGGGAGCATCCTGATATGTGTCAAAATAGCAATATGCACCCGGGGTAAGTATAATGTCATTACCTTGACTGATGGCCTCATCCACATTTTCCAATCCCCTCCAGATCATAATTGCAGCCTGCTCTGGTGCCCCTCCTACAAGAATCTCATCCCAGCCCACTACCTTACGTCCGTTACTTTGCAGAAAATCGGCTATTCTCTTAATCATATATGGTTGAAGAGCATCGCTATTTTCCAATTTCTCCTTTCTGACCCTCTCCAGACAATCGGGACAACTCTTCCACGCCTGTTTACCTGCCTCATCTCCCCCAATATGAATATACTCAGACGGAAAAACCTCCATAACCTCAGTCAGAATACCCTCCAGAAACTTGAAAGTTCCTTCCTTACCGATACAAAAATCCGGATGAACATACATTTCTCCTGTACAGGAATACTCCGGATAAGCAGTCAGAGTCTCCTCAGAATGAGCCGGCATCTCTATTTCAGGAATAACTTCAATCCCTCTTTGGGCAGCATATCTTACTATCTCACGAGCCTGTTCCTTAGTAAGATAACCACCATAAGCACCTGGAGTCCCTTCCTCCAAATACTTCCTGTCTCCAAACCACCACTCCTTCCAGGTGGATCCGGTCCGCCAGGCAGCAAAAGATGTAAGACGAGGATATTTTTCTATCTCGATTCTCCAGCCCGCCGCATCTGTCAAATGAAGATGCAACTTATTTAGTTTCAAGGCAGCCATGGCATCTATCTGCTTGAGCACAAAATCATATCCGAAAAAATGTCTTGACAAATCCAACATCGCTCCCCTCCACTCATACTTAGGAAAATCATATATTTCGCATACCGGTACTCTTCCACTAACATCCATCATCTGCAAAATGGTTTGCACAGCATAAAAAGCACCTGAGTAATCACTATAACCGACAATAATTGAGTCCTTTGTAACACTTATCCTATAACCCTCTGCCACAATAGCCGAATCACAGATAAATCTCACACTTCCATCTTCCGAAAAGGACCAATCAAGGGGAGTATTCATCGTGATATAATCCCTCAACTGCCCATTATCCAACTTACATTTCTCCCCACAAACAGAAAATGTTCCGGAACCTGCAGAATACTCCACCGGGGCAGGAATTATACTCACCTGATTCTTTCCGGAGCCCATCTCACAAACAAGATAACATACACCTACTACAAAAAATGCAACAATTAGAATTCTAATAAAATACTTCATACCGGTTAATTTTTAACTCTCACTCAAAGAGATTTCAAACTTTCAAAAATACACATTATTTTCCATACATTTTATTCCACATTCACATTCTTCCTGATAATTTACCATAGGATCACCATAGGAAACCCCCGCAAACAAGATTGTAAGGATTCAGATAAAGTTCAAACTTTTCAGAAAAGAGTTTGCAAAATCACTATTTATTGGTATTGAATATATTCTGTTATAAAAGTAACTTTGCATATTATTGAGGAGTAGTCCAGATATCGGAAAAAACTTAAGGAAACAGGGAGCTACTCCATTTACCAAATTTAGAATACAGAGATGAAATTATCGGAATTAAAAACCAACGAGCGTGGTGTCATTGTAAAGGTTTCAGGACATGGCTCCTTCCGAAAAAGAATCACCGAAATGGGATTCATTAAAGGAAAAGAGGTGAAAGTAATTCTAAATGCGCCACTTAGGGATCCGATTGAATATGAAATTATAGGCTACCGCATATCACTCAGAAGATACGAGGCTGAAAAAATTGAAGTTCTCAGTGAAACTGAGGCATACCAAGCACTTAATGGTATCCCACAGACAACTGCCAAGCCACTGATTGCCGACCAAAACGAAAGAGAACATTTGGACAGGAAAATGGAGGAACTCGCAAAAGAGAGAGACCATATCATACGTGTTGCTCTGGTAGGCAATCCCAATTGCGGAAAGACCTCGCTATTCAATATCGCATCCGGCAGTCATGAACACGTAGGAAACTACAGCGGAGTGACAGTAGATGCAAAAGAGGGAAAATTCGAATACAAAGGCTATAAATTCATTTTAATCGACCTTCCCGGAACATACTCCCTTTCGGCATACAGCCCGGAAGAGCTTTTTGTCAGGGAACACCTGATAAACCAGTTGCCAGATGTAGTGGTAAATGTAGTGGATGCCACAAACCTGGAAAGGAACCTGTACCTCAGTTCCCAAATCATCGATATGGACCTCAGGGTAGTAATGGCGCTAAACATGTATGACGAGTTCCAGGAGCGGAAAGACAAACTTGATATAGAAATGCTCCAGACGCTGCTTGGTATGCCTGTCATCCCTACAGTCAGCAAAACCGGAAAGGGGATTGACCAGCTATTCGACTCGATTATAGAGATATACGAAAACAACGCCTCTAAAAAGGTACGCCACATTCACATCAACCATGGTTCAGAAGTAGAGAATAGTATCTCATCCATACAGAACCTGATAAAGCAGAATGACAGCATAAGACAGAAATACTCTACCAGATACCTTGCTATAAAATATCTTGAGAATGACAAGGAGATAGCCAAGGAAATAGAACTCCTCCCTAACAGAGACGAAATCATAGCAGAACGCTACCAACAGGAAAAACGCATCGAAAGATTAATGGGGAACACCCTGGAATCAGCTATTGTCGATGCAAAATACGCCTTTATCCAGGGGGCACTAAAAGAGACATACAAGCCCTCTTTTGAATCACCCAAAAAGAATCTTACCGACCGTATTGACTCAATCATTACCAATAAGTGGCTCGCATTTCCTATTTTCATCATGATTCTCTACATAATGTTTGAAGCGACATTCAAACTTGGGGAATACCCTATGATGTGGATTGAGTGGTTAGTGGAAAAATTTGCACTCTTCATTTCTACATCTATGCCTGATGGAATATTGAAAGATGCCATTGTTGACGGAATAATCGGCGGAGTAGGAAGCGTCCTTGTATTTCTTCCCAATATCCTGATACTCTACATGTTCATATCACTTCTTGAGGACTCGGGATATATGGCACGGGCAGCCTTCATAATGGACAAACTCATGCACAGAATGGGTTTGCATGGAAAATCATTTATCCCAATGATTATGGGATTCGGATGCAACGTTCCCGCAATTATGGCAACCCGTATGATAGAAGAGCGCAAAAGCAGACTTGTTACAATACTTATAATACCATTAATGTCCTGTGCCGGCCGCTTACCTATATATATATTGCTGGTAGGGGCATTTTTTCCCGAATATGGCTCACTGGTAATGCTTGGCATATACGGATTGGGGATTATACTCGCCATTTTTTCGGCCAAAGTGATAAGCCACTTTATGAAAGAAGACGATCTCCCTTTTGTAATGGAGCTGCCTCCATATAGAGTCCCCACCTCCAAATCAATAATCAGGCACACTTGGGAAAAAGGGAAGCAATACCTTCAAAAGATGGGAGGCATCATATTGATAGCTTCCATAATCATTTGGTCCTTAGGATATTTCCCCCGCCAAGAAGAGGGAACCGACAAAGCTGTGCAACAAGAGAACTCATACATTGGAGTAATTGGCAAAGCCATTGAGCCGGCACTGGAACCATTGGGATTCGATTGGAAAATGGGTGTTGGAATCCTCTCCGGAATAGCTGCCAAAGAATTGGTTGTAAGCACTATGGGAGTACTTTACAGTATTGATGAAGAGAGTCTTGAGTCTTCAAGTGGCGAGACAATGCTTCAAAAAGCCCTGCAACAAGCCTCGAGCCCCGCAGCAGCACTTGCTTTTATGGTCTTTGTACTGCTCTATTTCCCTTGCATCGCCACCTTTATTGCGATAAAACAAGAAGGGGGAGGATGGAAATGGGCAATATTCTCCGCCGTATATACCATAATTCTGGCATGGATTGCATCCTTTGCAGTCTACCAGATAGGTAGTATCTTCCTATAAAATACCTACATTTGGCTATTGTGCAGAGAGAGAACAGACACTACCTTTGCAACATAAAATCCATAATGTAGTGTTGAAATGAATGGGGTTCAAATTGCAGTCAGGAACCCCATTTATTATTATTAGGAAGTACCTTAAAGCAACGTACAAAATTTTATAAAACTGCCCTTTTGATTATTTTTGCATCAGGTAAGATTCTAAGAGAAAAATAAAGAGCACATAAGTTTTTAAATTTATAGCAATCCCCTTAAATTACAAGGGCCACATTAAATAACAATGACAAAATATCTTACAAACTCTATTGAATATATCACCTCAGGAGAGCTTAAAATGGCTGACCTGATAAACATTGATTACAGACTTCTATCTGTTCTATACAGACTTGGAATAAATATGGGATTCGGAGATGAGAGCGTAGCGGAGATTTGCAATAAGCACAATATCAATCCCTCATCGTTTATGCTCATCTGCAACACCTATATATACGAAGGGTATATCCCCTCCGATGATTTTATGCTGAGTGCCGATCCCAAAGATATTATAACATATCTTCACAACTCCCACTCTTACTATATTCTCACAGAACTCAACACAATTGAAAATTATATAAACGACCTTGTAACCCCCTGCGAGGCTACAAGGAAGAATATAATTGTCAACTTCTTTTCCCAATACCGCACAGAGGTAACAAACCATTTTGAGTATGAAGAGAGCATTGTATTCCCATACATAAAAACTATCTCCTCAGATGACCCTGTAAAAGAGTACAGAATCGGGAAATTCGAAGAGAGCCACAGCAACATTGACGAAAAACTCAACGACCTGCGCAATATTCTGATGAAATATCTTCCCTCAGTCTGCGACTCCCTATTGGCAATAAAGGTCCTTTCCCATCTATATAAATTAGAATACGACCTCAAAAAGCACACTTCAATAGAGAATAATATCCTGATTCCTTTGGTAAATAAACTAGAAAACAATGACAACTAACGAAAAGAAAAAAATAATCTTGATTACCCCATCCAAGATTATAGCCAAAGGATTGGACGGAATCCTCAACAACTATAGCAACTTCAGACTTGAGGCAATACTCTCCGACATATCCAGAGAGAACGAGAATGTCATAAAAAACAGTTCCGTAGATATAATTATCATTGACACAGGACTATGGGGATACTCATCCAGAAGACAACTCCGTTCTATGATAGCAGAATATTCCAATGCTGCCGTTATAGGAATCAACACATTATCTTTAGATGAAGAAAGCAAGAAACTTTACGATGACATATTCTCCGTCTATGACTCCCCTTCCGTAATCATAAACAAACTACGCTCCGCAAACACTTCTGACAGAGAGATCTCAGAAAACAACAAAAACGAACTCTCCCTCAGAGAACAGGACATTCTTGTATGTATAGCAAAAGGGATGTTGAACAAAGAAATTGCCGACAAATACAATCTCTCTATCCACACTGTCATTACTCACAGAAAAAACATAACAAGAAAGACCGGCATCAAAACAGTTGCCGGCCTGACAGTATATGCACTACTTAACAATCTGATAGATCCCAACTCAATCGAGTAGTTCCAGAACTGCTTTGAATTTCCAGTCGGTCAAATCGAAAGAATCTTCAAATCTGTGAGGGACTGGCTCCTTTACCACTATTGTCACATCCGGACCAACCCTTAGAGCTACCCTCCTTAGAATATCAGTCATTGCCTCACCTTTCTGCACGATTTTGGGAGAGAGATACAATGTTTTGCCACTATACGACCAGAACACTCCATTTCTAATCTCCTCCACCTCATTCAAAGAGAGCCCATTCTGCAAAACGACAGATGATGACACCAGATATGGATTTTCAATAAATCCCCCGCTGCGGTGAATCTCCAGATGTGGATAACAAACCATCATTGCGCTGTCGCCCGATTCATTGGCATAGAATAGATTATATTCCCATTTGTCACCATTAACCAACACTTGACAATCGTTATATTTTTTACAATCGACATACTCCACAAAAATGGTATCGTTGGCAGAGAGTGTCATCTTCTCTTGGTGATAATAACCATTGTTATCGGGGAAATTAGCCGCATAAGAAATCATAATAGAGACAAAACCCGCCAAAGAGACAAACCACAAAAGGAACATCACAAGTCCCGGACGCCACTTTGGTGATTTAAGGTTAAAAATCAACAGAATACCTCCATAAACCAATGCCACTGCAGGAAGAGCCGCCACCAGAACAGCCAAAATCACAAATAGCACCGACACCCATTTGGAACAATTGGTCACCATTGTCATAAAATCGGCAGCGCTGAATGGGATAGCTGCATCTATTAATGTAAGCCCCAGCGATCCGACAATCGTAACAAAGATTCCGCATAGTCCTACAGCGACTACCACCAGACCACAAAAAACTGCAAGAATTCTTGAAATCTTTGACAAAACCTTATGTGTCCCCTCAAAACTTTTTCGTGCAGCGCGCGAACCACTCTCCACCCCCATTTGAATAGAACCAATATTGTTTTCCTCTCCCCTCATCTGACATTTTTGAAAAGAGGTAACAGCCGCAGGGGTAATTATCCACATCAGAATATATATAACAATCCAAAGGAGAAAGAGTTCAGATTTGAAAGCAAATGAAAGAATCACCGCCAATGAGAAAATAAGTCTGAAAATAATAGGATCTGCTTTGAAATAAGCTCCCCAACCCGAACAGACACCGCCAATAAGCTTATTGCCCACATCCCTGTAGATTCTCCTCTTTACCTCAGGCTTATCCTTAATTACATAATCTTCATCCAAATCCTCTACCGAACCTAAAATCGATATCAACTCTTCCACTACGGAAACAGGAACAACCGAACCCCGATATCCCTTTTCCGAAAGAATTTCACTGATTCTTTCCTCGATACCATTGACAATTTCATCTGCATTTGGGTTTGCAACATAGTGCTTTTCCAGTGATGAAATATAGTTTTCCAATCTGATATGAGCCTCTTTCTCCAGAGTAAATGCAACACCTGCAATACTCACTTTTATAATATCTTCCATAATATACCGTTAAAAATCAACCTCTTAGAAAATCTATAGTTTGAACTAGTTCCCTCCACACATTATCCATCTCGGAAAGCGCCTGACGCCCCTTTTCCGTAATCATATAATATTTGCGAGGCGGGCCTTGTGTTGACTCTTCCCACCGATAACTAAGCAATCCCTGATTCTTCTGCCGGATAAGAAGAGGATACAAAGTACCCTCCACGACAATCATCTTAGCCTGCTTGAGTTCTGCAATGATGGAGGATGCATAAGAATCCTTTTTATTAAGAATACTCAAAATACAATACTCCAATACACCTTTTCTCATTTGGGCTTTAACATTATCTAAATTACTGTCTATCACTTCCATACATTATTTCTTTTGGTGAAACATTCTTAGATTCTCAGCCGTTGCTGGAATTCCGTACATAGCACATTTATCTATTGCAGTCTTGGCCTCCGGAACAACAAACCACAAAACTATATAGAGCCAGAACCCCATAGAGCCAAACAAAAGCATAATCAACATTAAAACCCGCACTAAAGTCAAGTCCTGCTTGAAATAATGGGACAATCCTGCACAAACACCTCCAATTGAACCCTTCTCCTTGTCTCTGAACAACTTTCTGGAAGGGGCGGAATAAGAATTGAATTCGGAGCGTGTACTTTCTGAATAATGTTCATTTTCAGAACCATCAGGCATACCAAGCATATCGACAACCTTGTTTACAAGAGCAATATTGACCACCTCCTGGCCACAAGAAAGTTGCTCAGAGAAAATTTCAGCAATGCGGCGCTCGATTTCATCCATCACCTCCCTTGTAGAATAACCCATTGCTGCCTTGCGTTGGAAATTGTCCAAATAGTTGTTCAACGCTGCATAAGCGTCTTCATCAATTACAAATGTTCTACCACCGATACTCACATTAATTACTTTCTTCATATTTTTCTTAATTATTGGTTTAGAATACTATTATTGTTTACAAATTATTTTGTAGTGCAAATATATATAAAAATTTTACTACTTTGTATCACAAGGTACTAAAAATAAAAAAAACTTGCCCTTTTTTTGGGCAAGCTCACTTCTTTAGAATGCTTATGACTATTCCTGGGCGGGAACATCAGATGAAGCACCTTCAGACTCGGTTTGAATTCCCTCTACATCAAGAGCAGGAAATTCAGGCTGAGCCTCAGTTGCTTGTGTCTGTTCGAGCTTCTCAAGAACCTCGTTGCCCTTTTGGTTGCGCGAAGGGATAAAAGCTGTTGCCAACACACAAAGTGCCAAAATGACTACTGCCAATACCCAAGTAGCTTTTTCCAAAAAGTCAGCAGTTTGACGAACTCCGAAAGTTTGGTTACCTGAAGCAAAATTTGCAGCAAGACCACCACCCTTTGAATTTTGGATCAATACAACCAAAGTCAAAAGCAAACTTGCAATGATTATTAAAATAGAAATTGCTATGTACATAACTTATAAGTGTTTCTTTATTTCTGATTTAAGGGTTGCAAAGTAAGCACTTTTTTCTGGATATAACAAAATAAGTTTGTCATAAACCTCTATTGCTCTCTCATAAAGCTCCTGTTGAGCATAAATTTCTGCCAAAGTTTCTGTATAGAACAACTCATCATTAAACTCAGAAGCGACAAAATCGTTTTGCGATGCAGGAATAGAAGATGCCGATAGATGAACGAAAGAGTCGATGCCATCCTTGGATAACCCCTCAAAATCTGAGTTGGAAAAATAATCACCTCCTACAACGTAGATACGGGGCTTATTCTCCTGCTCACTCACAAGGGGAACCCTCTGTTCAACTTGCTCCTGTGAAGAATCGGCAGAATGGGTCTGGGATTCATAACTGTTCTGTCCCTTAATACTTTCCTCTATGGAAATCGAATCAAAGTAGTCAAGTTCATATACAAAATCTACAGATTCTGGAGTAGATACAGTTTCTACGGAAGTGACATAACTCTGGATAAAAGGCTCTTTTTCGGGGTATATATATAGGTTTGTACGCCTTAAAGCCTCATTTCGGTACTCCTCTCCCATAGCAGACATCTTAAGAAGCAGCTCCTTTCTGGCAAAAGCAAACCAGGGGTAGATTGACAAAACTTTCTCAATCTCAACTACTGCCATATTCTTAATTCCAAGCGCTTTCATAACTACCAGTTAGCCACTGTTGCATTGAAAATGTCCTCAACCAACATCTCTATTATCTCCTCACAAAGGGAATCCTGCACAGCATCAAGCATCTGAGTCGAGTCATAATCAGCATACGCCGAAAAAGATTTCTCAAAATCCTCCTCAGGATGAAGTCTGTTAGTAAAATATATCTTGACGGTAATAGTCAACCTGTTTTGGGCTGCTACCTCATCAGCTGTAATTGCAACAGGCTTTGTATCATATCCAATAATTTCACCCGAAACATTCAAATCGCCGTTTTCCGGCAACATTTCAAGGGATGTAAGTTGTAAATACTTATCAATCAGAGCATCCGTCAAAGAAGAACTCAATGAAGGATTAACCAATAAGGCCTTGTATTCAAAATACTCCACTGCACAAGTCTTCACGTCAGGCTGTATTGAGGTTCCGGAAAAAGAGTAAATTCCACACCCTCCTGCAAGCAAGGGGAAAATGGATATGATTATATATAATAATTTCTTATGTTTCATCTATTGAAAAACTAATTTCCTAAAAATTTTTCCCTATTAAAACAGGGCTCGGGAGCAGGCCCCAACTACAAATTCATCTCTTTAATTTTACGATACAAGGTACGCTCCGAGATACCTAGTTCAAGTGCCGCCGCTTTTCTCTTCCCATCGTGTTTCTCAAGAGCCTTGCGGATCATATCCTCATTCATATCGTGGATAGTGCGAGGTATCACATCTATCACCTCTGTAAGCTCCTCCGCCTCATCTTTGACATCGGGATTTGAGACCACAAAAGAGACATCCGGAATATCTGAGCTCTTCATAGGAAGAGTATTTTGGACAGAGGGATAAGTAATTTCCTCCCCAACCATCATAGCGCGCAGTTTGTCCACCTCAGAGCGCAAAGAGTCCACCTCCTCACGAAGAGAAAAAAGCATCTTCAACAAAATTTCGCGGTCAGATATAGAGCCGTCAAATCCCGAATCCGAATACCTCATCGGAAGGGTTGTAGGACCGTCTCCGGGTAGATATTTTACAATAACTTCCGGAGTTATGAGCCTTTCCCTTTCCAATACCGAAATCTGCTCTGTAACATTCTTCAGCTGACGGACATTACCCGGCCAACGATATGATTCGATTACAGAAACCGCACCAGGAAGCAACTTGACCACAGGCATACGGTTCCTATCTGCAAAATCAAGGGCAAAATGTCTGAATAACAGATGTATATCTCCTTTTCTCTCCCTTAATGGGGGAATATAGATAGGGACTGCATTCAGACGATAATAGAGATCTTCCCTGAATTTTCCTGCAGATATGGCATGCTGGAAATTGACATTGGTGGCTGCAATCACTCTGACATTGGTCTTCTGGATCTTGGAAGAGCCTACACGGATAAACTCCCCTGACTCCAACACCCTCAATAAACGGACCTGAGTCGACAATGGCAACTCTCCAACCTCATCTAGGAAGATAGTACCCCCGTCAGCCACCTCGAAGTACCCCTTTCGAGCTTCATTCGCTCCGGTAAATGAACCTTTCTCATGTCCAAAAAGTTCAGATTCAATGGTACCTTCCGGAATAGCGCCACAATTTATAGCAATATAAGCATTGTGCTTACGGGGACTGTATGCGTGTATAATCTTAGGAATCACCTCTTTACCCACCCCGCTTTCACCTGTAATCAAAACAGATAAATTTGTGCCCGATATTTGCAGTGCAGTATCGAGAGCGGTATTGAGTTTGGGGTCATCTCCGATAATTCCAAATCTATTTTTTACCTCTCTTAGTTCCATATCATTGCAAAGTTATCAATTTTTTACAAGTAATATCAAAAAATTCTTATATTTGCGATTACTTTGTAAAAAACTGACAATTAACAAACTTATTAAATAATTAAAGAAAAAATGAAAAAATTAATCAACGTATTAATGATTGCCTTGGTTGGTATTTTCTTCCAATCATGCGGTAATCCTAAAAAGATGGCTGAACGCGCTGACGAAGTTGCAGTTAATTGCGATCCCCAAGTTCTTGAAGTTGTTGCAAACAAAATCAAAACTAATGTAACCGTTACATTCCCTGCAGACTTCTTCCATCCCAAAGCTATAGTAGAGGCTATCCCTGCATTGGTTTACGACGGAGGAGAAGTTCTTTTGGATCCCATTATGCTCCAAGGTGAAGATATCACTGAAAACTACCAGACCGTCCCTGAAGCAGGTACTACTCTTAACAAAACACTAGAGTTTGACTATGTGCCCGGAATGGAAAAATCTCATCTTGAGTTGAGAATGACCGTTATCTACAAAGAAGACAGAATTCCTTTCGTTGAGCCTTATAAACTTGCTGATGGTGCCAACACCACTTATATGCTTGTCAAACAAAACGGAACTCTTGCTTATGCTCCAGATGCATATCAAGCAGTTATCCCTGAACAAAACGAAGCTCAGATTCTTTATTTGATCAACAGTTCAAATGTTCGTTCATCACAACTCAAATCTGATGAAATCAAAGCATTCCAAGAATTCCTTGTAAATCTTAAAGCTGACGAACGCAGAGAACTTGTAAACACTGAAGTCATTGCATATGCTTCACCTGACGGAAAAGAAGATTTCAATGCAACACTTTCAGAAAAACGTGCAAAAACTGCAACTGAAGCATTCAACAAGAAAATAAACAACAAGAATGTTGCTATTGAAACATCTGTTGATACCAAAAACATTGAAGAAGACTGGCAAGGTTTCAGCGAATTGGTTTCTAACTCAAACATTGAGGACAAAGAACTTATCCTTCGCGTTCTTCAAATGTACAGCGACCCTGCAGTTCGTGAAAAAGAAATCAAAAACATGTCTCAGGTTTACACAACCCTTAAGAAAGACATTCTTCCTGAACTTCGTCGTGCAAGATTTATCGCAAACATCGAGTTCACAAACTACACCAACGAAGAACTTGTTGCTCTTGTTGACCAAAACATCGAAATTCTTGATGAAGAAGCATTGCTACGCGCTGCAACTCTTGTAAAAGAGAATGAAACCAAACTTAGCATCTACAATAAAGCTATTGAGAAATACAACAGCGACAGAGCTATCATCAACAAAGCAATCGTTCTTCTCAATATGAACAAAAACGAAGAAGCTGCTACAGTTCTTGCTCAAACAGCTGACAAAAACTGCCCTTACTACCAAAATACTCTTGGTGTAATAGCTCTTCGCAACGGTAACATTGCTGAAGCTGAAACCGCATTTAAGAAAGCTAACATTGACGCAGCAAAAGCTAACCTTGGTGTTGTAGCTATCCTTAAAGGTGACTACACCTCAGCTGTTTCACAACTTAAAGGTACAAAATCATTCAACGAAGCTCTTGCTCAAATTCTTACCAACAACCTGACTGCAGCATCTAATATCCTTAAAGATGCTAAATGTCCTTGCAAAAACTACTTGAAAGCGATCATCGCAGCACGTCAAGGTAAAGTAGAAGAAGCTAATGCAGCTCTTGAAATCGCTAAAGGTGATGAAGCTCTTGCAGCTCGCGCTGAAAACGATATCGAATTTGCAAAAATTCGTTAATGAGTAATACATAAGCCGATTAGTCGGCGAAAAAAAAGGTTGTCAGACTTTGGGTCAGACAACCTTTTATTATTTATAAATCGTATCGCGTCAATTTGGTTCTGCCTACCAATATCGCAGAAGGCAGGGAGAGCCTAATCAAGTTTAAGGACTGCCATAAATGCCGACTGAGGAACCTCCACATTTCCCACCTGGCGCATACGCTTTTTACCTTTCTTCTGTTTTTCCAAAAGTTTTCTCTTACGGGTAATATCCCCACCATAACATTTGGCAAGAACATCTTTGCGAACAGCCTTTACAGTTTCACGAGCAATGATTTTTGCACCAATAGCTGCCTGAATGGCAATCTCAAACTGTTGACGCGGGATAAGTTCCTTAAGCTTTTCACACATTCTCCGACCGAAATCGTATGCCTTGTCCCTATGAATCAAGGAAGAAAGAGCATCTACCTGTTCCCCATTGAGAAGAATGTCAAGTTTTACCAATTCAGCCTTCTGATAACCTATAAGATGATAATCAAATGAGGCATAACCTCTGGATATCGACTTGAGCTTATCATAAAAATCAAAGACAATCTCTGCAAGAGGCATATCATAATTGAGTTCTACTCTATCAGCTGTCAGAAAATGCTGCCCTTTCAAGATACCCCTCTTTTCAAGGCAAAGTTTCATAATCTGGCCGAAATATTCACTCTTGGAAATAATCTGTGCCCTTATGTAAGGTTCCTCAATATAATCGATGGTTGTCTGGACAGGAAGTCCCGAAGGGTTGTGGACATCTACCACCTCTCCTTGCGTTGTATAAACCTTATATGAAACGTTAGGGACAGTAGTTATCACATCCATATCAAACTCCCGGTAAAGACGCTCCTGCATAATTTCCAAGTGGAGCAATCCAAGAAAACCGCATCTGAAACCAAAGCCCAAAGCCAAAGAAGACTCAGGTTCAAAAACCAATGATGCATCATTGAGACGAAGTTTTTCCAAAGAAGCACGAAGATTTTCATATTCATCTGTTTCCACCGGATATACACCGGCAAAAAGCATAGGCTTGACCTCTTCAAAACCTGCAATCGAATCGGCACAAGGTCTCTCAACATGAGTGATAGTATCTCCAACTTTGACCTCTACAGCAGACTTAATACCCGAAATAATATAACCCACATCACCGGTAGAGACTTCATTTTTAGGATACATTCCCAGTCTTAATGAGCCGATTTCATCAGCTTCATACTCCCTGCCTGTGTTGAAAAACTTAACCTTATCGCCCTTTCTTATAGAACCGTTAACCACCTTGAAGTAGGCAATAACTCCCCTGAAAGGATTGAACACAGAGTCAAAAATCAAAGCCTGCAACGGAGCCTGAGGATCACCCTGTGGTGCAGGGAACTTCTCTATAATCGCATCCAGAATTGCCTCAATTCCCTCGCCGGTCTTGGCACTTGCCAAAAGTATATCCTCTTGCTTACATCCTATCAAATCTATAATCTGATCACTTACCACATCCACCATTGCAGCATCCATATCTATCTTGTTCAGGACAGGTATTATTTCCAAATCATGATTTATGGCAAGATATAAGTTTGAGATTGTCTGAGCCTGGATACCTTGCGTAGCATCCACAACCAAAAGAGCCCCTTCACATGAGGCTATCGCCCGTGATACCTCATAAGAAAAGTCCACGTGACCAGGGGTATCAATCAGGTTAAGAACATAATCTGTCCCCTTATAATTATAAACCATCTGAATAGCATGGCTCTTGATTGTAATCCCCTTCTCCTTCTCAAGGTCCATGGAATCCAACACCTGATCCTCCATTTCTCTTTCATTCAATGTATTGGTAAATTCCAGCAATCTATCAGCCAAAGTACTCTTCCCGTGGTCAATATGGGCAATTATACAAAAATTACGAATATTTTTCATCTGTGTCATAAATATTCGGCAAAGATACATTTCTTTTGATTTTCTTCAAATTCATACTATATTAGCACGATATAAACTTTTTAGCATTATGACTAATATTGAATCTCTAACATCTGTTGCATCCCAAGTAAGAAGGGATATTATCCGTATGGTATCTCAAGCAGGCTCCGGCCATCCGGGTGGATCAATGAGCAGTGCCGACTTTATTACAGCTTTGTTCTTTAAAGTTATGAAACACTCTCCCGAAAACTGGAGTCGTGACGGCAAAGGAAACGATATGTTCTTCCTCTCTATAGGTCACGTTTCCCCTCTATTCTATAGTGTTTTGAGTCGTAGCGGATATTTTCCAATTGATGAAATGGCGCAATTCAGACATTATGGTTCACGCCTTCAGGGTCACCCATGCACAGAAAAAGGACTCCCGGGAGTTTATATGCCTTCAGGGTCACTCGGACAAGGATTGTCAGTAGCCTGTGGTGCAGCATTGGGAAAGAAACTTGAAAAGGATGACAGATATGTATATGTCCTTTTAGGTGATGGAGAAAGCGAAGAGGGACAAATCTGGGAAGCCGCAATGTTTGCAGCACATCATAAAATAGACAACCTCATCGCAATAACCGACTGGAATGGACAACAAATCGACGGCAATGTTGAATCAGTAATGGGACTTGGAGACCTTAAAGCGAAATGGGAAGCATTCGGATGGGACGTTCTCGTTGCCGATGGTCACAACATGGCAGAAATTTTGAATACATATGATAAAGCCAAGGAACTCTCAGGAAAAGGCAAACCGGTTATGATTCTCTTCCGTTCAGATATGGGACATGGTGTTGATTTTATGGCTGGAACACACAAATGGCATGGTAAAGCCCCCTCCGCAGAACAGACAGAACAAGCCCTTTCACAACTGGAAGAGACCTTGGGCGATTTTAAACTGATAGAAAAATAATATGTCACAAACTTTAAAACTGATTTTAACAATTGTCGGAATATCAGTTCTGATTCAGAGTTGCTCATTGTATCAGGACAACACTGAGACCATTATACAAAATGTCTCTATTGCCCAAAAGGCCCCCGACACAGACTTCTCAAAATTCAAAACATTTACAGTTACCGACTCCATCCTCTATATCGACAATGAAGATAAATATAGAGCAAGTAACCATTTTGTAGAGACGATTCTGGCAAACATTTCAGACAATTTCACCTCACTTGGATATACCAGGGCTACAAATCCCGAAGAGGCTGATCTTTTGGTAGACCTGACATATATCCTAAGTGCGACCACCGTATATTACGACCCATATTACTATTGGGGCTGGGACTACTGGTGGTGGTGGGACGGATATTATCCATATCCATACTACCCTTACTACCCCTATCCTCTACCTGTCGAGTACATCTCATACTACACCGGTAATCTAATTATTGAAACGGTGGATATGACTCATAATGGAGAGAGGTTCCCTATCGTATGGCACGCATTAGTAAGGAGCCTCATCAGCGGATCTAACTCCAAAGAGGAAATAAGTAGTGCAATTGACGAATGCTTCACAATACTTCCTCCTAAAAATTAACCATCCAAAAAGAGTAATATTATGAAGAAGATATTTTGTATAGCATTATTGGCACTCCTCTCTGTAGGAGCCTCTTTTGGACAAACTCAGAACGATGAGTTTGCCGATTACAACCCTAACCTCAAAGCACGCCACTCATACGAACAGATATATAGTTTCAATTGGCAGAGCTACCTTCCACTCGGCTCTTCAAATGACTATATCTCCCGATACTCTTTAGAAGGATTTAATTTTAACTTCACCTATTTTGTCACCTCCAACATCGGGGTAGGTGTCGATTTCGGATGGAGTTACAACAAAAAATTTGTCCCAAGAGAGATTTACCGTCCTGATGAAAATACCGCCGTCGCTGCAGCAATCAACAAATACACAGACATCTTCCCCATTAAAGCGCAATTCAAATATATGATTAACCCCAAAGATGCGGTGAAGGTGTATGCAAGTGCAGGATTAGGAGCACTCCGCTACGGTGAAGAGACTCATGTTCAGGATCTTAGTATTGGCCAACACTCATGGGGATTCCTTATGAGTCCCGAAGTTGGGATGATTGTCCCCTTTGGGAAAGATGCCCTTTGGGGATTGAACGCAAATGCCGGTCTTAACTGGGCAACCAATAATTTCTTTAACTTATATTTTAACCTCGGATTATACATAGGTATTTATTAATATGGAATCAAAAAATTTTGTCAACAGAGGTAATAAAGATACTCGTTCAGGCTTCGGAGCAGGTCTGACAGAACTTGGAAGAACAAACCCAAAAGTAGTTGCATTTTGTGCAGACCTTATCGGATCTCTAAAAATGGATGACTTCGTGAAAGAGAATCCGGAAAGATTTTTCCAATGTGGTATCCAAGAGGCAAACATGATAGGAGCTGCCTCCGGAATGGCTCTTAATGGTATGATTCCCTTTGTAGGATCATTCGCAAACTTTGTTACCACACGCGTATTAGACCAGGTTCGCCAATGTGTGGCCTATGGAAACACAAATGTTAAAATCGCAGCCTCACACGCAGGTATCACACTTGGAGAAGATGGTGCCACACATCAGGTAATGGAAGATATAGGACTTATGAGAATGTTGCCCAATTTGGTTGTTCTCAACCCTTGTGACTATGCTCAAACCAAAGCAGCAACCATAGCGGCAGCAAATTACAATGGTCCTGTCTACATCAGGTTCGGACGCCCGGCAGTACCTAATTTCACCCCTGAGGATCAGACTTTTGAAATTGGAAAAGCTGTAAAAATGGTTGATGGAAAAGATGTAACTATTTTTGCAACCGGACATTTAGTATGGGAGTCACTCATTGCTGCCGAAATATTGGAACAAGAAGGCATAAGCGCAGAAGTGATCGATATCCACACTATCAAACCTCTTGATATACAAGCAGTCCTTGAATCTGCTGCAAAAACCAAAGCAATAGTTACAGCTGAGGAACATCTTATAGCAGGAGGAATGGGCGAACTGATTGCCGGAGTCCTCAGCAGAAACACCCCATATCCAATAGAGTTCGTAGCAGTAGATGACCGCTTCGGACAAAGCGGAACACCTGCCCGTTTGATGAAGGAGTATGGTTTGGACAGTGAAAATATCGTTTCTGCAGCCAAAAGAGTCATTTCCAGAAAATAATGTTGGAGGACAAGGAGATATTGACAATGTATCATTTTGAAGGCAAAGAAGACTATGCCTTTAATCTGATTATGCGCAAATACTCCGATCGCCTTTATAGACACATCATCAAGATGGTACAAAACCACGATGATGCTGACGACATATTGCAAAATACATTCATAAAAGTTTGGAGATACCTTCCCGACTTCAGGGAGGACTCCAAACTTTTTACTTGGTTATACAGAATCGCCACAAATGAAACTCTTACCTTTTTAAAAAAAGAGAGTGTCAAAAGATTTTTCATGCTTTCATCGGCGAAAGTCACATCAACCCATCAGGCATATAGTGACCCATTTTTCAACGGAGACCAGATACAATTTAAATTACAGAAGGCCATCAAGAGACTCCCTCCGAAGCAAAGAGCCGTATTCAACCTAAAATATTTTGAAGACCTTAAGTATGAGGAGATTGCGGAGATTCTTGGAGGAACGGTAGGTTCCCTTAAAGCCTCATATCACCACGCTTACACTAAAATTGAGCAATTTCTTAAAGAAAACGATTAATCCTTTTTGAAATATATTAGTCTAAAGAGTATGAATTTAAATAATGAACATCTTAAAAAGGATCCATACCTCGTCCCGCAGAGTTATACCGACTCACTGGAAGAGAGAGTAAGAGCATCCCTGCATAAGGAAGAGTCAAAAAGAAGCAGCAATATACTTATGAGGCTCAAACCTGCACTTATGCTTGCACTTATGTTTGGACTAATCGGTTCGTTGGGATATATTGCATCAAATATCACAGACAAATACATCCGGGAGAGCAATCCTGCCGAAGAAGATATTTTTGTATTGATTGAAGAAGGATACCTAAAGAGCAGTTTCATCTATTCATACTACGATGATATTGATGTACAAATGTCCCTTGAACAATCTATGGAAAACAACTTGGAAGATGAGAAGATTAATGAATTGCTGGAACTTACTATGGCCCCACAAGAACTTCTCTATTATATTGAACACGAAGATAAACACAACGGATATGAATATTAAGTCATCATTTATGGTACTCGGAGCCATCCTGATGTTCACATTTCAGGCAAATGCTATCCCTTTCAACAGCTCTGTAATGGGAATAGACCGGACAGAAAACGAATGTACCCAGAAATGTTCGGATGAAGATAAACAGAAAAACAAATGGGAGGAACTGGAAAGTGCAAAAATTGCATTCTTCACCACATTTATAGGAATTACCCCGGAAGAAGCAAAAGTATTCTGGCCCATATACAATAATTTCCAGAAAGAAAGCCGCGAACTCCATAAGACAACGATGAAAAGCCTTAAAGCGGTAAAGGAACTCTCGGAAAAAGGCAAATTCACCGACATTGAGATGAAAAAACTCATAAAAGAGTATCTCGACAATTATGAAAAGGAGGGAGAATTGGGAAAATTGTACATAGAGGAATTCTATAAGATTCTTCCTGTAGAGAAAGTTGCTAAGATCTTCCTTGCTGAAGAGGAGTTCCGCATCAAAATGATTAAGATGTGGAGAAAAAACGAAGGAAAAGAGTAAAACCTGACACTCCCAAAAGCAATGATAACTGCATCTTCGATTACAAAAAGATACGGAACAGTAGAGGTACTTAAAGGGATTGACTTCTACGCAAAAGAAAAAGAGGTAATATCGATAGTTGGGGCCAGCGGTGCAGGAAAATCTACCCTTCTTCAGATTTTAGGTTCTCTATCAAGACCAGACAGCGGAAAAGTATATATTGACAACATTGATATATTTTCGCTTTCTGCTGACAAACTTTCTGATTTTAGAAACCGCCATATAGGATTCGTATTTCAGTTTCACCATCTTCTGCCAGAATTTACAGCATTGGAAAATGTAATGATCCCGGCACTTATCGGAAAAGTCTCTTCACAACAGGCCAAAGATAAGGCAACAGAGATATTGCAAAATGTAGGGCTTGGTGAGCGGCTCAATCACAAACCATCCGAACTCTCAGGGGGCGAACAACAAAGGGTTGCCATAGCCAGAGCCATCATAAATAACCCTTCTGTAATCTTTGCAGATGAGCCCTCAGGAAATCTTGACAGTCGTACTAAACAGGAAATACACAAACTGTTTTTTGATTTGAGAGATATGTATGGACAAACAATTATTATCGTCACGCACGATAATGAGCTCGCAACGATGTCTGACAGAATTCTGAAAATGAAAGACGGTCTCTTTATTTGAGCGCTAATCGTTTGGATTAGTGCTCTTCTTTTTTTATCTTTGTAAGATATTGAAAATATTATTTTAATACTAATTATATATGAAAACCTACCAGACAGGAAACATTAGAAATGTTGTGCTTCTGGGAAGTTCCAAATCAGGTAAAACCACTTTGTCTGAAGCGATGATGTTTGAAGGCAAAGTTATCGACCGCAGAGGAACAATCGAAGCTAAAAACACTATCAGTGACAACACTGAGATCGAACAGCTAAACCAACGCTCAATCTATTCAACACCTCTTTACACAGAGTTCTTGGATAACAAATTCAACATTATGGATACTCCCGGTGCTGATGACTTCATCGGCGGTGTGGTATCTTCATTCAAAGTATCTGACGCAGGTATCCTCGTGGTAAATGCCCAACAAGGTGTTGAGGTTGGTACAGAAATCTTTGTAAGATATGCTGAAGAACACAAAAAACCCCTTGTAGTAGCAATCAACCAGCTCGATGCTGAAAAAGCCAACTACGAAAATACAGTTGAAACCCTTAAACAATCTTTCGGTAAAAAAATTGCTCTTATCCAATTCCCTGTTGCAACAGGTGCAGGTTTCGATTCATTCGTTGACGTATTGAGAATGAAACTATATACATTCAAAGACGAAAACGGAACACGCGTAGAGTCTGAAATCCCTGAAAATCTGATGGATCAGACCAATGAACTTAGAGCCGCTCTTGTAGAAGTTGCTGCAGAAAGTACCGAAGAATTGATGGAAAAATATTTTGAGGAAGGAGAGCTTTGCTTCGATGACATGATCAAAGGTCTTAACACCGGTTTCCTTCAAGGTTCTATTATGCCTACCTTCTGTCTTTCAGCAAAGAAAGATATCGGCGTAAAACGTTTGATGGAATTTGTAATCAATGTAGCTCCCTCTCCTGCTGACAGAAATGAACACAGCATTGATGGCAATGAAATTCCTTGCGATGCAAATGGCCCTACTACCATTTTCATCTACAAAAACGCATTGGAACAACACCTTGGTGACGTTTCATACTTCAAAGTGATTTCAGGTAAACTTACAGAAGGTCAGGATCTTGTTAATCCCGAAAATGGAAACAAAGAGAGAATTTCCACCATCTATGCAGTAGCTGGTAAGAAGAGAGAAAAAGTTTCTGAAATGGTAGCGGGTGATATCGGATGTACAGTTAAACTAAAATCTGTAAAATCTAACCAAACCCTTTGCGCTCCCGGTAATGAAATAGTAGTTGCACCTATCGTATATCCTCAAGCAAAATTCCGCACAGCCATTAAAGCTGTAGATGAGAAGGATGAAGAAAAATTGGGTGAAATCCTCAACAAAGCTGCTGCAGAAGACCCTACATATATCGTTCACTACGCAAAAGAGCTTAAACAGACCATCCTTAGCGGTCAGGGCGAACAACATATCAACACCCTTAAATGGATGATTAACAACGTTCATAAACTTGAAATTGAGTTTATGGCTCCTCGTATCTCGTACAGAGAGACCATCACTAAGGTAGCTACCGCTTCATACCGCCATAAGAAACAATCGGGTGGTGCAGGACAGTTCGGTGAAGTTCACTTGTTGCTCGAACCTTTCGTAGAAGGTACTCCTCAAAACAACAGATTCAAAGTGGACGGCAAAGAAATGGTTCTTAACATCAAGGGTAAAGAAGAGTACACAATGGATTGGGGTGGTAAACTTGAATACTACAACTGTATCGTTGGTGGTGCTATCGATGCTCGATTTATGCCAGCTATTTTGAAAGGTATCATGGAGAAAATGGAAGAAGGTCCACTTACAGGTTCGTATGCCCGAGACATCAGAGTATATGTTTATGACGGTAAGATGCACCCCGTAGATTCAAACGAAATCTCATTCAAACTTGCTGCACGTAATGCCTTCA
Source organism: Bacteroidales bacterium (assembly GCA_017501525.1). Classification (GTDB taxonomy): domain Bacteria; phylum Bacteroidota; class Bacteroidia; order Bacteroidales; family UBA932; genus Coprenecus. The sequence goes on along the minus strand of JAFVWT010000001.1, from coordinate 11,357 downwards.
AGGAAGCCTTCAGAAATGCAGGTCCCAAGATTATGGAACCAATGTGCAATATCGAAATCATGGTTCCCGGTGAATACATGGGAGACGTAATGTCTGACCTACAAGGTAGACGTGCTATGATCGAAGGTATGAGCAGTGTTAAAGGATTTGAAGTACTTAAAGCAAGAGTTCCCCTTGCAGAACTTTACAAATACTCAACAACACTAAGTTCACTCACTTCAGGACGTGCTTCATTCACAATGGAAGAGTCTGAATATCAACAAGTACCTTCTGATGTTCAGGAAAAACTTCTCAAAGCATACCAAGAAGAAGAAAAAGACGAATAGTTCTACAAACTATACATATTACAAGAGGCTGCTTCAAATTATGGGCAGCCTCTTCTATATTTAGTATCAGAACAGATTATGCTACTACCTTATTTGAATGAAGAATTGATAGAGGCCGGATGTGACGAAGCTGGAAGAGGTCCCCTTGCCGGTCCCGTCTTTGCAGCGGCTGTAATACTTCCAAAAGATTTTCACCTCCCCGAACTCAACGACTCAAAAAAATGCTCAGAGAGACTCCGCTACAGACTCAGAGAGATAATAGAAGAAAAAGCAATCTCATATTGTGTCATTTCAATAGACCCCGAAGAGATTGACCGGATTAATATCCTCAATGCCTCAATCGAGGGAATGCACCGCGCCTTAAAGGGATTGAAGGTGACTCCACAACACATTATCGTAGATGGAAACAGATTCAAGCCCATCGATATCAATGGAGAGAAAATTCCTTTCCAATGCGTCGTAAAAGGGGATGGAAAATATAGTTCCATAGCGGCAGCATCTATCCTTGCCAAGACATACAGAGACGATTATATGAGGGAAATCGCTAAAGAATACCCACAATATGGATGGGATAAAAATAGCGGGTACCCCACAAAAGAGCATCGTGAAGCGATTGCAAAATTCGGAATCACCCCCCACCATCGAAAAAGTTTCAAACTACTACCTGACCCCGAATTATTTTAGGAAGTTCTGTAAAAGACTCTGACTAATCTTACAACACTGGGGTGATTGTTTTGAGATCCCCGAGATCCCCGATCTAGTCGGGGATGACTCTGTCAAGTCGGGGAGGACTTCGTCACGTTTAGCGACCATTTACATACAAACCCAAAAGCAAAACACAGGAGCGTAGGAGCGCAGCGACTAATGCCCCCTTAAAGGGGGTATGGGGGTTGTAAAAGAGAAGGAAGCGGCAATATAGCCGCGACCCTTCGAAAAGCCAAACACCACCACCCTCCATTCCAACCACGACCTACAAGGTAAAACCACACCCTCCCGCCAACCAGATACCAAAAGGAACATCAACCTCCTTTGCCTTGATTTTTATGTTCCCGAGATCCCCGATCAAGTCGGGGATGACTCCGTCAGGTCGGGAGGATTTAATTACATAGAAGTTCCCTTAAGCGCTGCATCCTTCCCCCCTTTGGAGAGAGAAAATAAGAACGAGAGCCCTCCGGAGGGGACCAGGACCGCCTTGATATTTCCACCATGGAGAATAACCCCATTCTTGACGATAGAGAGTCCCAGACCTGTTCCTCCCAACTTACGGCTACGCCCTTTATCTACCCTATAAAAACGCTCAAAAATCAACGAGAGATGTTTCTCCTCTACCCCAACACCATTATCTGTAACAGCCATTTTATACTCGCTATTGCTTTGAGATACGAGCTTGACAGTTATAGATGTCGCCTGAGCATATAAGATAGCATTTTCAAGGAGATTGTGGAATATCGACTGAAGAAGGGATTTATTGCCAAAAATAGACATATTGTCGGGAATATCACAAGTTATCATCCCCTTGGAAGCTGGATAAGATGCTTCCAGATCTCTAACTACATCTACTATAATATCTGAGAGATTACACATCTCTTTCTCTATCTGGTCAGCCGCTTCCTCTATTCTGGTTATTGTAGAGAGATCTTTCAAAAGGTCAGAAAGCCTCTCCGACTGTTGATACGATTTGCGAAGAAAATGGAGCATCTGCTCCCTCTCCATATCGGGATTATTGAGTATCGTCTCAAGATACCCCATCAAGGCACTGACAGGAGTTTTGAGTTCATGACTTATATTCTGGGTGAGTTGCCTCTTGCGTCTGATATTTTCCTGCGCATCTTTAACTACCTGTTCCCTCTGGAGGGAGATTGAATCTTTATAATTTGTACTCCTTCTATAAGACTCCACCAATCTGTTAAGTAAATTACCCAGATCGTTTTGAGGAAATTTTCCAAAGTTATCACCTACGGGAGTCCCTTTCTCGGAGAGATATACAAACTCCTCAAGCATCGATATTGTCCTCTTTTTTGCCTTAAATCCCCACATAATCTTTATTATTATATATCAAAACCGTATCCATACCCCTGACGTGTTACAATATACTTGCCATAATCCCCAATCTTCTTCCTCAAACGGGTAACATTTACATCGATAGTACGATCAAAAACATCAGCATCACCACTCCATACGTGGCGGATAATCTCCTCTCGTGAAAAGACCTTACCTCTGTTTTTCAAAAAGAGTTGCAACATTTCGAACTCTTTTTTGGTAAGGGATACCTCTTCTCCCCCAATAAAACATTTATACTTCGATGAATCAATAGACAACTGTTCAAAAGTAATCAGATGCGACAAATCAGGCTCAAGTTCTGATGGTTTTGGGCCACTTGAGCACCTCCTTAATACTGTTTTTACACGGGCTATTACCTCCCTGACAGAGAAAGGTTTTGAAATATAATCGTCAGCACCTATCTCAAGCCCCGTAATTTTGCTCTCCTCCTGCCCCATAGCCGAGCAGAATATAATCGGGACATTTGAAGTTTGTGGGTTATTCTTCAAGAGCCTTGCCATTCTAAAACCACTCATCTGCCCCATCATTACATCCAATAAAACAAGGTCAAACAAAGAGATGTCGTAGCCCATAGCCTCTTCTGCACTATGGGCTACGACAGTCTCGTAACCGGAAGTTTCAAGATTAAATTGAAGTATTTCACATATTGACTCTTCGTCATCCACTATGAGTATACGCTGTTTCATAATGAGTACGAAGATAGTCAATAAAAATCAGAAGCAATATATCTTCCAGAGAACTTCTATTTGATAGAATACAATTTATAATATGCCCTCAAAAGATGTTTTAAAGAATCTGCCATCTGCTGACTCTCCTGCAATATCGTCTGATAGAGCATATAGGTACTGATATTTGTATTGCTCTGCTCACCTCTGAGGCGAATCATTTCCTGATCCAGCGTCTGGGTTATAGCACTTTTGAAAGTAGAAATCTCTCTGATAATCGCAGCAGGACTCTCTGTATTTCCTTTCTTCAAGGATTCTGAATAGTTCAGACCTTTATCAAAAAGTTCAATAAGAGATTTTCTTACTATCTGCAGATTATCTCTACAATCATTAGGAAGAGGATTGAAATTATTCTCTATATGATCTTTACAAGGTTCTATCACCCTCTTAAGTGCATACATCATCTGAATTGTATTATTTGCCGAGATATGAAACCAGGTATTAGCCTGAAGTGTAATCATCGGATCACACTTTTTAAGAGCAATGATCTCCTTTCTTCGAGTGGTCTTGAATGTGAGCATCTGGGTAGAAAGTGAACTCTGCAACTTTTTGAGTCCTTTTCTGTTCTCATCTAAAAGAGCATCAACAAATTGAGTATAAGTTACTGATGTATATTCTATTTGATTTAGGATATTCTTCTCCACATGCTGTTTCATCAAAGACCAGACTACCTGAGGATCATCTGTATTAACAATTTCCGCAAATACATCATCTTCCTTATTCTCCTTCGCCTCTTTATGTATGAAGTTGCTTCTGATGATAATGATCAATGCTACGACTGCCAAAACAACCATTACCACAATTCCTCCGAAATGCATAGCCATGGTCACTGCAAAGCAAAAGATAAATGCAGCCACTGCAGTCAAAAGCCAACCACCTATTACAGAGATCATACCTGTCACTCTGAAAACAGCACTCTCCCTGCTCCAAGCTCTATCTGCAAGAGAAGTACCCATAGCCACCATAAATGTTACAAAAGTGGTCGAGAGAGGGAGTTTTAGCGAAGTACCTAATGCAATGAGCATGGCAGCCATTACTAAGTTTACTGCTGCACGAAGTTGGTCAAATGCCGCCCCCTCTTCAAGAATGATTTCATCCTTGTTAAATCTTGTATCTATCCATCTTTTCACCGGAGCCGGAGTGATTTTAATAAACCATTGAGCCATTGAACGGCTTACCTGTACAAGTCTACGGGCCACTGCCGAAGTACCGAACATTTGCTCAGAGTCATCTTGTTTGGAGAGGGATACAGAAGTATTGATTACATTCTTCGCTTTCTTTGAAGTGATAAGGGCGAAAACCATTATTGCCCCTGCAATTATCAGATAAAGTACCGGTGTTTTTGCTGAGCCTGTGAGAGACTCCATCATAAAAGCATCTGCACCCACCGATGTTCCGTTAGCATTGAAATCTTGCAGCGCCGAGAGTCCCGCCAGAGGAACACCTATAAAATTCACAAGGTCATTACCGGCGAAAGCCATAGCAAGGGCAAATGTACCGATAAGAACTATTATCTTAAAAATATTAATCTTACACCAATGTAATATCTGCATCAAAAGGGTACTGCCAACAAAGAAGGCCAAAAGAATCATTGATGTATTCTCCTTGACAAATGCCATATTTTCCGGAGTCATAAAAGAAGAATCCTTCAAACCTTTTATTACCATAAAATATAGGATTGAAGTTACCGCTATACCTCCAAAAATTCCGGCAAACCATTTTAGGTTCTTTTTGTAATTAAATGTAAATATCAAACGAGTAATCCATTGAACAACCATTCCAAAGAAAAATGCAATAGCAATTGAGAGGAATATTCCCAATACTACTGACAGAGCCTTGTCTGTATTCAACATTTGAGCAAAAGTCAATGCACCATCAGATGTAATACTCTTTATTAATGCCAAAGCAACAGTACCTCCCAAGAGCTCAAAGACAAGAGAAACTGTCGTTGATGTGGGCATCCCCATCGTATTGAAAGTATCCAGTAGCAGCACATCTGTTACCATCACAGCCAACATTATACACATTAACTCAGCAAATGTAAAGAACTGTGGCTGATAAATTCCATGTCTTGCAATGTCCATCATACCATTACTCATTATCGCCCCCAAGAAAACACCCGCTGTAGCGATAACGATAATAGTCTTAAATTTTGCAGTTTTGGCACCTACTGCCGAATTGAGAAAATTGACAGCATCATTACTTACCCCTACCACCAAATCCATGACAGCAAGGAAAAATAGGAAAACGATGATTCCAATGTAGATAAATTCCATAATTTTGTCTAATTTTGTTTCACTTGCAAAAGTAAAATCGAGATATTACAAAATTGTTACAATAATAAAAATTAGCAAAATGAAGAATAAAGTTGTTCTCATAACAGGAGCCACCAGTGGTATAGGAAGAGCCTGTGCATACAAATTCGCATCTGAAGGGGCAGACATCATCCTCAACGGAAGAAAAGAAGAACTGATGGAAGAGATTAAAAATGAACTGACTGCAATGGGGGTGGATGTATTACTTCTCCCCTTCGACGTAAGAGATAGAGAAGCCATGAGATCTTCAGTTGAATCTTTAGAGGGCAAATGGAAAAATATAGATATCCTTATCAATAATGCAGGACTCGTTTTTGGGGTTGATAAAGAATTTGAAGGGGATCTTGATGAATGGGACATAATGATTGATACAAATATCAGAGCCCTACTGTCAATGACCAGAATGGTAGTCCCAGGTATGGTTAGTCGAGGCAAAGGACACATTATCAATATCGGTTCCATTGCAGGAGACGCCGCATACCCCGGAGGAAGTGTATATTGCGCCACAAAAGCGGCGGTAAAAGCTCTCTCGGACGGACTACGCATTGACCTTGTAGACACCCCTTTAAGAGTAACAAACATTAAACCCGGAATGGTCGAAACCAATTTCTCCGTTACCCGTTATAGAGGCGATAAAGAGAAGGCAGATGCTTTTTATAAAGGAATCCAACCTCTATGCGGAGAAGATATCGCAGAAGTAGCATATTATGCAGCAGCGGCCCCCACACATGTACAAATAGCAGAAGTATTGGTTATGCCGACCAATCAGGCTACCGGTACAATAAGTTACCGCAAACAATAATATTTCTCTATAGGAAGTTCTATAAAAGACCATGCAGTGATTTATGGAACTTTGTTACCCCTTATGCCAGGCCTGGGTAGACCCGTTGTGTCATACCAGGCCTGATTTATTATGTCATGCCTGATCCCCAACCATTTATATCATACCCGGCTTGACAAATTATGTCATACCCGGCTCAACCTATTACGTCATACCCGGCTTGACCGGGTATCTCTTTCCATCAAGGTCAGTAATAAAAGACTCTAACTAATCTTACCACACTGGAGTAATTGTTTTGAGATCCCCGAGATCCCCGAGATCCCCGATCAAGTCGGGGATGACTTCGTCAAGTCGGGGATGACTCCGTTAGGTCTGGGGATGACATTGTCACATTTAGCGACCATTTATAGACAAACCCAAAAGCAAAACACAGGAGCGTAGGAGCGCAGCGACTAATGCCCCCTTAAAAAGGGGGTCTGGGGGTTGTAAAAGAGAAGGAAGCGGCAATATAGCCGCGACCCTTCGAAAAGCCAAAAGCCACCCCCCTCCATTCCAACCACTGCCTCCAAGGTAGAACCACCTCTCTTTCACCAACCAGATACCTAAAGGAACATTAACCTCCTTTGCCTTGATTTTTATGTTCCAGAGATCCCCGATCGGAGTCGGGGATGACTTAAAAGTGATCAAGTCGGGGAGGACTCCGTCAAGTCGGGGATGACATCGATTCCCAACTCAATAATTTCCTCTATGATAGTGGCCCAGACAGTTGCCAAATAAATCAAACATAGTTATATGCGCAATCTGCAACAAAAACATTATAAACTGCATCTTATGTTTAATAAAAATTTTATCTTCGCAAAAGTAGCTTTTATATATCATAAAGTCCAATTTGCTTAGATGGCTACTATCTATCTGATATGTTTGATGCAGGGAATGGACCTGTCAGAACAAGCCCGGAGAATGATAATGACTATGATATGCTATTTAGAATTGTAACTTTTTAACATCATAGGTATATGCCTAAGAAATTACAGCTAATATTACTGTCAGTATTACTTATATTTGCTTTACCTATAAAAATATCTGCGCAGGAGACTAAAAAATGGAGCTATAGCGGAGATATCAGAGGAAATGGAGTCGGATTTGAACGACAATTCTCATTTCTTACATCACACGGGGTAGACTATAACGACCAACTCTTTTTAGGATTAGGCTTAGGATACGCATATCATTACCGCCAAAGCGGTATACCCATATACTTCTCCTGCAAATGGTATATAGCATTAAAGAATACAAAACACAAGTTTATGATAAATCTTGATTCAGGTGTTTCAGTGATTCCTTCACGGGGTGGATCCAAAAAATACTTCTACTATGGGAATGGAGGTTTCGGAATGGATTGGAGAATAGAAAACTCCGGTAAATCTATCTCAACATCCCTTATCGCACAAACACCTATGGGCGAGTTTATGTTATATCCAGCTGTAATGATTATGTTTAACTTCTAAGTTTAATCTTACATCTATGAATAGAATTATCAAGATAATCTTCTGCATTTGTATATTAGCGACCTGTTCAGAAATATCGGCAACAGAGAAAAATTGGAAATATCGCCCCGACATCAGGGCATCCATAGTGGGAAAACAGCCATCAATCCTCACCACACACGGGGTTACCTACAAAGAAAATTTTTTTATAGGGGCAGGAACCGGATATATTTATCTATTAGACCACATGCTGCCAATATATGGAACAATAAGAGGATACCTTCCATTAAAAAATATTAAACATAGTATTGTCCTTAATCTTGACCTTGGTGCATCATTTTTTATCGGTAACCCCAAATCTCAACTTTGGATATTCTACGGAAATCTTGGTGTAGGTATAGATTGGAAACTTAAAAATACCTATTCCACAATTTCCACTATGATAGTGGCCCAGACAGCTGCCTACCCCATTCCCGTTCCCCTTCCGGGCATTTCTGTTTCATATAATTTTTAATGCCGATATCCAAATCTTTAAATGTAATTCCCCATGTTGTCAATTATCCTGATAATTGAGGATTTGTCATTTGAGCTACACTACTCGTGAACTATTTCATATCAATTGGGGATGGGGCGGAAATGGAGATGGATACTATTACTTTCCCAGTTATGAAGGAGGCAAAATAGCACATGATGATAATACAGACCCAGGATATGGAAGTAATACATTTTCGAAGGAAGAAGAAAGCAGGAACAAATCGGCTTACTTAGGGGATCCAATATATGAGTCTCTCGATAAGATCAACTATGAGTCGCTGAAATTAATAGGAAGTGTAAACCTCGTGAAGGTGTCAAAAAGAAATAAATACAATCTTTTATTCATAAAAGAACAAAAGATTTAAAAAAAAATATTATATTTGTTACGGCAAGTTATTATAACTAATAACGATTGTTTTAAGTTATTTAGCTTTGCCAAAAACAGAACCATATAAACTATTTAAATTAATTAAATTATGAGAACAAAACTAAATTTATTGCTAACAATTTTCATTGTTACAGCCTGTTCTTTAGATGAAAATTCATTAAGGCCAGAACAGCAGAAACCCATTTCCTTTGTTGATAACCAGAAAATTATTAATGAAGTAGTCAAACTCAGAAATGATCTTTTCGGTCTTCCTACAAAGAGTTTAGGGGACATCGAAGTAACTGCATTAATGCCGATATCCAAATCTTTAAATGTAATTCCCTATGTCGTCAACTATCCTGATAATGGAGGTTTTGCCGTTTTAGCTGCACATGGTGAAAATATTACGATCCTTGCTATAACTCAAAGCGGAAATCTCCCCCCTGAAATATTGCAATCAGCATTAGGCAATCCACACCCTGCTCCATTTCCAATTGACTCTTCAGGGTCAGATAATGATGAACTATTACTTGATGATTCAGAAGATATCACCTACGGAGATGAACACCTTGATATACCACCGCTAGATACAATGCCATTTATAGAAACAGAAAATGGGCTTGGAATGGTACTATCGCCGGACCACCCCGCGATAGGTATAATTACAGGATCTCTAGGAGAAGTAGGTTGGGCAGATGACAATATAATTACCAATCCCAATATGCCAGGCATACCAACGACACCTCCTGCTATAGACTCCACCACAATTATAGATTCTTCATTAATTGGTATTTGGTTAGATGGACATGGGGTCAGACCTCTTATTCAAACAAAATGGAATCAAACCGGTGTATATCAACAAGCATGCCCCATAATGCCAGATGGAAACTACGCATATGCAGGATGTGTAGGTATTGCCACAGCTCAAATTGTAGCATATTTAAAACCTCCGACATTACCATACAATTGGGATATTATATCAAACTTTGGGACAAAAGATGATGTATACGGGGTATCTGCAACAGAGAGTGAAAGAAGCTATATTGCGAATTATGTCAGATATGTTTCCGATGGAGTCTACACTGTTTACGGATCCGATGGGAGTTCTTCAAATTGGCCAAGGGTAAAATTATTCCTAATGTCCCAGATAACACATGAAAACGTATATAAACATACTGCGACTTCACGAAATGAAAGTAACTTTATTAATAGAGTCCAAGATAGATTGAAAAGAAGACTGCCGGTATATATGCAAAGCGCAAATGACACTTCTGCTCATGCTTACATCGTTGATGGCTATATGGTTCAAAGAAAGTACCATACCACTTCTAGCTACACTACTCGTAAACTATTTCATATCAATTGGGGATGGGGCGGAAATGGAGATGGATACTATTACTTTCCCAGTTATGAAGGAGGCAAAATAGCACATGATGATAATACAGACCCAGGATATGGAAGTAATACACAAAATTATAACCAAGATATTGTTATTTTAACATACAATACACCTCAATGGATGCAATAAATTTAAAGAATATGAGAAAATTATTATTTTTAGCCGCAATAGCATTTATAACTTTTTCTTGCGAAGAATCAAAAATTCCAGGCAACTCAACATTAATACATAGCAATAGTTTTGTTGGGGCCTACTATACACCTATTACCTTGAAGATAGATAAATTTAATGATTACGGATTCATTAATATATCTTGCATAGATAGCGACTTTTGTTCAATTGGAACTTCTTCTTCGCGCCATACAGCGATAAGCGAGTATTATGGAGATACAGGTTACGACACAACATATAATTACGTACCGCACGTAGGAGATCCCGAACAGTTTCTATCTGACGAAATAGAATCTATAGAAATCAGTTGTACCTCTATATTCAATGAAGTACCAGCAGGAAGTATCTTGAATGAACAATTTTACCTATATGCAATGACTGTGCATCCATATATCCAAAGTAATTACACATCAAAATTCAACTATGAAACCGAATATGCTCCTGAGGTTTTCAAAATATGGAAGCAAACCATTTTAGAAGGAAGCAGGAACAAATCGGCTTACTTAGGGGACCCAATATATGAGTCTCTCGATAAGATTAACTATGAGTCACTAAAATTAATAGGAGGAAGTACTTGGATGAAAAATATTATGTTCCTCCTCCAGATAAAGCAGATACCATCAAATCCTGAGGGAGATTTAATAATTTCAATCACCTTCAAAGGTGGTAAACAACTTGAAGCTAGAGCACCTTTATCAGAGCTTGTATAAGGAATCATATAGCTCATTTAAGGAATTTCCATAAAAAACTTTGCAGAGATTTATGGAACTTAATTACCCCTTATGCCAGGCCTGGGTCGACCCGTTGTGTCATACCAGGCCTGATTTATTATGTCATGCCTGTTCCCCAACCATTTACGTCATACCCAGATCGACCGGGTATCTCTTTCTATCAAGGTCGGTAATAACGGACTCTGACTAATCTTGCCACACTGGGGTGATTGTTTTGAGATCCCCGAGATCACCCCGAGATCCCCGATCAAGTCGGGGATGACTCCGTCAAGTCGGGGATGACATCGTCACATTTAGCGACCATTTACAGACAAACCCAAAAGCAAAACACAGGAGCGTAGGAGCGCAGCGACTAATGCCCCCTTAAAAAGGGGGTCTGGGGGTTGTAAAAGAGAAGGAAGCGGCAAAGCCGCGACCCTTCGAAAAGTCCAACACCACCACCCTCCATTCCAACCACTGC
>JAFVWT010000010.1 GCA_017501525.1 Bacteroidales bacterium | reverse complement strand
AACAAGGGCTTGAGCAAGGACTTGAGCAGGGGCTTCAGCAGGGACTTCAGCAGGGACTTCAACAGGGGCTTCAACAAGGACGCGAAGAAGGACTTCAGCAAGGGCTCGAACAAGGAATTGAACGAGGAATTGAAGAGGGACGAGAACAAGCTAAAATAGATACCGCCCGTCTGATGAAGGCAAATGGAATCTCCATAGAGATGATTGTAACCTGCACAGGACTTACTTTGGAGCAGATAGAACAATTATAGGCTACCTTTATAAGTAAATAGCAGCCTACTTTACATTTAATAGAGCGAGCCAATGGTGAACTTAAAAGAGTAAAGCCATTGGCTCGATTTTTACTACCCCTCTTCGGAGCAAAGCGACCAAAGCCCCCTTCAAAGGGGGTCTGGGGGTTGTAGAAAAGAAGGAAGCAGCAAAGCCGCGACCCTTCGAAAATCCCAATACCACCACCCTCAATTCCAACCACCACCTCCAAGGTAAAACCACCTCCCTCCTGCCAACCAGATACCCAAAGGAAAATGGACCGCTATAGGTTTGAATTTTATGATTCAAAGATCCCCGAGACCTGTAAATACCCCCCTCCATCCCAACCACCTTCTCAAAGGAACATCTCCCCCACAAACCCAAAACAATCTATCGAGTCTTAATGATCTCAACTGTCTGTTTGAGGATGGTTCTGGCTTGGAAAGTAAGTGCTGCGCGACGAGATTCCTGCTGACTTCTTTGGAAATCTTCCTTCTTATCTTCAGATATCGGCTCAGCTGGAGGTGAATCCATCTTCAGTGGATTGATAGGAGTACCATTCTTCCATATTCTAAAATCCAAGTGAGGACCAGTAGAATATCCTGTACTTCCGACATATCCAATAACCTGCCCCTGAGAGACCCTATCCCCAACTTTGAGATTTTTTGCATATTTTGACAAATGTAAATATGCTGAAGTATATACAGAATTATGCTTAATCTTCACCATATTTCCCTCTTGGGTCTTATACCCCTTGTAGACTACGACACCATCTCCAATACTCATCACCTCTGTTCCTGCAGGAGCAGCGTAATCTATACCTGTATGAGGTCTGACTTTACGCGTTACAGGATGTCGGCGGCTATATGAAAATCCGGAAGAGATTCGGGTATAACTCAAAGGGGCTTTAAGGAATGCCTTTCTCATACTCTCCCCCTTCTCGTTCCAATAATAATTTCCACTTCCATCATCATAATAATATGCCTGATAAGTATCATCCCCATGTAAAAACTCTGCATATAGAACCTTATCTACACCTAGAATCGAACCATTATGAGTAGACACCTGATACACCGCCTTAAACGAGTCACCTTTCTGCAAACCAAAGAAGTCAATACTCCATGCATATATATCAGAGAGTCTGATAGCAAGCAATCCCGGTCCTCCTTGAGATATTATATCACTCCATAATGAAGAGGATATTTCCAACTCTATGTACTCTACCTGAGTCTGAATTTTCTTCTGACATATAGATACATCGATGGAATCTATCAGTGAAAATACCACATAAGAACGGCTATCCTGCTCATATATCAGATATGCAAGTTCTGATGGTTCTCCTTTTGTATAATAGGCCTGATAAGGATAACCGACTTTAAGATGGCGCATATCAAAAACCCCCTCTGACTTATGCTCCAGCTCATAAATAACATTTTGGGGAGCTCCTAATCGCGTCATCAATGTCAGAAAATAATCTCCATTCAATATCTTTCCATCCTTTCTTTCATAATCAGATAAATCAGTATCAAAGTCTGAGGGACGGGTTATTTCCTCTATCTGTTCGGGCATATCATTGGAAGGGGAATCATCCATCTGAGCCTCAAGGGCCTCAGACACTTGCTCATACAAAGGAGGTTCAGAATTCTCATTTGAGCAACCATCAAAAACCCTAATACCCAACAGGACAAGTGCCATGACGATAATCACCGCAAGCGCCCCTACCATGGCACTTTTCAAATCAAGATTCTTAAAATTCATATACAATAATGAATATTATACTACTCTATCTCCAAACCACTTCCAACGCAGGATCCTGCATATCTGGGTCCAATGGATAAATAGGTCTTTCCAAACGTTTGTAAGGGAGTTTCACAAGTTCCTGATCCACACCCCCTCTTGTATGAGCCATCATCCAATCTGCACGCATGTCATACAATTCTTCTGTGAGGTAACCCAATTTCACTACAATAATATCAGCCTCGCGTGGTTTCAAATCAAGACGATCAAAATCCCTTTCATAATGGAAAGGCTGACGAGACTCTGTAACAATAACTTGCATTGAACCAACCCGGATAACAACCCAGTCATTATCTCCATTCTCGAGAATTCTTTCTACTGTACCGTTGATAAGAACCGGGCCCTGGTAACGGTCATCGACCATAGCTCCTGCGTACTCCTTGACTTTACCCCCGATACCCACTTTTTTAGCAGCGCTAACCACCTTAGGACCTGGGATTGAAGCATAGATCAAACGTTTTCCGGAAGCCTTTTTGAATTCCGGCCTGTCAAGCAGTTTTGCAAGAGTCCAAGTGACATCTCCTGCACCTCCTGCTGTAGGATTATCACCCATATCACTTATAAAGTAAGGTTTCACTGTACTTTTCAACGCATTTTCCAACACCTCTTCCAAGGTTGCAGTAGGTGCCACAAATTCAAATTTTTCGCGAATTGACCAGAAATGTTCTGCAAGTTGCTTTGCACCTTGTTCAACCTGTTTTTTATTATCTCCTACAACCATCACAACACCATGATTTCTTGGCTCATCAGCCCAAGGATATGACATCCATATAGCTGCATCAACGACACCATCAAGTTGCTCGATAGGAACAATCGCTTCATATAAAGATTTTCCAGGTTCAACCCTGGTAGATGTCTTCTCACCCGGAAGCAAGATAGGAACTTTAACCCACGCCTTGTATTTTGGTTTTCCTAAATTTTTCTCAAAACGTTCCAACAAATTGTCGATAGCCCTCTGACGGGAGATATATCTGTCAGTATGAGGGGACATTCTATATGAAGTAATCAAATCTGTAGCCTCTGCCAATCTGGGTGAGACGCAACCATGAGGGTCCATTGAAGTCGAAATGATTACATCATCTCCTACAACTTCTCTTATCTTAAGAATATAATCACCTTCAGGATCATCGAGACCTTCTACACTCATAGCTCCATGAATATCCAAAAATATACCGTCATAAGGCATTCCCTCCTCAAGCAATCTCAAAGAACGGTTCAACAATGTATCATAACACTCCCTTGTAACCATACCACCCGGAGTAGCCCAAGCTGTTATAGTTGGAACCCACTGAGCCTTTGAGAGCAATGTCGTATCATCTCTGAAGAAAGGATAAGTATTGTAAATATCCTCCCCATAATAAATTCTAAACATATCCAAAGTAGTCCTTGCAGGAGAAAAAGTACTACATTCCACTCCGACCCCTACAATCGCAATTTTTGGTTTCTTAGTTTCACAATCACAACTTGTCAATACCAACATTGACAAAACAGACAAAAGAGTTGTTCTAAGTTTCATATCTATAATTTTTATTTGATTACTTATCAATTGCATAATGTTTACATACAAATCGCGTAAATTTCGCAAATTAACGGCAATTTGCAAAAAAAATAGGCAGCCACATTATGACTGCCTATAAATTGTGTTTGTAAAACTATCTGAATGATTGCAAATCCTCAGGTCTGAAGTTCACAATATACTCGTAGCGTTCTCTATTCCATGCTTGAGACTTAGCAATATAAATCTTTGCAGAAGAGATAAAATCATCACTTCTTTGAGAATCGATAAGCAACAGATATGACATAATAATATGTGCCGCCATCTCTACAAGTCGCCTTGCGTGGAAATCAAGGTACTCATTATCATGAATTTCTGATATAACTGCACAAGCCTTCTCAAACTCATCAGTCATTCCGATAAGCATATCCTTAAGAGATTGGAATTCAGGACGTACTTCCACTTTCTCATACTCTCTGATTTGAGCAAGGTACGCACCTGTTGTGACATAACGGATAGCTGCCACCACCTGCAACTGAGAAGTACCCTCATAGATAGTGGTGATTCTGGCATCTCGATAAAGTCTCTCTACAGGATACTCTTTCATAAAACCTGAACCTCCGTGCACTTGTATCGCATCATAAGCATTTTGGTTACAATACTCACTTGCCATCATCTTCAAAACAGGGGTAAACATATCTGCAAGTCGGGAATATTTCTTATACTCCGCTCTCTCTTCAGGAGAAAGTTTTCTGCTCTCAGAAACAAATCCATACGCCTTGTACATATCCACAAAACGGCTTGTTTCATATAAAATGGCACGAGATGCCTGCAATTTGGCCTTCATTACTCCCAACATTTCATATACAGCAGGAAATTCAATAATAGCTTTTCCAAACTGCCTTCTCTCCTGAGCATACTTGTAAGCCTCACGATATGCTGCCTCTGAGATACCAACAGACTGAGCACCAACACCCAACCTTGCACCGTTCATCAATGACATCACATACTTGATAAGACCCAATTTTCGGTCTCCCACCAATTTGGCAGGAGCATTCTTAAAGACAAGCTCACATGTTGGAGAGCCTTTGATACCGAGCTTGTTCTCAATACGGCGAACAGTCACGCCACCCCATTGCTGATCATGGACAAAATAAGAGAGACCACGACCATCTCTGGTACCCTCTTCACTACGGGCCAAAACCAATTTTATCTGTGCATCACCATTAGTAATAAAACGTTTCACTCCATTGAGCAACCACATACCCTTCTCCTCAGACCACTGAGCCTTCAACATCACAGCCTGAAGGTCACTTCCTGCATCGGGTTCTGTAAGGTCCATTGAGCAAGTCTCACCAGCGTTGATTCTTGGAAGAAACTCTTTTTTAATCTCCTCAGAAGCAAACTCATGAATAGTTTCAGCACAATCCTGAAGACCCCAGATATTAGCAAAACCGGCATCTCCACGTCCGATAATCTCAGCCGACATAACGTATGGTACCATGGACATATTCAATCCACCATATTCACGTGGAAGACTCATACCATATACACCAGCTTGAGTAAGAGCCCTCTGATTTTCAGCAGTTCCTGCCGCGTATGTAACTCTGCCTCCCTCACATACAGGACCATCATGATCCACTCCTTCAGCATTTACCGCAAGTACATCTGCTGTAATCTCTCCTAAAATCTCCAATACCTTATCGTATGAATCAAGGGCATCTTCCACATTTGCCGGAGCATAGTCATATACTCCATAATCCTTAAAATCCTGTTCCTTAAGTGCAATAATCTTTTGCATCAGCGGATGCGAAAGATGGAATTTCAAGTCACTGTTATCTGTATAGAAATTTGCCATAATTATTTACTGTTTTGTTTGTAAGATTTAATGATTTTGGGAATTACCTCATTCAAATCACCGACAATCGCATAGTCAGCAATCTTATGGATAGGAGCCTCAGGATCATTATTGATAGAAATAATCATTGAAGATCCATCCATACCGGCTGTATGCTGAATCTGACCTGAGATACCACAAGAAATAAATAGTTTAGGTCTTACAGTCACACCTGTCTGACCAATCTGACGTGCATGTTCCACAAAACCTGCATCCACTGCTGCACGTGAAGCACCCACTTCAGCACCAAGTACCTTAGCCAAATCATATATAAGCTGGAAATTTTCTTTGCTTCCTACACCAAAACCTCCTGCCACAATTATTTGGGCGCCTTTTATATCTATCTTTCTCTCTTCAATTTCTCTCTCTATAATTTCTACAACAAAGTCACCTTCGCTCAGAACTGAATTTACATCAATCTGATGGATTGAACCATTCACAGGTGATAAAAGAGGCTCTTTCTTCATCACACCCTCACGTACGGTAGCCATCTGAGGACGACACTCGGGATTTATGATTGTAGCAATAATATTTCCTCCGAATGCCGGACGTATCTGATACAGCAAATTTGAGTATTGTTTTTCTTTATCCTGATGATCTCCAATTTCTAGAGATGTACAATCTGCTGTCAATCCACTATGTAATGCACTCGACACCCTTGGAGCAAGGTCACGACCCACTGAGGTCGCACCAAATAGGGCAATTTGAGGTTTCTGCTCCTTAAACAAGGAGATAGTAATAGCAGCATAAGGGAGAGTTCTGTAAAATTCAAGTCTGGGATCCTCTGCCAAATGGACAACAGAAGCGCCATAAGAATAAAGCACATCCGCCAAACCTTTTACATTATGACCGATAAGCAACGCCTCAACATTACACGACAAAGTACCTGCCAACTCTCTGGCCTTGGTCAACAGCTCAAGACTTACATCGCACAAAGCGCCATTATCTGTTTCGCAATATACTATTATATTATTCATATTCATTCCGTTTTAAAATTATCCAATGGTATGGCTTGCTATCAGTTCTTTGACAAGCATATCAATATCGGCATCAGAAGAAGAGAGAATCTTAGACTCCTTAGCTTGTAAAATGATATTTTCAATCTTCTTAACTTTTGTGGGAGAACCTGACATACCATAACTTTTCTCATCGCCACCAATTTCATTGAAACCCCATTCAGGAATCAAATAAGCGTTGCCTTGTTCCAACGACTCCGCCTGCAACTCGCTCATGGTACGGGCGTTCTTGTTCTTAAGAAGTCTCTTCGCATGACGAGGTCGGCAAGGGGCAGCAGTAGCTGTAACTGTAATCAAAACAGGAAGAGGAGAAGTCACAGTCTCAACACCTCTCTCAAGTCTTCTGCGTATGGTTATTTTCGAATCATTTACTTCCAGAACCTCCTCAGCATAAGTAATCTGAGGCCAACCCATTTTCTCAGCGACCTGAGGTCCTACCTGAGCAGTATCACCATCAATTGCCTGACGGCCAGCAATGATAATATCAGGAGAAATCTTCTTGATAGCTTGAGAAAGTGCATAAGAGGTAGCGAGTGTATCTGCTCCTGCAAATTTTCTATCAGTCAATAGAATACCACCATCCGCTCCACGGTAAAGACCCTCGCGGATAATATCAGCAGCCCTTCCAGGGCCCATAGTCAACAATGTAATTTCAACATCATCAAGTAAATCCTTAATTCTGAGTGCTTGCTCCAAAGCATTCATATCTTCAGGATTAAAAATAGCAGGTAGTGCCGAGCGATTTACTGTTCCGTCCTCCTTCATCGCATCTTTTCCTACATTTCGGGTGTCTGGCACCTGCTTGGCCAAAACAACAATTCTAACTTTTTTTGTCATACTTATAATTCTATAATTATGAAACAGTTATAGGTTTTATTACTGTCTATATCTAAGCAAATATAGTTGTTTTTTGATAAAATCATAATCTATATGAAAAAAAGATGCACCTATAAAGCATAAGTACATCTTCCTCTTTTCTGATTATCAAGCAATTAAGGATTGAGCTTCGCTTTAATTGCCGCGGCCGCCTGACGACCTGCGCCCATAGCTAAAATAACAGTTGCCGAGCCGGTGACAGCATCACCTCCTGCATACACATATTCCTTAGTGGTAGCGCCACCCTCCGAGACAACTATACCTCCGTACCGGTTCACATCCATACCCTCAGTAGTCCTGGCAATCAATGGATTAGGACTTGTACCCAAAGACATTATCACAGTATCTGTTTCTATCTCGAATTCCGAATCGGGAATAGCAACAGGTCTGCGCCGACCTGATTCATCAGGCTCGCCAAGCTCCATTTTAATACACTTGAGCCCCTTAACCCAACCTCTATGATCTGAAACCACCTCTATGGGATTGGTCAGTAAAGAGAATATAACACCCTCTTCTTTAGCATGATGCACCTCCTCCTGTCTGGCAGGCAACTCAGTTTCTGTCCTACGATAAACGATTGTCACCTGAGCCCCCAATCTCAAGGCTGTCCGTGCAGCATCCATAGCGACATTTCCCCCACCCACAATTGCTACTTTTTTTCCTACGAACACAGGTGTATCGTATTCTGAAAGATACCCCTTCATGAGATTGTTACGGGTGAGAAACTCATTTGCTGAAAAAACCCCGTTGAGATTTTCCCCAGGAATTCCCATAAATTTGGGAAGACCGGCTCCTGAACCCACAAAAACAGCCTTAAAGCCCTCTTCGGAAAGTAGCTGATCAATAGTCAAAGTCCTCCCAATCACTACATTTGTCTCAATATTCACTCCTAATCTGCGAACATTTTCAATCTCATATTCCACCACTTCCTTTTTAGGCAATCTAAACTCAGGTATCCCATATTGCAACACTCCTCCGGGAGAGTGAAGTGCCTCAAAAATAGTAACTTCAAAACCATTCCGCGCTAAATCGCTTGCACAAGCAAGACCTGCAGGTCCACTCCCAACTACTGCTACCTTAATTCCATTTGAAGGAGATTTGGTGAGAAATCTTATCCCCTGCTGTCTGCTTCTGTCTGCTACATAACGCTCCAATTTCCCTATTGCAACAGCCTCTCCTTTTACACCTAAAATACATGCCCCTTCACATTGCACCTCCTGAGGACAAACTCTTCCGCAAACAGCGGGCAAAAGGCTATCTTTTGCAATAATCTGAGCTGCCCCGGTGAAGTTGCCGGCTGCAATTTCTGATATAAAGGAAGGAATATCAATAGAAACCGGACAAGCTGATACACAACGAGGTTTTTTACAACTCAGACAACGTTGAGCCTCCTTTACAGCCTGTTCTGCAGTGTAGCCGAGCGACACCTCCTCAAAGTTTGAAATCCTAACCGAAGGATCCTGTTCCGAACATTTTACCCTTACTCCAAATTTCTCGTTCATACTTATATAATTAATGGAAACCTCTATAAAATCGAAGTTCTAGCAAATCATGGTATCAGATTCTAAAACTCTAAAACCATAAATTCCAACAACTCTTTTATAGGACTTTCCTAATGCAAACCGATTCTACATTTATGATCATTCTCCCTTTCTATTTCGCGGTACATCCCCTGGCGCCTGATAGCTTCATCAAAATCGACATCGAGTCCATTGAATTCAGGACCATCCACACAGGCAAATTTAGTCTTCCCGGCTATTGTCACTCTACAGGCGCCACACATTCCTGTACCGTCAACCATCAGGGTATTAAGACTTACAACAATAGGAATTGAATATTCAGCTGCTTTCATTGTGACAAACTTCATCATTACCATAGGGCCTATAGCCACCACCTGAGAATAATTTTTACCACTACGAACCAATGAATCCATTACATCTGTAACCAATCCTTTCTCCCCTTTCGACCCATCATCAGTACATATATATAAGGTATCACATACATTTCGCATCTGCTCCTCCATTATTATCATATCGCTACTTCTCGCCCCTATAATAACGTCCACTTTAACACCAAGATCATGCAAATACTTCACTTGAGGATATACCGGTGCAGTTCCCAGACCTCCTGCCACAAAAAGAAAATGTTTCATCGAAAGATCCTCGATACATTCATAAACAAACTCTGAAGGCTGTCCCAAAGGGCCAACAACAGCGTCAAAAGAGTCACCCGGCTCAAAAGAACAGATATATTTAGTGGAAGCCCCCACCTCCTGAGTAACAATTGTAACGGTGCCTCTTTGGGGCGAATAGTCACAAATCGTCAAGGGGATTCTTTCACTTTTTGCCCCTGCCTTCACTATCAGAAATTGTCCGGGTCGGGCAGAAGAAGCAACTCTTGGAGCATATACCTCCATCAAACATATAGATGAAGTCAAATATTCTTTTCTAAGGATCTTATACATCTTTCTTCAATTTTACACTGTTTTTGTTACAAAGATTGCACCTATTTTGACAAAGATAACAATATTAATCCACAACACCTTCCATATTGATAAAATTCAAATTAAAATGCCCCCTGTACCACATAGCAGTACCGGAGGCATCATAACCGATTCGACAACAACACTATTCTACAGCAGGTTGCTCCTCTGTCTGTTTTTCGCCTAAAACCTGATAACCAAGTTTGTTGATTGCAGCTGCCAATTGTTCTTTGGTAGTCTTCTTTGGTGAATACTTAACCCAAACAGTCTTGTCAGCCAATGTCACTTTCAAATCTTTTACACCTTTTTCAAAAGGAAGATTTTCACGCACTTTATTTGCGCAATTCTCACAGTCTATTTCCACAACAAATGTAACTTCAGCATCCTTGGCTTTTTCCTTTTTGTCTTTAGCTGTTACTGAAATTGCGAAAAATGCGAATAATGTCGCAAGTAGTGTGATTTTTAAATAGTTGGCCATAATTATAAATATTATAAATGTTGTAATGATAATCTATTTCCAAAGTGTCAGTCTCATACCGGCATATACCTTGATTCCCATCAAAGGCCCCCAAATGACAGAAGCATTGAAATCGGGTGCGTATGGGTCATCAGCACTGATAATCGGATTCTTTTGTTTGTAATTTGTAAGATTCTCTGCTCCAATATAGACATCCACACCTTTAAATTTGCGTGTAATCTGGGCAAACAATATAGGGTATACAGGAGATTGATTGCTTTGACCTGGTTGCAAAGCAAAGTCAGGAATCCTTGAAGGACCGTTAATCTGAGCTGTAAAATCAAATGTCCAGATATTCATTCTGGTTGCATACTGAAGATTCAATACCCCTTTATACTTGCTCACAAGAGGTCTCTCGACCAAACCCTGACCTTTCAAAGTAACCTTGGAATCAGTATATCTGAATGTTGCCAGGAGGGTAAACCTTTCAAAAGGCTCAATTGAGAAATCTACCTGATATGTATTAGTGTAAGATTTGCCATCAAGATTGTAGATACTTATTTTCTCAGTATCATACTCCTGATCCACAATAATCTGTTTTGTAAAATCACTTCTGAAGAAGTCAAAACTCAAATAGCAGTTATCCTGGAACCCAATAGGAATATATCCTGTAATATTTCCACCATAAGTCCAGGCACTCTCCATTGTAAGGTTAGGAGCAATATCTATTATCCTGCTGGTGGACATCATACCGAGATTATCTACCACCACATTTGGAGAACGAGTTCCGCGACCTCCTTGAGCTCTGAAAATCAAATAGTCAGTGATAGACCATTTGATATTCGCACGAGGAGAAACCATTAACCCGTATAGGTTGTGATAATCTACACTAACACCACCAATTGCAGAGAATTTCTCACCTAAAGTATAAGTATATTCTCCGTATGCTCCCAATGAATTTTCCTGACGGATTCCTGTTCCAAGAATGTTCAAATCTTTGTCAGTCTGGGCATCATGCAGCAACTCATTATAATGATCATAGAAATTTCTTACACCAAAATTTATACGGTGATTCTCATTCAATTCCCCTTGATAAATGATATTCAGAAATCCTGAATTCTGCTTTCCGAAATAACTCTTCAAACCAAAATAGGAATCCATCTGATAGAATGTATAATCTCCCACTGCAGCAATATTATGGGAGTTGTCTGCATTCAAAGGAATACCAACCTTGAAATATCCGTTGAGGCTCTTGTTTACTATATTGGTTCCCCAAGGAATAAGGTCTGTAGTGCCAGGGAAATATTTTGAGCCGTAGTCTGAAATCATTGATTTATCATACCCCATCTGTCCTCCGGTACGGTCATCATAAAGAGCCTTAACTCCAAAACGAATCTGAAGTCCGCTTTCATCATAATATAACCACCTGTTGGCAAAATTGAATTGCATTGATGTAGGATCATCCCTGAAACCATCACCATTACCATCGTGTTTCATCGGGTCTGTCGAAGCATGAGCCAATATTACAGTACTCCATTTATTGTTCAGCTGGAGAGAAGATGCCACATTCATTTCGGTTCTGAGGGTACTGCTCAGGAAAAGATTCAAGAAGAAAGGTTTCTCATCAGTAGGTTTACGATGCTCCATATTAATTTGCCCTGTGATTGCATCAACACCATTTATCACAGAGGACGGACCCTTTGCTATCTGAATACTCTCTAGCCACTGCCCCGGAATATATGATAGTCCAAAAGGAGCTGCAATTCCCCTCATTATCGGTCTGTTCTCATCCAGCATGGTAGTGTATATACCTGAGAGCCCCAGCAATCTTATCTGGCGGGCACCGGTAACTGCATCTGAATATCCCACAGTAACAGAGGCAGAATTTTCAAAACTCTCAGCAAGATTACAACAAGCCATCTTACACAATCCCGCTGCAGAAATAACTTCTGTCTTGACAGGAGTCATCCTCGACAGGTAATTACCTTGATCCCTCGCCACTACTACAGCTTCTTCAAGATAGTTCTGGCTCTTGAGATGAAATTCCACATAGTGCATATCATCAGTAACCTTAAGAGTATCATTATCATACCCCAATGCAGCTACTACCAATGTTAAATCCTTGGACCTCTTTTTAATGGTAAACTTACCATCTGCGTCACAATCGACATAATTACCACTTTCAACCCAAAAGACAGATGCGAAAGGTATAGTTTCATTCTCAGTAGACATTACGACGCCTTCTATTGTCTTTACATTCTGAGCGAATGAAGGAATTGCCATAATAGCAAATAAAAGAAAAATATATTTTTTCATAATACGATATTTCAATAAAATAAATAATTCACAAAATAGTCAAAAAAGATAGATGGATGTACACGAAAGTGCACACTAAATCCTATATTGTGAGATTCTCTCAAAGATATCGCACTCCTTGATTAAAAAGTTTCGGAAAATGTTTACTCTAAAATCAGCGATACTGCATGACGACAAGGAGAAAGTATCGCATAAAAACGATGATAAATTTATAGCAACCAGATCTTTTACAAGTGGTTGAGTCTTATTTTCTGAATTTGTAAAGAACAAATCTTCCACCACGAAATACTCTGTACGGCAACACCGGAATTCATCATCATTAGAATCACCGTTATCATGGCAATGAGCTGCGCAATCCCCCTGACAATCAGTATCGGAAGAGAAATCGCAAACCCAGGGAAGAATCAATTCACTTGACGACTCACACATACATGTATGCACACTAAAGCCCAATGTAGCAATAAGATACATTACGCACAAACACATGAGTCCTATTTTCCCTACTAATTTGTTCATAAT
This sequence comes from Bacteroidales bacterium, assembly GCA_017501525.1. Lineage (GTDB taxonomy): Bacteria > Bacteroidota > Bacteroidia > Bacteroidales > UBA932 > Coprenecus. The sequence continues at coordinate 156,013 of JAFVWT010000010.1, read as the reverse complement.
AATTTTGTAAAGATATGACTAATTTTTATTTTTGCAAAACAACCTTATACACAGAAGGGATAAATGACCACTAATCTTATTTGTACAGGTTTTCATTTCCCTAAAAGGATATTACAATGTTCATATTCAGAGATGACAAAACAAGACAAAATAAGCTATACTATCCCTCCAAACGAATAGATATTTAAGACTAAAAATATATGAAATTCTTCAAAAACCTATTAGCAGCAGTCCTTGGATGTTTTTTGGCTTTAGGACTGATTTTCATCTTTACATTTTCAATTATAGGAGCATTAGCACCTAAAGATGAAGTAATTACAGTAAAACCCGAATCTGTTTTAAAAATAGACCTCGGTATCACAATTGCAGAACAGACATACGAAGATCCTTTTGATCTTAGTTCAATAATGCAATCAATCCCCTTACCCATCAGCCAACAGGCAACAAACTCTATCGGTATCAGAGATGCCATCAATGCCATTGATAAGGCTGCTACCGATCCCAACATCAAATATATCCTTATCACCGGGCTCGACCAGGGTAGCGGAATATCATATCTAGAAGAGGTTAGAAATGCATTGGAGAGATTTCGCAATAGTGGAAAAGCAATTATTGCTTACGGAGAGAACTTCTCTCTTGGAGGATATTACATAGCATCAGTTGCAGATAAAATATACTCCGACAATATGGCATCCAATTCCATTGTCGGACTTTCGGCTACAATACTGTATCTTAAAGATATTCTTGCCCGCGTAGGTGTTGAAATGCAACTCATCAGACATGGAAAATACAAATCCGCAGGTGAACAATTCATTGCAGATGAAATGAGTCCCGCAAATTACGAACAGACCATTTCAAGACTCAACTCAACATGGAATCATATTGCCGGTGAAATTTGCGCTTCAAGAGAAATTTCACAAGAGTATTTTGATGGACTAATCAACAATTTGAAAATCAACACTCCACAACAAATGTTGGAGCACAGACTCATAGATGTTGTTTGTTCAAAATCTGAATTTGAGACAACAATCTGCAAACTATCAGGTGAAGAATCCATAGAGGATATAAACTGGATCATGTTGGGCAAATACGCAAAGGCTGTTCTCAAACCAAATTTCAAAGCAAAGGACAAAATTGCAATAATCTATGCTGATGGAGAGATTACTCCTTCAGGAGAAGGTATTACAGCTAAGAAATTTGTTCCTATCATTGAAAAGGTAAGAAAAGATAGTTCTGTAAAAGCTGTTGTTCTAAGAGTAAATTCTCCCGGTGGAGCTGTACAGCCTGCAGAACAAATAAGGGCAGAACTTGAGCTTCTCCAACAAGACAAGCCACTTATCGTCTCATATGGTACAATGGCAGCTTCCGGAGGATATTGGATTTCGGCAGGAGCTGACAAAATCTACAGTAACAGCACTGCAATAACCGGTTCCATTGGAGTATTCAGTATGATTCCTTCTGCTGAAAAGACATTTACAGACATCCTGCATATTAATCCGGAGACTGTATCTACACACAAACACTCTGATATGCTCTCTCTAACCAGACGTCTGGACAACACCGAAAGAAACTCTTTACAAGACCAGATTGAATTGATTTACACCCAATTCCTCAACATAGTGGCCCAGGGAAGAGATATGACTCCCGAAAGAGTAGATGAAATAGCTCAGGGACGAGTATGGACAGGAGACGAAGGATTGGAAATCAAGCTTGTAGACGAAATCGGAGGCATCAACGACGCTATCTCTTATGCAGCTATCTGCGCAGACCTGAAAGATTATAGAGTTGTAGAATACCCTAAGATAGAAGATAATCTGACCAAACTTCTAAACAAAGCTAATGAAGCTCAAGAGGCTATGACCATTGTACAATCTCCCGATATGATGATTGAACAATTGTTCAACTCACTTCAGACAGAACAAGGTATCTACGCAAGACTTCCTTATATAATAATTGAAAACAACTAAGCAAAGGAAGACCTTGCCAATAATTTCAAATGCAACAATTCCCATCATAAAAGGAATTACAGCTTAATTCCATACAACGGGGATGACTAAAAAATAAATTAGTCATCCCCATTTTGTTAGGAGGTTTAATAAGTAGATGAAGTTTTAGGATCGGAAAGCCCAAAAAGCTGAGTTCACTAAGCGTAAATGAGCATTTGAGGACGAAATAACTGACAAAATAGACCTTTAGTCAGCCTCATTCTATTTCAAAAAACCACCTAAGAGATCTTACTCAACTCTTCAATTGCCGCTCTGATTTTGCCAGGGTCACTCTGAACCAATTGCTCTTGTTTGGCAATTCCACCAAGCACCTTCATTCCTGAAGGATATGCTGATGATGCTGAGAAATGAATCTCTTGAGCTTTTGTATATTCTATAATTTCTCTAATATTCTCCGGATTCACTCCTGAACCGGGCATAATTATCGGTCCACCTTTTGCAGTCATCGTCACCATTCGAGCAATATTTTCAATTCCTTGATAAGCTGTAGGAAATCCTCCCGAAGTCAGAATTCTGTCATATCCCAAAGAAGCGATTGCTTCAGTAGCATCAAAAATATTCTCTGCACAATCAATTGCCCTGTGAAATGTAGCAGAGAGACCTCTGGAATGAGCCTCCTTTAACCACTGGCGAGAGACATCCATATCCACCCTGGCATCAGAAGTCAACGCTCCAACTACAACTCCTTGAACTCCCAAGGATGAACACCTTGCAATATCTCTAAGGACACTCTCCACTTCATCTGACGAGTAGAAAAAATCACCTGAGCGAGGTCTTATCAAAACATTTATCGCAATATCCACCTTTGAGCGCACCTGCTCAATAACACCTATTGACGGAGTAACACCACCAACACCCAATTCCGAACACAACTCGATTCTGGTAGCACCTGAAACCTGTGCTGCCACTGCACTGGCTATATTTGCCGAACAAATCTCTAAAAATTTGACCATATTTTTTCTGTTTTAGAAACGATTCAATTCCTTAATCAAAGCAGTTCTCACTTGAGAAAGAACAGTCAATTGATTCATCTTATCCTTAACTATCTGGGGGTCCGTATCCTTTGTATAGTGCCGAAGTTCCTCAGTCGCCTCTTTATACAAATATTCAATATACTTCATCTTGAAAATCAGCACCACATGCGGGACATTCTTGTTAATGACGGTTCTCTCCGGAATCATTGAGCGAATATACTCCTTGACATTTACCACATAATTGTCCTCAATAATATTGAGTACACATTTTGCAATAGCACTATCCGAATGATTTTTAAAAAACTTAAGAATTTTATCTTGTAGGAGTTCTTCCCTTTCTGATTGAGACAACTCCCGCCACATCGCTGAACCTCCGGAACCATCCTCTTCTTGATGCACCTGAGCTATTACCACCTCCCTAAAATTATAATACTCATTGTAAATTCTCCTGTAAAGTTCATTGACTAAAGCCAACCCATCATTTTCCAATTGGGCAGAGATATACTGCGAGACTGTTATCCTCATAAGAGGTTGCTCCCCGCCATATAGTTGTTCCTGCTCAAAAACCATTTCACATTCACCGAATTTAAGGATGTAGTAGAGCAATTCCTTCTCAGCCTGATCCAAAATAGGGACAACTCCTCTCCCCGAATTTTCAGGTCTCGGATCCTGCTCTTCTGATGGGGTGTATATAGGGTTTGGGTTTTGGGTAAACGAAGAAGATGTCCTTCGGGTTGCCTCATACTCCCCTGACTCTATCCTCTTCCGACGCATCTTAGCAACTTCCTGAAACAACGCCTCCTGTTTAAATCCCATTTTAGTGGCTGTCTGTTCAATATAGACCGTTCTGGTTATTTGGTCTGGAATAACAGATATGGTTTTTATGATTTCGCGTATCAAGTCACTTCTTCTAATTGGATCCTTATCCACAGTAGAACTCAGAAGTTCATACTTGAAATCGATAAAATCCTTCTCGTTAGAATCCAAAAAATCCCTTATCTGCTGTGCCGAATGTCCCCTTGCATACGAATCAGGGTCCTCTCCATCAGGCAAAAGAACAACCTTAATTTCCAATCCCTCTTCAAGCAACATATCAATTCCCCTTAAAGAAGCTTTGATTCCGGCTGCATCCCCATCATAAAGCACAGTAACCTTATTGGTAAACCTGCGGATTAGCCTTATCTGCTCAATGGTCAAGGAAGTTCCTGAAGAAGCGACAACATTTTCTATTCCTGCCTGGTGCATTGATATAACATCAGTATATCCCTCAACCAGATAACATTTCTGAAGACGGGAGATCGAGGATTTTGCAAAGAAAATTCCATATAGAGTGTTGCTTTTATGATAAATCTCACTCTCTGGAGAATTCATATATTTTGCAATACTCTTATCATCCTTCAAAGTCCTCCCTCCAAAACCTATAACCCTACCACTCAATGAATGGATAGGAAACATTACTCTCTCATAAAATTTATCAAGAACTCTTCCACCATTATGTTCGAAACATAATCCTGTGGCAATGAGAAACTCTTTTTTGAAACCATTTTTCTGTGCCGCCTCAAATAGTGTCGGAACATGCTCTTCAGTAGAAACAAAAGGCTTGGATGAAGGAGAGTAACCCAAACCGAATTTCTTAATCGTCTCATCTGAAAATCCTCTATGCTGCTTGAAATACGAAAGTCCTACAGCCCTTCCTGCAGATGTATTGAAAAGATTATCGGTAAAAAACTTAGAAGCAAATTCACTGACTGCCAACATGGATTCCCGTTTAAGCCTATCAGCTGTCATCTCCTCACTCTCTTCAATGTCATTCACCTCAATTCCATATTTCTTTCCCAGATATTTGAGAGCCTCTACATAACTCAACTGCTCATGCTCCATCAAAAAAGTGACAGCACTTCCCGCCTTTCCACATCCAAAGCACTTAAAAATGCCCTTGCTTGGGGAAACAGAAAAAGAAGGTGTCTTCTCATTATGAAAAGGGCAACAGGCAATATAGTTGGCGCCTCTGCGACGCAAAGAGACGAAATCGCCAATAACATCCACAATCTCAGCAGTTTCAAGTATTTTATCTATGGTCAGCTTATCAATCATGCTACAAATTTAAACAATTAGCTTAAAAGTAGCTGCCAAATGGGAGGAATAAAGGAATCTTCAATAAAATTCACATTTAAAATTTAATGGATGTCATCTAAATTCCATGCTCTAAAAATGAAATTCCTAAACTTTGCGCCCATGAGGGCTTCTCTCCAAGAAAATCCCATAAATCCCAACTAAGTCACCTCCGACCCAACAACAGCATCCTATAGCCAGCAATATCATCTGACGTCATCCACGATCCTGACGTCATCCACGACCTGATCGGGGATCTAACACATCACCTAAACATACTGATTGGAAAAACCAATCAGTTAAGACAATCAATCCTATGTGGCAAGATTTCTCAGAGTCTCCTATTAATGGGCGCGGAAAATTTAGATACCCAGTCAAGCCGGGTATGACATAACTAGTAACCAGATTCAAGAAGGATAATCTGTTAAATTTGTATATATAAATCGCCGCTATATCAATGGTAAAATTTACCTAGAACTGTTTCCACAACAAATAGAAAGAGACAATACCCACAACAGCAACAACTGAGATTTTTATAAATTTCTCACCCCACTTTATTGCAACCTTAGAGGCAACAACCCCTCCCAGAACATTTCCTACAGCATATATCAATGCCACCGGCCAGTTTATTTGTCCATGGATAGCAAAAATAATCAATGCTACAGGTGTATATATTACAGTTGTAAGTTGCTTAATGGCATTGGAGTGGAGAAGATCCTGACCCAAAAAGATAAATGATCCGAATATGACCAACAACCCAATTCCTGCATGGGTAAAACCTCCATATACACCTATTATAAAGAAGATTACATATTTGACCGGGGACATCTTCGCACCACCTGCGATATGATACTTTTCTGAGAATTTCTTTTTATCCACAAAAAGGAGCATCGCAATCAAAGGCAAGAGAATACCTGTTACAACCTCAATAATATCGGTACGGAACACCGCTGCCATTTCAGCTCCAAACAATGCCCCAACTGCCACAGGTATACCAACTTTTGTTGCAAGTTTAACATCCAGAAGCCCTTCCTTTTTAAAAATTAGAGAATTTGCAGAAAATTGGAGAAGGACACCGACCCTTGAAGTAGCATTTGCAATATTTATAGGCATCCCCATTATCATAAAAAGAGAATAAGAAATAACAGTAGCAAGTCCGGCTACTGTATTGATAAACCCTACAAACGCACCTACTGCTATGAGCAATATAATCATCCGCGGATCCCAATAAGGGGTACTTGAAAGAAAAACAGCTATCTGCTCCATCATAATTTTATAAATCTACGGTGATTTCTATAGATTCCACATTTGAATGATTATCGCTGACAATGCTTCCTCATAGAAACTGATATTTGACCAAAAGTTTCAAAAGACAAAAATAGACAACAAGCTAGTGAAAACAAAGTCCTGACCATATTTTTGCAATATGGAGAAAAAGAAAAAGGGCAAATCAATTTTTCAACTGATTTGCCCTTTCGCTCCCCTTCTAGGACTTGAACCTAGGACCCCCTGATTAACAGTCAGGTGCTCTAACCAACTGAGCTAAAGAGGAATTTGTTTCGTTTGGGATTGCAAAGGTAAATAAATTTTTCAATGATGCAAAAAAAATTTAACTTTGTGATGAAAATTTTCAAAAAAACTTACTCATGGAGATAAATTTGCTATCAAAACTGATAAGAGAGTCCCTTTTCGACCAAGAAAAAGTAGTAATTCCAGGACTTGGATACTTTTACACCGAACAAATTCCTGCTACTTTTTCAGAAGACGGCAAATCTATACTCCCACCATACTTTAAAGTTTCATTCGCCCACGATGAGAAAATCTATGACGGGCATCTTGAGACCTTATATATAAATAAAGCGAATTCAAAGCCCGAAGAAGCACTCATTGAATGGAACAACCTTATTTCTGAATTTAAAGAGAGCCTTATTAAGGAAGGAAAAATTGCGATCCCCCATATTGGAGAATTGATATTGGACCAGCAAGGGAAGGTAATATTGGAAATTGCCCAACACAGAGAACTTTCCTCAGCAGTCTATGGATTTGAACAGATTCCTGTCAAACCTATGACCAATTACATTCCGACAATTGAAATAAGCCACAACCTTGACATAGAGTCGGTAATTGCCATAGAAGAAGAGCTGCAAACAGAAGCCGGAAAAAATCATCAACAAGAGCCACCCTTGCAGAATTCGCAGCTAGCAGATTCAAATGATATCAACAGGCAGGACCTTCCGACAACTCACAATCCGGATCACGAACAAGTAGAAAAACAATCTCAAGAATCTGTTCAGGAACAAGCAGAAGAATCTGCACAAGAACAAGTACAAGAATCTGCACATACCAAAGATCAGCCTGAAAACACATACATAACGGAACAGACAGATAAGATTGAGACAGACGATAGTACAAATAATGAAACTGATAAGATAGAGAATGACACCTCTACAGAGGAAACAGCTAATGTCAAAAGAAGTCATCTTCTACGCAATACCATTATAATAATAGCCGCAACGCTTATAGTAGTCATTGCGGCCATCATAATTCTCGGATTGACAGGTATGCTAGATACAATCCTTTACACTCCTGAAGAGCTAGAGCTTATAAACAGATATGGGAATTAACCCACATTTGCTCCGTTTGCAAGTCTCTCTTCCGGTGTGACAATTCTCATCTTTCCATCAGGTTCCTTAGCCATAAGGATCATTCCTTTTGACTCGATACCTCTAATTTTGCGAGGTGCAAGATTGGCGAGAATGCAAATCTGTTTGCCAACCATCTGCTCCGGAGTATAGTATTCAGCAATGCCAGATACAATCACCCTGGTATCAATACCTGTATCAATGGTAAGTTTCAGTAATTTATCGGTTTTGGGCACCCTTTCTGCCTCCAACACCGTTGCGGTACGGATATCCATCTTCTCAAAATCATCAAAGGTACACTCCTCTTTCTGTGGAAGGACTAACGGTTTCTGTTCTTCATCCTTCACCTTTGCAGCATTCTCTTTCCTGATATTCTCCAATCTTTGAAGCTGGGCATCAATAACCTCATCTTCTACCTTAGTAAACAGCAGTTGAGCCTCCCCAAGTTTATGACCGGGAAGAATAATATCCTCTTTTGCAATATTATCCCACAGGAGAAGTTCTTTAGGAAGAGAAAGCATCTGCAACAATTTCTCTGTTGAAAAAGGGATAAAAGGTGCAAAAGCCAAAGCCAGATTAGCACAAATTTTCAACGAAACATTCAAGATTGAAGCTGTACGTTCCATATCTGTTTTGGCAACTTTCCATGGCTCGGTATCTGTAAGATACTTATTTCCAAGACGAGCCATATTCATAGCCTCCTTAAGAGCTTCACGGAATTTGTAATTCTCAAGATAGTCCTGAATATTTTTCTTAATGATCGGAATTTGCGCCAAAGTTTCGGTATCTATAGCCTCAGGTTTGAGGTTTTCAGGAACTATACCTCCAAAATATTTGTGGGTCAAGACAATTGCTCTGTTGACAAAATTACCATATATGGCTACCAATTCCGAATTACAACGGCTTTGAAAATCTTTCCAGGTAAAATCATTATCCTTGGTTTCTGGTGCATTTGCACAAAGGGCATACCTCAACAAATCCTGCTGACCCGGAAAATCTCTCAGATACTCGTGCAACCAGATCGCCCAATTCCTGGAAGTTGAGATTTTATCCCCTTCCAGATTGAGGAATTCATTGGCAGGAACATTCTCAGGCAAGATATAACCATCACCATATGCCTTTAACATCGAAGGAAAAACTATACAATGGAACACAATATTGTCTTTACCGATAAAGTGAACCATTTTGGTATCTTTGCTCTTCCAGAATAGTTCCCAGTCATCGGGGCGTGCCTCTATTGTATTGGAAATATAACCTATAGGGGCATCAAACCATACATAGAGAACTTTTCCTTCGCTTCCCTCTACCGGAACGGGAACACCCCAATCGAGGTCACGGCTAACTGCCCGAGGAAGGAGACCTCCATCTATCCACGATTTACATTGTCCATAAACATTTGGTTTCCATTCCTTATGTGATTCGAGGATCCACTCCTTAAGCCATGGTTCGTATTGATCCAATGGGAGATACCAATGCTTTGTCCTCTTTTTGATAGGGGTATTTCCACTTAGAGCAGAGTGGGGATTAAGCAACTCATCAGGACTCAATGTGCTACCACATTTCTCACACTGGTCTCCGTAAGCCCCCTCAGCACCACATTTGGGGCAGGTACCTACGATATAACGGTCTGCAAGAAATTGGCCGGCCTCTTCATCGTAATATTGCTCACTTTCCTTCTCAATGAATTTTCCCTCTTTGTATAGCTTCTCAAAAAATTCAGATGCTGTCTTGTAATGAATTTTAGAAGTAGTTCTGGAATAGACATCGAAACTGATACCGAACTCAGCAAAAGAATCTTTAATGATGTTATGATATTTGTCCACAATGTCTTGAGGAGAACAATTTTGTTTACGTGCCTGAATAGTAATCGGAACTCCATGCTCATCAGAACCACCTACAAAAAAGACATCTCTTCCACACATTCGCAAATACCTCACATATATATCTGCAGGGACATATACTCCCGCAAGGTGACCGATATGAACAGGGCCATTTGCATAAGGCAAAGCCGAAGTAATTAAATAACGTTTGTATTCCGACATAATATTTAAAGTTTTAAGTTTCTTACAAAATAGTAATCATAAATTCGAACACATACTCTCCGAAAGGAACCCGGTAAGGTGGAAGGGCAATGTCACCCCATGAATTTACACAACCCAAGCCCAACTGCACTTTGTCAAAATTAACATAAGTAGCATCAGATGGTTCAAGTTCAGAAGAGTGGCGGACATAATCCTCCGAAGTAAAGTCAAGTTGGTCAATACTGTAATTCAAAGCCGAAGCAGAGAAATATTCGGGAGAGGTGATTTCAAGACCGAAACCATTCTTATCCATAACTTTCCAGCTACGCAAACCTGTTCTTGTTCCACATTCCTGAGGACGAACATAGTCATATTGAAACATATTCTCTACTTTGTCTTTATAAAGTCCAATCATTGCTGCACTATTTCTATCGCTATAGTTTTCAAACGGACCATAACCATAATACTCTACAAATGAGAAGCGCTTGCTCATAGTCATCTTCATACCATAACGGAACAAACTGCTCACTTTCTCCTCGGTAGTAGGAACCATCTGTTCCTTAACATAGATTTTACCATCTCCATTTACCATAAAAGTAACGGTCAAATCGGCTCCGACATGAACCAACTGATATTTTGAGACAACTTCTACCCCACCATCTACCATCTGTGCCTCTACTGAGAGGGGTTTAAAACCAGGATCTTTCCACACTCCATAACGGTATTCGAGTCCTGCCCCTTTATCGTTATCGGTAGCTGCACGATAGAAATTAGGACGAAGAGGTTCCTGTAGCAGTTCTACCCCATTTTCAAAAGGTACATCTTGAGCAACCGCTGTCTTATATGAAGGGGTACGATTACCTCCTCCAAGACGTGACTCAGAAGATTTGCGACCTTTCACTGTTATCAATCTCTCAAGGAAACCTGAGCCTCTGTTAAACTCTGCTCTAAAGTTTTCCCCTTCTACATAATAGTAACGGAAATCCGAACTGAGTCTGACATCTGTACTACCATCGAATGCCTCAGCCTTAAGGGTTTCAAACTCAGAAACTGCATCAAAAGGTTTAATCAACAATTGGTCATAACTCAATACTGTACCTGCATCGAGAATACCTTCGGCACTCTTAAGAGAGTATTCGAGATTTACCATCACCTCTTTTGCTCCACTAAGATTTTTTAGTTCAGATGCAATAGGGAGAGTTACAACCACCCTTTGTTGAGGTTCCACATTGAGATTTGAGATATTACCTGTACGGATAACTCTATTATCTGCAACAAGTTCCCACGACAGATTATAATTGGAAAGGTCTATGAAGAAATTCTCATTATAAATCTCAACTTTATCATTTGTACCCTCTACAAGGGATGACAAAATCGAACGGTATTGGTATCCCACTTCGTATGCTGTGGGATGTAAAGAGCGATCTGCTGCTATAAAACCATTGTTGTTGAAATTGCCATCAGACGGATCAAATTTATTATAACTGCCTCCGTATGAGAATGTTGCTCTTCCATCTGGTTCAAAACGGATAATAGACTGATCTACGAAGTCCCAAATAAAACCACCTTGATATTGAGGATATTTTCTAACCAAATCCATATACTCCTTCAAACCTCCCATGGAGTTACCCATAGAGTGGGCATATTCACATTGGATAAGAGGAAAATCAAAACCTAAAGTAAGGTATTTTTCACAAGATTTAGGATGGAAATACATCGGACAATATATATCAGAATGTTTGGTATTAGATGGATCTGCATAATCGATTGCCCTCTCATAATGGACAGGACGCGATGAATCATAGTTCTTGATCCAATCGTAACAAGCAATAAAATTCTCTCCATGACCTGCCTCATTACCCATACTCCAGATAACTACTGAAGGGTGGTTGAAGTCTCTCTGAACCATTCTCATATTGCGTTGAAGGTGAGCATCTTTAAATTCGGGATCATGAGCCAGAGACTCCTTGCCGTAACCCATTCCATGAGATTCGACATTTGCCTCGTCTATTACATAAAGACCATATATATCACACAAATGATACCAATAGGGATCGTTTGGATAATGGGAAGTACGAACTGCATTCAGATTCAGACTCTTCATTATCTTTATATCTTCCTCCATCTCTTCCCGAGTCATCAGATAACCTCCTCGGGCACTGATTTCATGACGATTAGCTCCTTTAAATATGATAGGTTGACCGTTGACCAACAAAAGTGCATCCTTAATTTCCACCCTTCTGAAACCTATATTACAGGTCTGAGTCTCTCTCACTCCACTTGCACCGGAAGTTGTCACCTTCAAACAATACAGCGAAGGGGACTCTGCACTCCATTTTGCCACTGATTTGAGAGTCATCTGAGCATTGAAATCTTCACCTTGAACAGTTGCATATTTATGGGCCACCCTCACACCTTTCTTATCGAATACCTCAATCTCCACTTTGCTGACATCACCACACAAACTTCCTCTCACATTCAAAATACCGTTTTTATACTTGTCATCCAAAGTAGCTACAGCTTCTACTGTCAAAGCACGCTCGGGAGCCCTCGTGTACAAATAACAATCCCGAGCAATTCCTGAGAGTCTCCAAAAGTCCTGATCCTCAAGATATGTTCCATCACACCATCTGAAGACTTGAAATGCTATCAGGTTTTCCCCTGGAACCACAAACTTTGTTATATCAAAAACTGCCTCAAGTTTGCTATCCTCACTATAACCCACATACTCACCATTAATATATAGAGAAATATTAGAAGTCACAGAACCGAAATGAGCGAATATATCTTGTCCTGATTCAATCCATTCTGCAGGAATTTCAATAGTATTCCTGTATGTGCCTACATGATTTTTTTCCACAGGCACAAATGGAGGGTTACTCTTAAAATGTGTCATCCAGGGAAATCCGGGATTCAGGTAGAGAGGATCTCCATAACCATAGAGTTCCCAGATACCGGGAAGAGTAATTGTACCCCAGCCCCTATCATCATAGTCCTCGGTGTAAAAATCAACAGGACGCATAGATGCGTCATCTACCCAATTGAATTTCCATAGACCATGAAGGGAAAGGACTTGAGATTCTTCCACTTCCATTGTTGTTCCCATTGGGGCGCGATTAACACCACTGACCTGAGGGTCCCCCCAAGGTTCCGCAATATTAAGAACTTCTACCTGCTGAGCAACCATTCCAATCTGAGATAAAATCAGCCCCATGAAGACCAGCATTAATTTTAATTTTCTACCTTTTGTATCCATATATTAAAAGTTATTTGCGATAAATAAACAAAGTTACAAAATATTATCTATATTTGGCACAAATTTTCAACTGATTTCTGCCCGAATGGTGAAATTGGTAGACACGCTAGTTTCAGGGACTAGTGGCCGTAAGGCTGTGCAGGTTCGAGTCCTGTTTCGGGCACTTTTTTCTAATTGACATAAAAATCCCAAATCAATTATCCCTATAATAAAAACTGCCAGTGAGTCAAACAAGACAAAAACTCAGTTTCTAACTATTGTAAGTCCTGTAAAATTAATTAATTTTGCAGCCATAATCATTTTTAATCAATATAACAATGAAGAAAATTTTACTTATCACATTTGCAACATTTGGAATACTTTTCAGTTCCTGCACTAAAGAAAACAACACAGAAAAAAGTGAACTGGCCGGAACATGGACCTTTACAGAAAACCCTATTGAGATCGATTATCAACTTACCGGAGAATCAATTACCATCCCGTACTTGGGTGAAAACGGAGAGGATCTAACTTTTTCAAAAGAGCAGTTGGATATGCTTATCACCTCTACACTATCCGAATTAACAACAGATCTTAACGACCCTGAGTTCCCTATGTACTTTACCATTTCAGATAACAATTCTATTGAGGGATGCAACTTGAAAATTAGTTTGGATGAGGAATCAGTCTATGCAAAAGATAATGGTTCGACAATTACCATCAAGGCCAACTACGATGAGTTTTTCCCTATCGATATCACTTTAGATTATATCATTACCGGAGACAATCTCACTTTGAGTGCCGACAAAGATATGATCGTAGATATGGCGGCAGAATTTGCTACACTTGAGGCTATAGATGAAACAGATCTGGCCATGTACCAGATGCTAATCACCCTAGTTGCTCAACAAATTGACTCATTAGAGATTAACTTTCACTTAGTGCGCAAATAAGATAGATAGGGCGACTAATCATCAATATTAGTCGCCCTATCTTTTATTACCTATACACTGTTGCTTTATGGGCACTTGCACTTCTATAGATTCCACGTTTTCAAAAGTTGAATTCCATCAATAAAGCGGTTTATAGAAGGTCCCTATCCCTCTATCTTATTTTGAACATACAGGTCTGATCAGCATACCTGCATCAGATATTGTTGTTTCAGTCATTTCTGCTCCAACAGTTTCATTCGCATATAAGAATAAAGCACCCGGGGTTATTGCTACAGATGGAGATGATGACCAGTAATATCCCGTCTCCTCAAGATATTGCACATCCACTCCACGATAGCCACCCAACGAGAAGTAAATTGCTTCCTGATTGGTCTTAGAGGTAGCTTTAAGAAACTTTTGTCCGTTTACAACAAGCATAGTGATATTTGTATGCTCAAGTAGTTCTGAAAACTCCGCTCCTGTAGGCATACGCCAGCCTCCTCCCAGAATTGCAGTTGCCGCATCATAAGTAGGATCTCCTGAAAAATCCTGCAGTTCCATTCCTGCCCACGAATAATTGAGATTTGTGAAGATCTCCTTGGTCACTATCTCCCCCCAAGCATAGTAATCCCCATACTCTCTGGGACTATTTGCTCCAAGATTACATGAAGCCCACAAAAGACCACTGGGAAGTCCCAAATCGACAGACCTCATTCCTGACTGGACTAACTGAATAGGATTGGTTGTAAAATCCGAGTTTCCATCATTTATATTCATTGTCAGATAGAAGGAAAGGATTGAGTCAAAAAATTCATCAGGAAGATTGGACGCATTAATTTCAAGAGAAATATGACCTTGAGTTGAATCTGCAGCAAAAGAAAGAATATCCAAATCATAGGCAGTCGGAAAATTGACACTTACCTCATCAATGCTATGAGCCTGAAGAGTTACAACATCCACCCATTTGTCGGCCAAAGCGACTACCACCTCTTTGGGAGTTACGAAAAAATCGAGCGAAATATAATTACCATCGACATCGGTTCTAAGCGCTGCCGCATTGTCATCATACTCAGGAATATAGACAACACTTTGTATTCTGGATACAAATTTTTCCTCAAGATCATTCAGTCTCTCTGAAAGGAGGACTATCTCTCCATTTATTTTATCAATACGCTCATTAGCCTCTTCGTTGAATTTTTCCAACATATTTGCAATCTTATCATCTATAACGGCTTCGTTTTCAACAAATGCTTCCTCAATAGCGCTCATATACTGGTTTTTAACATCTATGATAAGATTCTCAAGTTGTTCTTCAAGCAAGTCAAGCTGAAGGGACAACTGTTCGTCAGAGGTTGTCTGAGAACTGTATAGCGATTCCAGAATGGCATCAACCTCAGCAATATCGTAATAATTTTGTTGCAGATACTCATTTACCCAATTCATCATAGACTCTTCTGCACTGCTGATAGCGACCTCCAAATCGTTTTGAAAATAGGGAATCGCCTGTTCAGCTACAACTTCAAGCAAAAGCGACAATGTAGAGAGTTCTGTCTGGATATAAAGATATTGCTCGAGCGTCATATAGGTAGCAAGGAACACCTGCTCCTCAGAAGCTACCTGCTGCACAAAATCAAACTCCAGTTCTCTTATATTGTCCTCCAACTCACTGTCAGCACTTTGCAAGTCCGCAACAATGACATCCAACGCTTTAATCTGAGACAGAATATCTCTTTCAAGGTTTCTGAGTTCAAGCAACATATTATACTGGAAATCGCTCAACTTACCCTTTATTTCACTCTCTGTCTCAACAATTTGAATCCTAATTTGCTGCAATCGGCCATCCAGTTCAGAATAGTAATCCTCCACCTCTCTGATATACTCATCCAACTCCCTGTCAACATCCTTGAGATTATCCAATGAGGCCATAATACTGTCTATCTGCTGGTCAATATAGGGCAATTTCACTCCGGTAAGATGCTCCAGTCTATCTTGAACATCGGCTATACCGTGGTCATACTTTTCACAACTTGCAAAAAGAAGAGCCACTGCAAAAATCATTAAGTATATTGTTTTCTTCATATCTATCCTCTAATAAATAAAGTTAATTATTGGGGACCAATGCAATTGAAGTTGATATCAACTCTGTATTACCATCATCCAATAGAACAAATGCAGAGACGCCCACCGCCTGGTCATAGAACTCGGAAGGGATATTCTGCGATGAAACGACCACCGAAATAATTCCGTTAACAGAATCCTTTGTCAATGAAACAAACGGCAACTCAATCGTCTCAACGGCACGGGTTGAAGCTAATTGAGTCAGAACTCCAAAAGCAGAAACGTGTTCATCTGAGATTCTCTCTACCACAGACAAAGGTGTTATTCTAAAATCAAATGTAATGTTGGCACCTTGAGAGACTCTAATCTTCTGATCTTCGTATCTTGGGATATAGCTCATACTTTGGATACGGTTCACAAAATTATTCTCAAGTGCAGCTATTCTTGTTTCAAGTTGGGTCAATTGGGAGTGTATTGAAGAAATCACCCCTTCGAACTGATCCAATGCATCACTTAACGCAGCAGCTATTCTATTATCAATTTCACCATTATTTTGCGCAATTGCATCTTCTATCGCTTCCTGATAGTCTCTTGTCAACTGCAATTTTGCAGAATCCAATGCCAGCTTTTGTTCCTCCAACTGCTCTCGCAACTGTTCATCAGAAGCAGAAAGAAGCGAATCCAATTCCTCTATTTTCACATTTATCTGTGCCGCTGAATAATAACCATCTTGAAGAACCTCATTTACCCACTCTTTCATAGATTCCTCCAGGTCTGATATTGCCGATTCGATTGCAGCTCTATATTCAGCTGTGATTTCATCCTTAACTTTCTGAATCTCATTTCTCAATGACATTACTTCTTCCAGAAGTGACTGATATTGGTCAAGAGTTGCAAATGTCACATCTGCCCAATCTTCAAGAGAAGAAATCTCCGAATCTACATAATCCCTCAAATCTGAAATTTCAGACGCAAGTTCCTGATCCTGCTCCTGGAGATTTAGAATCAAAGATTCAAACTCCCCTATCTGCTCTTCCAGGATTCGCCTGAGTTCTTCAAGTTCAGCCAACATCTGTTCCTGAGCTTCGGTAATCTGTTCTCCCAGAGAATTTTCAATCTCTGCAATCTGCTGATTCGTATTGGCCAGTTCTTCCTCAAGCTGATTCAATTCTCCTTCAAGAGTCTTTATATATTGCTCCAATTGCTCATCAACCAGTTCAAGATCATCCATTGAATCATAGATATTTGCAATCTGCTCTTCAACAGCGGTAATTCTAGTTCCCTCCAACTCATCTATACGTTGATTTAAATCTTCTATAGCATTCTCCCATTTGGTACAGCTTGACAAAAATAGGATTACTCCTAACAAATACATTAGTTTTTTCATTTTCTTCAATTTATTTTTCATTAATTAGATATTCTACATAAAAGTTGCCTTATGAAACTTCCACAAAGTCCACGATTTAATAAATCTGTGGTTATAATTGTTCAATAGTAGTTGCATTACGAGCCAAATCCCTACTAGCTGCCTCACTATTAATACCTGCTCCCTCAACAGAAATCCTATCGGCATCAATTCCTTTCTTCACTAAAGCCGCCTTTACAGTTTGGGCTCTCTGCAATGAGACTTTTTTGTTTTGCGCTTCAGTTCCAATATCATCACCCCAACCGATAACTCTGATTCGAGTATCGGGATACTCATTCAAAAGATTTACAATTTCATCTATTTTGCTGCGTTCTCCCCACTCAATCCAAACACTATTGAACGAGAAATAAATTACAGGAATATCCTCTTGCGACAAGAGTGCTCCACGACTGATAGCTTCAACAGATTCCACAGGGTCAACATCGGCAACTGCAACAGTCCCGGCTGTTTTGGCAACATCTTGTTCCACAACACCTACTCCCTGCCCGTCATCCTGCTTCGTTTCCCCTTCTTCACTCAAAGAAAGCTGATTACTAACCGGAACCGAGGCACTCTCTTTAACCTCCTGAGCGGCCACAGCAGAGTCAACAGGTTCAAATGGGATATCAACTAAAGCATCCTCACCATAAGAGGAACCACTCCTCGAGCTGTTCTTTTGTTTTGAACCAAAAGCATAGGTAACCTTAACTCCTGCATCTATAACATAATTGGTCATATGAATATCAGGCATACCGTCAATTGATTTGCCGACATGATGAGTAAACCCTCCATATAGACCTAAAGAAAGATTCTTCGCGACTGCATACGACACCTGCATATTTCCACCATAACCAAAATGCCAATTATTCACATTTTCCTTTAGCGGAGCATTATCCTCCTTTTTAACAATATCAACAGATGTACCCACTGCAGAAGCTGTAGGAGCAAACTCCAATTTCCATCGGCCATCACGGGTTGAAGGGAAAAACCCAAGAATATTTATATTGAACTGCAGGAGATACCTTTGAGCAAAGACTACACTTTTCAAATCCCGATAATATGCACCATTAGTTCCCTCCGGGGGATAGGCATATCTTCTCCAATGGTCCACATCGAGGAAATAATTTCGTGACAGACAACAATTCTGCTCAGCCATGAAGAGTTGTCCCCAATTACCACCAACCTCTAAAGAGAAGATAGAATTGAACCTATAACCAAGATGAATACCTACATTCCAGCCGGGACGGAATCCATCAGCACCGAAAGAGCTGAATGTGCCCTCCGACATAGGCATTCCCAATTGACCTCCAAGATACCAACCTCTATTATAACTTCTGGGCAAAGATCCCTTAGCCGATAAGGAATCCTGAGCTGAAAGAATCACAGCGGCCCCTAAAAATGCTACGATTAACAGCGACTTGATTAATATTTTCATAAGATTTCGGATTCAGATAGCTGAGCAAAGATGCACCAACTATAAATTTAAACATTGTTTATTATTATACTATCTTTAAAAAACCCGACAAAGGAAAGAAAAAAATTCAATAAACAACTATATTTATTACATATTTTTCTAAACAACTTTCACCGAAACCCACTCAAGAAACACCTTCTTATTTGACTCACTGAGACTTACACGATACATCCACACCACAGAAATCTCTGAAAGATTAATTACTCAACAGGTTCAATAACATTGTTTAATATCATTTTATAACCACTATAACATAACTCTTGTTTATTACATGGTGACTTATACAATAAAAAAAGATAATGACAGATAGTAATATATCTACGCCACAGCCCCCTACCATCCGAAGTAAGGATAGTAGGGGGCAGAGTGTAACTAATTATAATTAGGGAAAGTTATTCTAACCAATCTGAAGGGGTTGCGACCGCTTCGCTTACCATATTGTCCAATTTTGCCATAATAGAATAGAAGGCATAATCATCCAATGGAGTATAACGTCCGGTCAATGCCCGCAACTGAGTAATTATTATATCTTTTGAGATCTCCCACTCCTGTGGGTCCACCTCCACTCCATTCTCCTTAAGGTAATCCTTGAATTTGGTTTCCAGTTCAAGAGAATCAAGAAAAGTATTCAACTGTGCAATATCGTTGATATCCCTCATTCTTTTTCTGTATCTATCAGCAAGAATGGAAGAATACTTGATTGTATATGCCTGACGATTAACTTTGAGCAGAAGTTGTGTCACACCTGTTGTATCAATCGGAACAAATATATCGGGTGTAATGCCACCCCCGCCATATACTGTTCTACCCGAAAGAGTTTCATATTTCAAGGAGTCAATTTTCGGAATACTGTCTGCCTCAGTCATCTCACCGTGAAGATACCTGTCATATATATCCATAGCATATTTCTCCTGAGAATCTGAATCGTACGCTTTCTGGATACACCTTCCCGAAGGAGTATAAAAGCGGGCCACAGTGAGACGTATTCCTGAGTTGTCAGAGAAATAGATAGGCTCCTGCACTACCCCTTTGCCAAATGTACGGCGTCCCATAATAACTGCCCGATCATTATCCTGCATTGCTCCTGCAAATATCTCACTTGAAGATGCACTGTTCTGATTTACAAGGATAATCAAGTCTATATCCTGACACATACCCTCACCTGTAGATTTAAACTCCTCACGAGGACGATGCAATCCTTCCATATACACAATCATCCTGTCCGCCGGGAGAAATTCATTGGATATATAGAGAGCCTGATCCAGATAACCGCCTGTATTGTCCTGAAGATCGAAGATAAGTTTAGTCATGCCACTCTCCATAAGGCGCTTTGCTTGCTCCCGAAACTCCTTATATGATGTTCTTGTAAATTTTGTCAGCTTCATATAGCCCGTAGTATCGTTGATCATATAGGCAACATCTATACTTTTAACGGGAATTTTTGCCCTTACAATTTCAAAATCGACAACCTCTCCCTCTCTGAGAATCTCCAGTTTTACTTTAGAGCCCGAAACTCCACGCATCTTTGAGACAAGAGTATCCTGATCGATATTGACTCCGGCTACGGTATCACCACCTACACTTATGATTCTGTCACCCGGAACAAGTCCTGCCCTTTGTGAAGGTCCTCCGGGGATAACGGAAATGACAATCGCAGTATCTTCAGGGATATTAAATGTTATACCTATTCCGTCAAAGTTTCCTTGAAGTTCTTCAGTGGCCTCTTCAAGACTCTTTGGTGGAAGATATACCGAATGGGGATCAAGCTTTTCAAGTAATTTGGGCAAAATCTCCTCAGTAATATCCTTTCTATCGACCTCGTCGACATAATTAAGGTCTATTTGAGACAAAACAAGTTCAAGCTTCGACCATCCATGTGGCGAAACATCATACTTTTCAACTCTCCTTTGATCAGCTATTCTGGTTATCAGACTTCCTATAATAATCATGGAGACTGACCAGATAACCATTTTTAATACTCTCTTCTCTCCCATTCCGTTTACCTTCTATAGATGTTATATAAATCCCACGTCCTGAAGGTTAAATTTCAAAACTTTTGCGCCTTGTATGGCTTTTCTCGGAATCATTACGCCTTTCTTTCATTCACATAGCACCGCTATGATCTTTCAAGAAAAATGAAAATCTTCTCGGAGAAAATTCTAACCTCCCTATAGAATCCAATTAAATTTGTCTACGAAAAACATTAATTATTGAAGCTGTTTTGACTTTTATCTTCAAAACAGCCTCATAATTCAATAATCATATTTTACAACTTCAATACCGGCACGCAACAACAATTCTATGCCATCACGCACCCGGTATTCAATCATATAAACGACACGTTTGATTCCTGCCTGGATTATCAACTTTGAACACTCCAGACAAGGGGCATCTGTAACATACAGGGTAGCCCCTGCACTATTATTACCGGATTTTGCAATTTTAGAAATAGCATTTGCCTCAGCATGAAGAACATATGGTTTTGTTTTACCCTCCTCATCCTCGCATATATTCTCAAATCCTGATGGGGTACCATTAAATCCGTCAGAGATTATCATACGGTCTTTAACCAATATTGCCCCGACTTTGCGTCTGGTACAATATGAATTTCTCGCCCAGACCTTTGCCATTTCAAGATAGCTCCTATCAAACTGCTGTTGCTTACTGTCTGTCATTGCCGCTACTCATTTGAGCGTTGATACAAATATCTCTTAATACTCTTCTTGGGAGTTTTCTCAAACTCCTCAGGGAAGAGTTCCACATTTGCCACTTTGCAATAATTGGGAACATGCTCATTCATCTCTTTAATAGATAGTTTTAATTTTTCCAAAAGTTGAGCATTGTTTAGTCCATCTGCTGTTGCCATCTCATAATCGGGGTAAACAAGGGCTACCAAGCGACCCTTTTCCTCTATTACGAGCGATTCTACAACGTATGGCATATTGTTAATCTCTCCCTCAATCTCCTCAGGGTAGATATTTTGACCTGAAGGGCCGAGGATCATACTCTTGCAACGACCTTTGATATAAAGGAATCCATCCGAATCGATAACCCCCATATCTCCGGTTTTGAACCAACCATCTTCTGTGAATGCCTCTTTTGTCGCCTCTTCATTCTTGAAATAGCCAAGAAATACATTGTCCCCTTTGACCATAATTTGTCCTGGAATGTTTTGAGGATCGTCCGAATCGATCTTAATCTGCATACGGGGAGCCGCTTTTCCGCAAGAATAGAGTCTGTTTTGATCCCAAGGAGCGTAAGTGATAATAGGACCACACTCTGTCATTCCATAACCCACTGTATATCTGAATCCTATCTTCTTAAAGAAAGCTTCTGCCTCTCTATTGAATGCTGCACCACCAATAATTACCTCTCTGAATTGACCACCGAATGCAGTTTCGAGCTGGGCGTTGATCTTCTTCTGAATCATCTCGTCAATAATAGGGAGACGCAACAACAATCTTATATCCCTTCTGTTGATAATAGGTTCCAGCTTCTTCTTGTATATTTTCTCGATAACGAGAGGAACTGAGATTACCACATCGGGTTTTACTGTTCCCATAGCATCCAGAATGATCTTTGGGGTCGGGAGTTTGTTCAAGAAGTGAACGTGGGTACCTACGCAAAATTCCAAAAGAAACTCAAACATCATTCCATACATATGAGCTGTAGGAAGCATTGATACACAGTTAGTACTGTTATCAAGATGTGGCTCTGCCATTTTACCGAAATAGACATTTGAGAGCAATGAGCGATATGGCAACATAACCCCTTTCGAGAATCCAGAGGTACCTGATGTGTAGTTTATCATTGCCAATTCCTCAGGTGAATCTTCGTGATAAGAGACACATTCAGGGTGGAAACTCCTCGGATATTTTTTACCAAAAAGCTCGTTAAGATGCTCTCGTGCGCTCTCAATCTCCTGACTCTTGGCATATAACAAAGAGAAGTCGTTGATAAGGATAATAGCTTCAAGACCTGGCATCTCCGACTGTGTCAAATCTTCCCAGATAGAGTCTCCGACAAAAAGAACCCTCGACTCAGAATGGTTTACCAAATGGTGTATATTCCCACTTTTAAACTCATGAAGAAGAGGTACCGGAACAGCACCGTATGTCAATGCTGCCAAAAATGTAACTGCCCAGTTTGCCTGATTCCGAGAACAAATTGCAATCTTGTCCCCTTTATTTACACCGCACATATCCAACATAATATGAATCTTCTCAATCCTTCTTGCCACATCCCTATAATATAAAGTCACCCCTTTATAATCGGAAAGTGCAGGGCAATTCCAGTTTTTCTTAATACTCTCTTCAATAATTTTGTTTAAAGATTTTTGCTCCATATTCAATTTTAATTATTTTTCTTCTACTTCTTCATAATCAACATACTGACCTACAGAATCATCAATTATTTTCTCCTGTCTGTCGGGTGTGCTGTCAGAAACAAACACATCCCCATCTCTACCCCCCGAAGGCCGGTTTTTGGGTGAGGGATCGGGATATTCGTTCTGTTTTCTACGTCCACCGAATAATCCTCCTATAAAACGGAGGATAACCAATGGTACAAGAATCAAAAAAAATATAACAGTTGCTAATAGTAATCCAATAATGTTCATAATTATCTCTTGCGGAATGAGCCGCTATCTAAATTCAATATCATATCTCGTCCTTCAAATGTAGTGACAGCCACCTCATTAGACGATATAACCTCCACCTTTGTATCCTTCTTCAAACGCCTTTTCTTGGTAAACTCGGCAGCCAATGTTCCCTCTGAATTATATATCAATGTCTGATATGCAGTTCTGACAACCCAGTACCTATTATTACCGACTAAGAGCAACTGAGGCATTGAGACAACCCTCTCTGAAAGGAGAATATCATTCCAGAGATGGTATTTAGAACCGTCAAGATTATACATTGCAATTGTATTATCGGTATGGAGGACCATTACCACATACTCTTTGTTTCCCTTGAAATCATACACATTGGGACCAAGCAACACCTCTTTACCCAACGAAATGGGGAATTTTCCAACCTTTCGACCCAATCTATCCAACAGATACAACTTATCGGAAGAGCAAAATAACATCTGCAATTTCCCATTCTTCAGATAATCTATCTGCTCCACATACCCACAAAGAGGCGTATCAAACTGAACTGTCCAGAGTCCCCGTTTTGCGCTATTAAGCAAACGAAGAGAATTATTTGGCCTTTGCTCCAAATAGTTTGTGGAACCGTCTCTGAAATCCTTCACCACAAACGGCCCTGCAAAAACTTCTACAGGAGTATCATCAAGTTCTACGAATTGATCCAATTCCGGAACCCTCAAAGGGGTAGGTTCAGTAGAGAGTTCTTCACTATAGATATCAAGTGATGATTCAAGTATTCCACCCTTGTGATTTAAAAGCAGTGTAGCACATTCAAAATTTTTCTTCTTCCAATCCTCATTTAATCGCTTGTCATATGGAGATTTGAAGAATCTTGACAGTGAATCGGAGTAACGATTGAAATTTATATATGCAGAAAATACAGCACTGCGTTCCAGATGATCTGAGGCAGGTGTCTGAGTAAGATAATCATTCAAGTTGAACATAAACTCATTCTTATGCTCCCTGTAGAGGTACTCTATCTCCGCATCCCCACCTACAAAAATCCAGTCCTTCGTCATACAATATTTCTCCTGTGAGGTAGGTTTGAAGAAATCTCCAAACGGAAGATCCAAGTATCCTTTGTATCTGAAATCGGCGATTGTATCTGTCACATTCCCCATTGGAGAGTGATTCTCAGAACGTACCGCCAATACCCTTTTTTCTTCTCCATTAATATCGAATGCAAAAAGAGCCAGTTGCTTAATCTGCAGCATCTCAAGAAGTTGGAAAGTAGTAGTATCCGAGGAGATACTCTTCTTTGCCATTGCATTCAAAAATACATAATCTTTGGCTTTTGAGCCTCTTATTGTCTCCAGATAATCGGTATAAGAGTCGGTATATCCTTTGCTATCCGACATTGAAATCAGAAACATATATCTGCAGTGATTTGGAATCAATGAATATATGTCGCTTTTAGACTCTTTTTGTGTCAAAAAGAGATTTGCAAAGTTTTTCTCTCCTGAAGCGGCATTGAATTTTCCATCAATGGAAATTTTTCCTTGCCCATTCTCTACCGAAAAAGTGGACCAATTGGCAAAGTTCCTGGCAAAATCGGCATAGCCAAGATAATTTCTGTCCACATAAGAAGAGAATATCTTACCCATATTCTCGTGATTGATATGTAGCACTTCATTGTTGTGCTTAACCCCCGGGACAGAGCCGTACAGAGGGGCATCTGCGATCGAGGTCCTATTCTCTATATGTCTAAGCGAAGACTCCAAAACCACTTGGGAGTCACTTACTATAACAAAATTGCCGCACACCGCAAAAGATATATCGGGTACGGTCGAACGATATGTCAGATTATCGCCATATTTTCTGCTTTCCACCCCTGAACATTCCCTTTCAATAGAGCTTATGAGCAATGAAGCATCTGTTCCTTGAGGTATCGAGATAACCAACAGCGGCGAAACTCTGTTCTTACTCGAGTAATGGAGGGAATATATCGCATCCCAACTATTGGAATCGTCAGGGAGCATTCTGGAAAATGTTTCAAATGCTCCCCCACGCTCCGTATATTTTATAATCGTCTCAAGCTTGTCTGATTCAAATAGAATGACCGCATCCGAAGGAATAGCTGAAACACCTTCAGAGATAGGAATATAGGGATCATCACTCCCATTGTCCTTAAATAGTGAATGAAACAAAAGTCCTATTCCAAACAATAGGATAACCGCTACTGTGCTATATAATATTACTGTTTTTCTATTCATCCAGGCTTGAATCGGATGAGGCTGAACAAAAAGTTTGTTTTGTCGTTATACCCGCCCTCAAAACCCTCATTTACACTCAGTAAACTCCGTTTTTTCGGGCTTGGCCAGCCTAAAACTACATCTTTTGTTCAACCTCGATATTTATTATTTTTTCACAACTGAAACCGGTGTCTTAGCTTTCTTAGTTGCAGGAACAGCCTCTACCTTAGATTTTTCCTCTGCCTTAGGAGCAGCTTTAGAAACTTTAATAAGTTCAATATTGAAAATCAATGTAGAATTACCAGGTATAGGACCGGCACCTCTGCGACCATAAGCCAACTCTGAAGGGATATACAACTCAATCTTACCTCCCTCCTTAGCATAAGTAATACCTTCTGACCAACCTTTGATTACTGATGTCAAAGGGAACTTAACGGTTTCTCCATTCTTGTATGAAGAGTCAAAAACAGTTCCATCCAGAAGTTTACCTTCGTAATGAACCTCTACTGTATCAGTTGCTTCAGGAGAGATACCACTACCTTCTTCCAAAATCTTATATTGAAGGCCGCTTTCTGTCTCTACAACACCCTCTTTCTCCTTATTCTTAAGAAGGAACTCTTCTCCTTGCTCCTTGGCAGCATTCGCTACATAAGCCTGTCTTTGCATAAGGTGCATCTGAATAATCATATTTACATCATTTTGTTTGATTTCAGTTTCCTCATTTCCAGCTAGAACAGCCTCAAAACCTTTCTGAAGTTCATCCATATTGATTTCTCCAAAAGGTGCCATTGTCATTGTTGATGCGAGATACATACCCAAAGCATAACTTACTGAGTCAACTTTAGAATCTGTAGTTTCAGGCATTCTGTCACCTTTCTTGTAATAATTGTTGCCGCAAGATGCAACTGTAAAGAGTGCTGCAATGGCAGCCACAGAGATAATAATTGTTTTTTTCATCTTTATAAATAATTAATCATGATTTTTATTCGTTGGACGTGTTGTCAAAAAAAGTGCCAAAAGACCAATCAATGCCGCAAGAACAGATGTGGCAAGAATGGCAAGTTTTCCTTCGTCAATCAGTATCTGTTCTTTAAATGCAAGATTATCAATAAATATTGACATGGTAAATCCAATACCTCCGACAATACCTAAAGAAAAAATCTGTCTCCAACGGACACCTACCGGGGCTTGTGCCAGTTTCAATTTGACAGCAATATAACTGAATAGCGTTATTCCTATAGGCTTTCCAAGCAACAATCCGAAGAAAATTCCTTGCATTACAGGGGGGATAACTCCAGAAGAAATCACCTCTCCATTAATTTCAACTCCCGCATTTGCCAATGCGAAAACAGGCATAATGAAAAAATTGACCCAAGGATGAAGCCTACTTTCAAGTCGATGCAAGAGTGGGTTCATAGTCTTGACACTCTGAGACATACGATATATATAGTCAAGTTGTTCAGGATTTGCCAATACTTGAACCTCGCTATTTCCGGCCTCTTTAAATTTGTCCAGAAGCGACTTTGTTCCAACATAAAATCTCACTTCATTAATAGAAGCAGTAGCAGGAATGGTCATAGCCAAAATCACACCGGCGATAGTCGCATGAATTCCTGATTGGAAGATACAGATAAATAGGAAGAAACCGGGAATAAGATATGCCATGGCATTCTTTACTCCTGAACGATTAATAGCGATGAGAATCAATATGATAACTGCCGCAAAAATAAGATAGTTCAGATGGAGCGAATGTGAGGGGTAGAATATTGCCAACACTATAATTGCCCCTATATCATCAACAATTGCCAGCGCAGTTAGAAACACTTTTAATGAAATCGGGCAACGGTTTCCCAACAAAGAGAGCACCCCTATAGCGAATGCAATATCGGTAGCCATAGGAATACCCCATCCATTTGCACTTGGTTCACCGTTATTGATAATCATATAAATCACAGCAGGAACGAGCATTCCCCCCAAAGCCGCAAAAATCGGAAGCATTGCTTTCTTTGGGGAAGACAATTCTCCAACAAGCAATTCACGTTTTATTTCCAGTCCTACAGAAAAGAAAAATATTGCCATGAGGACATCGTTGATCCACATGTTCAACGGCATATTAAATTCAAACGTTCCCAACTTAAAACCGATATCGGTATTCCAGAATTCATACAACCCACGCATTCCCGGAATATTGGCAGACATAACTGCTACAGCGGCACAAATAAGCAACAATATACCACCTGTCGCCTTACTATGAACAAATGCCTGATATACACCTTTCAGGCTAGGAATCACCTTTGAATTGAAACTACTCTTCATATTATTTTTCTAACTCTAATCTGCAAATATAAGACTTTTTCTATTTTGAGCGGTATACACTAACAACTTATATAGTATTCTTGCCCCAACATTTGCATCCCATTCTCCCTCCGGAGCGGGAGCCACCTCACACAAATCAAATCCTATAATTCTCTTTCCCGAAATGCTTAACTTGTATATCAAATAATCGGCCTGGGCAAAAGTAAGTCCACCCGGAACAGGTGTTCCTGTATTGGGACAGTTTTCGGGTGTCAGAGCATCAATATCAAAACTTATATATACATTATCGGGGAGATTGGATATTATCTCATCACAGATAGAATCCCATGTACGACCCATAAACTGCATCTGATTGACAATAAAATCAGTATAGGGAGCAACCCTTTCAGAATTGAATATCAGTTGATGCTCGTCTGAACAATAATCGCGTATCCCCACTTGTACAATTTTGCTTACGGAAGGGACATTCTCCAGCACATTATACATTATGGAAGCATGGGAAAATTTAAAACCTTCATAAGCCTTTCTGGTATCAGAATGTGCATCAAGGTGCAACACACCAAAATCATTGTAACGCTCCCCTAAAGTTTTAATCAATCCAAAAGGGACGCTATGCTCACCACCTACCACTGCAACAAGCTTTCCTGCCGAAAGGTATTTTCCCGATTGTTCCTCAACATATTTATTCAGTTTTTCAGAGGCATTGTTTACAATTTGCAATGAAACATTATCCTCCGGTACACCGGCTCCCTCCTCCAATGCTGCTATAACATCTTCTGCCGCCTGGCGCGCACGAGAACTCAGTTCGTATATCTCCTCAGAAACCGGAATGGTCCAGGCCCTGGTCTTCCAACTCTCGGGAACCTTTTCATCAAACAGATCGACCTGCAAAGAGGCATCAATTATCGCTTGGGGACCATCTGCTGTACCTGTTCCATAAGATACTGTTGCATCCCAGGGAACAGAAAGCAACACTATCTCCGATTCATTCTCATTACAGGGCAAACCGAAGAAATTGCCATTGGCCACCCCTATGTCATTAGGATTAAATTCACTCATAATATATACATCTTTTGAAATCTTTCATCTACTGATAAACAGTTATTTACAAAATTCTACACTCTATTTTTTAGGGTTTTGCACCGATTTTATTTGCATAAAAATAAAGTTTTAGATAATTTAGAGGCACAAAGGTAATAAATATGAAGATTAGTTCTGAAGAATTACATAGTAATTTAAAGAAGTTTTTCGGCTTCGATTCCTTTAAAGGAGATCAAGAAAAAATTATAACCCACTTGATTGAAGGAAATAACTGTTTTGTGCTGATGCCCACCGGTGGCGGAAAGTCCCTATGCTATCAACTTCCTGCTCTGGTCATGCCTGGCACCGCAATTGTGGTCTCACCATTGATAGCATTGATGAAAAATCAGGTTGATGCCATAAGGGGCTTTATCTCGGGGACTCAAGGGATTGCCAATTTCTTAAATTCATCACTCAACAGGACTCAGATACAATCGGTCAAGGAGGATTTGCTCAATGGTGTAACAAAGCTCCTGTATGTAGCCCCCGAATCCTTGACCAAGGAGGAGAATATTGCATTGCTGAAACAGATTCATATCTCATTTTATGCTATAGATGAAGCCCATTGTATCTCAGAATGGGGACACGACTTCAGACCTGAATATAGGAATATCCGTCAAGTTGTGGAGGAGATAGGAAGAGCACCCATCATCACTCTGACAGCAACCGCCACTCCAAAGGTACAATCAGACATTCAGAAAAACCTCTGTATGACAGATGCAAAGGTTTTCAAAAGTTCATTCAACAGGCCGAATCTATATTATGAAATAAGGGACAAATCAAATATAAAGAAAGAACTGATTCACTTTATCCGCGCAAATTCGGGAAAATCGGGAATCATTTATTGCCTTAGCAGAAAAAAAGTGGAAGAGATTGCAGAATTCCTCAACATAAACGGTATCAAAGCATTACCTTATCATGCAGGGATGGATGCAGCTACCAGAAGCAAGAATCAGGACAAATTCCTGATGGAAGAGATAGATGTAATTGTGGCCACCATAGCATTTGGAATGGGAATTGACAAACCAGATGTCAGATTTGTAATTCACTACGACATTCCAAAAAGCCTTGAAGGATATTATCAGGAAACCGGACGAGCAGGACGCGACGGAAGGGAAGGTAAATGTTTGACATTCTACAGCTACAAGGATATCCAGAAACTTGAAAAATTTATGCAAGGGAAACCTGTTTCGGAGCAGGAAATAGGCAAACAATTGCTTTTAGAGACTGTCGCTTACGCAGAGAGCAACCGTTGCCGCAGAAAAGTTCTCCTAAACTATTTCGGAGAAGAGTACACAGAGGACAATTGTGGAAACTGCGACAACTGCCTCCACCCCAAGAAAATGTTTGACGGCCAACAACAAATGTGCACTGTCATCGAACTTATAGAATCGATGAAAGAGAACTTCAAAGCAGAACATCTGGCAAATATCCTCGCAGGAGAGTCCAACTCAATAATCAAATCATACAACCACCACGAAAGTGAATTCTTCGGAATTGACAAAGAAAAAGGAAACAAATTCTGGCTGGCTGTCATTCGCCAGGGACTTATACTCCATTTTCTGGAGAAGGATATAGAGCAATATGGACTGATCTATGTAACAGAACTGGGAAGAGAATTCAACAGGAACCCTTACCCATTGATGATTACAGAAGACAGGACATTCACAAATGGTGATGATGACGACGATGACGATGTAATTGCAAATGCAAAAGGTAATGTAGGCGGTGGTGGTGGAGATATGAATCTGCTATCAATGCTCAAGAGCCTGAGAAAGGATATAGCAAAAAGACTATCTCTGCCCACATGGGTAATCTTTACAGACCCATCGTTAGAAGATATGTCCATTCTGTACCCTATCACTTTTGACGAATTGAAGGGATGTCAAGGGGTCGGAGAAGGAAAAGCTCTCAAATATGGCAAAGAATTCCTGGAACTTATAGCCAAATATGTAGAGGAAAACGAAATCCAGCGCCCCAACGACATTATTGTAAAATCTGTTGCAAACAAATCAGCTAACAAGATATTTATAATTCAAAGCATTGACAGAAAGGTTCCATTGGACGAAATTGCAGAAAGAAAGAATCTGGATTTCTTTGATCTGCTTGATGAAATAGAGACAATTGTAAACTCAGGAACAAAAATCAATCTTGACTACTACATTAAACAGGTCGTGGACGAGGATACTATTGATGATATCTTTGACTACTTCAAGAACGAAGCTGAATCAGATTCAATTCAAGACGCACTGGATGAACTTGGAAGAGAATTTGAAGAGGAGGAGATCAGACTGGTAAGATTGAAATTCATCTGCGAAGTGGCGAATTAGAAAGATAACCCAAGAAACCACATAGCCATCTTCATAAAGAGAATTTCTATCAATTTCACATTTTAAAGACAGGAGTCTATAACTTCTGCCCCTTTTATGGCTTTTCTCTGAGAAAATTCCATAAATCACAGCAAAGTCTCTTATAGAAGAGCCCTACAGATGTCACGAACCTATTCCTGTAGATGGTTATAATTAGATTTCACAAACCTACAGCAGTTGTATCTGCCGTTCCTTGGCAAAATAAGTTACCTGCCGTTTAGCATAACGGCGGGTATCTCTTTTTATAAGATCTATTGCCCGATCAAGGGTTATATTTCCGTCAAGATATTCAAAGATCTCTTTGTAACCAACCGTTCTGAGTGCAGGCATATCACGATACCCGATAAGACTTCTCACCTCATCGACAAGCCCCTGCTCGACCATTCTGTCTACTCTGGAGTTTATTCTCTCATACAAAAGTTCTCTTGGCATATTGAGAGCAAACCTTTCAATCTCAAAAAAACGCTTTTTCCTGGGAGAGGTCCTGTATGAGGAGTACTTCTTACCTGTTGAAATAGTAACCTCAAGAGCCCTCACCACTCTCTGTCTGTTAGATATATCTATGAGATTGTATGAATCAGGATCCAACTCTTTGAGACGTTGCTGCAAAAGTGGAAAATCGGGACCGGAAGCCTGTTCTGACAGGCTCTTCCGCAGCTCCATATCTGCCGCAGGAAAATCATCCAATCCATAACATAAGGCATCGGCATACAACCCTGAACCTCCAACCATCACCACATCGTCATATTTCTGAAAAAGTTCCGAAAGGAGTTCCATGGCATCAAGCTCATATTGCCCTGCAGAATAATAATCCTCAACCGAATGGGAATGTATGAAATAGTGCTTTACCCTTTTAAGTTGCTCCTCATCTGGGGGAGCTGTACCTATTTTCATTTCCCTGAAAATCTGACGCGAGTCACATGAGAGAATAACAGTGCCATACTTCAACGCCAGATCTACAGCATAATCGGTCTTACCGACTGCCGTTGGCCCCAATATCACTGTTAACCTTTTCTCCACTTCAATATTATTTTAGGGAACCTCTATAAATCCCCCGTTTTAAAGATTATAGGAAACCAATGGAATCATTCCTAAACTATCCATTGATATCACCAACTATAGAAGATATATCAACTATTCTCCTTCTTCTCCTTCAGGAAGTTCATCCTCTTCGTATTCCTGCTCAGTTTCATTTTCGGTAAAACTTGAGCGTCCATAGTCCGAGTATTCCTCAAAATCCTCATATTGAGCCGAGAATTGATCTGGAATCCTTCCTTTCTCATTTACCAGGCACGGATAGTCCAACTTCCTATTATACTCCTGTTCTGAGATAAAAGTAAGAATTATGGAAAGTCCCATAGGTACATTGTAAACATACTTCAGAACCAATTCTTCATTATCTATTGTCGACTGCAATGAAACAGTATCCATAGAGCCGTCACCAAAATCAAACAATCCATATCTTTTCACAGGTTCGCCTTTCTTGTCGATTGCTTCAAAGTAGACCATCTGATCTGAAGAATATTCAAGGTCTCTACATAAAAATTCATGTAAACGATACAAAGAAATCGATGTATCCAAATGGTACTCCCGCATAAAAACCTTGCTTTTGGTTATAGTAGCTTTATATGCACAAATCATATTTGTAATATTAAATTTTATCTCTCTGAAAAATCAAAGTTACAAAAGTTTTTCTTACGATGATACCAATTTTTTCAAAAATATCAGTTTTTGACGTCATTTTTATTTTCTCATCCTTTTTGTGTAAAAAAGATAAGAAAATATACTATCTTAGCGACTGAAATTACTATTATGGAGCAGCAGGCGGATAGCGACACATACCTATCAATCAAATCCCCGGCCCAGGGCATTTACAAAGACAAAGGGAGCAAATTTCTCTCTTTCGCCTTTCCCGTTCAGACAGAAGAAGATATAAAACCCATTATCGACTCCCTCAAAAAAGAATATTACGATGCCAGACATCATTGCTATGCTTATAGAATAGGACAATTCGGAGATATCTGGAGAGCGAACGATGACGGAGAGCCCTCCTCCACTGCCGGAAGGCCCATTTTGGGACAACTCCTCTCTAATGAACTGAGCGATATACTTATTGTCGTAGTAAGATACTTCGGTGGAATAAAATTGGGGGTTCCGGGATTAATAAAGGCTTACAAAAGCGCTACGACCGATGTGCTGCAGAATGCAGAAATCATTACCAAAACAGCCTCCTCGCAAATCACATTGATTTTTGGATACCTGGCAATGAATGACGTAATGAAGAAACTCAAGGAATTCAACATTATTCCGGACAAACAGGAATTCGACAACGAATGCAAAATCATACTCAATATACGTCTTTCTGAAAAAGAGAGATTTATAGAAGCAGTGGGAAAATATGCAACAGTAATCTGATGAAAAACAAATAACACTTATAAAATATGGCCAAAAGTCTAATCTCCATCCAAGATTTTACAAAGGAGGAAATCCTGCATATCCTCAACGTCGCAAAAGAATTTGAACAAAACAAATCGCAAACATTTTTGAGCGACAAGGTTATAGCTTGTATCTTCTTTGAGCCCTCAACCAGAACACGCCTGAGTTTTGAAACTGCATCTAATAGATTAGGTGCCAGAGTAATCGGCTTTTCAGACGCAGCCAACACCAGTATAAGAAAAGGTGAAAGTCTGAAAGATACCATCAAGATGGTCTCCAACTATGTTGACCTTATAGTAATGAGACACCCCTTAGAAGGGAGCGCCAGATATGCCTCAGAGATTGCATCAGTACCTGTCATCAACGCCGGTGATGGAGCTAACCAACATCCGACCCAGACATTGCTTGACCTGTACACAATAATGGAAACTCAGGGACGTCTGGACAACATTGATATAAATATGGTCGGCGACCTCAAATATGGAAGAACTGTCCACTCCCTGCTTCAGGCCCTATCCCATTTCACCCCTTCATTTACATTCACAGCTCCCTCAGAGTTAGAAATGCCAATGGAATACAAAGAATTCCTCAATGAAAAGCATATTCCATTCAGGGAGACCACCGAGCTTGAAAAATACCTCAACGACACCGATATTCTCTACATGACCCGTATTCAACAGGAGAGATTTACCGACCCCGTATAATACGAAAAAGTAAAAAATGTATACAGCCTGAACAAATCAATGCTCAGTTCAGTAAGGGACAATATGAGAATACTGCACCCACTCCCCAGATTACAGGAGATAGCTACTGATGTGGATGATACTCCGTACGCATCATACTTTAAACAGGCCGAAAACGGAATGTATGTCAGAATGGCTATCATTTCATATTTATTAGGTAAAAGATAGAGCAGTTCAATATGGAAAATAACGAAAAATATTTAAGAGTAAATGCCATTAAAAACGGCACCGTACTGGATCACATTCCCAGCGAACAAATATTCAGAGTCATTGATATCCTGGGCATTCAGGATTCCACCAACCCTGTAACATTTGGAGTAAACCTTGACAGCAAGTCAATGGGAAAGAAAGGGATCATCAAGCTTGCTGAAAGATTTTTCAAAGATGACGAATTGAACAAAATCGCCCTTGTAGCCCCTATGGCCTCCGTAAACATCATTAAGAATTTTGAAGTCATTGAGAAAAAAGTTCTCACCATTCCTGAAACGATAACAGGAATCGTAAAATGTATCAATCCGATGTGCGTAACCAACCACCAGGAGATTGAGACAAAATTCCGCACCATCGTCAAGGAAAATGAAATAAAGCTACTTTGTTCATACTGTGAAAAAACCACTGACTCAAAACATCTTAAGATTATCAGCAATTCACACTGATTTTTTCGAAATAATAGAACTAACTTTCGCCAAATCAGTAAATTTTTATACCTTTGAACTTTATTTACAATTATTAACACATAAAATATTTGATCAATATGAAAAAAGCTTACAATTTCAATGCAGGTCCTTGCGTTCTTCCTCGCGAAGCAGTCAACGCAGCTATCGAAGCTCTTAAAGACTTTAAAGGAACTGGAATCTCAGTAATAGAAGTTTCTCACCGTAGTAAAGAATGGGAAGCTGTAATGGATGAATGCCGCAGCTTGTGGAAAGAGATCCTCAACATTCCTGATGGATACAGCGTTTTGTTCCTCGGTGGTGGTGCTTCACTTCAGTTCTTGTATGTTGCAATGAACCTTCTTGAAAACAAAGCTGGTTACCTTGAAACAGGTGTTTGGGCTAAAAAAGCTCTTAAAGAAGCAAAAGGTATCGGTAATGCAGTAGCTATCGCATCTTCTGCAGATACTACTTACAACTACATCCCTAAAGGATATGAAATCCCTACCGACCTCGACTATTTCCACATCACTACCAACAACACTATCTACGGTACAGAGATCCACGAAGATATGGATTGCCCCGTTAACTTGGTAGCAGATATGTCATCTGACATCATGAGCCGCCCTGTAGACGTTTCTAAATATGCTCTTATCTATGGTGGTGCTCAGAAAAACGTTGGTCCTGCAGGTACAGTATTCGTAATCGTTAAAAACGACATTCTTGGTAAAGTATCTCGTTACCTTCCTACAATGCTTGACTACAGAACCCACATTGATGGCGAATCTATGTTCAACACCCCTCCTGTATTCTCTATCTTCGTAATGAACGAAACTCTTAAATGGGTGAAAGCTCAGGGTGGTCTTGAAAAAGTTTACGAAATGAACAAAGAAAAAGCTGCTTTGCTTTACAACGAAATCGACCGCAACCCTCTATTCAGAGGTACCGCAGCTAAAGAAGACCGTTCACTCATGAACATCTGCTTCGTAATGGCTGAAGGTTATGAACACCTACAAGACGAATTCTTCGCATTTGCAAAAGAAAGAGGTATGGTAGGTATCAAAGGTCACCGTTCAGTAGGTGGTTTCCGCGCTTCTACTTACAATGCTTGTCCTAAAGAAGCTGTTGAAGCTTTGGTAGCTTGCATGCAAGAATTTGAACAACTTCACAAATAATAAACCCTTTAGAAATCACAAATAATGAATATTTTAGTAGCAACCGAAAAACCTTTCTCAAAGGTAGCAGTTGACCAAATCAGAGAAATAGCAGAAAAAGGTGGTCACAAATTGACTACTTTGGAAAAATATACCGATGTTAAACAACTTTACGATGCAGTAGCTGACGCTGACGCTCTTATCGTTCGTTCAGACAAAGTTACCCGCGAAGTTATCGCAGCAGCTCCCAAGCTTCAAATCGTAGTTCGCGCAGGTGCAGGTTTTGACAACCTTGACCTGGCTGCTTGTACAGAAAGAGGTATCGTTGCAATGAACACCCCAGGTCAGAACTCAAATGCTGTTGCTGAATTGGCTATCGGTTTTATGATCTACATCTCCCGTAACCAGTTTACAGCAGGTACAGGTTCAGAACTTAAAGGCAAAACCCTCGGTATCCAAGCATACGGTAACGTAGGTCGCCTTGTAGCTGAACACGCTAAAGGATTTGGAATGAACATCATCGCATTCGACCCCTTCGTTCCTGCAGAAGCTATCAAAGCTGACGGAGTTGAAGTTGCAGCAACATTGGAAGAACTTTATGAAAAATCAAACTTCCTTTCACTTCATATCCCTGCTACCGAACAAACTAAGAAATCAATCGGTTACCACCTTCTTTCAAGAATGCCTAAAGGTGCATGCCTTGTAAACACCGCTCGTAAAGAGGTTATTCACGAAGAGGAATTGGTTCAAGTTCTTACCGAAAGAGAAGACCTCAAATATATCACAGACATCGCAGCTTCTAACCAAGCTGAGTTGAATGAGAAATTTGGAAAGAGAGTATTTGCTACTCCTAAGAAAATGGGTGCTGAAACTGCAGAAGCTAACGTAAACGCAGGTGTTGCAGCAGCCAACCAAATTTGCGACTTCTTCGCTACAGGTAACAGAAAATTCCAACTTAACAAATAATAACAGATTAAAACGGGGAGTTCACAAAACTCCCCATAATGTATTAAATTATGGTAAAAGTAAAACCTTTCGCAGCGATTCGTCCACCCAAAGCTATTGTTGAAGAGGTAGCTGCACGCCCTTACGACGTACTTAACTCTCAAGAAGCAAAAGCTGAAGCAGGTGAAAAATCATTGCTTCATATAACCAAACCCGAAATTGACTTCGATCCTATCATCGACGAGCACTCTCAACCCGCTTACGATAAAGCTGTTGAGAACCTCAAGACTTGGATGAACAACGGTTGGCTTGTCAAAGACCAAAAAGAGTGCTACTATGTTTATGCACAAACTATGGATGGTCGTACCCAATACGGTATCGTTCTTTGTGCCCACGTAGATGACTACTTGACAGGTAAAATCAAAAAACACGAGCTTACACGTAAAGATAAAGAGGAAGACAGAATGATTCACGTTAGAATTCAAAACGCTAACGTTGAACCTGTATTCTTTGCATATCCCGATAACGACGAAATCAACGCTATCGTTGCTAAATATACAGCAAACGCTCCCGAATACGATTTCGTTGCTCCCGATGACGGTTTTGGACACCACTTCTGGATTATCGACAAAGATGAAGATATCGCACGTATCACCGAAATATTCTCTCAAATCCCTGCATTCTATGTAGCTGACGGTCACCACAGAACAGCTGCTGCTGCACTTGTTGGAGAAGAAAAACGCCGTCAAAATCCTAACCATAAAGGTGATGAAGAATATAACTACTTCATGTCTGTTGTATTCCCTGAAAGCCACCTTAAGATTATCGACTACAACCGCGTAGTTAAAGATCTTAACGGTATGAGCAAAGAACAATTCATCGCTGCTTTAGGTGAAGATTTCGAAGTTAAAGAGATGGGTACTGAGATTTATACTCCTGCAGCTCTTCACAACTTCGCAATGTACATCGATGGCAAATGGTACTCTTTGACAGCAAAAGAGGGCAAATATGACGACAACGATCCTATCGGAGTTCTTGAC
Organism: Bacteroidales bacterium; assembly: GCA_017501525.1. GTDB lineage: Bacteria > Bacteroidota > Bacteroidia > Bacteroidales > UBA932 > Coprenecus. The sequence goes on along the minus strand of JAFVWT010000010.1, from coordinate 117,575 downwards.
GTTACTATCTGCTCAAACCTTATCTTCGACAAACTACTCGATATCAAAGACCTTAGAACATCTAAGAGAATTGACTTCGTAGGTGGTATCCGCGGACTTGGCGAACTTAGCAGAAGAGTTGATTCAGGTGAAATGGTTGCAGCATTCGCATTGTATCCTGTTTCAATGAGACAACTTATCAACATCGCTGATACAGGCAACATTATGCCTCCTAAGACCACTTGGTTCGAGCCTAAGCTCAGAAGCGGTCTTGCAATCCACAAACTTGTTTAATTAAATTTACCAAAGTACAGAAGATATGACAAAGCCTACATTGGTTGTATTGGCAGCAGGGATGGGCTCCCGCTATGGTTCACTAAAACAGATGGACGGTGTGGGTCCTAATAACGAAGCCATAATAGACTATTCCATTTACGATGCCGTTCAAGCAGGATTTGGAAAAGTAGTCTTTGTTATAAGACACTCTTTTGAGCAAGAATTCAAAGAAGTATTCTCAAAAGAGCACTTTGGAGGGAAAATAGATGTGGAATTTGTCTTCCAGGAACTTGATTATCTGCCTGAAGGATTTACCGTTCCTGACGGCAGAATCAAACCCTGGGGCACTTGTCACGCCGTACTTATGGCAGCACCTGCAGTAAACGGACCGTTTGCAGTCATCAACGCTGACGACTTCTATGGCAGGGATGCATATATGGTATTGGCAGAGTATCTTCGCAAAGCTGACGGGACAACAGGAAACTATTCGATGGTCGGCTACAATCTCCGCAATACTTTATCTGATTATGGTACTGTCTCACGCGGAGAATGTTCGGTGGATCAGGCAGGAAATCTTGTTGCAATAGTTGAGCGTACAGCTATTGAACGTGGTAAAGATGGAATTGTCAGATATAAAGAGCAGAGCGGGGAACATCCCATTGATGAAAACACCACTGTATCAATGAATCTATTTGGATTTACCCCCGATTTCTTCGAGAAGACAGAAGAACTCTTCAAGAAATTCCTATCAGACCCATCTAACCTTTCCAACATAAAATCTGAATTCTTTATCCCTCTATGCGTCAATACACTCATAGAAGAGAAAAGAGTCACTCTTAAAGTGCTTACAAGCCAAGCTAAATGGTTTGGTGTCACATACAAGGAGGACAAGCCTGAAGTAATGGATAAAATATCTCAACTCATTGCGAACGGGACATATCCATCTAAACTTTGGTAAAAAATTATCATAAAGGGTGGTTCATGCCACCCTTTCTTATTAAAATACTACTTTTTTTGGAACCATGAACCTAATATCATTACTAATACTTTCCGCCATAGTAATTGTCTTATGCGTTATTCTGAATAGAATATCAAACAAGATAGGAATACCAATGCTTCTGGGATTTATGCTATTAGGAATGGTATTCGGTTCAGATGGTATTATCAGTATAGAATTCAATAACTTCAATATCACAGAAGACATCTGCACAGTAGCTCTTATCTTCATAATGTTCTACGGAGGATTTGGTACCAGATGGAAAGAAGCACGTCCTGTGGTGGTAAAAGCTGGACTCCTCGCCTCAATAGGTGTTTTCCTGACTGCTCTACTGACAGGTCTGTTCTGTATATGGGTTCTGGATATGGAGCCTTTATTTGGCTTCCTTATTGGTTCCGTTCTGAGTTCTACTGATGCCGCCTCAGTTTTCTCCATATTGCGTTCACGAAAACTTGGCCTCAAATACAACACTGCATCATTGCTTGAAATAGAAAGCGGTAGCAATGACCCCTGCTCATATATGCTGACTGCTATTATGATATCAATGATAACCGGAGATTCAGATTCGGGGGGAATCGGATATATGATATTCTCCCAAATTGTATATGGATCGCTGATAGGGGTGGCTATCGCCATTGTGTCCAGCAAAATAATGAAAAGATTCGGGGAAACCCGTTCAAGCTTTGACGAACTCTTCGTATTTGCAGTAGCTATCCTTTCATATGCTCTTCCCTCAATTATAGGAGGTAACGGATACTTGAGTGCCTATATTGTAGGGATTATCCTCGGAAATGCAGACATAAAGGACAAAAAGACATTGGTACCATTCTTTGACGGTATCAATGGATTGATGCAAGTGGTCATCTTCTTCCTTTTGGGTCTTCTGGTAAATCCATCAGAACTTCCTGAAGTACTGCTCCCGGCCGCACTTATTGCAATATTTATGGCATTAGTTGCCCGACCTATTTCGATATTCTCAATATTGACACCTTTTAAAAGCAAACTCAACCAACAGGGCCTCGTATCCTTCGTTGGACTTAGAGGTGCGGCATCTATCGTATTCGCAATTATGGCAACACCTGCTGCAGCAACAATCAGCGGTGTTGGTGAACACACATTATTCAATATTGTATTCACAGTGGTGATCATTTCAATATTGGTACAAGGCTCTCTCATTCCCGGCGTCTCTCGCAAACTCAAGATGATAGACAAGGATGAGGACATTATGAAGACATTTACTGACTATTCCCAGGACAATGATATAGAGTTCGTCCAGGTCGATATTACTGCGAAAGACCCATGGAGGGACAAAACAGTAAAAGATCTTCCCATTCCACATGATATGCTCATTGCCGTAATAGTCAGAGACTCAGAGATTAAAGTTCCAAGTGGGAAGACAAAAATTCTGGAAGGGGACAAAGTCATTATGACCGCAAAAAATTACAACAATGATTCTGTCATTCATTTGAGTGAAAGGATCATCACACCACAGAGCGGATGGGTTGGCAAAAAAGTTTTCCAATACTCCCCGAACAGCAATGAATTGATAGTTCTCATAAAACGTGGAGATGAGACAATTATCCCTCGCGGTAACACCATATTGAGTGAGAATGATATACTGGTAGTAAACGAAATTCAGCCACAAAGTAAATAGTTGACAATGGAAAAGTCTAAAGTATATTTCACAGACCTGCACACATCCGTAAAGGCCCCATTAGTACAGAAAATGGAGAATGTAGCCCGAGCAGCAGGTATTGAAACTATTGATTTCAAACAAAAGTTTGTAGCAATAAAACTCCATTTTGGAGAGCCCGGAAATCTCGCATTCATCCGCCCCAACTATGTGGCGAGAGTGGCAGATTTGGTCCGTTCATTAGGAGGCAAACCATATTTGACAGATGCCAATACACTCTATTCCGGAAAAAGATCCAATGCAGTGGACCACCTGAATAGCGCTATGGAGAATGGATTCAACCGCATCTCCGCTAAATGTGATGTTATCATCGCCGATGGAGTCAAAGGGACCGACTTCAGAGAACTCCCTATCGAAGATGGCAAATATTGCAAAAAAGCAAAAGTAGGTACAGCTATTGCCGATTCAGACATTATTATTGCATTAAGCCACTTTAAGGGGCACGAGCAGACAGGATTTGGCGGTGCTTTGAAAAATATAGGGATGGGATGTGCAAGCGTTGCCGGAAAAATGGAACTGCACTCCTCTTCAAAACCGGTTGTAAAGGTAAAGAATTGCCGTTGCTGCAATGTTTGTGTCAAATTCTGCAACCACGATGCCATTCATATTTGCGAAGTTGAAACTTCTGAAGGGGTAAAACGTTCTGCCCAAATAGATTATTCAAAATGCGTAGGCTGCGGACAATGTATTGCCCTATGTCAATACAATGCAGCTGTCGTGGAGGATATGGATACTTCTGAGGTTCTCAACGCAAAAATTGCCGAATACACAAAAGCGATTGTGAAAGACAAACCTTGCTTTTATATCAATTTCATAATGAATGTCTCTCCCGAGTGTGACTGCTGGGTACACAATGACGCTGCCATCGTTCCTGATATCGGAATAGCCGCTTCATTTGACCCCGTTGCCCTTGATCAGGCTTGCGCAGACCTTGTAATAGCAGCCCCCACCCTCGGAACAGGAAGATTGGGACATTGCGATTGTCATGAAGGGGAAGATAAATTCCACTTGTTGCACCCCGATACAAACTGGCAATATGGACTGGAGTACGCACAACAGATAGGAATCGGAACAAGAGAATACGAGTTGATAACAATCTGATGGAGCAGATAAAAGTAAACTCAGCCAGTGCCTGGATTAAAGCCTTCCGGCTCAAAACCCTCTCAGGAGCAGCTGTTCCCGTAGTTATTGCCGGGGCATTGGCCTATAACGAAATAAAGGAGTCAACAGAAGTCTTCCAATGGGGAATATTTCTGTTGGCTCTGTTATTTGCATTGCTGATGCAGATCGATGCAAATCTGATAAACGACTATTTTGACTTCAAGAAAGGGAGTGACCGGGAAGACAGGTTAGGTCCCAAAAGGGCTTGTGCCCAAGGATGGATTACCCCCAAGGCAATGAAGACAGGAATAGTAATTGTGACAATTGTATGTTGCCTTGCAGGTCTGCCACTGGCACTTATAGCCGATCTCAGGCTTATATTGATAGGAACAGCATGTATAGCATTTGCATTCCTATATACTACTCATCTTTCATATATGGGGCTCGGTGATATTCTTGTCTTGATATTCTTCGGAGTTGTTCCGATTGGTTTTACATTCTACCTTCTTAGCTCAGGGATATGGACATGGCACACTACTGCCTTAGGGATAGCCTGTGGATTTGCCATTGATACACTCCTTATCATAAACAACTATAGAGACTTCGAACAAGATAAACTAAGTGGCAAAAAAACACTGATAGTGAAATTTGGTCCAAAGTTCGGAATTGTACTATATACTTTTTCTATACTAATATGTACACTTCTTACAATGTTTACCATAAGTGATATCAAATCATTCCGTCACGCTCTTCCCATATTATTCTTTCTGATAAGGAGTCTGCATACCAACAGAAAAATGGCAAAGACACAAGGTTCTGAACTGAACAAACTATTGGGAGAAACCTCGTCAAACATACTCCTATATGGAATACTAACGACAATTTCATTACTTGCCCAATAAGAGAAAGGACTAAATCTCAGCAACTGAATTTCTGAACTCGCTCCATAATTCCCCTTTGCAAAAGGTTGCTCGACAATTTCATCATTGTCACAATTACGGGAAATCAAATTGATGTGGTAATAAATTATAAAAAAACATATATCTTAGCACGATTTTTGGAAAATCAAACTTATAGATAATATTTATATTACATGCAGATAAACATTCCCACCGAAAGAATAACTCGGACAGGCAATAGAATTGCCTCTAAAGTAAAAGGAATCAAACCATCACACCCAAAAAGATTTAAATATATCATTTTTGCCATAGTACTCATTGCTATCGCATTGATTGTCATATTAAAATGGCCCAAACCCATTCCTCCTGTCTATCCGAAGGTAGAAGCTGAACCCGTTGTAGTCAGAGATGTCGAGATCTATGGAGAGTACGCAGGTAAGATTAAAGCAAAACAAGATGTGGAGGTCCGCGCCAGAGTTGAGGGATATTTGGAAGAAATGCATTTTGAAGAAGGACGCTACATTAAAAAAAATGACATTCTTTTTACCATTGACCCCAAATTATACAAAGCCAGGGTAGAGAAAGCAAAAGCACAGCTTAACAAAAACAAAGCCTTGGAGCAGAAAGCAGAAAGAGACCTGGCCCGTATAAAACCTCTATATGAACAAAATGCAGCAAGCCGTCTGGACTTGGACAATGCCACAGCTGCATACGAGAGTGCAAAGGCAGAAGTTGTTATGAGTGAGGCTGATTTGACTCAGGCAGAAATTGCACTCAGCTACACGACTGTCCGCTCACCCATATCAGGTTTTATCAGTGAAAGTAGTGCTGATATAGGCACTCTGGTCGGTCCCGGGGGAAAATCACTATTGGCAACCATTGTCAATAGCGATACTGTTCAAGTCAATTTCAGCATGACCGGTTTGGACTATCTTAGAAGCAAGGAGAGAAATGTAAATATCGGACAAAAGATAGAAGAGAGGAAATGGAATCCATATATCACAATCACCCTTGCAGACAATTCTGAATATCCCTTTATAGGAATGGTGGATTTTGCAGATCCACAGGTCGATCCCAACACCGGGACATTCTCTGTCAGAGCTGAAATGCCCAATCCCGATCACATTCTTCTACCTGGTCAACTTACTAAAGTCAGATTGTTGCTTGATGTCAGGGAGAATGCTATTGTTGTCCCTACCAAAGCACTTGTCATAGAAAAAGGAGGGGCCTTTGTCTTTGTTGTGAGGAAAGACAATATCGTAGAAAAAAGATTTATTGAATTAGGTCCTGAAATCCTCAATAATGTGGTTGTTGAAAGGGGGCTTGGAGAGGATGAAATGATTATCGTAGAAGGATTCCACAAACTCAGTCATGGAATGCAGGTAGAAGTTGTAAATTCGACACAAGTAAAAGATGAAGAGTGATTTTTTTATAGACAGGCCTATTTTCTCGACAGTAATATCGATAATAATTGTACTTATCGGAGCTATCGGACTTGTTCTTTTACCGGTGGACCAATATCCAAATATAGTTCCTCCGGTTGTTAAAGTTTCAGCATCATACCCGGGTGCAGGGGCCGAGACAGTATCTCAAGCAGTTGCCACCCCCATTGAACAAGTACTCAATGGCACCCCCGGTATGTTATATATGGAGTCTCGAAGTGCAAATAACGGAAGTTTTTCTGCTACCATAACATTTGACATTTCAACAAATGCCGACCTCGCTGCAGTAGAGATCCAGAATCGGGTAAAGGAGGCAGAATCAAGACTTCCCGCCGAGGTTGTCCAGAATGGAATTTCTGTCGACAAGCAAGCCTCCAGCAAACTAATGACTATCACTCTCAAATCAAGCGATCCAAAGTTTGACGAAATATACCTCAGCAACTATGCCACACTCAATGTTCTGGATATGCTCAGAAGGGTAAATGGCGTTGGACAAGTATCCAATATCGGTAGCAGGTACTATGCTATGCAAATAAAAGTGCGTCCCGAAATACTCGCTGCAATGGGTCTTACAGTTCAGGATATCACCAATGCCATCAAAGAGCAGAATCGGGAATCGGCAGCAGGTGTAATGGGGCAACAGCCCATGGATGGAATAGATGTCACAATACCGATTGTAGCAAGAGGAAGACTTTCATCTATCAGCGAATTTGAAGACATAGTAATTAAAGCGAACAGCGATGGTTCTATACTTCGCCTCAGAGATGTTGCTGAAATTGCACTTGAGGCACAATCATACACCACTGAGAGTGGTATCAATGGTGAAAATGCTGCCGTACTTGAGATAAAGATGCTTCCTGGAATGAATGCTATGGAGGTATCAAAAAATGTCAAAAGGGCCATGGATGAGATAAGCCGTAATTTCCCTCAAGGTATTTCCTATGATATACCTTTTGATATGACTGAATATATCTCCCAATCGATAAAGGAAGTGTACAAGACTCTATTTGAGGCACTGATACTCGTCATATTGGTGGTATTCCTCTCCTTGCAAAGCTGGAGAGCGACACTGATTCCCGCTATAGCCGTACCGATATCACTGATTGGAACATTTGGAGTAATGCTTATATTTGGTTTTACACTAAATACCCTTACTCTACTTGGACTCGTAATCGCCATCGGAACTGTGGTAGACGATGCCATTGTGGTGGTGGAAAATGTCGACATGCTGATAAAGACCGAAGGGTTATCTCCATATCAGGCTACTAAAAAAGCTATGAATGGATTGGCCGGAGCATTGATTGCCACCTCTTTAGTATTATGCGCCGTATTTGTCCCGGTAAGTTTCCTTTCCGGCATATCCGGACTGCTGTACCGCCAATTTACTATCACCATTGCCGTATCTGTGATTATATCTACCATCGTAGCATTGACCCTAAGTCCTGTAATGTGTTCAAAATTCCTGAAGGGATCATCCTCAGAGCAGAAACCACAAAATATCGTATTCCGAACCATTAACAACTGGCTTGACAAAGGGAACATTTTCTACAGCAATATGATCCGTAAATCAATTGCCAATTCAAAGAGAGTGTATATTGGTTACGCCATCTCCATTCTCTTGATCTTTATCCTTATGAAAATTGTGCCCCAGAGTTTTATCCCTGCTGAAGACCAAGGATATTTTACAGTTGAGCTGGAACTCCCCGAAGGAGCATCACTTGAGCGTACCAGAGAAGTTACAGATAGAGCCATGGCATACCTGATGAGTCAGGAGGATGTGGAACATGTACTCAATGTCACAGGAAGTTCTCCCAGATTCGGAACCAGCCAGTCAAACAGTCAGCTTACTGTCATAATGAAAGCATGGGAGGATAGGAATGAAAAAGATCTCTCGTTATTTATGGAGCAGGTCAGAGAATCCCTTTCTGAATATCCTGAATCAAAAGTATATTTGAGTTCTCCACCTGTTATTCCCGGTCTTGGAACCTCCGGTGGTTTTGAAATGGCTATTGAAGCAAAGGGTAATATAACTTACAACGACCTCAAATCAGCAACTGACACATTACTATACTACGCCTCCCGCAGAAATGAACTTGCCAGAGTCTCATCCTCTATGCAAAATGAGATTCCACAATTATATATAAATGTCGATAGAGATATGGCAAAACTTATGGGAGTATCTGTGGCGGACATCTTTACCACAATGAAAACCTTTACAGGTAGTGTGTATGTCAACGATTTCAACCTGTTCAATAGGGTTTACAGAGTATATCTGCAAGCCGACGCACCATATAGAGCATACCGCGACAATATGAATCTCTATTTTGTCAGAGGAAACGGAGGTAAAATGATTCCTATCACATCATTGGGTACTACCACATATACGACAGGGCCTGGAAGTTTGAAAAGGTTCAATATGTACTACTCTTCTACAATAACCGGAGAGGCTGCCCCCGGATATAGTTCGGGACAAGCCATGAGAGTCCTTGAGGAAATTGCAAGAGAGAAACTTCCCAAAGAGATCGGCATTGAATGGAGCGGTCTTTCATATCAAGAGAAACAACAGAGTGGGCAGACCGGCTTAGTTATCATGCTTGCATTCCTTTTTGTATTCCTATTCCTTGCAGCACAATATGAAAGTTGGTCTATCCCCGTAGCTGTACTTCTGTCTCTACCGGTTGCCTGCCTTGGAGCATTTTTAGGTATTACACTTTTCGGACTTGAAAACAATGTATATTTTCAGATAGGGCTTGTCATGCTCATCGGACTGGCAGCCAAGAACGCAATTCTTATTGTAGAATTTGCCCAGAACGAAGTTCACAAAGGGGTTGATGTTATAGAGGCTGCCGTAAATGCAGGAGTTATGCGTTTCAGACCGATTGTAATGACATCATTGACATTCATACTCGGAATGCTTCCCTTGGTATTAGCGAGTGGACCGGGAGCAGCAAGCAGACAAAGTATTGGCGTAGGGGTATTCTTCGGAATGATGGTCGCTATTTCAATCGGAATTCTGCTGGTTCCTTTCTTCTTTGTCTGGATTCATAAAACAAGAGCATTCTTAAAAAACAGGAGGACTGCACAATGAGAATCATAATATTGCTTATTGCTGTTGTAATGGCAGGAAGTTGTTCTGCTTCAAAGAAATGTATTGAACCTCAAATCACCCTTCCTGACAAAGTGGTGGCAGAACTCTCAAAAGATTCCCTATGTCTTGCCGACCTGCATTGGACTGAGATTATCGCCGATACAATACTGCGCAATCTCATTGACAAGACTTTGGAGAACAATAAAGATCTTCTTAGTGCAAGTGCCAAGGTTCAGGAATTGGAGAAACTGCACAGAGTTGCCAGAGCTGACCAATTTCCAAGTATTGGAGCTGAAGCATATATTGACAGGGAATCCTACAATTATAGTGGAGATTCTCCAAAAACAGATATAGAAGTAACAGCAAAACTTAATTTATCCTGGGAAATAGACTTCTTCGGAAGATTGCGCCATGCCAACAGAGAAGCACTGGCGGAGTATCTGGAAAGTATTGAAGGGCAAAGGGCTATGCAAATTACCCTTATTTCCCAAGTTGCCATCAGCTATTTTGAACTTATAGCTCTCGACAGTGAACTTGAAATCATCTCACGTACACTTGAGACAAGAGAAGAAGACCTCAACAAAGCACGTTTGAGGTTTGAAGGGGGGCTGACATCAGAAATCCCCTATCAACAGGCACAGGTAGAGTATGCAACTACAGCCTCTCTTATTCCCGATTTGCTGCGCGAAATAGAGATGAAGGAGAATGAGATTTCACTACTTGCCGGGGAACTTCCCGGTCCGATCAATAGGGCACATATCCACAGATATAATCTGGATACCAAAATGCTACAAGTGGGGATTCCATCCGATTTGCTCAAACGCAGGCCCGACATCAGAGCGGCAGAACAAGGACTCAAAGGGGCTATGGAAAATGTTGGTTATGCATGGGCCGACAGATTTCCCCGATTTGTAATCAGCCTTGAGGGCGGGTTGGAAAACAACGGATTTGAAGGTTTCTTTGCATCTCCCCTCACTTATATGATTGGTGAACTCACATCACCCGTATTCTCCTTTGGCAAACGCAAAGCAAAATATGAGGCAGCCATCAAAGCATACGATGCCCAGAGATTCCAATACGAGAAGAAGGTACTTCAGGCATTTAAAGAAGTCAATGATGCAGTTATATCATATACTTCCGCCAACAAAACCGTAGAACTAATGCAGAATCTTAAGGATGCCTCCCGCAAATATGTCGATTTGGCCCTTTTCCAACATATCAACGGACATATCAGCTATATCGATGTACTTGACGCCCAACGAAGCTATCTTAATGCAGAGATCGACCTCACAAATGCCGTCAGGGATGAATACATTGCCTTGATTGAACTTTATAAAGCTCTTGGGGGTGGTTGGAAAGGAAGTAAAACTCTGTAAAATACATTGCAGGTTTTATCGAATATTCTCTGAGAAGATTTCCGCCTCTACTGATCGTACATATCCGGGATATCTGAGTGAAGGAAAGGGAAAAAGATTCAGATAAAAAACATAAAGGAGGCAAAAGTTTTAGAATTCAGGCTCCAAAACGTGGATTTTATAGAAGTTTCCTTAAATTTGTCTCTTACAAAAGACTGAATATGGTAGAATTTAAGAATAAGACACTCCTTATAACAGGAGGTGGAACAGGTATTGGAGAGGCTATTGCATATCAGTTTGCCAAAAAAGGGACAAACATAATATTGACTGGCCTGGGAGAAGACTCCCTAAAAAAAGTTAGAGAAAACTGCATGAAACTTGGGGTCAAGGCTTGGTATAAAGAATTGAACCTTGAGGATAGTTCCTCAATAGATTCCCTTGTTGAATATATAAGAGAGGAAAAGTTCAACATAGATTTCTTCGTCCTGAACGCAGGGATCTCACAAAGAGCGATGACCCTTGAAACAGATATTACCATTGACAGGAAATTGATGGAAATAAACTATTTCGGAGGGGTCTACCTCATAAAGAGCCTTAAAGATATGCTTCTTGCATCCAAAGATGTGCACATAGCTGTAACGACTTCTATCTCCGGACTATTCGGATTCCCTCTCCGTTCTGCCTACTGCGCATCCAAACATGCACTTCTAGGTTTCTATGAATCTTTGGCTCTGGAATATCCACACATAAAAGTAACATTCCTGATCCCAGGAAGAATCAGAACTGAAATCTCCAAAAGTGCAATTCTTGCCTCAGGAGAAAAATTCGGGAAGATGGATCCCGGACAAGCCAATGGCATGGACGTTACAAAATGTGCAAAAGTGGCTATCAAAGCTATTGCAAAAGAGAAACATCAGAAACTTATCGGCGGTAAAGAGCTACTGATGGCATACTTTTACAAATATACTCCCTGGCTGTTTTGGATTTTAGCGAGAAAAGTCTCTGCACATTAACGGAAACTTCCATAAACCCAGAGGTTCAACTAAGAAGAAATTTAAGAATCATGACAAAAAAAGTAAATAGAAAAGTAATCTGTGGTATCCAACAAGTGGGTATCGGAGTGGAGAATGTTGAAAAATGCTGGGCCTGGTACAAGGAGGCCTTTGGATTTGACACAAAGATATTTGGAGATGAAGGGGTCGCAGAAAAGATGCTCCCCTATACAGCAGGAAAACCTCAAAGAAGATTTGCTATTCTGGTATACAATCTCCGCGGAGGTGGAGGATTTGAGGTGTGGGAACCTCGTGGAAGAGAGCTAAACCACATAACATTCACTCCTGAATTTGGAGACTACGGTATATTTGCCTGCAAGGTGAAATCCCCCGATGTTAAAGGGGCATACAACAGGATGAAGAGCAACGGCTACAATCTCCTTACAGAACCATCTGCAGCCCCATCCGGAAAAGAACACTTTTTTGTAAAAGACCCCTGGGGTAACCTTTTCGAAGTGGAATCAGACAATTATGAATTTCTGAAGGAGAAAAAAGATACAGGCGGTGTCAATGGGGTAATCCTCGGGGTAAGCGATATTGACAAATCTATCACTTTCTACGGTTCAATAATGGGGTATGACACTGTAGAATACGACAAAACCGATATTTTCAACGACCTTAAAGGTGTTCCAGGTGGTGAGTATCGCCTACGCAGGGTAATGCTCAGCAGGAGTACTCCTCTGGAAGGACCCTTATCTGAGGTGATGGGAACATCCCATATAGAACTTATTCAAAGGATTGGTGAAGAAGGTGTTCCTTCTCCTAAAAAGCTATACGAAGGGAGACTTTGGGGGGATCCTGGATTTATCCACCTATGTTTTGATGTACGAAATATGGATAAGATCAGAGAAGCCTCTTTGGCGATGGGACACGATTTTGTATGTGACGGCGGCAGAGATTTCAAAATGGGAGAAGCCAACGGACATTTTACATACATAGAAGACCCCGATGGCACTCTGATAGAATTTGTAGAGACATTTAAAATACCTATTCTCAAAAAGTTGGGAATCTATCTTCATCTCGAAAACCGTGATGATATAAAGCCCCTGCCACGCATCATAACAAAGGCTCTAAGATTTTTGAAATAAGTGTTTGCCAAATAAAAAAAAGAGAGTATCTTTGCGCGCCTTTTCTCGTGAAGATAAGGAGGTTTAGTTTATTAATTTTAAAAGAAAGACCTTAAAATGGCAGTTAAAATTCGTTTAGCACGCCACGGTAAAAAGAATCACGCATTCTTTCACATTGTAGTGGCAGATGTTCGCGCTCCTCGTGACGGACGTTTCATTGAGCAAATCGGCTCATACAACCCTAACACCAACCCTGCAACTATCACCCTTAAAGGTGACAGAGCTCTTTATTGGCTTAATTGCGGTGCTCAACCCACCGATACTTGCCGCAGAATCCTTTCATACGAAGGTGTACTTCTAAAGAAACACTTGGAAGGTGGTGTTAAGAAAGGTGCTATTACAGCAGAAGTTGCTGAACAAAGATTCAATGCTTGGAAAGCAGAAAAAGAAAACAAACTTGCTGCTAAGAAATTGAACATCAAAGAAGCTAAGAAAGCTGTTGCAAAAGAACTTCTTAGCGCAGAAGCAAAAGTAAATCAGGAAAGAGCAGAGGCTATCAGCAAAAGAAAAGCTGAAGAAGCTCTAGCAGCACAAGAAGCCGCAGCAGCTGCAGCAGCAGAGGCAGCAGCTCAAGAAGCTACTGAAGGTGAAGTAAAAACAGAGGAATAATTTATGTTCCCTGCACCAGACAAATTGCTTCAAATTGCACAGGTGCAAAAATCTTATGGCACTCAAGGAGAAGTCATTATAAACTTTTCTGCAGAGGCTTATGATTACTTTGACGAAAAAAGACCGGTATTTCTGTTTTTTGACGGATTACCGGTCCCTTTTTTTGTTGAATCATTTGAAACTAAGGGAACTCGCAAAGCCCTTGTCCGACTGACCGACATAAACACAATGTCCCGAGCAGAAGAAATCGTCGGACAAAAAATCTACATTGATCCCAAAGATTATAGCGAACTCTCACAAGAGAGTGAACTTTCTGAAGAAAATCTCACCATTGAGGACCTTGCAGGCTTCAAATTATTTGACCAGAATGACAACTTGGTGGGTATCATCACATACATCCACGACTTCTCGGGAAATATATGCTTCGAAATCGAAAACATTGACTCATATATTCCCTATCACGACGAGTTGCTGATCGATATAGATATTGAATCAAAAGAAATAACCCTTGAGATCTCAGAAGGGTTATTATAGACGCAAACTACTCTCCGTTCATCATACAATCTCCTCTAAGAGAGAGAGCCATTATCCCTACATCAATCCCTCAACAATCTCCCGAACTATGGAAACTTTCTGTTCAAGAAGTTCAGAAGTTGACGCCTCACACAAAAATCTCAAGTAAGGTTCTGTATTTGAAGGGCGTATATTGAACCACCACTGCGGAAACTCTACTCTATATCCATCAAAATCGTATTGGGCGACAGCCTCCTCCTTGCTTAGGAAATAGTCCCTGACGGCATCCATAGCCTCTTGTTTACGGTCGATTTTGAAGTTGATTTCTCCTGAATTGCAATACTTTTCAATCTCTCCAACCAATTGAGAGACAGTACGTCCCCTGCGATGGAACTCTGCAACGATATCAAGAATTATAAGAGAAGCCATTATTCCACTATCGGAATAGTAGAAATCTTTAAAATAGTAGTGACCTGCCAATTCTCCACCGAAAAGTCCCCCAATATCTCTAAGACGTGGAGCTGCATACGCTCTGCCCACCTTCCAGGTATTAATGGTAACACCCATTGGAGCGAGATACTCTCCAATCGCTTTTGAACTGCGTATATCTTGAAGAGCATCTATTTTCTGATTACCCTCGGTAGCCATTATCTTTCTTCTTGACTCAGCTGCAGCAGATGTTCCAATTCCTCCTACAAAGAATTGTCCCAAAAGAGCAATCATCAAATCTGGAGAAATAAACTCACCCCTATCATCAATAAACATCACCCTATCAGCATCTCCGTCGTATATCACACCTATATCACATTTATTTTCAAGCAGATATGACCTAAGCATCTCTCTATTTTCAGCAACTAACGGGTTGGGTTCGTGACAAGGGAAATTACCATCCATTTGGTCACAAATATAATTGACTCCATTTCCAAAAATCTCTTTTACAAACAATGCAGAAGCACCATTTGAAAGGTCCATTGCAATATTCAAACCCTCCAAAGAACCCAAATACTGTTTTTGAAACGAAATGTATTCCTCTCTGATATCCAATGGGTAAACATTTCCTTTCCTCTCTTTGGGAAGAATCTCCTTTCCTTCAAGTATCCATTTTTCAATTGTTCCCAATCCGGTATCATAACCCACAGGAAGAGCATTTTCACGAGACACTTTCAATCCATTATCACTCTTAGGGTTATGTGATGCTGTTATTTGGACGGAAGCCATAAATCCTTTGGCTGCAGTTGCATAATATACATAAGGAGTAGTAGCCAGCCCCAAATCATAAACATCAGCACCTGCGTCTGTAATACCTTTGAGTAGGTACTGATGAATCTCTTCAGATGATACCCTCATATCTCTACCTACAGCGACTCTGTCGGCACCCAAAAGTTCCGGTAAGAAATATCCTACCTTATACACTATATCCTTATCAAAGTCAACATTATACTTTCCTCTGATATCGTATGCGTGAAATGCTTTTATCTTCATATCCGAAGTATTTAACGTTTTGCAAGTTTGGTTTTATAGAAAGTAGAAGTTTTGCCTTTGGAAATATTATGCAATTTGCTCATTATCATTTTCTTCCTGATAGGGGCCGCATGATCCACAAAAAGATTTCCCTCAAGATGATCCATTTCGTGCTGCACCATACGACAAGCAAATTCATCCAGAAATTCCTCCTTTAATTCGAGGTTTTCGTCATAATATCTCACTGTCATAGATTTTGGACGAGTAACATCGCAATGGATGTTAGGAACACTAAGACATCCCTCACCATATACCATAGTAGCCTCACTCGCCTCTATCACTTCAGGGTTAATCATCACCCTTTTGAATCCTTTAAGATAAGGATAAGTCTCAGCCGCCTCATTTCCATCTACGATAAGCAATCTGATACTTTTTCCGATCTGAGGTGCAGCAAGTCCGACACCCTCAGCATTATACATTGTTTCAAACATATCTGCAACCAATTTTTGCAGTTCTTCTCTATTTACTGTTTCAATATCCATTGGCTCTGCCTTATCCCTAAGGACATCTGAGCCATATACATAAATTGGTAAAATCATATTATTGTCAAATTATATTTCCACTTCTACGGTCAAGATAACTCTGAAGAATTATACTTGCACTTATTTTATCTACTGCAGCCTTGTCCCGGCGAGCACTCTTCTTCATGCCTCCATCAATCATTGAACGATGTGCCAACACTGAGGTAAAACGTTCATCTTCAAGTTCCACCGGTATATGAGGCAAATGTTTTTTCAACTGCTTGAGAAATGCCTCCACATATCGTGCCGCCTCTGAAGGGGTATTGTTCATATTTATCGGATACCCGACAACAAATAACTCTATCTGCTCTTTTGAAGTATAATTTTTGAGATAATCAATTATCTTTGCAGATGGAACAGTTTCGACGGGGGAGGCAAAAATTCCCAAAGGATCGGAGATTGCTATCCCCGTCCTTTTCAATCCATAGTCTATCCCGATTATTCGATTCATTCTGCAAATTTAGTCAATAAGTTTATGTCAAAGAAATTTAAGAATCTAAAAAAAAGACTCTCCAAAAGATACCGTTTCGTAATTGTCAACGATACGACCCATGAAAACCTTTTCAGAGTAAAGGCCACAGGAATTAGGGTCATAGTGTTGGCAACTCTCTTCATAACCTTGTTATGTGCCATGATATTCAGCATTATAGCATATACACCACTTAAACAGATTCTCCCCGGATACCCATCATACCAGACTCAAAGAGCAGCTGTGGACAATGCCACAAAAGTCGATTCATTAGAGACCAAGATTCGGGTAATGACCATACAACTGACCAATATCCAAAGGATAATAAAAGGCCAGACCCCTCTTCCTATTGACAGTCTTCTGAATATTGGCAAAGTGGAACAGGCAGAGAAACTCCTCTCTGGAGGAAACTATGCTGATTCATTATTGCGGCACAAAGTTGATTCGATAGAAAGATACAACCTGTCTAACAATAGAACAATCGAGCAGATAGAAGGCATGTTGTTCTTTACCCCCACAAAAGGAGTTATAACACAGGGGTTTGACCCCGGAGCAGGTCACCCCTATGTAGATATTGCAATCAAAGACGGCAGCGCAGTATGTTCAGTCCTTGATGGTACAATTATTGCTGCCTACCGAACCGATGAGACAGGCTATAATATTCAAATCCAACATGCCAACGATTTGGTATCTGTTTACAAACACAATACAAAACTGCTTAAAAAAGTTGGAGACAAAGTAAGTGCCGGGACAACTATATCCTTAGCAGGAAATGCGGGCAGCCTTAGCACCGGTCCCCATCTTCACTTTGAACTATGGCACAAAGGAGAACCTGTCGATCCAAACTTGTACATAAATTTTTAAATCGATAAGAATGGGCAAAAAGAGGATTGCCATATTAGGCTCAACAGGTACTATTGGAGTTCAGGCGCTGGATGTTATCCGCGCCAACAAAGAATTGTTTGAGGTCTTCCTATTGTGTGCAAACAACAATTCCGAATTGCTTATACGACAAGCTATTGAATTTTCTGCAAAAAATGTAGTCATTGGAAATGAGTTACTTTACAATGAAGTCAAACACGCCTTGTCTCCATACGGAACAAACGTGATTTCCGGGAACGAACACATCTCCGAGTTTATCAGTGCCACCGATCAATTGGATTTTGTCCTAACTGCAATGGTGGGATTCAGCGGATTAAGACCTACATTAGCTGCAATTGAAAAAGGTCTAACTGTCGCTATTGCAAATAAAGAGCCTGTAGTTGCCGCAGGAAAATTCATAATGGAAAGTGCATCAAGATATGGTGCCACAATTCTTCCTGTGGACTCTGAACACTCCGCTATCTTCCAGGCCCTACAGGGAGAATCCTCACCCATCGAAAATATTTTTCTTACAGCCTCAGGAGGTCCATTTCTAAATACACCAAAAGAGCAACTTGAAAATGTAACAGTCGAGCAAGCCATCAATCACCCAAGATGGAAGATGGGCAAGAAAATAACGGTGGATTCATCTACATTGATGAACAAGGGGTTTGAGCTCATTGAAGCAAGATGGCTTTTCAATATAGACCCCGATAAAATCAAAATAGTAATCCATCCACAATCAATCATCCACAGTATGGTATCATTTTCAGATGGTTCCATTATTGCGCAAATGAATATGCCGGATATGCGTCTGCCGATACAGTATGCACTCACATATCCCCAAAGAGTTTATCTGGATATACCCCGCGTGGACTTTAGCCAACTTGGCTCCCTCACTTTTGAGAGCCCCGACCCGTCAAAATTCCCATGCCTGACAATGGCCATCAGAGCAATATCCAAAGGAGGAAATTCTCCTTGTATATTAAATGCCGCAAATGAAATTGCAGTAGAAGCATTTCTGAACAGAGAGATAAAATACACATCTATTGAGGAGATTGTGGAAAAGACCATAGTAAAATCTCACTACATAGAAAATCCTACACTGGAACAAATATACCTGTCAGACAGACAAGCAAGGGAGATTGCCTCCTCTTTCATAAAATAGACATAATTATATATGGACATAATAATCAGAATAATACAAGTAATTTTCGCCCTCTCGCTATTGGTTTTGGTACACGAGTTCGGCCACTACATTTTTGCCAGAATATTTAAAATTAGAGTTGAGAAGTTCTATCTGTTCTTTCCTCCTGCCATTTTCAAATACAAACCAAAAAAAAGTGACACAGAATTTGGGATAGGAATGATTCCTTTAGGAGGTTTCTGCAAAATCTCCGGAATGATAGACGAATCCATGGACAAGGATGCTCTCAAACAACCTCCGCAACCATGGGAATTCAGAACAAAACCGGCTTGGCAAAGACTGCTTGTAATGGCGGGTGGAGTACTTATGAATATCACATTGGCCATTATCCTTTACACTGCTCTCCTTTTTACCTGGGGAGAAGAGTATATCAAGACTGAAGATGCAACATTTGGAATAGAGGTAAACAGCCTCTCTAAAGAGATTGGCTTTCGCAGCGGGGACAAAATAATTGCATTTGATTCCAAAGAAGTTCCCGAAAACTTCTCAGAACTTCAGGTAGGACTTGTAAGAGATGAGATTCAAAGAGTCACAGTCCTAAGGGGCAACGACACAGTTGAAATAGAAATCGACCAAGCATATCTTCCTGCAATGCTCAACACTCCCGGAATGTTTATGCTTCGCACTCCAATTGCCATCGGAGGATACCCTGACTCATCCATAAATGCCGCATCAGGTCTTGAAACCGGAGACAAAATCCTAAAAGTAGGACAAAATGATGCAATGTTCTATAACGAGCTCCAACAAGCCCTCCTTTCATTTGCCGACAGCACCACACTCATGACTGTCAGCAGAGATGGCGACCAACTTACAATCCCTATAAATGTAAATAAAGATGGTCGGATGGAAATTTTCCTCCAGGCAGATCTCTCCCAAATCAATATTACGACAAAAGAATATTCATTATTGTCCGCAATACCAGCCGGCTTTTCAAAAACCATAACAACACTAAACAACTATATAAAAGAATTAGGACTAATCTTCTCACCTAAAACAGAAGCATATAAGTCTGTAGGAAGCTTCATTGCAATAGGCAGTATCTTCCCACAAGAGTGGAATTGGGAAATATTCTGGAATATTACCGCTTTACTCTCAGTAATGCTGGCAGTAATGAATTTGCTCCCGATTCCGGCATTGGATGGAGGACATATCCTTTTCACCTTGTACGAAATGATTACCGGGCGAAAACCATCTATAAAATTCATGGAAATAGCACAAACCATCGGAATGATATTCCTGCTGCTCCTTATGATTTTCGCATTCGGAAACGACATCATCAGATTAGTAAGATAATAATAATATATATAGGTATATGAGAATTTTTAGAACATTTATTCTGAGCGCCATCGCCATTTTGGCTATTTCATCGTGCAAAAACAATGTAGATGCTACTAAATACCTTCCTAGCATCAGTGGAAATGCAGGAGATGTCCTTGTGGTTATAAATAAAAGCCAATGGGAAGGAGAGGTAGGAGCAACTATCCGCGACATCCTTTCATGCGAATACCCCTACTTACCACAAAGAGAACCCGCATTTAACCTCTACAACACTCCCCACAGCGAGTTCAGCGGAGCATTTTTGGTCCATAGAAACATTCTCATTGTAAATATCTCATCAGGAATAGACTCAGCAAATATCAAAATAGGAGAAAACGCATGGGCAAAGCCCCAAGTGGTAATTACCGTCAATGCAAAAAATGCCCAAGAGGCATCTGCCACCATACATAACAATAGTGAACTAATCTTCAATTCAATAGAGCAGGCTGAAAGAAACAGAATCATAGCAAACTCCAAAACATACGAAGATCCCAAGGTCAGAGAAGCCGTTACAGAAAATATCGGAGGGTCATCATACTTCCCGAGAGGATTTACCATCAAGAAGAATACCCCTGAGTTCATGTGGATATCACAAGAGACAACATACGTTAACCAAGGAATTCTAATATTCAAGATTCCATATACAGATCCCGAACAACTGACAGTTCCATACCTAAAAAACAAACTCAATGACCTATGGCAAGCAAATGTTCCCGGTATGAGAGAAAACAGTTATATGATTTTCAATAAACTCATTGAGCCCGGATTCAACAATATCACATACAACGGAATGAATATGGTAGAAGTACGAGGACTATGGGAAGTGGAGAACGATTTTATGGGCGGTCCTCTTGTTTGCCATATTTTCCCCGACCAGGAAAGAAAGAATCTCATCATTCTTAATGGATTCGTATATGCCCCCAAGTACGACAAAAGGAAGTATTTGAGACAAGTTGAATCAATTATTTTTTCATTTGAATGGAAATAATTGAAAAAAAATTCAAAATAAATTTGGATTTTAAAATATTATGTCTACCTTTGCAGTCCCGAAAGAAAGAAATGAGGCTGAGAGATAAGAAATAATATGCTGGGTTCGTCTAACGGTTAGGACTCAAGATTTTCATTCTTGCAATAGGGGTTCGATTCCCCTACCCAGTACCATATAAAAAAAGAGTAAAATGGCAAATCACGCATCAGCAGAAAAGCGTAATCGTCAAAACGAGACACGCAGGTTGCATAATCGTTATTATGCAAAGACCACAAGAAACGCTATAAGAGCGATTCGAAATACAACAGACAAAGAAGCTGCACTTTCAAGTCTTCCTAAAGTTTGTTCAATGATTGATAAACTAGCGAAGATTAATGTTATCCACAAAAACAAAGCAGCAAATCTTAAAAGTGGAATTACAGTTTACGTAAATAGCCTATAATTTTACGTTTCAGTACAGAAATAGAAAAAAACTTCTACATCTTTGTAGAAGTTTTTTTTATTATGATCGGACATGAAAATCAAAGATTGGAAAAGTGACGACAGACCGAGGGAAAAAATGATAGATTCAGGTGCCGCATCACTAAGTGACGCAGAACTATTGGCCATTCTAATAAACTCAGGAACAAGAGAATTGAGCGCCGTAGAGTTATCCCGAAAAATTCTTTCAAGCTGTGACAACTCATTAAACAAGCTATCCGAATACTCATTTGAGATGTTGTGCAGCATAGATGGCATAGGAGCAGCAAAAGCGACAAGATTGCTCGCACTAAACGAATTGGCATTGAGAATTCAATATGAAAAACCTCTTAAGAGGGAAACTATTACATGTTCCAAATCTGTTGCAGATATATTCATACCAAAGCTCAAAAACCTGACACACGAAGAATGTTGGGTGATATACCTCAATAGAGCAAACAAAATAATTTCAAAAGAGAGACTGAGTTCAGGGGGAGTACACAGCACAATAATGGATTCCAGACTCATCATTAAAAAAGCTGTCGAGAAACTTGCCAGCGCAATTATCCTCGTACATAACCACCCCTCCGGAAACCCCTATCCTGGAGTTCAAGACAAAAAACATACAGCATTGTTAAAGGAGGCCGCCTCACTTTTCGAGATTACACTAATGGATCATATTATCATTGCAGGAAACAATTATTATAGTTTCTCAGACGAAAATATCAGATAAAGTCTTATATTTGTCTTGTCTTTGTGATGTTCTATAAAAGACTTTTGCTTGTAGAATTTATAGAATATCCCACAAACGGAAAGAGCAGATAAAAATAACGACCCAATATGAAAATTATTAATCTTGGCCAAGAGAATTCGGTTCTCAATCAGTTTATAGCAGAAATCAGGGACAAATCCATCCAGAAAGATCCCATGAGATTCAGAAGAAACCTTGAAAGGATAGGAGAAATTTTTGCATACGAAATAAGCAAAACCCTGAACTACCAGGAAAAAGAGGTCGTTACACCATTGGGAATAGCCAATTGCCAACTAACATCCGACAATTTAGTCGTTTCGACTGTCCTAAGGGCAGGTCTGCCTCTGCATAACGGCATACTTAACTATTTTGACAGAGCACAAAATGCCTTCGTAGCTGCATATAGAAAATATGGCAAAGACAACAAGTTTGAAATTAAGATGGAATATATGACCTCTCCATCAATAGAGGGGAAAGTACTCATCATTGCAGATACAATGCTTGCAACAGGGGCTTCGCTTGTCCTCGCATATAACAAACTGCTGGAATCAGGTACTCCTTCGGCTGTACATCTCGTATGTCCAATTGCAAGTTTCTATGGAGTAGAATACCTGTCAAAGAATTTGCCACATAAGAATATAACACTTTGGACAGGGGCAGTAGATGAAGAATTGACAAACAAGTCGTATATCGTTCCCGGACTTGGTGATGCCGGAGACCTCGCGTTTGGTAGTAAACTTTAATAGTTTCCTATATCTCCTTACGCAAACGGGCAATAGGAATATTGAGTTGTTCCCTGTATTTTGCCACGGTCCTACGGGCAACCTTATACCCCTTATCAGCAAGAACATTTACAAGTTCCTCATCTGTAAGAGGTTTGCGTTTGTCTTCATTTTCCACACTCTCCATAAGGACTTTCTTAATCTCCCGGGTAGAGACCTCTTCCCCACTATTATTCATAAGTCCCTCCGAAAAGAAATACTTGAGAGAGTAGATGCCAAAATGGGTCTGGATATATTTGCAGTTGACAACACGAGAGATAGTCGATATGTCAAGGCCTGTCTTCTCAGCTATATTCTTAAGAACCATAGGCTTGAGCTTTGTTTCATCACCCTCCTGAAAGAAATCTTTCTGGAAGTTGAGAATAGCATTCATCGTGTTATACAATGTGTTCTGACGTTGTTTTATAGCCTCAACAAACCACTTTGCCGAGTCAAGTTTCTGCTTTACAAAAGAGACTGCCTCTTTGCCACTCTTTCCTGCCGAATTTGCCGAATTAAGCAATATATCAGCATATCTCTTGTTTACACGCAACTCCGGAACTGAGAATTTAGGCATACTGAGAATAAGTTCTCCATCTTTATTCTCTAATATGAAATCGGGAATAACCTGCTGGGCTTGTTCAACGTATGAATCATCAATCTGTCCGCCGGGACGGGGATTCAAATGAATTATCTCTTCCATTGCCTCCTTAAGTTGTTCCCTTGTTATAGACATTCTGGAGATTATTTTGTCATAGTGCTTTCTGGTAAATTCCTCAAAATAATCTTCCAATATAGTCTCAGCTATAACCCTTGAAGGGGTTTGCTTAAGTGCCCGCAACTGCAACAAAAGACACTCCTGAAGATTTCTTGCTCCTACTCCTACCGGTTCAAATTCCTGAATCTTAGTAAGAATCTCTTCGACTTTTTCTGGTGTAGTGTCTATATTCAGACGGAAAGCAATATCATCAGTGAGGGACTCTATGTCACGCCTCAAATATCCATCATCATCCAGACTACCAATAACAAACTGCGCTATCTGCCTATCCTTCCCTCTCAAATCACTATATCCAAGCTGCATTAATAGATTCTGATGGAAACTCTCCTTTACCGAGAATGTATTATACTGAGGCTTAAGGTCTTTACCTTGATTGTTGACATAAAGTTTATATGATGGCGTAGGATCATCAGCCGAATACTCACTCAAAGAGACATTCTTGGGAGTACCTTCCTCTGTCTCTTCAGATGAAATCACCTCGTCCAAAACAGGATTCTCCTCAATTTCCTTTTTAATCCTCTGCTCAAGTTCCATTGTAGGAAGTTCCAACAATTTTATAGTTTGAATCTGCAGAGGCGAGAGCCCTTGTTGCTGTTTTTGTTGCAGTCCTTGCTTAATCATAACTTATCCTTTACAAATATGAAACCACAGTTCTATCACAAAGATAGATATTATCTCCGTAAAATCTAACTAACTAAAGGAAATATTGATGGCAATACTGGTATTCAGAGACTTATGGAAACCTAATTACGAAAACTTGTTTTGAATATTTATATTCCCCAGGATTTGCTATTCACTTTATTCCCTCTTATTTTTACCATTATAGGGTAGAAATACTACTGCGCTCGTTGGGTATCTATGGCGGTTGATGTTCCTTTTGGGGAACTGGTTGACGGGAGAGTGGTGGTTTTAACTTGGGGGTGGTGGTTAGAACTTAGGGTGGTGGTATTCCATTTTCGAAGGGTCGCGGCTTTGATTTGCCGCTTCCTTCTTTTCTACAACCCCCAAACCCCCTTTTAAGGGGGCTTGGTCGCTGCGCTCCTATGCGCTCGTTGCAAAAATCAAAGCTGGCGCTTTGCTTTTCACTCGCTTGTTGCGTATATTTGTCATAAAAATAGAACATGGGGAATCATAGGGAGCCACTTCAAATAGATGTAGATAAAATTATTAGTAGTAAAAGTGAGAAATTGGCAAAAAGAGTTCCGCGATTTATCATAAACTACATCAAGAGAATCATACATCAGGATGAACTAAATGACATCCTTAAACGTCATACATCCATATCCGGAGTCGAATTTGCTCATGCAATGGTTAAAGAATTTGACATACACTTCAATGTCCATCTTAACACCAAATTAGACCCGGACAAAAGATATGTTTTTGTTTCAAACCACCCATTGGGTGGGATGGATGGGGTTGTCCTTATTTCTTATCTTGGAAAAATATTTGACAACAAGGTAAAATTTGTGGTAAATGATCTTCTTATGCACATTGAGCCGCTCACACCCGTCTTTGTCCCGGTCAATAAGTACGGGAAAATGAAACATAACAGCTCAAATGTCTTCAACGAAGCATTTACTTCAGAGAATCAGATACTATATTTCCCTGCAGGACTATGCTCACGCCTTATTGGCAAAGAGATTAAAGACCTTGAATGGAAGAAAACATTTGTCTCAAAAGCTATAGAAACCAATAGAGATATTGTCCCGATGTACTTTTCAGGGAAAAACTCTAATTTTTTCTACAGGTTGGCCAACATCAGAAAACGCCTTGGAATAAAATTTAATGTTGAAACAATATTCCTCCCCGATGAGATGTTCAAGAACAAAGGAAACCATTTCGATCTCTATATTGGTGAGCCGATATCACATAGCCAATTGACAAATGGGACAAGCCCCAAAGAATGGTGTAAAATCATACGAGAAAAATGCTATAACCTACCTAAATAAAATTATATGAATCCAATCATTCAACCAATAGACAGGAAACTGATCAAAAAAGAACTAACTCCTTCCAAATATATTCGGACGACCCGTAAAGGAGGTAACGAATTATATGAGGTAACATTTGCCGACTCTCCCAACATTATGAGAGAGATAGGACGTCTTAGAGAATTATCTTTCAGAGCAAATGGAGGAGGAACCGGGAAAGAGTGTGATATTGATGAGTATGACACAGATCCCAAATATCCATACAAACAATTGATTGTTTGGGACCCAGAAAACAAGGAAATCATTGGTGGCTACAGATATATCCTGTGCGGAGGACTTCCCACTGAAAAGATGGCTACAAGAGAGTTATTCTCATACTCTGAAGAATTTGTAAGAGATTACTTGCCTTTCACAATCGAACTTGGAAGGTCTTTCATACAACCCAACTACCAAAGTATGAATCTCCGCAGAAAAAGTCTCTATTCATTGGACAACCTTTGGGACGGACTCGGAGCCCTGATGATAAAATATGACAATTACAAATATTTCTTCGGAAAGGTTACTATGTACTCATCATATAACCTCAAAGCGAGAAATACCCTACTTAACTTCTTGCATAAATATTTCAACGATCCCGACAAAATAGTTGAACCAATTGAGCCTCTCGATTACGACCCTGAAAACAAATACTACCAGGAACTATTCAACGATTTGGAGTACAATGAAGCATATAGAGTACTCCAAAAGGAGATAAAGCTCAATGGAGAAAATATACCTCCTCTCATTAATTCATATATGAACCTTTCACCATCAATGAGAGTCTTCGGAACCGCCCTGAATGAAAGTTTCGGGAATGTTGAAGAGACAGGAATCCTGGTAAATATCAAAGACATTTATCCCGAAAAAGTTGAAAGACATCTTCGTCCGATGCAAGAGACATTACGTTCTCTAACCAAAAGATTCCTACCTAAATGGTGGAAAAGGGCTCTTTAACCAAAAATACCGTCGGATATTTTGGCCTTATAGCTTCCAGGAATCTCATTGCATCAGATTTGGTTCTGAAGTCTCCGACAGTTACCTTGAAATATGGATTAGAATAACTCCTATATACTGGAATATCAGGATAATAGACTTTAAATGTATCAACTACCTCTGTTGATACATTTCTTGCATTCTGACTATTGTCAAAGAAGATACGAATCCTATATACAGAACTCTTGCGTCCCTTGTTCTTCTCCACCTGCATTTGCAAAGCAGCCTTCAAAGAATCAGGCATAGAAAAAGATTCCCCCAAAGTATCTATTAATTGCAAATAACTCTTCTCCCTTTTCTCTATAACCAATGTATCCGTTTCTTCCTGAGCAAATGACGATACCGCTCCAAAAAACAACACTGCAACAAGCGGAATAATTTTATTAAATTTCATATTACCAAACACTTAACTAAAATATCTGCGAAATCACCTCTAAAACATTTTCAAGAGGCTCATCTCTAAGTCTAATCACTTTTTTGAATCCTTTGTCAGACTTGACAACAAGTTTTCCACAAACCGTAAAGCGAGACAAATCCCAGGATGCAAAATTTAAGCCTGAAGCTATTATTTCAATTGGATTCAAAACATCTGCTTTGACATTTACAGAAATTTTTGTCTTGGTCTGTGGAGATACCGAATAATCATCAGGGATACTAAGTATGATAAAATCCCTACCTTCCTTTTTCAATAAAGCATTACCCTCCACTAACATCAATGTCGCCTTTGTCGGATTATCCACTTGCGCAGAAACTTCAATGTTGGCAGATGTAGTCTTTTGAAACTCAAAACTGTCAACAGATAAATCTGAAACTGCAATCTTATTATATTGCTGGCATGAAGAAATTATAAAAATCATTCCTGACAGAATTGACAATATCCTCATGCTTTTAAAAATTTTCTCTTTTATACTCATAAAATCGTGCTTTAATTTAACAATGCAAAGATATAAAAACTTATATTTGCAGTTACTATGGGTAATTTAAATTTATTTATTGAAACATACGGCTGTCAAATGAATGTCTACGACAGCGAAGTGGTACTCTCCATCCTGAAGAAAGAGGGATATGACTTATGCGAAAGGTTGGAAGATGCCGATTTGATTTTGGTAAACACTTGCTCCATTAGGGAAAATGCCGAGCAAAGAGTGTGGGGACGACTTGATAGATTTTTGCAGGAAAAGAAACATAGAAAGGTGCTGGTCGGAGTCCTTGGTTGTATGGCAGAGCGGATTAAACAGGACCTTTTGAGCCATCCCGCTGTCGATATGGTTGTGGGACCCGACTCATATAGGGAACTCCCTACATTGGTCAGAGCTTTGTCTGAAGATGCCCACAACAAACAGATGGAGATTGCCCTATCTATGACTGAAACTTATGCCGATATAGAACCGGTAAGAATGGATAAAAACGGAGTAACTTCCTTTATCTCCATTATGCGTGGATGCAATAATATGTGTACATATTGTATTGTACCATATGTAAGGGGACGTGAACGTAGTAGAGATCCCTATACTATTGTTCAAGAGGCTACATCTTTATACAATGCCGGTTACAAGGAGGTCAATCTTTTGGGACAAAATGTCGATTCATACCTTTGGAAAGATCCTGCCAATCCTACAAAGAGCGTAAATTTTGCACAGCTCCTCGAACTTGTAGCCCTTGTTGCTCCCGACTTAAGAGTGAGATTCTCAACTTCACATCCAAAAGATATGAGCAATGCCGTATTGTACTCTATGGCGATGTATCCGAATATCTGCACCCACATCCATTTGCCGGTCCAATCGGGTAGCGACAGGATGTTGGAAAAGATGAATAGAAAATACGACTCCGCGACATACCTTGAACGGATCGACAAAATCAGGGAAATAATTCCTGATGCCGCCATCACTACCGATATTATCGCGGGATTCTGTAGTGAGACAGAGGAGGATCATCAAGCAACTATCGAACTAATGAAAAATGTCAAATTTGATAGTGCTTTTATGTTCCAATACTCTCAAAGACCTAATACAAAGGCTGCTCGCCACTTTGAAGATGATGTACCATTGGAGACCAAAACAAGAAGGCTAAATGAAATTATCGAACTTCAAAGTGCAATATCATTAGAACGGAACAAAGATTGCATAGGTAAAATTTACGAAGTTCTGATCGAAGGAACCTCAAAGAGAGATTCCGACCAACTCTTCGGTAGAACTCTCGGTAATAAAGTTTGTGTATTCTCTGCACCTGGATACAAAGCGGGAGACTACGCAAAAGTAAAAGTGGAAAGTTGCACATCCGCAACACTTATTGCCACACTTATTGAATAATAAACATTAAAAAACAGAAACGATTATGACAAAAATGAGAACAGTATATCTCGGCAACCTACGAACCGAGATTGAACACACACAATCGGGAAATAAATTGACTACAGACGCACCCCTTGACAATAACGGAAAAGGTGAATTCTTCTCTCCTACCGACATATTTGCATCATCTTTAGGATCTTGCATGTTAACTATAATGGGAATTTCAGCCAATGCTTACGGCTTTAACATTGACGGTACAACCCTTGAAATTGAAAAAATTATGGCCGCCAACCCTCGTAGAGTTGCAGAGATAAAAATTGATTTCAACTTTCCTAAAGGTGTAAAATACACCGATAAGGAGAAACGCCTTATCGAGTCTGCAGCAAGAACCTGTCCGGTTGCTAACAGTTTGCATCCCGACATCATCAAAACAGTCAGATTCAACTACGACGAAGAATAATAATTCTTTGAATAGATACAAAATCCTACCCTTTAGGTCTTAAATAGAGTCTGAAGGGTAGGATTCTTTATTTGACAAATACTCAACTTGGATTCTCCATGTGGCAATACACAATAATTATCCCGAAACAGAATATCATCACATGTAGAGATAGTTGTCTATTCCCAACTATTGGTGTCCGATAAAAACAATATGACGGAGTTCATATAAAGTAAAACCCCGAAAGTTTTTTGTCTAACCTTCGGGATTCATCTTTGCTATATGGGGAGTACCTCTTTTACAGACTCCACTCAGTACCGTCTTTGGTATCTTTGATATTTACACCAATCTCTTTTAACCTGTCACGAATAAGATCGCTGGTAGCCCAATCCTTCTTAGCTTTAGCCTCTTTACGAACTTCAAGTACCATCTCTACCAAGCCTCCCACCAGATTCTGATCAGAAGAAGAGGCAGACTCATCTTCAAGTCCCATCACTTCAGGGACAATTCTTCCGAACATTTCATCGAGGATTTCTTTATCCTTCAATGAAAGTGTCGATTTGCCCTCCTTAGCAGTATTAACAATTCTCACTGCGTCAAACATATGAGCCAAAGCTATAGGAGTGTTCATATCATCACAAAGAGCCTCCATCACCGATTCCATCAACTGCTTTAACTCTTCATTCTCCGAATCACCTTTATAAGTCAATCCTTTGATATCCTTAGCCGCCTGCATGATTCTCTTAAGACCTTTTTCCGCAGCCTTCAACGCATCATTACTGAAGTCAATGGTGCTGCGATAATGAGCCTGGAGGATAAAGAAACGGATAGTCATAGGAGTGTAAGCCTGCTCCAACAAAGCATGACTGCCTGAGAATAGCTCGTTAAGAGTGATGAAATTACCTAATGACTTACCCATCTTCTTGCCATTAATGGTTATAAGATTGTTATGCATCCAGTATTTCACCCCTTGACATCCGCGGGAAGCCACATTTTGAGCCAATTCACACTCGTGATGAGGGAACTGCAAATCCATACCTCCACCATGGATATCAAATGTCTCTCCAAGATATTTTTCACTCATTGCAGAACACTCAAGATGCCAACCTGGGAATCCGTCACTCCAAGGAGAAGGCCATCTCATAATATGTTCAGGTGAGGCTTTCTTCCAAAGTGCAAAATCAAAAGGAGACCTCTTATCTTGAGTTCCATCCAAAGCTCTGGTAGTCTCCAACATATCATCTATATTCCTTCCCGATAGAAGACCATATTTATGATCTCTATTATAGGCTTGAACATCAAAGTATACGGAGCCATTGCTTTCATAAGCATACCCGGCCTGAAGAATTTTTTTGATCACTTCGATTTGCTCGATAATATGGCCGGAAGCTCTCGGTTCTATATTTGGAGCCAATGTATTGAGCCTGCGCATCGCATCGTGATATGCTATCGTATATGTCTGCACAACCTCCATAGGCTCCAAAGACTCAAGCTTTGCCTTCTGAGCTATCTTGTCCGCCCCCTCATCTGCATCGTGTTCCAAATGACCGACATCTGTTATATTCCTCACATATCTGACTTTATATCCAAGATACTTCATCAGCCTCACCAGTACATCGTATGTCACTGCAGGTCTGGCATGTCCCAAGTGAGGTTCACCATAAACAGTTGGTCCACAAACATATATCCCAACCATTCCAGGATGAATTGTTTCAAAATTCTCCTTTCTCCTTGTAAGGGTATTATAAATAGTATACTGTCTTCCCATAATTTCGTCAAATAAACGACAAATATACTATTTTTGGATATG
The DNA here is from genome assembly GCA_017501525.1 of Bacteroidales bacterium. Lineage (GTDB taxonomy): Bacteria > Bacteroidota > Bacteroidia > Bacteroidales > UBA932 > Coprenecus. The sequence continues at coordinate 86,308 of JAFVWT010000010.1, read as the reverse complement.
TTCTACAAATCGTCATTCAGACCAGTTCGACAGAGAAGGCCAACACCTCGTAAAACTGTCTCTCCTCCCCTTGCCCGTTCACATACTTATTAACCCTAAGCCGACCCGACACAGAAACACATACTCCTTTTTTAAGCAAAGTAAAATCGGGCATTCCCTTCCCGCTCCATGCGACAATAGAGTGCCATGTAGTCTCTTCTCTAAAATTACCGCTTTTGTCTTTAAAAGTCTCATTGGTTGCCATATTAAATCTGGCAACGGAGACTTCACCTACCTTTACAATACGGGCATCCTGGCCCACATTTCCTCTCAATTCAATTCTATTAACTGACTTTTCCATAACTTATTTATTTAAGGGATGTTCTATAAATTCCACGTTTTAAAGATTAAATTCCAAAACTTTTGCAACCTTTATGGTTTTTCTCGGAATCTTTCCACCTTTCTTTCATTCACATAGCACCGCTATGCTCTTTCAAGAAAAATGAAAATCTCCTCAGAGAAAATTCCATAAATCTCAGCAAAGTCTTTTATAGAACCTCCCTTAGGGATATTCTATAAATTCCACGTTTTAAAGATTAAATTCCATAAATCCTAACAAAGTCTTTTATAGAACCAACCTAAAAACATCACAAAGAAATAGCTTCTCACAATTAGTTCTATTACTTTAAACGACTATAAACGGCTAACGATATGAATTTTACGATTTGGTTAAAAAAAGTCTCAGATTTTGACATATATTTGCGAATAAAATGTGAAAAGGATGAGTGATGAAGGGAACATTATTAAAGAGTGCATAAATTGCAAGAAGAAATTCTGTGGAAGGAGTGACAAAAAGTATTGTTCAGACTATTGCAGAACTTTTTATAACAATCACCTGTACAGGGCGAGAAGAGCCGAGATTTTAAAAGTGCAGAAAATTCTTTTAAAAAATCACGAAATACTTAAACGTCTATACTTGCACAAGAGAGTAAAGATGAGTGAAAATGAACTTTTATCCCTGGGATTCAATGAAAATTATTTCACTGCATTACCCCAAGGGTTTCCATTGAAGAGGGGAGAAATAATTATGCAATGCTTTGATTTCATAGTACACATTGACAAAAAGCATAATGTATCCATTCATAAATCAGAATGACATGTATGTGAACTCATGGATGAAGAGAAACTGGGATAGTTCCACCCTTTGACTACGTATAAAACACAGCTTTATAGAGAAATTGCAACAGACAAAACATTACCTAAATTAATTCAAAGAAAATAGACCTATTATGCGCAAACTAATAAACATAACTTTAAGATCAATTGCAATCATATTCCTTTTAGTGATTATTGCCATTGCATCATTAAGTGTATCACCTATATATAATTTTGAAGAGACTGCACCATTCTCAGGAGAGAAAATCTACAATCCATATAGAAATATTGACACCACAATCGGATGGATGAAAGGGAATTTCCATACCCATACAAAAGTTGACAAAGGGATTAACGAATGTCCTTTCTATCCGGATGTCGTGTACGACGAATATACAAGTTATGGCTACGATATCATCGCATTTTCCAATCACCAACAACTTACCAAACACCCTTACAATCCCGATTTGCAGATTAACGTCTACGAACACGGATATAATTTCTTCAAATTTCACAAACTCGTTTTCGGATGTGATAAAGAAAGGAAATTTGACCATCTGCTACCATTTCTTGATTCTCAGAAACAATTTATGATAGATCTGCTTCGTAAAGATGGTGACTTCGTTGTATTTAACCATCCCGATAGGACTTCGGGTATCGGCAATAAAACAATGAAAAGGATAACCGGCTATAGTCTTATTGAAGGAGATGCGGGGTTCGAGGAGAGTGATAAAGGTAGAGGTACAAAACTCAGACGCTGGGATGAAGCCCTCTCAGCAGGAATATACTCACACAATTTCATCGGGGATGACAACCATAATCCTAAGAAAACATCAAGGATTGCCCGAAGAGCATCCTTCTTGAATACTCCAACAAAGGATTACGAGCAAATAAAGCAGACACTTCTGGAGGGGAACTTCTACACAATGAGAATCCCTGATTATGGTGACGGCGATACCGCAGCAAAAAGGGATTTTAACAAAAGACTCCCAGAAATTGTAAGTATCGGACTTAAATCTGACACCATCTATATTGAGCTCTCAGAACCCGCAGAATATATCAAGGTGACTACTACAAATGGAAAAACTGCAGACTCTGTAACAAACTCAGAGTTCTTGTACTTCAAGATGAATGAGAACATGCCATTTGCAAGATTCACAGCAAGATACGAAAATGGCATCACCATATATTCAAATGCTTTCGCAAGGTATGATGAAGAGAGTTCAGAAGTCAATCTGACCCCCTTTGACTATTCGGGAAAACATAGTATCAATATTGCCCTGACGATATTGTTCAATTTGCTTTTACTATCAATTATATGTTGCTCTTGCGTTTTGATATTCAAGCTAATCAAACATTACCCTCGGATTCATTAATGCAGGCGAGCGCCACTCGATTCCATATTTGGAAAGTAACAAATCCCTTTTAGCCGACCATATTTGATGGCATAATCCCATATAATAATCCTGTCCCTCAAACTTTTCATACAAAGCTGTCTCCAGTTCCTCTTTGATTGAAAGGTATGCAGGGGTATCTTCAATCGGATCGTGTTTCAAGAATGAGGCATGGCTCTCTTCTGCAATTTTATCAATACGTTCAGACGAGAGATAATTTTTGAACATTTCCCTGAGCTCGGGCAGGTAGGATTCTGAGGTATGTGAGAGATATTTATAGCAACGCACAAAAGATTCCACAAAACCCTCCACCTGATCAACATCTATATTTTCAACTCTTGACAAGTACTCATACGACTTACGATACAGCCTTAGCGCATCAGACGCACGGTTATCTTCAAACATTGCTTTTCCCATATAAGAATATCCATCCAACTTGAATTGTGGAATATCCTCTATCGGCTCCATTTTATCCCGATTAATCTCTTCACAACTATCAGGATAACCGTCAAGAAGTGACAAACCATATAAGATTCTACGGTAATTAAGATGAGACTTCCTCAAATATGTATTCGCTTCTATCTCATAAAGAGTCAGATAGAAACAATCATTAATCATTAATAAGTCCTCTCCATCAAGAGTTGCATCCATCAATTTCCGATATTCCTTAAGAATCTCAGCTACCTTATCCCATTTATATTCCTTTCTGTAAAGTAGTAACTCCTCTACAAGGGTATCCTTGATTTCCGTTAGATTATGCCCGTTATCCATAGACTGCTCAGTTAAAATGCTTTGTTCAGTTTTATCTATAAGCTTCCTTCCAATAGTAATATTATACAGAGCTTAATAAAATATATCTAAAGAGTACATGATTTATAGAGAATCTCATTTGATGACAACCTCATATAAATTTACATCTCCACTAATCTCTATTCTATCCGGAGTATCTGATTCAGACAAATCCAGAATCATTTCACTGCTCTCGCAAGATAACTGATCCACAATCTTCTCCCCTGAGTAAAGTGTGCAACGAACCCCTTGGTCCGGAATATCTCCAAAAAGAAGATAAATCTTTGATGAGCCCTCCGGAATCTCTATATTAACATTCCCCTGAATCGGATAAAAGGTAAATGGATTAGCATCCCACCCAAATTGTGACTTCTCCACAGGATTTATTTCAAAAGAGCGTATAGCCAGCCAGTTTCTCTTTTGAGATTCCAGCTTTCTCAATCTTACATATCTTGCCATAAATTGCTCACCTTTCCATGAAATCTCATAAACACCTTTTAGTGAATCTGTTATAGCTGTCCAATTTTCACCATCAGAAGAATATTCCACAATTGCATGGTCAAAATAATCTACATCATCAACAGAATTTCTTCCCTGAACTATACGGACTTCTCTAACAGGACGAACAATCCCCATGTCAACGGCGACAAACTCATCGGTACGCTGACCGCTACCCGAGTGATAGTATGTCTGAGGATCATTGTCAAACATATATTTCGAAGCAGGAGAACTTAATGAACGATAACTTCCGGTTGCTGTCAAGGTAGAAGACTTTTCCCCTGTATGATACTCATAGTACGCAGAGACAAGTCCATCCATCACTCTTTCATAAAACGGCTGAAGTTTCATTGTGCCAACACGATGGGCATCAAACATTTCTACATCCTCAACACTCATGAGATTCTCCACATACCCATTCCAGAATCCATCAAACTTATCATCCACAGGACTTTGCATATATTTTTCAAGTAGTTCCAAAGCCTTTCTGCATCGTGTACCAAGTTTGCCAAATTCTACTAACCATGGGCGAAGCTCTTCTAAAAGAGCCTTATTCTCCATATTTTCCATAGCTGCAGGGACAGCCTCAATTCTAAGGAGTTCATCCATTAACGCAGCCGATAGTTCAGATGTATATTCTTCAATGCCAAATGTCTCTGTCTCCCACGACTCATAACGTCGATACCCTGTCTCGGTATCACAAGAGTGTATTGCAAAAAGTCGATAGGCCTCCGCCACCTCCGGTGCAAGAGTCTCTATAGCCCTCTCCCAACTATCAATCGGATTATATTCTGCTATGTTCCAGGCATAATCTGCAACACTATACAACGCAAGTTTTGAAGCCTCCCCGTGTTCCATAGGGTTGCTTACTATTCCCCTTGCCAGAGCAGAATTTATATCAGAAGATAATCCGTATGAAGGTCCCTGCATGATAATATGACGGGCATAATCTGTAACGGGGAAATTCCACCAGAAGAGAGCAGGTCGCTGAATCCTTGACCCAACCCAAAGCATAGTACTTTTTGTCATATCACTACATACTGCATCCCCAGTCCAGAATACATCGACAGAAGGATCAAGAGTCTGACCATAACGGACAAGGCTACCCCATACTGAAGGATTCGCCCAAAGCCTTGTATAATCTGTGGGACAAACTATCATAGGTTCAACATCCCCTTTAACCTTTACAAACTCCTCATTTAGACGATTCATCAATGCAGTCTGTTTCAAGGGATGAGTACCTTCTCCTGATATATCATCAAAATGGATGGCAAAAGCGCGGACACCCAACTGATACATACTCTCAAATTTGTTCAAAAGATTCTGATAATCTTCTTCATTCCATTTGATATCTTGTCCCGGATGGATTGCCCAAACAAAGTGAACTCTGTTATCATTACAAGCCTGCACCAATTCCTTAATATTTTCGGCCTGCTCTGACGGATAATTTTCGCGCCAATGAGGAGAACTATGATAAGGATCATCCTTAGGGCCATAGATATAATAATTCATCTTATACTGTCCATAAAAGTCAATTAACGACAAACGGACCTGATGCGACCATGGTGTACCATAAAAACCTTCAACGACTCCGCGATATTTCAAATCGGGCCAGTCACAAATCTCCAGTTCCGGAAGAACAGCATCTTTGGAAATTTCAGACAATACAATCTGTTGCAATGTTTTCAATCCATAGAAAACGCCCAACTCGTCATAACCGACGATTTTAACTCCTTTCTTATTGATTGACAACATATAAGCACCGGATTTGCTCTCAATAGGATACTTGGAAGATTCCTTGCTTCCATAATTAATATTCAGAGCCCTGCCTTTATCTGAAATCTTGACAAAATTGATATCTGATACAAACTCTTTAGCTCTACCTGTAAGTTTCAATCCATCTGATATATCCAGAACTTTCTCATAAGCACCTGATGGTGAAACATATTGTGGAGTAGGATTAATCACTAATCCATTATGCTCCTTTTTTGCTCCGAGCATATCTCCAAGACTTTGGGATTCTCCCCTTTGAGAGGATAAATCTTGAGCTGACAATAAAGTTGTAGAAAGAATTACTACCGCAATAAAGGCCAAATTACGAAGTGTTTTGGTCATAATAAAATTGTTAATTATTAAGGATTATTTATATCTTGACAAAGATAATAAGAAATATCAAAATAAAAAGGCCACCCACGCGGGGTAGCCTTAATCTGTCAGATGATAGAAGGAAACTACTACCAAACATTAAGAGGACGACCAGCCATAAGCGAACGAGCCTGATTCTTAACTTTTTCGATTACAGCTTCATTGTCTATATTGCTTAGAACTTCATCTACAAGGTCTACGATAGTCTCCATATCTTTTTCAACCAAACCACGAGAAGTCACAGCTGGTGTACCTACGCGGATACCCGAAGTGGTGAAAGGTGTACGGCTATCGAAAGGAACCATATTCTTATTAAGGGTAATATCGGCTCTAACAAGGGTCTTTTCTGCCAATTTACCTGTGAGTTCAGGGAATTTTGAGCGAAGGTCAATAAGCATTACGTGGTTATCGGTACCATTTGAAACAATCTTATAGCCTCTATCCATAAATGCCTTTGCCATAGCAGCTGCATTTTTCTTAACCTGGAGCTGATACTCTTTAAATTCAGGTTGGAGAGCTTCATAGAAAGCAACAGCTTTTGCTGCAATACAATGTTCAAGAGGACCGCCTTGAATTCCGGGGAACACTGCAGAGTTAATGATTGCCGACATCTTCTTGATTTCACCTTTAGGTGTCTTCAATCCCCAAGGATTATCAAAGTCCTTACCAATCAAGATGATACCTCCACGAGGTCCACGAAGAGTCTTGTGTGTGGTTGAGGTTACAATATGAGCATACTTGACAGGGTTTTCAAGAAGGCCGGCTGCTATAAGACCTGCAGGGTGTGCCATATCAACCATAAAGATTGCACCAACTTTGTCTGCAATTTCTCTCATTCTCTTCCAGTCCCACTCACGAGAGTAAGCTGACGCACCACCAACGATAAGTTTTGGACGAGTTTCAAGAGCTGTCTTCTCCATTTGGTCATAATCTACAAGACCTGTTTCCTCATTCAATTTGTAAGCAACAGGATTGTAAACGATACCTGACATATTTACGGGAGAACCATGGGTAAGGTGGCCACCATGAGCCAAATCAAGACCCATAAATGTATCTCCGGGTTTTAGACATGCCATAAATACAGCCATATTTGCCTGCGCACCTGAGTGAGGCTGCACGTTTGCATATTCAGCACCGTAAAGTTCTTTAATTCTGTCAATTGCAAGTTGTTCCACTTGGTCAACAACTTCACAACCGCCATAATAACGTGCATTAGGATAACCCTCTGCATATTTATTGGTCAAACAAGAACCTAAAGCCTCCATAACATTGTCACTTACAAAATTTTCAGAAGCGATAAGTTCAATACCATGCAACTGTCTGTTTTCCTCTTTCTTAATGAGTTCAGCAATTTGAAGATCTTTTTTCATAAAATATTGTGTATATTAGATTTCAGACATATTATTTTAACTTTGCGAAATTAATCAAAAAAAATCACTCTTTTCACAAATGTTCAGAAAATTATTAAACAGCGAACTTGGCAGAGCCGACATTGACCAATACAAACAACTTGAGAAACTCCCTATCACTGTCGTTTTGGATAATGTCAGAAGCAGGCATAATATAGGCTCTGCATTCAGGACATCAGATGCCTTCAGAGTGAATGAAATCATCCTATGCGGAATAAGTTCAACCCCTCCATCTGCCGAAATTCACAAATCTGCCTTAGGAGCCGAATTTTCTGTTGACTGGAGGTATTTTGAAAATACTCAAGATGCATTGATGGAATTAAAGTCTAAAGGCTACAAAATCATCAGCATAGAACAAACAGAAAATTCTGTCTCACTTGACAGCTTCCTGTCAGCAGAAAAGCAACTTGACAGCAATTCCAAATACGCAATCATATTTGGAAATGAGGTACATGGAATAAGCCAATCTGCTGTAGATATGAGTGATATGGCTATAGAAATACCTCAATATGGAACAAAACACTCACTGAATGTATCTGTTACCATCGGAATCGTACTCTACACCATCTCCTGGAAACTGCTAAAAGCTATGGATTCATCAAATCAGCATTGACAAATCTGAGAATATCGTAAATTGACTCTACAGCCGCAGCCGCAGGTCCCTCGGGATCTATCAATTTTGATTTATTGTATGCATTAATCGCATCACCCCACATCTGATGGCGGCGGTATATTCCCCCTAAGAGAAACCATCCTCGCGAGTTCTGAGGTTCATTCTTCAGCAATTGTTCCAATACATCGCGGGCTTCATTAAGATGCCCCTGTGCTATCATCTTTTCTATTTCTGCTATTTTGTTCATAGTTCAAACATTATACAAGACCACTGAAACCCATAAATGCCAACGCCAATATTCCAGCTGTTATCAATGCTATGGGAATACCTTTAAATATTTTAGGTACTGACACTAATTCGAGTTGTTCCCTAATCCCAGCAAAGAGTACCATTGCAACACCAAAGCCCAACGCACTTGCCACTGCATATACTACAGATTGACCAAGATTGAGCATATGTGCTTCACTACCAAAGGTAAATTCCTTGGTCACCACCATAATGGCAACACCAAGAACTGCACAATTGGTTGTAATCAAAGGTAGGAATATACCCAATGCCTGATACAATGCCGGTGAAATTTTCTTCAAAACTATCTCTACCATCTGCACCAGTGCCGCTATCACAAGGATAAAAGTAATAGTCTGCATATACTCAATATTGAAACTTACCAACAGATACTTGTTGACAATGTAAGTTACCAATGTCGAGAGTGCCATTACAAACATTACTGCTGCAGACATACCTATTGCGGTATTCACTTTGTTTGAAACTCCCAGGAAAGGGCAAATCCCTAAAAATTGGGATAGAAGAATATTATTTACAAATACCGCTGATACTATTATAATTAGAATCTCTGCCATAACATCTAATTTTTCTTAGTTACAAACATTTTAAACAACACCATTAGATATCCCAGCACTATAAACGCCCCTGGTGCAAGGACAAATGCGAGGATACCATCACCCTGAGCCAGTTTAATTCCGAAAACCGACAATGATCCCAGAATCTCACGAACCAGACCTATAATGGTAAGAGATGCTGTAAATCCAAGCCCTATTCCCAATCCGTCAAGAGCAGAATCACCTACCGAATTCTTGTTGGCAAATGCTTCCGCACGACCTAAAACAATACAGTTTACAACAATCAACGGAATAAAAAGACCCAAAGTCTCATATAGCGAAGGCAAATACGCCTGCATCAATAACTGCAGGATTGTCACAAAAGAAGCAATCACCACAATATAAGATGGGATTCTGACCTTATTAGGGATAAAACCAGCAATCATTGATATTGCCATATTTGACAAAATCAATACAAAAGTAGTAGCAAGTCCCATCCCAAGACCATTTATCGCAGAGGTAGTGGTACCTAATGTAGGACACATTCCCAAGACCAACACAAAAATCGGATTTTCCTTTATAATCCCTTTGGTCACTAATCCTATTTTACTCATAATCAAATATATTAATTATTAGCAACTATCAAATTAAAAGCATTACAAGCCTTTTGGACAGCATCAGCATAAGCTCTTGATGTGATTGTAGAAGCTGTAATTGCATCAATATCCCCTCCATCTTTCTTTACTGCCAATTTGAATGAAGCGGGATTTTTCCCTTCAAACTGACTAACGAAAGATGGTTCTGTCATTTTTGCACCCAATCCCGGAGTCTCAGAATGGGAAAGGACCGAAATACTCACAATATCTCCGTTCGTATTGAATCCGACCATCATTTTTATTGTGCCGCTAAATCCTTTAGAAGTGGATGTTTCAATAGCATAGCCAACCACTTGTTCCCCCTTTCTTGCTGTATAATAAACAAACTCCTCCCCTTCGCACAAAACTGAAGATTTTTCATCAGAAGGAATATTGTCAAATTCAGGAACAACAAGGGCAATAGCATTATTTGTCTTAGCTATTGCAGCAGTCTCAATAGGTTTTTTGGTCATAATATAGACACCTCCCAATAATGCCGAGCAAACTATGCACACCACTGTGAGAGATATAGTCATATTCCTGAATGTAGATTCCTTAGCCATGTTTCACCTCCTTTCCAAATCTGTTCGGCTTTATATACTTATTGATTAATGGGACTACTGAGTTCATTATCAAAATTGCAAAAGAGATACCTTCCGGATATGCTCCGAAATAACGGATAAGGACAGTTATCAAACCTATTCCTACACCGAAAATCACCATTCCCTTGGTTGTCATTGGAGATGTGACATAATCCGTTGCCATGAAAATAGAACCCAAAAGAACGCCACCTGTGAGAATATTGAACAAAGGATCAGTATATTGTGTTGGATCTATCATCCAGAATATACCGGAGACTAAGGCAATTGTCAAAAGAATGGTAACAGGTATATGAGGTCTGACAACCTTTCTTACAAGAAGATAAATAAATCCAAGAATCAACGCAAGGGCAGATACCTCACCAACAGATCCTCCAGTCTTTATGAAAAGCATCTCTATATATGAGAGATCTGGATGGGCTGCCAATATCGTTTCGAGAGTTTCCCCCCGGGATAGGCCCTCTTTCACAATCGACAATGGAGTAGCACCGGTAGCTGCATCAATCCCCTCTCTGAACCACGAGGTGGGAATACTCCAATCTGTCATCATCACGGGAAAAGAGACCAATAAGAAAACACGTCCGACCAATGCCGGATTGAAGATATTGTGACCCAATCCACCAAATGTCATCTTGGCTACACCGATGGCAACAATTGAACCTATCAACATCAGCCACCACGGCGCACTGGGTGGAAGATTCAATGCCAATAACACACCTGTGACAGCGGCAGAAAGATCGTCCACAGTAGGTTCAATCTTCATTAAATATTTCTGAATAAAATACTCAACCCCCACACAAGTCAAAGCACCTACTACCACCAGCTGAATGGCAGAGAATCCAAAGAAATAGATTGAGACCAATAATGAAGGTGTCAAAGCTATGAGGACATCTCTCATTATCTTTCTTGTACTCTCATTTCCGTGGATATGAGGGGATGGTGAAACTAACAGTTTTCTCATATTTGAATCTATATTTTAGAGGAACTTTATAAATTCCCCGTTAAAAATTTCTGGTATGATTACTTTATTCTGCAAAATATTTGGAACTTCTCCTTACTTTTTCGGACGGCTACGCATAATTTTCAATACATCTGCTTTCGCCATCCTTATATAATCCAACAAAGCTATATTGGCAGGACAGGTAAACATACAACTGCCACACTCAATACAGTCATATACTCTTTCACTCTCAAGATCTTCATTCCTTCCAAGACGAGCCAGTTTATTCAAAAGATATGGCTCAAGTCCCATGGGGCAGACTTGCACACATTTTGCACATCTGATACACTCCCCTTCGGGTTGGCGCTTAGTCTGTTGCTCTGTCAAAACCAACAAAGATGAGGTACTCTTGACTGTTGAGGCCGAAATATTGGAAACAGCCTTTCCCATCATTGGTCCCCCACTGATAAGTTTAGCGGCATCCTTAGGCAATCTTCCAACCTGATCCAATATCTTTTCAATAGGAGTACCAACCCTGATACGGAAATTCCGCTGCTGCTGGGTACAATCACCTGTAATCGTAACGACATTCTCAAAAAGGGGCTTATTCTTTTGAACTGCCTCATATACAGCGAATGCCGTTCCGCAGTTCTGAACCACTACTCCTGCATCAATAGGAAGTCCCATAGAAGGAACTTCTCTTGAAGTGATAGCTTTAATCAATTGTTTTTCACCACCTTGAGGATATTTCTTAGCAAGAGTGACAATTTCGATATCAGGATAATTAAATGACTTAAGCTTTTCAATAGCCAAAGGTTTATTCTCCTCTATTCCTATATATGCCTTCTTCACACCCAATGCCTTCATCATCACTTTTGTACCAATCAGAATCTCCTCAGGAGACTCTACCATCAAACGATAGTCAGATGTTATATATGGCTCACACTCAGCGCCGTTTATAATCAAAAATTCAGCAGTTTTTCCGGGAGGAGGAGAGAGTTTGACATGGGTAGGGAACGAGGCGCCACCAAGTCCTACCACACCGCAATCCCCAATACGTTTGATAATTTCTGCAGGGGTAAGGTTTATCTCCCTTTTCAACTCCTCAGATCTGTCAATAGAAGATTCCCATTCATCCCCTTGAACATCTATTACAATATGAGTCACAGTGTTACCGGAAATATCCTTATATGGTTCCACAGAGACGACTACTCCCGAAACGGAAGAGTGTATATTTGCAGAGATAAAACCACTGGCAGTTGCTATCAATTGCCCTGTTTTCACATAGTCTCCTTTCTGGACTACAGGTTGTGCCGGTGATCCAAGATGCTGCGACATAGAAATATAGACTCTATCCATAATCGGAAACTGCTCAATAGCCGAGTCTGCCGACAATTTATTGTCATGAGGGTGAACACCACCCATTGAAAAGGTCTTTTTACTCTTCATTCTACTGCTCTTTTTCAATTACTTGAGATACTTCGTCTGCCACTTCTTGAGGCTTTGGAACCCTTACAGGGAAATTGACAGACCAAATCGCCTTGGTAGGACATTCATCTATACACTTTCTACAAAGTTTGCACTTGTTGAAATCTATATATGAGAGATTATCTTCCACTTTAATTGCTCCGAAAGGACATACTTTCTCACATTTTCTACATCCGATACACGCCACTGAACAAGCCTTCTTGGCTACCACTCCCTTATCCTTATTCATGCAACTCACATACACCCTGCGATTCTTCGGCCCTTTATTTCTCAACTCAATGATATTCTTGGGACAGGCCCTGACACAAGCTCCGCAAGCTGTACATTTATCCTGATCCACCTCCGGAAGTCCTGTTCTAGGATTGATTTTTATAGCATCAAACGGACACACTTTCTCACAATCACCTCCACCAAGACAACCAAAACGGCAATCAGTATCTCCGCTGTAAAGGGAATTCATTATTTTACAAGAAGATGTTCCATCATAGAAATTAGTACGGGGGCGATTGTCGCAAGTTCCATGACACCTTACAACTGCTACCATCGGAGCCTTCTGTTCAACCGCAACACCTAACTTCTCACCCACCTGCATCATCACATCATTTCCCCCTACAGGACAGAACTTTCCTTCAAGAGAACCTGCCTTAACACAAGCCTCTGCAAATGCTCTACAACCCGCATACCCACATCCGCCACAATTGGCTCCGGGCATAATGGCTTCAACTAAATCGATTCGAGGATCCTCCTGAACATTGAACTTTTTGGCTATTATAAACAATACCACTGCCAAAAAAACTCCTAATCCTGTCAGGACAACAATTGTAAAAATTAAAGTAGTACCCATTACTATACTTTTTCTACACTAAAGATAAATTTATTTCCCAATCTGCGTTTTGCCAGGCTCAGCACAAAGAAATAGAGGGCAAGGGCCCCTATTGTAATTGCTGCAACATATAGTTCACTGTGCAAAACAACCGACAAAGTTAACAATAAAACCAATATAATAAACAGCGGAAGCACATAAGCAATCACAACCGCCTTCATACCCATTGTATATTTTATCGAAACATTTACTGAATCCCCTATTTTAAAGGAACCATCATCCTCCCGATTGATAGTTATTGTCTTTGACTCACTATCAGAAGCACCGCACACCCCCTTCGCATGACAAGATGCACAGGCGCTTTTAGAAATAATTTCCACTTCAATGGTACTACCTGTAACCTTGCTCACCACTCCGGAATGTTTTATTACGCTTTTACTGTTTTCCATCTTCCTTTTCTTTTCTTTTTTCAGAAGCACTTAAAACCTTACTTTCAAAAGGGTAACTGATATTTTCCCACCCACTGAGCCTGCCATAAACAGAACCCACAATAATAGGAGCCTGAAAAAGGAGCGGTATTCTGTTATAGTCATCAGAAACCCATACATACAACTCTTCCTCGCCTGTAAAAACCTCCCCCGCAACTACCATTGCTGCAAATTTCATCGAGTTATACTTGCCCAAACCGGGCACCTTTACCACCTCTTTTCCAATATATCTGAAATAAATATTGAAAATCTCGTCGTCAATAGCGAATGATACAGGATAGTTTTTCCCCTTGTCCAATTTTTCAAAGTCAATGTTCCTCGCATGGTAGAACAGTGTCAACAAATCAAAAGTACATTCATTGCCGGGGAGAATGGTATCCTTCACACTCTCTTTTTTGACTATAGAGGCATTAATCTGATGAGTTTCATTATCCCAATGATAGTAATTCTCTATTGTATAACCACCCTCATATATATCACGCTCAAAATAAAATGGGGTAATATCTGTCGCAAAAAATGCTGACTCATACCTATCCCTTACCTTGAAAAAAGCATCCCCAAATTTATATGTAGCACCCTGAGCCACAGCCCTCAGAGTAGGTATCGAATCCAACATTCCCCCGTTGTGCAATGTCACATCGACTTGTCCCACATCTGTCCTGATTCCCAAGAACTTGTAGTGAAGAATGTAAGTGAGTTTTTCCCCCTGAGCAAAAGCATGCTTCTCTCTGAGTTGAGCAACAACAGGAAGACATTGCCCGTAAGATATGACAGGTAATATCAAAAATAAGTTCAGAATAAACAATACTCTAATAATCGACCCCATCGAACTCTTCATTCATACTCGACTGATACTGGATAGGTTCATCCATAGGTGCATCATAGTAGTCATCATCATTAGCATCCACAAAGCGTGCCTCGTTGGCCCTGAATCGCATATTCACCACACCCGTAGAGCCATTTCTATGCTTTGCCAGAATAATTTCAGCAAGTTCTTTATTGCCCTCTCCCTCAGCAAGTCCATAATAATCTGGACGATGTATAAACATTACGATATCGGCATCCTGCTCGATCGCTCCCGACTCCCTAAGGTCACTTAATTGCGGGCGTTTGTTTCCTCCACGAGTTTCCACAGCACGGGACAACTGTGAAAGTGCCATGATCGGAATTCCAAGTTCCTTGGCAATTGCTTTGAGTGAACGGGAAATGTTCGCCACCTCTTGCTCTCTAACCCCCTTAAGTTCAGGAGGACCTGTCATAAGTTGAAGATAGTCTATGATGATAAGCTTGACCTTGGCACTATTGACAAGACGCCTTGCCTTCGAGCGAAATTCATAAATGGACAAAGAAGGGGTGTCATCTATGAACAAGGGCGCAGTAGAGAGTTCCCTGATTCTTTGGTGCAATTGGTGCATCTCATAATCTTCAAATTTCTTTCCTCCTCTGATTTTCTCGGAAGAGAGTCCTGTTTCTGAAACCAGAAGCCTCTTAACCAACTGTTTGGATGACATTTCCAAAGAGAAGAAAGCCACAGGAGTCTTATGATCCACCGCCATATTCCTGGCCATAGTCAATACAAATGCAGTCTTACCCATCGCCGGGCGTGCAGCCACTATCACAAGGTCAGACTCCTGCCACCCAAGGGTAAATTTGTCAAGACCTGTAAACCCTGAAGCCACCCCGCTGAGACCGTCGCTTCTTAGCTGATTTGCCTCAATATCATTGATCGCCTCCTTTATAACATCGCTAATAGGAAGAGTATCCCTTTTCATATTGTTCTGTGCCAAAGAGAAGAGTTTCTCCTGGGCACTTTCGAGCAAATCATCCACAGGAATGGAATCATTGAAAGAATCTCTCTGAATTTCAGAAGATATGGTAATGAGTTCTCTCTGAATATATCTCTGCAACAATATCTTGATATGGTTGTCGATATGTACTGCTGAACCCACCCTTTGGGACAGTTCTATAAGATAGTGGAATCCCCCTATTTCCTCTAACTCTCCCGTCTTTTTAAGCTGTTCTGTAATAGTAAGATAGTCAATAGCATCATGATTCATTGACAAAGTGCTTATAGCCTGAAATATCTTACGGTTAGCTTCTATATAGAAACAATTGGCATTAAGAGAGTCCAACACATCCGGAACCACTTTTGGTTCAACCATCAATGCCCCCAAAACGGCCTCTTCTACCTCGCGAGACTGAGGAGGTAAAAGACCACCCATTTCCAATCCTACCTGTTTGATTGAAATATCACTCTTCTTTGTTCTTCCTGGAGTTTTAGCCATTTTATGTTATACTAGATAAAGAACCTTCTACCTCTTCTTTACAAGGATGAGGAAGAAGGCTCTGTATTTTAGGAAACTTCTATAAATTTACCTGTTAAAAGTCATTAATATGAAGAACTGAGAAACTGTCTGGACAGTATCTTAGTCTTTCATAAAGTCGGAACTGACAAGAATTCTACCGCAATATTCACAAACAATAATTTTCTTGTTCATTGCAATATCCAACTGTCTCTGAGGAGGAATCTTATTGAAACAACCACCACAGGCATCCCTTTGAACAGTAACTACAGCCAATCCGTTATTTGAATTTGAACGAACTTTTTCGTATGCTGCCAAAGTTCTTGCATCAAGCTCGCCTTTAAGTTTTGCGATATCTTCCTTAAGTTGTGCTTCTTCTCTTTCAGTCTCTTCTGTAATAGAGAGACTTTCACTCTTTTTAGCCTCAAGATCAGCCTCACGTTGTTTCAATTCCTTGGTAAAGACATCAACTTGCGCCTTTAGCTCGATATTGTGAGCACCCCTCTCAGCGATTCTCTTCTCTGCCAACTTATTTTCCATTTCCTGGAATTCTATTTCGCGCGAGATAGAAACGAACTCACGATTGTTCTTCACATTTTCCTGCTGCTCCTTATACTTTTCAATAGATGCTTTACTATTTTGGGCATCTATTTTTCTTTGTGCAATATATTTCTCGCCCTCAGCGATTTCCTCTTTCAATTTTGCGATTCTGGTCTTCATTCCCTCTATACCATCTTCCAAGTCACGAATCTCATCTGGAAGCTCTCCGAGCAGCAAATGAATACTGTCAATTTTAGAATCTTTTTGCTGAATCAGATACAAGGTCTGAAGCTTGTGTTCCATTGAACTTTCTGAGTCATTGATACTTTTTGACAATGACATAAAGGTCTCTCTTCTATCGATAGGGGTATCTATCGCATTCTTCTGTTTTGTTGACATATCGTATTTTTAATAATAATATACAGGATTACTACTATTGTTTGCAATTTGAACGGCAAAGTTAGGAAATTTTTCCATAACAATATCATAGACAACTCTCATAATCTGAACCTCACTTTCGAAGTGGCCAATATCTGCAATCATAAAACCCTCCGGACAATAGAAATCGTGATATGAAATATCGCCACTGAGATAGACCTGAGCCCCTGAGTGATAAGCCTTCTTAATCAGCGAACGGCCGCTTCCTCCACATAAAGCTACCTTCTCTATCATACCATCCAATGGTCTTGAATATCTAAAATGACTTAAAGATAGGGAATTCTTAAGATGAGACAGAAACTTCTGAGAGTTCATTGGTTCGGGCAATGTTCCTATCACACCTAAGCCATCTCCATTTTCATCACTATCAAGCACTTGAACATTCTGTAATAAAAGTTTTTCTGCCAAAGAGCCACTCACACCTGCAACCACCTTATCCATATTTGTATGGCAAGAATATACCACTATATCATGTTTGATTGCTTTTATGATTGCACTTCCCGTCAAATCTGCCTGAGAAATTTTTTTCACACCCGAAAAAATCAATGGATGATGAGTCACCACCATATCTGCACCCACTTTTACAGCCTCCTCTATCAGTTCCAGGCTTGGATCAAAACCTATCAACAACTTGGTGACATCACTATCGGGATCCCCGATACAAAAACCGGAATTATCCCATTGTTCCTGCAATCCCAGCGGAGCAAACTCCTCAATAACCTTTGCTATCTGATACGCTTTCATATTTTATTCCTCCACATTTTCCATATTTGAAGAAATCTCAAGAAGCATCTCCTTAATACCTTTTAGCCGCCCCACAACTTCCGCCTTTTTGTCCAAACCATCCTTTCCACTCTTCATACGGGCTGCCGCTCCTTCCAGAGTCATTTTCTGGTCCTTAACCAAATAGTGAATAACTCTCAGATTATCAATATCTTTAGGAGTATATTTCCTATCTCCCTTAGCATTTCTTACCGGTCGGACAAAACTTGAAAATGAGTCAGTCCAGAATCTGACCAAAGAGGTGCTCTCGTCTAAAAGAGCAGCCACTTCTCCTATAGAATAATATAACTTCTCCGGTTTGTACTCTTTATATGCCATATAGTATTAATTTTAGTCCAATGATTGACCGGTATTTATAGAGACCGACAATAAATTCATATAAGTCCATGTATCAACACTCGCCGCAACAAACGAAAGAGGATCCAAGATTTCCCCATCTTTCTCTATTTCATAATGAAGATGTGGTGCAAAAGATGTTCCGCTATTTCCCACTCTCGCTATCACTTTTCCTTTCTGAATTCGTTGCCTTTCCCGAACCAAGACATCTGAGAGGTGCGCATAAAGAGTTTTGTAGCCATTTCCATGATTTATAACTATATGGGTACCATTGAGTTTCTTGGAACGGGTAACTGACTCAACGACACCATCTGCAGTGGATATTACTTCTGTCCCCATAGGAACAATCAAATCCAATCCATCGTGAAAAACCAGCTTTTTATAAAAAGGATGTATCTTTTCCCCAACTGAGGCGCCTATATTCTCCACAGATATATTTGAAACAGGAAGGATGTCAGGTATATTATCAAACTTGTCTGCAAGCAAATCAAGCGAATCATTCACTTCTGACAACAGGGCACAACACTCCTCAAACTCACTTTCCACCCTCATAAGCCTCCTCTGGGTATTGAACACTATCGATGAACCGAATGTAGAATCTTCCACAAATTTGGAAAGTGAATCGTCAATAAGAGAGTAATTTGGAAAATTTGAGTTAAAAATATCGAAATAAATCTGCTCATCCTTGACCCTGATTTCACCCATTACCTCTTCAAGCAGATCGACCTCAGAACTCAATCTTTCATATTCCTGTTCTATAAGGCGCGTCTCTGACCTTAGTTTTCTCTGGCTCTCGGTTGTAACAATTAGAGAAAATGTCAGATATAACAACAACCCCAATAATAGAGAATAGCCAAGAAAAACAGAAACACGCCTGAGGTAACCCCAAAATGTCCTTTTTTTCTCAACAAAAGTCAACGACTCATTATCATAAGTGAGTTTTCCTTTTCCCATTATTATTAACTGAAAGGTATCTCCTGAGAATTTATAATCGCAGCATAATCTTCAGGCAAAATATCCTTGTCATAGTAATTGACAGGATTTACAGGTTTCCCCATATACAACACCTCATAATGGAGGTGAGTTGCAGTTGAACGACCGGTATTTCCCATTTCAGCAATTTGCTGTCCTCTTTTGACCGCCTGCCCCTTAGCGACATTGGTCTTACGAAGATGGGCATATCTTGTCACATAACCAAAACCGTGATCTATTTCAATATACTGACCAAAACCTCCGGTCTGGAATGAAATCTTGGTTACAATACCATCACCTGTAGCATAGATAGGTTCACCCTGTTTACCAGACTTAGGGGCCAAGTCTATACCATTATGATGCTTGACTCTTGATCTACTCACAGGGTCCAGTCTGCGGCCAAATCCCGATGTAAATTTGACATTTTCAAAATTTGCAGGGGGAATTGTAGGAACACATTGCGCCATCTCCTCCGCCCTCTTTGAATATAGCGACACCTGATCCAAAGATTTGGACAACAGATACGCTTTCTTTGCCAGAACATCAGATTTTACAACAGAATTTGTAAGGGTTCCACTAAAATCGGAATCTTCAAGATACGAATACCTGTCGACACCTCCGATACCCGCATTTCTAATATCCTCCGGAATTTGCTCCATACCAAATATAGAACGATACAAATTGTTGTCCCTTCTCTCCACATCATTGAGCTGACTCTCCAATTCGTTTAACCGTTTTTCAAGCAGACTCAATTTGGAATGCCACTCCTTATAATTCTTCTCGAGAACCATAGTCTTCGGAGTACGAATGTCATACAACCCTGTCGTTAAATACATAATCAACAAAAAGACAGCAAGTCCTGAGACAGAATACAGAATACCATTAATGAGCGAACTCCTCCAAGGAGAAGATTGCTCAGCAAGTTCATAAGAAAGGGTCTTCCTATTAAAAATATATTCTTTTTTCTTACTCATTTAAACCGACTATCCCAATTACGGCGCAAAAATATAAATTTTAAAAAATATTATCAAAGTATGAAGGGATATATATTAAAACTTCAGCCTCAAAACTAAGATCCAACCTCACTTCCCTCTCTCTAACTTTGTTTAGAGTTGCCTTCCACCACATATCAAAAACCACACCATCTGTTGGATATTCCAACCCACTGCTCGAAATTTGCAGCTTCGGATCCATTGCAAAAATTGAAATCTGCCTTCCAGGTTCGAGATTAAACGTGCAACTCCTACGAAAAGGGAAAAAAGTTCCAAAATCTGTAACCATCGATATATGATGAGGAAAACCTTTGGCACAAAGATACTCATCATACTCTGACAGATGTGAAATATTACCTAAGGTATGATCTTCCCTTTTACCTGTAGCCCCAAAAATCGTTATTGAAAAATCGGGAACAGCCTCAGGAGCAACCCGTTCAATATCCAATAATGCACAAATAAGTCGGAAAGCCTTTGAAAGATCGTTAGTCTCCTGCTCCTCTTCCCTAAAAAGTCTGTCTGAAAGAAGATCCCGAAACTCTTCTGACAAAGAGTCCATATCACCGGCCACAAATTCCGGCTTACGGTATTTCAGAAATTCAGCTGCAGCCCCGTCACAACACACCACAACATCACAACCGAGCAATTTTTCGACTACAATTTCGTTACAAGGGAAAACCCCGTCACATAAAATAGCATAAGAAACAGATGGCCTCATAACCTTCTACTCAAAATGGCATTGCTCCCCTCTGAATCCTGCAAGGAAAACTCCGATTGGAAGACGTTTCTTGCCGGGCGCCTGAATTTCAAGAACAGATACCAAACCATCTCCACAGCGCACCCATAATTTTGACTTACCATCAGTAACGACATCTCCCGTCTTAAGATCGCTGAATTCAGGACATTGCTCAGCAGGAACAATCTCGACAGAGAATATTTTCATTTGCATCCTCTGCTCCTCAAAACATAGTGTTGAATGAGTTGCAGGTCTTGGGGACAATCCCCTCACAAGATTGAAAATATGAGCAGAAGAACTATTCCAGTCTATATTGCCTGTTGCAGGGGTAAGTTTTGGGGCGTAACGGGCATATTCGGGAATAGAGTCCTCATTATACGCTTGAGAGACAGTCTTATAATCTCCGCTTTCAAGAGCATCTACTGTTTTGCAGACAAGTTTTGCCCCCACAACCATCAATTTATCGTGAAGTGTACCGACATTATCATTGGCAGAAATCTCCACCTCTTCACTGAAAAGAATTTCTCCTGTATCAATATGCTCGTCGAGCAGGAATGTTGTAACACCTGTCTTACTTTCACCATTAATGATAGCCCAATTGATAGGTGCTGCACCACGATAGGCAGGTAACAGAGAAGCATGAAGATTAAATGTTCCCTTTCGGGGCATAGACCACACCTCCTTAGGCAACATTCTGAAAGCTACCACTACAAATATATCTGCATCAAAAGAACGTAGCTCCTCTATAAATTGGGAATCTTTCATTGATTCAGGTTGTAACAGCGGAATAGCCGGAGTCTGACCATCCTCAGAGAGAGATAGCAGATATTGTTTCAGAGCAGAATATGAAACTTTTTGTCCCCTGCCGCTTTTTTTGTCAGGAACAGTAACGGCCCCTACCACATTATATCCCCCCTCGATCAATGCTCTGAGAGAATTGACGGCAAACTCAGGAGTCCCCATAAACACTATCTTGCTTCTACGATCTATAACATTCATCACTTCTTCGTTTTTATTTTTTGGCTTCAAGGTAAAAATATTTCTGACTCGCGCTATGAAATTCTTTATAGGAATCAGATAAGTATCCAGATCAAATATAGCAGAATCCTTTGTAGACTTCCAGGTCAGGAAGATTCCGATAGGCAACAGCACTATAGTAGATACAAATGCCCCCAACTCAGGAGAAACTGCACCATCTCGTGCCAATTTCTTACCGGAAATATCAACCACCCAATACAGGACAAAGAATAATGCGGAAACTATAACAGGTGTTCCAAGTCCTCCCTTACGGATAATAGCACCTAATGGCGCCCCTATAAAGAAGAAAATAAAGCAAGCAAAAGACAAAGTATACTTCCTCAAGGACTCCAGATCTATTCTTCGCAGGTAAAATGTATGTTGAAGTACTTCCCTATCATATATTTGCATAGTCTGCACCGCCTTGCGTGCCGCAGCAATTGATTTCTCTACTGCTTCACGTTCAGCATACATATCATCCCAGTGGGAAATTGAATCAAGAGGGAAGAAATTCTTAAGCCTCTTATTCTTGGCCGTATCAAGTTGTTCACCTCTATTGAGTCCTATCATATAGGGAACCTCCTTCTGATGTTTCAAAAGGGTAGAATCATATTTATGCCCAATAGAGTCCCTATCATGACGCAACTGGGTGAGATTCCTAGCCATAATATCCGAGCCATACCTACTCTCCTCTGATTTCTTGAAAGAGTAATTCTCAAGAGGAATAATCACCTCCTGCATAGAAAACTCTACCTGCTGCACAGTGAAACTTGTATCATTAAATCTCTTCTTATTGGTCTCCTCATATTGGACACCATTATATAAGGTAAAGATGAGGGCAGCCATATCCGGGGTAGATTTCATCATTCCTGAATCTGCAATGGCCAAAGAGATATTCCCTTTATTATCGGAATGGTTGTAAACCATTACATCATACATCATTCCTGTCTTCTTATCTCTTGAATCCACCCTTAAAGAATAACCTTCTATACCATTATAAAAAGTCCCCGTAGGAATTTTAATCTCCTCTTTCGTTTTTGATATATCGTACTGAAGGGTATATATCTTATTGTAAGCAAGAGGGATAAGTTTATTTGAAGCAAAAAAGGCAGAAATACTGATACCCATTGCAACAAAGACCAAAGGGACAAAGACCCGCTGCAATGATATGCCGGCAGCTTTCATCGCCAGCAACTCGTTATTTTCTCCCAGATTGCCAAAAGTCATAATGGAGGCCAAAAGAGTTGATAGAGGCATTGACAAAGGGAGAATTGTCGCTGACCCCCAACCCAGGAATTCCATTATAACCCAAAAACTTAGACCTTTTCCTACCAAATCGTCAATGTAAAGCCACAGAAACTGCATCACCAGAATAAACACAGTGATAAAGAAGGTCATTATAAATGGCCCGGCAAATGACTTTAATACGAAAAGATCTAATTTTTTCATCTAATAGAAGTGCTATTAAAAACCTTGCAGAGAATTAACTACTTAGAAACCATATCCATCATTTTGTCAAATGCGGCAGGAAGCCCTTCCACATTCTTACCTCCGGCAGTAGCAAGGAAATTCTGTCCACCACCACCACCATTGACAAGGCGGGCAACCTCTTTAATATCCTTACCTGCGTTTGCTCCGTCCTTAACCAGATCATCTGTATACATGATAAGAAGGGACGGTTTTGCATCCAATGTCTGGAACGCAGCAAACATGACTGCATGTGTATTTTCATTATGAAGTCGGAATGCCACCTCTTTTACGATATCAGGACGGAATACCCCTTTTAGAGCAAAAACCTTTATACCGTTAATTATATTGGCATTACTTTCCACTTGCTTCTTCAATGAAGCAACCCTCTCTTTATCAACTTCTTCTATAGCTTTCCTGTACGATTCGTTCTCACGCACCATCTTGGCGATACTATTAAGCAAGTTAGGGGTATTGTCAAAGAATTCTTTAGCAGCACTCAATTGTTCTTCCACCTGATCAAGAACAATCTCTACCTGAGCACCTGTAACTGCCTCAATTCTGCGGATACCTGCAGCAACAGCCGATTCTGAAGTAATTTTAATCATACCCAAATTACCGGTAGATGCAGCATGTGTTCCTCCGCACAACTCTATCGAATCGCCAAATTGAATTGCTCTCACTTTGTTTCCATATTTCTCCCCAAAGAGAGCCATTGCACCCATCTCTTTGGCTTGATCTATATCAATATCACGATATTCCTCCTTGTGAATATCTGCACGGATAAGACGATTTACGATTCTCTCCACCTCTTTAAGATGTTCTTTGGAAACCTTCTCATAGTGAGAGAAGTCAAATCTCAAATAGCCGGGAGAGACATAAGAGCCTTTTTGCTCAATATGGGTACCGAGTACCTGTCTTAGAGCAAAATGGAGAAGGTGAGTCGCAGTATGGTTATTTGCAGTATTTTGTCTCTTTTCTCCATCGACTACAGCCCTGAAAGTATCTTCAGGTTTAGCTGGGATACGATCAGCTAAATGAATATTGAGATTATTCTCCTTAATAGTATTTATTATATTGATTTTCTCATCTGACAGAGATTGGATATATCCGCTATCCCCCACTTGACCACCACTTTCTGCATAGAAAGGAGACTGGTCAAAAACAAGCTGATAGAGTTCTTTACCTTTTGTTTTTACTGTACGGTATTTTATGATATTAACATCACATTCAAGATTATCGTAGCCAACAAAATTACTTGTAGCCTCCTCTTGTAGAATTACCCAATCCCCCTCTTCTACAGCAGCTGCGGCACGAGCACGCTCCTTCTGCTTGTTGAGTTCCTGTTCAAATCCCTCAACATCGATAGAAAAACCGTGTTCTTTTGCAATAAGTTCACTTAAGTCAAGAGGAAATCCGAATGTGTCATACAAGGTAAAGGTATCTTTACCTGAAATCACTTTTGTATCGCTATTCTTCTCTATTATACCATTTATAAGGCCAATTCCACGCGAAAGGGTACGCAAGAATGCCTCCTCTTCCTCTTTGATAACTTTTTCTATCAGCGATTGCTGAGCTTTCAACTCAGGGAATGCATCACCCATAACATTGACCAAAGTGGGGACAAGTCTGCACAAAAATGGTTCATTAAAATCGAGGAAAGTGTAACCATAGCGAACAGCTCTTCTAAGGATACGGCGGATAACATAACCCGCTTTGATATTAGAAGGGAGCTGACCATCCGCAATAGAGAAACTAATTGCTCTGATATGGTCGGCAATCACCCTCATTGCCACATCTATATCCTTGTTTACTCCATATTTTTTACCAGAAAGTGCAGAGATGGAATCAATAATATCGGTAAACATATCCCCTTGATAGTTACTTTCATTACCATTGATTGCCATC
This sequence comes from Bacteroidales bacterium, assembly GCA_017501525.1. Classification (GTDB taxonomy): domain Bacteria; phylum Bacteroidota; class Bacteroidia; order Bacteroidales; family UBA932; genus Coprenecus. The sequence goes on along the minus strand of JAFVWT010000010.1, from coordinate 61,022 downwards.
ACCAGACGTTCAAATCCCATTCCGGTATCTACATGTTTGTGAGGAAGGAGTTCCAGAGTTCCGTTAGATTTTCTGTTATATTGGATAAAAACAAGATTCCATATCTCAATTACGAGATGATGACCTTTATTTACAAGCTCTGCACCCGGAATTTCAGCACGTTCACTATCACTTCTCAAGTCAATATGTATCTCACTGCAAGGGCCGCAAGGACCTGTATCACCCATTTCCCAGAAATTGTCCTTTTTATTTCCCAAGATAATCCTATCCTCGGAAATATGCTCCTTCCAATATCCCCTTGCCTCTTCATCCAACTCTACATTATCTGATTCACTACCTTCAAAGACAGTGACATATATACGATCCTTATCCAATTTGTAAACCTCAGTGAGAAGTTCCCAAGCCCACGAAATCGCCTCTTTTTTGAAATAATCCCCGAAACTCCAGTTCCCGAGCATCTCGAACATAGTGTGGTGATATGAATCGTGTCCAACCTCCTCCAAATCGTTATGCTTTCCGCTAACTCTAAGACATTTCTGACTATCCGCAACACGAGGATACAAAATTGGAGAATTACCTAAAAACCAATCTTTAAACTGGTTCATACCTGCATTTGTAAACATCAATGTGGGGTCTCCCTTAACAACCATCGGTGCAGAAGGGACAATCTGATGACCCTTTGATGCGAAAAAGTCCAAAAAGGTCTGTCTAATCTCTTTTGAAGTCATATCCACTATAATTTAATTGTTTTTTCCTAATCTATATCTTTTACTTTATAAGGGAACTTCTATAATTCTCCATGAATCTCTTCAAAGTCTTTTATAGAACCTCCCATAATTATCTATTTATACCTTTCCATAAGCCCTGTCATATCCTACTTCGGTGCCATCCGATACAAAACCACTGCTATCACAGCAAATATCACATTGGGCAACCACAGAGCAATCCATGGCGGTAACGTATCAGTTATAACAAACATCTGACTGAATTTCAGAAAAAGAATATATGAGAAACTCAGTGCAATCCCAACTCCAAGGTTCAATCCTATTCCACCCCTACGTTTCTTTGATGAGAGAGATACCCCTATCAAGGTAAGGATAAATGCAGAAAATGGAACTGCAAACCTCGTATTTTTCTCGATAAGAGAATACTTTACCATACTATCTCCACGAAGTTTCTGCATCTTTATCAACTCCTCGAGCTGGTTATAAGTCAACGCCTCAACAGTATTCTCCCGCCGATAGAAATCATCCAGTTTCAGAGAAATTACAGTATCGATCTCCTTGCCAAATATTATTTTCTGTTCAGATGTAGTATAATCCCTCAGAGTATAATTTTTCAATTTCCATCCCCCCATTGTAGAGTCCCATACCGCACTCTCGGCTGTAAGTTTTGAGACAAGACGACTCTCCTTTGTCGATTCAAGAGTAAATTTATATGCAGTATTGTTCCATGTACTGAAAGACTCAACATATACAAACTCCCCGGGAGCAATCTGATAATGGATATTTCTATTGGTGTTATAATACTTCTTGTCCTTAATATACTGCTCCTCGAAAGCAATCCTCTTGACATTGGATGAGGGTATGATGAACAGATTGAGTATCAAACTAAAAGATGCTATCAAAAGAGATGAAATAAAATATGGATACATCAATCTTCCGAAACTGATCCCTCCCGAAAGCATAGCTACAAACTCACTGTTCCCCGCTAATTTTGAAGTAAAGAAAATAACCGTTATAAAGACAAATAACGGACTGAACATATTTACAAAATAAGGGACAAAATTGAGATAGTATTCAAATGCTATCGCCCTTATAGGGGCCTCAGAATCGACAAAATCATCAATTTTCTCACTTATATCAAAAATAATCACAATGAAGATAATCAAAAGCAATGCTACAAAGAAAGTTCCTATGAACTTCTTTATGATATATCTGTCAAGTATGGTTATTTTAAAATTCATCTATTTTTTAGAGTCTGTTTTGCAATTTCTTAACAGCGGCCTCCTTCCATTGATAGAAGTCACCTGCTTGAATATGTTTTCGCGCCTGATTTACCACATCAAGATAGAAGGCGAGGTTATGCTCACTCGCAATCTGTGCTGCCAACATCTCCCCGGCAATAAACAAATGACGCAAATAGGCCTTAGTATAGTAGTGGTCCACAAAAGAAGTACCATTCGCATCAATTGAAGAAAAATCTCTTTCCCACTTCTTGTTTCTGATATTGATTCTTCCCTCCCAAGTAAACAACATACCGTTTCTACCATTTCGGGTAGGCATGACACAATCAAACATATCTATTCCTCTGGCTATCCCCTCTAACAAATTTTCAGGAGTCCCAACCCCCATCAAATAGCGAGGTTTATCCTTTGGTAGAATCGGATTAAGCACTTCTATCATCTGATACATCACTTCTGTAGGTTCTCCTACAGAAAGTCCCCCTATAGCATATCCTTCCCGATCAAATTTTACAGCATGCTCAGCAGCCTTTACCCTCAAGTCCGGATATACACATCCCTGTACAATTGGAAAATAACTCTGACCATAACCATATAATGGTTCTGTTTCATCAAATCTTTTCAGACCTCTTTCCAACCACCGTTGGGTCATCTCCAAAGAACGGGCAGCATACTTATGGTCAGCATCTCCGGGTGTACACTCATCAAGAGCCATAATGATATCTGCTCCGATAATTCTTTGAGTGTCCACATTATTCTCTGGCGTAAAATTATGTTTAGAGCCATCGATATGTGAACTAAAAGTACAACCATCAGCTGTAAACTTTCTGTTTGCAGCCAATGAAAAGACTTGAAATCCACCACTATCTGTCAATATAGGCTTATCCCAATGGATAAACTTATGAAGACCTCCGGCCTGGTGCAATGTCTCCAATCCGGGCCTTAAATACAAGTGATATGTATTGCCGAGAATAATCTCGGCATTAATATCACTTTCCAAATCTCTATGATAAACACCTTTGACTGAGCCGACAGTGCCTACCGGCATAAATATCGGAGTCTCTATCACCCCGTGGGCAGTAGTAATCCTCCCCCGGCGGGCACAACTCTGCTCGTCTGTTTTAATCAGTTCAAATTTCATTATTTAATTTTTGCTGAAATAGCTTTCAGCATATCGTCTACCATATCATCGATATGCCATTGAGGATTCCATCCCCATTCTTCGCGTGCACAAGAGTCATCCATTCTGTCTGGCCAAGATGCAGCAATAGCTGCTTTCACAGGATCGACCTCATAGTCAAATTTTGCTGTAGGGATACGCTCTTGTATCTTCGCAAACAATTCGCGAGGATTGAAACTCATACAAGTAATATTGAAACTGTTTCTGTGTTTTAGTTTTGAAGGGTCCGCCTCCATAAGTTGAGTCACAGCATTCAAAGCATCAGGCATATACAACATATCCATATATGAATCCTCAGGAATAGGACAAGTGTAATGACCGGTCTTGAGAATTTCGTAGAACACCTCTACTGCATAGTCTGTGGTACCACCACCCGGTAATGCACCATTAGAGATGATTCCAGGGAAACGTACACTGCGGGCGTCTACTCCGAATCTTGAGAAATAATAATCTGACAATAATTCTCCAGTCACCTTACATACGCCATAAATGGTATCAGGTCTCATTACTGTATCCTGCGGAGTCATATCATGTGGGGTACTTACACCAAATGCACCAATGGAACTGGGTGTAAACACTGCGGTCTTGAACTCCTTAGCCAAAGTCAATGAGTTAAGCAAAGCACCCATATTGATCTTCCAAGCCAACTCAGGATTCTTCTCACCTGTTGCCGACAAAAGTGCCACCAAGTTGAAGATTGCATCTATATTATGCTTCTTGACAAGTTCGCCGAAAGCATTGAAATCCAATGCATCCAATTTCTCTACTCTGGCATACTCACCAATTTTTGCAATTGCCTCATCCTTAAGGTCTGCTGCTATGACATTATCTTCTCCGTAATTTTTTTGGAGATGGGGAACCAACTCGGTACCTATTTGGCCGCCGGCGCCAACTACTAATATTCTTTTCATCTTCAATAATATTTGTAAGAATTGTATCGAACAAAAATAATTATTTTTAAAGAAAATCCCTACTTTTGTTGTATGAGTGAGCAGAAAAGTAAACAAAAAAAGACAGTAGTTACTTTTAACCCTCTAAAAGTGAGGATTTCACAAGAGGAAAAAATTATTTCCCTAGGCTCTTGCTTTTCATCAGAAATCGGGAGTCTGCTGGAGAAAGATGGATACAAGATTCTCAACAACCCATTCGGGGTGCTCTTCAATCCGAGTTCTATTGCAAATTCATTGTTACGTCTACAGGACTGCAAACTTTTTTCGATAGAAGATGTCATTCCAAGGAATACAAACCCCGTTTACCAACCCGAAAATTTCGTAAATGAAGGTTACACATCTTTCTACCACCATGGCTCATTCCGAAGAGAAACCCCGGAAATGTTCCTTGACAATGCCAACAACTCCATTTTAAAGGCAAGCAAACATTTTACTGACTCAAAGTGGGTTATTATAACATTTGGAACAGCGTGGATATATCGCCACATAGAAAGGGATATGATTGTTTCCAATTGCCACAAGCATCCGGCAAAAGAGTTTGCAAGGGAGCGCCTTAGTATCCAAGATATTACAGAAACATTTGAGAGATTAATCGCAGAGAACAACGACAAGCAGTGGATTTTTACAGTCTCACCAATAAGACACATTAAAGACGGATTACACGAGAATCAAATCTCTAAAGCGATATTGCTCCTCGCCATAGAATATCTGTGCAACAGATTTGAGAATGTACACTACTTCCCCTCTTACGAAATAGTCCTCGACGAAATGAGAGACTACTCCCACTTTGCCGAGGACTCAGTTCATCCTTCAAAAGAGACCATTTCACTGGTCTATGAAAAGTTTATAGAATTTGCTCTGCAATTATAGAATTGAGAACAATACAAATGCCCAGTGAGCGACGATACCGGCAACAAGTCCACCTACAGTATGCGCCATAATAGCTTTAGAGGTAAGTTTTCTGAATCCCAAAGAATCCAACATTGCTGTATGAGTACTCAAGTAACCACTCCAACACATACCCATAGCTGTAAATACTGCTATTGCATTGCCATCAATGAAACCTGAAAGTTGGAATTTGGGAATCAAACTTAATGCTGCACCAACAGCTCCCAATGAAGTAATAGGGAATGCAACAAGTTCGGGATGATGGAATCCAAATAACCACTCAAATATAAAATCAATCTTTCCGGCTAATAAAGGCAACAACGCAACGCCCTGATATGCAGAGCCGTCATATGATCCATTATCACCGGGACCAAAAGTCAGCATCATAACAAATGTAGAAATGATCAAAACTCCTGGAATAATTGCAAGGCCCAAATCTACACCGGTCTTTCCTCCATCAAGCAACGAATTAAGTACCCTAAGGAAGACTCCTCCTTCAGATTTGAATGAGATCTGCTGTTCATCTCCTCCTTCTACTTTATCATTAAGTTCAGGATTTGATTTAAGGATAAATCGTTGCATCAACCTGGTGGATACAATACTTCCTACAAATGAGCCAAGCAGACCTACCAATGCCGCGGACATAAAACCTTTACCCGCCATAAAGACAATCACAACAAGCCCCATCCCGAAGGCTGTACCAAAATTTGTCAATGAAATCAACTGATACTTTTTAAAATATTGGCTAAAGTTTTTGTCCTTGGACAAACTTATAATTGCAGGGTTATCTGACAAGAATGTCAATATACCACCTAATGCGGCAACACCTGGAAGGTTATACAGAGGCTTCATCAAAGGCTTTAAAAGTACCTCCAACAAACGAACCACTCCGAATTCCACAAGCAATTTACCAAGAGCTCCTGTAAGGACTGTCACACCCATAAGATAGAGGACAGTATTGAGCAACAAATCGTGAGCCGTATTCATTATGGTATTCATCATATTGGGAACCCCCATAACAGAACCTAACCCGGCAAAAATACCGAAGAACACAAGTAGGAAAACACCTGCCTCGATTCTTCTTCTGGTTAAAAATTTAAGTCCTTTCATATTATGATAGTTTTAAAATTATCTTTGGAATACTTTCATTTGCCAACGGATACCGAGGTTAAATGAGAGAACTTGCGCTTGAGCACCTTTGGCATTATTCCCATAGACAAATGCGTGAACCCTTAGAAGGTTTTTTAGAGATTTTATCGGATAGAATTCCACACCTGCTCCATAGAAGGCATATTGTGTACCGGGAGCAACATATCTGTCATACGCCATTTCCCTGAGGACTGTAGCATCTTGCGCCTTATTCTGATCATATCCTCCTTTTACGAAGAGATTCCAATGGTCTGATAAAGCAAAATTCATATTGCTGACAACTGAAAAGTCCGCAAAGAAATTATCTTGTTTGAAAGAAGCTCTATTCATATAATCCAGTTCCCATGAGAACCAGTTAAAAGTAAATTTGTTACCAAGAGCAAGATAATTAATGAAATTTCCTTTTTCATACTCCATGAAGTTGACTGAGTAGATGGACTCAAACCAATTCATCTTACCATACCATATAAGATTGTAGGCAAAAAGACCTTCAAGAGATTGCTTCGAGAATGGAGAATTTGTTACCTGAAATTTGAGAGTATGGTTACCATCTGTAGAATGAAAATTGAACGATGTACCAAACTGGAACGGAGGATCAAGATTATTCCAGTAATCTGACCAATAATAGACATCAATGGGGGCCTTATCATACTCATATCCTCCTACTGCCACAACCTCCTTACCTGCTGAAATCGAGAAATTTTTATTTATCTGATAAGCCAAATATACCCAATCCACTGACCCAAAAAAATCAGAGGGAGTTCCATTGTCTTTATATATTCTATACCTGAAAGCATAGGAGAATTTATCGGAAATATTACCACTAAGGGCAAATTTCAAATATTTTCCTGCAAAACCGAAATTTTCTTGCGCACCTTCTTTAAAATAGTCGCTATTATTATATACAGCATCTGCTCTCACATCAAATTTTATCGATATTATAGAATCGGATTGGAGCGACTGCCTCATCTGGCTAACCCCGGTAATCTCTGAGGGTTCCTCGGAGAGTATATTCTGTTGAGCAGATACTACTGACGAAACTGTCAATAGGATGAATAATGGTAATAGTTTTCTAAAGGTCATTTCAATAAAATTTAAGTTGCAAATATATATGATAAAAGGGACAAACTGAAAAAAAATCAGTTTGTCCCTTTTATATAAAAAACATTTCTTATTCTTCGGTTGTCTGAGCAGCTTTCTTAGAACGGCTACGACGTGTAGCGGGTTTCTTTTCAGCTTGAACAGGAGCAGCAGCTACTGTTGCTTCGTTGAAATCAACCAATTCGATAAAAGCCATATCAGCGGCGTCACCCTGTCTGAAACCGGTTTTGATAATACGTGTGTATCCACCGGGACGATCAGCAATCTTAGGAGCAACTACTCTGAACAATTCGCTTACAGCCTCTTTTTGTTTGAGGTAAGCAAATACTGTACGACGTGAGTGAGTTGAATCGTCTTTTGATTTTGTGATAAGGGGCTCTACATAAACTCTCAAAGCTTTTGCTTTAGCAAGAGTAGTTTCGATACGCTTATGCATAATCAATGACGAAGCCATATTGGCCAACATTGCCTTACGGTGGCCACTCTTACGTCCTAAATGGTTAAATGATTTATTGTGCCTCATTATTTTCTACTTCTACGGTTTTCTTTTTAACTTCAATATTGTATTTGGAAACATCCATTCCGAATGAAAGTTTCACTCTATCCATCAACAAGTCTATTTCATTCAAAGACTTTTTACCAAAGTTTCTGAATTTGATAAGTTCCTGTCTCTGATGTGAAACAAGATCTGCAAAATTCTCAATCTCAGCTGCTTTCAAGCAGTTAAGTGCCCTTACAGAAAGTTCCATATCTGAGAGTTTGGTAAGGAGAAGGTGTCTCATGCGGAGAGCTTCTTCATCAAGTACCTCAGGATTGTTTGCCTTAGGAGCTGTTTCAAGTGAGATTTTCTCATCCGAGAAGAGCATAAAGTGATAGATAAGAATCTTGGCAGCTTCTGTCAAAGCATCCTTAGGATGGATTGAACCATCTGTAGTAATCTCAAGATTCAATTTATCGTAGTCAGTTTTTTGCTCTACACGATAGTTCTCAACAGAAATATTGACATTTCTGATAGGAGTGTAAATTGAGTCGATGGGAATGGTTCCAATAGGAGCAGACTCTACTCTGTTCTCTTCTGATGGAACATATCCTCTACCTTTACCGATTCTCATAGTGATATTGAGAACCACTGAAGGTTCCATAGAACAAATATGAAGATCGGGGTTAAGGATAGAGAAATTGCAAAGGCTCTTAGAAATGTCATCAGCAGTGAATTCCTGCTTGCCACTTACTGTAAGGTTTACAATCTCCTCATCGCTCTCTTTTACTTCTCTCTTGAAACGAACTTGTTTAAGATTCAAAACAATGTCTACTACGCTCTCTATAACACCGGGGATAGTGTCAAATTCATGATTGACACCCTCGATTTTAACGGAGGTGATGGCAAATCCCTCTAACGATGACAACAAGACTCTGCGAAGTGCATTACCAATTGTTGTACCGTATCCGGGTTCTAGCGGACGGAACTCAAATTTTCCAAATGTATCGGTAGATTCGAGCATTATTACTTTATCCGGTTTTTGAAATGCTAATATTGCCATAATACTAATTATTATTTTGAATACAACTCGACGATCAATTGTTCGTTGATAGGTTCTGGAATTTCAGTTCTTTCAGGAAGATTCAAGAATTTACCGGTAAGTTCATTGCGATTCCACTCAATCCAAGAATACTTGCAAGTATCGCTTACATGATTCTGGATAACCTCAAGGCTCTTAGATCTTTCACGAACTGCAACCACTTGTCCGGGTTTGATGAAAGTTGAAGGGATGTTACATACCTCACCATCAAGAGTGATGTGGCAATGAGACACCAATTGTCTTGCTGCAGCACGGGTAGGAGCTACACCCATACGATAAACGATGTTGTCCAATCTAGATTCCAAAAGGAGCAATAGGTTCTCACCTGTACGACCTTTCATCTTCTGTGCTTTAGCATATGTGTTACGGAATTGTCTTTCAAGAACTCCGTAAGTATATTTTACCTTCTGTTTCTCTTTTAATTGAGTTCCGTACTCAGAAGTCTTTTTACGTTTTCTTGCCAAACCGTGTTGTCCGGGAGGATAATTTTTCTTTTCGAAATACTTATCAGCACCAAAAATAGGCTCTCCGAACTTACGGGCGATTTTAGTTGTGGGCCCTGTATATCTTGCCATTTTAAATCAATTTTTAAAAATTAGAAAAATTATACTCTACGGCGTCCTTTGGGACGGCATCCATTATGAGGAAGAGGAGTAACGTCAATGATTTCGGTAACTTCGATACCTGCTCCATGAATGGTACGGATTGCAGACTCACGACCTGCACCGGGACCTTTAACATAAGCCTTGATTTTACGAAGACCCAAGTCATACGCAACTTTTGCAGCATCTGCTGCAGCAACCTGAGCGGCATAGGGAGTGTTCTTCTTAGAACCTCTGAAACCCATTTTACCTGCTGAAGACCAACTAATAACCTGACCAACGCTGTTGGTAAGAGTTACAATCACATTGTTGAAAGTTGAAGAGATGTGAGCTTCACCGAAAGCGTCAACTTTAACAACTCTTTTCTTGTTTGATGTTCCTGTTTTCTTTGCCATAATTAGCTTCTGTTATTTAGTTGCTTTTTTCTTATTTGCCACAGTTTTCTTTCTACCTTTACGTGTACGGGCATTGTTCTTTGTGCTTTGACCACGAACTGGAAGACCGATACGATGACGAATTCCTCTATAGCATCCGATATCCATCAGACGCTTGATGTTCAATTGTACAGATGAACGAAGTTCACCTTCGATTTTGTAGTTTTCAGAGATATTGGCTCTGATTGCAGCGATCTGATCATCGTTCCACTCGCTCACTTTTGTGTTGAAATCAATACCACATTCGGTAAGGATTTTCTGAGCAGAACTGCGACCGATACCGTAGATATAGGTCAAACCTATCTCTCCGCGTTTATTTTTCGGTAAATCTACACCGGCTATACGTGCCATAATCTATTATTTCTTTTTTTATTGTTTACTGATTAATTATCCTTGGCGCATTTTAAACTTAGGATTCTTTTTGCATATAACATAGAGGCGACCTTTGCGCTTTACTATTTTGCAATCCTCGCTACGCTTTTTGATGGATGTTTTTACTTTCATTATCGTAATTTTTTATTTGTATCTGAAAGAAATTCTTCCTTTTGTCAAGTCATAAGGAGACATTTCAACCCTTACTTTATCGCCGGGCAGGATACGGATGTAGTGCATACGCATCTTACCTGAAATATGGGCTATAACTATGTGGTCATTATCCAATTTAACCTTAAACATTGCATTGGACAATGCTTCAATTATTGTACCTTCTTGTTCTATTGCAGCTTGCTTGGGCATAAATATCTTCTTATAAACTTATTAATATTGTTTCCTTCCTTCTATATAATCAAAAGTAGATAGAACGTCTGGCTGATTATCCTTGACAGCGACTGTCAACTCGAAATGTGCAGAGTACTTTTTATCAACTGTACTTACTGCCCAACCGTTATCATGAAGATAAATCGCTTTTTGCCCGGCGTTAATCATTGGCTCTATACAAATAGTCATTCCGTTAATCAACTTCTTGCCGCTTCCGATTCTTCCGTAGTTGGGAACCTCAGGGTGCTCGTGCATATTTTTACCGATACCATGTCCCACAAACTCGCGAACTACGGAAAAACCGAAACTCTCGGCATAAGACTGTATTGCATGACCTATATCCCCGACTCTGTTTCCGGCAATAGCTTTTTCTATGCCGCGATACAAAGACTCCTTGGTTACATCCAGCAACTTCTGAGTTTCTTCACTTACATTTCCTACAGGGAAAGTGTAAGCAGAATCTCCATAGAAACCTTTGTATATAGTTCCGCAATCAACCGAAACAATATCTCCATCTTTCAGGTGGTAGTCAGAAGGAAAGCCATGAACCACCACATCATTGACAGATATACAAAGAGTGTAGGGAAATCCGCCGTACCCAAGAAAACCAGGTTCCGCACCATTGTCACGTATAAACTGTTCCGCAATGCGGTCCAATTCCATTGTTGTGATTCCAGGGGTAATATGTTTACCTACCTGAGCCAATGTTTTGGAAACGATAATTGCATTCTCGCGAAGAATTTCAATCTCTTCTTGGGTCTTTATTCTAATCATACTCAATGAACTTTTTGAGAATTACATTCCCGAACGACCTTTCAGACGTCCGGTTTTCATCAAACCGTCGTAGTGACGCATCAACAAATGAGATTCAATTTGTTGCAATGTGTCCAAAACTACTCCTACAAGGATAAGCAACGATGTACCTCCAAAGAATTGGGCGAACTGGTTGTTTATCCCGAACATCATAGCAAATGCAGGCAATATCGCAACAATTGCAAGGAAGAATGATCCAGGCAATGTGATACGCGACATGATTGCATCCAAATAGTCAGCAGTTTTCTTACCGGGTTTAACACCAGGAATAAAACCTCCGTTTCTCTTCATTTCGTCTGCCATCATAGTAGGATTGACTGTGATAGCTGTGTAGAAGAATGTAAATGCTCCTACAAGGAATGCGAAGATGAAGTTATACCAGAATCCGGTATAATCGCTTAATGTTGCAGCAAGTCCTTGTGTTGCATCAAAACCTGCAAGTACCATAGGGAACATCATCAAGGCCTGAGCAAAGATGATAGGCATAACGCCTGCTGCATTGATTTTTAGAGGAATGTACTGGCGAACACCACCGTACTGCTTATTACCTATAATTCTTTTTGCATACTGTACAGGAACCTTGCGTTGTCCTTGAACCAAAGCGATAGTAGCAATGAAGATCAAGAATAGAACAACTAATTCAATGATGAACATAAGGGGGCCACCATTTGTCTGGCTCCATCTCGGGCCAGCTTCAGCAACCAATGCCAATGGCAGACGGGCAATGATACCTACCATGATAATCAAGGAAATACCATTTCCAAGACCTCTATCGGTAATACGTTCGCCCAACCACATTACGAACATTGTTCCAGCCATCAATACGATAGTAGCAAAAATGTTATATGAAAATCCTTGAACCAAGAATGCGTCAGCAGGCAATTGCGCGTGTAGATTTGTTATATACGCAGGTCCTTGTATCAAAAGGATTGCAATTGTCAAGAAACGGGTCCACTGATTCATTTTTCTACGTCCGCTCTCACCTTCCCTCTGCATCTTTTGGAAATAGGGAACCATCACACCCAATAACTGGATAACGATGGAAGCGGAGATATATGGCATAACTCCCAATGCAAAGATTGATGCATTGCCGAACGCACCGCCGGAAAACATATCCAAAAGACTGAGTAGTCCTGAAGATGCTTGTTGTTCAAGTGCAGCCAATTGTGTAGGATCAATACCCGGAAGCACAATAAAACTACCCAAGCGATAAACAAGGAGCAAAAGAATGGTGTAAACTATTCTTTTTCTCAACTCCTCAATCTTGAAGATATTTTGTATGGTTTGAAAAAATCTTTTCATTAGGTGTTATTTTTTAAAGAATGATAGCCTTACCTTCCAAAGCCTCTATTTTTGCAATAGCGGTTTTTGAGAAAGCATCAGCAGTTACTTCTAGTCTGACTGTCAACTCACCATTACCGAGGATTTTAACCTTGTCATTTTTAGAAACAAGACCAGCTTCGATAAGATTGTCGAAAGTAATGACTGTAAGTCCTCTCTTCTGGCTCAATTCCTGAAGAGTTGAAAGGTTTACTGCTTTATACTCAACTCTGGTAGGGTTATGGAATCCAAATTTGGGCAAACGTCTCTGAATAGGCATCTGACCTCCCTCAAATCCGATCTTTCTAGAATATCCGGAACGAGATTTAGCACCATTCATACCACGTGTTGATTGTCCACCGTGACCTGAACCTTCACCTCTACCAATACGTTTTTCTCTCTTAGTAGAACCTTTTGCAGGTGTTAAATTATTTAGTTTCATCTGATAAACCTCCGTATTTAGTTAATTTCTTCAACTTTAACAAGGTGTAGAACTTTTTGAATCATACCGTTGGTAACGGGAGTAAGTTCAATTTCTACTGACTGATGCATACGGCGAAGACCTAAAGATACAAGGTTTGCCTTTTGTCTTTGGGTTGAACCGTTTTTGCTTTTAATCTGTGTTACTCTAACTTTTGCCATGTTGCACCTCCTTATCCTTTAAATACTCTTTGCATAGGAATACCGCGTACACCGGCAATAGTATATGCATCACGAAGTTCTACAAGTGCTGCGATAGTAGCTTTCACCAAGTTGTGAGGGTTTGATGAACCTTTTGATTTAGCCAACACGTCTTGAACACCTGCTGATTCAAATACTGCACGCATCGCACCACCGGCGATAAGACCGGTACCGGGAGCTGCGGGTTTCATAAATACTCTTGCACCGCCGAATTTTGCTTCCTGCTCATGAGGAATGGTTCTCTTGTTTAGAGGAACTTTTACAAGGTTCTTCTTAGCGTCCTCTATACCTTTAGAGATAGCGGTTGTCACTTCGTTGGCCTTTCCGAGACCATAACCTACTACACCTTTTTCATCTCCTACAACAACAATCGCTGCGAAGCTGAAGTGGCGTCCACCTTTGGTTACTTTTGTAACTCTCTGAACTGCTACCAATCTGTCTTTTAGTTCAAGATCGGTGGTTTTTACTTTCTTTACGTTGATATCTGCCATAGTCTCCTAGAAATTAAGACCGCCCTGACGAGCTGCGTCTGCCAAACTTTTAACTCTTCCGTGATATAGGTAACCTCCACGATCGAAAGATACGGTGGTAATACCTTTTTCTATTGCACGTTCAGCAACCAATTTACCAACGAGAGCTGCAATCTCTGAAGCAGTTTTACCTGCTACTGCTTCAGCTAGAGCCTTGTCATTTGAAGCAGCATGAACCAAGGTAATTCCTTTGGTATCATCGATAACCTGAACATAAATTTGCTTATTGCTTCTGAATACCGACATTCTGGGTCTTTCGGGAGTTCCGTTAACAACCTTGCGAATACGGTAACGAATTCTTTGTCTTCTTTCAATTTTTGTCATTGCCATAATCTTGTCCCTCCTAATTATTTAGCGCCTGCTGATTTACCAGCTTTACGACGAAGTTGTTCACCGACAAACTTAATACCTTTACCCTTGTAAGGTTCAGGTTCTCTCAATGAGCGAATCTTCGCAGCAACTTGTCCGAGAAGTTGTTTGTCATAACTCTTAAGAACGAGAATAGGGTTCTGACCCTTCTTGACAGCCTCAGCTTCTGCTTTGATTTCAGCAGGAAGCTGGAAATGAATATCGTGTGAGTAACCCAAGTTAAGTTCAAGGATTTGACCTTTAACTTCAACGCGGAATCCCACACCAATCAACTCTTGTTTGATGGTATATCCTGTAGAGACACCGGTCACCATATTGTTGATAAGAGCGCGATACAAACCGTGCATTGAACGATGACGGGGACTGTCTGTAGGACGTGCTACAGTTAGGATATTGCCGTCAACGGATACTTTGATGTCAGGGTTGACTTTCTGACTCAGTTGTCCGAGCGGTCCTTTAACCAATACCACATTTTCTGAGTTTACCTCAACGGTAACTCCTTGTGGCAGGTGTACAGGCAATTTTCCAATTCTTGACATTTTATATACTTTTTAAAAAATTATTAATAAACATAACATATTACCTCGCCACCTACGTTCAATTCTCTTGCTTCTTTGTCGGTGATTACACCTTTAGAAGTAGAAATGATAGCGATACCTAATCCGTTCAATACGCGGGGTAGATCTTCTACACCTACATATTTTCTAAGACCGGGTGTACTTACACGTTTCATTTTCTTGACAGCAGGCTGCTTTGTAAGAGGATGATACTTAAGTGCAATCTTGATAGTGCTGCAAGGTGTACCCTCTACAAGCTTGTAGCTGAGGATATATCCTTTTTCATGTAGAATACGTGTGAGTTCCAATTTCATTTTTGAAGAGGGAATCTCAACGATTTTGTGTTTTGCGAGATACGCATTTCTAACTCTGGTTAGAAAATCTGCTATTGGATCAGTCATTTTTAATTTGTTTTTTTTGAGATTCGACATCCATTTCAGATGCCCGATATCCAATTGTTATTAATTATTGTTTATTTGAGTTGTTACCAACTTGCTTTCTTTACTCCGGGGATCAAACCTGCACTTGCCATTTCACGGAACTGAATACGGCTGATACCGAAAATACGCATATATCCTTTTGGACGACCGGTAATTGAACAACGGTTGTGCTGACGGCAAGGACTTGAGTTTTTAGGAAGTTTGTCCAAAGCTGCCCAGTCACCTGCTTCTTTTAGGGCTTTGCGTTTTTCCGCATATTTAGCGCATAGTTTCGCACGTTTAACTTCGCGTGCTTTCATTGATTCTTTTGCCATATATCTTTACTGTTTTTTATTCTTAAAGGGCAATCCAAATTCACGTAGTAGAGCGTATGCTTCTTCATCCTTATCTGCTGAAGTCACGAAAGTGATTTCCATACCGAAGATTTTGGTAATCTTGTCGATGTCGATTTCAGGGAAGATAATTTGCTCCTTGATACCAAGAGTGTAGTTACCTCTTCCGTCAAATTTCTCGTTGATACCGTTGAAGTCTCTGATACGAGGAAGAGAAATAGCAATAAGTCTTTCAAGGAATTCGTACATTTTGGTAGAACGAAGAGTTACCTTAACACCAATCGCTGTACCTCTACGAAGTTTGAAGTTAGAGATATCTTTCTTAGAGTATGTGGTAACAGCTTTCTGACCTGCGATTGCAGTAAGTTCCTGTTGTGCAACCTCTACAAGTTTCTTGTCACCTGTAGCAGCACCGATACCTTGATTGATAGTAATTTTAACAAGCTTGGGAACTTGCATCACTGTAGCGTAACCGAACTCTTTCTGAAGTTTGGCAACAATCTCTTCTTTATATTTCTTTTGAAGATTAGGAACGTATCCTTCCAAGCTAACTTGTTCTTCTTTTTTAACGTCTGCCTTCTTTGCCATTACTTAATCTCCTCTCCTGATTTTTTAGCGTAACGAACCAATTTTCCGTTTTCACCTACACGACGTCCAATTTTGGTAGGACCACCTTTTGCAGGGTCTACTACTTGTAGATTAGAAATGTGAATTCCTGCTTCTTGTTTGATAATACCACCTTGAGGATGTTTAGCATTAGGTTTGGTATGTTTGCTAACCATGTTAATACCCTCAACGATAGCGCGATCTTTTTTTGTGATAACTTCTAGGACTTTACCGGTTTTACCCTTGTCATTCCCAGCGTTCACATAGACCATGTCTCCTTTTTTAATATGTAATTTTCTATTCATATCAGTACCTCCTATTATAATACCTCAGGCGCTAAAGAGACAATCTTCATATAGTTGTCACGCAACTCACGGGCAACGGGTCCGAAAATACGGGTACCGCGAACTTCACCCTGATTATTCAAAAGCACGCAAGCATTATCATCAAAACGAATATATGAACCGTCAGGACGACGAATTTCTTTTTTTGTACGCACTACGACAGCTTTAGAAACTGAGCCTTTCTTAGCATCTCCGCCAGGTATTGCGCTTTTAACTGCGACTACGATCTTGTCGCCTACTCCTGCATAACGACGGCGTGTTCCACCCAAAACACGGATACAAAGAACTTCTTTAGCACCGCTGTTATCTGCAACTAATAAACGTGATTCTTGTTGTATCATAGTTATTTAACTTTTTCTACGATTTCTACTAATCTCCAGCATTTGGTCTTACTCAAAGGACGAGTTTCCATAATGCGTACTGTATCACCCTCGTCGCATACGTTTTTCTCATCGTGAGCAACGAATTTTGTGGTTTTGTTTACGAATTTACCGTAAAGAGGGTGTTTTTCTTTAATTTTAACTGCAACTACGATAGATTTGTCCATCTTATTGCTAACCACTACCCCGATTCTTTCTTTGCGTAAATTTCTTTCCATAAAAT
Organism: Bacteroidales bacterium; assembly: GCA_017501525.1. Classification (GTDB taxonomy): domain Bacteria; phylum Bacteroidota; class Bacteroidia; order Bacteroidales; family UBA932; genus Coprenecus. The sequence continues at coordinate 43,824 of JAFVWT010000010.1, read as the reverse complement.
TACTCAGCTTTATTTTCAATTTCGGTAAGAATGGTAAGCATTCTAGCGATGTCCTTACCTGCCTTTCTAATTTTTGATGTGTCTTCAATGGGGGAGACAGCGTGGTTCAGTTTCATTTGTTGATGATTTGCTTTTTCAGCTTCAATACGCTCACGCAAATCCTTTACTGACATTTCGCGAATTTCGTTAGATTTCATTTTCTTCTCCTCCGTAAATTATTGTTCAACATAATCTCTACGCACTACAAATTTTGTAGTAACAGGTAGTTTTTGTGCACCAAGACGAAGCGCCTCTTTTGCAATTTCCAAGGGAACACCTTCAGCCTCGATAATCATACGACCGGGAGTAATAGGAGCAACGAATCCTTCAGGAGCACCTTTACCTTTACCCATACGCACCTCAGCGGGTTTCTTTGTGTAAGGTTTGTCAGGAAATACTCTGATCCAAATTTTACCTTCACGTTTCATGTAACGTACTACCGCTTGACGAGCAGCCTCAATCTGTTGGCCTGTTAGCCAGCAAGACTCTAATGTCTTGATACCGAAAGAACCGAATGAAAGCTCAGTACCGCGATGTGCGTTACCTTTCATACGTCCTTTTTGCTGCCTTCTAAACTTTGTTTTCTTTGGTTGTAACATTGTCTACAAGTTTTTAACTATAAAATTTCTTCGTTTTTCTGTCTCAAAATAGGCACAACATGCTGATTTTCAAAAAAATAAATACAGTTCACCCTATTTTGACGGATTGCAAAGATATTACATTTTATCTAATCAACAAATTTTTTTGCAATTTTTGACCGAGAAATTTTAAACTCAACCAATCTAAACTCAGGGAGTTACAAAAATGAAAGAATTTCGGGAAATGACATTTTTGACACAAGTCGAAAGGATATTCGACAAAAGAAAAAGGAGTGTTGGAACAAAAATTGAATAAACAAAACCATATCTACACAAAAAAGAGAGTATCTTCGCAATTAAATATGAAAAGAGCCATCATCTCCATACTAATAATTGTGTTCACACTTCCTGTCGCACTCGGACAGTCGCGGAGCCGGAGAACTCCTAAGCCTCAGAATGTCCTCAAATACCAGGTCATAGATGGCGATACCATATATATGTTCAATATGTCACCCGCTATTGTGGTCGCCACAAGAAAGAAAGGGAAAGAGTGGAGAAAATACTACCGTCTTGTTCACAACTTTTCAAAAGTTTATCCTTATGCACTGATAGCCAAGGAGATTCTCTTAGAAGCAGACTCCACAATCACTGCCGGACAAATGAACAACAGAAAAAAGAACAGATATGTCTCAAAATTGCAGGAGGAACTTTTCGATGTATTTGAGGAACCTCTCAAAGACTTGACTATAAGCCAGGGACAATTACTCCTCAAACTCATACAAAGAGAGACCGGAATAGTCCCGTACGAAATAATCAAAACATATAAAAACAAAGCAGCCGCAGGATTCTGGCAAGGAATTGCCCGTATGTTTGGAAGTAATATGAAGACCCCGTACGATAAAAATGGGGAAGATGCAGATACTGAAGAACTCGTACAGATATATCAAAAAGGGGACTTCAACATTCTGTATTGGTCAATCTTCGGAAAGGAGCCGCCCGAACCCCACTCGCGTCCCAAAAACGACTTTCCGCAATACTGATAAAATCAGGAATACTGCTGTCATTGCCCACCGGTAGCAAGATTTGACAAAACCGGCATTACCACTTACTCACAAAGAAATTCAAATTTTTTCTCAGAAGAATCATATACCAGATATTCTCCCGAGGCACTCCACTCCCCAAGAATAAAAAACTGTCCTCCACCGGGCAATATCTGACAGGTAGGAGTATGGAAATGACCAAAGACAAAACAATTGACATTTCTATCGGAGGAAATCTTCAGTGCATATTGGTAGATAGGTTCCTGAGTACCCTTAAATTGAGGGACAAAATCACTATTGAGGTTTTTCACCTTGCGCGAATGAGCAGACCACGCATAACCCAAGGCAAAAGACCATCTGGGATGAATGGCGCTATACAATCTCTGAAGAAATTTACAATGGAATATAGATCTCAAGAGAGAAAACCCAAAAGAGGTGTAACCCAATCCATCTCCATGCCCCAAACAAAAAGAACTCCCGCCGATATCAACAAAGAAAGGTTGCTTGACTATTTGTCCACCTATCTCTGATGAGAAAAAATCATACATCCACACATCGTGATTTCCCGGCATAAAAAAGAGTTTTACCCCAGAATCTGCAAGCTCAGCCAACTTTCCCAACACCCTTACATATCCTCTAGGTATAGTATATTTATATTCATACCAATAATCAAAGATGTCCCCCAACAAATAGATGGCTGCTGCATCCTTTTGCGCCTTCTCTAAAAAAGAGAGGAACCTCCGCTCCGGGATATGGGCATCAGGGGCAGATGGTCGCAAATGGACATCAGAGACAAAATAATACCTTGTTCTTGGGTTATTCATTCCAACTTGAAGAAATATCTAAAAATCTAAAATAAAACACAAAATTGCCATACAAATGCAATATAGCGAGAAGTAACGCAACTTAGCTTTCTGGACCAATTTAATCATCCAACGGCAAGCGATATATCCCGACACAAATGCACTCAACGCACCACAAGCAAGAGACAAAAGCGAAATCCCCGAGACCTCCATAGAGAGTCCACCTGAGACAATCTCTAAAAATGTTTCCCCTAAAATAGGAACCAGAACCATCAAAAAAGAAAATTGGGTAACGCTCCTGGAATCAAGGCCAAGCATAAGACCTGTAGCTATAGTCGAGCCTGAACGGGAAAGACCCGGCAACACTGCGACAGATTGCGCAAGTCCAATAACAAAAGCCTGTTTATAACCCAACTCAACCGCTTTATATGAAGAACTATCTTTTTGGCGCCTTATAGAAATACGCTCACCTACAAAAAGGAGCAGCGAGGTAAGCAACAACATACATCCTACCACCATCAGACCACTTCCGAAAACCTGCTCTACAGCATCCTTAAAGAAAAGACCTACAATCAGTATAGGAATCATAGATACACATATCATTAGGAGATAGCGGGTTTGAGAGTTATACTTAAAATCAAAGAGACCTTTCAACAAAGAAAAAATCTCCTTTCTAAAAGCTACAATCGTACTGATAACAGTGGCCGAATGAACCACTATCTCAAAACTAAGATTCTCCACCTCAATTCCAAAGAGAGATTTGGCTATCACCAGATGTCCACTGCTGCTAACGGGTAGAAATTCAGTAAGCCCTTGCACAAGGCCTAATATAATCGCCTGTATTTCAGTCATATCTTTATTTATTCCTCTTCAAAGGCTTTCTTCTTAGAATCGCAAAGATTTCAATAACGAATCCCAAAATAATCAGAAGAGGTGCAATATACATTCTACGCACACTGAAAAGCTCATAATTGAACTCATCAGGATTAGTGGCACCGCCTCCACTCAATAAAATATACCCTAAAACAATAAAAAAGAGACCAACCAAAATATAAATCAAGTTTCTCTTCGGAATCGCAAATTTATCCATATCAATATCTTTTATTATATCAAACTAACTGTACCTATTATTAATAATATAATTGGTCCTTTGTAAGAGAGACCATACTCCTGACAACAATGAATGTAGAAATCACACATATAACCACCCCCAGCACAATAACAATTCCTATAAGCAAAGCCAATGCCGAAGGCTCCAATAATGTAAACAGCCTGTTAAACTCATTCCTGATTACATAAAGTATAACCAACAGATATACATCGGCAATCAGACCTGCAATCAAACCCTGAAAGAATGCCTGGCCCAGAAAAGGACGCGATATAAAAAATTTGGTAGCCCCGACAAGCCTCATAGTATGTATAACAAATCTCTTTGCGTAGATATTCAGCCTCACTGTATTGTTGATCAGCACCGTAGAAATAAACATAAGGAATATTACAAAAATCACTATCACCATTGCGATCCTCTCTAGATTTGAATTGAGCAATTCAACCATTGACTGCTGATACACAACATCCTCCACTAAAGAGAACTCCTCGAGCATAAGTTCTATTCTGGCAAGACTATCAGTATGAATATAATCAGCAGCCACCTGTAACTCAAGGGATACCGGTATAGGATTAACTTCAAAAACTTCCAAAAAGTCCTCACCAAGCATCTGCTTCATCTGTTCCACTCCATCCTCTTTGGAAATTATATCAATATGTTTTATGAAAGGTTCATCTCCAATAGCCTCGCCAAATTCGGAGGCATCCTCCTCATCCGCCTCAACCGAAAGAATAACAGAGACCTTAATATTCTCCTTAAAATAATTGGAAACAGATCTGGCATTGAGAACCAACAAACCTGCCATTCCAATAAAGAAAAGGACCAGGCTTATACTGATAATCGTAGAGAAATAAGACCTCAACAATCTTCTATTCAAAACATTACTTTCGCTTTTTCCCATTTTGACCAATATCTCCAAGTAATAAATCCTTCAAAGATACATAAATTCGCAAATTTCTAAACTGTTTTAAGATTAGTTTTACCTTTTTGAGGAATAATAAGTTCAAGGAAATCCCTGTAAAATCGGCACTTTTAAAAAAATCGGAGTTCTAAAATAAACACCTAACGGAATAGCAAATTTGAGTAAAGCGTAGCGAACAGACTGAAAAAGCGTTCGTTACGCTATATTTTTCTCTTGTTCAAAAGCCAAGAAGAGACAGAATATGGACAAACGCAGCAAAAGTTCAGTTACTTTATCATTACCCGTGCGATGATGCAAATTTCTTGCGAAACCTAAATTTTGCATCGTTTGGCGTTATGTGTCGTATCTGTCGGTAACTCACTATGAATTAATTTTGTAACCAAAAAAAAGTGAGTTATGAGAAGTACATTTAAGGTATTGTTCTACGTGAAGAAAGGCAGTGAGAAACCCAACGGCAACCTGCCTTTGATGTGTCGCATTACGGTGGACGGAGAGATTAAGCAGTTCAGTTGCAAGATGGATGTTCCCTTGCGCCTGTGGGACGTGAAGAACAACCGTGCTTCGGGTAAGAGTGCCGAAGCGCAAAGAATCAACCGTGCCGTTGACAAAATCAGAGTGGAGATAAACCGCCGTTATCAAGAGTTGATGCAGACGGACGGTTATGTCACTGCTGCCAAGTTGAAAGATGCCTATCTCGGCATCGGTATCAAACAGGAAACCTTGCTAAAACTGTTTGAACAACACAACAGCGAATTTGCCAAGAAAGTGGGACACAGCAGGGCAAAAGGAACATTCCGACGTTATGTTACCGTCTGCAAGCACATCCGTGAGTTCCTACCCCATACCTACAAGCGTGAAGATATTCCGTTAAAAGAGTTGAACCTCTCGTTCATCAACGACTTCGAGTATTTCCTGCGTACTGAGAAAAAATGCCGCACCAATACCATTTGGGGCTACATGATTGTGCTGAAACACATTATTTCCATAGCGAGGAATGACGGTCGTCTGCCGTTCAATCCCTTTGCAGGGTACATCAACTCTCCCGAAAGCGTGGACAGAGGGTATATTACGAGAGAGGAGATACACACAATGATGAACACCGATATGCCCGACAAGACACACGAGCTTGTCAGGGATTTATTTCTGTTCTCCACCTTTACAGGTTTGGCATATTCCGATGTCAAGAACCTTACGGAAGACAACCTGCAAACATTCTTTGACGGAAATCTGTGGATTATCACCCGAAGAAAGAAAACTAACACGGAATCCAATATCCGATTGTTGGATGTTCCCCGAAAGATAATAGAGAAGTACAGGGGTATGACAAGAGATAATAAAGTATTCCCCATGCCGAGTAACACGACTTGCAACAAGAAGCTGAAAGCCATTGCCAAGTTGTGCGGTATAAAAGTCCACTTGACCTATCATGTAGCAAGACATTCGGCAGCGACCACTGTGCTGTTATCCAACGGAGTACCCATTGAAACCGTCAGCCGACTTTTGGGACATACCAACATAAAAACGACCCAAATTTACGCAAAAATCACAGCCCAAAAGATTAGTCAGGATATGGAAACATTGTCGCACAAACTGGAGGATATGGAAAAGAACATTTGCAATGCCATTCAGTAACCCTTAAATCAAACGATAATGAAAGAGGAAAGAAACATCATAACAATGAACGAGTTCGGCAATGTAGTTATGCCGAAAGATATACAGGCAACCGCCATGAGTGAGTGGGAGCTTTGCGAGTTGTTCAATGTAACCGCCCCGACTATCAGGGCAGGGATAAAGACACTCTGCAAGAACGGCATTCTGAATGAGTGTGAGATAAGGCATACCATCCGACTGTCCGACAAGTGCAGCATGGAGGTTTACAGCCTTGAAACGATAATCGCCCTTGCGTTCCGTATCGGCACATACAGTGCGAAGCAGGTGCGCAATGCCGTTCTTGAAAGACTGTACTTGCGAAAAGAGAAAACAAGCATCTTCTTTTCGCTGAACACCAACGGCATAGCCAAAGCCGAATACTTCTCGTAGCTGAATTGGTTGCACGACTGACGGAATCCATTCATTCAGTCACGAATAGAGTAATCAAGCCAGCGTGTCAGCATATAATCTGACCGACATATCAACAGGAACTCCAATTTTTTCTCCCGAAAAGCGTAATCCCCACATTCGTTTTTTGGGAGTTTTTTCGTCTGTCCTGCCCGACTTCCGTTCCAAACCATTGAAAGTTTTTTCTTCGGGGGCTATTTGTCACCGTTCTGCCGCGTTTTGCGTAACAACTTATCCGATAAATGCTTATACTTTTGTAGCTGGTATTTTTCAAACTTAAAACCATTTGATTATGTCAGCTAACAAACAACAAGACAGCCACAGACCGCCATCGGATGGTGGCATGGCAAAGGAGGAATTCATCCGAGTGGGGACTACGCTTTACAAGATTGTGGAGCAGCCCAAACTGAACGGAGGGTATGTAAGGAAACGCATAGCATGGAACAACGAAACCCTGCGCCAAGACTACGGCAAGGACTACATCGGCAGCGTTCCCAAGTATGACGGCTTCTGCACCGTACCCGAACACATCGGCTACCATCCCGTGGTCGGCAAGTTCCTTAACCTCTATGAACCGATAGACCACCAACCTAAAGAGGGCGATTTCTCGCATATCCAATCTTTGGTAGGTCACATCTTCGGGGAGCAATACGAGTTGGGCATGGACTACCTACAACTGCTCTACTTGTACCCCATTCAAAAGCTGCCTATCCTGCTGTTGGTATCAGAGGAACGCAACACAGGCAAAAGCACATTTCTGAATTTTCTAAAACTCCTATTTCAGAACAATGTAACCTTTAACACCAACGAGGATTTCCGTAGCCAATTCAATTCCGACTGGGCCGGCAAACTGCTTATCGTGGTGGACGAGGTGCTGCTCAACCGTAGGGAGGACAGCGAGCGGTTGAAGAACCTAAGCACCACACTTTCCTACAAGGTGGAAGCCAAAGGCAAAGACCGTGACGAGATAGCGTTTTTCGCCAAGTTCGTGCTATGCTCCAACAACGAGTACTTGCCTGTAATCATTGATGCAGGGGAAACACGCTATTGGGTACGCAAGATAGACCGCTTGCAGTCTGATGATACCGACTTCCTGCAAAAGCTGAAAGCGGAGATACCCGCCTTTCTTCATTTCCTGCAACACAGAACACTATCCACCGAAAAGGAAAGACGTATGTGGTTTGCTCCATCGCTGTTGCATACCGAAGCCTTGCAGAAGATAATCCGCAGCAACCGTAACCGACTGGAGATAGAGATGCACGAGCTGATACTTGACATCATGGATAGTGTCGGCACGGACACATTCTCGTTCTGCTACAACGACATTCTTCTGTTGCTGGTACACTCGCAGGTAAAAGTGGAGAAGCACCAAGTCCGAAAGGTGTTGCAGGAGTGTTGGAAACTTACGCCTGCACCCAACGGACTGACCTATACCACCTACCAATTCAACTACAATCGGGAGTGTCGGTATGAGCCTGTAAAACGGGTCGGTCGTTTCTATTCTGTCACGAGGGAACAACTTGAATCCCTGTAATATCATTCTTTTTTTTGTTGAATTGATGAATAAGGATATAACTATGCTGACAATAAACAATATACACTCTCAACAAAATCTCAACAATCGAAAAGAGAAGTTGAGAGAGGAACAGCACCCGATTGTTGATTTCTCTTTTGGCGAGTGGTTTGTTGAGAAGATGTTGAGCAAATATCTTTCTGTAAATAAATGTGTTATATAAGCCATTCAACAAATCAACGTTTTTACAATCATCATCAAATCTATAGAATATCATGAACATACAAGAAGTTAAACAAATCAGAATCGCAGACTATCTGCAAAGTTTGGGTTACACGCCCGTCAAGCAACAGGGCAGCAGCTTTTGGTACAAATCACCGCTGAGAGAGGAAACGGACGCATCTTTCAAGGTAAACACAGAACTCAACAAATGGTACGATTTTGGACTTGGCAAGGGCGGTAACATCATCGCATTGGCAGCGGAACTCTACCATACGGAAGATGTAACCTGCCTGTTGAAGCGCATAGAGGAACGGACACCATACATCCGCCCTGCATCGTTTTCTTTTGGCAAGCAGCAATCCGACAACCGCACTTATCGGGTATTAAGAGTTGGCGAGCTGTCATCACCTGCGCTCATTGCCTATCTGCAAGAAAGGGGGATAGACATTGAACTCGCCAAAAGGGAGTGTAAGGAACTGCGGTTTGAGAATGCCGACAAACCCTATTTCGCCATCGGCTTCCCGAATATGGCAAGAGGGTATGAAGTGCGTAATAGATACTTCAAGGGATGTGTCGCCCCGAAGGACATCACCCATATCCGACAGCAAAAAGAGCCACGAACCGTCTGTTATCTTTTCGAGGGCTTCATGGATTATCTCTCGTTCCTGACCATCCGAGTAAAGAACAATCCGCAACACCCACGATTGAATGCACAGGATTACGTCATTCTCAACTCCGTTTCCAACCTCTCGAAAGCGGAAAGCATATTGGCAACCTATACCCGAATCGGCTGTTTCCTTGACAATGACACAGCAGGACGGAACGCATACGCCAACCTGCAACGGATGTTGGGTGACCGCTTGCAGGATATGTCGGTTCACTATGCAGGGTATAATGACTTGAACGAGTACCTGTGCAAAAAACTCTTGTCCCAATCGACAGAGCCGATAAAGGAGGAGAAGCAAGTACAATCCGCAAGGCGGATGATGCAGCCACCGAAAAAGAAAGGGCTGAAAATATAGAGGGGAACAGGTTCGCTTTCCCAAGGGTATTTAGACAGAAATACCATAGCTCAATAGGGCGTTTTCTTCACGCATTACACGGTAATGCTAAAAACTCCCTATCGAGCCAAAGGGAAATCCCTTTGGAAACCCTGAGAGCCAATGCCACAGGCAGAGAATACACTCATAACAATAACCGTAAAAATCAAACTACATGGGATATTTTTCATTGGACATAAAGAAAGCAAAAGGTTCATCGGACACCGTACAATCCGACCATATAGAGAGAAGAATCATACCTAAAAACGCAGACCCGACAAGAACGCATCTGAACAGGGTACTTATAGAATACCCCGATGGCGTTCATGGCAGGGATGAAGCGATTGCCCACAGGCTGAACACGGCAGGCATCAAGCGGAAGATTACACATGACCAAGTCCGTGTAGTCCGAGTGGTTCTGTCGGGAACACATGAGGACATGATGGACATACAGGAAAACGGAAGACTTGACGAATGGTGCAGCGACAGCATCCAATGGCTGCAAGCCACATTCGGCAGGGAGAACGTGGTTGCCGCCCATCTTCACATGGACGAGAAGACACCGCATATCCATGCAGCCATTGTTCCCATCGTGACAGGTGAAAGGCGCAAAGCCAAGAAAGAGCAGGAAGACGGCAAACGGAAGTATCACAAGAAAGCAAATACCGTCCGTTTGTGTGCCGATGACCTGTTCAACCGTCAGACCTTGATTGCGTACCACGACAATTATGCAAGGGTTATGGCTAAATACGGATTACAGCGAGGTGTGCGAGGTTCCGAAGCACGGCACACCACCACGACACAGTATTATCGGGACATACAGAAAAAGAACGCTGCCCTTGATGCAGAAAACAAGCGGTTACAGGAGCAGAAAACCGAAACCGAACAGGAACTCAGACAAGCCAAGAAAGAGGTACAGACCGAGAAACTGAAAGGTGCAGCCACCACCGCAGCGACCAACATAGCTGAAAGTGTCGGTTCTCTTTTCGGGAGCAACAAGGTCAAGACTTTGGAAAGGGAGAACACCGCCCTGTATCGGGAAGTTGCCACCCATGAGGAAACCATTGAGATACTGCAAAACCGCATACACACGATGCAAACCGAGCACAACCGCCAGTTGTTGGAAATACAGCAGAATCACCGTAAGGAGATGGCGGAAAAAAGTGTCAGACACAAAGATGAAGTATCAGGTTTGAAACGCATTATCGAAAAGCTGTGTGCATGGTTTCCTATGGCAAAGGAAATTATGAGAATAGAGAGCCTGTGCCGCCTTGTCGGGTTCAATGAAAGGCAGACCACGACATTGACTTATGGTAAGCCTTTGATATACGAGGGCAAACTTTATTCGGAGGAACATAATCGGAGTTTTACGACAGAAAGAGCAGGCTTTCAAGTGGTGAAAGACCCTGCGGACAAGTCTAAACTGACACTCGTAATCAACCGCCAGCCCATAGGCGAATGGTTCAGGGAACAGTTCGACAGGCTACGGCAGAGCATACGACAGCCAATTCAACCACAAAGGAAAAGTAGAGGAATTACATAAGTAGTTAAAACAGATTGCAATAAGCCTCCGATAATCGTATTTCCCTATCAGAGGCTTATTGCTGTTTAGATTTAGTTACGTTTCATAAATCATGATTTTTGTTTTTGATTGTCGACCTTTCTAAGTTGTGGAAGACATAAGGCTATTATAGCGAGAAGCAGAATAGCCATACCTGAGAACAAAAACCAACGGTTTACCCCGATTTGGTCTGCAAATGCACCCGACACTACCAACCCAAGCGGCATGGCAAACGACATGATGCTGCCAAGAAGTCCGAAAACACGCCCTAAATACTCGGGTTGTATCTGTTCTTGAAATAGCGCGGTCTGTACTCCATTATAGAATGGGGCAGAAAAGCCCATCAACGTACAACATATCGCAAATATCATAAAACCATTGGTTGGTAGCAAGCCGGAAACAGTCAATGACACTCCCATAAGAAAGATAGAGCCGATGATATTTGCCATGCGCTTTTTGAAACCTCCCCATGCGCCCAATAGAAGTCCGCCCAACAACATACCAACTGCAAAAACAATTTCCACCACGGAAGCATGCAAGGTACTTCCCTCGAAATAATTCATACTCATCAGCGGAAATAGCGCATTGATTGGCATATAAATGAACATATTGATTGCTCCTATCCAAAGCAATGTGAAAAGAGCTTTATTTTGTCGTATTGCGTTATAGCCAATGCGCAGTTCGGTGAAAAAGTTTTCTTGCTGCAGCGCTTCAATCGGTTGTTTTGGGATGTGAACCATTGCAACAGTGATACAGGCAATTATTGCTCCGAATACGTCAAGGGCAACCGCAGAATTCAACCCCCATTTTGCATAGAGAAAAGCGGCAATTGCCGGACTTAGGATGAAACTTGCCGATTGGATGGACTGGGTGTAGCCGGCACATTTGACTAACTGTTCTTCAGGCACTAAAAGAGGTGTTACCGCACTTAACGCAGGGGAATGGAATGCAGTGCCAACGCTTCTAATGAAGAGGATGAGCATTACTATCCATACAGGTAGTTCCGCTGACAGGGAAATTACGGTAAGTACCAGTCCAGCACAAGCTATGATGACATCTGCACCAATCATGACCATTTTCCGGTTCCAGCGGTCAACAAGTACTCCGATTGCAGAACCTAAAACCGCTTGAGGTAGAAACCCAACCAAGGTCGCCATTGACAACACCATCGCAGACCCTGTTGTATTTGTCAGATGCCAGATGATGGCCATTTGAAGAACCCCACTTGTTATCAGGGACACAGCTTGCCCCGCCCATATTGTATAGAAATCTTGTTTCCAATTTCTGATTTTTTCCATTTGAATTTTTCCTTTTATCTTTTGAATGTTTCTTGATTTTATAGCACAAAAAATCTCTCGACAAGCCTGAAATAGCATGCCGGATTACAAAGACAATGACATTCAAATCGAATTAATTAGATTTGAATGTGGAAAAATTACCAAGGTTTATGATATGCAATATTAACGGTGTTTTTACCTGTTAATATTGTACAATTGTTCATAATCATATTGAAAACCACTATATATGTTGCGACTTATCTTAATTGGGATGGTATTATATGCACACCGAATCCGCTGCAAAGTTACAATAAATTATTCGATTTTTGCACTAACTAAAGTAAAGAATTTCAATGCTTCCTGAATTTTGCCTTTCCTTTTTTATCCAAATCTGCAAAAAATAACGGCATAAGCAAATAGGTATATATCGAAAGGCAAAAAATGGCGAATACTGTTTGTATTGGATACTATATCAAAGATTTGTCGTATCTTTGCACCTGAAAGAGTTATTTGATAGTAAAACACCGCAAAACGCTGAAAATCGCACGGTTTCCTAGTCGTTACCATTACTTTTCAGATACTCCGTTAAATGTTTATTCATCAAACGGTTAGACGAAACCGTTCAGAATTTAAAATAGAAAACATTTGCCCTCTTTATAGCTTTTCTCCAAATCATTCTCACTTTATTTCAACCACATAATACAACTACATTCGTTCAAGAAAAATAAAAATCCTCCCGGAGAAAATTCAGTAAATCCTTGCAAAGTCTTTAATAGAAGATACCTAAATTTAAAAAAACCGCTACTTCAATAGATTTTTTATTATTATCTTTGCAAAAAATAGCATCTAAAATGAAAGAGACGAAAAGAGTATTATTCGTTAACTCAGAAATTTTACCATACCTGCCTGAGACAAAACATTCGGCAATCGGAAGATATTTACCTCAAGGAATACAGGAAAGAGGAAAAGAGATTCGCTCATTTATGCCCCGCTACGGTTGTATAAATGAGAGACGCAATCAGTTGCACGAAGTAATCAGACTGTCCGGAATGAACATGGTTATCAATGACATAGATAGGCCACTGATTATTAAAGTTGCCTCTATTTCTGCAGCGAGAATGCAAGTCTATTTCATTGACAATGATGACTACTTTCACCGCAAACAAATCTTTGAGAGCGAAGAAGGAAAATTCTTTGAAGACAATGACGAAAGGGCTATTTTCTTCGCAAGAGGAATACTTGAAACTGTCAAAAAACTCAGATGGAAACCTGATATTATCCATTGCAATGGATGGATTTCGCACTTGGTTCCTCTTTTTCTGAAGAAAGCATACAAGAATGACCCCATATTTACAGATGCGAAGGTAATCGTCTCCCTATATGACGAATATCTCAATGAAACATTTGATTCCGAAATGATTAACAAAATTTCCATGCCGGGAATCAAGCCCAAAGATATGGAAATGCTTAAGGAACCCAATGGCATAAATCTTGCAAAATTGGCTTTACAATTCTCCGACGGAGTAATCAAAGGCAATGAAAGTATCCATCCAGAATTGGATGAGTTTGCAAAATCACTAGGCCTCCCTGTTCTGGAATACATTGAACAAAATAATCAGTCAGGAGAATACATTGACAAGTATAACGAATTTTACGACAAGATATTAGATGATGTCCGTTAAGAAACTTCTTGCCACGGGTCTTTTTATAAGCACAATCGCATCATGCGTTCCAAATAACAGAGAGACAGGATCTGAGCTTATCACAGACGATTTCTTGCTTACTGCAAAGATTGCCACATTTGATGTACCGGTCACCAATAAAACAAGCGACTCGGTACAAGCCACCACCGGCAAGCACATTATGTTGGGTTCATTGAAAGATGAGATATTCGGAGAAGTATATTCGGATGGAGCTTCTGTCATTATCCCCTACTCAGATTCCACATATTTTGGAGAAAACCCCATATTAAGATCTGCATATATCAGTCTTGACATAGATACCACATTATTCCTTGACCCAAGTCAGGAAGGTATTCATCAGAACATCAAAATATACAAATTGATTTCAACTCTTGATAGTACCAAAAATTTCACGAACAGTATCACTGAAGAGGACTACGACCCTATTCCAATCAATAAAGGAAATCCGATAATCTACAAATCGGGAAGGATGAGAATTGACTTGACTGATGAATATGCTCAAGAACTTCTAAACACCACTCGTGAGGAATTTCAGGACTTCAAACTATTCACTGAAAGAATAAAAGGGTTCTATATAAAAACCGACAGACAGAAAACGACAGAATCGGGAAGGATGAACTTTCTGAACCTAGGAAGTTCCATCTTATACCTTAATTATAATATGACAGATCCCGAAAGAGATATATATGACCTCGACACCACAGAATCATTCTCTTTTGGATACTCACTTGCAGTGAATAACTTCCAGACCGGATCATCTCATCTAGAGAATGACAATCCATCGGAAGAACTTTATATAGAATCTCTCAATGGGATAAAAGGGCATATAGACGCACGCCGCCTGAAACAGATGCTTGACACATGGATTGATGAGAACGGCTACACCGACCGTACAATTATCCTGTCAAGGGCAGAACTCAGATTACCCTACGAAGCCCCGGAAGATTATACTGTATTCGACAAATTGACACCAAATTATATATACTGCTTTACCAACATTCCCAATGCCACAGACACATTGAGGTTTTACAAACCATTGCCGGAAGTGGACTACGTATCCAATAAAGGGGTAATAGACCGCTCACTAATGCAATACTCGATGGATATTACCTCATACATTCAAGAACTGATTTCTACACCGGCTGAAGAGATTGAGAGAAAATTCGACTTGTGGATTGCTCCCATGGATTCATATACCGACCAAGCAGGATATGTGTACTTTGACTTCGATAATACAAATTACAAAAGGATTGTTCTCAATGGTCCTGCAGCCCAAAGGAAACCACAACTGATACTGACATATACAGTAATGCAGTATTAGTCCGGTCAATCAAACAGATATAGAAGACATCTATAGAATCAACGTCTCCGTAAAATGAGGTGCCAAGATTTAACTTATGTGCGCTTTATGTTTTCCCACCTCTGAGAAAATTACATAACTCCACATAAAGTCATCTATGGAACTTTCCTTAATACTTCTTGAAAATAAGACAGGAATTGTGACCTCCAAAACCGAATGTATTATTCAAAGCAACATTGACTGTGCGTTTCTGAGAGGCATTAAGAGTCAGATTCAAAGAATAATCAATATCAGGATCCTCTTCAGAAAAATTGATTGTAGGAGGAATTATTGAATCGCAAATTGCGTGAATACAAACCAATGATTCTACTGCACCTGCCGCTCCGAGCAAATGGCCATGCATTGACTTTGTAGAACTTATATTTAATTTTGAGGCATGCTCTCCAAACAGATTCTTTACTGCCCTCAATTCTGCAACATCTCCCAATGGGGTAGAAGTTCCATGGACATTAATATAATCAACATCCTCAGGGGATAAACCTGCGTCAGAGAGTGCAAGTTTCATCACCTTCATCGCTCCTATACCATCGGGATGGGGAGCTGTAATATGGTAGGCATCAGCATTGACACCTGCACCTGCCACTTCTGCATATATTCTGGCACCTCTTGCCAAAGCATGCTCCAACTCCTCAAAAACCAAAACAGCTGCACCTTCTCCCATGACAAAACCATCCCTGTTCTTATCAAATGGTCTGGATGCTGTTTTATAATCTTCATTCCTTGTAGATAGAGCTTTGGATGAGTTAAACCCACCTATTGATGCCTCTGAAATCGGTGCCTCTGCTCCACCTGTAAGAATAATATCAGCCTTACCCAATCTGATTAAATTAAAGGCATCTGACATAGCGTGAGATGATGAAGCACAAGCCGAAGTAGTAGTATAATTAGGCCCTGCAAAACCATATTTTATAGAGATCAGACCGGGAGCCATATCTGATATCATCTTAGTAATAAGAAAAGGACTAAAGCGAGGCATAAAATTACCTCCACAATAGTCCTTTATTTCATCTGTAAGACTTTCAATTCCGCCAATTCCTGAACCCAATATCACCCCGACTCTGTCCAAATCTATTGTTGATGGCTCGATTGAGGCATCCTTTACTGCTTGCTCGGCCGCAACCATAGCAAACTGAGCATATTTGTCAATACGTCTGAGTTCCTTACGTTCAATACCGAATGCTGACGGATCAAAATCCTTGACAATACAAGCAAACTTTGTCTTAAAATGGGATATGTCAAAATATGGGATTAACGAAACACCACTAACTCCTTTATCCAAATTAGAGAAAAAATCCTCTACATTATTGCCTAAAGGGTTAATTGTTCCAAGGCCAGTGACAACAACTCTTTTAAGACCCATCCTGTATCGAGATTATTTTGTGTGCTCTTCGATATAGTTGATAGCGTCCCCTACAGTTGAGATTTTTTCAGCTGCATCGTCAGGAATTTCAATATTGAATTTCTTTTCAAATTCCATAATCAATTCCACGGTGTCAAGTGAGTCTGCACCCAAATCATTGGTGAAACTTGCTGTGGGAGTTACTTCGCTTTCATCTACGCCAAGTTTGTTAACGATAATGGCTACTACATCTGCTTTAATATCTGCCATGGTTCAAATTTTAGTGATTAATAAATATTGTTTGTTAATTAAATTTTTGCCTTTTTTATTATGCAATCAAGTCGCAAACTAACAAATAATTTTTGAGAAAATGAAATTTTTAGTCACATTTGTATGGAAAAATGAGAGAATAACAATGAATGACAATAAAGTAAATATCGTTATATTAGCCTCTGGTTCAGGAAGTAACGCAGAAAACATAGTCAGGTTTTCCCGTCAGGAGAATTCATCATTCAATGTAGTATCAATAATGTGCAATAAAGCAAACGCATATGTACTAACCCGGGCTCAGAATTTAGGAGTAGACTCCATCGTATTTACTGCCAGGGAGTTAAAAGAGGATACACTCACCATTGATGGAAAGCAGATGACCTTTTCTGAATATTTGAAGAGGAATCATGTTGAATACATCATTCTCGCAGGATTCCTCCTAAAAATACCTTCCTACCTTATAGAACAATTCAAGGGTAAAATTCTAAATATACATCCGGCCCTACTTCCGGCATACGGAGGAAAAGGAATGTATGGAGAGCATGTCCATCAAGCCGTAATCGCAGCCGGGGAAAACAAATCGGGAATCACTATCCATATCGCAGACGAGCAGTATGACCACGGTATGATCGTACACCAAAGCGAATGTGAAATATTCCCCGAAGATACACCTCAAACACTTGCTCAAAAGATACACGAGCTTGAAAAAATTTATCCGACCATTATAAACAACTTTATCAAAATCCAATAAAAACAACAAAATGAAAAAGAATTTATTTACTATTGCCGTTACCATTTTGGCAATATGTGCATCAATCTCATCTTGTAAAGAGACAACAGAACCAGTTCTTCCCTCTATCGAGCTGGAGAAAAGTACCATCACATTCTCGGAGACATCCCAGGAAGCACAACAAATTAAATTCACAACCACCTACGCATGGGAACTCACCTACACTGCAGAGTGGTTCACAGTCACCCCTACTGCGGGAGAAAAAGGAGAGTCAACAATTACCATCACATTAAACTCTTCTGATTTTTCTCAAGAGTTGTCAGATGAGATCACTATCACATCTGAAGAGATTTCAAAATCAATAACAGTAACATTGTCAAAAACTCCTGAGACATTAGAGGTAGACAAAACTTCTATCTCATTCTCACAAGAAAACCAAGATGTTCAAGAAGCTGTAGTGACATCCTCATACCCTTGGGAACTGACTACAGATGCAGAATGGTTTACAGTGACCCCAACTCAAGGAGATAAAGGGGAGACCACTATATCAGTTTCACTGAACACTGAGTCTTTCGATGAGGAACTTAGCGGTACAATCACCATCACCTCCGGAGAACTCACCAAAACCATCAATGTATTTTTAAGTGAAACAGCATACGCAGAGGCCTTTGAAATCCGTCCATCCCGTAAAAACATCGTAATAGGTGAAACAATGGATATAGAAGTGATAACTATCCCCGAGGGGGCACCTCTTAGAGGAGAGATCACTTGGTCAACCTCCGACAGCAACATTGCTACCGCACAAGAAGGTACAGTGACCGGTATAGCAGAAGGAACTGTAACACTTACAGCATCTGCTGATGGTGTTGAAAATACCACATTCGAAATGAATGTTACCCCCATTTTCGTCTCAGACAATACAGAAAGTACAGTTTCATTACTATACATCAGCCAATTTGAAGGTACCGGTGTTGTTTACGACAACGAAAATCTTTATGTCAACAAGAATATCCGCATCAGCGAGACCGACACATTTACAATCGGTGCCGAATGTAACGTCATTATGGCTTCCGATGTAGAGATCTCAATAGAAGGTACCTGCGACATCTCTCACCCTTATAAAATCATGAAAGAGAGCACCGACGCCGAAGATGCTTCATTCTATTTCACAGGTGATGTAAATGCCGGTGGTATGATAGAGTCAGTAATTTTTGAAGGTGTCTATTTCAGATACTACGGTACAGACAATCTTGTTATAAGAGACTGCGATTTTCAAGGTATCACATCAAGAAATTCAGCCATCAACCTTGGTGGAGACGGTACAGTAACTGTCTCTGACTGTAACTTCTTGGAAAACTCTTACCCCGCAATCTCAGGGGCAGCAAATATCCCTACAGGTCTATACTTCCAGAACAACTACCTGTATAAAAACTGTTGGGACGCCAGCAACAAACCACAAATCAATGTAACTGTAGGAGGCAATCTTCCCGTTGAGATTACCGGTAATACCGTTATCGGCCCTGCAGAGATTACCAAAAACGGTGGTATAGGCGTATCTAATATGGTCAACCTTGAAGGTACAAACATTGTGATAATATCTGATAACGATGTATCTGACAACAGATATGGAATCACCCTTTATGGCGGTATGAATGCAACAATCACAGGCAACCACCTCTTGAACAATTCTTATGAAGAGAATGCAATGAACGGCGGTAGTGGACTCAGCTTCTACTATATGGGAATGGAACAAAACATTTATATGAGTGACAATCACATAGAAGGACACCTTTGGGGTATCACAAACATATCAATGGTGGCAGGAGATGGTCCAAACCTTAATCTTGGAAACATTGAAGAAGGAGACAACTATAATCCAGGAAACAATGTATTCATCAACAATGGAAATGGAGGCGTTCTTTACGACTTGTACAACAACTCATCAAAGACTGTATATGCTCAAGGCAATATATGGAATGTTGAAGTGCAAGACCAGGAAAGTATTGAAGAAGTCATTTTCCATAAAAATGACAACGATACACTTGGCGAGGTGATTTTTATGCCTGCCGGTGAATAAGTAACGTGGAAGAATGTCCTGAAATCAATGAATTAAGTAAGGGACATCTAAATAAAACTTCCCTAAAAAGGCTTGACTTTTAGCGGATACGCCAAAATGGTCCGCTATCGTCAAGCCTCTTTTCATTTGGTTCATTTGGGGTTGTCCCCATTCAAGAAAAAGAAATCATCATGAAGAAGACTCCCCAAATCCTGAACAGGAGAATTTACATATCCCCTTATGGAATATTGTAACCCAATTGTATATCCGGAGAGATAAGGATATATGTCGTCTTACCTTTATTTATGTAATATATCCTTTGAACCCACTGATTATAATCATTCATAAATACTTTAATCGCCACAGATTGTTCAGCGGGTGTGAAATAATGGGTCTGACCAGGAGTAAAATAGGCGGTAGTCATACTTACCTCTCTCTGGGATTCGTCATACTCATAAAACGAAATAGATAATTCGTATGGAGTATTGTTCGATACCTCATATTCTGTTCTGTTCAACAAATCGCACGAACTGGTGCCCAAAATAGTGGTTAGCAAAATAAAGAAGAAATACCTTAACTTCATATCATTTATTTTAGTGTTATTTTTTATAAAGCTACAAACAGAGGCCCGATTTAAAGCTGATTCCGGACCGACTGACTATAGTTTCTAATCAAATCTTAGGCAATTATATAATTTTTTTTAGATACTTAGGGAAAAATTCTTACATTTGCGGACCTGTCTGCTCGGGTGGTGGAATAGGTAGACACGCAGGACTTAAAATCCTGTGGGCAGAAATGCCCGTACGGGTTCGATTCCCGTCCCGAGCACAAAGACAATAGGTGGCTCGAAATGAGCCATTTATTGTTTATAGTGCCAATTCCTTTGTAATTATTCACCAACTTAAAGTGCTAATAATTATTGACTTTCTTTGGCACTATTATCATTTTTTCTAACTTTGGGAAAATTTTGTTTATACAATTAAATATCATTTCTATGAAAAAAATCTTATTATTAACTCTCTCGGCACTCATTCTTGCCCTTTCGTCTTGTAAAGAGGAAGTTCCTGTGCCAAAAGTAAGTGTAACCGCAGGAGAGGCTACTGAAACAACATTGAGTTTCACAGTCACCCCTGAAAATGCACAATCAGGTGCATATCTATGTGTTGAAGGTAGCCAGGAAATCAGCGCTGCTGCAGACATAATTGCCAATGGTGTGAAATTTGACGTGTCAAATGCAAGCACCCAAACTATTACAGATTTGAAAAAAGGTACAGAGTACACCATTATGGTTGCCGTAAATGCAGGCCCCCACAATGTTGCTGCAACACCTTTGAAAATGAAGACTCTTGATGCAGTTGTCCCCACTATTACAATTGAAGAAGGTGAATCGTTCGCTACCTCACTTACTTTCATTGCAAACACTGCTAATGCAACTAAAGCTGCATATACTATCTACACAGAAGGAGAAACTCCTTCAGCTGAAGATATCATTGCAAATGGTACAGAGTTCAACGTTGGAGAAAATGTAACTGTTTCTATTGCAAACCTTGTTGCCGGAACCAACTATATTATCGTTGCAGCTGCTACTGATGGTCAGGTTTCAGTCGCTTCAGAAGAATTGGAAATGACCACTACCGCTGGTGGTAGCACCGATGGCATTACTGAAGTTACAGGTAGAAAATGGAACAGATATAACTACGGTCTAAACATCTACAATAACGAGAACTGCTATGCATTCTTGAATATCTACCTTGACACTCACGCACCCGGTGGTGTTCTTCCTGAAGGAACATACCCTGTTATGGAATACACAGGCGAATTGGATCCAAACTCAGGAGAACCTATCACCCCTGTTGAATCATCATTCATTTGGGATATGGGTTCATTGATGACATTTGATGACCAATATTACAACACCGGTAACTATACCGCACCCAAATCAGGTTTTGTTAAAGTATCTCACTTGAACAATGGTTACAAGATTGAGGTTGACATCACTGACACTGATGGATATAATATGAAAGGTACCTATGAAGGAATCGTAGTAGGCACATTTGAACAAGAAGGTTTCAGCAATCCTCCTATTCCTTGGGATGATAAAACAATCTCCGGAACATTCTCATCTGTTAAAGGTGCAAACTTTGGTGATGAAGGAGGTTTCTACCTATGGATGGTAACAGAAGAAGAGGCTTATGATATCTTCTTGATTTTGCGTAACCCCATTGTTGACGATGGTCTTATCCCTGAAGGAACATATACAGTAGGATATTTTGATCCTGAAAATCCTAATGCATTGATAATCGACGGTACAGATGAGCAAATCCATGCTCAAAGACCTGAAGAGCAATACAGATACATCATTGAAGGTGGTACTCTTACAGTTACCCACTCAGTAGGAGCATATATCCTTGACCTCAATATTGAAAATGAGCTCAAGACCAAATTTGACATTTCTTGGGAAGGTGCCATCACTAACCAATGGGATGGTGGCAATGATTTCGTGAATCCTCAAGGCCCTTCTACCTCTTATGAATGGGGTACAATTGAAGGAAAATACTATAACGAAAACAACTTCACCATCAGAGCAACTACCACAGATGGCCAAACCTCTATCTACATGGACTTGTACTGCCCTACATCTTACTATAACATTATCCCTGAGGGTGAATACAAAGTTGCTGATTACTCTGAACCTATCACAACACCATTTGTAGATTCATATAGCTACGTAACATTTGAACATGGTGGAGCTGAAGTATACTTCACAGATGGATATGCTAAGGTAGAACACCTTAAAGAAGGTTATGACATCAGAGTTAATGTAACCCTTTCTAATGGTGAAACATTCAAGACTAACCTTACAGGTGTATTTGAAGACAAAGACGGCTCAGGTTTTGCTAATCCTCCTATTCCTGGTGGAGAAGAGAACAACTGCGTTGTTGTAGGTTCTACAGGTTGGAGCAAAACCCAATACACAGTTATCTTCAAGGAAGGTTCTAAAGAGAAACTGAACCTTAATGTAAACTGCGTATCATCTGTTTGCAACATCATTCCTGAAGGTGAATATATCGTTGAAAATAATGTAACCTGGGAAAACCCCTCACAATATGATTACTATATCAATGGTGCCCAATCATACGCAGGAAGCAGCAATGTAAACTCAGGTGTAATGGTGGTTGAACACCTTGAATCAGGATACAAGATCACATTCAACGGTACTGATGCAGCCGGAAACGAATACGACTACTCATTCATGGGTACTATGGATCCTGTTGACAAATGGAGTACCATCGGTAATCCTCCCGTTCCTTATAACGAAACAACCGTAGATACTGAAATCATATCACTTTCAGGTAACCACACCGGTCCTGGTGAAATCTTCTACCTGACTGCAATGCTTGCAGACCAACCTTACGATTTGTATTTGGTACTTGAAGCACCTGAAAGAGTAAATGACGGTATTATCCCTGAAGGAACATACACCATCGGTGGAGAATATGGTCTAAGCAGAGAATCTTGGGCAAATGATGGCGAATGGGAAGTAGGATTTACAGAAAATTCTTCAGTTAAAGTTACACACCTCTCTGAAGGTTATGGAATTGAACTTGCATTGGAAACCGAACTTCTGACTAAAGTAAATGCTACAAGAAATGGTCTTATCTTCAAATCAGACGATGCTCAATTCCCATTCCAGAATCCCGGATATGAGTATGAACCATACTACGACATCGTATTTACAGAAGGTGCTCCTGCAGGTACATATACCACATACAATGCAGGTCTAGAGTTCAAGAAATATATGTTCCAGAACTCAAACGGAGACTACATGGAGATGGTATTTGACATAGAGACAGCTACTCCTTATCTTCAAGCAGGAACATATCTTCCTTGCGATGAATTCAATCCTGCAAACCCTTATGGTCCATTTACATTCTATGGTAACGGTTGTCCTCTAACAGTTTCTGGTTCAGGTCAACAATATCCTTACTACCTACAAAGCGGTACAATCGAAGTTGAGATTGAAAATGGTATCTACACCATCGTAATGAAATCATACGCTTGGATTGACGGCCAGCAACTCGTTAGAGTAACCTACACAGGAGACCTTGAAGGTATTGCTGGTGAAGGTGGAAATGAAGGTGGCGAAGAAGAGGGCGATTATATCACATTGTCTTCTTGCGAATTCCTAGGTGACCTTATGGGATATGGTATGCTTAATCAGTTCGTAGCTAAGAGTAGTGACAACAACCACGTTATCTACTTCTCTCTATCACAGCTACCCGGTATGTCTAAAGAGAGCTACATCGCTTCTGGAGACTATACTTTGGTAAGCGCCAATACAATTGCATACAATCCTACATCATATTACTTCAATATGAGTCTTTTGGATGAAGATCAGCTACATGTAATTGATGGAGAATCTTACTACGTTATCGAAGACAACTCTGGTTCTACAATGAATGTAGTATCTGAGGGTGATGGTGCAAACCACGTAATCACATTAGTAGTTAACAAAGGTGGCAACACCTACAACTACCGTTTCAATGGTACCATCCAATAGTCTTGATTAGACAAATAAATACTCAGGGCACTCCTCAATGTAAGGGGTGCCTTTTTTATTGGAATAATTTGTCAAAAAATTTAACTTTGCCCACAAACTCGGGATTTTTAGATTCCCTAAAATCAAATAAAGTATGAAAATAGCAGTTCCCACTCGAGATGGAGTTGTAGATAACCATTTCGGACATTGTGCATACTACACAATTTATGAAGTTGTAAATAATGAAGTTTCACAAAAAAGTACCCTTGCATCGCCACAAGGTTGTGGTTGCAAATCAAATATCGCATCTGTATTCAGGGATATGGGGGTCAGAGTACTCTTAGGAGGCAGTATGGGACAAGGGGCAAAGAATGTTCTGGAGTCTCATGGAATAGAGGTAATAAGAGGTTGTTCCGGAGATGTGGACAGACTGATTGAAGAGTATATAGCAGGAAATGTGAAAGACAGTGGTGAAGGATGTCATAGCCACCATGAGTGTCACTAAAACCTTAAAATATTATAAAACTGTCGACATTAAGGATTGAATTACAGAGATAAGACTTTGTAATCTTATAGGGGAAGAGTAGAATCTATCCCCTTTTTTTATAACTCAATATTGCCCAGGTAATAATAAATACGAAAAAGACAAAAAGGGGCTTTATATATGGAATCAAGTCGGGGAAGGAGCTACCTTTGAGATATATCATCCTCATTATCTCCGAAAAGTATGTCAATGGATTTACTGAGGCTATTGACTGCGCCCACTGGGGCATTGATGATATCGGGGTTAAAATTCCACTCATCAGGATAAAAATGATTATCACGAAGAATATTGTAAACATAGCCTGCTGCATAATGGTGGAATAGTTGGAAATTATAAGTCCCAAAGCCGATATTCCAAGAATATAGAAAATGGATATACCATATAACAAGATGAGGCTTCCTTGAGGAGGTAGCGAGTACATCAGGTATGAGACGACTAAAGATAGGGTCAGAACTACGACTCCAATAATCCAATAGGGAATCAATTTCCCGAGAATGAATGAATATTTTGGAACCGGTGTAACATTTATCTGCTCTATTGTACCATTCTCTTTTTCTATTACAATATTCATTGAGGGGAGGAATCCCACTATAAGAGTTATTATCAGGACAATAAGCGAGGGAATCATCGGTATCTTATAATCCATTGTCGAATTAAAGCGATATGAGGACTCCACAGATATATTAACTGGGACCTCACCTCCGAACTGAGAAGCAAAATCTGCCAAAATTGCTGTAAGATAGGATGTCCCTAAATTTGCTTTAGTCTCATTCACTGCGTTAGCAGCTATCATTATTGAAGAACTGCGTGAGTTGGTTAGATCTGTTTCAAAAGAGGCAGGTATCTCCAGCACTATATCAGAACGGCCCGATTCTATGTGTTGCAACGCCTCTGAATAGTTGGAAGCAAGACCAGTAAAATTGAAATACTCAGTTGAAGAGAGTTTGTTAAGCAATTGAGCGGAAACAGGAGACCTGTCATAATCAACTACAGTGATATTGAGGTTCTTAATCTCCATCGTGGTAGTCCAGGGGAATACCAGCATCACAAGGCATGGAAGAATTATTATTAAAGATATTATGAATTTGTTCCTCCAAAGCTGTTTGAATTCTTTTTCTATAAGGTACTTTATCATAATCGGTCTTTATACTTATATACACTGAGTGATGTTATCGCGACAAGAAAAGCAAATAGAATTGCCACTAAATCAATACAATATTTCACACTTACCCCCTGAATCATAAGGGCCTTCATAGCATCTATATACCATCTTGCAGGGATGATATAAGAGACATACTGAAGAATTACAGGCATACTTTCTATGGGGAACAACATTCCCGAGAGCAATAGCGTAGGCATCAAAAAGACCATTGCAGATATGAGAATCGCCTCTTGCTGGGTAGAGACAAGGGTGGAAACGAGTATCCCAAGACTCAATGATACCATAATATATAGCAGAGATATCATTACTACCCATAACATACTTCCACTGACAGGTACCTGAAGGAGGTATATTGCAAGCAAAATTGTAGTGGCAAGATTAAGTGCAGATATAACAAAATATGGGATTGTCTTTGCCAATATTACCAAGAATGGCTTGACCGGGGAGACGAGGAGAACTTCCATCGTGCCCCTCTCCTTCTCCCGCACTATGGAGACGGATGTCATCATGGAACAGACCAATGTAAGAATCATACCCATCACACCGGGGACAAAATTGAAAGAGCTCTTCATTTGAGGGTTATAGAGCATGGATGTTGTGGGTTTTATCTCAACAGGGAGATTGAGCGATAATTCAGGGTCTGCCATTACCACCTCCTGCGCCAACTCCTGGACCGAAGTGCCTATTATGTTCCTGAGATAAAATTGCGCCATTTGGGCAATATTCATATTGGTTCCATCAAGGAGAATCTGCACAGAGGCCCGGCCATCATGAGAAATAGTACTATAGAAATTGTCTTGAAATATCATCCCTACCTCTATCGTATTATTCAGAAAAGCGGCATCAAGTGCCTCCTTGTCGGGTGCATCAAAAACTATTGTAAAATATTCGCTTTCACCTATTCTGTCAATTAATTTCCGAGTAAAGATGTCATCGGTAGGGGTATAAACTCCCACTTTGACGTTCTTGAGTTCGGTGGAGAGGGCAAAGCCAAAGAGGACAATCATCACCACCGGCATCACCAGAAGAACCATTAAAGTCCTGGTATCCCGAAGAATATGCAAAAACTCCTTCTTTACAAAGGATAAGAATCTGGCACTACTTTTATTCATCTCTCTTCGCTTTTCTGGCAAGAGTATGGAATACCTGATCCATATTTGCCGCATTGTACTTAGATTTTAAGGCCGAGGGGGCATCCAATGCTTCTATTCTTCCATCTACCATGATCGATACTCTGTCACAATATTCAGCCTCATCCATATAATGAGTAGTTACAAAAACCGTCAGACCCCACTCTGCTGCATCATATATCATTTCCCAAAATCCGCGTCGTGTTGCAGGATCCACACCACCGGTAGGTTCATCCAGAAATACAATCTGAGGCTCATGAAAGATGGCAACCGAAAATGCAAGTTTCTGCTTCCAGCCCAATGGAAGACTACGGACAAACATATTACGCTGTTGCTCCAATCCCAAGCGTTCAAGCAGCGAATCTGTCTTTATCTGAATCTCTTTGTCACTCAACCCATAAATTCCACCGAAAAGCCTGATGTTTTCCCACACCTTCAAATCTTCATACAACGAAAACTTCTGGCTCATATAGCCTATTGAGCGCTTGATCTTCCTAACCTCCCATTTAAGGTCATATCCTGCCACTTCAGCCCGCCCCTCTGTAGGTTTGCTCAATCCGCACAACATTTTCATTGCTGTGGTCTTACCTGCTCCATTTGCCCCAAGAAAGCCAAATATCTCCCCTTTCTTTACTGAAAATGAGATATGATCAACAGCTACAAAATCCCCGAAACATTTCGTAAGTCCCTCTGCTCTGATTATTTCCCCCTCACGAAGAAATGGTTCAGTATCACTGTTTACATATTTGATTATCTTTTTTCGAAAACTTCCATCCCAAATCATAAAATCAACTATTTAAAGTTTCCAGATACATATAGCAGTCCTCAATATTTGGGGCAATATCATTGATATGGACATCAGTAAACCCTCTACGTTCCAGTTCTGTACTCAAAAGTTCCTTTCCCTGTAACGAATCTATTCCTTTATCCTTTAGAACAATATGATGAGTATCTCCAAATGCGAAGCAACTCAGAACTTGGGGAATCTGTCTTATCTGGCGCAAAAGGGGTGACATTGAAGAGGCTTTCACTGCAAACAGAGGATGATCAAAGTCTGCAATAATCTGCTGAGGAGTTTCTGTTTTTAGAAATTTTCCACCTCTTATTAGGGCTATTCTGTCACAAAGGGTTGCCTCATCCATATAGGGAGTAGAAACAATAATCGCAAGTCCTTGCTCCTTAAGCCGCCGCAGCATATACCAGAACTCCTTTCTTGAGACAGGATCGACCCCGGTAGTAGGTTCGTCAAGAAACAATACCTGAGGGCGATGTATCAATGCACAACACAATGCAAGTTTCTGTTTCATCCCCCCCGAAAGAGCACCCGCCTTC
This sequence comes from Bacteroidales bacterium, assembly GCA_017501525.1. Lineage (GTDB taxonomy): Bacteria > Bacteroidota > Bacteroidia > Bacteroidales > UBA932 > Coprenecus. The sequence continues at coordinate 15,497 of JAFVWT010000010.1, read as the reverse complement.
CGTTTACGGAATGGCTCTATCTGAGAATATATCTCTTCTACCAAAGAATAATTTTCCTGAAGGGTGGTACCAAATAAGGTGGCAAAGAAATCGATGTTCTCCTCTACACTCAAATCCTGATATAGAGAAAATCTCCCGGGCATATATCCTACAATGGGTCTTATCTGCTTATAATCTGCAACTATATCCTTCCCCATCACTTTTGCACTGCCCCCGTCCGGAAGAATCAGTGTGGTAAGTATTCTGAATAATGAAGTTTTACCCGCTCCGTCGGGACCGATAACCCCAAAGATTTCACCCTCTGAGACTCTCATCGAGACCCCACGTAAAGCCTCAGTAGCGCCGTAATTTTTTTTAATATTATCGACCTCAACCCGGAACATCATTCTCCCTAAAATTTTACATCACCATACATCCCAATCTTGGCAAAACCGTCATTTACAAAAGAGATCTTGACAGCATAAACTAAATTGGAGCGTTCTTCCTTGGTCTGAATAGATTTTGGTGTAAACTCCGAAACACTTGATATCCAGGAGAGTGTTCCCTGATATGATCTTAGGTTCTCATTGTCTGCACTAATATGGATTGTAACCTGTTGGCCAAGTTTTATCTTGGTAAGTTCTGATGCTGTCACATATGCCCTCAAAACCATATTTTTGGTATCCGCCACCTTGAAAAGAGGTTTACCCATTGCTGTAAGTTCCCCTTTATGAGCATATTTTACCAACACAGTACCCTCTATTGGGGAGGAGATATAACATTTCTGCAAAAGATTGTCAATTTGCTCTAACTGAGCTCTCATAGAAGAGACTTCTGCATCTATTGAAGCATTGGCATTGGTAATAGTAGTCTGCGCAGCTGAGAGTTCTTTCTCCAGAATTGAGATTGCAGTATTAAGATCGTCAAGCTGCTTTTGATTTGCCGCATTTGCTTCAAGGAGATTCTGAACCCTCTTTCTCTCACTTTTATTGCTTCGAATCTGCTCGACAAGACTCGCTGTCTGGGCTGTAACATCTTGTTTTCTGGCCAATGCCGCATCTATTCCCGAGATAATCTGTTTTTTCTTAAGGGTAAGCTGGACTGTATCGACAAGACCATAAACCTTGTCCGGCTCAAGCAAGGCCCCTTCTTCTATATCAAATGATATTATTTTTCCATCTGCCTCAGATGATACAATAACTTCTTCCGCCTCAAACATCCCGGATGCATCATATACGGAATCATCCGAATTGCAGGCTGTCAATAAAACTACAACACACAATAGTGCCGATGCACGTAAATAAGATATATTTTGTCTCATATCAATTATTCCTTATATATTTTAGCTGATACATTGCTTTCATCAATTCAATTTCGTGGAGAATCATCTGTTTTTTTGCCAAATCTTCACGATTGATCTCTCTAATCAGATCTGCCGCATTCATTGTTCCGTTCTCCACCTCAACTTCTGCCGACTTCCTAATTTTGATTCTCAAAGCATAAATTTTCTCATCCTCTTCAAGCAGTTTGATATATCTCCTTATTTGGGATATTTGCTCTTCACTTTGCAAGGATGTATTAAAGAGGAAAGTCTCTTTTGCCGCTTCTATCTGCTGCTTGCTGTATTTGACAATTTTCTTTCCATGTCCCAGATTATACAACTCACTTATATTCCATTGGAGAGTAACTCCTGCTACCGCAAATGGGGCAAAAGAATTATCTAAAAAGTCAAGTCCGGGGCGTCCATATCCTCCCCTTACAAACAATTTGAATTTGGGCATTCCCCCTGCAACCCAATAGTCGAGTTGAGTATCCAGCTGTGCAATTTGAGCATCGTACAGGTCAAGTTCATATCTATTGACTTGCTGCATCAGAATAGAGTGGAGCAACTGCTCCATATTTGTCCCCTGAGCGATGGGATATTCCAACATTTGGACTGAATCAATTTTTTTTCCTGTCATCAGGGAGAGCATTCTCAAATAGGCCTCCAGCCTGGATTCGATATTCAGTATGTTCTGTTTCTGGGTAATGAGTTCTACTGTAATCATATCGTAATCAGACTCATTGGCAACCCCATTCTCAACACATTTCCCGATTCTCGTCACTTCTGTTTCCAACTCGGATATCATCATTTTGGTCTGATTGAGCTGTTCCCCCAGAAGAAGAATACCAAAATAAAGTCCATCTATCTTCTCTCTCAGAGAATACATTGTGATATCCTGTTCATGCTTTTCAATAGTAGATTTTGCCCTTATATTTTCCCTTTCAGCCGCAATTTGTCCTCCGTCCCAGATTACCTGAGAAAGCTCTATGATTGCAGAATACTGATCTTTACTATACTGGGGAAAATCAAAACCCGGTATTGAAATATCTACAGGCCAGGTCAATACATCTGTCTGTATGGAAGCAGAGCCTGAGAGTGATATCTGCGGAAGATATTTCATATAGGCATTTTTCAGAGAGTATGTTTGAGAGAGTTCTATAAGATTGTACCTCTTGACAAGAGGGAAATTCTGCTGTGAAAGATTATAGCAATCCTCTATGGTATATACGGAGACCGCTGAACTGTCTTGGGCACATATCGTAAATCTACTTACAATCAGCGCTATAAATATATATATTATCCTTTTCATTCTATTCCGCTAAAGATAAACAGCAAATATAATACGATTTTCCAACAGCATAAAATTTTTAATGGAACTTCTATAAATTCACCTAACTTTGCAACCTACTATGCAAATAAGAGAATATATTCCATACTACAAGAGAAACCTCAATGTCGCCCTTCCGGTAATGATTACACAAGCGGGGCAAGTACTCGTACAATTGGCCGACAACATTATGGTGGGACAATTGGGGGCCGCACAATTAGCAGGAATCTCTTTTGCCAATGCCATCTTAGTGATAGGGGTCGTCTTTGCTATCGGATTTTCACAGGGCATCACCCCGATTGTAGGACAATATTTTGGCCGAAACGAACATCATCAAGTCTCTAAAAACTTGTGCAACAGCATTGTACTCAATCTAATCCTAATGATATTCACAACAATTGTAATGTTTGGGGTTGGAGCAAAACTACATCTTTTCGGACAAGATCCCGAGGTACTTGAATATGCTCGGGGATACTATTATATACTTACAGCCTCATTCATTCCAATGATTGTCTTCAACGGAATAAGATTTTTCTCAGAAGGGATAGGGAATACAAAATATGCAATGTGGATTACAATCTCGACAAACATCCTCAACATCTTCCTCAACTGGGTTCTTATCTACGGGAAATTAGGTGCCGAAGCGATGGGGGTAGATGGGGCTGCTTGGGCAACACTGATAGCCAGGATTGTGGCAGCAATACTTTTCGTCGCCTTTATGTTCATAGCAAAAGAGTACAGGCACTACACCCTTTCCATTAAGCTTAAAGATCTGAATTTCAAAACTATTCGGGAACAGCTACGACTCTCCATACCTATTTCAATACAAAGTACATTGGAAGTTACCAGCTTCTCTATCGCAGCCATAATGGTGGGATGGTTTGGCAAATATGAACTGGCTGCACATCAGATTGCCCAAAGTCTATCGACCTTCACATTTATGATAGCCACCGGTATCGGGGCAGCTGCAACCATCAGAGTTTCACATCAATATGGAGCAGGAAACTACAAAGAGACCGCTATGGCAGGAAAGGCTTCAGTCCACATGGCAATCGCATTCATGACCCTTTGTGGAGCAATTTTTATCCTTTTGAGAGAGATTTTGCCATACGCATTCACACAAGATCCCAATGTTGCCTGCATAGCTGAAGATCTGATTATTGTATTAGCCCTTTTCCAAATATTCGATGCAACACAGTTGACAAGTCTCTCCTCTTTGAGAGGGCTTAAAGATATCAAACTGCCCCTACTATTTTCGTTCATCTCCTACTATCTGATTTGTCTCCCAATAGCATACCTTTTGGGTTTCACTTTAGAGATGGGCCCGTTAGGGGTATGGATAGGACTTGCAATCGGACTTGCTGCTGCAGCTATAACATTCTATATAAGATTTATATACCTTTGTAAAAGGATGCCTATTTCAGATAGATAGATATGAGATACCAACACATTGTATTCGATATTGACAACACTTTGCTCGACAGCGAAACTGCCCTCCTAACCACTTGGCAACAAACCCTCCAACACATTGTAGGCAAGAGCTATACGATAGATCAACTCCGTCCTATTTTAGGGATGACAGGAGCCATAGCAATGACCACATACGGAATAACCGACCTCCCCACAGGATATAAAGTATGGGGTGAGTACTATATGACAAACCACAAAAGCGTCGACTTCTTTCCGGGGGTAATGGAGATGTTGCAAAAACTTAAGGAGAGTGGGTTGAAACTGGGGGTAATCACCTCCCGTAAACGGTCAGAATACGATGCTGAACCTCTAATGAAAGAACTCGAACCATATATTGATACAATTATCTGCTCCGATAACACCCCTCGCCCCAAACCAGATGGAGCACCTATAGAGAGCTATTGCCGGGTTGCTAAAACAACACCATCAGAGATGATCTACATCGGAGATACCTTCAACGATTTTATGTGTGCCAGAAATGGAGGATGTCATTTTGGCCTCTCTGAGTTAGGGGTTGTGGAGAAAGAAAAAATCGAAGCAGACTACTACTTCGATTCGACCGAAAAAATGTTAGAGATATTACTCGGATAGCACGACTTAATCAAGCTAACTAAGATTCATCTTCTCCATTTTATAACCCATTCTGCGGAGCTGGATAGCTGCACCTACACGATACATCACCTTCACAGTTCTCGAAAGGACATAAAAGGCTTTGGATGTTCCGAACTCAATTTGTTCTTTTCTAATGATATTGATAGCCTGTTGAGCCATGGAGTAGGTCACTCCTACTATCTGACGTGCCTCGATAGAGTTCAAAGGGAATCCCAGAATCTTCTCCACTATATAATCGTCCATATCGTCAAAACCCTTTGGTCCATAAAACATTTTATAACCATTATTCCTCTTTTTCTTCCAATCTGCATCCCACCATTTTGCGACAGCCATCCCCATATAAGCTGCCCAAGCAATAGCCACCTCAGGATAATCGTTTATCTGCTCTATTGCATCTGCCATATACTCATCGGCATAGTCACCCCACTTAAGATCTATATCTTCACTGTTAAGCAATACTGAGTCCAGGACCCCCAATGAGTTACATAGCTTAATCATCTCCCTTTGAAGAGAATCCTCAAATTTATTGTAATACTCCAATTCTTCCATATCTCTCATTAATTATGAATGGAATATAAATTTCCTCCTATGGAAACTTCTCCAAATTCCATGTTTCAACAAACTAAAATATCAATTAAAAAGATTTTCATTCCACTGGACGACAAAGATATACACAAGCATCTGAAATACCCAAAATTAATTACAGGAAGTTCTACAAATCATGATATAGATTGTTGTGAAATTTCTCAAGGAAAGTTCTATCTATAAAAGACTTTGCAGAGATTTTAAGCACAAGTCTCAGGAATGGAAACATGATTATATTTCCGAGGTACAGCCTAAAATGCCTTTGAGACCTGAATCGTCATGCCAGGCTCATGATTTGAACCCCAAAAGTCGGACAAAAAACTTTCAGGGGTCACATCATTTACAGCTGGAATTTATAGGAGATTCCTCATTGAATAGAATCATTGACTGCAACTGACATAAAATGTCTATTCTAATATCTTAGCCCCTTTTCTCACTTAATGGTCACAACTGTAACTCCCGGGTCCGCAGGAAGATAACTACACCTGAGAGAATACCTGTCATCCAGTTCTTTTCTGATTGCATCCCTAAGGATTCCGTCCCCCACTCCATGCACAAAAGAGATTCTAAGTCCCCTGTGTTTGAGATTTGAACGTAGAATTTTGTGAAAATACTCTATCTGAAAAGAAAGTTGTCCCCCTTTGGGGACCTTATTCCCAAAAGGAATCGCATCTATATGAAGATCCACAGATAAATGCTTTGAAGGCAAAGACTTTTTATGCGAAGCTTTCGCACCCTCCTTTATACCAATCACATTTCCTTTACATGAAGAGCCTTGCAGTTTCTGTACATCTGAAGGATCAACTGCCAACAATTCATTTCTATGAGCCTGTATCACAAACCCATCTTCCAACTCCACTTCTATACAAGGTAGAATCTTTACGACTTTCCCTCTCAGATTGGAATCCATAAAGACCACATCCGTTCCTATTTTAAATTCCATATTCAATGATATATGTTTGGTAGCTGCAAAAGTAAAAAAAAGTATCTTTGCAAGGTACATTGTGAACAAGTACACCAACAAGAAACAAATCTACCCATTTTTTAAATAACAGAATAATATGAAAAGAATCACAATTCTTACAACTCTCATCCTTAGTATCTTCCTCTACAACAGTTGCAAAAAGGATGAACCCGGCAATCTACCCGAAATCGAACTTTCACAGGAAAGTGTACTTATCTCGGACCAGGGTACTTCAGTAACAATACAATACAGAATTTCAGGTAAAAATGGAGAGGACAAAATCTCCGCTGCCTGGAATGAGGAATGGCTTACAGTCAATACACAAAATAGCCAAGAAATCACTTTCATGGCAACTGTGAACTCTGATTACTCAGAACGTTCCTCAGATGTAACATTCAGCTACCCCGGTGCTGAATCTGTTATATTGACTGTTACCCAGTCAGGAAAAGAGAAACCACTAAGACTTGAGATTACAGGTATCTCTGCTACCGAGGTTACATTTTCGGGATATACCACTGACCCTCAAATGACGTGGATTCCAATGATTGCCAACGGAGAATACTTCGAGTATGTTACCGACGATGAGCAGCTATTCCTCGAAGATATGGAGTATTTTACATATTTTGCTGATCTCCAAGACCTTTCAATTGAAGATTTTTTAACTCAGATGCTTGAAACAGGTACTACGGAGAATAGGGTTATTGACGGATTGGACCCCTCGACAGACTATGTATTGTACGGATACGGTTTGACCCCTGAGGGAGTTCCTACAACTGAAGTAGTAAAGATTCCTTTCACCACTGAACCCCCTTATGAAGGAGACTTGACTTTCGAATTCGAACTCTCGGTAAGTGATTTTATATTGAACTATGAAATCACCCCATCACACTCCGGAGTTCCTTTTTACTACGGAATTATTGATAAGGAGACATTGAACGGATGGTTCGAGACATATCAGACAGAAGACCTTACAGAGGCTATTCAACAAGGGGACATAGAGAGCACAATAGATTTGCTATTGGAATATGCACTAATATCATCAAGAGGCAGTTACTTTGAGATTTTTAATAACACCTCCAAAGTCGAGGATGGATATTACGAATGCCATGCCTCTACTGAATATATTATTTATGCCGCAAAATGGGATGAGAACTGTAACCTCATCGGGGAAGTTTCATTTGCCGAATTTGAGACTGAAGAACTTAATGGTACAGACCTGAAGATAGATATCGAGATTCTGGATATCACCCAGTCCAATCTTGTTGTGAGAGCCACCCCAAGCAATAACGAAGACTCGTACGTCATTATACCTGAAACAAGTGCTTCATTAGATGGAATGGATGATTCACAGATCTTTGAATATATCATGAAACATTATGATTCATTCCTGAGCGAGTACACCTACACAGGAGTTAAAGAGAGAAAATTCTCAAGACTGTCCTCTAATACCGATTACACCTTACTCGCCTTCGGTTATAAAGCCGGATCATTGACCACATCAGAGATATATAAGACCCCATTCACAACTCTTGAATCGGGAGCACCCGAAGAGTGTACATTTGATATCATCGTCGAAGCTGAATCCGACATGGCCAATGTAAAGATTACCCCATCCGATAAAGGATATTACTATCATTGGATGGCCTACACCTCAGATTATAGTGCCGAGCAAGCTAAAGACTACCTTAGAAATATCATTATAAACGAATACTACGAAGGAAATTACCCCGCATTTGCATCTTGGGAACTTGCTATTGGGGATATTGAGTCAGAAATATGGGATTTATGGCCTGACACCGAATATAAAATAGGGGTTATAATTATGGACTACAATACCGGAGAATTTCTCTCAGAGATGACCTTCAGCGAACCATTCACTACTGAGGCCGCAAACTATGCAGACATAAGTATTACCGCAGAATTTGGTCCCTACTTCGACTTACAGGAACTCATAGATGCAGGTTACTCGGAATTTGAAGATGCTGCTGAAGAAAGTGGTGCCATTATGCCGGTTGAAATAGTTATAGAAGGAGAATATTCTGAATTCTACTACGATATTTATAAAAGAGACCTGACAGATGAGGAGACCTATCCAGACGAGGCTTTTTACCAAGATTTATACTATGGCAAGACTTTTGAATCCTCCTCATTCCTGCTACCATACGACACACAAATGACGTTGATTGCTGTCGCATTGGACAAACAGTACAATTATAGCAAGCTCTTTAGAAAGACATTTATACTTACTCAAGACGGGGCCTCAGATGTAAGCGAGTACGTTAGAGCAGCTGCAAACTCTCTCATGATTGGAGAACAGAGAGCTAAGACATCTAACACCAAAAAGGAAACTTACCTGAGTGAGGAAGAGATTGCTGACAAAGAGATAGCTGCCATTAGTGCTTCCATTACCCCGGAACAAAGGGAGTCTCTAAGATATAAGCAGTGTAAAGAAAAATTAGAAAACCTGAAGCATCTAACGAAAGTTCTATAAAGGAGCTGTTAAAAATTTATGGAACATTCTCCGAGAAGATTTCAATTTTTACTGATTGAATTGAACATAGCGGGACTATGAGAATGAAAGAAAGAGGAAAAGATTCCGAGAAAAAACATAAAGAATGCAAAAAAATTAAAGTTTAATTTACAATATGTTAACGTACTAAAACGTGAATTTTATATAAGTTATCTAAAAAACAAGAAAATGAGCAAAATAAACAGACTTATCGTTATAATTGCCGCAATGGCTTTTACCCTTAGCAGTTGTAATCTTAATGGAAAGAAAACACTATACGACTTTGAAGCTGTCGCACAGGATGGGAACCCCATTGCCCTTGAGACCTACAAAGGGAAAGTAGTTCTTATAGTAAACACAGCAAGCAAATGTGGATTTACTCCCCAATACAGCCAATTGCAATCATTATATGACAAATTCAACAGCAGGGGATTTGAAATTATTGACTTCCCATGCAACCAATTTGGGGGACAATCTCCTGAAAACGACAGCGAAACTACAAAGTTCTGCCAATTGAACTATGGTACAAAATTCCCACAATTCAAGCAGATTGAGGTTAACGGAGAGAATGAAGAACCCCTCTACACCTGGTTAAAAAGCGAGAAAGGGTTTCAGGGCTTTGATAAAAAGCACCCCTCAGCTGCAAAATTAGATGAGAGGTTAAGCGCACAGAATCCAAATTACGCATCAGATAGCGATATCAAATGGAATTTTACAAAATTTCTGATAGATCAGAATGGAAACGTTGTTGCCAGATTTGAACCAACTACAGATATCGTTCTAATTGAAGAGAAAATCAAAGAATTGCTGTAAAATCTGCTGTTGATAGGAACCACTAGGCACGCTAATCACACTCTAATAACCTTTAGCCCAACATTGCTATGCCCGAGGGTAAAAAAAACTTACCCCTAAGCACACCGATCCAATCTCGGTGCATTGCCGAGTCTATGGATGCTGACCAGAAATGCTCAAATGCAGAGATAAAGTTGGAGCGAGGGGTATAGATACCGTTCTACATAAGGTCGTCAAACATCTCCTCGCCACTCTTGACAAGGTGGGTTGTGAGGAAGCGTTTAATCCTGGTAAACCGGTAGTAGTACTTGTTGCCGACATAACTATACAAAATCTTACCGGCAGAACACAATCGTTGTAGTGACTTCTCGCAGAACTCACTGCGTATAAACTCTAATTCATTACTGGCAATCGGTGGTTAATAACGCCGATTGCCTTTTTTTAGTGTTTTTGCGAGTATGTTAAGTCTTTTTCTAACTTTAAGCGTTATATATTCGGAAGCGCGTTTCCAACAAACGAAAACAAATCATGAAACTAACAACCGAAAACAAACAACTCACCCGTCTCGCTGAGCTAATGCAGTCCGAGCGTGACCATCTGTTTCAATATGCCTGCTATCGGTTGGGGTCTGCCACCGAGGCTGACGACGTGGTACAAGACCTCTACCTGCGGCTCTCTAAACAAGGCACACGACTTACCGAGATAGAAGACCTAAAAGGCTATGTTTATCGCTCACTAACAAATAGTTGCACATCAGCTTTACGCTCACGAAGACAGTTTGCAAGCACAGAAACGCTCGATACATTGAGTAGCGACGACCTCGCTCCGAAAGATTTCGAACAAGAGTTTCGATTGATCCAACGACTGATGGCGTTCCTTCCTGACGAGCAGAGCGAAGTGATCCGATTGCGGATCTATGGCGGTCTTCAATTTGACGAGATTGCCTCAATTTGCAACATCCCTCTCACTACGGCCAAATCGCGTTTTCGCTATGGCATTGACAAGTTGCGCGAAGCCCTCGAAAAGCGCGGGCTAATTTAACTCACTGTAAAAAAGACCAATATTATGAAAAGTAACAACAATTTAGACAATTTTTCGGACAATCGCATTGAGAATCTTCTCACTCCGCGTTTTGTCCCCACCACATCACTCGAATTCAAAGTCCCCGCACCGCGCCGACGCCCGCTCCGGCAGGCAGTACGCATTAGTAGCATTGCCGCTGTGGTCGCAGTGGCAGTTGTCATCGGCATTAGCAGTGTGCAGACCAGCGCCGCCTACGAGGTGGTCGAGCGAGCAATGACTCAACTATTCGAATCGGATAACTGCCTTGTTCAATTCACAGCAAATGTTGCTGAGAGCAAACATACGCAAGATGAACTCTACAATATTGATTTCGAAGGTACTCCGATGCAAGGTACCGTTGAGATTCGCAAAGAGGATTCAAAGGTCAAGATGGCTATCAAGTGGCAGGACAAGGCTCGTTCTATGGAACTCTATGACGGCGAGAGCTATCGACGCTACCAGAACGGGCAATTAGTACTTGAACGGCCCGACCGAGGGATCGACCTCACTCCGTTCGCAACGATTGATAAATTGAGGGAGTACGCTTTGTTAACTGGTATACTGCTTAAATTCCGCGAGGAAGGCGATATGATCGTGGTTAGCACTAGGGGCGACAAGGTAGGGATCGCTGCCCGTTTCTCAAAGAGCGAGGGTCGCCTGCTCGGTGCCGAGTGCTCAGGGCTATACGACGGGCAGCAAGTTACCGTACTCACCATCAATCAGATTGACTTCGATGTGCCACCCACCGAGTAAGTGCTAAATATACTTTTATAACAATAGTAGCACCTCCTCGCAGAACTCACTGCATATAAACTCTAATTCATTACTGGCAATCGGTGGTTAACAACGCCGATTGCCTTTTTGTATCTTTACACCCAAAGTTACACTTGCAATAATGCTCCTTGACACCCACCTCGTCTCCACAAAAGTGAAGGAGCAGTCAAGGTCGCTAACAAGGATTTATATTGCATAGGCACGCATCATAGTAGGTTTTTGTATATATCTTTGCACTCCGAATGCTGAAATACTAATGAAACCACTGAGTAAAAACGCTACTATAGGATATCCCGCTGGTATTATTACAGGTATCACATACGGACTCAATCCGCTATTTGCCGTGCCGTTGATGAACAAGGGTGCAGCTATTGAATCGATACTATTCTTTCGCTACGCCTTTGCTGTGGTGATTCTGGGTGCATTCCTCTGGCTCACAAAACAGAGTTTCAAGATTACCGCAAAGCAGGCAGGTGTATTACTTGTGCTTGGTCTGCTATACACATCGAGCAGCCTATTCCTTTTTGAGGCCTACAACTACATCGCATCGGGACTGGCCACTACGCTTATATTTCTCTACCCCGTGCTGGTGGCGATTATTATGGTCTTTTTAGGTGTTGTGCCTTCGTGGCCCGTATGGATAGCCATTGCAGCAACATTTGGTGGCGTGATAATTATGACTCAGGGCAGTGGTGGCGAGGCGATAAACCCTATCGGCGTTCTGTTATCACTCGGCTCGGCAATGGTATATGCACTCTTTATCGTCATTATCAACCGCAGCAAGGCTATCGCAGAAATATCCAATACGCTGCTGACATTCTACGCACTAACAGTTGGAGCGGCAATATTTTTAGGTAAAATTGCTTTCTCCGATACTGCGATTACAGCGGGCATAACGACAAGTGGCGATTGGCTTAACTTGGTGGGGTTGGCACTGCTACCGACAATCATTTCGACCGCTACGCTCGCCATTGCAACGCGCAATATCGGCGCAACAAAGGCCTCAGTACTTGGTGTTTTTGAGCCTATTACCGCTATTCTCGTCGGCACGCTGATCTTTGGCGAGCCCTTGACCTCTAACATTGTTCTCGGCATCGGCATCGCCATTATTGCCGTAACATTTATGATTTCGGTAACAAAGAGATAAAGCAATAAACGAAGTAGTTTATCAGAGAAACAACCACAGATATTAATATTCAACGCCGCAAAAAAGTTGGTGGCAATTGCGAGGTCTACCCACTCGATTGCGGAACTTACAAAAGTTGATGAGAACGATAGCCAATCCGAGCAATATTGCTTCAGATAGCCGGGTTGATTCAGTTCCAAATGAGTTATTAATGCAATGCCACCTGACTGCACAGTTGGGACACTATAGCGCCTCGACCGTACGTGTGCGGAACGATTCACGAGCCTTGCGGATATAGAGTTTTACCACATCTGCAGGCAGGTTTGACGAGCGGACAAAGGCTCTTGTTTGGTCGGGGAACTTCGCCAGCGCAGTCGCCAACAGCCACGCAACTCCCATTCGCACATAGTACGGCTCCGCGCCCTGCACAGTGCCTTGTTGCGCCTCCTTCGGTTTGCCTTTGACGCTCTTATACTTCGACTTTATGCTCCCAAAATCAAACTCGTTGATGCGGGCGAAAACCTTGTTTATCCACTCATCGTTAAGAAAATGACACATAGCCACAACCACCGCAAAGCGCACCTCAAACTCGCGCTCGGAGTCAAACCAACGCTCCAAAAATGCCCACAGAACCGCCTTGTCGGCATGCGCCATCCACTTTGCATGAGCGCAGTAGGAATCGCACACCGCCCAATTATCCAGCACGGGCACATAGCGACCAAGCATCGCCAAACGCTCTTCGAGCAAACACTTTTCGAGGTTGATGAGGTAGCCCCAAACGACGGTCTCCTCATAGCACAGACACTCACTCGGCACTGCCTCAAACGCACGAATAACCTCGGCTCCATTGGCACAAAATCGGCGTGCTCCATTAGGCATAACGACCTCGCCACCCTCGCGTGAGAGCCTCTTTGCGACCTGCTTAATCTCGGGCGAATGAAGCCCCATAACACGCCTCCCTGGCAATGCATTCACCACTCGCAAATGCCCCTCCCGATACCGCGCATCTACCAGGAAACGTTCGCAAATCAGTGGTTGTAAAAGATGGTCGATCATTAGACTATTCGTCTTTGAAGAAGCTATCAATGAAAGCAACCTGCTCATCATTCAATTCCATATACAGAACATGTCGCTTGATACCAATCTCCTCCAAACTTGCACGAGAAAGGCCATTACCTTGATACATTTGTGCAGTAGGAATCAATTTATAGCAGGTTTTGTCGCCGATAAATGGCACATGCCAACATTCCTTATCGTTACGCATACAGTTAGTATCAACAACCTCAAGTCGATATCTAATTTGGTCATGTCCTTTCCCTATCAAAAATAGATAACAAACATCGCCAACAAGCATACGTTTATTGCGAGCTGTAACCCAATATATACACCCTAATTCATTGACACTCTTAACATGGTCAATCATAGATTCTTTCCCTTTTAGGATGAATTTTCTTATTGTTCTCATTTTATCCATTTGTTACAATCATAAATTCTATGCAAAGTTAATATCGTAAGCAATATTAGCTATTATTTCAATCCTACGGTTCCACCGCCACCTTAATCACACCATCCAACTTGTTCTCGAATAGGTGGTATGCCTCGGAGGCTCGAACCCACGCTTCGCGTGATGGGCGAAACTTTTTCTATCCCCCAACCCCCATCGGGGGCTATTGGGGTCGCGAGTTCGAGCTATAAAATAAAAAGAGGTTCCAGATATATCTGAAACCTCTTAGAGCGGAAAACGAGAGTCTGTCCATCTGCTCCCCACTCTGTATATCAAGCAATTGCCTTTGCCCAGTACTATACTCCCAATTCGAGGGACACTTGGGAGGTTTCAGGGTATCGTTTTCGAGTCCAACTTTTGCCATACAAACTTCAGAACTACAGTTTCTTACGAATAATTTTTGAATTGACAAAATCGAAAAGAGATGGCCTCTATTTGTAGCCACCTCTCTTCGATTTACTGAACATTAGCACTCGACTTCATCTTGCTATTACGCTTGTGGGCGATTAGGTTTTGCAACATCTCCTCGCTACTCTTGATTGTGTGAGCACGCAGGCAACGCTTAATCTCGGCAATCTGATAGTAGTACTTGTTGCCGATGGTGCTGTAAGTAATTTTACCGGTACTGCGTAGGCGTTGCAGGGTTTTGTCACAGATGCAGAGATACTCGCAGACGGCTTGCCCATCAACCCAATCCTCGTCAAGAGAACTTTGCTGCTCTAACTTGGCTTTGCGGATGAACTCGTCCATTGCTTCAATTTTGCTAATCAACTGCTGAAAAGCGCTGTGCTCGATAGTTAATACTTCCATAGTTCTTAATTTTATTGGTTTAACATAAATGTATTATCTGCGCGATTAAGGTCGCTTCATAAAAAGGATAGTGACATCCAACCGAAAAGGTTGGACAACGACACAAAAAAAGCAGAGGGGTTGCCTCTGCTTAAGTATAACATTACAATGTAGTTGTATTACAACTCGAACGTTTCAACAAAAGTTAAAAGTTTACATGCTTCTGTTGTATGAAATGATAATTGGTCGAATAGCTGGTGGGTATTAAGTTGCTCAATAGCAGCATTCGCATCCAATATGCCGTTTTCATAAAGAGTGATTGTTGCATAGAGCCTGTCATTTGCTACGGGCCCCATAATCAAATCAAAATTGTGATGAACCTCACCTCGGCGATTACCGACAACAAAATCTAGCCATTCAGCCGTTGCACCATCAAAATGCCTTGTATGATATGCGGGGTTATTCAGTACAGCGTCATCCAATTCAAAAACGGATACAATCGCGTGGGCTTCATCACCCATTCTATCTCTTTTGATTTGAGCCCATTTCTCAGCTTGTTCACGGCTAGTCGTGGTATAAAAACCCTTGCCAAAATCGGTTTTGCCTCGACCTCGGCTTACGATAGGCTTGCGTACTGCCATTGTTGATCCGTGATATAACAGCATATTCTATCGGCGTTT
>JAFVWT010000009.1 GCA_017501525.1 Bacteroidales bacterium | reverse complement strand
TGCGCTTCAATATAGTGTCTACTGATACCTTTCTCAAGCATATGCATATACTTCAATCGTTCTGCATAGCCGTGTTTCTTTCTCTTTTTAGACATAACAAAACCCCCAAAGTTTTTTGTCTAACTTTCGGGGGTCATGTCAAAGGGGGTCTGGGGGTTGTAAAAAAGAAGGAAGCGGCAAAGCCGCGACCCTTCGAAAATCCCAACACCACCACCCTCCATTCCAACCACCACCTCTAAGGTAAAACCACCTCCCTCGCACCAACCAGACACCAAAAGAAAAATGGAACGCTATAGGTTTGATTATTATGATTAATAAATCACCGAGATCCCAAAGATCCCCGATCGGGTCGGGGATGACATTAAGCGACTACTTATATACAAATCAAAAAGAAAAAACAACCGCCATAGGTTGCCCCCACCAAGCAAAAACACAAAACGAAGAGCCAATTTCTTGACTCTTCGTTTTGTGCTCCCTCAGGGGCTCGAACCCTGGACCCCAACATTAAGAGTGTCGTGCTCTACCAACTGAGCTAAGGAAGCTTTCCGCTTTGGGATTGCAAATGTATAGCTTTTAAAACAATTTACAAAATTATTCTACCCAAATTTCATCTATAAATATAAAAGCTTTTCCACCTGCACCCAAATGCCAATCAGGAATAGTACCGAAGTTCTTAGCTACAACCTTTACAAATTTTGCTTTTACAGGTGAAACATTCAGTACAAAATCATCCACTTGGATAGTATAGTCCTTAGGATCTACACTATTTTTAACTTTTCCCACGAATTGGTAGTCTTTGCCGTCTTGAGAAACATAATACTCAACCTCGGTAGGCATCCAAATCCAAGAACGGGCATCCTGACAATATCCGGAACCGAAAGTGGAAAGAGTTCTCTGACCACGCAAATCCAATACTGCAATAAAGTCAGTATTCTGATACCCTTGCCAACCTCCCGTCTTCCAATTGACAGAACCACGCAAACCATCTATCAGACCTCTTGCACCACGAGCATTATACTGCGGATTATAGACACATTCTGTAGTTATATCCATATCATCCTTGAGTTTATAAACCGCTGTACGCACCACCGGGCTTCTTCTTCCATCTTCTGCTAATGTATAGGCACTTACCAATGTACTTTGAGTAAGGGTAAAAGGTGATTCGAACTCAACATATTGGCCCTTGGACTCCAATTCTGCCAATCTCCTATCACTCATTCTCTCCAAAGTCTCACCCTGACGCAATTTCTCCACTTTGTACATGATTTTTGCACCTTCGGGAGCTCCTGCAATAGAAAGTTGAATTGAATCATCAAAAATATCACTTTCCATCTCGAACCAAGGGTTTCTTATAAAATCCTGGTATCCCGAAGATTTGGGACGGTTTTTCAAATCTACTGCATAGCCTGTAGGTCTGTTTGACAAAGTAATATTGAGTTCTCCACCTGAAATAATATCGTCAAAAGTGATATACCCATTGTAATACTCTTTTCCATTCAGAGTAACAGATGAAATATATTTTCCTCCTTTGGATTTAATATGGAATTGTTTGCCATTTTCCAAATTGATTACTACATCTTTAAAAAGAGGTGAAGTCAATACAAAATCTTCACTTCCGGGAGTAACAGGATAAATTCCAATAGAACTTAGAACATACCATGCCGACATCTGACCACAGTCATCATTACCACACAAGCCATCCGGTTTGTCCGAGTATTGTGTTTCGAGGATTTCCCTTACCATTTCGTATGTTCTCCAGGGTCTTCCTGCATAGGTATATAGGTATGCAATATGGTGACTTGGCTCATTTCCATGGGCATACTGACCTATCAGACCTGTAATATCTACCTGAGTCCTACCCTTTGTCTTTGAAGATGCTGCAAAAAGAGAATCTATCTTATCACAATATAGGTCATCTCCACCAAGCAATTCAATATGTCCACTGACATCGTGAGGTGCAAAGAAACTATATTGCCATGAGTTAGCTTCAGTGTAGTGATTATTGACCTCACGAGGATCAAAAGGTTTGAGCCATGCACCACTGACCATAGGTCTCATACATCCGGTTTGAGGATCAAAAACATTTACATAGCTTGCCGAATATTTCATATACTCATCATATATGCGTGCATATTTTTCCTCACCGGTCTTTTTGTAAAGATAGTCAGCCACTACTGCAATACACCAGTCATCGTAAGCATACTCAAGGGTTTTTGATACTGATTCATGCTCCTTCTCAGCAGGAACCACAAATCTCTGACGATAATATCTGATACCAAATTCATCCTTATTGGCTGAAGCTATCATCTGTCCAAGAATCTCTGCCACATCATAATCATCAATACCTTTTACAAGAGCATCTGCAATCACAGGCATAGAGTTATAACCAATCATACAATTGGTTTCATAACCTGCAAGTTCCCAAATAGGGAGTTTGCCCCCCTCGTCATATATTGACATAAACGACTTGATAAAATCAGAAGTACGTTCCCTCTCAATAATGGTAAATAGGGGATGCAAAGTTCTGAAAGTGTCCCACAATGAGAAAACCGTATATCTTTCGTATCCATCAGAAGTGTGAATCTTCTTATCCATACCTCTGTATCGGCCATCGACATCAGAATAAATATTAGGAGCGATTGCAGTATGATAAAGGGCTGTATAGAAGGTTCTCAGTTTTTCAACAGGTTCACGACCATTGCCTCTGACATCAATTTTTGATAAGAAATTCTCCCATTTCTGCTGGGTCGAATCCAAAAGGGCATTGAAATCAAAATTACCTTCGGCAATCTCGTTCAATAAATTGGCTTTTGCATTTTCGACAGAAACCGAAGATATCCCTACCTTAGAAATCACTTGTGAAATATCATCACTGAAAGCAATTAATGCTCCGTTGTCACCAAAAGGCTTATAATCTTTAACAGTCTCTGAGAAAGTGATATAGAAATATAACATCTGATCTTCATTCCACGACTTTGAACGTCTAAAACCGAAGACAGAATTTGTGGCCGAATCGAAACCTATTTCGGAATCCAGAAGTAAGTCTCTATGTTCCAAGTCTATTACAATCATAGGGTTACGTCCTTTAAGTGACTTGTAGTCATAGACATGCATACCCACTCTATCGCCTGCTGTCAATCTTACAAGTGTACTCCATCTATCGAGATATACTTCATAATAGCCAGCTGTAGCTTTCTCCTTGGAATGAGAAAACTCCGACATATAAAGTTCTCTGTTCAATGTGTCAGCATCGTATTCGGTAACAGGCATCATCAGAACATCTCCATAGTCGAGACAACCTGTTCCACTCAAATGAGTGTGCGAAAATCCAAGAATCACACTATCCGAATAGTGATAACCAGAACAACCGTCCCAAGTATCTATACGGGTATCAGGACTCAGCTGCACCATACCGAAAGGGGCAGTAGCACCCGGAAATGTATGTCCATGAGCATCTGTACCGACAAAAGGATTTACATAATCGACCAATCTTCTCTCCGCATTTGCGCATGAGGTAAAAAGTACTGAGGTCAAAGCCAATAGGATGAAGAACATGTATTTTCTCATATCTGCATAAATTTATCATAAATAAGAATTTGCAAAGATATAATAATATCCCAAAATTCATACGGACAAATCCATGCATCTTTCACAAACATCTGCCTAGCTACTAATTGGATGGGGTTCCTAATCAAGGGGAAGTTCTATAAAAACTTTATAATAATATCTATGAACTATAAGTTGCTATGTTATATTTAAAGGAAAATTCTATAAAAGACTTTGCTCTGATTTATGGAATCCTATCTTTAAAAAAAATGTGGAATTTATAGAACAACCCTTAAAATTCAACAACTTACTTTCACTCAATGTAATACTCTTTCACCCCTTTTACCCCCGGAGAGCCAAAATAGTTTTCAATATTCCCTTTGAGTATAATCTTCTTACCCAAATGTTCCGGATGATCAACAAGATTCAGTTCCGCCCTGATGCCTCCGGTAGTGACAAGCTCCACAGCGGAACATTGTTCCCTTGAGGAAGCCGCTGAAAAAGAAGATATTGCCAGATTGGATGACTTTTCAAACGGAGGAGTAAAATTGACAGATGAATTAGTGACATCTGCCCCTACAATATAACCTTCAACCCACACATCTTTAGCCCCCATATAAGCACCCAGTTCGTCCTGACGGAGTGCTGAAGCTACAGATGATCCGTCATTTCCACTTCCATATAGATACTCTTCGGCTACCCACACTCTGGTGGTATCAATGATAACACTGAACCCATCACTATGAGGCTTTGAGGCATACAATGTTAAGGATACCATTTCAGACATAGAGATTTGGCGATTCATCACAAGCACCTTGTTTCCTTGTTTTGTAGCAAACATTTTCACCATACCTTGACTAAAATATGCCCATCTGCTCTCATTGAAAGGATATGACAAAATACCCGAATCATGTTCCAACGTCATTTCATATCCATAGAATGCCTCTTTAAAAGAGTTGTCGAATTTGATTCTCAAAGCTCCATTCACCTGAAAACAAACGAGTCTTACTCCGATACTCTCACCACTGTTGACAAGGACAGATATTTCACACCCATATACAGGAGTATCAAAAGAGGGCTTTTCAAACTCCTGGGACTTTATTGAAACAGTGTACATACCTGCAGGAACTTCGATAATATCAGGTCTGTCTCCATATTTACCATAATATACCTTAGCCCCGTCAAGATCGTAAATGGACAAAATAAAATCATTTGTATCTGCTACCTCCAACCGACTCAGATTGGGATAATCATAATCCTCGGAAAGAGTAAATGAAAGATAACCATTTCCACCTTCGCCTCGCTGACAGCCGATTCCGACAATTGCAATTAAGGGGAGCAATAACACCCACATAATAACCTTTTTCATATCTATTGATTTTAGTGGGAGACCCGAAAATTGACAGAATGGTATAAATTGGCAAAAATCGGATTCTCCTGATGCATAACTACCCTCAAAGATATTGTTAGAGGGACTCCGATTTAGTTTGTAAAAATTTTTAGCAGATATCTGTTCAAATCAAAAAATATGCTAAAATTTCAATGCTTAACTTTAAACGATTAAAGAGATATTCCAAAAATCGGAGGAAAGTCTTATATAAAACATCCCTACATAGTGCTTATAGGAGAATCAAACTCATATAACATATATGTTTTATTTACTAATTAAAAACTTATTAGTCCTTAAAATTGTAATATCTCACTTTTCTGTTATGAAGCACCGGTTATAATCTTTCTTAACAACATTATCTCTGTTCCATTCTGCAACCTAGATTATTGATACTTGAAGGGTAAGAATTTACAGGAAGAAATCAAATGATTCCTGAGAATTAGAGAAACTACTACGATAGGGATGTCGCCGGTGAGACTTTTCTTGAAATTTGGCTTGACATATCTAATTGCAACCCCAGCCCTATAAAGTCACAAAGCGACTTGAGAGAACCCCAAGCCGCCTTGCTACTTAACCTAAACTTAAACTATGAAAAACTTGACGCAAAGTTACACATTATTTACAAAACTCCAAATTTTTTTTGCTCATTTCTTCAATTTTTGAAGTTTTGCATATTTTAAGAGCAATGTTTTCTCTCCTCCGACCACAAATTTAACCACAGCTTTGGTTCCTGTGACCTCCTTAATTATCGAAAGGACCTCCCCATTTCCGAATCTATCATGTACTACCAAGTCTCCAACATTAAACTCTTCAGAAGAGGTGGATTCAACACTGTTTCTCACCTGAGCACTGTTAATCTTAAGAAGTTTCGACATATCGGGAAGTTTATCTGCAGATCTCCCCGAAGAGCTGGTTTGGGAATACGAGGAATATGAACCCGTATTGAAACGGGTAGAGGCAGTTCCTCTTCCAAAAGAATTACCACTAACTGAACTAACTGAAGAGCCGATCCCTGTTTCATTTCTTGAAGGCAACATTCCATTCAAATATTGAGGATCGATCTCCTTGAGAAAACGGCTTGGAGAGTTGTTTCTGGTCTCACCATTATGAAATCTGGATAAAGCATACGATACAGAAACAGCTTTTTCTGCCCGAGTAAGCGCCACATAGAACAATCTTCTCTCCTCTTCTACCCCTTCTGCCTCCATCATCGACATTGAAGAGGGGAAGAGATTCTCCTCCATACCTATTATATAGACATAAGGAAATTCCAGCCCCTTCGAGGCATGGACTGTCATCAGTTTCACTTTATTGTTGTCATCCTCATCTCTATCACTATCTTCATCAGTCAGCAAGGCCACATTCTCCATAAAGTCAGAAAGTGAGACAAATTTGTCTGTATCACCCAATTCTTCCGATATTTCTATTTCGGTCTCAACAAACTCCTTGACCCCATTGAGAAGTTCATTGATATTTTCAGACCTTGAAATCCCTTCCACACTCTGGTCCATCTTCATCATTGCCCTTATCCCCGACTCATCCACAATCTTCTGCGCCAATTGATACGCATCATCGACAAGTAATGATTCGCTAAACTTTCCTATCAAATCTTTGAATGCCGAAAATTTCTGCAATGCTGCCCCTTTTAAGCCGTAACGGGCCAAATCCTCAAATGAGACTGCATCCCAAAGGGAGATTCCATTCTCAGAGGCTGCTCTTGAAAGGTATTCCATAGAAGTAGCACCAATCCCACGGGCAGGAAAATTTACAATCCTCCTAAAAGCATCATTATCATTATGATTGATTACCAATCTCATATATGCCAGAACATCTTTTATCTCCTTCCTCTCATAGAATGAATGTCCTGCAAAAATCTTATATGGTATATTTCTTCTCCTTAGAGCCTCTTCAATAACCCTGGATTGGGAGTTTGTCCGATAAAGGACTGTGAATGAATCGTATGAACATTTGGTCTCGTAGAGTCTCCGAGTAATAGAAGAGACCACTGATGATGCCTCATCCACATCGCTGAACGACCTTATGAGTTCGATTTTTTCCCCTTTCTCCCCTTCTGAGAAGCACTCTTTCTTAAGTCTGTTGGAATTGTGGGCAATAACCGAATTAGCTGCATTGACAATAGTCTGGGTAGAACGATAATTCTGTTCCAGACGATATTCCTTGGCATCGGGATAGTCCTTCTTGAAATTCAGGATATTCTGAATTTTTGCTCCACGAAATGCATAAATGCTCTGAGAGTCATCCCCTACAACGGTTATGTTTCTGCACTTTTGGGCAATCTTCTTGACTATCATATATTGGGCAGTATTAGTATCTTGATACTCATCTACCAGGATATGGGAAATCTTTGATTGCAACTCAGCAAGGACTTCGGGAAAATCCCTGAGAAGAATATTCATATACAGGAGTATGTCATCGAAGTCCATAACTCCGTCAGCTTTACATTTCAGGGAATATTTCCGATACACTTCACATATCTTGCCTTTGCCTGCAACCATATCCTTCTGGATTGCTGCCTGATTATTCATATATGCTTCAGCTGTCACCAAATGGTTCTTTGCTGCAGATATACGGGATAAGACAAGATTGGGCTTATATGTTTTTTCATCCAACTGCAATTCCTTTATACAAAGTTTAATCGCATTCTTTGCATCTGAAGTATCGTAAATAGTGAATGTAGATGGAAAACCAAGCAATGATGAATATTTTCTCAAAATTTTTGCAAAGATGGAGTGAAATGTACCGCTCCATAATTGGGATGCCATCTTGCCTCCCACGAGGCCCGCAATACGGCTTTTCATCTCCTTGGATGCCTTATTGGTAAAGGTAAGCGCCATAACCTCAGATGGTTGCGCCCCCTGTTCCAACAGATATGCTATTTTGTAGGTCAGTACACGTGTTTTACCTGAGCCTGCCCCCGCGATTATCAGGCAGGGGCCATTTTGGCATTTAACTGCCTGAGTTTGAACATTATTCAGTCCCGTCAAATCTATCATAATTTCTTTTATTTAATTCCACAAATCTACAAAAGTTTTGACTATATTTGCACCCAAATTCATAAAGCTTATGGTTGACTATATAAAATTAAGAAAAGGATTGGACATTCCCATCGCCGGTACATCCAATGCCAAAATCGCTAAAAGTATAGTTTCTGATACAGTCGCTTTGAAACCAACCGATTTCAAGGGCTTGATTCCGAAACTTGTTGTCAAGGAGGGAGACACTGTTCTTGCTGGTGACACTCTCTTTGTAGACAAGAAAAGGCCCGAAATCAGATTTACATCTCCGGTTAGTGGCGTCGTATCTGAAATTGTACGGGGAGAAAAGAGAAAACTCCTAGAAGTAAGAGTCAAAGCCGACCCTGAAACCAAGTATCAAAAATTCGATTTACCCAAAGTGGAAACTATCTCCAAAGAAGAGGTCATCAATGCACTTCTTGAGAGTGGTCTTTGGGCCGGAATCAAACAACGTCCTTACGGAATCATCCCTTCACCTGAAGTTATGCCTAAGGCTATTTTCATTTCCGGCTTCAATACGGCTCCTCTTGGTGCAGATTTCGACTACACTCTTAGGGACGAATTAACCAACATTCAGACTGCAGTCAATGCTTTTGCCAAAATTGTACCCGGCAAGATTCATTTCAGTCTTAATGCACAGACCTATGCAAGTACCCCTTTCCATAAATTGCAAGGAGTAATATTCCACAAATTTGTCGGTCCCCATCCGGCAGGTAATGTCGGTGTTCAAATTCACCATATTTCTCCTATTAATAAAGGTGAAGTGGTTTGGACTATTGATTTGAACCATTTGGCAGTTATAGGCAGATTGTTCAATAAGGGCATTTGCGACTACTCGAAGACTATCGCAGTATCGGGTCCCCGTGCAGCATCTCCATGCTATGTAAAAGGCATTGTGGGTATGTCCATGAAACATATTGCAGAATTTGCATCCAAAGAGGCTGAACCCAAATATCTTAAGGATTGCGCTGTCAGATATGTCAGCGGAGATGTACTTACCGGCAAAAACGTCGGAGAAGAGGGATTCCTAGGATATTTTGATTCACAGATAACAATACTTTCTGAGGGTGATTATTATGAAGGTCTCGGATGGGCAAAAATAATAAGACCTAAGAAATTTAGTTTCTCAAAGACCTATTTTTCGTGGTTATGTCCTAAGAAACAGTACAATATGGATACCAACTTCAATGGCGGCGAGCGTGCTTTCGTTGTAAATGGCAATTATGAAAAAGTACTTCCTATGGACATTTATCCTGTATATCTGCTGAAGGCCATCCTTGCAGGGGATATTGATAAAATGGAACAATTGGGTATTTACGAGGTCATCGAAGAAGACTTTGCCCTCTGCGAATACATTTGTCCTTCAAAAATTGAAATTCAATCGATTATCTCTGACGGTATCGACTTGATGCTTAAAGAAATGGCTTAATCTGGAGGAATTAATATGGGAATAAGAAAATTTATAGACAATATTAAACCCACCTTTGAGAAAGGTGGTAAATTGGGATTTTTGCATTCGACATTTGATGCTTTCGAATCATTTGCATTCGTTCCCAATACGACTACTAAGAAAGGAAGCCACGTCAGAGACTGCGTCGACTTGAAAAGAGTGATGATTGTCGTGGTGGTTGCTCTGCTTCCGGCTCTTCTTTTCGGTGCATATAATGTCGGTTACCAACACGCTCTTGCTGCAGGTACAGAAATGTCCTTCATGCAAATGTTCTGGTATGGTATCCTTAAAGTTATACCTTTATACCTTGTATCATATATAGTGGGACTTGGTATCGAATTCGTTTCTGCTCAAATCAGAGGCCACGAAGTGAATGAAGGTTATCTTGTATCAGGTATGTTGATACCCCTTATTGTTCCTGTAGATGTTCCTCTATGGATGCTTGCCATAGCTGTTGCATTTGCAGTGATTATCGGTAAAGAGGTATTTGGCGGTACTGGTATGAACATCTGGAACCCTGCCCTATTGGCCCGCGCATTTTTGTTTTTCGCATATCCGAGCAAAATGTCTGGTGATCAGGTTTGGGTTAGTGGTGTAGATGGTTTCTCAGGCGCGACTCCATTAGCTCAGGCAAGTACCGGTGAACTTCAATATTCATTTATGGATATGTTTGTCGGACTTATCCCCGGCTCTGTTGGTGAAACTTCTGTAATCGCAATACTTATTGGTGCCATAATCTTAATATGGACAGGTGTTGCAAGTTGGAAGATTATGGTTTCAGGTGTTGCAGGCGCCCTTGCAATCGGTCTTTTGGCAAATGCTTTTGCTCCTGAAGGTTCATACCTTGCCATGCCTGCATATTATCACCTTGTGATGGGTGGTTTTGCATTCGGTATTGTATTTATGGCTACCGACCCCGTTACTTCATCACAGACTGAGACAGGTAAATGGATCTATGGATTCCTTGTAGGTGCGATTGCAATTATTGTACGCCTGTTCAATCCGGGATATCCTGAAGGAATGATGTTGGCTATTCTGCTTATGAATACATTTGCACCTCTGATTGATTACTATGTAGTCAACGCCAACATCAAGAGAAGATTAAAAAGAGTAAACAGCAAATAATAACCAATATGAACACTAATAGTAATACATACACTGTCATCTACTCGATAATCCTCGTAGTGGTTGTTGCTGCTGTTCTTGCATTCACTGCAATGACACTCCAACCCAAACAGGAGACAAATGTTAAAGTAGAGACAATCAGTAAGATTCTTACTACAGCAGGTCTTTACAATACCGAAATGGAAATGTCCAATGATGACATTTTGAGAACCTACAGCGAAAATATTGAAGAAGCTGTTGTTGTCAATTTTGAAGGAGAGGTAATCAGCAAAATGAATACCGACGAAGGCAAAATTGAAATCAAGGGACAAAGCGATTTGAAAGCTCAAAATGACCTTATGAAGAAAATTAATGCAGGTGATGCTTCTGCAAAATCCAAATTGGAACTTCCTGTTTATATTTTCAATCTCAACGGAGAGAAAATCACTGTTGTACCATGTTATGGTGCAGGTCTTTGGGGTCCTATCTGGGGTTACCTTGCTTTTGACAAAGATATGAACACCATCAACGGAGCTGTTTTTGACCACAAAGGTGAGACACCCGGTTTGGGTGCAGAAATTGCTACAGACTGGTTCTGCAACAATTTCAAAGGCAAGAAGATCCATAATGCACAAAATGAGTTTGTATCTATAAAAGTAGTAAAAGGTGGAGCTTCGGAAGAGGACATCAATGGAGTAGATGCTATCTCAGGTGGAACAATCACATCTGCCGCATTGGAAAAAGCAATCGATATGTGGCTACGATTCTATGTTCCTTATTTCAACACCCAGTTATCTCAGGCAGAATGTACTTGTACACAGGCAGCTGCAGAGAATGTAGAAACAGTTAATAATGTGGAGGAATAGTATATGAATGACGTTAATTTGAAAGAGACATTGCTCAACCCCATTTTCAAGGGTAACCCCATTTCGGTCCTTGTTCTTGGTATTTGCTCTGCATTGGCAGTTACAGTCCAGCTCAAAGGTGCATTTGTTATGGCTTTATCTGTAATCGCAGTTACAGGACTTTCCAGTCTGGTGGTTTCACTTTTGAGGAATACAATTCCCAACCGTATCCGTATCATCGTCCAACTTGTAGTTGTAGCTCTGATGGTTATCCTCGTTGACCAGCTTCTCAAAGCATTTGCATACAGCATTAGTAAGACTTTGTCTGTATATATCGGTCTTATCATCACCAACTGTATCGTAATGGGTCGTATTGAGGCATTTGCACTTGGTAACAAACCATTTGCATCATTTGTTGACGGACTCGGAAATGGTGCCGGATATGGTCTGATCCTTGTCATTGTAGCGTTCTTCCGCGAATTGCTCGGTTCCGGAACACTTTTCGGATTCCAAATAATTCCTGAGAAACTCTATGAACTCGGTTATATGAACAATGGTTTGATGATTCTTCCCCCTATGGCACTTATCCTTTTAGGATGTATCATCTGGGTACAAAGAAGCATTCAAAAAGATTTACAAGAAAAATAACAACTAACTCAAATCAAAAATGGAATACATCAGTTTATTTGTCAAGTCAATATTTGTTGACAATATGATATTTGCCTATTTCTTGGGTATGTGCTCATATTTGGCAGTATCAAAGAATGTGAAGACAGCCAGCGGTTTGGGCTTAGCTGTTATCTTCGTACTTCTCGTTACACTCCCTATCAACTACCTTTTGAACGAATATATACTCAAACCGGGTGCACTTTCATGGGCCGGAATGCCTGAGGTGGACTTGAGTTTCTTGAGTTTCATAATCTTCATTGCTGTTATTGCGGCAATAGTTCAGATTGTAGAAATGGTGGTAGAAAAATTTGCACCTGCTCTATACTCACAACTTGGTATTTTCCTTCCTCTTATCGCAGTGAACTGCGCAATTCTTGGCGCATCATTGTTTATGCAGGAGAAAGACTTTGTGAACATAGGTGAAGCTACTGTCTATGCTTTAGGTTCAGGTATCGGTTGGTTCCTTGCAATTGTTGCACTTGCAGCAATCAGAGAGAAACTTACTTATTCTCATGTACCTGCACCACTTCGCGGACTCGGCATCACCTTTATTACAGTAGGTCTTATGGGTATAGCATTTATGACTTTTATGGGTATTCAACTTTAAAAAGGAGATTTAGATATGATAATGACAATAATTGCGGCTATCATCGCTTTTGTAACACTGACACTTTTGTTGGTTGCACTTCTCCTTTTCATAAAGGCGAAGATCACTCCATCAGGCTCAGTTAAAATCAATATTAACAATGGTTCCAAAGAGTTGGAAGTTTCCCCCGGTGGCAACTTGCTTACCACTCTTGCCGAACAGAAGATTTTCCTTCCTTCTGCCTGTGGTGGTAAAGGAAACTGCGGACAATGCAAATGCCGCGTAACTGAGGGCGGTGGTACTATCCTCCCTACTGAGGTGGGTTTCTTTACCCGTAAACAGATTGCTGACAACTGGAGACTTGGATGTCAGGTCAAGATTAAAGAGGATATGAGTATCGTCGTACCCGAATCTGCTCTAAGTGTAAAGAAATGGGAATGTGAAGTCATTTCCAATCACAATGTCGCTACCTTCATTAAAGAATTTGTAGTAAAACTACCTGAAGGTGAGCACCTCAATTTCCGTTCAGGGGGCTATATCCAAGTAGATGTACCTGCCATTACGGTAGACTACAGAAAAGATATTGATGTAGATGAACAATATCGTGAAGATTGGGAAAAGATGGGTGTTTATAATCTGAAAATGGTTAACCCCACTCCTACTCTAAGAGCATATTCTATGGCTTGCTACCCTGCAGAAGGGGATATTATCAAATTGAATGTTCGTATTGCCACTCCTCCATTTGACAGAGCTGCATGTAAATTTATGGACATCAATCCTGGTATCTGTTCATCTTATATCTACTCTCTAAAACCCGGTGATAAGGTAACTATCTCAGGCCCTTACGGAGAGTTCTTCCTACCTGACAATCTACCTGCAGATCAGGAATTGATATTTGTCGGCGGAGGTGCCGGAATGGCTCCTATGAGAAGCCATATCATGCATTTGTTCAAGACTGAAAAGACCAATAGAAAGGTTAATTTCTTCTATGGAGCACGTGCCCTTAAAGAGGCGTTCTATCTTGACGATTATCATCAGATTGAGTCTGAATTCCCTAACTTCAAGTTCCATTTGGCACTTGACAGACCTGACCCTGAGGCAGATAAGGCCGGCGTAAGCTACATCCCCGGATTTGTTCATAATGTTATGTTTGAGACATACCTTAAGAATCACGAGGCACCCGAAGATGCATTGTATCTGATGTGCGGACCTCCAATGATGGTTGATTCTGTTGTCAAACTCCTCGACTCTCTTGGAGTACCTCCTGAAAATATCCTTTACGATAATTTCGGAGCATAAAACAGTAACATAATGTAAAGATTATAGGGTAACCACTTGATACTATTTGGTTACCCTATTTTTTTTTCCTAAATTTGGGGATATTTATTGATTTATCAGACTTATTAATATAATTTTCATTATGGAAACATTGGAATATAGAATTGCAGCAGGTTTGCTCAATATCAAGGCAGTAAAACTTTCTCCTGAAACTCCTTTTACATGGGCTTCAGGATGGCGTTCTCCTATATATTGTGATAATAGAAAAGGTCTTTCGTATCCACAACTCAGAAATGAGATAGTAGAAGGAATGATTACTAAAATTAAAGAGAAATTTGACAAAGTGGACCTGATTGCAGGTGTTGCTACAGGAGCTATTGCATACGGAGTATTGGTTGCCGAGAAATTGGGATTGCCATTCGTATATGTCAGACCCAAACCAAAGGATCATGGTATGGGAAATCAGATAGAAGGTTATCTTCCTGACAATGCGAATGTTGTAGTTATCGAAGACCTTATTTCTACCGGTATGAGCAGCCTCGGTGCTGTGGATGCACTAACAAAAGCAGGGGCACATGTGTTGGGTATGGTCGCAATATTCTCATATAACTTCCCTCAGTCACGCAGATCATTTGAATATGCAAATGTAGAACTACACACTTTATCTGATTACGATACACTTATTGATGTGGCTCTTGCGACAAAATACATTGAGGAAAAGGATGTGGAGATGCTTCGTGAATGGAGATATTCACCTGAGACTTGGGGAAAATAATATATGGCAGAGACATTTGTAAAAGGTAAAGAAATTATAATTCAACGTCCCCCAATGATGATTTACTCAATGTTTGCAGATTTGAGCAGATTCACATTGGGCCTACCTGAAGAATACAGAGACAAAGTTACTGCAGATGCAGATTCGATAAACATCGATTACAATGGGATGAAATTGGGATTTGTTGTTGAGCAGAGAGTCCCTTTTTCAAAAATAGTCCTTAAGGATAATGGTCTCTCCCCTTTTCCATTCAGCTTCTCATTCAATATGACAGGAGTTGGAATAGATTCAACATTGTTCCATATTGAATTGACTGCCCAGCTCAATATGATGATGAAAATGTTCATCGGAGGGAAATTGCAGGAAATAGTCGATAAGATTACAGAGCAAATAGAGAAGGCGGCATCGGGACAGATGACAGATATTCCAAACATGCCCGATATGACTAATTTCAGTTAAGGATAGTTACATCAATTGCTTTGCTTATTGGGTACAACATGGAATTTACAGAACAAACCCCGATAAATCTACCTGATGATTTTATAAAGATGCTTAAAAATGACCTCGGAGATATAAAATGTTCCGAGGTTATTTCAGATATGTCACAGGAGCCAAGCATCTCCATCAGAATAAACCGTTTCAAAATCCCCGAAGGAAATGAATCAATACTCGAACATTTAAACATTTCTCATCGGGTGGGACACTGTCCTAACGGATATTTTCTTTCGAAACGTCCCTCATTTACTTTAGATCCATTATTTCACTGCGGAGCATATTATGTGCAGGATGCCTCCTCAATGATTGTTGAGAAACTTTCAGATTTTATTCCAAATGATTCTAAAGATCTGAAATGTCTGGATTTGTGTGCCGCCCCAGGAGGAAAGAGTACCCATCTGCTTTCGTTATTGGATAGATACGAAAATTCATTATTAATATGCAATGAGGTTATCAATAGCAGAGCATCCATCCTCTCTGAAAACATTTCCAAGTGGGGGTATCCAAATGTTTGCATAACAAATAACGACCCTGCCGATTTCAAAACCATCCAGGACTATTTCAATGTAGTATTGGTTGATGCCCCATGTTCGGGTGAAGGAATGTTCAGAAAAGATGAGGGGGCAATAGCCCAATGGTCTCTTGAGAATGTAAATCTTTGCGCCCAGAGACAACGTAGAATTGTTGCTGATATATGGCCTTCTTTGAGAGCCGGAGGTCTTATGGCATACTCCACCTGTACATTGAACCGCATTGAGAATGAAGAAAATGTAGAGTGGATTTGCTCAGAGTTGGGAGGTGAAACACTTTTTACATGGAGAGGTTATCCGGGTGGTAAAAATGCTGGTGAAGGACTATTCTTTGCCATTATACGCAAACGGGGTGAACTCACAAACGAAATAAAAAGAATCGGTGGGAAGAATGAGTCCCTCCCAAAATCACTGAGCAAGGTAAAAATCAATTGTGACTTTATCTGTGAAGGATTTTCTCTATACAGAAAAAATGACATTCTCAAAGCATATCCCCAGACTCTTAAAAACGAGATGTTTGCGATTGAATCAAGATTGAGAGTTATTCTATCGGGAGTAGCTGCGGGGGAAATTATTGACAGTAAAAAAGGGGAACCTGTAATCATCCCTCACACCGACCTTGTCCAAAACATTGCATATAAAAAAGGTGCTATCCCACAATTTGAGATAACACCTCAAGAGGCTATAGATTTCTTAAAGAAACTTCCGATTTCCTTGAAAGATGCCCCTAAAGGATATATTCTTCTTACATTCAAGAATATACCTCTTGGATTGGTTAAAAATATAGGCAATCGTACCAATAATTTATGGCCATCTTCAAGAAGGATCAGAAATTTTTAAGGAAAGTTCCATAAAAGACTGCTCCGTTTTTTGGGTATCCTTTCTTCTAATCGTGGAATTTATAGAAATTCCCTTAAGTGCAAGTCGTAATGCCTACATTTCCGAGGCACAGCCTCAATTCCCATGAAGCCTGAATTGTCTTGCATGGATCATGATTCACTAGATGCGCGAGATTCCCGTGATCCCCGTGATCCCCGTGATCCCCGTGATCCCCGTGGTCCCCGTGATCCCCGAGATCCCCGATCAAGTCGGGGATGACTTCGTCATGTCGGGGAGGACGCTTTCAGGTTGATGACTTCGTCACATTTAGCGACCATTCACAGACAAACCCAAAAGCCAAACACCACCACCCTCCATTCCAACCACTGCCTCCAAGGTAGAACCACCTCTCTTTCACCAACCAGATACCTAAAGGAACATTAACCTCCTTTGCCTTGATTTTTATGTTCCAGAGATCCCCGAGATCCCCGATCAAGTCGGGGATGACTTCGTCAAGCCGGGGAGGACTTTGTCAAGTCTGAGGATGACTTCGTCTGCTCAGGGATGACTTCGTCTGCTCAGGCAAGATTTCTATTTGATGAGAATCTCACCTTCGTTCATATCCACAGTTACAGGTTTATCTTTTGAAATCGTTCCATCCAGTAGGGCCTTTGCCAACATATTGACAAGTTCTCTCTGAATAATCCGCTTTATGGGACGCGCACCATACGCAGGGTCATACCCTTTCTCTGAAATATAATTTACGAAGTTGTCTGTAAACCCAACCGAAATACCATTATCAGCAAGTTTATCTTTGAGCAACTCGAGTTGCATATTGAGAATTCCCAAAATATCCTTTTTGGTAAGTGGCTCAAACATAATTATTTCATCAATACGATTGATAAATTCAGGTCTGAGACTCTGCTTCAAAATATCTGTAACTGCCCTTCTGCAATCCTCAATAATTTCAATCCTTTTGTTCTTGTCTTCAAGCCCCTCAATTTGGTGCATGTATCCTTGCACCACCTCGGCTCCAAGAT
The DNA here is from genome assembly GCA_017501525.1 of Bacteroidales bacterium. GTDB lineage: Bacteria > Bacteroidota > Bacteroidia > Bacteroidales > UBA932 > Coprenecus. Next base: position 34,813 of record JAFVWT010000009.1, on the reverse strand, counting down.
TCGAAGTCATAATCAATATGGTGTTCTTGAAATCGACAGTACGTCCTTTGTTATCTGTTAGTCGCCCATCGTCCAATACTTGCAACAACACATTGAAGACATCAGGATGAGCTTTTTCTATCTCATCGAGCAACACTACTGAATAAGGTTTGCGCCTTACTGCCTCTGTCAATTGTCCCCCTTCATCATACCCGACATAGCCTGGAGGAGCTCCCACAAGGCGTGAAACGCTATGACGCTCCTGATACTCACTCATATCTATCCGAGTCATCATATTTTCATCGTTGAAAAGTTGCTCAGCCAGAGCTTTAGCCAGTTCTGTCTTTCCTACACCTGTAGTTCCTAAAAACATAAATGAACCTATGGGACGCTTTTCATTCTGCAAACCTGCACGGGAGCGTCTTACTGCATCACTAACTGCCTTGACTGCCTCATCCTGACCTACCACTCTACGGTGGAGCATCTGCTCCATATTAAGAAGTTTCACTTTTTCACTCTCCAACATCCTCTTGACAGGTATTCCTGTCCATTTAGCCACAATCTCAGCAATATCCTCTGGGACAACTGATTCGTTGATCATTGGATCGGGGTTTGCATCTTTTTGGGCCGATAGCTGCTCTATCTCCTTTTGAGCAGAAGCAATTTTTCCATACCTGAGTTCTGCAACTTTTCCATAATCTCCTCTTCGCTCAGCATCTTCAGCCTGAAACTTGAACTTTTCTATATCCTCCCTTTTTTGGGAAATCTTTGTAAGAAGTTCCTTTTCAACTTTCCATTTTTTGTTCAAAACTTCAAGTTCATTTTGCAATTCTTTGATAGATACCTGAATCTCGTCAAGTTTTGGAGAATGCCCCTCTCTCTTTATCGCTTCCCTCTCTATTTCCAGCTGCCTTATTTTTCTATTCAATTCATCTATCGGTTCTGGGACAGAATTCATTTCCAAACGAAGACGAGAAGCTGCCTCATCGATCAAGTCTATGGCCTTATCAGGTAAAAATCTGTTTGTTATATACCTATGGGAAAGTTCTACTGCCGCAATAATTGCATCATCATCGATACGTACTCTATGATGGTTCTCATATTTCTCTTTCAATCCTCTCAGAATAGAGATAGATTCTGCTACAGTAGGTTCATCTACCAAAACCATCTGGAAACGTCTTTCAAGAGCCTTGTCTTCTTCAAAATATTTTCTGTATTCGTCCAATGTTGTAGAGCCGATTGCTCTCAATTCTCCTCTGGCCAACGCAGGCTTAAGAATATTGGCTGCATCCATTGCCCCGGCACTTCTTCCGGCGCCGACAAGAGTATGTATCTCATCAATGAACAATATAATCTCACCTTGACTCTCTATAACCGCATTTACAACACCTTTGAGCCTTTCCTCAAACTCCCCTTGATATTTTGCCCCTGCAATCAGGGCTCCCATATCCAACGAATATATTTGTTTTGTTTTAAGATTTTCAGGAACATCTTGATTGACAATCCTTTCAGCGATACCCTCCGATATTGCGGTCTTACCGACTCCCGGTTCCCCGACCAATATGGGGTTGTTCTTTGTTCTACGACTTAAAATCTGTAGTACCCTTCTGATCTGCTCATCTCTTCCGATGACAGGATCGAGCTTCCCTTCCTTTGCTCTATCATTCAAATTGATAGCGTAACGACTGAGAAACTCCTTGTTGTTTTCATTTCTACTCATAATCAATTTCTTTTGTTTCTCAAAATCGGATATTCTCAAAATATTTGCCAATTGAATATTTGCTACCGCCAATATGCCAATGTGTCAGATTGTACAAATTGCGAAAATCATAGCAACGATTTGCATTTCAGCGGCTTGTTATTATCTTTGCAAAATGGATGAATTTGTAATATAAAAAACACATTTATAAATTTTAACTTATATGAAAATCAACAAAGTAATTTCTATTATCGCCCTTATTTGTGCGATAACTCCTGCATTTGCAGCAAAGAAAAAACAAAAAGAGGAAAAACCCGAAGGTTATAAATTTGAAGTGGTTAAAGCAAACCCTATTACCTCTATTAAAAACCAGGCAAGTTCAGGTACATGCTGGGCTTTTTCAGCAATCTCATTCTTTGAGTCTGAAATTCTCAGAAACGGATATGAGGGAGACCTTGATCTATCTGAAATGTTTGTTGTAAGCCACGCATATCAAGACAGAGCTGACAAATTTGTAAGACTTCACGGTGTTATGAGTTTCCATGCAGGAAGTTCATTCGGTAATGTTCTTCAAGTAATGAAAAAATATGGTGCAGTTCCCGAAGTGGAGATGACCGGTCTTAACTACGGTACAGATATCCACAGACACGGCGAAATGGATGCTGTTCTCAGAGCTTATGTTGATGCTATCGTAAGCAATCCTAACCGTCAGCTTTCAACAGCCTGGAGAAACGGTTTCCAGGGTATCCTTGATGCTTACCTCGGCGAACGTCCTGATAATTTTGTTGTTGCAGGTAACGAATACACCCCTGAGAGCTATATGGAATCTTTGGGAATCAACCTTGACGACTATGTAGACCTTTGCTCTTGGACACACGAACCTTTCTATGAAGAGACTATCATCACCGTTCCAGACAACTGGGTATGGGAAAGAGCTTACAACATCCCTCTTGATGACCTTGTAGCTATCATCGACAACGCTATTATGAATGGTTACACAGTAGCTTGGGCTTCAGACGTGAGCGAAAAAGGTTTCAACAGAAAAGGTCTTGGTATCGTTCCTGACTACGACAAACTTATCGAGAAACAACAGGAAGTAGGTTCAGATCAAGCTCGTTGGATCGGTGCCGGCCCTGCATCAAGACCTGAAGAGATCGCTTTTGCAGCTCCTTGCGAAGAACTTGAAATCACAGTGGAAATGCGTCAGGAAGGTTATGACAACTACACCACCACAGACGACCACGGTATGCATATCTTTGGTATAGCAAAAGACCAAAACGGTAAAAAATACTATATGGTTAAAAACTCTTGGGGTGAAGCCGGTGAATACAAAGGTATTTGGTATGTATCAGAAGCTTTCGTAAGATACAAAACTATGGATATCATGGTTAACAAACACGCTATCCCCGCAGAAATTAGCGAAAAAATCAACTGGTAATGAATAAGTTACTAATTTCAGTAATATCCTTATATGTTATGTTCCTAACAGCTGCGACCACTGAGGTTGCAGCTCAGGAACAGACAAATACTCAGGTCTACCAATTTACAGATATCGTCAGAAATCCTGTAACATCGGTAAAAGACCAAAATTACTCAGGTACCTGCTGGTGCTTCTCCACCATATCTTTCCTCGAAGCGGAACTCCTTAAAGCGGGAAAAGGAAGTTGGGATCTTTCAGAACTTTTTGTAGTAAGACACAATTATTACGACAGGCTCAATGACAACTACCTCAGAAGAGGAAAAGGTAACATCGGCGAAGGAAGTATTACCCACATGGCTCTCAGACAAATCAAAGAGTATGGTATTGTTCCTCAAGATATCTATTCAGGAATCAACTACAATTCGGAACTTCCTGACCACCTTACAGAATTCACCACATATATTGAGGCAATTGCAAACGCATCTGTAAAGGTCAAGAATCGTTCTGAAGAGTATTTTGAACTGCAAGATGCTCTTTTTGACATCTATATGGGTCCCCTTCCCGAATCGTTCACATACGAAGGAAAAGAGTACACACCTATCACCTTCCGCGATGAGTTAGGGATAAATACAGATGACTATATCGAGATTACATCGTTTACACACCATCCATTCTATCAACAAGTTCCACTCGAAATTCCGGACAACTGGGATCACGCTTTGCTCTACAACCTCCCTTTGGATGACTTTATGAGAGTTATAGACAATGCTCTTGAAAACGGATATACCGTAAACTGGGATGGAGATGTAAGTGAAAACGGCTATGTATTCAATCCTCACGGAATAGCTATAATCCCCGCTCAAGCGGATCTCACAAAAAGGGAGATTGCCACATCGGCAACCATTATTGAAGAGATCGACGAAATAACCCCGGAACTTCGTCAGGAGTGGTTTGAAACATTTGTAACAACAGATGACCATTTGGAACACATCATTGGTATTGCACAAGACCAAAATGGCACCAAATACTACATAACTAAAAATTCCTGGGGTGAGTCTGGTCCTTTTGCAGGTTACCACTACATGTCTGAAAAATATGTCAGAGCAAAGACCGTCAGCATCGTAGTAAACAAAAAGGGACTTCCTAAAGATATCAAAAAGAAATTAGGACTTTAGAAACTTTCCCTTAAAAGGAGGAGTTTTCATTTAAATTTTAAAAGATGAACATCGTAAAGCAAATCCCAAATTCCATCACCTGTTTGAATCTGATTTCGGGTGTTATTGCAATAATCTTCTCATTCAACGAACAATTTGATTATGCAGTCCTGGCAATCATTGTTGCTGCCCTGTTTGATTTTATGGATGGATTGGCTGCAAGGATGTTCAAAGCCTATTCAGATATGGGTAAGGAACTCGACTCCTTAGCTGATACCGTCAGTTTCGGAGTCGCCCCTTCCCTTATAGGGTTCAACTACCTCAACGGATTTCCAGATATTCCGACATACAGCAGCTACATTATTTTGGTAATGGCTGCTCTCTCTGCCGTAAGACTTGCCAAATTTAATCTCGACACCCGTCAAAGTGAAAATTTCTTAGGGCTGCCCGTCCCTGCCAATGGACTGTTTTTCAGCAGTTTGATAACATTGGCATACCACTATCCACAAGTAGCCAACTCAATAGTTCATAGTGGATATATCATTCCACTTTTAGCCATTTTCTTAGGCTTACTACTTGTTTCAGAGATACCAATGTTCTCTATGAAACTTAAATCTCTCAAATGGAGAGAAAACCGCATTCGCTACACCTTTTTGATAATAATAATACCTGTCAGTGTAGCCATCTATCTTTTAGGCATCCACTGGACAGGTATCATATCGTTTATATTCGGTTCCTATATTATTGCAAATATTGCAATTGCACTATTCAGAAAATTCTCTGACAAGAAGATCTAAAGTTGCTTCTGCACTCTCCCCTTTTGCTCCGAAATAGAACTTGATTTTCGGTTCAGTTCCTGAAGGACGTATAGTCACTACAGAACCATCCTCCGAGAAGAATCTCAATACATTGGATTTAGGTAGACCTGTCAATTCAGGTTTAGAATAGTCAATAACTTTAACAACTGCAGAACCGCCTAACATCGCAGGAGGAGTTTCCCTGTATTTCTTCATAATTGCTGCAATCTGCTCATTTCCGTCTATACCTTTTTTGGTCAAGGAGACAAGTCTCTCTTTGTATAGTCCGAATTCTGAATAAATTTTCTGAAGCAGACCATAAAGTGTGAGACCCTGATCGGCTGCCCACGCGGCACATTCTGCCACAAAGGCACAAGTAATCACAGCATCTTTATCTCTTACAAATTCGCCGATATTAAATCCATAGCTTTCTTCTCCACCACACACAAAGACTCTCTTGCCTTCGTTATTTCTAACTATTTCTGCAATATATTTGAAACCTGTAAGGACATCATACATCTGAATGCCGAATTTGTTTGCTATGGCAGTCATCAGTTCAGTGGTAACAATGGTCTTCACGCAATAAGTATTCTCTCCAAGACGATTCTGCTCATTCCATTTTGTAAGAATATAATAAGTAAGCAGTGATGCAGTCTGATTGCCATTGAGCAAAATCATATTGCCCTGATCGTCTCTGACAGCAATACCTACCCTGTCAGCATCAGGGTCTGTAGCCATAACAATATCTGCATTCTTCTCTTGCGCAAGAGCAACTGCAAGCTTGAGTGCTGAGGGTTCTTCTGGATTGGGAGACTCTACTGTCGGGAAATTGCCATCACTTATAGCTTGTTCTGCAACAGAATAGACATTCTTGAATCCCAACCTATCCAATGCTGCAGGGACAAGTCTTACGCCTGTTCCATGCAAAGGGGTGTAAACAATCTTAAGGTCGCTATGCCTTTTTACAGAATCCTCTGAAAGCATCAATGAAAGTATTGAATCAAGATATACTTTATCTGTTTCAGCACCGATTAACTGAATGTTATAAGGAGTGCCATCACCGAATTTCACCATAGAAGGATTTTCAATTTTAAGAACCTCCTCTATCACATTTGTATCGTGAGGAGAGGTCAACTGCGCTCCATCTTGCCAATACGCCTTATAACCGTTATACTCTTTAGGGTTGTGAGAAGCAGTAACCATAACACCGGCATGACATCCGTAATGACGGATTGCAAAACTTAGCTCGGGAGTAGGTCTGATATTTTCAAACAGATATACCTTAAATTCATTTGCAGCAAAAACCTCAGCTGTAATCTTTGCAAACTCTTTGCTGTTATTTCTTGAATCGTAGGCAATCGCCACCTTTATCTCCTCTGAGGGAAAAGCCTTTTTGATATAGTTGGCAAAACCCTGGGTAGCCATTCCTACGGTGTATTTGTTCATTCTGTTGGTTCCGACCCCCATGATTCCTCGAAGGCCTCCGGTTCCAAATTCGAGATTCTTGTAAAAGGCATCTTCCAATAGTTTTTCATCACCGTTCAGCATAGAATTGACCTTGGAGCGAGTTTCTATATCATACTCATTTCCGGTCCATTGTAAAGCCACTTCTCTATAATTCATATCGTTTCTAAGTTATATTGTTTGTAAATACATATACAAGAAATCTGTAAAGGCAAAAGCAGAACTGGATTTTACATTAAGCCCAACACTATTTCTCTCATTTAAGACAAATATACTTAACTTTGCACTGAAAACGAAACAGATGGAGCAAAATTTAACAGATTTTATCAAAAAAAACGACGGAGCCGACACTGCAGCACTCCTTTTGTGTAAAAACAAATACTCCGATATTGACATTATATCTGCAGTAAAAGCAATAGATGCCAGAAAAACCATTAAGGAGAAAGTACCTCTATGGTTCGAATACCCATCTCTACGCTATCCCGGACACCTCCCTCTCGAACAGTGCAGCTCACAAATCACTGCCCAATATAAACAGAAATATATCACCGGTCGGAACACGGTAGCTGACCTGACCGGAGGACTCGGCATCGACACTTATTTTATCAGCAAGAAGGCTGCATCAGTTGATTACTTTGAAAGAAACCAGGAACTTGCCCAGCTGGCAGAGTACAATTTCAAAGAACTTGGACAAGAGAATATTTCCACATCATGTAAGGAGATCACATATCAGTTTATAGAATCCATCCCTGCGGGGAAATATGACATCATATACCTTGACCCTGCAAGAAGGGGAAAACAAGGAGAAAGGGTCTTTTCCCTGAAAGATTGTGAACCTGACCTGACGCAACTGAAAGATATTCTTCTTGAAAAAACAGATAGAATCATAGTCAAACTCTCCCCTATGGCAGATATATCCACTATCATGGAGCAATTACCACAGATGAGATTTCTCGATATTATCTCCGTAGGAAATGAATGTAAAGAGATGCTTGCCGTCATTGAACGGAACTACGAGGGTGAAGTTTTAATCACTGCTACCGACTTGAGCCAAAACCATCAGATATCTTTTACCCGCAACCAAGAAAAAAATTCAATGGTAAAATATGCAGCCCCCGATTCACTTTCAGGATATATCTACGAACCTAATTCCTCGATTTTGAAAGGGGGAGCATTCAGATATATCTCAGAATATTTCGGTTTGGAAAAAATATCTCACGACACTCATTTTTACATTGGCAAAGAAGCTGACGGGGAATTTCCCGGAAGGATTGGGGAGATAATCGAAGTTATCCCTTTTTCCAAAAAGAATATCGGCACACTCTCCGGAAAATACGAGGAATGTTCCATCTTTGCACGCAATTTTCCGATCAGGACTGAAGAATTGAAAAAGAGGGTCAGATGTAGGGAGAGCAAAGAAATTAAAGGACTCTTCACCACTCTGTCTGACAAAAGCAAAGTAATTATCGTATATCGAAGGATCTTTGAAACTCTATTCAAAGAATAACTTGTTGAAGTTCACAAAATAGACTTTATCAACTGCTCGGGTAATGGCAGTATATAGCCATTTGAGTTCATCAAGGGTTATATCATCTCTCCAAAAAGCATTGTCTATAAAAACACATTTCCATTGCCCACCTTGCGACTTGTGGCATGTAATTGCCGAAGAATACTTAATCTGCAAAGCATTGTAAAAAGGGTCTTCCCTTACCGCATTATTGCGTTTATGCTTGGTGGTCAAATCGTCATAATCAGCATATACTCCTTCATACAACATCCTCTGCTGCTCCGACGAAAGGGACGCACTTTCAGAATCAAGGGTATCCAAAATTATCTTTGCAGAAATCTCTATATCGTCATAATCGGGAAATGAGAGTACTGCATGAGCGAAATGAAGTCCGTAACGTTCCTGATAATTTCCTATCTTGACGAGTTCAGCGATATCTCCATTTGCTATAAAATCGAGTTCCTTTATATTCTCGATAAAATGATAGCAATTCTTGACCACCATCAACCTGTCTCCTCTGACAAGTTTTTCCTCCCTCGATAGAATCTTGGCTCTTATCCCTTCGTTATATCTGTTTGCCCTTTTATTGGAACGACATAAAACCACTGTTTCTTCGATGCCATATCGGGAAATTGCATCCTCAAGAGCCTCAATCAATTCGCCCCCTGATATGCTCTCGACATCCGTATAACCTTTTAGTTGGAGCTTTGGAAATACATCTGTCTGTTCCATAGCAATAGCCTTTCTAAGCAGAGTTGCATTATAGAGGATTCCCGATTCAAGGCTCTGCCTTACCACACTTTTGAGAGTGGTCCACTCAATCGGGCCAAATCCCTCCATGTAGTTGATATCCAATGCAGGACTTTTTTCCATCGATACAGGAGGTAATTGCGCACTATCCCCTACCAGAATTAATTTATTGTCTGCCCCGTCACGAACATAACTTACAAGATCTGCCAACAAATTGCCACTTCCAAAAGAAGATGATGAAGAATCAATTGCTATTAGAGAGGCCTCATCAACTATATAAACTGTATCTTTATCCCGATTAAAATCTATTGAGAACTCCCCTACTCCGTTATCCATGGACTTCTGGCGATAAATCTGTTTATGGACAGTGGATGTCCGCTCAGAAGTATATCCCGAAAGAACTTTTGCCGCCCTTCCCGTTGGTGCCATCAGACGGAATTTCTGATTAAACTCCTTAAGAGTACGCACCACAACCCCTATAGCCTCACTTTTACCTGTTCCTGCATAACCATTCACGATAAAAATATCCCCTTCAGTATCACCTGAGAGGAAGTGCGCTATCTTGTCAAAAAGAAGAGCCTGGCACTCTGTCGGCTCATATCTGAAATTAGAGACAAATCTATCCTTAAGAAAATCAGCGAGAGGCATACCACTTACTTCTTGAATAACTGGAAAATAACCAGAACTACATATATCTCAAGACGTCCCAAAAACATTTCTACTGTAAGAATAAATTTGGCAACAGAAGGGAATTCTGAAAAATTACCCAATGAACCACATTCCCCAAATCCGGTGCCTACATTGGAAATGGATGAAAATGAAGCCGAAAGAGACTCTACCAGACCCACACCACAGAAAGAAAGTATAACAACACCTATAAAGGCAACTATAAAATAAGTGACAATATAAATCAATGTGGAAAGAACCATCTGTGTATTGATCATATTGTTTCCAATCTTTACTGGAACAACAGCATTAGGGTGAAGTTGTTTTACCAACTGACGCTTAAGAGCATAATAAAATACCCAAATCCTGTCAGCCTTAAGTCCTCCGGTAGTGGAGCCGGAACATGCTCCATGATTCATAGCCAGAACCAAAAGCATAATAGAGAAGAGCGGCCACAAGTTTGTATCGACAGAGGCTAACCCCGTAGTGGTAATTATTGATACGACCTGAAACGAAGCATCGACCAGAGCGTCATTCCAAGAAACAGCACTCCCCGAATAGATAAGATTGACTGCAATAATGACTGATAGGATAATTATCAGTGCAGTATAATAGCGGAATACAGGAGACTTCAACAAAGCCATGCTTCTCTTGACTACAAATGCATACATCAGTCCGAAATGGAGAGAAGATATATACATAAAAATGGTGGATACTATCTCAATGGCATGGGAATCGTACGCCGCAATAGATAAATTGCGGTTACTGAATCCACCTGTTGCAACAATTGTCATTGAATGCCCAAGAGAGTCAAAGAGAGGCATCCCCGCCAAAATCAATGATATAAAAGTTACAATTGTAATTCCTATATACATCGAAGAAATTACCACAAGAGTCTGCTTGGTCTTGTATTTATAATTATCCTTGGAAAGTGTGGAAATCTCTATCTTACGCAAAGTAAATGCACTCACAGCAGGCAATACCATCAACATAAAAATCATGACCCCGATACCGCCGATGTAATGAGTAGAGTACCTCCAGAAAAGAAGACCCTTTGGAAGAGCCTCTATATCAGAGAGTATCGTAGAACCGGTGGTGGTATATCCCGAGACCGATTCAAACCACGCATTTGGAAGAGTAAAAGGGTCACCCCACAAGACATAAGGCAACATCCCGAAAACAAAACTCAACACCCAGGAAAAAAAAGTGATGGCATACCCCTCTTTAAGTCCGACTTCCTCTTTATTTCTCACAAAAATCAGAGGAAAACAACCTACTGTGGTAGTAATCAGACAGCTGAGTAATAATGGAGAAAACGACGAATCAAAACCGTTTATCATTGAAACGATAACAGAGAGAAACATAAAAGCGGCATTGAACAACAATGCCACACCTATATATCGTGCTACCAGTTTAATGTTCATGACTCTTTAAAAATTTATTTTCCTCCAAAACATCTGTTATCAAAGAATTCATTTCCTGAATCTGATCCCCCCCATGGTCAAAGGTCACATTATAAGTTTTATTGTTCTCCTTATAATCCCTAAGTCCCTTTGTCATCTTCAATATAGGATGAATAATATATATATTAAGGAAGTAGATGAACAATATCACCATTACAATACCGGCACCCATCGCCACTATACTCGGCATCATCGAACGGTAGTAACTCTCTTTCATGGTATCGTAATTGTCCGCTAAAGCAACCTGAGAATCATCTGCCATCAGCTGCAAATAGCGCCTGAATTTATTATATACTACACTTAATTTATTGAAGTACCAGTCATTACGGATTTCAGAAGGAGCACTCCATATTTTATTTACATCCAATGTCACCTGCATGTATGCCGAATATGCATACCTAACCGAATCTACCAACTGGTAATCTTTTTTTCGATTGAGTTTAGCCGTCAAGGAATTGAGTTCACCTTCAAATGATTCCAACGACACAATCTCCGGATATATCCTCGTTTCATCACTGATCTGCTGGAATATCTCCGCCTGATAAGCATCACAAATTGTCAACATATTACGGGTAATATTGACACAATTTATATTATCTGAAATCAATGTGGAAATATTATTTCTCATCCTTCCGAATTCAAAAAAAGCAATGACTCCCGAAAGAAGCAAGACTGACATTATAACCAATGATGCAGCGATAATCTTGGAACGAATCCCTAAACTAATCTTTTTCATATGATGCAAAGATACGAAGATAGTAAAAATTTACGAAACAGATTCAGGGAACTTCCATAAATCCCCGCAAAGTCTTTTATAGAACCTCCCTTAAGGCAAATGCTACTTAAGTGGACAAAAAAGGGTGACCGGGAACAAAATTATCCCCAACCACCCTTATGTGTAAATAATAAGAGACTATTTAACAGTACTCATATATTTGATCATCTCAAGAACTTTGTTTGAGTAACCCCATTCGTTATCGTACCAAGAGATTACTTTTACAAAGTTTTCATTGAGCTGAATACCTGCATTCGCATCAAAAATAGATGTACGTGAGTCATGTAGGAAGTCAGATGAAACTACTGCATCTTCGGTGTAACCAAGAATACCTTTAAGTTCTCCTTCAGAAGCTTTTTTCATAGCTGCCTTGATATCTTCGTAAGTACAAGGTTTTGCAAGACGGCAAGTCAAGTCAACTACTGAAACGTCAGCTGTAGGAACACGGAAAGACATACCGGTAAGTTTACCTTTCATTTCAGGAATAACTACACCTACTGCCTTTGCAGCACCTGTAGATGAAGGAATGATATTTCCAATGACAGCACGACCACCTCTCCAATCTTTTACTGAAGGACCGTCAACAGTTTTCTGAGTAGCTGTTGCAGCATGAACAGTAGTCATAAGACCTTCAACCAAACCAAAGTTTTCGTTGAGAACTTTTACGATAGGTGCAAGACAGTTGGTAGTACAAGATGCGTTAGAAACGATATCCTGACCAGCATAAGTTTTGTTGTTTACACCATACACGAACATAGGGGTATCGTCTTTTGAAGGTGCAGACATAATGACTCTTTTTGCACCTGCTCTAAGGTGAGCTTCTGCTTTTTCACGGGTTAGGAACAGACCTGTAGACTCAACTACATACTCAGCACCGGCTTCATCCCATTTAAGATCTTCAGGATTTCTTTCAGAGGTAATACGGATAGGATTTCCGTTAACCACCAATTTGCCGTCAACTACTTCTACAGTACCCTGGAACTTACCATGAACTGTATCATATTTAAGCATATAAGCCATATAATCAACATCAATCAAGTCGTTGATTGCCACTACCTGAATGTCATCACGAGTTTGAGCTGCTCTGAAAACTAAACGGCCGATACGTCCGAAACCGTTGATACCAATTTTAATTTTTGTCATTGTGAGAAAAGATTAAATTAAACGAATCTATACTATTTTTTAGTTAATCATCAATTAATAATTAGGGTACATATATATCACCTGCAAATGAAAAGGGCAGTTTCCGCTCCTATTTTCACAACTGATGCAGTAGTATTTCACAAATATAGTAATTTTAGGATAAATAAAGTATCTTTGTTGAAGTTTTATTTATATGGAAAAGAGACTTGAAATTTTAATCACAAACGATGACAGCATAAATGCTGAAGGAATCAACCTGTTAGCAAATATAATGAAATCTTATGGCAATGTAACGGTCGTTGCACCTCTATTGCCACAATCAGGAAAATCTGCAGCACTATCTCTTGGGGAAAAGCTATATCTGAAGGAGACCTACAGAGAAGAAGGACTAATAAAATATACATTTACCGGAACCCCCGTAGACTGCATCAAGATAGGAATTAATGAATGTCTGTCAGGTAAAAAACCGGACATTATAGTTTCCGGCATCAATCATGGTTCAAACTGTTCTGTCGCCTCACTTTACTCAGGAACCCTGGGAGCCTGCATTGAAGGAACCATCTACGGAGTACCGTCGATCGGATTTTCACTCAACACTCATGATCCCTCACCGGACTTTAGCGGCATTATAAAATATATAAATGTAATTCTTGACAATTTTTTAAGCAATCCTCCTGCCACAGGTGTTTATCTCAATGTAAATTTCCCTAATTTACCGGCAGAAAAAATTACCGGGATAAAATTTGCAAGAAGGGGAAAAGGGATGTGGGTTAAAGAATTCGAGACCTACGAAGACCCCGAGGAAGGAAGATATTTTGTAATGGCAGGACATTTTCACAATCTTGATGAAGAGGAACACATTGCTGACCACAAACTTGTCAAACAAGGTTACATTACCATAGTTCCACACAATATAGACAATACAGACTATAGTGAAATCAGTCGTCTGTCATCTGTTTGGAAACTTTAGCAAGATTCCCATATTCCAATCACAAAAGGAGAAACAATGAAATATTACATAATAGCAGGAGAAGCCTCAGGAGACCTCCACGGTTCAAATCTGATAAAAGGAATTCTTAAAAATTCCCCGGACAGCCAAATAAGGTGTTGGGGTGGAGATTTAATGCAAAAGGCCGGAGGCACACTTGTCAGACATTACAAAGATAATGCTGTTATGGGTGTTGTGGAGGTACTTGGAAAGCTTAAAAGCATACTTGGAAATCTTAATTTCTGCAAACAGGACATCCTATCATACTCACCTGATGCTGTGATACTTATCGACTATCCAGGATTCAATTTGAAAATTGCAAAATTTGCGAAACAGCATCATTTTAAAGTCATTTATTATATTCCTCCGAAAGTATGGGCACGAGGTGAGTCAAGAATAAAACTCCTTCGAAAATATGTTGACAACACCTATATTATATTTCCTTTTGAAGTAGAATATTTTAAAAAGCACTCATTGGATGTAAGATACTTCGGGAATCCACTGGTTGACAATATTTCAAACTCCCTATCACAATACGACAGAGAATCGTTTTTCAGAAAATATTCTTTGGAGCACAAACCTACAATTGCACTATTGGCAGGAAGCAGAAAGATGGAAATAGAATATCTGCTGCCAAGAATGACAGAGGTTGTAAAGCTCTTCAAAGAGAGACATGGAGACAAATATCAGTTTGTTCTGGCTGCAGCGCCATCCCATGAATTGCCATATTATCAGAAGATGATTGGAGATTGTGATATAAAAATTATTCAGAACGACACCTATGCTGTGCTGAAATCAGCACAAGCTGCAATAATCTCATCAGGAACGGCTTCATTAGAGGCTGCGATAGTATCAACTCCTCAAGTAGTATGCTACGGAATGCATCCAGTCACATACTTTATTGCAAAACTCGTAGTCAAGTTGGAAAGCATATCATTGGCAAGCATGATTGTTGGCAGACCTATTTTCAGGGAGCTTCTACAAGAGAAATGCACCTGTGAGAATATCTACAACGAAGTATTGCGACTGACCGAAGATGAAAGGTACAGGAATAAGATGCTGGAGGACTACAAGGAGATGAATGAATTATTGGGAGAAACCGGTTCAATAGAACGGATTGCCACAGATATAGCACAAAATCTACAGAAGAAATGATTATAGAGAAATACGAAGCAGCCGGAAATGACTTCCTTATCATTTCCTCAATGGAGAAATACATAACACTTCCAAAAGAGTCGGTAATAAGGTTGTGCGACAGAAGAAAAGGGATTGGAGCTGACGGACTTATCATTATGGAAAAGAGTCCTGAACACGATTTCAGAATGAGATTCTACAACAACGACGGCTCCGGAGGGATGTTTTGCGGAAATGGAGCGAGAGCCATCGTGGATATGGCAAACAGAATGCAGCTTCCGACTAAATCAAATCTTGAAAACACATACATATTCGAAGCACCTGACGGAGTCCATAAAGGTTATGTTTGTAAATCGGGGGAACGGTTCAGCACCATCAGAGTCTCTCTCAACGATGTAACGAGTATTAAGGAGATAGAATTTCCAGAACACGAAGGTATTGAGCCGACAGGATATATTCTCAATACAGGTTGTCCCCACCTGGTCCTATTCACATCCGAAGAATTGAGCACCATCGATGTCTATACCTTAGGGAGAAAATTCAGATATAGCCGTCACTTTGCACCTAACGGGATAAACGTGGACTTTGTATCAATAGAAACCCCTGACAAAATAAAGATCAGGACATACGAAAGAGGTGTTGAATATGAGACTCCTTCATGTGGAACCGGGGTTGTGGCCTCAACAATAGCAACTCATTACAAACTGGGGAATCTGAAATCGGATAAAAATTACTTTATAGAGACCCTATCCGAAAATTTCATAACACATCTGAGGTATAGCGACGGGATATACGACAGCATAGAACTAACCGGTCCTGCTAACCATGTATTTAGAGTTGAACTCCCCGAGCACCAAATATTTTAGTACCTATTCTCACCATATTGCTTCCCATCTCAACTGCAATAGGATAATCATTGGTCATACCAAATGACTTAATTGTAAATTCCTTTAAAGCAGCAGATTGTAGTTGTTCCATAGCATGGAATATCTCATTGAAACGGGAAAATTCTCCTCTTATCTGGTCCTGGTCATCTGTAAAGGAGGCCATAGCCATTAGACCCTTTACTTTTATACATTCAAGAGTCTCAAGGGTAGGTACCAGTTCGATCAGTTCTTCTTTGGAAAAACCTTGTTTTGTCTCTTCTGTGGCAATATAGGCCTCCAGAAGGACATTACATTTGTAATTATTTCTCCTACAATAATTTTCCAATTCAAGCAATAACCTAAGAGAATCGACAGAATGAATCAGCGATACATAAGGGACTACCATTTTTATCTTGTTCGTCTGAAGGTGGCCGATAAAATGCCATTCTATATCAGAGGGCAACGACTCTGCCTTAAGTTTGAGTTCCTGCGGACGACTCTCAGCAAAGACCCTTTGTCCCCCTTGATAAGCCTCCATAACATCCTCCAAAGGCTTGAATTTGGAGACTGCCACCAACTCAACAGTCGATGGCAGTTCTTTTAATATATCTTTAATATTTTGGGATATTACAGACATTCTCAAGTTATGACATTATTGTTCAAAATTCTTCAGGCAAATTTCATAATCCACATTGCCTGCATTTATGGAATTTAGAAAAAGTATCTTATCTTCTTTGCTGCTTTTGTTGCTCACGAAGTGCTTCCTGCTGAGCCTTCTGAATAGCCTCCAGGCGCTGTTGGAACTTCGATTTTGGTTTGGCATCACCCTTGACAGAAGCAAGTCTTATTTTCTCCATTATCTTTTTCTCATCCACAAAGAATTTACGGATGATATAAGTTTGCAACATCATAATAAGATTTGACAAGAAATAGTAGTATGTCAAACCACTGGAGAAATTGTTACATATAAAGAACATGAAGATCGGCATGAAATACAAAGTCATGAACTTCATGCTTTTTGCCTGAGGGTTGGAATCGAGTTGAGCCCCCTGTGTCATTCTTGCAGAGAAATACATTGTCACTGCACACAATAATGAGAAAAGGCTTATATGATCACCCAGTAGAGGAATGTTGAATCCGAAATCGATTATCGAATCGTATGTACTCAAGTCATCAGCCCAAAGAAAAGGTTGCTGACGAAGCTCTATTGAGGCGGGGAAGAAACGGAACATTGCGATAAGTATCGGGAACTGCAACAACATAGGGAGACATCCTCCGAACATACTTACTCCCGCTTTCTGATAAAGTGCCATAATCTCCTGCTGCTTCTTCATGGCATCCTGTTCCTTGGGATATTTGGCATTAATCTTTTCAATTTCAGGTCTTAGGACATTCATCTTTGCTGATGACATATAAGACTTGATGGTCATAGGAGAAACAACCAATTTTATAATCAAGGTCATCAGGAGAATAATTATACCATAGTTCTTGATAAATCCATTGAATAAATCAAACAAAGGGATAATCACAAATCTGTTAATCCAACCTATGATATTTCTTCCAAGCGGAACTATTTTCTCAAAATTATATCCCTCTGCCTTAAGGGTCTTGAACTGGTTAGGTCCGAAATAGAATTTGAAAGGAACCGAAAGTTCCGGTGCCGAATCGTAGTAAATCAACGCATCGGCAGAGCAGTGCATAAGCCGTCTATCGGGGTCAGTTTCGGGATAGAAAGACATTGCCAATTTACCTGACTCAAAACTGTTCTCTGCTAAAAGAATAGCCGAGAAAAACTGCTGCTGAAAGGCAAACCATTGTAGTTTTGTGGTAATTTCCTTCTCCGAAGAATCCTTTCTAAGTCCCAGATTGTCAACAGAATTATCACCAGGATATTTATATGCTATAGTAGAATATGATTTCTCGTTCTCATAACCTTTTTCAAGTCTTGGAATATCGAGATTCCATTCCATATCAAGTTGGGATGCGTTGCGGGGAACAACCTTATCCATTCCGACAAGATTGACTCTGAAATCGACTACATAGCTGTCATCTCCAAGAAAATACTCGTGTTCAATATAAGAATTCTCTGCAAATGGAAGTCTGAATACAAGTGTACTGTCATTTTGTTCTACAACAGAGAATGTAAAATTTTCAGTACTTACATATTGGCCGGAATATATCTGGAAACCTAATGAACTCATTCCCTCCTTTACAAGATATAGACCTGTGCTGTCGGCTGTCATATAATCTTTTACCAACACTTCATAAGGTTGGGCACCTCGCGAGGTAATAGTTACGGTCACCCTTTCATTTTCAAGTGTAAAGAGTTCTGATTCTGTACGGAAAGCACTCTCCAAATAGGGATTTGAATATAAAGAATTATGAGTTTGTCCACTAACCGGACTTCCGTTTTCAGTAGTCAAAACTGAATTTTGCAAACTGTCAGCAATCCTTTGCAGTTCCAATTCCTTAGCATATTCGAAAGCATGCACAGCTGCAATTGAATCTTGAACCCTCTTAGCCTTCATCTGCTCTGTGGCAACTCGGCTATTGTAAACTGAAAAACCAATAAATATCAGTCCGATAAGTGTTAGACCGATAATTGTATTCTTATTCATTATCTAATCTGTCTATTTCAATTAATGATTATTATTCCGCTTTACTGTCAATTTCACGAATCTGATTCTCGATATTTTCAAGTTCCAAACGTGCAGCATCTATCTTCTTGTTAATCTCATTTATAAAGATCTCTGCATTTTTAGAACTTGCAAAGAAACCAAGGTTGTTTTCGTATGTAGCAATCTCATTTTCAAGTTTGTGGAACTTCTGTACAAGACGTTCTCTTTCAGAGCGAACTGAGCCTCCTTCCGAGCGGCCTCTTCCTGAACGGGATTTGGTTCTTCCATTTCTCTTATACTCAGGGAACTTCGCCTTGAAAGCCTCCTTAAACTTGGTCTGAACTGCCTCTTTCTCCTTAAATGGTACAAAACCTATGGCATTCCATCTGTCCATAAATTCTCTTGCAACCTTATCTGTAGCCTCACCATCAAAGTTGTTGATCTGCTCTATGATAGCGAGTTTTGCATTCAAATTCTCAACCTGCTGGGGATCGGCTCCTCCATGATTCTTTTCCTTGTTATCGAAGAATCTGTCGCAAGCAGCCCTGAATCTGTTCCATACCTGTTCAGATTTCTTACGAGAAACAGGACCTATTTCTTTCCATTGTTTTTGCAAGCCTATAAGAATATCAGTAGTCTTTTTCCAATCGGTGCTATCCATCACAGCCTCAGCTTGCTCGCAAAGGGAAATCTTCTGGTCCAGATTGCGTTCCATCTGATCCTTAAAGTCTGTATAGAACTCCCTCTTACGATTATAGAATGCATCGCAAGCTGCTCTGAAACGATCGTATATCTTCTGATTGTCCTTTTTAGATGCAAAACCTATAGTTTTCCATTCCTTTTGCAGATTTTCCAATGCCTTAGATGCCGAATTCCAGTCATTGGAATCTGTAATCTCTTTTGCAGCAACCTCTTCAGCTTTCTCACACAAGGCTGTCTTAGCTGCAAGATTTTCTTTTTGCTGAACCTTCAACTGTTCAAAATATTGTTGATGGAGCTTGTTAATTTTTGATGTAGCTGCTCTGAAACGGGTCCATATATGCTCTCTGTACTCCTGTGCAACGGGACCATACTCCTTCCATTCCTCATGGAGTTTTTGGAGTTTTGCAAAAGCAGTCAAAATATTATCTTCATTTTCAAGAGCCTCAGCCTGAGCGCACAAAGCCTCTTTAGCTTCAAGATTCTTCTTGAAATCTAAATCTCTGAATTCGTTATTGATTTTCACAAAATCGTAGAATTTTTCAACAAAATGCTGGTAAGTGTCATACACATCCTTGACATTCTGTTGTGGAACAGGGCCTGCCTGATGCCATCTGTTCTGCAATTCCCTAAAGGTGGGATATGTAACATTGATATCCTCAGCAGCCTCGAGAAGTTTCTTGAGATCTTCAATAATCGCGAGTCTGGTCTGAAGATTTTCCCTTTTCTCCTTCTCCAGGTTCTGGAAATAAAGGGCTCTTTGTGATTTATACTTGCTATAAATTGATTTGAAGGCTCTTTCAATCTCTGCAAATGGATTGACAGAAACCTCTTCATGTGTCTCCTCAGATTGTTCCGACTCAGCAGGAACTTCTGCAACTTCCTCTAAATTGGGATCTTCAGAAGGCTCATTTTCCTCTACACCCTCTACATAATCAGGACTGCCGGGAAGAACCTGATAACCTGATGCTATTTTCTCTTCTTTGAGAACTTTGTAGAATGTAGCCTTGAAATATTCGGCATGTCTGTTCATTTCCATAATATCACCAGCCTCAACCAATTTCTCAAAAAGGAGAACAATCTCTTTCAAGGTTTTGGTTGAAAGACTCTGCAACTCTTCTTGAGGTATGACATCGCCTTTAATTTCTTTTGTTTCAACATTATTTTCAACATTTACATTCTCCAAGCCACTAGATTCGGCTTCTAAAGTACTCTTCTGAACAGAAGGATTAATAGTTTCGTCCATCATTTGCATTAAAATTATAGTTAATCAACTTGCAAATATACATTTTTTTCTAAAGAAATAAGTAATTTTGCGCCATTATGAGAATAGATATCATCAGTGCAGTACCTGAATTATTGGAAAGTCCACTCAATCATTCCATCATAAAAAGGGCAAAAGCCAAAGGAGTGGTGGAGATAAACATCATAGACCTACACCTTTATGGAAAAGGTAATTACAAACAAATAGATGATTACCCATTTGGAGGAGACTCAGGAATGGTAATCAAACCCGAGCCCTTATACCTTGCGATAACAGAACTTACCTCGCAAAGGGACTACGACCATATCATATATACCTCTCCCGATGGAGAGATTCTCTCACAACCTATGGCAAACACACTTTCGTGCGCCCAGAACATAATTATTCTATGTGGTCATTATAAAGGTATCGATCACCGTATACGGGAGCATCTGATCACAAAAGAGATTTCTATAGGAAACTATGTTTTAAGTGGTGGAGAACTTGCAGCCGCCGTTATCTGCGATGCCATAGTAAGATTGATTCCGGGTGCCTTGAGTGATGAAACATCTGCTCTGTCAGACTCATTTCAAGATGACTTGTTGGCTCCACCGGTATATACCAGACCTGCAGAATTTATGGGTTGGAAAGTACCTGAAGTTCTCCTTAGCGGAAATCCCAAACTGATAAAGGAGTGGCAAGAGCAAAAGGCCATTGAACGGACTCGGGAACTCCGCCCGGAACTGCTCGAGGGGGGATCCCTATAGCAATTCCCAAAACCACTATGCATATTTTGTTATGGAGACTTCGCTATAACATTTTCTCCCGCTCGCAGTATAATTTCACGACTTCTTCCATATCTACATCCAAAAGTTCCATTTTCTGGAAAAAGTCGGGTAGTTCATTCGATATAAAAGCTTTTTTGCGTAGAGACTGAATCAGTTCTTTAGAGGCCGGAGCAACAAAAAAACCGACCCCTCGTTTATTATATATCACCTCATTTCTCTCCAATGCTTCATAAGAACGCATTACGGTATTTGGATTCACTCCATAGGTTGCCGCCATCTCCCTCACTGATGGAATCTTCTGGTCAACCTTCCACTCCGAGAGCAAAATCTTATCCTCTATCTGCTCCACAATTTGAAGATATATTGGTTTATGCCCATTGAAATCCATAATTACTTGTATTGAAGTTTCTTAATTTTCAACAAAGAAAGTACGAGCAGTACGACCGGAATTACATAATAATAAATAACATAGATCCATTTGTCTATATTTGAATCTGCAACCATATCATACAATTGTTCCTCGGTTGAGCCCTCAAAAGGATTTGAAATGGCGTATCTCATACCGAAAATGATAAGGATTGCTATCAGCACGATATGGACCAGAATTAACAAAAGGGCTGTCTTTGTTACTTTATGTCCTCTGAAATAGAGATTTCCCAACACAAAAGGAATCTGTATCAAAAACATTGAGCCAAGAGACTCCAGCGTTGATGAAATATTGATTCCATAACGGGCTCCATCCCAGAAGAAGCCTACTGCACCCATATCCTCAGGAGAAATGAGTACGAACAAATTATCGAGTGTAAAGATTGCCAAAACAAAACACAATGGGGCAACTATCCCGACAGTGATAATCATAGAAACAAACTTCTCCAAATACGATACAGGCAACATACCATATTCTATTCCCTTCACCTTATCATTAACATTGCCATAAACCAATCTGGGCAACATCATAACAAACAGTAAGGTAAACAAAAAGAAGAAAGGAATCCTATCATCAGGGGTAAACTGAAATGATGTAAACAATGAGAATATACACAGAAAAGCGTATGAAGAGGCAAACACCAAAAGGGTATTGAACGAAACTAAAAAGCACTGTCTGAGATCCTTATTCAACAATACAGACAATCTTCTGATACTAAACAAATTATTCATAGCAATTAACCTATTTTCCAAATAATGAAACAATTACATCCCTATTATTCTGAACAGCGTTGAACAACGCTTCGATATATACGACACTTTCCTGTGAACCTGAATTCAAAGAAACATTCAATACTCCTCCAAGTGTTAATTCACTGTAAAGAGCATTATGTAATGCCTCCTTATCGAGCGAAAAATAGAGCTTCTCGGAAATTGACTTCACAGAATTGTTCAAAATCACACCATGATTATCCATAATGATTATAGGATCTATCAGGTTCTCAAGATCTTTTGCCTGATGGGTGGAAATGACAATCATCTTGTCATCTGTCATTGCACTTGACAGGGACTGGCGAAATTGCTGCTTAGAGGGAATATCTAAGCCATTACTTGGCTCGTCCATTAGTAGAATCTTAGTATTCAATGAGATAGCAAAAGCTATCATTGCCTTTTTCTGCTGGCCAAAAGACATTTTTGTCAACTTGACATCCTTATCGACTTCAAAATGTTCCAACAAATCATAGTACAATCTTGAGTCAAAAGATTGATAAAAAGGTGCATACATCCTTGCATATTGAATCGGAGTGACCTTGGGAAGAATAAAATTTTCAGGAAGGAAATATATATCCTTCAATGTCTGCGGTTCACGCTTGAACGGATTGGAACCGCATATATCAATCTCACCGGATGTTGGTTTCAACAAGCCGGAAATCAATTTCAAAAGAGTAGTCTTACCTACCCCATTCTTTCCTAAAAGCCCATAAATATTTCCCTCCCGGAGAGACATATCTATGTTCTTGAGCACAGGCATCCTCCCGTACCCAAATTCCAAATCAGAAATCGTTACCATAATTCAATTCTTTTCAATTATTACTTTATTAGTGTATTACTTAACTAATACACTGCAAAGGTAAAAATAAAATCCGGAGATGCAAAAAAAAGGGCAACTTTTTCAAGCTGCCCTTAAAATTACAGGGAATTTCTAAAAAAGCTTTGCAGATAGCTATGGGATTTTCTCTGATAGATTATAATCCTAAACCTCTATTTTATAGAAGCTCCCGACATTTGTCTACAAGACTTATCTGCGTTTGTTATTTGAATTCACAAATTCAATAACTCTATGTTGGAACTCTTCACAAGTAACTGCCTTATAATCGGTAGTTTGGTATTTAACCTTAGGAAGTGCCATCATGATAGTTCTTGAATGAGGTCTTGTTTTGGCTGAAACAGTTCCTGAAACTGATGATGCAGGAGCAGCTGTATTGAAGATTGAAGGCTCAGGATCACCAATACAATAGTAATCATTAGCCTCATCCCATCCTCTGGTCAAGACAACCTCAGTAGAAACAGTCCAGTTTACAAGATATGTATAACCCCAGTTTTCGTATCCGATGTTTGGATATGCAGGCATACCATTCAAATCATAACCCTTCAATGTGATAGTATTCTTATCTTCAGAAATCTCTGCATCAAATGCAGGCCAGATATCAGGATTTCCTGAAGGTCTCATAATTGAGTATGAGTTATTGCCATCTGGCAAGGTAACTCCTGCCATATAGAGTTCGCTTGAATAATTCCAAGCATTTGCAGGATATAGACGGTCACAGTTGAAAGGAGCTGTAACGTTTCCTGCCTCATCTATTTCAAGATACCACTTGTTACCAAAGTCATAGAATATACCGGCATTATTCACTGCTCCATAAGAATCATGGATAAATAATTCATAAGGTGATGCCGAACCAATTCTTGCCTCATTCCAAGTATCGTAACCAAAGTCAAAACCTAAACATAGGATTCTGTTTTGTGATTTAACATCCTCCATAAAGATAGATTCCTCTTGCTTGAAGTCCTGATATAGCATATCAACGTACTCCTTAGAATAGTCCTCACCAAGAGCTTCCTGATAAACTGCATAGACCTCATCTGTAGGAGTTTCAGGAGAATAAAGGTCACCAATACGAACTTTAGATACAACTACAGTGTCAACTCTGGTCAATACATTATTAATATAAGTATTGTACCTTACTGATGCTGTAGCAGTCCATTCACCTTGAAGTTCTTCATACAAAGGAGAATCAACAGGGTCTTTAGGTTGAACACGTGATGATGTGTTGTTTGCAAATGCTGTGGGTGAATTATCCACATCACTTGGAGTACCTTCATCATTGTAACCCATTACGATAAGACGAGATTCCATATTAGGATGACTTGTAAATACAAGGTCCAGACCTTCAGGAGTATTCATTTGTGCAACTTCATCTGCCGCAAATTCATTTCCGTAATATGAGAAATAATTTGAATAGGTCTCACCCAATCCCAGGATATTTTCAAATTCACGCGAGTAGTTACATAGATACATAGCTTCATCCAAATCACCATTAGGCGCTTTGACATTGAACCATACTTCGTAAGGAGATTCATATCCATAAGGGTTATCAATAGCAGTAACTACTACTTCAGGTGCAGGTTTAGATGGCTCTGGAAGGGTAATAACGATTTCTTCGTATGCTTGTGTCAAACCACTGTCATCACCAAGTCCCACGAAGAAGAGATAGTAGTTAATATCTCTTTCCATTTCCCAGAAAATTTCTTCCAGGTCAATATACATAGGACCCCACATTGTTTGGGCACCAAGCATCATAGCTGCATTATATGAAGAAACATACCATTGCAAATATGAAGGATCGTTGTTCAAATAAGGCAATACCATATCATAGGTATATTGGTCCATTGCAAGGAATACATATTTTTCAATCTCTTCATCAGGATCTACTTTAATAACACCACCTTTGGGAGTAAGTTCCATTTCTATATTAAACTCTGCATCAAGTTTTTGAGGTGCAGTGGTCGTAAACTCATGCTTAGAATAGTATCCTGACCAGTATTGAGATTCATCCAACATGGTTGTCTCGTCTGTCTGACGGGGGCCCATTCCACCACCCATATTCTCATAGTAATCATTCATAAATGAGTTATAATCAAATAGGTATGAATAATATCCCTGACCAAAACCCCAAGGATGTTCACCCCATGCAAACTCTCCAAAAAGGAGGATATTGGGCTGACCGGGAACAATTGGATTGTAATATGTTAAAATACCACCCATATCATCATCTACGGGATTTCCGTTTGCATCACGCACAATTGAGTTGTCTTCATTGAAAATGAAAGTGGTGTCATTTCTGAAATAATTGTGATATACATCATCACTCATGTTCAAAATTTCAGCATCAGTTGTATAACCCCACATACTCATTTTTGAATTCATGTTGTAGGTTGCCAACTCTGCAAGACCCCATTTGATAACATTATCTTCATTTTGCAACTGAGGCATTCTGAACTGTGCTTTGAATTCGTTTGTGGTAATGTCATAAATCACTACATCCTCTTCAAAATCTAAAGTGGATGCTTCCAATACAAACATATCAGCAAGATAATTGCCTGCTGTATCAACAGCTGCAAAGTATGCTTTGTAAGCAGTAACATGTTCCAATGCATCGAATACGATTTCAGATGTACCATCTGCTTCGATTTCTTTAATTTCACCTACCTCAAACAAATTTAGAGGATCTACATACTCCTCCTCAGTAGCGGGTAGAATGTCGTAAGCCAATTGACTGATTTTAACAGTATTGATCTCAAATGTCAAAGAAGAAGAGGTAGCAGACTTGAAATCAACACTAAACTCAGGGGTTACTACTACTTCAGTAGTATCTCCATCAACAGGAGGTTCAGGTTTCTGGTCAACGGGCTCATCTTTTTTACAAGATCCCAAGGAAAGAACAATACCCAGGGAAATGGCCACTGACCACAACAATGTTGAAAACTTTGAATTTAACTTCATGATTATAAAATAAATTTGTTAAGTAATTAATTTTTATCTACTTCTGCAAATAGGCATATACCTTACAGTTACGACAAAACTAAGAAAATTTTCAAACAATATTCAAATTTATTTTATTTTAACTTTACACCTATTTATTCCAACCTTTTATACATTATAACAAATTAATACACAAATCCGTAAGGTCAGGATTAAAGAAATCACACTTTTCTTATAGAATTTTCACTTTCATCGATAAAACGACCTCTAAAAAGAAGAATCTGAAGAGAAATACCCACTCAGCCCCAATAAACACATATTATCCTGATTCAGAAAGACAACATGATTTTCGGGTATGCTCAGCTACCCCTTTACGAACGTCTTGAATAAGCTACATACAGCAACAGAAATACATTCATCATCAATGCATAGATTATTGCAGGAATAGCCATTGGGCCACTATTGAAGACAAACGGAGAGGAGGCTATTGCTATTGCCTGTGCCGCATTCTGCATACCTACTTCTATTACAATAGTTCTTCTTTGAGGAGACTTCAATCCGAAAAGATACGCTGACACTACCCCTAAGAGCATACACGAAAGTATCAAAACAGAGACACTGACTCCCAAGAGAGAAAAGTTTGAAATAATTTCATCTGGATATTGAAAGAAGAATACAGAGGCCAGAATCATAAGGGCAGGAAAAGCTAATTTTCCCAACACCTTCTCAACTTTTTGAGCCATTTCCTTTTTCCACAGTTTGAAAAGCACCCCTACCAACATTGGAAGGAATACCAATAAAATATTCTGAACCAATAATTTACCGACAGGAAGAGAAATCTCCATTCCACTATTCACAGATACATATTGCGCAACATACCCCATTATCACAGGAATGGTAAATAAGGTGACCACACTGCTGATTGCAGTCAATGTAATTGAGAGAGCTACATCTCCTTTGGCCAACATCGAAAAGACATTGGATGAGCTTCCGCCCGGAGAGCATGCAATAAGCATCATACCCATAAAGAACAATGGAGGTAGTTCAAAGAACGAAGCGACCCCAAAAGCCACTGCCGGCAAAAGAATAATCTGGGCAAATGTCCCAACCAACACCGCTTTAGGTCTCCTAAAGACCTCTTTAAATGATTCAACTTTCAAACCTATACCCAATAAGAACATCAATATTATCAGTATAGGCATCACTATCCATATCGTATTCATATATCCAGCTTAAAATTCTATATTCTACAATTTTCAGTCACAGTTATGCAACGGGGTCTTCAAAACTATTTTGGAGCGGCAAATTTAATTATTATTTAGGGATAAATCTTATTAAATCCAAAACATTATATCCTAAGGGATGTTCGAGAAACCCTTCGTTCAAAGGATAGGATTCCAGAACTTTTGCACCCTTTATGTCTTTTTTTCTGAGAGAAAATTCCATCTACCGATGCAAAACCTTTTATCTTATCAAGGAATTTTCAATAACGATTCGTCTCTATTACAGATATTTTAATTAACTTTACATGCTACTGTGGAATTAATGGGAAAAGAAGTTCTTTCGGACTTTCTGCTTTAAGTTATAATGTTTAATCATTTAGAATATTGAATTTATAGAAGTTCCCATAGGACTACAAGAGATTACCTGAAAAACTTTAAAAAACAATAAATATGAAACAAATTCTTAATTCTATTATCATTTTCTCACTTATGCTTACCACATTTGCTTTATCAAGCTGCAATTCTTCTGGCACAGTAAAATCTAACTCTGCAGATGTTGTCTTAGAAAATATCGCCACCCGTACAAGCATCCGAGCATTTACAGGAGAAAGCATTGATGATGAAACTATTACAAAAATTTTAAAAGCAGGTATGGCTGCACCTACAGCTGTCAATTCCCAACCTTGGGTATTTTATGTTGTAAAAGATCGCGCTTTGATGGAACAAGTAGCAGAAAATTTCCCGAATGCCAAGATGTCAAAAAACGCCTCCATACTCGTCATACCTTGTGGCAATAGGGAAAAATTCCTAAAAGGAGGAGCAGAGGGATTCTGGATTCAGGACCTGTCAGCTGCCACAGAGAATATACTCCTGGCTGCCCACGCATTGGGACTCGGAGCCGTTTGGACAGGATTATACCCTAATACCCAAAGAGTTAAAGACGCAGCAGAACTTATAGGAATTGACTCCCGACATATACCTCTTTGCATAATTCCAATAGGAATACCGGCTGAATCCCCTGAGCCAAAAGATAAATGGAACCCTGAAAGTGTTTTCTATAAATAGTATAACACCTATTCCATATTACATTATTGGCACACTTTTAGCTGATAAGCGAAACGAACTTTTAAAATCTGATTGAATAAATGGAATTTTTACTAATTATCATCATTGCCGTTGTAGGTATGATTGTACAATCCAAACTTAACTCTGTTTTTGACAAATACTCTAAGGTTTTGTCTCCTGGAGGACTTACCGGAGCGGAAATAGCCGAAAAGATGCTTCGTGACAATGGCATCCGCGATGTAAGGGTGACTTGTATTAAAGGAAGATTGACAGACCATTACAATCCGACTGACAAGACATTAAATCTTTCCGAAGGTGTTTATAGAAGCAACAGCGTGGCAGCAGCGGCTGTAGCAGCACACGAATGTGGACATGCTCTTCAACATGCTCAAGGATACGCCCCACTGAGATTACGCTCAGCTCTCGTCCCTATGGTTCAGATATCTTCTACCTTCGCCCAAGTCGTCATTATTCTTGGCATCATTCTCATGCAGTCGTTCCCGGCACTTTATTGGGTTGGAATTGCAATGTTTGCAATGGTATTTATATTCAGTGTAGTAACTCTTCCTGTCGAATATAATGCTTCTGACCGCGCACTACATTGGTTAGAGGCATCCAATTCTCTCAGACCCTCAGAAGTAGCACAAGCGAGCATTACTCTAAAATGGGCAGCAAGGACCTATCTGGTTGCCGCACTCAGTGCATTGGCGACACTAATCTATTATTTGGGATTCAGAAGAGACTAATCCGCTCACTTTAATTGAGCCCAGACCTGAAGATTTCATCGTCATCCCCGACCTGACGAAGTCATCCCCGTGCAATCACACCACCCCAATAAATTGAGATGACCGGTCGAGCCGGTCATGACGTAATCGGTAACAGAACCAACATAATCCCTAACCAGAGAATGTCATCCCCGGACCTGACGAAGTCATCCTCAGACACTGACAACGTGATCCCCGACTTGACGAAGTCATCCCCGACTTGATCGGGGATCTCGGGGATCTTAGGGATCTCAGCGATCTCAAGATCACAATAATCAAACCTATGTCGGTCGATGTTCCTTTTGGGTATCTGGTTGGCGGAAGGTAAGTGGTTTTACCTTGGAGATGGTGGTTGGAACTGAGGGAGGTGGTGTTGGGATTTTCGAAGGATCGCGGCTATATTGCCGCTTCCTTCTCTTTTACAACCTCCAAACCCCCTTTCAAGGGGGCTTTAGTCGCTGCGCTCCTATTACACCCGGAGCGCAAATTAACATCAGAGTGGCTTTTGGTGCTCCAGGTAGCGCACATTAAAGACATTTTAGGAATGCCTCTGAAGCCGAAAGTATATCCTGGAATGTAGTTTCAAAATCTCCTGTATACCATGGATCTGCAACATCCGTAAAATCTCCGGTATAACTCATCATCAGATGAATCTTACCTTGAGGATCGTCCCCTACAATCTGCTTGAGAAGTCTGACATTGGAACGGTCCATACAAATGAGCAAATCAAAACGGTCGTAATCGTTTATTGTAACCTGACGGGCCCTTTTGTTATTGTCAAAGGGTATACCATGTTGAGTAAGCGACCTTTTTGCCGGAGGATAAATCGGATTTCCAATCTCTTCAGTTGAAACAGCGGCTGACTCAACATAAAAAAGGTCATCTAATCCATAGGTTCGTACCAACGCTTTAAAAATAAACTCCGCCATCGGAGAACGGCAAATATTGCCATGGCATATGAAAAGGATTCTTGTCATAGGGCAAACATTCTAACTAAAAAGGGCTTCTATAAAATCTACGTTTTAAGAAAATGAAGCATTATAATTGCAACTTATATCCTCTTAAATTTTCTAGGAGGAAATTCGATATAGTCTTTTACAGATTTTTCCAAATTAAAGGAATCACTCCTCTACCACCTTCTCTTTCAATGAAGTATTAATCAAATCCATCAATTTGAGCGTCCTCTCCTGAATATCGTTTCTTCTCTCAGGTACAAAAAGATTCTTGTAGCGGGTAGGTGTCAGACCAAATTTCAAATCATCAAACGTACCTTTAATATCAAGTCCCAAACGAATTGGTGAGATACAGTCAATATGATAATCGAATGACATATCAAGATTATGGCGTCCTGAAAGAATGAGCTGATATTTGTCCATACCTACAACAAAAGGATAAATATCCACCTCATTCCTAAAGACTGTCATATCCACAACCAATGAGTCAATCTTATTTTCCTGGGATTTCTTGAAATTCAGCAGTGATGCTATTTTATCGAATGTTTCACTGTCAAGCACCACCAAGTCGCGTCCTTCTATGGCTGCAGCTCCGAGCAATGTGGACTTTTTCAGTTCATATTTGGAATTAAGATAAGTCTCGGCTGCAAGATGAAACTCAGCTTGACCTGCAAAAGATTTCAACATAGGAACTACCGAATCTATCTGAGGCACCATTTTTATCAACTTATCTATCTCTATATCCAGAAGATGAAAATCTATACCGGCATATAAGTGATTCCGTCTGGGAGATTTATACATAGCTGTCAACTGCATTCGTGCCGCATCAGAAGTAAAACCGAGCTGCCTTACTACCAGCACCCCGTCCTTGATGGTAACCTCACCACCTACCTTCTTAATATCATTACCAAATGCCGTTGCCTGCGCTATATCTGTATTAAGGGTTAAATCTATCTTTCCCGGAACCATAAAAGGGTCACCCTCCTGATTAGTCTCCGGCTGTGATTCCTCTTCGGCAGAGTTCTCCTGAGAAGAGATATCTTCCATTGAGGACAGATCTGCCAATTGTTCACCTTCCTGAAGAGACTCCTCCTCTACCCCCATTCCACTGAAATAATCAAGCAACTGGTCTATATCTGTCCGTTCTGAAATAAAATTGAAGTCAGCTCGCAAAAGTCCGCTATCTGCAGCAAAATCGGACAAATCGGTAACCTCCCCGATCAGTTTGAAATCTGAGTTGCCAACTTGGAGTCTACTATCCTCAATATGCAGAGTATCAGCTCCATAATCAAATTTAATAGCGGGAATATGAATATTATCTTCAATACCTTTCCAAAACAAATCACCATTTGAAAAATCGACAATTATTTGAGGATTCCATTGAGCCAATAAACCTACAGCGGCACTATCTCTTTGGGCCCTCGCATCTAAGATAATTGCATCTGTTTCAAGTTCAATATCCTCTCCACTCCTTACATACAACTCTTCACTGGCATAATTACACCAATATTGGTTATCGGGAAGAAGGGCAATGGTTCCAGAAGGAGATACCACTGCGGCCTCAATATTTGAAAGTGATGCATACAATCCCTCAAGAGAGTAATCTATAAAAGCACTAACAGGGAGATTATTATCCAGCACATCGCTCAAACCAAATGCAAATTCACTCGCAGTCAATGTTCCGTACAAGTCGCCTCCCATAGTAAAATCGACAGCTTCTGTCTTCAACTTACCCGCATAGAAAACATCAAACTTACCATTAACTTCTTCACATTTTGAAATTTGCTCCCTTTTTGAAGTATTGTTTGCAAGTGTCAGACTCAGTGAAGGGGTAGCTACAAAAACTGTATCTTGATAAACGGCATCCAAATCTGTAAGCACAACAGAAGCCGAAAGATTTGTCTTGCCAAGCCTCATCTCCACAAAATCGTTAACAGAGCCTTTTGCATCAACGCTTAACGACATACGACCATTCAAGTCTACATTCATACTGTCAGGAACAATATAGAGAAAATCGGGAAGATTCAATTGAGCATCAACAGTAGCATCACATATCATTTCTCCAAGAATATCATTGACTCTACCATTCACAATCTGCAATGTATTAGTCCTATTGAACCTTGCAGAAAAAGTCGGAATCCTGGCATTCACCTTTCCATCACCATTCAGATCTGCATCCACAACGATTTTAGCATCAATATCTGAAATCCTATATGGGAAAAGTGAAAGAATCTCCCCACCTGCATCGCTTATAAGAAGTTCTCCATTAACAACCGGTAATGAATCATTTCCAAGAATACCTTGAGCGGATGCCTCAAGAGAGACTTCTCCGGAAAGTCCATACCCATCTACAAGGGAAGAATACTCCTGAGGTAGCAGGGAAACGAGCTTTTGCAACTTAACAGGGACAAGTTGCAGACCCAGATCAGTCAATATCGCATCTCCGTCAATCTGCGCATTTCCACCAAAACGCAATTCTACTCCTGAATAATCCAAAGCACCTCTATCAATGGCTACAGCCAAAGAATCATTCTGCAAGGAGACTTCAAAAGGGAGGGACAATTTTACAGGTACTCTATCACAGAGCAATGTATCACCCATAGAAAAAGTCAGACTTCCTAAGGCAAGGTCTATACCACCATGAGCTATAAAATCATGGAAACCCTTGATATATAAATCTGTATCAATCTCTTCAACAAAGACAAACATACTGCTGTCTCCATATTTGAGATTAAAATTATCAATACTGAACCTGTCTATATCCAAAGCACTGAAAGGAAGAGGTAAAAACGATTCGATGGTAGCTGCCAAAGATGTGGAGATGGAATCTTCCAGTTCAATGTCCGAAGGGGACTCAGGCAAAAGGGTAAGATCTGCATAACCTCCGTCCAAAGATAGCTTATCCACAATCACATCATTTCTGCGGACAAATGCCATAACATCTATACTCGCATATAGATCATCAATCCTGGCAAGAGTATCATTTTCAGGAGCAGTCATTACATCAAACGACTCAATATGAACCGAAAAACGGGGAAAGGTTTTGAAAAAGACAAGCTCTGCATTCTCCAGTCCGAATGAGAAAGTCTCCATCTTGTTCAAATTCTTCTCCACGATAGGAACTAAAATCTTTGGAGAAAAAACAATAGTACAAACCGTTCCTACAGCCAAAATGACAACACCTATTAAAGAGAGGAGTGTTATTAATAAAATCTTATATACCTTTTTCACTTTTAAATTAATTGGAAAGATTCATTAAAATTAAATAAAGGGAGTTTTATAAACAGCTTTCCTACATTTATTATGATACATAAACTCCGATAATACAAACCTAATCAAAAGTAGCTACATTAATCCACTTTTGAAAAAGAGTATATCTTACCATAATCATCTTCGTAAATCAAAGAAGTAGCAGTAAGAGTGGTCACTGTATAGACCTTTGGAATAGATGCCTTAGTGCCATCCGCACTCAACTCGGTAACATAAATATGGGTAAACTCAGCATTTACAAGTTCCCATGTAAAATTCATTGCCTCTTCTTCAGTAACATCATCAGCCACATCCCAAGTTTTGCCGGAATGATCAGATGCATATTTGTAAAAGAGGGTTCCGGACTGCCATTTTCCATAAAGAAAAGTCTCGTCAAAAGAGACATCATCACCCATCTTCGAACAAGATGAAACCATTACAGCCAATACAGCTAACGATGCTAACAAACCAAAAATCTTTTTCATAACTTTACAATCAGTGGTATTCCGTATGGATTACCTGTTTAAATTAATTTATAACTAAAAATATTTCTATAAATCTCTATCTTCCATTACACCCAACTCTGCGACAAGTTCCTCCACAGTATCGCAGAACCTGACTAAGCCCTGCTCGTCAGAAGACATAAATCCGCAGACTATCATATTGGAAATCAAACTCTTGATTGGATCATAAAATCCATCAGTATTCAACACAAATAGAGGTTTGGAATGGAGTCCCAACTGTAACTCCAAAGCATAAGCAAAAAATTCGTGCATAGTGCCAAAACTTCCCGGAAGAATTATAGCAGCCTGACTCAACTGCGTCATCTTCTCAACTCTTGCAGCAATCGATGGGGTCGCTATCAACTCCGTCAGATTGGTCGCTCTGACATTAATCCCCCTTAAAGAATTCTCCTTCTTTCCTTTAAAACCTTCGGGGAAGACGCCGACAACCTTTCCTCCAGCCTCAAGAGCCCCTTGCGCAAGAGCCCCCATTGTCCCTACACAAGCCCCTCCATAAATAAGTGTAGTCCCCATTTGAGCCAAAGCCTTGCCCAAATTATAAGCATCTTTTTTATACTTCTCACCTCTTCCAGAGGAAGAACCCAAGTATACCACTACTGATGAATATTTTGCACACATATCTCTCTTATTCTGAAATTACACTACTACCTATCATCTCCAAATCATCAGGAGAGTACCAGACAGCAAACTGTCCCGGTGTAATTCCCCTTTGATGTTCTTCAAACAGGATATACAAATCACCCCCTTTGCAAATCAACTTCGCATTTTGTAACGGTTGACGGTATCTTATTCTGACAAGGTAATCACGACTCTCACCATCGGTCATCTTCAGATCTTCTCTAATCCAGTGAACCTCATCAGCATCTATTCTCAGTGCCTTACGGGAAAGCCCGGGATGAGAATGGGTGCCAGT
>JAFVWT010000008.1 GCA_017501525.1 Bacteroidales bacterium | reverse complement strand
ATCAAACTGAGGCTAAATGGAAAAAGCCCGGTGCAATACCGAGCTCTGTTCCAATCTAAGTCAGCCTCTTAATAATGTTAAACCGTCCAACTTTTGGGGGTCACATCACTTTGAAGGGGGCTTTGGTCGCTGCGCTCCTATGTTCCTAAGTTCCTACGTCTTGCTTTAGGATTTGTATGTAGGTGGTCACTTAATGTGACGTGTCATCCCCAGATCTGCGAAGTGACGACGTCATCCCCGACTTGATCGGGGATCCCAGGGATCTCCGAAGCATAAAAATCAAACCTATGGCGGTTGATTTTCCTTTGGGTGTCTGGTTGACGGGAGGGAGGTGGTTTTACCTTGGATGTGGTGGTTGGAATGGAGGGTGGTGGTATTGGCCTTTCGAAGGGTCGCGGCTTTGCCGCTTCCTTCTTTTCTACAACCCCCAGACCCCCTTTGAAGGGGGCTTTGGTCGCTGCGCTCCTATGTTTGGGATAATGTCTCTAAAAAAGAGATGTTCACCTTTTGCAAAGATAAAATTATTCTACTTAAAATCAATGAATTAGCAGATGAATGTTTTCTTTAATTCACTATTTTTTATGTGGTGATTAGCTATTTATTTTGAAAGATGTACTGATGAAGTCTTGTAGGTAATTGATAGTGTGTTGTTTACAAATACGTATTTCTCTTTTTTAGAGAAATATATCTAATTGGATAATAAATCTGAGGTGATGTTTTTCCTGATGTATTGATTAACAGGGGATTCGTTCAAGGATGTTCTCGTTTTACAGGATATTAATACTTTTTCATAAAGCTTCCTTGAACGATTCTTTTGGTCGTCGGCTATGTGATGCGAAACACATTTTAAACTTATTATTAACTTAAATCAATTATTTATGAGAAAGTATTTTCTTTCAATCGTAGCGTTAGTGGGTATGTTATTCGCTACATCTTGTCAGGAAAGTCTTGTTGAGCCTCAAATGGAAGGCCCTACAACTTTCACTGTACAACTTCCCAATCAGATGGGAACCAAAGCTATTGGCGAGGCATCGTCAGTAACACAACTTTTGGTAGATGTTTATCCTTTTGGGGTTAACGAACCTATTTATCAAACATTAGGAACTCCTACATCTGAAGGATTTGAGGTTGAACTAAATCTAATCCAGGACCAGAAATATGATATTCTATTCTGGGCTCAAACTGAAGATGGTTATGTTGATGTAACTGAGACAGATGGTAAATATTTATTTGGCTCGTTGAGAAATGTTCCTATGAATAGCAACTATCTGAATAATGATAATGGTGCAGCTTTCTTCCACGCAGAGAAAGGTTTTGTTCCAAACGGTACATCGACCACTATCACACTTGTTCGTCCATTCGCTCAATTGAATTTGGGTACAACAGATAAAAGTCTTGAACTATCAACAGGTAAAGTTGAATTGCTTAGATCATTGATAACTATTAAGGGTGTTGCTACTAATTTTAATGTTTATGATGGAATAGGTTGTGGTAGTAAAGATGTTGTGTATGTTTATGGACCAGAGGTGCAAGGTCAAACTGAAAAGCAACCAGTAGATGTTCCCAAAGATCCTGCGACATTTACTATTGGAGAAGTTCCTACAACTCAGACATTTAATTATGTATCAATGAACTATTTGGCAGTTCTTGGTGATACAAAGGCTGTCGTTGATGTAGATGCTAAAATTATAGTCAAAGACATAGCAATCAATGGTGAAAGAACCATAGAACATTCATTTAAATCGGTTCCAGTTCAAGAGAACTACAGAACCAACATCGTAGGTAATCTTATTTCATCAACCACTGATTTCAATGTTGTTGTTGATGCTGATTTTGCTAAAGATGAAAATGGACATTTGTATCCTGATAATGATATTTTGGTAGTTGAAAATGCTGCAGCTGCGCAAGCTGCTCTTGATAATGCAAAACCTGGCGATGTTATTGAGCTTGTTGCGGGTGCGAACTATGGTACTTTGAAGTTCAGAGCCAATCCTGGTAATAGTAACACCACATTGGATGATATTGCCGATGCATGGCAATATAACTACAACAGAAGCATTGAAGATATTACCATCATAGGTGCTGAAAGCGCTAAGGTTGATGGATTTGTATTTGAGACAGGTGCGTTGCCAGGCGATTGTAACAATAGAGTTACTATTAAAAACCTTGTGATAGATGGCGTAGAGTTTACCGATGCTTTTACCGCAAGTTCAGCAGGATATAATGCTCCTATTATGATTACAACATCTAACGCCACGATTGATGGTCTTACTGTTAAAAATTGTAAGTTGATTGGAGATAATAGTAAGCTTAATCTTGTTTATCTGTATGGTGCTGATGGTTCAAAAAATGTTAGCCTCATCAATAATACAGTAGATGGTATTGCAAGACTTTGCGAACTTCGTGGTACAGAGAACGTAACCATTACAGGAAATACTATTAATAATACCTATGAGCATGCGATGCTTCTTGCTGCTGGAGGCTATTCAGGCAATGTAAGTATAACAGGAAACACAGCGGACGGTATTCATGACCGTTTCGTAAGAATGGCTGGTGGAGAGAATGCTACTATTGTAATAAAGGATAACAAGATTACAAATTATCTAGGTAATGATCCTGATTATATTAAGGTTACTGATTCTATCAATAATATTATTAATGATGCAAGCAATGTGACTATTGAGAATAACAAACTCATTAAATCAAACACAGTCACAGTTCCAGCAAACAACACTGAAGTTGTGCTTGATGGCGGAAATATAGAGGTTACCGTCCCCGCATCAGATACTTCTGAGGGTGATGAATATAGAATCGAGGTAAGTAACGAAAATACCACAACCAACACAGCTGGTGAGACAAGTGTTTCTTTTGACTTGACATTGTATAAAAACGGTACAGCGGTCAATGGTGGCACAACAATCTATGAAGTGGCATTGAATATTGGTGCCGGTAAGATTATTGCCAATGTTACACACAATGGTACTGCTCTAACAAAGGCAGATACCGGTGCAGATCAAACTTACAAATATGATTCTGCTACAGGTGTTTTGACTATCTTCACCAATTCGTTCAGCCCATTTGAGATTATTTATTCCAATCCTATAGCAAAAGTTGGTAACACAGAATATGGTAGTATTGACGATGCTATCGCAGCGTGGACAAATAATACTACTCTTACTCTTCTTGCGGATGTTACACTTAGTGATGTTGTGACACTTAATTCTACAGAGCATCATATACTCGACCTTCGCACATTTACTATGACTGCAGCAAGTGGTAAGAATGCATTTGTGATTAAAGCGTGTGGTACTGGTGATGCCGAGCGTACTGCAATTACTATTAAAGCTGATGAGACAAATCCAGGTGGTATCAATGCTGGCTCTAAATCAATCATCTATTACAAATATGCAGATGGTGGAATCACCGTTAATGACCGTCCAATAATAAATATTATTGGTGGTATATTTACAGGTTCAACTTCTTCTTGGGGAACTGCCGGCATCTACGTAATTGGTTCTGCTGCACGTAAGGCTGCAACTATAAAAATCTCTGGAGGTGTTTTCAATTGTAGCATCAACGGCTCTACTAAGTCTAAGTTGCTGATTTCTGGTGGAGTGTTCCATTACAGTGTTGGCTCCCAGGGTGATAGCACTGCAATCCGTTTGATTTGGGGTGGTAGGTTTAAATCTTTTGGCTTTATGACTGCGGACACCAATAATACCAAGTTTTGGATTGGTACAGAAATGGCAAAAAGTGATGTTGGTGTTTATGTTGATAAAGATGGCTACCTCGTTGTAGGCGGTCCAGTGATTACAGAAGCGCCCGGTACCAATTATGAGAAGAAGTCATATAGTAGTTGGAGTAGTTATCTGAAGTATAGCAGCGCTGCTGAATATGGATTGTATTACGAGAAGTAGTAGTGTGATGTTTAAATCAAAATAAAGATTCCCGATCGGGGTCGGGAATGACTACATTTATGATTATCGGGAATGACGGATTGCACCTTGGCGGATGAGTGGGCTGAGGGTGCAAGAGGTTGAATAAATTTTAAAGTAGGGGCCTTGCTGTTCGGGAGAATCGCAAGGCCTTTTTATGTTTATTTGTTTTGAGTTTTATGAGAGTGTTGTGGTTAGAATACCGAGACGATGCCGAGGCCGTTGTGGTTGGTTTTCAGGTAGATTATCATATCTTTTTTAAGGTTGTTGAAGTTGTCGTTTTGGACGAGGATTCCGATGGCACCGATTGTCATTATTAGGCCTACGGAGCTTAGTAGTCCGAGGGACCAGCCTAATGCTGTGTCGCCTTTGGGGTCGTTGTAGTCGGCGTTTAGTCCGATGAACATAGGGATGAATGAAACTCCTACCAGTCCGAGTCCGACGTATGCTGCGACTTCAAATTGTTTTGATTTTTTAAATATTTGTGCGTTTCGTTCCTGGTAGTATTTGTATTGTTGCCAGGCCTCTGCATCTATTTTCAGTTCGTTTTCGTTGAATGTGATGTTTTTCAGCCGGTCGTTTTCTATGGTGTAGGAGAGGGCGCTGGCGTAGGAGTAGGGGTTGATGTATTGCCCTTTTGCTGTCAGGTTACCGAGGAAGAGGATGCTGATTATTGTAAGTAGTTTGGTTAGATTGTGTGTTTTGTTTGGACTTTTTTCATCTTTTTTGGTTTTATTATTGATTAATGTTTTCGGAGTGGTTTTGTGACAGATTTGTGACTATTTTTATTGTATTTGATTTTGAGCCGATTATTATTACCTTTGTAGGTCAGTTAAATTTAGAACAAATGGCGTTTTTTTGGAACAGAAAAAAGTCTGATAATGAGACTATAAAAGAAAAGGAATCTTTGGATGAAGGTCTTAATAAAACAAAAAGAAGTTTTTTTGAGAAGATATCCAGAGCTGTTGTGGGTAAGTCTACTGTGGATGATGATGTGCTTGATGGTATTGAAGATGCATTGATTGCATCTGATATTGGGGTGGATACAACTCTTAAGATTATTGACCTTCTGGAAGAGAGGGTAGCTCGTGACAAGTATATGAATACAGCTGAGCTAAACAAAATTCTCAAAGAAGAGATGATTAAACTTCTTAAGATTACAGACGATAATAATCAGGAGATTCCAATTTTTGATTTCTCTCAGAAACCTTATGTGATTTTGGTGGTGGGTGTGAATGGTGTCGGTAAGACTACTACCATTGGAAAACTTGCTGCTAATTTAAAGGCTGCAGGAAAGAAGGTTATGTTGGGGGCTGCTGATACTTTTAGGGCTGCAGCTGTCGATCAGTTGGTTATTTGGAGTGAGAGGGCCGGAGTTCCTATTGTAAAACAAGGGATGGGGGCTGACCCTGCTTCTGTAGCTTTTGATACAGTTAGTTCTGCTGTGGCACAAGATATTGATGTTGTGATTATTGATACGGCGGGCCGTCTTCATAATAAAGTGAACCTTATGAACGAATTGACCAAAATTCGTAATGTGATGCGTAAAGTGATCCCCAATGCTCCTCACGAAGTCCTGTTGGTGCTGGATGGTTCTACCGGTCAAAATGCTTTTGTTCAAGCTAAAGAGTTTACTAAAGCAACTGATGTTACAGCTATGGCCGTTACAAAACTTGATGGAACTGCGAAGGGCGGTGTCGTTTTGGGTATCGCCGATCAATTTAAAATTCCTGTTAAGTTTATCGGAGTAGGAGAGAAGATTGAAGATTTACAGATTTTTGACAAAAAACGTTTTGTCGATTCATT
This sequence comes from Bacteroidales bacterium, assembly GCA_017501525.1. GTDB lineage: Bacteria > Bacteroidota > Bacteroidia > Bacteroidales > UBA932 > Coprenecus. The sequence goes on along the minus strand of JAFVWT010000008.1, from coordinate 104,172 downwards.
GTTTGATTAATTAAGTTTTAAGATATGAATGTTTCATATAATTGGTTGAAGGAGTATGTCTCCTTTGATATGCCGGCTGAAAAGGTGGCAGAGATTCTCACTTTCATTGGATTGGAAGTTGAAGAGATTACTACAGTAGAAGATATCCCAGGTGGTCTTGAGGGAGTTGTTGTTGCGGAGGTTCTCGAATGTGAGCAGCATCCTAATTCAGATCATCTACATATAACAAAAGTCTCAATAGGGGATGGTAGTGAACCTATACAGGTGGTATGTGGTGCTCCAAATGTAGCCAAGGGTCAAAAGGTATTGTTGGCAACAGTTGGTACTTCACTCCCTACTCCCGATGGTTCTTCTTTTAAAATTAAGAAGTCAAAGATTAGGGGAGAGGAGTCTTTTGGTATGATTTGCGCCGAGGATGAATTGGGTATTGGAGAATCTCACGATGGTATTATGGTTCTTGAACCTGAAGCTGTAGTTGGTACTAAGGCTAAAGATTATTTGAAACTGGGCAGTGATACCATTTTTGTTATAGGTTTGACCCCTAATAGGGTGGATGGCGCATCCCATATAGGTGTAGCGCGAGATTTGGCTGCTTATCTTAAGACAAATGGCCTTGGTGGTGAATTGACTTATCCTTCAATAGAGGCGTTTGAAGAGGGTGAAGGTGAAGCGATTCCCATTGATATCCAGTGTGTTGAAGGTGCACCACGTTATATGGGTATAACCCTTGAAAATGTTAAGGTTGGCCCTTCTCCAGAGTGGTTGCAAAAGAAATTGCAGGCTATCGGAGTGCGTCCGATCAATAATATAGTTGATATTACAAACTTTATTTTGCAGGAGACAGGGCAGCCTCTTCACGCTTTTGATGCACAAAAGATTGAGGGTGGAAAAGTGGTTGTGAGAAAAGGTCTTGGTGGAGAAAAATTTGTAACCCTTGACGGAGTGGAACATACCCTTTCCGACGAGGACTTGATGATTTGTAATGCATATAAGCCGATGTGTATTGCAGGTGTATTTGGAGGACTTGAGTCAGGTATTACTGAACAAACTACAAAGGTGTTCCTTGAAAGTGCCTATTTTAATCCTGTTTACATCAGGAAGACCTCCAAGAGGCATACCATTAAAACAGATGCGTCGTTCAGATATGAGAGGGGGGCAGATCCTGAGATTCTTCCCTATGCAGCAAAAAGGGCTGCTCTCTTGATTCAGGAGCTTTCAGGTGCAAGGGTTGTAGGAAAAGTGCAGGAGTCTTATCCTGAAGTTATTGAAAGAAAGGTTGTTGAGCTCGATTTCAATAGAATGGAGAGTTTGATAGGCAAGAAGATTGGAGCAAATAAGATAGTCTCTATTTTGAAGTATATGGACTTTGAAATATTATCGTTGTCTGATCGGAATGCTACTGTAAGTGTCCCTTCATACAAGGTAGATGTGTATCGTGAATGTGATGTTGTGGAGGAGGTTCTTAGAATATACGGATACAATAATATTGAACTGCCTGAAAAGGTTCTCTCTTCATATAGCCATACCCCAAATCCCGATCCTGAGCAGGTGAGAGTTAAGGCTTGTGATATGTTGGCTGCTAATGGTTTCAATGAGATTATGAATAATTCTCTTACCAAAGCAGACTATTATGATAAGTTGAAAACTTATCCCAAGGAGAATCTTCCGATGGTGATCAATCCTCTAAGCTCCGATTTGAATGCAATGAGGCAGACCCTTCTTTTCAGTGGTTTGGAGGTGGTTGCCTATAACTTGAATCGTCAGGCATCCACTATGAAACTTTTTGAAATGGGTAATGTTTACTCTTTCAATCCTGCAGAGGGTGGTCAGGAGGCGGTCAATAACCTCAAATCTTATAAGGAGGAGATGCATCTCTCTATCTTTATTGCGGGCAAAGGTTCTCAATATTGGAGAAATACCACTTGCGGAGGCCATTTCTTCTCTCTTAAAGGTTATGTTGAACTTTTGATGAAGAAGTTTGGAATAGACCTTTACTCTTTGGAATGTGCTCCGGCCCCTGCGGACTTGTTCTCAGAGGGGTTGTCATTCAGTGTTGGTGGCAAAGTGTTGGTAAATTTAGGTACCGTTGCACCTGCCAGACTGAAACAGTTTGATATAAAAGTTCCTGTCTATGCAGCGGAAATAAACTGGAATCTCTTTATCAAACAATATATGAAGCATAAGGTGCTATATCGTGAACTTCCAAAGTATCCTGAGGTTAGAAGGGATTTGGCATTGTTGCTTGATGAGAATGTTACTTTTGCCCAACTTAGAAAGATTGCTTTTGGTGCAGAAAAGAAGATTCTTAGGAATGTAGTGTTGTTTGATGTTTATAGAGGTGATAAGATTCCTCAGGGCAAGAAACAATATGCTATCAGTTTTGTTCTTCAGGATTATGAGAAAACTATGACTGACAAGTATGTGGAGCAAGTTATGAATAAGATACTTGAGCAATTGAAGAGTCAGACAGGTGCTCAGTTGAGATAGTTGCAATCTTTGCAGATGAAATAAGGAATCTGAATAAAAAGTCTATACAAAACGGGGATGACTAAAAAGTAAATTAGTCATCCCCGTTATATTTTATTGTTGTGCTTAAAACTTCCTAGAAAGTGTATCTTACGCCCAATCCACCAAATGAGGGTGAATAGCCAACTCCAATGCTTTCAGCGCCAAATCCGATATGGATACCGGGAGCGTAGTCAAGTGAGAGGGTAATAGGGGCATTCTGGAATTTGTATTCAAGACCAATTTGTCCATGGATACCTATACCAAAGTGTTTTTCATAAAGACCAAGTTGTGCACCGGGACCTACATACCAACTAAGTCCGGGAACTTGTCCGATATTGAAATTCCAGTTATAGAAAGCGTATGCAGAGATACCAAATCCTTTACCTATTTGTGGAAGGTTTATACCTACATCCACGAAGTTAGATTGTGAAACAAATGTTTTGTAGGTTACTGAAATATCCCATCCGAGTCTAAGACCGATAGCATCCTTGTACTCTTGTGCACTAAGTGCTGTAATACCCATGGTTAGGGCCAAAATGATTGATAAGAATTTTTTCATTTTAGTTTTTTATTAATTAGTTAGTAATATGAAACAGTGCTTTTTTCAATCTCTGATAAAATTGAATTTGCTACTCTGCTCGCTCCAAAGCGTAGCAAATCCCGATTGAGCCACTCTTTTCCAAGTATTGTTTCAGTTATTGCATAGTAGACAGCAGCATCTTTTGCAGTCGAAATTCCTCCTGCCGGCTTGAATCCTATTTTTTTGCCGGTCTTTTCGTAATATTCTTTTATGCATCTGCACATTATTACTGCAGCAAATGGTGTAGCTGATGGCTCAAGCTTACCGGTTGAGGTCTTAATGAAGTCTGCTCCTGCTTCCATTGCAAGGAAAGATGCATTTCTTATATTCTCCTCGCTTTCAAGCAATCCTGTCTCCAATATGACTTTCAGGTGTGCATCTCCTATAATGTTTTTGATTTCTGAGATTTCCTTTTTGCAACCTTCGAAGTCTCCGTCCAGAAATTTATTGAGAGCCAATACTATATCGACTTCATTTGCACCATTTTCAACAGCTGTCTTACTTTCGAGAAGTTTTACTTCCAGGTAGCTTTGTGAAGCAGGGAAACATCCTGAAACGACAGTGATGTTAACACCCGGTGCAGTCAGATTGTCTTTAACGGTTTTGCTGAAGTTAGGGAATACACAGATAGATGCAGGGGTCTGGTATTCGGGGAATTTCTCATTGAAATTATTTACCTTGTTTACCATTTTCAAGATGCTCGTCTGTGTGTCATTTGGTTTTAGAGATGTTAAATCAATGAATCCCAAACATGCTTTGAAAACTTCAGGGGTAAGCCAGTGGTCTAAGTTCTTTTGAATGTTTTCAATATATTTCTGAGTACTCTCCATATATTATTCTCTGTTTTTTGAGTCCATAATTATAGTTACAGGTCCATTATTGTGGATAGACACTTTCATATCGGCACCAAAAATACCTTTTTTAGGACTTTTACCCAAATAAAATTCCAATTTGTTAATAAATTTTTCATAAAGTGGAACTGCAATTTCGGGCTTCGCAGCACGTATGTATGAGGGTCTGTTCCCTTTTTTTGTGGAGGCATATAATGTGAATTGGCTCACAACTAAAATGTCTCCGTCATCTTCAAGGATAGAACGGTTCATTATCCCGTTCTCGTCGTCAAAGATTCTCATCATAACAATTTTTTTGCAGAGCCATTCTATATCTTCCTCGGTGTCACTATCTTCGATACCGACCAAAATAGTCATCCCTTTCCCAATTGATGTGTGCAATTTGCCCTCAATTGTAACAGATGAATCCAAAACTCTTTGTATGATGACTCTCATCAGCCTCTGATTTGAACTTTAATGCCGGCATTGATAAGCGGTTGTGCAATTTTCTCCATCTCTTCCACTGTTACCTTGATAAGTCCTTGTGCCGGTGTCTGACGATCTAATGTGTACATCATTATCTCTCGAGGTTTGAGGTCTAAGGCTATCTTTACCCAATGGGAAACAATCTCAGGGTCTGTAGTGTCAATGTATTTGCCATCAACACTCCCTTTAAGGAACATTGTCTGTAAAATGAAGTTTCCATTGAATTTTTTGATATTTTGTAAAGTGTCTGCCAAAGAGTAGTTTCCTTGAGGGTTGTCGATGAGTCTGATATATTCTTCCAAACCGTTATCTATTTTCAGGATCGGATTGGTCACTTTCATTAGGGCTTCCCTGACTTTGTCGTTCCCAATTCTTGAGGCATTTGTAAGTACAGAAATGGCAGCTTGCGGGAATATTTTATCCCGGAGTTCTATTGTCTTGTCAATGATTGCAGCAAATTCTGGGTGGGTTGTTGGTTCTCCGTTTCCCGAAAATGTGATGGTGTCTATTTGAACACCTTCTTTCTGCAATTCATTGAATCTGGTCTCCATTTCGGCAAATACTTCCTCTTTTGAGGGTAGTTTTTGATCGTCTTTACCATCTTTGTTCCATCCACATTCGCAGTATATACAATCAAAACTGCAAAATTTTCCATTGAGTGGCATCAGATTTATACCTAGGGAATTTCCTAATCTACGACTTTTTATAGGGCCGAAAACTATTTGATGAAAAAGTATTGTCATATCAGTTTATGGGAGTTTCTATATATCCCCGTTTTAAAATTAAACATAATTGAATTTATCGGTACTCTTTAAAACTTGTACGTGTTTTATGGAATTGTTAATTTTCCCTATCCTTTATGTGGCTCCGCAATATTCAATTCCAAAAAATAAATTTGCGCAAGAAAATTCCATAAATCCTCGTATTCCTGTTCGTGGAGTACCTTTATATAATCCGTTTGGAATGACTCTGATCGGTCAGTTTCATATTCTCAAAGTCAATGTTGTCAATTAATACTATCCCTGGACGCTTGCCGGGTGTAAAACTTCCAAGAACATTTTCTATAGAAAGTGCCTCAGCTCCATTGAGGGTACACCATTGCAATATTTCGGCAAGGGGAATTTCAGGGAAATGATTTTGGATGCATTTTATCTCTTCAACCATTGATAAGATGTCGTTTGAGGAGAGGCTATCTGTTCCTACTAATATTTTTAATGAATTTTTTCTGAATAGCTGTAAAGGAGCCAATGTGTTATGAATAAATATATTAGATAGGGGGCAGGTGACCCAGAAGAGATTCGTTGCTACACTTTTTATTGCATCTATACTCTCCTGATTGGTTGCACAATTGTGTATGAGAAGTATATTTTCATTAAAGGGTGCAGAATGAACTTTCGAAATTCTGTCAATGAAATGCAGAAGTGCCGGCTTTCCGGTTGCAGGTGGAACACTTAGTCCTCGCTGGATGTAGTTTTCGTATAGTGCTCCGCTATGTCGGCAAATCATATCTTCTTCCTCTTGGGATTCCTGGTTGTGATATGAGATATACCCTTTGGAAAGCCCTTGAGCAGATGCAGCGGTAAGGAGCTCCGGACTCATTGTGTAAGGAGAATGGGGTGTGATAGAGGCATCAAGCCCTATTTCTTCCGCTTTATCCAGTAATCTTTTGGCATCTGTAATAACATTTTCAACATCATCCGGCTCGGTTCCGAAGACTTCAATAAATGTTCTTGTGTAGATCGGACTCTCTTTTTTTATTTGAAAACTTTCATCGCAGTTTGATATATCAGCCATTGCGCTGACCCCTTCGTTATAGAGCTTTTCAAATTGTTGGGCAATGCACTCTATTCTTACTTCTTTAGGCGCACTCTCTCGCAAAGCATTAATCTGATTGATGAATCCCGACATCCCTGTCCCTTTCTCAAATTTGCCTTGTAGGCTGGACAATTCTATATGGCAATGTGAATTTATAAATCCGGGACACAATATACCATTGTAGTATTCTGTCGAACTCATTTCAGAGGTCAATTCTCCAATCTTTAAAATGGTTCCCTGCTCGTCCAATTCAATATACCCGTTTCTGATGGGTGCTGAATCTATTGGAAAAATATAATTTGCGGCTACTCTTCTCATTTATCTAATTAGCTGTTATTTTATGGGTATAATACCATGATGGTATTGATGGTCCTCTCTTAATTTTTCTTGTTCCTATTCCTTAACGGTTTTGGAATGGCAGTGGAGTCGGACTTGTTTTTGGTGGTAAAAGTGCTTTTGGGGTTACTCCTGGCTTTTCTTTTGGTCACAGTTGTATCATTGGGCACTCTTTTATTTTGTTCTGAATTTTTCGGGTTTCGTGGTTTCAATATGGGTAATGACGATTTCTCTTCAGATTTGCTCTCTTTTGGGTTGATAGTTGTCTTTACCTTTTTATCCAATACAGGTTCTTCTATAAACTTTCTTTGGGACTCTTTTTGGGGCCTTTCTACAACTCTTTCCTTCTTGTCGGATTCTATTTTCTCGACTTTAATAGAATCAACTGAAGATGATAATGAATCAGATAGTTGCAAGGTGTCTGCTTTTGGCAATGCAGGGAATATTCCTAAAGTGGTGTGGAATCTGAAGTGTTTGTCTGAGTTGAGAATCGAGTCATTGAAGATTGTGTATATATTTGTCGGTCTATCCATAAACCCTGAATCGGGTACAGGAGAATTCGGTACAATGCTGTCGGGCTTGAAGAATAACATTCTGAGGGCTCTATAGTATCCGCTGCTTTGGATAGTGTCGGCTGTGAAGTATTCAAGAGAGTCAATAAAATCCCACTTCAGGGTTCTTTTCTCCTCAGCGGCAATCATGGCATCAAGGATACTTTTTCTTTTCTCAAGGTTAGAAAGAGTTTTCTTAAATATTTTTTCAAGCTTTTCGGGCTCCATAAGATAATATTCCATTGAGCGGCGATAGTCCTCTTCTGTATATCCATATTTCTCAAAAACGGGAGCATATATATGGAGTGTATCGCTCATTCGTCTAAAGATGTATCGGGATTTGACTGCCTGGTCATTCATATACATATCATAGTATATTTGGGACATCACATCTTTAGGTATAATACCTCTTTTTTCGCAAGATTGGAAAAAGAGTAGTGTTGACAATATTACTGTAAAAATTAGCTTCTTTCTCATAGAAGATTGTAGGAGTCTGTTTTGTGTTTGTTCCTGAAATCTTTGCTCAAGAAAAATTCCATAAATCTCAGCAAAGTCTTTTATAGAACTCTCCTTAATCTGCGAAGTTAATAAATTTCTATATATTTGCGACAGGTTTTTAATGAGAATGACTGCAACATGTATTTTAGACCACCTTCAATATTGAAAAAAATATATCCCACTACTATCTGGAGCTTTTCTCAGGAGGAGGATGGGGTGTTTCTTACTTTTGATGATGGTCCTTGTCCGGAAGTGACTCCCTGGGTGTTGGATGTTTTGGATAAGTATCAGGCTAAGGCTACATTTTTCTGTATCGGAAAGAATGTGGAATTATACCCCGAACTTTTTAAGGAGATACTTCGTAGAGGACATTCAGTCGGTAATCACACATATAGTCATATAGCAGGATGGAGGATACCTCTACACGATTATATCCAGGATGTTGAGGTTGCGAATGCTCTTATTGATTCCAAACTGTACCGTCCCCCTTATGCAAAAATTACAATCTCCCAGGCTAATCTTCTCAGTAGGAGATACCAGCTTGTGATGTGGAATATTCTGAGCAGAGACTACAATAGAAAACTTTCGAGAAAGAAATGTCTTAAAAATGTGGTTCCCCATTTGCATCCCGGAGCTATTGTGGTTTTCCATGATTCAAAGAAGGCTGCAAAGAATTTATGGTATGCTCTTCCAAGAACGCTGGAAGCGCTTAAGGAATTGAATTTGAAATGTAAAGCAATAATATTATAAATTTGAGAATTATGTCATACAATGTCTTATTGATCGGTTCTGGAGGAAGAGAACATGCGTTAGCGTATAAAATTGCCCAAAGTCCCAATTTGTCTCGATTTTATGCTTTGCCCGGCAATCCGGGTATTGCAGAGTATGCCCAATGTATTGATTCTGGGATGAATGATTTTGGGAAAATCAAAGAGATAATCAAGGAGAAGGGAATTGATCTGGTGGTTGTAGGACCCGAAGACCCACTTGTAAATGGCTTGAGAAATTATCTTTTTGAAGATGAGTCGCTTTCGGAATTGCTTTTCGTGGGGCCTGATAAGGCTGGTGCGGCACTTGAAGGAAGTAAGGATTACGCAAAGGCATTTATGACAAAATATAATATCCCGACTGCAGCGTACAGAAGTTTTTCGGCATCAGAAATGGAAGATGCTGTTTCGTTCCTTAAAACTTTAAAACCTCCGTATGTGCTTAAGGCAGATGGACTTGCTGCAGGAAAGGGAGTCCTGATACTTTCTGATATGGAAGAGGCTGAAAAAGAACTTTCACAAATGTTCTCAGGCAAGTTCGGAGATGCCGGAAACAAGGTGGTTATTGAGGAGTTCTTAAGTGGAGTGGAGGTCTCTTTCTTTGTTCTCACCGATGGAAAAGATTATTTGTTGTTGCCACATGCAAAGGACTATAAAAGAATAGGGGATAATGATCAGGGACTCAATACAGGAGGAATGGGGGCTGTATCTCCGGTTCCTTTTGCTGATGAAGTTTTTGTCCAAAAGGTAAAGGATAGGATTATTGTTCCTACAATAGAAGGTTTGCGTTCTGAGGGTATCGATTACAGAGGGTTTATATTTATAGGTCTGATGAACTGTGATGGGGAACCTTATGTCATAGAGTACAATGTAAGGATGGGAGATCCTGAAACAGAAGTTGTGATGCCCAGAATTGGAAGTGACTTTCTTGCCCATCTGGCTGCAGCTGCAAAAGGTGATTTGTCCATGGAAAACTTTCAAGTAAATCCGCAGAGTGCCATGACCGTTATTATGGTTTCAGGAGGTTATCCTGAAAGTTATGCAAAGGGATATAAGATAACCGGATTACAAAATGTGGATTCGGATATAATTGTTTTTAATTCGGGTACTAAAATATCTGATGGCGAGTTGGTTACATCAGGCGGAAGAGTTCTTGCAGTTACAGCTCTCGGGGATGATTTACAATCCACTCGCGAACATATCTATGAGAATATTGGAAAGATATTGTTTACCGATTCATTCAACCGGAGTGATATTGGTCTGGATATGATTTTCTATAATAAATAGAGTAGTCGAGTATATGAAGCGGGAAAGTTCTATATATACGGTAGTTTCAATAGTTGCTACCGTATTATTTTTATTGTCAACCTCTTTTCTTTTAGGTTGGGATTCCTCCCAAACCCTGTTCCAGAGGTTGGGTGATAATGTCGCTCTATCTTCGGTAGTTTCTATATTGGCGTTTGCATTCATTTCATTTTTGTTGAGCTATGTCAATTTGAGGTGTTTCTCATATTCTCCACGTTCGATTTTGCTCTATGGGACTTACCTGATTATGATTTTAGTAATTCCAGGTTCATTGATTTTCTCCCAATATCATATCGCGGCGATGCTGGTGATCTGGGCAATAATGTATATGTTTAAGTTTGTAGTGTATGAGAAACTTAAATATTCCCATCTTTTTCAGGCGATCCTGTGTGTTTCAACAGCATCAGTATTGGTCCCTGAACTGCTCCTATATCTGTTGTTATTTGTCTTTTTCGGTTTTGGTAGAAGAGAATATAATGGTCTGAGGATTTTCTATACAATAGCGGGAGCCCTCATACTCCCCTGGGTCTACCTTCTCTCTATCTCATTCTTGTTTGAGGGACCTTCTGCAGGAGAAATTGTAGAGATGTATTGTGCTTCACTTTCAAATGTCTCTCCATCAATCTCCTCATTGACTATCTCCGGGGTGGTTTATTATTCTGCACTATTATTGATAATTCTTCGTGCAATGCTCTATTTCAGATCTTTGTATGCACAAAGAAACAGGGCTCAGAGAGTCTCTATCAACTTCTCTTTAGCCCTGTCTGTCGCATCATTAGTATTGATTGGATTTTATTTCAATCCTAATAATTTTATGTTGGCTATCCCTCTGTTTGTCTCCTTTACTTTTTCCATTTTTGATTATTTTAAAAATGGACGAAAGGGAGAGGCCCGCTTGGCGTTCACTCTATTGTGCGTGATGGCAGTTATGTATAGAGTTTCACTGTTGCTGGAAGTCCTGTAATCGGGATAATCTGTAGATACTTGGTTAGATAGTTCTTCCAGGATATACTTTCAATGCCTCTTTCAGGCAGTTGATAGCACCCTTGAGATCTTCGATTTTAAGTACGTAAGCAATACGGACTTCGTCTTTTCCCTTGCCGGGAGTAGCATAGAAACCGGCCATAGGCGCAACCATAACTGTTTGATTCTCAAATGAGAATTCTTCAAGTAGCCATTGTGCGAATTTTTCACTGTCGTCAATAGGAAGACGAACTGCTGCATAAAAAGCTCCCATAGGGGTGGGGCAGAGGACTCCGGGGATGGCCTGAAGTTCTTTTACAAGGTAGTCGCGTCTGCTGATGTATTCATCTTTCACATATTTGAAATATGATTCGGGTGCTTGAAGTGCAGCCTCTGCGGCAATTTGTCCGTATGCAGGAGAACACAAACGTGCTTGTGCATAACGTAGTACGGCATTCATAACCTCTTTGTTTTTAGAGACTATAGCTCCGATTCTAACACCGCAAAGTGAGTATCTTTTTGATACGGAGTCAATAAGGATTACATTCTGCTCAAGACCTTTGATGTGCATGCATGAGTAGTGAGGCTCTTCTGTATAGCAGAATTCTCTGTAAACTTCATCCGAATAGATGAAGAGGTTGTGTTTGCGGGCAATTTCACCAAGTTTTTCGATCTCATCTTTTGAATAAAGGACACCTGTAGGGTTGCAGGGGTTGCAGATGATGATACCTTTGGTCTTAGGGGTGATGAGTTTTTCAAACTCCTCTACTGAAGGGATTGCAAAACCATTGTCTATAGAGGTCGAAATAGGGACAAATTTTACATTGCTGATAAGTGCGAATGCGTTGTAGTTTGTGTAGAAGGGTTCCATTACTATAACCTCGTCATCAGGATTACATGTGACTGTAAGGGCTATTTGCAATGCTTCACTACCACCTGTGGTGATGTTAATATCTGCAACATCTACATCAATGCCGATATTCTGATAGTATTTTGCAAGTCCTTTTCTGTAAGATTCATTTCCGGCAGAATTGGGATACTCAACAAGATTCAAGGTGTTGTCCTTAACAGCTTTAAGTGCCACTTCAGGGGATTCTATGTCTGGTTGTCCAATGTTGAGGTGATATACTTTTACTCCTCTTTTTTTTGCTTGTTCAGCGAAAGGAACAAGTTTTCTGATGGGAGACGCAGGTAATGTCTGCGCTATTTTGGATAGTGTTAACATATTTATTGTATAATAATAAGTGTATTGATTTGTTTTTTCAATCAACAAAGTTATAACTTTCTAGATAAAAAATGCTAAATTTGTATTTTGTTTTTATAACCAACCTCAAATAATTGAAAATATGAGTGAAGATAATGTAAGATATATGCGCAGGGGGGTATCATCTTCTAAGGAAGATGTGCACCGTGCCATCAAAAATATAGACAAGGGATTGTATCCTAAGGCGTTCTGTAAAATAATTCCGGATATAATCGCAGGTGACCCGGAGTATTGTGTAGTTATGCATGCTGATGGAGCAGGAACAAAGTCTTCGCTCGCATACATATATTGGAAGGAGACTTCAGATATGAGTGTCTGGAAGGGTATTGCTCAAGATGCCATTGTGATGAATACCGATGACCTTCTTTGTGTCGGACTTACAGATGATATACTCTTGTCTTCCACTATAGGAAGAAATAAAAATCTTATCCCCGGAGAGGTTATTTCGGCAGTTATCGGAGGAACTGAGGAGTTTATTGAAAAAATGAAAAGTTATGGGGTGAGGATGGTTCTAACCGGTGGAGAGACTGCAGATGTGGGAGATCTGGTGAGGACAATTATCGTGGACAGCACTGTCTGTGCGAGGATGAAGCGTTCCGATGTGATTGACAATGCAAATATTCAGGCAGGGGATGTTATTGTAGGGCTTGTTTCATACGGAAAAGCCAATTATGAAGATGAATACAATGGAGGTACCGGCAGTAACGGACTCACTTCAGCACGTCATGACCTTTTTGAAAATGGGGTGGCAGAAAAATATCCCGAGAGTTTTGACCCGGGAATTCCTTCAGATGTAGTATATACAGGCTCAAAGAAACTTACTGATATAGAGCCTGAAACAGGCCTTACATATGGAAAGTTGTTGTTGTCTCCAACTAGAACATATGCTCCCGTGATAAAAGCCATCCTTTCAAATCATAGAAGTGCAGTGCATGGAATGGTGCATTGTTCAGGAGGTGCTCAGACTAAAGTGTTGCACTTTATTGATAATCTTAGAGTTATAAAGGATAATCTGTTCCCTGTTCCACCTCTCTTCAGAGCAATTAAAGAGGAGTCAGGTACAGGATGGGCTGAAATGTATAAGGTTTTCAATATGGGTCACAGAATGGAAATTTATACCGACGCTGCTTCTGCTCAGGAAATGATTTCTATAGCCGAGTCATTTGGAATTGAAGCTAAGGTAGTGGGTCGTGTAGAGGCTTGCGATCATAAGGAAGTTGTGGTGTCAGGAGAATTTGGTACATATACATATAACTCATAATGAGGAATATATTCTTATTGCTGGTTTTTATATTCGGTCTGTCATTTATCCAATCGTGTAATGATGATGGTCCGGATATAATCTTGTCTCCTATAGCACAAAGAGCTATTGCCGATTCTTCATTTATCTATTATGATGATTTCAGCTATTCTTTAGAAAATATTTCTGAATTGCCAATAGGTATTTTTGATACCTCTATCGATGGCCTTTTTGCTGTTGAGCAGTTTCTGACATTAGACAAATTTGACAATATCACAGGAAAACCTGTTCCGGACGGAATTCCCGATTTTGGCGGGGAAAATTTTCAGTTTCTTATAGATAAGGCCAATGGACCATATATCGATTATATAGAGGCTGGTAATACTGCTTTTCTGAAGGAGCATTTGATGACAAATGTATTTTTCTTGATGGGCAAGTCATTTTATACCTTGCAGGTAGATGATTTCAAGTCGGGTCAGAAAGAGAGGGTGAAGGCTGTTATAGCTCTTACCAATAGTGCTGATTATATTGCCGAGTCGGATATTTCGAATTTTTCAAAAGCAACCGGTTCCAATGTGATTGTAATTGGTCTTATGTCATCGGGTATCAATGCTTTGTTTGAGGAGTGTGTCTCCAAGGAGCAAGTGAGCATAGGAATTCTCTCCTCAGGGGATGATATTACTGTGAGGGAATATGAGTCTGCCATCAGAAAAAAAGCGGCTCAATCCGAATATGAGGGAGTATTAAAGATTGTCGGACATCGTGCTCACGGGCTCAATGAAGCAATTCTTATGGATTATGACTATATCTCTATGCTGTCTACTGAAACCAGAGCAAACTACAAAGGTCCTGATTTGGTAAAGGATATTGAATATGTGGATGAAGTAGTGTTGGAGAGATATGGTTTTAATACTTCTGAGAATGGGTTGCTGTATACCCGTAGAAATGGAGAATATCAAGTGCTTCAGTTGAATTCGATTGAAAACTATGTCAGGTATCATGTGGTTTCAATGGTTGAGCATCATCGTAGAAGTGGAAGCGATGTCCCTATCTCCTGCATTCTGCTTTCAGATTATAAATTTTCATCTGTTAAGGGGTTGATAGAGAAAGTGTTAGTGGAATTGTACAATTACAGGCTGGATGGAATGTATCTTTATAGAAATTCAATAACTCCGAATGTGAAACTAATAGATCCGGTGGAGTGTGCTGCTCGTGAGTGTTATATGGCTCTTAGAGAATCACGCAATCTCGCATTGAGAGCAGTCAGGTCTGAATTGGATACATATATTACTGTTCCGGCTCTTTCATTTGATGATGATTCGTACGACGAAGATGGTGGTTTTTCATATAATTACCGAATAGGGCGTCCTGCCGGTGAATATAAGATTACCTCTAAGGCAATACCTTTTTCAACCAGATATTTGGAAAGAGGTAAACTTAATTACATGGGGAATTATTTTCCTCTCTCTTATTCTTTAATAAAGAATTCATTGTATTAATTTGAACTATGGGGTTTGCTTACGCATCAACAATAACAAAAGAAGAACTCGAACATTTGGATACCCTCAGCTTTGATGGGGAGATAATAGTCGTTGACAAAGTTGATGAGACTTATTATGCAGCAATTGATTATCTGTCATCGCAAAAGCTTTTGGGATTTGATACAGAGACGAAACCTTGTTTCAAGGCAAATGCTCCACGCCATAAGATAGCGGTGTTGCAACTCTCTGGACCGGATAGAGCTTATATATTTAGGTTGCAGTTATTGGGAATACCTTCGGAGTTGGCCTCTTTGCTCTCGGATTCTTCTATCATGAAGATCGGGGCAGCTGTAAAAGAGGATGTCAAAGGGTTGAATCAGTATGCCCAAATAACCAGTGGTGGGTTTTTGGATTTGCAGTCTTTTGTAGAAAGATATGGTATAGAAGTGAAGAGTGTCAAGAAGATGGCCGCCATAATTTTGGGGCACAAGGTTTCCAAGGCGCAACAACTTTCAAATTGGGAAGCTCAAGAACTTTCTGATGCTCAATTGAGATATGCTGCAATTGATGCGTGGTCGTGTCGTCAAATGTATCTTAAACTTATCGGAAATGAATAGAGTATTTATCAGGAAAGGGAGGGATGAATCAATAAAGAGATTTCATCCGTGGATTTTTTCAGGAGCAGTAGAAAGGATAGAGGGTACACCATTTGAGGGAGAGGTGGTAGAAGTGCTCTCCTTTGATGGAAATTTTCTTGCATACGGACATTTTCAGAAAGGTTCCATTACGGTACGAATCTTAAGTTATTGCAAGGATGATGCACCTGTGAATGGAGCAATGCCTCTGATGTTTTGGCAGGACCGTTTGTATAAAGCCAAAATGATGAGAAATGCCATCGGGCTCCCTACTTCCCGTACAGATTGCTACAGATTAGTTCATGGTGAGGGGGATTCTTTGCCGGGACTTATTATTGATATATATAGTAAAACCGCAGTTGTTCAAGCCCATTCAGCAGGAATGTTCCTGTCGTTGGAGCGTATAGCGGAAGCCCTTACACTCTGCTATGGAGATGAATTACAAACTGTTTACGACAAGAGTGAGGGAACGGCTCCATATAAGGCGGGATTGAATCTTGGAAACAAATATTTGTGGGGTGCAACTTTGCAGGATGAAAACATCGTGCAGGAGAACGGAAATAAATTTTCTGTAAACTGGAAAGAAGGGCAGAAGACAGGTTTTTTCCTGGACCAGAGAGATAACAGGGCATTGGTGGGAGAATATGCTACAGGTAAAAATGTTTTGAATATGTTTTGTTACACCGGTGGTTTTTCTATTTATGCACTTAATAACGGGGCAAAGAGTGTTGTTTCTGTCGATTCTTCAGCAAAAGCGATAGAGATGGTGGATAAAAATGTGTTGATTAATTTTCCTGCAGGTAATGTGGAGCACACTTCAGTATGTGCCGATGCGTTGGATTATATCAAAGAGATACCCAAAGGTAAGTTTGATATGATAATTGTTGACCCTCCGGCTTTTGCCAAACATAGAGGCGCTCTTGATAATGCCTTGAGGGCATATCGCAGACTCAATGCCCATGCTATTGAGAAGGTCGCTTCAGGAGGATTGGTTTTTACATATAGTTGTTCCCAGGTGGTTGACAAACAGGCTTTTGCTTTGGCTGTATTTTCGGCTGCGGCTCAGACCGGTCGGAAAGTGAAGATCTTGAGGAGACTTACTCAGCCAGCAGATCATCCGGTCAATATTTATCATCCTGAAGGAGAGTATTTGAAAGGATTACTTTTGTATGTAGAATAGGATAGGGTAGGTTAGGTTATGCATCAGATTGTTATATCATCCGAAGATAAAGCCGAGAAGTATCGACAACTTATTCCACAAGTGGAGGCGTTGATTGGTGAGGAATCAAATCAGGTAGCTAATTATGCCAATGTGGCTGCAGCTTTGAAAGAATGTTTTGGTTTCTTCTGGGTAGGTTTCTATTTCGTCGATTCTCCTGAGGAGTTAGTGCTAGGACCATTTCAGGGTCCGGTAGCTTGTACAAGAATAGGATATGGTAAAGGAGTCTGCGGGACTTCCTGGAAGCAGAAGGAGACTATAGTAGTTGAGGATGTGGAAAAATTTCCGGGACATATAGCATGCAGTTCCCTTTCCCGTTCTGAAATAGTTGTTCCTTTGATGGATAAAGACGGGGATGTAGTCGGAGTTTTAGATATTGATAGTGACAAAACAGCTACTTTTGATTCTGTAGATAAAAAATTCCTTGAGATATTGGTCAGTAGAATTTGCAAAAATGCAAATTAGTAGTATCTTTGCACTCCCAAACCAAATTGGTACCATGGCCGAGTGGTTAGGCAGCGGTCTGCAAAACCGTGTACAGCAGTTCGACTCTGCTTGGTACCTCCAGAAATGATGTCCCTCAGGAATAGCTTCTTGAGGGACATTTTTATTTTGCAAAAGATTTATGATTAGATTTGGAAAATATTTTATGGCCATATTAATGGTCTCAATTTTGGTCTCTTGTAAAGAAAAGGTATATTTTGCCTCAGATTTTGGGATAGTTCCAGGAGCAGCCGGGAATATCTCCTCTAAGTTGAACAGACTTATCGACTCCATTGGCAGGAACAGTCAAGGTACTCCTGTTCGATTGGTCTTGGAGAAGGGAGCTTATGACTTTTATCCCGGAGAGTTGCAAATGGAATTGTATATATCTAATCACGATCAGGACAATCCCAAAGAGGTGGCAGTGGTAATGGATAGCTTGGAGAACTTTACCCTTGATGGTAGTGGAGCCGATTTTTATGTAAACGGGAGGATGCTTCCATTAGTAATGACCAATTGCAGTAACTGTACGATTGAAAATCTCAATATAGACAGTCGTGTCCCTCAGATTACGCAGGTGGAGATTGTGGAAAATGATATTGAAGAGGGTTTCATTACATACAGACTTTCCCCGTATGTCAATTATTCGATTAAAGACAGTATGTTGGTGGTATCCGGTGAAAATTGGAGTCTTGTTCCTACTTGGGGAATTGCATTTGAAGGTGATACCAAACATATTGTTTACAGGACAAGTGATATAATGGTTGGTAGCAAAGGAATATGTGAGATAGAACCTTATTCGTTGAAAGCCAGGTGGAAAGATCGGAGACTGGAACCGGGGATGGTCGTGGCAATGCGCTCCTACAAGCGTCCTACACCAGGGATATTTCTTTATAAGAATGTGAATACAACCATTAAAAATACCACTGTGCATTATGCTGAAGGGATGGGGCTGTTGGCGCAGGTGTGTGAAAATGTCGCTTTGGAAGGATTCAATGTCTCATTGAGGGATGGTGACGGTCGGTATTTTACAACCCAGGCTGATGCAACTCACTTTTCAGGCTGTAAAGGTCATATCCACTCTGTGGGAGGAGTTTATGAGGGAATGATGGATGATGCAATAAATGTTCATGGCACCTATCTGCTTGTAACTGAACATATATCAGCTAATCAAGTGTTGGCGAGATATATGCATCCTCAAAGTTATGGGTTTTATTGGGGAGGCGTTGGCGATTCAGTCCATTTTGTTAAATCTTCAACAATGGAATTTTCCTGTGCAAATGTGATTGCTGAAATAGAACCTAATGATGCGGATAGTGAATTTGGAGCAAAGGAGTTTAAGATAACATTTCAGGAGCCTCTTCCAGAATATCTTAAGGAAGGTAAGTTCGGCATCGAAAATATGGAATGGACTCCAAGTGTCTATTTTGCCGATAATGTGATAAGGAATAACCGCGCAAGAGGTACTCTTTTCAGTACTCCTAAAAAGGTGGTTGTAGAGAACAATCTTTTTGATCATACTTCAGGTAGCGCAATTCTTTTATGTGGAGACTGTAATGGATGGTTCGAAACGGGAGCCTGCAGGGATGTTGTTATAAGGGGAAATCATTTTGTGAATGCCCTTACAAATATGTTTCAGTTTACACAAGCGGTGATATCAATATATCCTGAAATTCCAGATTTGGAAAATCAGGTACTATATTTCCATGGAGGAGAAGGAAGAGGGGTAGTCATTGAGGATAATATCTTTGAGACATTTGATATTCCGATTCTTTATGCCAAATCCTTAGACGGACTTGTTTTCAAAGGAAATAAAATCATTGAAAACAACGATTATCCCCCATTTCATAAAAACAGGCAGAGATTTCTGTTGGAAAGGGTGGTTAATGTTGATATAGAAGATCCTGACAACATCCCTTAAGGAAGTGCTCCTGCAACAATGACCCCAAGGTAGTTACCGATAGCATAACCGACAATGCCAATGGTTATTCCTGAAATGATTACACTCTTGTTTTTCATTGCCTGGGCAACCATTGGTACGAAGAGAGGAGAATTTATCAATGCTACTGAAGATATTAATGTGGTATCGGCATCTATCTTAAATATTTTGGATAGGATTATCTGTATGGTTAGAGATATGAATACCGAGTAAGCTATATAGGCGGCCAGCCATATTCCTTCAGCTATATCTATCTCGTTTATATCTACCATGGAAGCTACAGTTATCGAAAATATCAGAACGAGATACATTCCGGCATCATAACTCTTTTTAGCCTTACCGACAAAAGGAATGAATGAGGAAATTATTGCCAAAGTTGTCAGGGTAAGAATCAATACCATCATATTTATTTCACCCGATATTGACATTGATACGATGATACTGATGATTGCTATTGCTATCGAAAGTGCAATTGCAGCAATAGTGCTGCCCCTATTTTCCTTGGAAAATATTTTTGAATATGGTAAGTCGGTGTCAATAAATTCAGATGCGGATGTATAGGCAAATTCTGAGGATTTACCTTTTCTGTTGAGGAATTTGTGGCAGAGCTTGATCCCAAAACTCATTACTATGATAAGGTATAGAAAACTTATAGCCATATCAAATGAGTTGATTAGCAGCTATGTATGAGAATCTACATCAAGCATCATTTTCAGGGAAGCAAGATTGGGCGTCCCGCCGGTATATACACCTACCAGCATCCCCGCAATTTTGTTTAGTTCGGGGACCTGGGCTAAGTTGTCAATTAAATAATATCCTGATACGACAGATAGCAGTATGGCAATTATCCCAAATACCAAAGATTTTGCAATAGATTTTACGGGCAGGGCCTTGATGTTGCAACTGAAAAGTATTAATGGTATTGCCAACGGAACAGCAATCGATGTCAATCCATCTTGGATGGGGTATAATGCAGATGAGATATTTTTAAAGGGGTGGATTAAGAAGTTGCCAAGCAACAATCCTATTATATAAAGAAGTAGTATTTCTCCGATTTGCCCAAGGAATTTATATTTGCGGCACAACTCTATTGCGAGGGCAGGGAGGAGAACAAATATCAATAGTCCAAAAACAGATATGGCTATATTCATCTTTAGAGTCTTGCCTGGTGAGGTGGTAAATATTAAAAAGTCGGGTAGTACTCGATGGTAACTCCCGACTTTGTAGATTTCTAAAGTTCTTCAAAATTTACATTTGAGAATGACGATGTATTGTGCTCTTCACTCTCTTCTGCAACTCTTTCAACTACCGGACATCTTTCTTTGATGTACTCAACTACTTCTTCGAGTCCTTGTCTAAACTTGTCAAAATCTTCTTTGTAGAGGAAAATCTTGTGTTTGTCGTAAACAAATCTGCCGTCTTTTTCAACTCTACGCTTACTTTCAGTGATTGTCAAGTAGTAATCATTACCCTTAGTGGCCTTAACATCAAAAAAGTAAGTCCTCTTTCCTGCTCTTACGGGTTTAGAGAAAACATCGTCTCCATTACGCTCTAAAGCACCCACATTATCAAATTCTTCAGAATACATTTTTGTAAATTTTATAAAATTTCTCACAAATATAAAATAAATTTCTGCTGTAAAAATTTATATTTGCAAAATGTTTTAAAAATTGAGTATGCTTAATCGTCGTTTGATAAGGATTAAAGTCTTTAAAGTTCTTTACAGTAGTATCTCTTCTGGCTCAAATTCTATTGCCGAAGCAGAGAAGAATTTGCACTATTCGTGTGAAAAAACCCTTGATTTATACTATTTTATGCTTAATGTGGCAGTTGCTCTCAAGCGCGCTGCTGACAATAAGATCGAGATGGGTTTGAAGAAGTATAATCCCACAGACTTGGAGAGGAATCCCAATTTGAAATTTTCTGAGAATAAGGTCTCAGAGTATCTGTTGGGCAATCATACTTTTCTCAAGTATTGTGAAGACCATTCATTAAATTGGAATGGTGATCTATCTCTTTTTATTAAGAAATTGTACACTTCAATCTCAGAAAAGGAGTATTTTCAAGAATACATGAAAAATGAGTCCCGCTCCCTTGAGGAAGATTGTGCTTTGTTTGCCAGAATCTTCGAAGAGGAGTTTGAGGATAATGCCGATCTGGAGTCGTTCCTTGAGGATCTGTCCATTTACTGGATAGATGATTTGGGATATGTTCTCAATCTCATAATACGTAATCTGGAGTTGTTGAAGAAAAGCGCAAGGATGCCTATGCCGGGTGTGTTTATGAAAGAGGATGACAGGGAATTTGCTTTTGGTCTTCTGAAGTTTTCGTTGGGCAATTATGGCAGGTATATGGATGTTATAAAGGAGAACATTGCAAATTGGGATCCTGATAGAGTGGTTGCTACCGACCTGATATTGATTGAGGAAGGTATTGCGGAGGCGGTCGGTTTTCCCAATATTCCCATTAAGGTTACGATAAATGAGTATGTTGAAATTTCTAAGTTTTACAGCACATACAATAGTAAGATATTTGTAAACGGTCTGCTTGACAGGATTATTCAGAAGATGTTGCGGTCGGGGGAAATTGTTAAAAGCGGAAGAGGACTCATAGAAAGCTAACGTACGGCATATTTGAATTTTTGGGGTTAAAGCCGGTGCTTTGCTTTTTACATGCTTGTTACGTATAGTTTACTTAGTAGCCTTTTTGGTATCCGGTTGGCGGGAGAGTGTGGTTCTACCTTGGAGGTGGTGGTTGGAACTTAGGGTGGTGGTGTTGGAATTTCCGAAGTGTCGCGGCTTTATTGCCGCTTCCTTCTCTCTTACAACCCCCAGCCCCCCTTTGAAGGGGGCTTTGGTCGCTGCGCTCCCCTACGGGGTAGAAATACTATTGTGCTCGTTGCAAAAATCAAAGCCGGTGCTTTGCTTTTTACTCGCTTGTTACGTATATTTGCAATGTGAAAGGTGGGGCTGTGGCTTCGCTTTTTGTTTGCTTTTATTTATACTATTTTAATAATAATGACAATGAATTTGATTACAATTTTGTTACAGACACAAGGTGCGCAACCTGGCGGCCTACAACAGTACTCTTTCTTGATTATGATGTTGCTGATTTTTGTAGTTATGTATTTCTTCATGATCAGACCTCAGCAGAAGAAACAGAAAGAGATTGCCAAATTTAGAGAAAATATAAAGAAGGGTGATAAGGTCGTGACTGTAGGTGGTATCTATGGAATCGTGGCGGATGTAAAGGACAATCACCTGTTGTTGGAGGTAGACAACGGTGTTAAGATCAAAGTTGACAAAACTTGTGTAGTAAACGATATTACTGACGTTCAAAGTAAATAATGTCAATTTTATGACCGAACAGGAAAATAATGGGAAAGATGGTAGAGAGTGGCTTATTTTGCTACTCTCTATTATATCTGCATTGATTATATGGTTGATGCACAATCTTTCCATGACCTATTCGGTGTTTCTGGAATATGAGGTGGAAATGTCTACCTCGTTGCAGGGTAGGGTAAATCATTCAACTTCCGAGGAAGTTTTGATTATTCGGGGGAAGGCGAATGGTTATTATATTTTGGCTCAGCGCTTTGGTAAAAGGAGCAAAATAGTTTTGGATGTTTTGCCTGAAGATATTAGACAGAATGACCAGGTGAGTGATTTGTTTTATGTAAATACTGCAGATATCACCGGGAATATTGTAGGGGCTTTGGATGAGGATGTCGAACTTGAATTTGTCGTTACAGAAAGGCTCGATTTCCTGATTTCTAGAATGGAATATAAGAGGGTTCCGATTGTGCCGCGAATGTTTATTGAATATTCAGGTCAATATATGCCTGTTGGAGATATATCTCTCAAACCTGATAGTATAGATATATATGGAGAGGCCCATTACATTAGTGTAATTGACTCGGTATGGACGGAGGCTTTTTATGAAACGGATGTGAAGACCTCGCTGAACGGCATATTGGATATTGTTCCTCAGAGACATATACAATATTCTACAAATTCAGTCTATTATACTATTGATGTCGCAAGGTATGTTGAGGAAACCGTGACAGTAAAAGTCGAAACAGTAGATTTGCCGCAAGAAAAGGATATGATCATTCTCCCTTCTACTGTTGATGTAACATACAGAAGATTTTTTTCAAGGGTTAGATTTGACGATGATGACGTCAGATTTATAGTCAAATATTCTGATTATTTGCAGTCCATCAATTCCAGAGTGGTCCCTGTATGGGATAATATGCCACAAGGGATCATTACTTATGAGATAAACCCGAGAGTTGTGGATTGTATCGTGATTGATAAATAGAGTATGGCAGAATTATTGTTGATAACAGGAGGTATCGGTAGTGGAAAAAGTTTTGTTTCAAATATTTTCTCCGCTATGGGAATCCCTGTGTACGATACTGACAGAAGAACAAAAGCTCTATATACAGAAAATTGCGAGTTGCTTGAAAAGTTAAAGTACCTTATAGGAAATGAGGTGGTTAGGGATGGAAAACTGAATAAAGAGTACATGGCTTCAAGGCTCTTCAGTGAGAGTTCTTTGATGAAATCCTTGGAGGAGTTGGTATATCCCTATCTTTTAGATGATATTAAAAAGTGGAAATCTCTTCAGAGTGAATGTGGTTTCCCTTTTCTTATTTTAGAATCGGCTATTTTGCTGGAGAAACCCATTTTTAATGGAATCTATGATAAAGTCTTGACTGTTAGGGCTCCTCTTGAGTTGCGAATCAGCAGGGCCATGGCTCGTAGTAATGCTACTCGTGAGAGTGTGCAGGCAAGAATATCAAAACAATGGTCTGATCATCAGAGGATTTCCCACTCTGATTATGTGATTGAGTCAGATTCTCAAAGAGCTATACTTCCTCAGGTGATAGACGTTTACAATAAAATGACAATTAATAACTTATAGAATAAAGATTTTAGAATGAAAACAGATTTACAGAAAGTTTTATCAATTTCAGGAGAACAAGGTTTATTTACTTATATATCTCAAGCCAGAACAGGTATGATTGCAGAATCTCTTCTAACCAAAAAAAGGAGTGTGTTCGGACATACTGCCAAAGTCTCATCCCTTTCTGATATAGCTATTTATACGGAGGAAGGTGAAATGCCTTTGAAAGAAGTATTTGAAAAGATGAAGGCTCATCTTGGAGAAGATTTTGCTCCTGATGCAAAGGCTCAGCAGAAGGTTCTGGTGAATTTCTTTGCAGAGGTGGTTCCCGGATATGATTCTGAGAGATTTTATCCATCTCATATGAAAAAAGTTGTTCAGTGGTACAATATCTTGAAAGAGTATGCATCGCTTGATTTCGTTGATGATGAGAGTGAGCAGGCTCAAGAAGATTCAAAAGAAGAATAATACTCTCGGATATGGGAGGTAAAAGAGTTCAGGTCGTAACAATGGGGTGCTCGAAGAATCGTGTTGATTCGGAGCATCTGCTTGTTCAATTGGCTGCAGCGGGATTTGAGATTATTCCCGAGGGAGATCAATTAATAGGAGGTAGAACTGATATTCTGATAATAAATACTTGCGGATTTATCCTTGATGCGAAGGAGGAGTCTATTGAGGCAATCCTGGAAGGGGTTGAGGCTAAGGAAGAAGGAAGTGTTGAAAAATTGTATGTGATGGGATGTCTTTCGCAGCGCTATGGGTCTGATTTGAAGGAAGAGATACCGCAAGTAGACAAGTTTTTTGGAGCTTTTTCCATCGTTCCGATTCTTGCAGAACTCGGAGTAAAGATGAATCCTCTGTTGGAGACTCGAAGATTTCTGACAACTCCATCCCACTACGCATATCTGAAGGTTTCAGAGGGATGCGACAGAAAATGTTCTTATTGTGCAATACCTGGAATCAGGGGGGCACATGTCTCAGTACCGATAGAGAAATTGGTTGATGAGGCTTACTCTTTAGCCGGTGCGGGTGTAAAGGAACTGGTGTTGATTGCTCAGGATACAACCTACTACGGACTTGATTTGTATAGGGAGAGAGCTCTCTCCAAACTTGTGACAAAGTTGTTGGATATAAAGGATATAGAGTGGATTAGAGTTCTATATTCGTATCCGGCATCTTTCCCTGAAGATTTATTGGAAATAATGGCATCTTCTGAAAAGATGTGCAAATATATGGACATTCCATTGCAACATTCTTCTGATGCTGTGTTGTCAGCTATGCGTCGGTCAATAGATGGCAGTCAGACCCGTGCGTTGGTGGAAAGGATGCGTAAAGCAGTTCCCGGAATTGTACTTAGAACAACAATGATGGTGGGACATCCCGGAGAAGGAGAAGCGGAGTTTGATGATTTGCTTTCGTTTGTCAATGATTATAAGATAGAAAGATTGGGCGCTTTTGCTTATTCTGAGGAAGAGGGAACTTGGGGAGCTCAAAATCTCAAAGATACCGTCTCTCAGGAAATCAAGCAACAAAGACTTGAAGAGTTGATGGAGTTGCAGGCAAGTGTCTCATTAGCTTTTAACGAGAGTAGGATAGGCTCGTATGAGAGGGTCTTGATTGACTCTTTTGCCGAGGACCGTTGTGAATTGGTTGCCCGAACCAGTAAGGAGGCCCCTGATGTAGATGGGGAGGTCCTGATTGATGCTTCAGGTATTGATTCCCCTGAGAGTCTTGTTGGTACTTTTGCTGAAGTTAGGATTGTGGGCGCTGATGAATATGATTTGAATGCGGAATTAGTAAAGCGTTGAGTGTGAAATTGAAATATATCTTTTATATATTGGTTGTTTTGATTGTATCTTCTTGTGCTCCGATTAGTTATACTGTTTCGGTGGACAAGAAGGTTCCTTCTGCCAACAATGTGGATTTCAATGGAAAGATCCCCTCTGTGATTGCCCTATCTCAGAGAGGAAGTACAGATAGTATATATCTTAGTAATGCCTGTATCGGGATCGCACAAAGTATGGAGCAGAACTTGTCCTTGGATGCAGGGGATGTTCCGGTATATTTCTTTTATAGGGACGAGTTGGATATCAACGGACAGGGTGATATTGACTTCTTGTACAGTTATACCGGTACAGATTATATAGTTGTTGTCGATTCACTTTCAGTCGGTGACTTTGAAATGAGCTACCCTCAGCAGAAAGGGTATTACGATGGCAGGTATCTTGCTCAGAGTATCATTTCGATGCCATATCGGATGAACCTGACGCTTTACAGAAATGGAGTGGAGGGTGTATCTCTCAGGGTGCATATAAATGAGATGGAGAGTTGGTTACTTATGTCGGAGGAGCCTCTTCCAAAGGTATCTGCGCTAAGTAAGATTTCAGATGGGATATCCGATTCATTTATCACAATTGGGCTATCTGCAGCCCAAGAGTTTTTCCCATCGTGGGAGAGTGTGAACAAAAGAATATATGTTTATAACAATGGCTCCTGGACTCAGGCATACTACTATGCTTATATATTTGAATGGGAAAAAGCTATGGAAATATGGCTTGAGGAGACCAAGAGTGGAAATGTTAAAAAAAGGGGGTATGCAGCTCATAATATTTCTGTTGCATGTGAAATTTTAGGAATGGAGGAGCTCAGCCGCAATTGGGCAGGGATCTCCAAGAAACTTTTAGGCGGGACCCTGTAATGGTAAAACAGGTATGTTAAGGTTCCATTATAAAATATTGATTTTGATATGATTAGATCTATGACGGGCTATGGCAAGGCCGAAGCCACTTTTGAGAATAAAAAGTATATAGCGGAGATACGTTCACTTAATGGCAAGAATTGCGATTTGTCTGTAAAGACGCAGATTATCCCACGGGAGCATGAATTGTCGGTAAGGCAGTATATAGCCAGAGAACTTGTCAGAGGTAATATAGATTTGTATATAACTTCTGAGCAGATTGAAGGGGTTGAACCTCGGGAAATTGACAAAGCACTTTTTGCCAAATATTATGCGGCAATAGTGGAAGCTTCGGAATCAGTAGGGTTATGTATTGAAAATCAACATGATATAGTTTCTACAATCTTAAGAATGCCTGATGTGGTATCTGCCCATAAGGAAGATATGTCTGCAGAATGTTGGGATGCGATATATCGTGCAATTGTAAAAGCAGTGGAGCAGCTGAAGGATTTCAGAGAAACAGAAGGAGTTGTACTCAGAAAAGATCTTGAAGAGAGGGTTGATAATATATTGAAACATCTTCAGGAGGTAGAACATTATGAGTCTCTCAGAATAGAGTCTATCAAAGATCGTATATCTTCAAAAATGAATGAGTTAGAAGTAATTCAGGACCAATCTCGATTTGAGCAGGAAATGATTTTTTACATCGAGAAGCTGGATGTAAATGAAGAAAAGGTACGACTGAGGCAACATTGTAGTTATTTTCTGGAAACTATGGGTAATGAAGATTTTCCAGGAAAGAAACTCGGATTCATTGCTCAGGAGATGGGTCGTGAGATAAATACCTTGGGCTCAAAATCAAATCAGGTAGATATGCAGCGTTGTGTTGTGATGATGAAGGATGAGCTTGAGAAAATTAAGGAACAGGTTTTAAATATTTTATAATTATGAAACGGAATATTCTTTTGAGTGTTGCAGCGCTTTTATGCTCTGTTTCTATTTTTGCAGAAGGTTCCAATGAGGCTAAACTTTTACGTTTTCCCTCTGTCAGCAATGAAAAAATTGTATTTTCTTATGCCGGTGACTTGTATTCGGTATCTGTAGATGGGGGTGTAGCTACCCGACTTACTTCAGATATTGGTTACGAGGTCTTTTCTCGTATTTCCCCGGATGGCCGCACGATTGCTTTTACCGGTCAGTATGATGGGAATACTGAAGTGTATACAATGCCTATTGATGGAGGTGCTCCTGTGAGAATTACATATAGTGCTACTGTGGATAGAGATGATATTGGGGACAGAATGGGTCCCGACAATATTGTTATGTGCTGGACCCCGGATGGTAAGGATATTGTGTATAGGAGCAAATGGTACTCTTTCGCCGGTCTGAGAGGATTGTTGTTCAAGGTCTCTGCAGATGGCTCACAGAGTGAGCAGATACCAACCACCGAAGGGGGATTCTGTTCTTATTCTCCTGATGGTAAATATTTGGCGCTCAATAGAATGTTCAGAGAATTCCGTACATGGAAATATTATAGGGGCGGTCAGGCAGATGATATCTGGATAAATAAAGTAGGTACTACCGAGTTGGAGAATATCACCAATAATGACGCGCAAGATATTTTCCCGATGTGGATCGGTGACAAAATCTTCTTTATGTCAGACAGGGATCAGATAATGAACCTATTTTGTTATGATACAAATACCAAACAGATAAGGAAGGTTACCGATTTTACAGAATATGATTGTAAATTCCCTTCTTTTTGTGACAACTATATTGTTTTCGAAAACGGCGGTGAGATATTCAGATATTCAGTCAATTCGGACAAATGTGATAAAGTCAGAATTGTGTTGAATGACGAAGCTATATATTCGCGTGACAAATTAATTTCATATAAAGAAGGTAGTTCACGCATTCGTGGAGGATATTCGCTTTCGCCAGACGGTACGCAGGTATTGTGCTCATATAGAGGTGATATTTTTATGTTGCCGGCTATATCAGGCAATGTCTTAAATATTACAGCTACCTCAGGTGCGCACGACAGAAATCCCCAATGGTCTCCCGATGGAAAGAAAATAGCATATTTCTCTGACAAAGACGGGGAGTATCAGTTGTATGTGGCAGATAAAGACAATCCTTTTGAAGCTAAGGCGATGACTAAGTTTAAGAATGGTTATCCAGATGGAATAATTTGGTCGCCGGATTCGGAGAGAATATATTTTCAAGATCAGAAAAACAGACTCTATTGCCTGAATCTGAATACAAAAAAATGTGAAGTTATAATTACAGGAAAGTATGGCGGTATAAGAGGTGTGGATATATCTTCAGACGGAAGGTGGATTGCTTATTCTACCACTTCCGAGACAGGAATGTCTGCAGTTTATATTTACGATACCATTTCAAAGGGGACTGAGGTTGTGACTACCTTGTGGTATGACAGTTCTTCTCCTATGTTTTCAGAAGATGGTAAATATCTCTTCTATACATCATCAAGGGATTTTAGAGCTAATTATTCCCGTGTGGAGTGGAATGCATCGTATCAGGTAAACAGTTATCTTTTTGTTCTGCCTTTGAATAATGATGTCCCTAATCCATGTCTCATTTCTCCCCAGAAACCTCTTAAAAAGGAAAAGGTAGGGGCAATATCTGAGAATGGGGATGCATCTGTCAAGATTGATTTTGAAAATATTGTTCAGAGGGCGGAGGCTCTTCCGTTGGGAAGTGGTTATTTCAGACTTGTTGCATGTTATGATGGCGCACTATACTACTATGAACGCGGAGAACTCAAGAAACTCTCATTGGATAACCTCAAGGTTTCCAATGTGACAAAAAGTTCAGTTGTGGATATTACCCCAGACTATAAGAAGGCTTTGATTTCAGACAAAGGCAAATTATATGTCACTTCTGTTCCTTCATTCAAGGGCGATAAGGCTCTTCCGTTGGAGGATATAAGTGTTGTAGTCGATTTTCACGAAGAGTGGAATCAAATATATAATGAGACATGGCGGATTTACAGGGATTATTTCTATGCTGAAAATATGGTTGGCAGAGACTGGGATGCCATCAGAGAGAAATATGCGGTATTGCTTCCTTATGTGAACCATCGTCAGGACCTTACATATCTCATAGGGGAAATGATAGGAGAACTCAATACAGGCCACTGTTATGTAAATACAGGAGAGGCTCCTAAGGCTAAGAAAATAGATACAGGACTTTTAGGGGCAAAATTTTCAAAAGATAATTCGGGATACTTCAGGATTGACAAGATATTTGAGGGTGTCTCTTGGGGTAATGCCCAACGCTCGCCATTGGCACAGCCCGGGTTGGATGTAGAGGCAGGTGATTATATTATAGCTATAAATGGTAGGTCAACTAAGGAGTTAAACTCTATATATCAGCCTCTTGTCGGCAAGGTTGGGGTTACTGTAGCACTGATGGTAAACAACAAGCCATCAGAAGATGGCGCGAGAACTATCTATGTCAAGCCTATAAAGGAGGAAAGTTCACTTGCCTACTATGATTGGGTTCAGGAAAATATAAGGAAAGTGGACGAAGCCAGCAATGGGGAGATAGGTTATATCCATATTCCGGATATGAGTGTCGCAGGATTGGATGAGTTTACCAAACTTTTCTATTCTCAGTTGGGTAAGAAGGCATTGATTATTGATGACCGTATGAATGGTGGAGGAAATGTTTCTCCTATGATTCTAGAAAGACTTCAGAGAGAGGCCTATAGGATGAATATGTACCGAAATGGTGGAGAACAGCTTGTTACTGTACCCAATGAATCCCATAACGGTCCTAAAGTATGCCTGATAGATAAATATTCATCTTCAGATGGAGATTTGTTCCCTTACGGATTCCGTCAATTGGGCCTCGGTAAGATTATTGGAGTTCGCTCATGGGGAGGTATAGTGGGGATTTCGGGTTCTAAACCTTATCTTGACGGACAGGATGTGCGGACACCTTTCTTTACATCATATTCTACAGATGGGGAATGGATTATTGAAAATGTTGGAGTTATTCCCGATATTATCGTTGATTTGAATCCTTTTGATGATTATCTGGGAGAAGATGCCCAACTTAACAAAGCTATTGAAGTTTTGAAAGAAGAACTTAAAAATTATAAACCTCTGCCGGGAGTTCCATCAGATCCCGTCAGATAAATATTTGACCATGGAAGAAGTTAAAAAAGAAGTGACAGAAGTTACTGTTCAGAAGAATTTTCTAGAGGAGATTATTGAAAACGATTTGGCAACAGGAAAACATTCCTCTGTGATGACCCGTTTTCCCCCGGAGCCTAATGGTTATTTGCATATAGGTCACGCAAAAAGTATTTGCTTGAATTTTGGACTGGCCCGTCAGTATGGAGGAAAGACAAATCTCCGTTTTGATGATACCAATCCGGTAAAGGAAGATACAGAATATGTAGATTCAATTAAGGAAGATATCAAATGGCTTGGTTTTGAGTGGGCCAATGAGTTTTATGCTTCAGATTATTTTGATCAATTGTATGAATGGGCCCAAAAGCTTATTCGTATGGGACTTGCGTATGTGGATGATCAATCTCAGGAGGAAATCCGTAAGGGTAGGGGTACTGTGCAGCAACCCGGTATTGAAAGTCCGTACAGAAACCGTTCAGTAGAGGAGAACCTCAATTTGTTTGAGAGGATGAAGAATGGTGAATTTGAAGATGGCTCAAGGGTACTAAGGGCCAAGATAGATATGGCTCATCCAAATATGATGTTCCGAGATCCTCTTCTTTATCGTATAATACATGCTCACCATCACCGTACCGGCGACAAGTGGTGTATCTATCCTATGTATGACTATGCCCATGGACAATGTGATTCAATCGAAAATATTACACACTCAATATGTACTTTGGAGTTTGATGTCCATAGACCTTTGTACGATTGGTTTATTGAGAAGTTGGGAATATTCCCTTCACATCAATATGAGTTTGCCCGTTTGAACCTCACCTATACAGTTATGAGCAAGAGAAAATTGCTCGAATTGGTAAGAAACAATTTTGTAAGCGGATGGGATGATCCCCGTATGCCTACCATCTGTGGTTTGCGCAGAAGAGGTTATACTCCGGAAAGTATTAGAGCTTTTGCAGAAAAAGTAGGTGTGGCCAAGAGGGATAACCTTATAGATTTGTCGTTGCTTGAGTGGTGTCTCAGAGATGACCTTAACAAACGTTCTAACCGTTATATGGTAATTACAGATCCTGTCAAGTTAGTGATTACCAATTGGAATGATGGTGAATGCAGTGGTGCTACAGAATTGGAGACAGGTAGGATCGAATATTGTACAGCTCCCAAAAATCCGGAAGACCCGCAGGCGGAAACACGTACAATTCCGTTCGGACGAGAATTATATATTGAAAGGAGCGACTTTATGGAGGATGCTCCCAAGAAATTTTTCCGTCTCAAACCGGGTGGTGAGGTGCGTTTGAAATATTCATATATTGTAAAATGCGAGGAGGTTGTAAAGGATGAAAATGGTAAGATCATTGAAATAAGATGTACCTATGACCCTACAACCAAACCGGGAGCAGGCCCATGGCGCTCAGTTAAAGGTACTATCGGCTGGGTGTCGGCTGCACATTGTGAGAAGATACATGTCAGACTGTATGACAGACTCTTTACACAAGCCGATATGGGTGGAATCCCCGAAGGTGAGGATTACAAATCTTATCTTAATCCCGAATCATTGATAGAAATAGATGCTCTTGCGGAGCCTGCATTAATGGAAGATGATTCAGCTATTGCAGTACAATTCGAGAGAAACGGATATTATATCAAGGATAGAGATTCAAAGCCTGGCGCATTGGTATTCAATAAGGCAACAGGACTTAAAAGCAGTTTCTAAAAAATGGGTTCTATAAATCTTATTTAGTAATACTATGTGATTTATAGAGCCTTCTCAAGATATAAGGAATACAGTAATTATGAGAGTTAAAAATATTATATCAGTTGCTGCCATTGCATTGGCGGGTATAAGCTGTACCAATCAGGCTGAAGTGGAATTACAGCAGATTATCGATCGTACGGTTTCGGAGTATAGACCTCTGATGATAGAATCAAATCTTGCCTATTGGAATGGTGCCATTACAGGTAGTGAGGCTGAGTTTGCAAAATATGCACAAGCCAACAAAGCCATTTCTGAAATATTTTCCAATACAGAGACATTTAATGCTTTAAAGCAGATTAAAGAGAGTGGAAAAGTCAAGGATGCTGTATTGAAAAGGGAATTGGATGTTTTGTACAATCAGTTTCTTTCCCGTCAGGCAGATACAGCCTTACTCCATAAAATTATTGAAAAGGAGATGCTCCTTGAACAAAAATATGCCAATTTCCGTGCAATGTATAATGGAAAGGTGTATAATGACAATGAGATTGAGGCTGTCTTGAAGACATCTGTGGATAATAAGTTGCTTGAAGGTGTTTGGAAAGCTCATAAGGCTATTGGGGATGTCGTTGCAGAAGATGTTATAGAAGTTGTTAAACTTAGAAATGAACTTGCCCGTAGTCTGGGTTTCAATGATTATTATCAGATGAGCCTCATTCTTAGCGGTGAGGATCCAGATGAGATATATGCCATAATGGACGAGGTCAACCAGATGACCAAGGAGAGTTTTGCAGATGTCAAAGGACTTATGGACAAGAAATTCTCAGAAAGATACGGAGTTGCTGTCGAAGATTTGATGCCATGGCATTTCCAGAACAGATATTTCCAGGAGGCACCTAATCTTTATCCGGTCGATTTGGATCAGTTCTATAAAGAGGCAGACCTTGAGAAAATAACAGCTGACTATTATAAGAGCATTGGACTTGATATTTCTGAAATTATGGCTAACAGTGATTTATATCCTAAAGATGGGAAAAATCAGCACGCATTTTGTGCAGATATCGATCGTCAGGGTGATATCCGAATCCTGTGCAATATAAACGGTTCAGAGAGATGGATGTCAACAATGCTTCATGAATATGGTCATGGAGTATATGCTATCGGATATGATGCGAATCCACAATTGCCATTCCTGCTTCGGGAAGCTGCCGGTATTTTTACAACAGAAGCTATTGCCATGTTGTTTGAACGTCAATCGGTAAATCCTCAGTGGATGAAGACTTATATTGGCATTTCTCAAGAGCAAGCCGAATCGATAGCTGAGGATTGTAGAAATTCGGCAAGACTCAAACAACTGGTTTTCTCTCGTTGGGTACAAGTTGTATCCCGTTTTGAGAGAGGTATGTATGCAGATCCTGATCAAGATTTAAACAAATTGTGGTGGGATTTGGCTCAAGAATATCAATTGCTTAACAAACCCCAGGGACGTGATGAACCCGATTGGGCAACCAAAATTCATATTGCGTTATATCCTTGTTATTATCATAATTACCAGTTGGGCGAATTGTTCGCATCTCAACTTCATTACTATATCGTTGATAATATTACCAAATCGGGGGATTATATAGGAGATACTTATATCGGTAATAAAGAGGTAGGCAAGTGGCTCAATGAAAATGTCTTTGCTCCAGGAATGTTATATCCCTGGAATGAAATGATAGAGAGAGCAACAGGAGAAAAACTCACAGCGAAATATTACAGGGAGCAGTTTCAGTAAGAATCAGTGGATAGTTCGCCACTATATGTTCCCTTAAAAATAGTAAAGACCGACAGAAAGATGTCATATTGACTTCTGGTTGTCGGTCTTATATTTTGGGGTAATGAACCTAAAAGCTAAAGGAAGATACAGCCTGATAGGTATATTGTTCTTCTTTGGGAAAGATTCCGAGAAAAACCATAAAGGTCACAATAGTTTTAGAATTATGTCTTTAAAATTAAAGAAACTCCCTTAAAGTGATTTTTCAAGCAGTGCAACCATAGAGTTAAACTCATCCATATCGAATAGTCGTGTAAGGAGTATGATTTTGCCATCAGGATCTATTATTATATTTCTTGTAACACCAGCTTCCGGTGCGCAGAACAAGGCAAATATTTCTCCTTTAGGATCAAGTGTAATTGGGTATGTGACTGGGATTTGTTGTGCGAATTCAATAGTCTTTTCGGCATTCTCCTTCAAATCTATACCAAAAAGCTCGAATTTTGGATTATCCTTGAATCTTTGCCATATTTCAGATTCGATATAAGGCATCTCCTGGCGGCAGACTCCACACCAACTTGCGGTGAATTGCAACATTACATACTTTCCTCTAAATGAACTTATACTTTTTGTAGTTCCGTCTGTGAAATTCAAGTTAAATTCGGGAACGGTGTCACCAACTTTTACGATATATCCTCTTTGGTCAGCTTTTTTTCCGCCGAAGCAACCGGATACAATGGCTGATGTCAAAATCATTGTTGCTAATAAATATAATCTTCGTTTCATAATATTGTTTTTTGTTCTTCTTAGGGCAAAGATACAACAAAGAACTAACAATGTAAGCAGAAACAGAGGAAGAATCTTTTAGCTTTAATTTATGTAAATTCTATCGTGAGAATCTTCTGTTTTTAAGTTTTAATTACTAAATTTGTGAAGTGGAAGAGTCTTTGTATTCAGATAGTTAATATGTGAATACGGAAGTTTACTTCCTCAATGTGGTATATCTAATTGTTTTTCAGTGCCCTTTAGATATATCATGTATTAAATTTATTTATGCATATATTTTATTGCTTAATATTATTAATTAAAACTCAAGAGATGAAAAAGTTTCTTTCATTTTTAGCATTAGCCGGTTTGTTGCTAACTGCTTCTTGCTCAAAGCAAGAATCTCCTGTCTTAGGAGAAGATCAAGTTACCATTTCATTGGGACTTGAAGGTGTTTCTGCTACCCGTGCCATCAGTGATGGTTCGCAGGTAGATAAACTTGTCTATGAAGTGTACGATAAGAACGGAAATGTTCTTTCTGCTATGGACAAATCAGAAACTGTTGTTTTCCCTTATACATTGAGTCTCCCTTTGGCAAAAGGACAGCAGTACACAATTTTGTTCTGGGCTCAAGACTCTGATTGTAGTGCTTATACTACTGACAATCTTAAGGAAGTAGGAATTAATTATTCTCAGGCTCCCAACAATGATGAGACCCGTGATGCGTTTTATGCTGCGGTAGACGTGACTGTTACAGGTGGTCCTCAAAGTATCAATGTAGTACTCAAACGTCCATTCGCACAGATAAATGTGGCTGTACCTCAAGATGAATGGCAAAGAGCGATTGATGCAGGTGTAAATGTGAGCCAATCATCAGTCGTAGTTTCTGAGGTTGCTTCAAAAATCAATTTGGAGACAGGTAAAGTGGAGGTTGCTCCAAATGGAATCTCTTATGATTTTGCAAATATTCCCACAGAAACTCTTTGGGTGGATATCAATAAAGATAAAGTTAAGGATGCAGATGAGACATTTGTATATCTTTCAATGAGCTATATCCTTGTAGCTGATGAGTCTGACAATGGCGCAGAGAAGAATATCATCAACAACGCAACCTTTACTTTCAAGGCTACTGATGTTAATGATGTAATATTAAGTGTTCCTAACCTTCCTGTTCAAAGAAATTACAGAACTAACGTTCTCGGAACATTCCTTGTAGATTACGTAGACTTCAATATCGTTGTTGATCCTATCTACAATGAACCTGATGAAGTTTATCCTGATACAGATCTTGAAAACCTTTATTATGCTGCAGCTAATGGAGGAGAGGTTACCTTGGAAAATAATGTGACATTGGATGCTACACTTAATGTTACCAAGCCTATGGTTCTTAACCTTAATGGCAAGACCATCACCAATAAACAGGAAAACACCACTACAGATGTTATCGTTGTTAAACCCGGTGCAAGACTTGAAATCAATGGAGAAGGTACCGTTGAAGCTGTTTCAGGTAATGATGGTTATGCTGTAATCTCAGAAGGTGAACTTGTAATCAATGGTGGTACATACAAATCGGGTGTTGATGCAAATAATGAAACCAATGCTGTAATCTATGCTCGCGGCAATGGTAAAGTATTCGTAAATGGTGGTGAGTTCCCTAACGATAACCTTTCAGGATTTGTTCTTAATAAAAAAGATGGAGACCGTACTACCACTACAATTGAAGTTCGCGGTGGTACATTCCATAAGTTCAATCCTGGAAACAACGCAGCTGAAGGTCCGGGAACTAATTTTGTGGCTGAAGGGTATTATTCTAGTGAAATCGATAACAACGGTACCTATGTTGTTTCTAAGAATGCTTATCTTAAAGATGCTACTGCTTTAGCTGAACTTTTGATTTCTAATAAAGAGGAAATATCAGTAGTGTTACTTAACGATATTGATTTGCCTGTCACTTCTCTCGGTACACAGACATCCGGTAGTGGCGAGTACAAATTGGGTGGAGACAATACACAAAATATCGTTATTGACTTGAATGGTAAAAAACTTAATATTACTACCACCTATTGGTCTGCAATCGGAGCGAAGAACGAT
This sequence comes from Bacteroidales bacterium, assembly GCA_017501525.1. Classification (GTDB taxonomy): domain Bacteria; phylum Bacteroidota; class Bacteroidia; order Bacteroidales; family UBA932; genus Coprenecus. The sequence continues at coordinate 67,219 of JAFVWT010000008.1, read as the reverse complement.
AATGCTGTATTTACTGTTAAAAATGGTAGAATGACCAGTACCGGTAATAGTGCAGGTACTTGGAATGCTTGGGATTTGCGCTTTTCAAATTGTAACTATGTTTTCGAAGATGTTACTTTCGAAAAAGCTGTTGCTTTAGACAATGTCGGTAAATCTACTCTAATGAAGGGTGTTACTATTACTGATACTCACGATACAGATACATATGGTTTGTGGATTACATCTGAAGGTCAGATTGTAACTCTTGAAAACTGTACCATTGATATGGTACCTGCTAATAGTGGACGTGGTATCAAGATTGATAATCAGTATGTTGCTGAAAATGATGAAAAGAAGGTGACCCTGAATATTAAGAATGTCAAATTTAAAACTGAGCAGAAATCTGCTATCATAGTTAAATCTACTCAAGGCGCAGAAATTAACGTTGATGGTATTGATATCTCGGAAGTAGCTGCAGATAATGTATTTGCAGTTTGGGTAGATGAAGATGCTGCTGCATATTCTGATAAAGTTATCGTGAATGGTGCTTTTTGCAAAATTGAAGGTACTCCTTCATCAGTTGTAGACAATCAGAGTGATTTCTCTTCAGCAATAGTTGATAATGCTACTATTATTTTGGGAGATGGTACTTATACTATGCCATCAACAGGTGGAAAAGATGTAACAATTATTGGTACAGAAAATACTGTAATTAATGCTGGATCTGTTAACCTTGGAAGTGGAAATCTTACTTTGGAAGGTGTTACTATTACAGCAGGTTTATACAAAGGATTCCAACATTCTGGAGTAGTAACATATAACAATGTTAAAATTGTTGGTGAGTTGAATTGCTACGGAGTAAAAGATATCTTCAATAATTGTACTTTCGAATTGGATAATGCGTATGTATGGACTTATGGTTCTGACTATACTGAGTTCAATGGCTGTGTATTCAATACTACAGGTAAAGCAATCCTTGTATACAACGAGGGTGCAGGTCCTTGTGATGTAGTAGTCAACGGATGTAGATTCAATGCGACTCAAGGAGCTAAAGCCGGAGCTATTGCAAATCAGAATTGTGCTGCTATAGAGATTGATAATTATGCACAAATGCCTCATAAAGTGACAACTTCAAATAATACTTATAGTGAACATTTCTCTGGAGAGTGGAGAATTAAGAGCTATGTAGAAGGAGCGCCAGTTACTGTAAATGGTGTAGAGTACACTTCACTTGCAATAGATGGTAAAAAAATGACCATTGATGGCAGCAAAAATGTTACTGTAATTGACTAACGTTAGTCAGAATAGATTTTCAGCTGCGCTCCTTGCAACAAGGGGCGCAGTTTTTATTTGTATACAAGGATAATTATCTATAACTTTGTTTATCATTAAAATCTTCTACTATGGAATCTATTACTCTAAATCCTCCTAAGGCTTCTGTAGATTTGTATGCATCTTTGCTGACTCTTACCGGTGTTCATAAAACTATGGATATGTCAGTTGCCAATGTTTCGCGTAGGCATGTATATCTGTTGGGTAAACAACTGGAAAATTTGATTGGGAGAGGAATCTCTACTATGGAGTGTTGCGGTAAGGTTGTTCTTGATGAAGTTACACCTCAATCGGTAAAAGTATCGTATCAGTTGAGAGAATATCAAATTCCGCTTGACCAGAAAATTGTATCGGAGAGCTATTTGATAGATAATCCGTATTTGAGTAGTGAAGAGGTGTGGGTAGAAGTCGAGTATGAGACAGTAAATATGTTTAATTTACTCTGCTCATTCTTTGCGCAAATAGTAGAAAAGGATGATAAATACATTGATGCATATCGTCGATTTCTTCCGGAAAAAGAATTATCGCTGAATCTTGTAAAAGAGTTAATCGATAGGGGGGAGGTGAGCTATTTCCCCATATATGCCATATTAAGCAGTGCTTCAAACTGGAGTACCTTGATTATTACAGATTATTCCCGTTTTAAGACTCTTTTTAAAGAGTTTCTTTCTCGTGGTTTTCATCAGCTGGATAGGGAATCCCGTTGGCTTGATTATCTAAAGATGATATTTTTAAGAAATGATTATCAAGAGATTTTATCTGCGGTACCTGACCTTAGAGAATCTTTGGATTCGTTAGCCCGATCAGGTTCTAAACTTGCACTTGATCTCCTTTTTGGGGAGTTTGTTGCCAAGAAATTGGGACCCCGACAAAATCCCCAGAGTGAGGAATTGTTTATTGATGCGAGGATGATTGATAAAAGAGATCCGGATAATGTGATTTCTTATTGTGATTATATAACTGTAGAAAAATTGAAACCTGGGGAGTGTATAGAGATTGGGGATTCCGGTATTATAACCATCCTTCAGACAGGAGAAGATTATGTCAGCTTTTCTTGGAATGGACAGGAATATAAAATGAAGGAGAATCTTTTGATTCATCAATTTGATGAGGAACCAAATCACACCTCGATGGAATATGCTTTGGGATATACTCCAAAGCGTTATTTGGAATTTGATTTCAGAAAAGTCAATCTATGGCGTACCGTTTTGAGGCTGATGCACAGTGTCGGTTTTAGCAGAGCATACGGGGGCTCTTCAGATAAAGAGAGCTATAAAGATAGAGAAATGAAACAAAAGGCGATAGGGGTGCTCTCCCTTGTGCAAGTGTTGATAGATAGAGGAGATACAGAACTCAAGAAACTCTATAATGAACTTTCTACAAAGTATGATTGGCTGGAAATTCACGATAATATCGATTCCCTGATTTGAGAATTTGTAGTTTAGGTGGTAAAGTATCATTTTGATCTCAGAACCTCATTCTATAAGAATTTTACAGTCTCGATGATATTGATAACTTAGCGAGGCTGTTTTGGAATATTGAAGGTTCCAAAACAGCCCCGAAAAATAACTTGACACAGTTTAGTTTACACTACCTAGCCGGCTTGAATCACTTAAGCCGGCTATTTCTTTATTATTATCCTACAATGCGGCAATCTCTTCCAAACTTAGTCCTGTACAATCTGCAATTATATCTGGAGTTATTCCATTATCTTTCATTTTTTTAGCAGTTATAATTTTTTGCTCAAATCGTCCTTGCTCCAAACCCTTTTTTAACCCATCTTCAAGGCCTTGCTGAGTTCCCTGCTGAATTCCTTGCTGAATTCCCTGTTGAATTCCCTGTTGTAACTTATACTCCAATTGATTTCTACGGTCTCGTTCTGTATTCATCTCTTTCAAGTAATTTATTTTCTCTTCGGGAGTCATAGCTGCCACTTCTGCGGCTTTGAAAAGTTTCTCGAAAATGCCATAACTCAAGGAGTCGGGTAAATCTTTATGTTGATTGATAAACTTTTATTGAAAACCAGTAATAACATTCAGCCCTCGATAGTAGAAACTTTCGTGGGTTATTGTTTTAAAAGTATCCTACAATGCGGCAATCTCTTCCAAACTTAGTCCAGTACAATCTGCAATTATATCTGGAGTTATTCCATTATCTTTCAATTTTTTAGCAGTTATAATTTTTTGCTCAAATCGTCCTTGCTCCAAACCCTTTTTTAACCCATCTTCAAGGCCTTGCTGAATTCCCTGTTGAATTCCCTGCTGAATTCCTTGCTGTAACTTGTACTCCAATTGATTTCTACGGTCTCGTTCTGTATTCATCTCTTTCAAGTAATTTATTTTCTCTTCGGGAGTCATAGCTGCCACTTCTGCGGCTTTGAAAAGTTTCTCGAAAATGCCATGACTCAAGGAGTCGGGTAAATCTTTATGTTGATTGATAAACTTTAGGCAAAAATAGAAATTTTCGAGAATATTATTGCGGTCAAGTTCCTTTAATTCTTTCTTGAATTTTGGTAACTCGATAAAAATCATTGTAAAATCCTCTGTTAAGACATCATTTCTATAGAGTTCTTTTAATCTGTAAGTAGAGAGTATATCGTCAGTCGGATGCTTATAGAACAATTCAAAATCGAGAATGTTAATTGAGTAAACAGGGTCAAAAGTGTACCATTTGTTCCCAGCTTCCACTTGTTCCATAATGGGCAATATTCCGTAATAAAGAGCTCTGTTGATGTAGGCATTTTGTCCATCTTTTTGCATCTCTACAATAATTCTGGAACCATCATCTGTCTTGCAATAGAGGTCGAACAGACTCTTTTTAGTATTAATGTTTGTTGGAGAATGTTCATTCCTGAGATACTGTAAATCAACTATATTCTTGTCTTGAATTACAGCATTAAGAAAAGCGATTAAGATCTCTTTATTGGCTGGCCTACCGAATACATACTTGAAGCCAACATCAGAAAGCAGGTCGACATAGCGATGTTCATGGATTAATTCGTCAAGGGTTAATAGTCCTCGGTTTGAGGCATTTAGTGAATAATTGTTATTTTTCATTTTATGATATGTTTTGCTCGAGACCCCTGCTATGAGGTTATCGAACAAACATCATCTAATCCCCCGCACAGCCATCCCGAATGTTAATAATTGACTGCAAAGTAAGGTTAAATCAAAAAATCCAGCAATAGCAAGTGTTAAATTTTTACGTTTTGTCCAAGAATGTACAAATGTATGTTCTGATTTTTTGATAACATCATTTAGTTTTCTTTTACAGTAACCTCAAATCTGGACAATTTGATAAACAACGGGAAAGAGGAACCGTGTCGTTTGGCGAAGGGCTTGTTGTTGTAGGGGCTCTCTATAGCCTAGTTACATAAGGGTTGTCGTGCTATTTGAGTTCTTTGGGTGAAATTGATCAGGAATCAGAAGATAATGATGGTTGTGGAACATATAGACTTTGGTGCCATATCCTAAATTATATGTAACAGGCGGAGATGCCGTTTTTTAGTGTATTCTATTAGAGAACTGGGTTCGATTATCACTTTCCCCGCCTTAGATGATGCGTGAATGAATGTCAGTTTCCCGTTGTCGTGATATGCAATCCCCACGTGAGAGATGTCAAGCCCCTTTACTGTACTGACAAAACAGATAATATCTCCATCATTAATCTCTTGGGAATAATTACCAATTTGCGATGCAGATATTGTATATATTTTGGTCTCCCTGTTGAGCCTCTGTTCGACTTCCTTAATCTTTCGAGTTTCCTCCGGATTGTCTTTAAGTTGTTTGTAACTTTCGGGATGAGCAGACATAAAGGAGAATAGTTGTGGTGCCGGATTGCCAATTTTCGAAGTGTATTCCTGGAGTATTCCAGCTTTTTCATTTTGTAGAATCCATTCAGAGGTGTAGTGTATTCTTGAGGAGTATCCGTCAACTATCCCATTGCGATAACGCATTGAACGTATTATATCACAATATTCTTCAAATGTCGGTATTTCTTTGGTCTTGTTGTAATTGCTAAGTTGAAGTGTCATGGCAAGGCAACTTTCCACAAATAAGATACAATCTGTCCGCTGTAGGGATATAGAGAGTTGTTCGGGGACAATTTCCAGTGTTCCTGCTACATATTTGGTCCCAAGGAACTCTTTTGCCACTTTTACTATTATTTCATTTTTATCGTAATGTGCAATGGAAAGGAGTTTTCCGACAATTTCGTGGTATATTACTTTGTCCTGTTCTTCAAATTTTATTTCATCGGATGTTGCTGTGCTACTAGCTGACATTGAGCTTATAAGCAGAAAAATTAAGATAATCATTCTTTTCATTGTGCAAAGATAGTGTTTAAAACGTAAATTTATTGAATCTCTATTTTGGAGAAATACATATTTTCTCTTTAAATTTGCAATTGAAAGTCTTGGATAATGTTGAGTTGAAGAGTAGTGGCGAGAGATGTACATTATCACATTTTCTTCTCTTTTCGTTACGGGATTTTCGTAATGTATAAATTAAAAAGAGATGAAAAAAAGAACAGTTATTTCAATGATTGCCTTGTCTTATCTGTTGGCAAGTGCTTGTAACAAAATTGACAGTAAATCGGAAAATCCCATTAATTTTCAGCAACAGAGTGCGGAAGTGGTAATAGAATTAGTCTCTGAGACTAAATCTACTCTTGAGCAAACCCAGCAACAGGATAATGCCATTTCTACATTGGATGTCTTTATTTTTAATAATGTCGACTCATCAAGTGATGATTCAAAAGAGCTGGATACTTATCAGAGATTTCAAGGGGATGATTTGAGTTCTGTCCAGATGACATCCACCACCGGTCCTAAGGTCGTATGTGTAGTGGCAAATTCTCATGTTGATGATTTTTCAGGAGTTACTAAATACTCTGATTTCAAAACTATTACCACTTTATTGAGGAGTGAGGTGTTGGGAGGTTTTACTATGTATGGGGAAACCGAACATAATCTTGAACTTACAAACAGGATTCCTGTTACATTGTCCCGTTTTGTCTCAAGGGTAGCTGTAACTTCAGTAAAAACAAAATTTGGAGGTACATCTTATCAAGGGAAGACACTAAGTAATTGTAAACTATTTCTGGTAAATGCTCATGGAGAGAAGATACTTATTGATAACTCTCAGCCAGAGTCAGCGGTGATACTGAATGAAGGTGCATTAGTGGAAGACGATGTAAGTAGTACTTTGCAACCGGGTCTGCTGATGGATGCGATTGAGGAGGAAATAGGTGCTCAAGGATATAATGTGGCTCACTATTTTTATACCTATTCCAATGAAACCGAAAATATTTCCACTTCGACAAAAATGGTCCTTCAGGCAGATCTTGATGGTACAACCTATTATTATCCTCTTCTGATCAATCAACCCGATTATGGATATGCTCCTGAAAACGGCCATTATGGAGTGGGTAGAAACAATACATATTCGTATTCTATAACTGTTACCAGGCCTGGAAGCAGTGATCCCAATATCCCTTTGACACCGGGAGCAGTAGAGTTGACATTGACTGTCGAGGACTGGAATGTCGTACCACATTTTGATAAAGAGTTTTAGTGGTGAAATTATGAGAATCAATTTACATTGTATTATATGTATCTTACTGCTCGTGTGCTCCTGTAACAAGGTTGCATACGAGCAACCTACCAAAGATGAGGTTTTTGTTGTCTTAAATGTTTGTCAGCAAGGAGAAACCAAAGCAGCTCCGGTCGTGGAACAGGATGCGATTTCCGATATAAACATACTCTTCTATGACTGTAATGGAATGTTGTCATTTGCAAAGTATGTTGAATATCCAAGCCGTCAGGTGGGAATGGAGGTCTTTATGAATCTTGATTATTCTGTCTACGCTTTGGCTAATGTAGGCAATTTGACGGAACATCCGTCAATAAGTACGGAGGATGGGTTGCGTAAACTTTCATTTTCTATTTCTGACAAGAGGGATGTGATAAATTCTGATGGTTCTATGGCTATGTCTTCGAGTATCGGACGTATTAGAGCAATCCCTGATGCCAAAATTGAGATTCCTCTGGTAAGACTTGTGTCGCGTTTCAGACTTATTGTGGATACTACGGGGCTGGACGAAAGTGTTACAAAATTTGATATAAAGGAGGTAAGGCTAAGAAACCTTAATAAAAATGTTCTATATTTTAGTGCCGGTAAGGCTTGCTCTCAGGAGGATATATTGCCGGTGGGGGAGTCATATTCAGGAAGTGATCTCAATGGCCTTTTTACCGCCGGAGTAGATTTCTATATGTTGGAAAATGCGCAGGGAGATTTATTGGATGGTAATAATCAGGAGCAAAGCCATATCCCGCCCCAGGAGTATGCGGACCTGTGTACCTATGTGGAGATAGTTGTCGATTACAGAAGTTCGTCCCACTATGATGAGAATTTGATTTACCGTTATTATATCCACGATGGAGCTCAACTGGATAACTTCGATATACTTAGAAATACAATGTATGTATGCACCACAAGGTTTATCGGGGATGGAATCAATGAGGACTCATGGAGAATAGATGTCTCTGGTATGAAAGATTTGGTGCAGAACCTCGCTTTAATCCCATCTGAATATAAGTTTAAGAATCTGGGAGATTCATTGCAGATTGTTCCCAGGATTGTGCCACTCTCAGCGGAGCACACAGATTTGTCTTGGCATAGTACCGATAGCAGTGTGGCTGTAGTCAATTCTCAAGGAATGGTTCATTCTGTGTCAAATGGGAAATGCAAGGTGACTGCCACTACTACGGATGGTACAAATATCATGGCAGAGTGTCAGATTGAGGTGGATACATATAGGGTTCCCGAACAGTTATATATCTCCCCGTCTGTGGTCAATATGTACCATTTGGATGCGGTACAACTGGAGGCTGTGATTCTCCCTGAAGATGCTGTTAATAAGTCAGTCATATGGAGAAGTGACAATACCTCAATAGCGCGTGTATTTTCAAGTGGATTAGTCAAGGGCGTATCAGTCGGTACGTGTAATATAATTGCAACCACTCAGGAGGGAGGACTAACTGCATATGCCACTATCAATGTTATGGACAAGGACTTTATTCTGGACCCTGTTCCTGATGTTCTTTATGCTTCGTATAGCTCTCCATTCAGTTTGACCTGGAGGTCTGATCCTGAGGGATTCCCTTCATTTACTCTTCAGACCTTGTCTGGAGATCAGTCAAAGGTGTGGGTTAGCGGTGATAGTATTGTTCTCAAATCTTGGACAGACGGAGATCCTAAAGGAGGGGTCTTCGGAAGATACAAGTTGGTCTCTTCGTTAAATAATGTTGTTCATATAAATGAGTTTGATGCAAGTTATGGGCATATTGAAATAGATAGGGCAAGTATTCAGAAAGCCTATTATCTGCGGGATAGAGTCAAGTTAAAGGTGTCGAGATTGGAACCTCACGATGTTGATTATCTCTGGAGCAGCCAGGATCCGAAAATAGCTACTATGACAAGTGATGGTTATATTACTTTTGAGCAGGTCGGAAAGGTTAGAGTGATGGTCCGTTCTTTGACAGGAGCATATGATACGGTTACCCTGAATGTAGAAAAGCCTTCATTGGAGATAACAAATAAAGTTGTCAACACATATCAGGGATATGGTGTAAAGGTAAATGTCAGAACTATTCCATGCGGAAGATTTCCTTTGAAATGGGAGATGGTAAGGGGCTCTTATTATGCAGATGTGGATGAGAATGGAGTTGTTACAGGTAAGATTCCAAATGGCTCATTTACGACCCGATTGCGAGTTTCCCTTGAAGGTTATCCCTCTGTTTACGATGAAGTGGATGTGAATGTATATCCTGCAGTATCTCTCACTTTGAATGACCAGGAAAATAAGCTTTTGAATACTTCAGGATACTCTTCTGTAGTGGTCAATACTATTCCAAAGAATTTGTCTATGACTGTAGAGACAGCTCCGAATACCTCTGTGGTGTGGAGTGTTAAGGATCCTCAAGGGAATCTGACTAATGATATCAGTATAACTTCAGAAGGAGTGATTACCGCAAAAGGGAATGCTAATGGGGTTTATACTATAGAGGGATTTGATAATTCACTGACATATTCCTCGGAACCGATAACTATCGCTGTTTATAAGTATATGGAGTATCTTATAGGATTGGAACAAGATGGAACAGAGGAACTTGTTGATGGCGGACAAGATATTAGAATAGTATATTCCATGAATTCAAAGTGGGATTCAAGGGTCTCTTCTTTTGCTACCGGATCATATTCAGCATTGAAAGGAGCCAGAATTTTGTGTTATCCCGAATCTGCATATCTTTCTGCGAACTTGGTGGCGGGCACGGGAAATTCACCAGTTGTTTTTGCCAGAAATGTGGTACATCAGGAGGGATATGTTTCTCAGTTCGATATATGGGATTATCTGGTTCCAAGAAGCTATTTGTATAATCCAATGACTACTGAAGTCGTTTCCGGACTAAAGGGGATGGAATTCCGTTTTTCGGAGAATAAGGATTTCTACTATATAAAGCAGGCAGATGGTCACAGTTTCTATAATGAGGGGGCATTTTCCGGATTCTGGTAACATTGCAATGTGATATAGCGAACGAGTGCCGTTTTATGAATATTTCGGGGGACGGGATAGATCCGAAGAACTTCTATTCTGATTCCCCGAGGTATCATTATTTGAGAAGTTCAGTGTAGAACTGTAATCTTGTCTTAGAGGAATTAAAAATAAAATCAGGTGGGGATATAAGCCGAGTTCTGTACTTGAAAATCAAGCCTCTATCATTTATCTAAGCAGCCTACCCCCCGACATTGGACGAGCAACCCTTAATTGTCGGTATATTTGGCCTTGCAGGTCGCAGAAAGGTACTGCGATAATGTCTCCACAAACGCACGTGGGCTCTTACCCCACATTTTCACCCTTACCTGTCACATGAATATATGACAGGCGGTTATTTTCTGTTACCTCTCTCGTAAACTTACGCCTACCTGTGCTTTCCACAGTGCGATGCTCTTCCCTGCCCGGACTTTCCTCTACGGGAATGTAGCGATAGAGCACCCCACCTGATATTTATTTGGAGGACTTCTATAAAAACTCTTTAAATAGCTGTAAAGGCTTTTATAGAACTTCCTACCATTTATTTTTCATTACGTTTCATATTGCGGTCCAATTCTTTTTGCAGTCTTGGCGCTACTTTGCAATGTTCATGGCATTGCATATCGATATTGTATATTCTTGCAACGCAATAATTTGCGTGTCTACATCCACTTTCGTTGACTATTCCGTCACGGAGCTTGTTCACGAATTCTGTATCGTGGACAAGTGGACGAGCCATTTCCACGAACTCAAATCCTGAATTGAGTGCCATATCTATGGTTTCGCGTGAGTGAAGTCCCCCGACCAGCGCCAAAGGCATTTTCAGAGCCTTGCGGAATTTGAGTGCATCTTCATAGAAAAAGGCTTCTTTGTATGGCTGGTCTTTTATCAGTAGTTTTCCGAAAAGTGAGACACCTATTCTGAGCCACCACAGTTGTTTCCATGGCATATATCCTGCCAATGATCTGATAGGCATTGCTCCTCTCATGACATACATAGGAGCTCTGCTGACAAATCCCCCGCTGAGAACAAGGCAATGGACTCCCATCTCTTCAAGTTTTTTCGCAACTTCTATACACTCATCAACTTCCATTCCCCCTTTGAATCCATCTCTGGTATTGATTTTTACCATTACAGCAATGTCGTTACCGGCATTCTTCATAACCTCTGTCATTGCCATTTCCATGAATTTCATTCTGTTCTCAAGGGAACCACCGAATTCATCTTTGCGATGGTTTGTGTATGGTGAGAGAAATTGTGATATAAGATATCCGTGTCCAGCATGGATTTCCACTGCGTCAAAGCCGCTCTCTTTTGCCAGTCGCACTGCATTTCCGTAATCTTTCGCAATCTGTATCATTTCATCTTTGCGGAGTCCATGTACAAATGTTGGTGAATATAGATTGAATCCACCTGATGCTCCAACCGGTCTTTGTCCGCAATATCTTCGATGTGACATATTTCCGCAATGTCCAAGTTGGATACATGCTTTTGCTCCACCTTCGTGGATACTGTCTGTGAGTTCTTTCAATCCCGGAACAATCTCTTCCCTCATCCATAGTTGTCTGTGAAAAGAAAGTCCACTTTTGCAGACTGATGCATAAGCTACAGAGGTCATTCCAACTCCTCCACGGGCAAGTGCAGTGTGGTATTCTTTGAGTTGTTCGGAAGGCTCGTGGTTTTCGCACATTCCTTCGTATGCTGAGGCCCTTATAATTCTATTTTTAATCTCTATCGGACCGATTTTTCCAGGGGTGAAAATCAATGAACTCATCTATGTTTCTATTTCTAATAAATAAATGGTATAATTCTTTTGCGTTTGAGTTTTGTGAATTCTTCTCCAAACTCTTCTGTATATTTTTTATATAGAGAACCTGCCCTGGGAGCAAGGTTGGCAAATGTCCATAAACAGAATATTGCTCCAGGGTATGACCAAGTCAGTATTGCGAATCCAAACCACTCGGTCAACTCCCCAAAATAGTTGGCTGATGATACATATTTAAACATTCCACCTTTAGGCATATAGTGCCTTGTATCCCCAGGCTTGCGCAAATTGCGTATTATATAGTCCGAGTGGAGGTTTATCACCATTCCGGATATGAATATTATTGTTCCGATGATAAATTGTGGAGTCATCAACCATTCAATGGTATAATGTCCCTGTGGCGCAAAATGAAATAACCAACCACCTTGCATGTAGGCATTTGAAAGGTTAAAGACTGCGCCCATAGCTACTATTGCAATTGGAATTTTACTTTTTCCTTTCATCAGGAACGGGAAAATCAGTGACCGTTGAAAGTAGTGTATCAGCATAAAAGCTGTCATGACACTTACTGCTATGTTGGTATAACTTTTTGTGTAGATGAATCCCCATAGCATAGCGACAAATACGGGAAGTTCCATTATTATCCATCCTAACTTGTTGTTGATGGATGGACCCCATTTGGCCGTCCTTAGGTATCCGTATCCTGCCTTGAAATATTGCAGTGCAATAAAAACAAATACGGCAATGATTACCATTGCATTGAGAAAGGAGGTGTAAAATGTATAATTCATAGTAGTCGGGTAGTATTATTTCTTAAATTTTATGTTTGTCTGGAAGATGTTTTTTCCGTCAACTGATACACCTTCTATGTAATATGTCTCAGGTGAAGTGGGACAGGTATTGATAGTGATGGTATCATTGAGTTTTGACTCCATATTGAAGTTTATCTGAAACTCATCAATCTCATTGTTCTGTAAAGTTTCTGCAGGGATGGAGTCCAATGCCCACATCATATATCTGGCGTTGTTTGTATGTCTGTTCATATCAATATCCGAGTACAGCACCTTTACGTTGCGGCAAAATTGAGCTGATGGCTCTTTTGGAACTGATATTCTCTGACAATGTTCGGCGATTGCATCTTTTTCAAGGGTGGTGTTAATCCCCCTCTCTCCCAAGGTGTGGTCGGTGCGAAGCATTCTTCGGGTTGACAAATCAATGATCAGCCAAGAACTTGTGGCTTTAATCAGCACTTCGCCTGTCTCTCCGTTACATATCTCAAAATCCCTTAAGGAGAAAATCCCGTCTCTACCTTTGTGCCATGTGGTAAGAGTCACCTGTTCATTCCATTTGGGAGCGCGTAGATAGCGGACCTTCATTCTGGATAGGACCCATGCCGAATTGGTGGATATCAAATCTTTGTAACCAAATCCGATAGCAGTGGCATGGTGATGTGCAATCTCTTGTGCGTCAGCCATAAATGAATGTGGCAGATAGCGTTGCATGCAGTCTGCTTTAGTGGTGTCGACACTGAAATTTATAGATAGACTTTTCATTAAAATCATATAATTGGGAGTTCTGTGAATATGCATTTTATCTGCGTGGCAATTTAAGGAACTCCGTTTATAAATATCTTGCAAAGATAGTTTTTTTGATTTAACTTTGTACCCCCGTAAGGTAAATATAACATCTATGTCAGTAAAATATATATTCGTTACGGGTGGCGTAACATCTTCTTTAGGAAAAGGCATCATTTCAGCATCTTTGGCAAAACTTCTACGTGCCAGAAATTTACGTGTGACAATTCAGAAATTTGACCCATATCTTAATGTGGATCCGGGTACTTTGAATCCATACGAGCATGGAGAGTGTTTTGTAACAGAGGATGGGGCTGAAACAGACCTTGATTTGGGTCACTATGAGAGATTTTTGGATACTTATACCAGTAAGGCAAATAATGTTACTACCGGAAAAATATATCGCACAGTTATCGACAAGGAGCGTCAGGGTGCATATCTGGGAAAGACTGTGCAGATTATCCCTCATATCACAGATGAGATAAAAAGGAGAATGTTGCTACTTGGAAAGAGTGGCAATTATGATGTCATAATCACTGAGATAGGTGGTACTGTAGGAGATATTGAGTCTTTACCTTTCGTCGAGGCTGTACGTCAATTGCAATGGGAACTTCCTGATGAAGATTGTGCGGTTGTACACCTTACATTGGTGCCTTATCTTAAGGCAGCAGGAGAATTGAAAACAAAACCTACCCAACATTCTGTTAAGATGTTGCAACAGAACGGTGTTCAGCCTGATGTGCTGGTTTGTCGGACAGAGCATCAGTTGCCTGCTGATGTAAGGAAGAAATTGGCATTGTTCTGCAATATCAAACCTGGCGGAGTTATTCAATCGATAGATGCAGATACTATATACAGAGTACCTATTCTGATGAGAGAAGAAAAGCTTGATGAGATTATTCTCAAGAAGTTGAATCTTAATGATTTGCCTGAACCTGACATTACTAAGTGGGAAGAGTTCCTAAATAGGCTTACTTCTCCTACCGATACCTTGCAGATTGCTCTTGTCGGAAAATATGTTGAACTTCAAGATGCGTATAAGTCGATTTTAGAGGCATTTATCCATGCAGGAGCGGTTAACAGATGTAAAGCAAAGATAATCCCTATCCATAGTGAATTTGTCACAGATGAGAATCTGGAGGAAAAACTGAAAGGTATGGATGGTATTCTTGTGGCTCCCGGATTTGGAGAACGTGGTCTGGAAGGAAAAATCAAGGCAATCAGATATGCCAGGGAAAATGGAATTCCTTTCTTCGGAATTTGTCTTGGCATGCAAATGGCAGTAATTGAGTATGCACGCAATGTTTTGGGAATAGCAGATGCGACTTCACGTGAAGTGGAACCAAATGCTGCCCACCCTGTAATAGATTTGATGGCAGATCAGAAAACCACTACCATTAAAGGAGGAACCATGAGATTGGGTGCATATAAATGTGAGATTGAAAAAGGTACCCTTGCATATTCCATTTATGGAGATACCCAGGTGAGTGAAAGGCACCGCCATCGTTATGAATTGAACAATGAGTATGCAGAGCAACTTACCCAGGGAGGAATGAAGATAAGTGGACGCAATCCGGAAACAGCCCTTGCGGAAATTGTAGAGATTTCAAGCCATCCTTTCTTCATTGGAGTTCAGTTCCATCCTGAGTATAAGAGTACTCCCGAAAATCCACAGCCGATATTCGTTGCCTTTATAAAAGCTGCAATGGAGTATCGTAAATTGAGAAAACAAGATTAGAATACCAGATTTTATTGATGATTATTAGAAGGAATTGTCTTTTTGGAATAGTTACATTCATCCTGTTGTTGACAGGGACTCTTTTGTATGGCAGGAGTTACAAAGATTATACTCTGAAAGTGCTGGAGAGTTATCCTCATGATGTCTCAGGTTATACTCAAGGACTTTTCTTTCACAATGGTATCTTGTATGAGAGTACAGGGCAGTATGGCAGTTCTTCCTTCAGAAAGGTCGATTTGTATAGTGGGAATGTAGAGTCGCGAATTGATTTCCCCTCAAACTATTTCATAGAGGGGTCATGTGTTATCGATGGTCGTGTATATATTCTCACCTGGTATGAAGAAGTGTGCTTTGTTTACGATATAGAGACATATACTCCGTTGGCACAATTCAGATATAGCGGACAGGGTTGGGGTTTGACCACAGATGGAGAGTCATTGATAATGAGTAATGGCTCTTCTGTCATTTCTTTCAGGGACCCTATGACCTTTCTGGAAACCCGTAGTGTCAAAGTGAAGCTGGAGGGTAGAGAAATATCATATCTCAATGAGCTTGAATATATTGATGGGAAAATTTGGGCAAATGTTTATGGTCTTGACTATATTCTGATTATAGATCCATCTTCGGGTAATGTAGAGGGACGGGTTGACTGTAGAGGACTGCTTGACCCCCGTTATAAAAACTCAGATGTGGATGTTCTCAATGGAATTGCTTTCAACCAGGAAGAAGGTGCAATATATCTTACCGGTAAATATTGGCCAAAACTGTACAGAATTACACTAATTGAAAAATAGATCATGAGCAGAATACTCGGATTTTTATTTTCCATATTTCTCCTTCTATCCTTGTCTCAGGGATGCTCAGTATTATCAGAATCACAGCTCTCTTCAATAGAGGCTCTTACAATAAAGAGTGATTCGATAAGCAGTGCCCCTTCTGCAATTTTCAAATCGTTGAATCATTTGCGATATAGGAGAGGGTTGTTTTATGCAGCCTCCCTGACGGCACCTCAAAACAGAATTGATGAGTTGGATGCACTGGCTAAAGCTAATATTGAAAATGAAAAAAGGGCTGCAAAGGCAGATACTTATGTAAATGTACTGAATAGCTATATCAGAGCGGTAGGAAGTCTTGCCAGTGACGACAGAAGTAAAAATATCGGAAGGGAAATTCGTGGAATCGGCAACAACATCGATTCGATAATTATAAGTTACAATATTTTGATTGATGACAATCTGCCGGAGGGAATAGCGAAATTGGGAGGTAAGAGTTTGGGAATGATTGCTGAGAATATAACAAAGGGGAAGCAGTATAAATTTCTAAAGGAGTTTATGATGACCGGGGATTCCTTGGTCGCTTGTTGTTGTGATACTCTGATTGCCCTCCTTAGGAGTGAGAGTATGAACTCACTGATAGAGAATGAAAAGTCCGGACTTGAGAATAATTTCAAAGCATATCTTACAGAGATGGAGAGGATTGGACAAGTGCCTGCAATGGAATGTTATAGCGAGTATCTGATTCTTCGTCAGAAGTCGCTATGTATCAATGATCTGAGAAATGCTTCAGTGAGAGCTTTACGCTCTTTTAAGAATGCTCATCACAAGATAGTTGAGCAGTTGGACTGCAAGCAGGAAATTGATTTGACCGAAGATTTGTTGGAATTGACAAAACTAATTTACGATATATGCTTGGCAGTGAAGAAAATCTAAAGACATTGGCTCAGATCCAACAGGCAATTGAAGTTGTCGACAGGGACAGGATGAGAGAGGAGTTGACTCAGTCTCAGAGAGAGTTGCTTGAAGAGTCTGCAATTGCCCTCAGGGATGCAGAAAGGGTATTGATCCAGAAGACTGAGAAGGAGCTCCTGAAGCAGCTTGAGGGGGTGACAGAACGTCTTGGGAATATTTCAAAATTGATTAGAGAAAAGGTAAAAAGTATTAATAATATAGCAAAATCACTCGATTCTATTGAAGCTGTCATTAAGCAGATTGCACTTATTGGTGGTTTTGCATCAAAATTGAGCAAATAATGAGAGTTATAATTTTAGAAGATTATGCAAGTGTTTCAAAGTGGGCTGCAGAATATGTTGTGAAAAAAATCAACGAGAAGCAGCCAACTCCTGAAAACCCTTTTGTCCTTGGTTGTCCTACAGGCTCTTCCCCTTTAGGAATGTACAAGGAGCTTATCAATATGAATCATCAGGGCAAGGTTTCTTTTGCTAATGTGGTGACTTTCAATATGGATGAATATGTAGGGCTTCCTCAGGAACATCCTGAAAGCTATCATTCATTCATGTGGAATAATTTTTTCAATCATATTGACATTAAAAAGGAGAATGTTCATATCCTCAATGGTAATGCTGTCTCATTGGAAGAGGAGTGTCTCAGATATGAGCAGGCTATTGTAGATGCAGGAGGAATTGATTTGTTTATGGGTGGAATCGGTCCCGATGGTCATATCGCTTTCAATGAACCCGGAACTTCACTGTCATCCCGTACCCATATTGCAAAATTGAATAACGACACAATTATCGCAAACAGTCGTTTCTTTGACAATAATGTCGACCTTGTTCCAAAGATGGCTCTTACAGTAGGTGTTGCTACAGTTATGAGTGCCAAAGAGGTAATGATTATCTGTAATGGACACAACAAAGCGCGTGCTTTGCGACATGCAATCGAGGAGGGGGTAAACCATATGTGGACTATCAGTGCATTGCAGATGCATCCTGAAGGACTAATCGTATGTGATGAGGCTGCTTGTGCTGAGATAAAAGTGGGAACATATAAATATTTCAAGGAGAGGCTATAGCCCTCTGCCTAATAATAATTTGTAGTGATAAATGGCTGACTCTAAGCTGAATATAACAGTTGCCGGTATTGGCTATGTAGGATTGTCAATAGCCACTTTGCTGTCAGTGGACAATAAGGTGACGGCTGTAGATATTTCCCAACAGAAGGTTGATATGGTCAATCGTCGCATTTCTCCTATCCAGGACACTCTTATTGAAGAATATTTTGCAAAGAAACCGTTGACTCTTTTTGCAACAACAAATCTCGAACAGGGGTATAGAGATGCAGATATTGTAATAGTGGCAGCTCCTACAAATTATGATCCGGCAAAGAGTTTCTTTGATACTTCTGCTGTGGAGAGTGTTATAGGCAATGTGCTTGACCATTCGCCTGAGGCGTTGATTGTCATCAAGTCCACTGTCCCTGTCGGATTTACTAAATATGTAAGGGAAAAATTCAAATCTACGAATATAATCTTCAGTCCGGAGTTTCTTCGTGAGTCAAAGGCATTGTATGATAATCTCTATCCGAGCCGAATCATAGTCGGTATTGATAAAGAGGATTCACTTCTATGTGATAAAGCGAAGACTTTTGTGGAGATAATGAAGAATGGTGCGCTCAAGAGGCCGATAAATACTTTGTTTATGGGTTTCAGTGAGGCTGAGGCAGTAAAACTTTTTGCAAATACCTACCTTGCACTGAGGGTCTCTTATTTCAATGAACTGGATACCTATGCAGAACTCAAAGGTCTGGATACCCGTCAGATAATTGATGGGGTCTGTGCTGATGAGAGAATAGGGGGGCATTACAATAACCCTTCATTCGGATATGGAGGATATTGTCTTCCAAAAGATACTAAGCAACTGTTGGCCAATTATGAAGATGTTCCTCAAAACTTAGTGAGGGCTATAGTGGAGAGCAATCGTACACGAAAAGATTTCATTGCCGACAGAGTGCTTCAATTAACAGGATATTATGATTATAATCAAGGGGTTGAATATTGTGCTTCGAGAGAGAAAAAATGTGTGGTCGGGGTTTATAGACTGATGATGAAGACCAACTCAGATAATTTCCGTCACAGTTCAGTACAGGGTGTTATCAAAAGGGTGAAGGCCAAAGGGGCTACAGTTATAATATATGAGCCGACTCTGGAGGATGGCACCACATTTTTTGGTAGCGAAATAGTCAATGATCTTGCGCGTTTTAAGGCTATGAGCGACTCGATAATAGCAAATAGATATGATTCACTCTTGGACGATGTCTCTGATAAGGTTTATACCAGAGATGTCTTTGGAAGAGATTAAAAGGTTAGAAATATGAAAGGTATTGTTCTGGCCGGAGGCTCCGGTACACGTCTTTATCCTATAACTAAAGGAGTAAGTAAGCAATTGCTTCCAATTTATGATAAACCGATGGTCTATTATCCTATATCGGTATTGATGTTGGCGGGAATAAGAGAAATATTGATAATTTCCACACCAGATGATTTACCGGGATTCAGAAGACTTCTTGGAGATGGATCAGATTATGGAGTAAGATTTGAATATGCTGTGCAGCCTTCCCCTGATGGCCTTGCGCAGGCGTTTATAATTGGAAAAGAATTTATAGGAGAGGATAGTGTTTGTCTGGTTTTGGGAGACAATATTTTTTACGGAAGCCATTTTACCCCGATGTTGGCAAATGCCGTTAGAAAAGCTCAGAATGAGTCTAAGGCTACTGTTTTTGGTTATTATGTAAGTGACCCCCAAAGATATGGCGTTGCAGAGATCGACTCATTGGGAAATGTCCTGAGTATTGAGGAAAAGCCGGAACAGCCTAAATCGAATTATGCGGTGACAGGATTGTATTTTTATCCTAATAGGGTTGTGGATATTGCCGAAAATATAACTCCGTCTGCTCGGGGAGAATTGGAAATAACATCTGTAAATCAAGCCTTTTTGGAGTCCGGAGAATTGACGCTTGAGATTTTGGGCAGGGGATTTGCATGGCTCGATACAGGGACACATGATGCTCTTGCAGAAGCTTCTACATTTGTGGAAGTGATTGAAAAAAGACAAGGCTTGAAAATTGCCTGTCTTGAGGAAATTGCCTTCAAGAACGGTTGGATTACTGTTGATAAACTCATAGAACTGGCAACTCCTATGAGCAAGAATCAGTATGGTCAATATTTGTTGAATCTATTTCAATAGTGTGCAGCTATGATACAAAGAAATATAATGATTACCGGTGGATGTGGCTTTATTGGGAGCCATCTTGTCCGTTTGTTTGTCAAGAAGTATCCCCAATATCGTATAGTTAATGTCGATGCTTTGACTTATGCAGGTAATCTGGAAAATCTTAAGGATATAGAGGATGCACCTAATTATTTTTTCGAGAAGGCTGATATATGTGATTTGAAGAGAATTGCCCAAATAGTCAGGGATTTCTCTATAGACGGAATTATCCATCTGGCAGCTGAGAGTCATGTCGACCGCTCCATTTCAGATCCTCTTGTATTTGCCAAGACAAATGTTATAGGAACTCTTTCGCTTCTGCAGGTTGCCAAAGAGTACTGGAGTCAGTCAGAGGAGGGATATAAAGGAAAATTGTTTTATCACGTCTCTACAGACGAGGTGTATGGAGCTTTGGAAATGACAAAACCCAAGGGTGATCAATTCGGTAAAGGACCCTATGGTGAATTATTCTTTACAGAGCAAACCAAATATTCTCCACATTCTCCATATAGTGCATCCAAGGCTTCCAGTGACCATTTCGTCAGAGCCTTTCACGATACTTATGCACTTCCTGTAGTTATTTCCAATTGTTCCAATAATTATGGCCCGTATCAATTCCCTGAAAAATTAATACCCTTGTTTATCAACAATATACGAAATGGAAAACCGCTACCTGTATATGGAAAAGGCGAAAATGTCAGGGATTGGTTGTATGTGGAAGATCATGTCGCAGCAATTGATTTGATATTCCATAAGGGTAAAGTATCTCAGACATATAATATAGGCGGTTTTAATGAGTGGAAAAATATAGACCTGATAAAGGTACTGATAAAAACAGTAGACAGATTTTTGGGTCATCCGGAAGGGTATAGTAATCATCTTATTACTTATGTTTCAGATAGGGCAGGGCACGACTTGCGTTATGCAATAGATGCTACCAAAATTTATAAGGAGTTGGGTTGGAGTCCTTCTTTACAATTTGAACAAGGGATAGAAAAGACTGTCCGCTGGTATCTGGATAATCAAGAGTGGATGGATAGAGTTACTTCTGGAGAATATGAGAAGTACTACTCGCAAATGTATTCAAAGAGATAGTCTGTATCTATCTTATGGGAATTTTCAGATTCAAGCAATTTTCAGTAAGGGATGATGTCAGTGCGATGAAAGTCAATACTGATGCAGTCTTATTGGGTGCTGTGATGACACTTTCTGAGAATGATAATAATCTTTTGGATATTGGAACAGGCACAGGAATAATTGCTCTGATGGTAGCTCAAAGGATATCTTCACTGCTTCATTCTTCGGGAAGAATTGATACTTCGGAATATGTAAAGAGCTATGATAGACCGTCTTATAGTATCGATGCTATTGATATTGATTCAGGCACAGCTTTGGAAGCCTCAGAAAATTTTTCAGCTTCCATCTGGAAGGAGCATCTCAACTCAATACACTCTTCATTGGAAGATTATTCCAAATCATTGGAGTCCGATTCGTCGAAGAGAATTGCTTTCCAAGGACAAACTCAACCTCTCCCCCGGCTGAATTCTGATAGGTTCTATGATGTTATTTTCTCCAATCCTCCCTATTTTGACCTTTCCCTGCACTCTCCAGATTCTCGTCGGGCTACAGCCAGGAACAGCGATATGGGACTCTCTTATCGTGAAATAGTTGATTTTTCGTCAAAATTTCTTTCTCCGGGAGGGCGGTTGTCGTTGATATTACCATCATCTGAAGAAAAGGAACTTCTCAGGTATGCCAATGCTATAGGCTTACATCTATTTAGAATTGTAAGAATAAGAAGTGTCGCCCATAAAACACCATTCAGAATAATAGCAGAACTTTCATTTTCTCAGAATGACTCTCCAGAGGAGACATATTTGACAATTAATTGTGACAATGGCTATACTCCTCAATATACTGAGTTTGTAAAAGATTTTTACTTGTATATGTAAGATTTTGGCCGCGCAAATGTGGAGTTTCAAGGTGGGTGTATGTTTTGTGAGAAAAGATTCTATCCCCATGAGGGTCAAGAAAACCTTCATACAAACCAATAATTAGAGGATGTTCTATAAAAGAATTTAGTTGTGCAATTCAACCTCCTAACAAAACGGGGATGACTAATTTACGTTTTAGTCATCCCCATTGTTGCTTATAGTTGTACCGAAGTTTTTGCTATTTTTTGCCTCCGATGGATTTTTGCAATTCGAGTGCGGATTTGAGGAATTCTTCTGCTGTCATCTCTTTGAAGAACAATAAACCATGTGTGGTTCTTAGTCTTGGACTTTCGTTCTGGTAGAAATATGGTTTTCCAAGCAGATTTCCTGTGTGTGCCAATTGGTCAACCCATATCTTTTTGGCATAGTCACTGAATTTTCCATCAAACTTATGGCTTGGGAATGAGGCATCCACTTGTGATAGGTAACAATTTTCAAAAGCGTTGCTGAAAACTCCCATTGCATTTAGTGATACAGGTACGATATGTGTGGCCTCTGCCGGGTGGAATTTGTACCATACATTTCTGTAACCCCATATCTTTATATTGGAGATATCTGTTTCATTTCCCCATTGGCGTACAGCTTCGGCTATGGCCTGTAGTACTTTATAATGGGTGTCAGGACCACTTCCCTCCGGATCGAATGCAAGGCTGATAACGGTAGGCTTGATCTTTCTGAATTGCTCCAAAATGGGCATGACATCCCGTTCAAGATTTGGTTTTTCGGTAAATATGTCACCTGTGTAGAAACCTAACCTTAGGTGATGGATATTTGACTCCTTGATGCCGAAGAATCCCCATACGAGTTCCTCCTCAAATTCTCTTATCATCCCTTTCAGTGTGCGGATTTCGGGAGACATTTTTTCTCCATCATAGCTGTTGCGGGTTTGCTCAATTACTTCTGATATTTTATTTTTCAGCTCAGGAGTGTTGGTGATACCCCAGATTTCTATGAAGTCTCTGATAAGTCTGTGGGCAAAACCTCTCTTGCGTTCATTGGCGTTGCCTGAGGCTACATTTATAAGGTAGTGATAGCAGTCTTTGTCCCGTTTGATTTTATATCCTTTTCGTAAAGGTCGGGGTAGTGCAACATCTCTATTTTGTCAAGATTGATGAAGTTGAGTGTATCCTCAAGTGCTTTTACAAGGAATGTGTTGGTTACTGCATTGAACCCTGATGTCATTACCGCAAAATGGGAAGTATTGGTCTCATTTCTTGAAATCCTATGGATATGAGGCAACAATCCGAGCATAATGTCATCGTGGTGAGGGCCTGTGTGATAGAAGACCTCATTGCTCCAGGGAGATGTCCCTTTTGCAATTTTATTGTTTATTGATTCTATTACTTCATTGACAGTGTTTTCGTTGAGGTTGGGAATCAATTTACAGTATGGGTCATTGCGAAGGTCCTCAAGAGTGACCTTGTCGCTGTATTTGTTGATATTGTAAAGACAATCGATAACTGCTCTGTCAGTCTTCTCCTGATTCCAAGGAGTGGCTGTGTAGTAGTCATATATAGACTCTTTAAGTCCAGATGCGGCTCCTGTAGTAAGGTAAAATCTTGCGTTGGGAAGTTTTGACAGTACAGAAGCGGGGTAGAGGTTGCAAGGCTCTTTTTCCAGAGCATCGGCAATAACAGGAGCTATCTCTTCCCCTGCAGCAAAAATGATGGCTGTCGCATTAGGGTTGAATGTTATGGTGTCAAGACCTATTGTGATTACCGGTTTGCGGCGAGATATTTCTATACCTCCGAGGTCTCCTGCTGCTGCTGCCTGTGTCTCAAAATTAGTGTAAGTAAGTCTCGTTGTAGAGTGAGGATCGCTGCCTTTAGTGTTGAATGCTATATGACCGTCCGGACCGATTCCTCCGAGGAAGAACCCTATGCCTCCTAGATTTCTGATATTTTCCTCATATCGGGCACACCAATTGTCAATCATAAAGATGGAGCGTTGCTGCAACTCTTCCAATTTGGTCTTGGGTTCTCTGTACCTGAGCCCTAAGTCAATAAATCCGTCAGCAAACACTTCATTGTAACTCATACCGTCGGCTAATGGAATTTCATTGCTGTTGATATATAATCCTTTATTGGGATCGAGACCAAATCCTTCTATATAGTAATTTTGGACGTAATTGTAGAAACTGTTGTGCTGTCCTGGATCAATAGGGTAGAATTCATCTATTTGAACGAAATGGAGCTTGTCCAGATGGGGCTTCTCTGTAAGAATAAGGCCACATTCGGTACGCATCTCTCTTCCTTCCGGAGTATCCCATTGGTCTAAAATTCTTTTTACCCATTGGATAAAATGTCCTGATGTCTTACCTGTGGGGAGACTTATTACTCCTTCGGGATTCTCTCCAACCCACTCAAGAAATCTTACAGCAGTAAATTTACCCAATAGAGGGAAATTGCCGACTGTGATGTAAGGAATATTGGTAGGGAATCTATGAGATGTCTCCCCTGCGAATATTTTTTCTACACGAGTGAAATCTGTACTCATAATCGTAAATTTTAGGGGACTTGTGAAAATTCCCCGATTTAAATGTTATTCTTTTTTTATTATAGGGAACTTCTATAAAATCCACGTTTTAAAGATTTAATTTCAACACTTTAAGTCTTCGCAAATTTTTTTATAAAACTTCCCTTTGTTACTTCTTTTCCGACAAATATAGCTAACATCTTTGAGATAGTGAAATGAATGTCCGCATATTTTTTCAAATCTTTGAAATAGTATCTCTTAATTCTTTTTGAAAATTGGAGAGGAAGTCTTACATTTGTATAATATTACTAAAAATTAACACTACTGATTTATGGCTTTAACTACCAACACGATGATTGTGCGCTACAAGTTGCTTGCTAAACTTGTAGGATTATGGAAAGATGGCAAACTTGTAGAAGATGTCGATATGTTGCCTATCCAGCTCAGTCCCAAGAGATCTAAAGTTTTAGGAAGATGTTGTATTCATAAGGAACGTGCAGTGTGGAAATACAAGGCACTTCCCCTTTTAGGTTGTGATATGGCCGATGAGGTCAATGAATTGACACCTCTTTCATATTATGCCCAAAAGGCTATTGACCGTCGCAGTTCTGATAAGGATAATATTCTTTGCGTTATTGATGAGGCTTGTTCTTCTTGCGTCTCGATAAAATACGAAATTACCTCTTTGTGTAAAGGTTGTGTGGCGCGTAGCTGTTATATGAACTGTCCTAAGGATGCCGTTTATTTTGACAACAGAGGTCAGGCTAAAATTGATCACGATAAATGTATAAACTGCGGTCTTTGTCAAAAAGGTTGCCCTTACCATGCAATCGTATATATTCCTATTCCATGTGAAGAGGTTTGTCCCGTTGGAGCTATTTCAAAAGATGAATATGGTGTAGAGCATATTGATGAATCAAAATGTATCTATTGCGGAAGATGTATGCAGGCTTGTCCTTTTGGTGCAATTTTCGAGATTTCACAAGTTTTTGATATCCTTGAATCTATCAGAAGAGGCGAAAAAGTCATTGCAATTCCCGCACCTTCGGTGTTGGCACAATATAAGGCACCTATTGAAAAAGTTTATGGCGCAATCAAACAAATGGGCTTTGACTCAGTGGTTGAGGTAGCTCAAGGAGCGATGGAAACTACTCAACATGAGGCTGAAGAGTTGTTGCATAAAGTTAAAGAAGGTCAGCCTTTCATGACTACTTCATGTTGTCCTTCATACGTGCAATTGGTTAAGAAACATATCCCTGAAATGGCTGAGTTCGTTTCTGATACCGGATCTCCAATGTACTATACAGCTAAAATGTTGAAAGAGAAAGATCCTAATTGTAAGGTAGTCTTCATAGGTCCTTGCGTAGGTAAACGTAAAGAAGCGAAGGATGATCCTAATGTGGATTATATCATGACTTTCGAAGAATTAAATGCAGTATTGCAAGGTCTGGGTATATCTGTTGAAGATGCGACTCCTTACCGCTTGGCATTCAACTCTGTAAAAGAAGCTCATGGTTTCGGTAAGAGTGGCGGTGTCTCTGAAGCAGTTGTCGCTTATTTGAAAGACAGAGCTCAAGGTGTTGATATTGTGAAGATTTCTAATCTTGAGAAGAAAAATATAGCATTGTTGAAGGCTTATGCAAAGAAACGCAAAGCTCCTGCAACATTCCTTGAAATTATGACATGTCCTAATGGATGTATTACCGGTCCTGTTGCATACAATCCTGATGCTATTCAAAGTGAAAATATATTTAATCAGGCTTTGACATCATGTAAGCATACTTATGCTGATATTGATACTTCAAAACCTGAGTAGTATAATAGTTTAAACAGAAATTAGTCCCCTTCTATTTTAGAGGGGGATTTTTTTGTTTAAGGCAGCAGTTTTGTTTTTATGGGAAGCAAAAATCAAAGCGATGCTTTGCTTTTCACTCGCTTTTGTAGTCAGTTTACCCCTTTCGGGGTAGAGATACTACTGCGCTCGTTGTAAAAATCAAAGCGATGCTTTGCTTTTCACTCGCTTTTGTAGTCAGTTTACCCCTTTCGGGGTAGAGATACTACTACGCTCGTTGTAAAAATCAAAGCGATGCTTTGCTTTTCACTCGCTTTTGTAGTTAGTTTACCCCTTTCGGGGTAGAGATACTACTGCGCTCGTTGTAAAAATCAAAGCGATGCTTTGCTTTTCACTCGCTTTTGTAGTATGTTTGCATATTGCTGGTGTAGAAATAAATGATTATGTCAAGGAATTTTGCGTTAATTGGTGTTGGGGGATATATAGCACCTCGTCATCTCAGGGCGATTAAAGATACCGGAAATAGATTGGTAGCTGCTTATGACAAGTTTGACAGTGTAGGAATTATGGATAGCTATTTCCCTGAAGCTGCTTTCTTTACCGAGCAGGAACTTTTTGACCGTCATTGTTCAAAATTAAACGGCACCGATTCCAAAGTGGAGTGGTTGAGTGTCTGTACACCCAACTATTTGCACGATGCCCATATCAGATATGGTCTTAGAATGGGTGCTGATGTGATCTGTGAAAAACCATTGGTTCTCAACCCTCATAATGTCGATGCTCTCCTTAAGATTGAGGAGCAGACGGGGCACAAGGCATATAATATTCTTCAACTTCGCCTTCATGACTCTATCGTTGCATTAAAGGAAAAGATAGATCATGGGCCTGCAGACAAGGTCTATGATGTGGATTTGACATATATCACTTCGCGAGGAAACTGGTACTATGCTTCCTGGAAAGGGGATGTCCATAAAAGTGGAGGGGTAGCGACAAATATCGGTGTCCATTTCTATGATATGTTGCAATGGATTTTTGGTCCTGTGCAAGAGAATATTGTTCATGTAATGAGTCACGACAGGGTGGCAGGATATCTTGGACTGAAAAAGGCTCGTGTTCGTTATTTCTTGAGCATCAATAGTGATAATCTTCCCGAAAATGCTGTCCAGGGAGAGAAAAGGACATATAGGACAATTATGATAGATGGGGATGAATTTGAATTCAGCGAAGGCTTTACAGAACTGCACACTCGAAGTTATCAGAAGATTCTTGCAGGAGAAGGATTTAGGATCAGTGAGGCCAGAAATTGTATCGAAATTGTCAGTCAAATCAGAAATTCTACCCCTATAGGATTGAAGGGGGATTACCATCCTTTAGCTAAGCTTCCATTGGCGGACCACCCTTTCGGATGGTAGTGTCGCTGACTTTGAATTCATAGTGAACTTTTGTAGTGAATTTGAATATTATCCCTAAAATTGAAATAAAATGTTTCGGGAAAAGATCGTAATGGTGGACCTTAAGGGTCAGTATGAAAGAATTAAGGAAGAGATAGATGACGCAATTTCATCAGTAATATCTTCCACTTCTTTCATCAATGGTCCTATTGTAACTGAATTTACTCAAAACTTACAGCGCTTTACAGGTACCGGATATGTTGTCCCGTGCGCTAACGGCACAGATGCGTTGCAGATAGCTCTGATGGCTTTGGGACTTGAAAGGGGGGATCATGTGTTGGTTCCTGCATTTACCTATGTGGCTTCTGCAGAAGTGATAGCACTCCTGGGACTTACACCTGTAATGGTGGATGTCGATCCCGAAACTTTCAATATCAGTATTGATTCTCTCAAGGCAAGTTGCACTGAAAAGACTAAAGCAATTATACCTGTCCATTTGTACGGCCATTCTTGCG
Organism: Bacteroidales bacterium; assembly: GCA_017501525.1. Classification (GTDB taxonomy): domain Bacteria; phylum Bacteroidota; class Bacteroidia; order Bacteroidales; family UBA932; genus Coprenecus. The sequence continues at coordinate 39,070 of JAFVWT010000008.1, read as the reverse complement.
ATATGGAACCGATTCTCGAGTTTGCGAAGCAGAGGGGGCTATATGTGATAGAGGACAATGCTCAGGCTTTAGGGGCCGATTATATTTTCAGCGATGGAAGGGTATGTAAATGTGGTACGATGGGGGATGTTGGCACAACCTCCTTTTTCCCTTCAAAAAATCTGGGATGTTATGGGGATGGCGGGGCAATGTTTACAAATAATCTGGAACTTGCACAGAAGTTGAAAATGATAGCAAATCATGGTCAGTCGGTAAAATATACCCATTCTATAGTTGGATGCAATTCCAGACTTGATTCTATTCAAGCTGCAATTTTGAATGTCAAACTCAAATATTTGGATCAATATACCGCCAGTCGGCGTAAGGCAGCAAATTATTACTCTTGCAGACTCTCTTCGATCAATGAGATTGTACTTCCCGCAGAAAAGGAATATACAAGGGCAGTGTATCATCAATATACGATTAGAGTGTGTGACGGAAGCCGCAATGAATTGAAGGAGTATCTTGCACAGAAGGGGATTCCTACGATGGTATATTATCCCATTCCGTTGGACATGCAGGAGGCTTTCAAAGGGGTTGCATATTGCAATGTCTCATTGGAAAATTCCAGGAAACTTTCAGAGCAGGTGCTCTCTTTACCTATGCATACCGAACTTTCAGAATCTGTTCAGGAATATATAGTTGAGTCTATCATTGAATTTTATGGAAGAAATTAGCAAAAAATATTTTGCCCATCATTCTGCATGTATAGATGACGGGGCATCAATAGGGGAAGGGACTAAAATATGGCATTTTTCCCATATAATGAGTGGTGCTGTGATTGGCTGTGGATGCAATATCGGCCAGAATGTAGTTATTTCTCCAGAGGTGGTTTTAGGCAACAATGTCAAAGTTCAGAATAATGTCTCAGTGTATACAGGGGTAATTTGTCAAGATGATGTATTTCTGGGACCATCCTGTGTATTTACAAATGTGATTAATCCACGTAGTGCGGTCAATCGTAGAGGAAAATATCTCAGGACTGTTGTTGGAAAAGGTGCTACCATTGGGGCCAATGCCACGATAGTGTGTGGAAATGATATTGGAGAATATGCTTTTATAGGGGCTGGTGCAGTTGTTACTAAAGATGTTCCTCCTTATGCTTTATTGGTGGGAAATCCTGCAGTTCAGATAGGTTGGATGAGTGAGTATGGTCATAGACTGGAATTTGGAGAAGATTCAATTGCAGTGTGTCCTGAAAGTGGAGAACAATATAAACTAGAAGATGGGAGAGTGAGAAAAATAGTTATAATGTGAAATTTATAGATTATCCCTTTAGATAAAAACAGAGTTATGTTAAGGAAAATTAGAGTCGTTATGGCATCTGTACTATTTTTATTGTGCCTGATGCTTTTTTTAGATTTTACCGGTTTCTTTGCCACATATTTTGGATGGATTGCAAAAATTCAGTTGGTGCCGGCGATTCTGGCAGTCAATCTTGTAGTGGTGGTACTGTTGTTGCTGCTTACATTTCTTTTTGGTAGGGTCTATTGCTCTATTGTGTGCCCTCTCGGGGTGTTTCAGGACATTATTTCCCGAGTAGGTTCTAAGATAAGAGGTCATAGACCGGCTTTTAAATATATGAAGGAGCTCAAATGGTTGAGGTATTCTTTTCTATTGTTGTTTGTGGTGACATTGATAGCCGGAATCCCTGCTGTCTATACATTGATTGAACCATACAGTTCTTTCGGAAGAATGGCAAATGCTCTGTTTGCTCCACTATACCAGTGGGGTAACAATGCTCTCGCTTATCTGGCAGAGAGATTGGATAGTTATGCTTTCTATAGAAGTGAGGTGATTTTCAAGGGGGTTACAACTCTTATTGTGGCACTTGTGACAATAGTATTGTTATTTGTATTGGCTGGAAGAAAGGGTAGAATTTATTGTAACTCAATATGTCCTGTCGGTACTCTTTTAGGACTTGTCTCAAAAGTTGCTCTTTTCCGTCCTGTACTCGACATCAGTAAATGTACCTCATGTCATATGTGCGCAAAAAGGTGTAAGTCATCTTGTATTGATGTGGAAAGTGGTAAGATAGATTATTCAAGATGTGTGGTATGCTTTGACTGTATAGAAAGTTGCAAGTTTGGAGCATTGGAGTATAAGTTTGCTTTTGGCAAAAAAACGCAACCTCTCAAATCCCAGGATGGACTCTCGAGAAGAGAGTTTCTTGCTGTTTCTTCCCTAATGGCTGGATCTGTGGCGTTAAATGCTCAGAATAAGGTAGATGGAGGACTTGCTGCAATTGAGGACAAGATTGCCCCTGAAAGGAAGATTTCAATTGTTCCTCCGGGTGCTAAAAGTATTAAAAACCTTTCTGATCATTGCACTGCCTGTCAGTTGTGTGTGTCAGCTTGTCCAAATGATGTTCTTAGACCATCAGATTCTCTTGAACGTTTTATGCAACCCGAATCTTCTTACGAAAAGGGTTTCTGTCGTCCCGAGTGTAACAAATGTTCTCAGGTGTGTCCGACTGGGGCAATAACCCCTTTGGCTGTCGAAGATAAGGTTTCAACACATATCGGACATGCAGTTTGGGTAGAGAAGAATTGTTTGCCGGTGGCAGATGGGGTAAGTTGTGGATTGTGTGCAAATCGTTGTCCTGTAGGGGCTATCTCTATGGTTCAGATTGAAGGAGCAACTCAGGGTCTGAAAAGGCCTGTGGTAGATCAAGAAAAATGTATTGGTTGTGGAGCTTGTGAGTATTTGTGTCCGGCTCGTCCATTCTCAGCAATTTATGTAGAAGGAAACGATGTTCATATTGTAAAATAAGGGAGGCAGTTATGGCAAAAATTAAAAATCAGGAAATAGGTCGTAGAGATTTTTTGAAAATTTTGGGAATAGGCTCAGCTGCGGCTCTGCTCCCTTCATGTAAAGACAAAAAGGAAAATACATTAAGTGTTGTTGAACCTTTCTCAGAGGAGAGTCTGGGAAATATGACATACAGAATTAACCCATCAACGGGGGACAAGGTGTCAATTTTAGGTTATGGCTGTATGCGATGGCCGTTGTTGGAAAATCCCGAACCCGGGAAAAGTGTTGTGGATCAAGAACAGGTCAATAAACTCATTGATTACGCATTGGCACATGGTGTCAATTATTTCGATACTGCACCTGTCTATTGTCAGGGGTGGTCTGAGACTGCTACAGGGATAGCCTTGAAACGGCATCCTCGCAATACATACTTCATTGCTACAAAGATGTCAAACACAAGAGATTTTTCTTTTCAGGCAGCATTGAAGATGTACAACCGTTCTTTTGAAGCTCTTCAAACCGATTATATTGATTATTATTTGTTGCACTCTGTAGGTGGAGGAAAAGGGTTGGAGACTTTGCAACAAAGGTTTTTTGATAATGGCCTTCTCGATTTTCTATTGAAGGAGAGAAAGAAAGGTAAAATCAGAAATCTTGGATTTTCGTATCATGGGGATGTGGCAGTATTTGATTATTTGCTATCATTGCACGGTGAGGTAAAATGGGATTTTGTCCAGATCCAGATGAATTACTTGGATTGGAAACATGCCAAGACTATAAATCCTTCAAATACCAATGCTGAGTATCTATATGGAGAGTTGAGCAAAAGAGGTATTCCTGTGGTGATAATGGAACCGCTGTTGGGTGGACGATTGGCAAATGTTCCATCTCATGTGGCAGAACATTTTGTGTCAAGGACTCCGGGCAGGAGTATAGCTTCTTGGGCATTCCGTTTTGTGGGTTCATATCCGGGTGTATTATGCGCACTAAGCGGAATGACATATATGGAACATTTACAAGACAATCTTAGGACATTCTCGCCTTTAGAACCATTGACGGAAGATGATATGAAATATTTGGCAGGTATTTCCGATATATTGTCCAAACATCCAATTATCCCCTGTGTTGATTGCAAATATTGTATGCCTTGTCCTTATGGCCTTGATATCCCCGCTATATTTTTACACTATAACAAATGTGTGAATGAGGGGAATATTATATCAGATACATCTGATGACAATTACAAGAAGGCGCGGAGGGCATTTTTGATAGGATATGACAGAAGTGTTCCCAAATTGCGTCAGGCAGACCATTGTATCAAATGTGGAGAGTGTGTTTCTTCTTGCCCCCAGAGAATCAGAATCCCTCGTGAGATGGAAAAGATTCACCATTATGTCGAGTCACTGAAGGTTACTCAATAACAAGAGCCTCTTACAGGACTTGAACCTGCGACCTGCTCATTACGAATGAGCTGCTCTACCAACTGAGCTAAAGAGGCTTAAAAAAAGTGTTGCAAAGATAAAAAAAATATTATTGGAGAGATGAATAAGTATGAAATTATTGTAGTAGGAGGTGGCCCTGCAGGTATGATGGCAGCCTATTTTGCAGCAAAAGAAGGTAAGAAGGTTGCTCTTCTGGAGAAGAAGGAGTCGTGTGGCAAGAAAATATTACTCACCGGAAAGGGACGCTGTAATATTACAAATAATAGATCTTGGGAAGAGTTTAAGTTGCACATTCATCCCGATTCTGGTTTTTTTAAGAATTCTTTCTATCATTTTTCGAATGAGGCCCTTGTAAAATTTCTTGAAGCGGCAGGTCTGGAGATTGAGGTTCAGAGGGGTGAGAGGATTTTTCCTGCCTCTCAAAAGAGTGCTGATGTCAGAGATACCCTACTGAATGAACTCAAAAAGATGCCAAATATAGATTTGTTGCCCAATTCTGAGGTAATGAGTGTAGATTTGGTAGAGGGAGGAACATTCGTGGCAAATGTCATGAATGATTCCGGTCTTATCAAATGTGAACCCTATTTCTCTGATAAGCTGATCTTGTGTACTGGGGGATTGTCATATCCTGCGACAGGTTCGTCAGGAGACGGTTACAGGATTGCCAAGTCTTTTCGCCACAATATTGTAGAGACTACCCCAAGTCTTACGGCACTCAAACCTTCTCCTTATAATTTTTTTCTTGTAGGAGTTACATTAAAGAATGTGGCGCTCAATCTTGTTATAGAGGGGAATGTGGTTCAGAGTGAACAAGGTGAATTGAGTTTTACCTCAGGTGGTATAGAGGGAGCATTAGGTTTCAGAGTTAGCAGAAAGGCTGTGAAGGCTCTTCTTAAAGGTAGTAAGGTAGGATTGGTGATAGATTTAAAACCAGGACTAACCATTTCCCAACTCAAAGATAGAATTACTCGTGATACCTTAGGAGGAAAGAAGGTCGATTTGAAAAAATATCTCCAAAAGTTGATGCCACGTCAAGTGGTTGATCCTTTCATTGCTATGAATCCCGATATCTCCATTTCCAATTTGCCTATAAAACTTAAAAATTGGAAATTTGATATAAAGGGTTATGTCGGCTATGAACGTTGTGTGGTTACAGCAGGGGGAGTGGATCTGGGGGAAGTGTCACGAAAGACATTGGAGTCTAAAATTGTACCGGGTTTGTATTTTGCAGGTGAAATATTGGACTTGGATGGAGATACAGGCGGTTACAATCTTCAAATTGCATTCTCTACAGGAGCATTGGCAGGATACAGTGCTGCTATAGCAATGTGATATCTATTTTGATTTCCTCAGTAGGTGTGTTTGTGCGGGCAATTATGTGTTGCTGTGGATTTGCCTGAATAGGAGATGTCAGTTCAAATGCGATGTAGTCACCGGTCCTTACTGAACAGAACCGGCTCATCGCAGAGAATTTCTCATATACCTTTTCTAATGAAATGTTTTTTGTGCATCTGAATTTCTCGTGACCATTTATCTCCATTATGAATGGGTTGCTTTCGCTCAAGAATGTCTCAAGTTGCTCTTTATCAGTCATAATGGAGGGTATAACGGTCGAGTAGTCAAGTGATTGCTCCAAGTATTCACAAAAATCCGGCGGAATCGACTTATCCATTTTAGGGGTCAGTATCAATCCATACATGAATTTTCCGAGATATCTGTGGGCAAATCTTTTTTCAATCATCTTGCCGGGAAGATCTACCCTGAAAACCAATATCGGTGTGACAGATATTGAGTCAACAAAATCGGGGATATAAAATTCCGGTACTGTCCGTATCAATGTGGAGTCAGAACGGAAGTAGTGGTTGTTTTTGTTGTATGGGGCAATCAGGATATTCACTATTTCATTGATAGTTTAATATTGGTCAATACCTTTTTGGTGTCAAGGGTAAAGTCTCCGTTGATTATCCAGTTGTAGTAACTTGGCTCTTCCTTAAGTACCTCTGTGACAGGCCTTCCTTTATGTTTTCCAAAATTGAATACAGGAATATCCTTTTCGTTGTATATGATTCGTCCGGCGTAGTCGGCAAATTTGCTTTTTGATGAAAAATCTGCAAGAAACTTTACATCGTTTTGTAATTCGGGGTACCTGTCCAGCTGTGCTTTAAGGATTTCATAGGTGCCCAATGTGTCAGCTTCTGCGGAATGTGAATTTTCAAGTTCTTTATTGCAGTAGAATTTGTAAGCAGCCTTGAGTGTCCGTTGCTCCATCTTGTGAAAGATGTTCTGCACATCTACTAATTTTCTTTTCCTAAAGTCAAAATCAACCCCGGCTCTCAGAAACTCTTCGCTAAGTAACGGTATGTCAAATTTGTTGGAGTTATATCCGGCAATATCACATCCTTCCATCCATTTTGCCAACGATTTGGCAATCTGAGCGAATGTAGGTTCATTTTTGACATCGTCGTCACTAATGCCATGAACCAGATATGCTTCATTTGAAATTGGGATTGTGGGATTAAGTCTTCTGGTCTTGATCTCCATAGTGTTGTCAATATGAATTTTGACCAATGAAATTTCAACAATCCTGTCTTTGGCAATATTCAGCCCGGTACTCTCAATATCGAAGAATATAATTGGATTTTTAAGGTTCAGTTCCATGCTTAATTGTTAGTTGGTAATGCGGATAGGCATCAGGAGTGAACGGATATTCTCTTTGGGGTCTGTCTCACCTGCAGATACGATTAACGCAGCTCTTGCCGGGTCTGCCAATTCAAAGCAAATCTCGTCGTACGGCAGATTTGATAAAATCTCTATAAGATAAGGAGCTTTGAATCCGATGTCCATAGGATTTCCGTCATATTGGCAGGCAATAGTCTCATTTGCCGAAATTGCAAATCCTATATCTTGGGCAGAGATAGTAAGACTGTTGAAGGTGAGTGAGAATTTCATGCTTGATGTAGCCTGGTTAGAGCATACCGAAACACGTTTCACAGCATTGAACAAATCCAGACGATTGATATACATCTTGTTGGGATTGTTCTTGGGGATAACTGTGTTATAAGCAGGGTATGAACCATCTACTAATCTGCCGATAAGGATATTATCGTTAAACTCAAAATATGCGTTCTTGCCATCAAATGTCACTTTTACAAGGTCGTCAGATTTTGGAAGCATATTACGGAGAATCGAGGCAGGTTTCTTTGGAAGAATGAATGAACATTTTTCTTCAGAACAGATATCAGTATGGGTGAAGCATACCAACTTATGTGAATCTGATGCGACAAGTGATGTTCCTGTATTCTCCATGTCGAAAAGAATGCCATTCATTACAGGGCGAAGAACATCGTCTGCTGTTGCGTAAATGGTATGTCCGATACCTTTACATAATGAATCGGCCGGAATATTTACTGTAGCTGTTATATCATTGAGCAATGGTAATGCAGGGTATAGGGTAGCATCAAAATAAGGTATTCTTTGCACACCGCTTGACCAACTTATTTCAATAGTGGTATTGTCCTCCATTGTCTTTATCTCAATTGGCATTTCCGGAAACTCTTTCAGAGAGTCTGTCAGAATCTTTGCGGGTACTGCAATGGAACCCTCTTCAATTACATTGTCAATGTGTATTGATGTCTTGAGAATAGTCTCAGAATCGGATGCTGTTACTTCCAAAGTATCTCCCTTTAATTCAAATAGGAAGTTGTCTAATATTGGGGTAGTGGTTTTAGTAATTACTTTAAGACCCGCTAACAGGCCATGTAAAAGTTCTGAACTTGATACTATAAACTTCATTTTGCTCAAATTTTAAGAATACAAATATAGTAAAATTTGGCATATAATTTGAGTTATTTGACGGGTATTGAGAAAAATTTTACAAATTTGTATAAAAGGTATTAGATATGAAAAAATTTTGGTTGGTGGTACTTTCCCTAATAGCTGGAGGTGGCATATCTTTAATTTTGCACAAGATTATTCATCCTGTTGATATTGAACAGGTTTATAGCCGGTCAGAAGAGTCTCAGGTCTCCTCTGCTAATCTTCGTAATGTGAGTATTTCATCTGAATATCCTGATTTTACCTACGCAGCAGAAGAGTGTGTCAAAGCAGTGGTTTTTGTGAAAGTAGTCAAAAGTTCATCCCGTCAGGATGTACCGAGTTCCATCTTTGATTACTTTTTCGGATTCGGGGGTTCCCTCCCTCGTGAGCAGGTTGGCACCGGATCGGGTGTCATTGTGACAGATGACGGGTATATTGTGACAAATAACCATGTAATATCGGGGGCAACAGAGATAGAAGTTACCATTGAGGACAATAAAGTGTATAAGGCGGAATTGGTAGGGACTGACCCTGCAACAGATATTGCTTTGTTGAAAATTGATGCTAAAAATCTTCCGACAATTGGTTATGGAGATTCTGATAATTTGAGACTGGGTGAGTGGGTCTTGGCTATCGGTAGCCCTTATGGTCTTACTTCTACGATTACAGCCGGTATTGTAAGTGCAAAAGGAAGACAAATGCCAAGTTACAAGCAGGAGTTTAAAATAGAATCTTTTATTCAGACAGATGCTGCAGTCAATCCAGGAAATAGTGGGGGTGCTTTGGTGAACATCAAAGGAGAGTTGGTAGGAATAAATACAGCTATCTACTCAGAAACAGGATCTTATTCGGGATACTCTTTTGCAGTTCCTGTAAACATTGTAAAGAAAATCGTAGAGGATTTCAAGGATTATGGCGGTGTTCAAAGGGCAGTTTTAGGGATTACAATGCAAAATAATTCTGAAGATTTTAAAAATAAAATGAAACTTTCCACTCATCGCGGCGTATATATTTCTGAGGTAGCAACAGGAAGTGCCGCAGAGATTGCGGGATTGAAGAAGGGTGATGTTATCCTGGCTATCAGTGGTACTGAAGTGAAGAATGGTTCGTCTGTACAGGAGATTATTACAAGGTATCGTCCGGGGGACAAAATTACCGTAGATATTCTTCGGGAAGACAAGCCAATGAGTTTTCAAGTTACCCTTATAGCTAAGGAAACACAGCAGATGAATGCATATAACATGCAGGGGAATGTAAATCTATTTGGTGCTTTGCTGGTTCCTGCACCCAAAAGTGAGCTGGAGGAGTTAGGATTGAAATGGGGTGTGAAAGTGGAGAAAGTGGAGAAGGGCAAAATCAGGAATTCAGGTATTAAGGAAGGTTTTATAATAACATATATAAACAATTCTCGAGTTGCCTCACCCTCAGATGTTTCCGACCAGATAAAGAAAGCCGAAAGGTCAATTCTGATCGAAGGGGTATATCCTGATGGAAACATTTATTATTATGGAATAGGAATATAATACTAAATCCAAATATTTGATGAGACAATTAAAAATTACAAAATCGATTACCAACAGAGAAAGTGCTTCTCTGGATAAGTATCTTCAAGAAATCGGACGTGAAGAACTTATCAGTGTTGAAGAAGAAGTGGAACTTGCTCAGCGTATTCGTAAAGGAGATCAAGAAGCATTGGAGAAACTCACTCGCGCCAATCTGAGATTTGTGGTCTCTGTTGCAAAGCAGTATCAGAATCAAGGTTTGAGTCTTCCTGACCTTATTAATGAAGGTAACTTGGGACTTATCAAGGCTGCAGAGAAGTTTGACGAGACACGTGGTTTCAAATTTATCAGTTATGCTGTATGGTGGATCAGACAATCGATTCTTCAGGCATTGGCAGAGCAATCCAGAATTGTAAGGTTGCCTCTTAATCAAGTGGGTTCTTTGAACAAGATCAACAAGGCTCTACAAAAGTTCGAGCAAGATAACGAAAGACTTCCTTCGCCAGATGAACTTGCTGATATTCTGGAGATTCCGAGAGATAAAATCGCAGATACACTAAGGGTTTCCGGCAGACATGTTTCAGTAGATGCCCCTTTTGTAGATGGTGAAGATAACAACCTTCTCGATGTCTTGGTAAATAATGATTCTCCTAATGCGGACAGGGGCTTGGTAAATGAGTCCTTGAACAAGGAAATCGAAAGGGCTCTTTCTACTTTGACCGAGAGAGAACGTGATATAGTCAAGGATTTCTTCGGTATCGGAACTCCTGAAATGACACTTGAAGAAATAGGGGAGAAATTTGGTCTGACAAGAGAGAGGGTAAGGCAGATTAAGGAGAAGGCAATCAGACGTTTGCGTCATAGTAATCGTAGTAAATTGTTGAAAAGTTATTTGGGCTAATCTAAAATTTTATTATATGAAGAGAAATATTATTGCAGTATTGGGATTGATGTCAATTATGATGACCTCATGTAGTCAGAAGGAGAATCCGTTGACTCAGCAATGGGACACCCCTTTCGGAATTGCTCCATTTTCGGAAATCAAAGCTGAGCACTACAAGCCGGCAATTTTGCAGGCATTGAAAGAACATAATGAAGAAATTCAGGTAATTATCAATAATCCTGAGGAACCTACATTCGAGAACACGATAGTGGCACTTGATAATGCAGGTGGATTGTTCAATAGAGTATATGCTGTATTCTCTAATGAAACCTCAATTAATTCAACTCCAGAACTTATGGAAATTGAAATGGAGATGTCTCCAATTGTGAGTGCCCATTTCAATGAAATATCTATGAATGAGGCTCTTTTCAATAGAGTTAAGGCAGTATATGACAATAGGGAGTCATTGGGACTTGAACCTGATCAGATGAGGCTTCTGACCCAGACATATAAAGACTATGAGCGTTCAGGAGCAACTTTGAATGAGAAGGACAAGGAAGAACTCAAGCAGATCAATGCTAAAATCTCCGAACTTGAACTTTTGTTCGAACAACATATTTTGAAGGAGACAGGTGAATATAACCTTGTGATTGATAATGAAAAAGATTTGGCAGGCCTAAGTCAGGCACAAATAGATGCTGCTGCTGCACGTGCCAAGGAGAAAGGAATGGAAGGATGGTGGGTGTTCGGTTTGGATAATCCGAGTCTTATGCCTTTCCTTCAATCTGCAGACAATCGCGATATGAGAATCAAACTCAACGAAGCTTATCTCAATGTCGGAAACAACGATAATGAGAATGACAACAAGCAAATCGTTATTGATCTGATAAAACTAAGGGACAGAAAAGCTCAGATAATGGGATTTGACAATTATGCACAATATGTTCTTGAGGAGAGAATGGCAAAAACTCCGGAAGCTGTGTATGATTTACTCGACCGTCTGTGGACTCCTGCTTTGAAAGTTGCCAAACAAGAGTATAAGGATATTAAGAAACTTGCAGCAAAAGATGGTATTACAGGAGAATTGACTCCTGGAGACTGGAGATATTATTTTGAGAAATCAAAGGCTTCAAAATTCAATTTGTCAGAAGATGAAGTCAGACCATATCTGCAATATTCGAATGTCCGTAATGGTATTTTCTATGTAGCAAACAGACTGTATGGAATTACATTTACCCGTCTTGAGAATGTACCCGTTCCTCATCCTGAGGCAGAAGCATTTGAGTGTAAGGATGCAGACGGAAGTCATCTTGGAGTGATTTTTATGGATATGTTTGCCCGTCCCGGATTTAAGCGCGGTGGAGCATGGTGTAGTGGTTATCGTGAGCAGTATCGTGACGCCGAAGGTAATAGAATTGCGCCACTTGTGACTATCGTGGGTAACTTCACTCGTGGTACAGGTGATGCTCCTGCACTTTTGAGCCCCGATGAGACTGAGACATTCTTCCATGAATTCGGTCATGCTTTACAGGCACTTCTTCAGGATGTAAGATATCAAGGCAATGCCTCGATTGTAAGGGACTTTGTGGAACTTCCTTCTCAGATTATGGAACATTGGGCATTTGAACCCGAAGTGTTGAAGGTGTATGCTACTCATTATCAAACCAATGAAGTGATACCTGCCGAATTGGTTGCAAAACTTGACAACTCAGGAAAATATGGTCAGGGCTTTGCTACTACTGAGTATCTTGCAGCATCCCTTTTGGATATGGATTATCATATAATGAATGAGATTCCTGAAGATATTGAAGTAAATGCATTTGAATCTAAAGTTTTGGGAGATAGAGGTTTGATATCTCAGATTCCTCCCCGTTATCGCAGTACATATTTTAGACATGTGTTTGCAGGGGGATATACAGTAGGTTATTATAGCTATATTTGGGCAGAGGTACTTGATGCAGATGCATATCAGGCATTCAAGGAGACCGGCGATATCTTCAACCAGGAGGTTGCACGCAAATTCAGAGAGGAAGTTCTTGAAAGAGGTGGTGAAGATGATGCTATGAAACTATATGTCAACTTTAGAGGCGAAGAGCCGGGTATTGATGCTTTACTTGAAAATAGAGGATTAAAATAATGAATCAGGAAAAATTTATTTCTGATAAAGTTAAAGATGCGATGGAAGCCCTTTATGGGGCTTCTGCCGCAAATTTACCTTTACAGATTCAGGCAACCAGAAAAGAATTTGAAGGAGATGTTACTGCAGTAATGTTTCCCTATTCAAAAGTAAGTAAGAAATCCCCTGAAATGACAGGAGAACAGGTAGGCCAATATTTGTTGGATAATACTCCTGAAATAGAATCATTTAATGTTGTAAAGGGATTCTTGAACATAAAACTTTCACAAGATTTCTGGAAGGGAGTGTTCAAAGAAATTGTAGAAGATCAGAGGTTCGGATACCTTCCCTCTACAGGTAAGACTATTATGGTGGAGTTCTCTTCCCCAAATACTAACAAGCCTCTTCACTTAGGTCATATCCGTAACAATTTGTTGGGATGGTCTGTATCAAGACTCTTGGAGGATAATGGTAATAAGGTCCTGAAAGTCAATCTTGTAAATGATAGAGGAATTCATATCTGCAAATCGATGATGGCCTGGAAGATGTGCGGAGAAGGTGTGACTCCTCAGAGTTCCGGAAAGAAAGGAGACCATCTGGTAGGGGATTTTTATGTCAAATTCAACGACTTGTATAAGGAGGAGGTAAACAGGCTCGTCGCTCAAGGTATAAGCAAGGAAGAGGCCGAGAAATCTGCTCCTATAATGAAGGAGACCCAGAAGATGCTTGTCCAATGGGAGCAGGGAGACCCTGAGGTTGTAGAACTTTGGAAGATGATGAATGGATGGGTATATGAAGGTTTTGACAGAACTTATAAGAATTTGGGCATTTCGTTCGACAAGACATATTACGAATCACAAACATATCTTTCTGGAAAATCTCTTGTTGAAGAAGGATTGGCCAAAGGTGTATTTGAGCGCAGGGAAGATGGCTCTGTATGGTGCGATCTTACAGCCGACGGACTTGACAGCAAACTTTTGCTTAGAAGTGATGGTACATCTGTATATATGACTCAGGATTTGGGCACAGCCAAACAGCGCTTTGAGGAGTCAAATCTTGATGAACATGTTTATGTGGTTGGAAACGAGCAGAATTACCATTTTCAAGTACTTAAACTCGTTCTGAAGAAATTGGGCTTTGACTGGTCTGACAATATATATCACCTCTCATATGGTATGGTAGAACTTCCTGAGGGTAAAATGAAATCCAGAGAAGGAACTGTGGTAGATGCTGACGACCTTATCGAAAGGATGTATAATACCGCTAAGGAGACCTCTTTGGAACTCGGCAAACTTTCAGGTATGACTCTCGAGGAGCAGGACGAGCTATTCAGGATATTGAGTTTGGGAGCTTTGAAGTACTTCATCATAAAAGTGGATCCCAAAAAGACAATGTTGTTTGACCCTAAGGAATCTATTGACTTTAACGGTAATACAGGACCATTTATCCAATATACTCATGCTCGTATAAAGTCCATATTGAGAAAGGCAGCCGAGAGTGGATATGAATTGGGTATTGACGATAAGGCTCAATTGAATCCTAAGGAGATAGAGATTGTCAAACTTATGAACCAGTATCCTCAAAGACTCGCTGAGGCTGGCAAGATATATTCTCCTGCCGTTATCGCTAACTATGCTTACGAACTTTCAAAGGAGTTCAACCAATATTATCACGATGTTTCAATTCTCAAGGAGGAAAATTCTTCGTTGAGATCTATGCGTCTCGTGCTGGTCTCAAAAATTGCAGAATTGCTTACCAAAGCGATGAATATTTTGGGAATTGTCCTTCCCGAAAGAATGTAGCGAATGAATATCGGAGAGACTGCTTATATGATACCGACTTCTGCTAAGGAGATTCAGAAGTTGGGTTGGGAATATGTCGATATAATCATCTTCAGTGGGGATGCTTATATCGACCATCCTTCTTTTGGTACTGCTGTGATTGCAAGGGTCTTGCAGTCACATGGGTATCGTGTGGCAGTCGTTCCCCAGCCTAATTGGCAGGACGATCTGAGGGATTTCATAAAGTTGGGAAAACCCCGTCTCTTTTTTGGGGTGACTGCAGGAGCGATGGATTCTATGGTCAATCATTATACTGCAGCCAGGCGTCTTCGCAGTGATGATTCCTATACTCCTGACGGAAAGGCCGGTAGAAGACCCGACTATGCAGTGAGTGTCTATTCGGGTATTCTTAAGAAACTTTTTCCAGATGTACCTGTTGTCATAGGGGGAATAGAGGCCTCTCTGAGGAGATTTGCCCACTATGATTATTGGGCAGACAAACTTTTTCCCTCTGTACTTTTAAGCAGTGGTGCTGACATCCTGGTTTATGGAATGGGTGAGCGTCAGATAGTGGAAATTGCAAAGGCGTATGCAATGGGAAACTCTCCATTTGAAATACCCCAGATTGCTTTCTTGAAGAGAGATTTCGCACTTGTTGAAGATGATAATACCGTTGTGCTACATTCCTATGAGAAAGCATTGAACGACAAGAAGTTATTTGTAAAAAACTTCGATGTTATCGAAACCCAGGCCAATAAGTTGCATCCAAAACGTATCGTGGAACCATATCGGGAGGGATATGTGGTGGTGAATCCTCCCTTTCCCCCTTCAACTACCAAGCAGATGGATGAGATCTATGCTCTTCCATTTACAAAATTGCCTGCCCCCAGATATAAAGACAAGGTGATTCCTGCTTTTGATATGATTAAAAATTCCATTACTATTCATCGTGGATGCTTTGGCGGCTGCAATTTCTGTACAATCGCCGCTCATCAGGGAAAATTCATACAAAGCCGTTCGATGGAATCTATTGTTTCTGAGGTGGAAAAATTGGTGGAAATGCCTTTCTTCAAAGGGGTTATTTCTGATATCGGTGCCCCGACTGCCAATATGTACACAATGGGGGGAAAAGAGAAATCGTTGTGTGCCAAGTGTTCGAGAAAGTCCTGTCTTTTCCCTAAGCGTTGCCCCAATTTGGATCATTCTCATTCAAACGTACTTGAATTGTACAAGAGAATCAGCAATGTAAAAGGGGTTAAACATAGTTTTGTGGGTAGCGGAATAAGGTATGATTTGTTTCTGGATGAGAATGGTTTTCTGGACGAGACTTCATATCCTTATTTTAAAGAGGTGGTCACCAAACATACTTCGGGATGGTTTAAGGTAGCTCCTGAGCACACTGAAGATTGTGTGTTGAAATTGATGGCGAAACCTCCATTTGCTTTATTCAGCAGATTGAGACAGGAGTTTGACCGACTTGTTTCCCAAGAAAAACTCAAATACAAAATTGTTCCATATTTTATATCCAGCCATCCCGGATGCCGGCTGAGTGATATGGTAGCTTTATCAAAGAACAAAGATTTGAAAGGTATATCTTTGGAACAGGTACAGGATTTTACCCCTACGCCAATGACCGCTTCTTCGGCAATGTTTTATTCCCAGATGGATACAAAAGGGGAGAAGGCAGTTTTTGTTGAGAAAGATATTATTGCCAAAAAGAAGCAGAAGTCTCTTTTCTATGCAGGTAATAACGGCAAACGTACTTATAGACGAGGCAAATCTCAGTAGAGTCATTTGAGAAACAATCTTTATGGAATTCTCCTTTGAAATAACCTTTTTTTGCTAATGAAAAAAAAAGCACTATAATTGCAACAAAATTTTTCAATACGAATATATGGCAAATATTACTAAGAGCAGTTCAAACCACAGCGCAAAAAAACGTGTAGCTGTAAGTTATGACAATATGTCTGCAGAATTATATGCGGCTTTCAAAGAAAAGTATCCAAGAGGCTATGCCGATTATTGTGGAGACCTTTTTAAAGTAGACAAGCCTGATGGTTCTTTTTTCTATGCAGTCTATTTGGAGATACCAGAGGCAGTATATTTGGTCAAGATAGATGTGGATATTGATGATTACGATAAAGCTGAGGAGGATCTTTTTGATGATGGAGATGCAGTAGGAGAGATGGAGGGTGAAGTTTTCCCCGACGAAGGTGGCGATATAGAAAAGGACGATGATCAGATGGAATAAAATTATCGGTTGGTTAAAAAGTCAGCCAGAGAGCCGGATGCTGATGATCCTTGCTCTTATAGTGGGTCTCAGTAGTGGTTTGGCGGCTGTCATTTTGAAGCAATTGGCACATTTAATCGGTTCAACCCTTACAGGTTGGATCGATTCTTCGTATGACAATATATTCTTATTGCTGTTTCCCGGCATTGGAATGTTATTGTCATTATTATTTGTCAGATATCTGATTAAGGACGATATTGGTCATGGGGTTACCAAAGCTCTTTTTGCAATCTCCAAAAACAATTCCAAGATCAAATCGCATAATACATGGTCGTCAGTCCTGGCAAGTTCAGTTACAATAGGTTTTGGAGGTTCAGTGGGGGCAGAGGCCCCGATTGTATATACCGGTGCAGCTATCGGTTCCAATGTGGCAAGAAAATTAGGCTTGTCATACAAGACAATGACTATTCTTTTGGGGTGCGGTGCTTCCGGAGCTGTAGCCGGAATTTTCCAGGCTCCGATGGCAGGTATTCTTTTTACCTTGGAAATTTTACTTTTCAATATTTCCATGTCATCAATGTTGCCATTGTTGATTTCCACCATTTCGGCAACTACTGTTTCGTATATGCTCTTGGGAAATGAAGTGGCATTTCCATCTGTTGTAGAGACATTTGCAATGGGTAATCTCCCATACTATCTTGTACTGGGAGTCGCATGTGGTTTCTTTTCCCTCTATTTTATCAGGATGACAATGTATCTTGAAGATAGGATAAAGAAAATTGTAAACCCATACAAAAGATGGATATATTGTGCACTCGGATTAGGTGTTCTGATATATTTGTTCCCCCCTCTTTTTGGGGAGGGCTATTCTTCATTGGGGCACATGCTAAAAGGAAATCCCGACAATATATTGGAGTACTCCCTTTTTTCGGAAATGATGAAGGAATATTCATGGGTTGTTCCCATTTATTTCCTTTTTGTACTTGTTTTCAAGGTCTTTGCTATGTCTTTTACAAATGCCGGAGGAGGTGTGGGAGGAACTTTCGGTCCGACACTTATTGTTGGAGGAATTGCCGGTTTTATCATTGCGAGGACTATAAATCTTATAGGTTTGCACTCTTTGCCCGAAGCTAATTTTGCTTTGGTGGGGATGGCGGGTTTGATGTCAGGAGTAATGCAAGCTCCTATGACTGCGATATTTCTTATTGCGGAGATTACCGGTGGCTATTCATTGCTTATGCCACTGATTATTGTATCAATCACATCTTTGATGACAATCCGTATTTTTGAACCTTATTCAATTTACTCAAAAAGATTGGCAAAGACAGGTGATCTGATAACTCACGACGGGGATAAGGCTGTACTTACTTTATTGAATACTTCGGACCTTATTGAGAGGGATTTCATTACAGTCCGACCGGAACAGTCTCTTGGTGAATTGGTGAAGGTGGTTGCCAAATCCAAACGCAACATTTATCCTGTGGTGAACAAGAATGATAAGCTTCAGGGTATTATCCTTTTGGACGATATACGAGAGATAATGTTTGAGACAGAGCGTTACAACGAAGTATATGTCTATTCTTTGATGAAGGAGTGCCCGGATACTGTCTGTGATATGGACAAGATGGATCTGGTTATGGATAAATTTGACAGAACAGGTGCTTGGAACCTGCCTGTTGTGGATATTTTAGGCAGATACCTCGGTTTTGTTTCCAAATCCAAAATATTCTCATCTTACAGAAGCAGGCTTCAGGATGTCTCTCACGACTAATCGTCGTAGTATCACTGTTAATCTCAATAACTTATAATATCATGAAATCATTATATCTCAATTATATATCAAATCTTTTGTCTGTAGCCGATTGGAGAGTAGAGCATTGCGTTGAACTTCTTAAGGAAGGAGCTACTGTCCCTTTCATTTCACGTTACCGTAAAGAACGGACCGGAGGGTTGGATGAAACTCAGGTCTCTACTGTGAAGCATTATATGCAGAAGTTTGACGAACTTGAGGATAGAAAGATTTCTATTATTGAATCTATTGGACAACAGGGTAAATTGACAGATGCTCTCAAAGACCAGATAGAGAGTTGTGTTGAATCAAGACATCTGGAGGATTTATATTTGCCTTATCGTCCCAAAAGACGTACTAAGGCCTCCATTGCGAAAGAGAAGGGACTCGAACCTTTGGCTGAAGCTATTTTTAATTGCAAGATTAAGGATGCACAAGCTCAGGCAGAGAGGTACCTGAACGATAAGGTTGCCGATGTCGAGTCTGCATTGTCCGGTGCGCGTGATATCATGGCAGAGTGGATATCCGAAATGCCAAAAGTCAGGGAAAATCTCCGTTTCAGTTATTCCAGGTTTGGTAAAATTGCCTCAAAAATTGCTAAAGGACAAGATGAAGATTCAGAGCAGGCTGACAAATACCAAAATTATTTCAATTTCTCTGAGGATATTTCGAGGGCCCCATCACATAGGGTGTTGGCTATGCTTAGAGGAGCTTCGGAAGGGGTACTTTCTATAAAAATAGAGGTCGATTCAGACAGAATGATGGACAGGATTTATTCTGACGTTTTGCGAAAGAAAAACGAACCTACCGATTCTGTGGCAATGGAACTTGATTATGCTGTGGAGGATTCATATAAAAGATTGCTTCATCCTTCAATAGAGAATGAGGTGCTTAAGATGGTAAAGGAGAGGGCTGACCTTGAGGCAATAAAGGTCTTTGGAGAGAATCTTTTCCAATTACTCATGTCTCCACCTTTAGGACAAAAGAGGGTACTGGCTATTGACCCGGGCTACAGGACAGGCTGCAAGGTGGTGTGTCTGGATGCTCAAGGAGCATTGTTGCACAATGATACAATATATCCCCATCCACCTCAGAATGAGCGAAGTATGGCAATAAAAAAGATTTCCAATATGGTGAGTGCCTATAAGATTGAGGTTATTGCTATTGGAAATGGAACTGCTGGAAGAGAGACTGAAAATTTTATCAAGAAAATTGCTTTGCCGGAACACCTTAAAGTATATTCAGTGAGTGAGGATGGCGCTTCTGTCTATTCAGCTTCTCCTGCGGCCAGAGAAGAGTTCCCCGAATACGATGTTACTGTAAGAGGTGCTGTCTCTATCGGCCGTAGAATCATGGACCCCCTTGCGGAACTTGTGAAAATAGACCCCAAATCGATAGGAGTGGGACAATATCAGCACGATGTAGATCAGACTCTGTTAAAAAACAGCCTTGACGAGGTGGTGGAAAAATGTGTAAACAGTGTTGGGGTAAATCTCAATACTGCAAGTAAACATCTGTTGTCGTATGTATCAGGAATCGGCCCTGTCTTGGCTAAAAACATTGTGGATCATAGAGATGCCAACGGTCCGTTTGAATCGCGCGCCCAGCTTCTTAAGGTAAAGAGACTTGGAGAGAAAGCATATCAGCAATGTGCAGGGTTCCTGAGGATACCGGGAGCATTGAATCCTTTAGATAACACAGCTGTACATCCGGAACGCTATGAACTGGTAGAAAGGATGGCTGACGAAATCAATGTTACAGTCTCTGAACTGGTCTCCAATCAACTGCTCAGAGAAGGGGTTGATTTGGAGAAATATGTAGATGAAAGTGTTGGAATGCCTACACTGACAGATATAATGGTGGAATTGGCCAAACCCGGGAGAGACCCCCGTTCAAGTTATAAAGTATTGGAATTTGCGGAGGATATACGCACCATAGACGATTTGAAACAAGGAATGGTGTTGCCGGGAATAGTTACCAACGTGACCAATTTCGGTGCATTTGTAGATTTTGGAATAAAACAGAACGGACTGATACATATATCGAAATTTCATAATAAAAAAGTCCTACTGCATCAGCACGTAAAGGTTCGGGTTTTGGATGTGGATACCAAACGCAATAGAATAGCCTTGGACCTTGAAGGGTAGTGTAAGTCTGTTATGCTTTGTCCTCTTACCTGGCAGAGGGTTTCTGAGTCAGGATTACTCCGGCAACTACAACTACGATACCTCCAATCTGTAAAAGGGTAAATGTATCGTAACCGGCAATAAATGAACTGAAAGCGGAAAATGCAGGTATCATTGATGTAAATATTGCAGTCTTTGTGATACCCAATGACCGGATTGTCCTGACGTATAGCAGGAAACAAGTGGCAGAACAAAGAATCGCCAATGAACATATAGGATACAACACTTCCAACTTAAGAAGTTCTGTCGAAATAAGATTCTTTTCAAAGATGAGTACCAACGGGAGAAAGTAGAGAGCTCCGAGGATAAACTGTATCGTGGTTATGGTGTAATCATTGTATTTGTCAGTCAGTTTTCTCACTACAGATGAGTATCCCGTAGCTGAAAATACTGCCACAAAAAGAAGTGCTATACCCCATGAATATTGAGTTGAAAACCCCTCTCCACGATATGCCATCATGAATATTCCCGGGATAGTCATAAATATACCGATGGTGTTCCATAACGAGATTTTCTCTTTGTAGAATATTTGTCCGGCGACAAGTGTCAGGACCGGAATTGTGGCTATAATCACTGAACTCAGTGCCGGTGAACCGGTGGCTTTCAGTCCGTATGTCTCTCCGAGAAAATAGATGAACGGCTCACAAAAGGCCAACAGCAGGAACCATTTGATGTCTTGTCTCTCTATTTTTTGTAATTTTTTCAAAATCAGGCTGACCGCTGTAAGTACAGTGCCTGCGAGAGCCATCCTCATAAAAGTGAATGTGAGTATCGGAACATTCTGCTCCAGTAGGGAATTTGTCCATACGAAGGAGACTCCCCAAAGTATAACCGCAATAATTATATAGATGTAGACAGCGATATTATTTCCTGTTTTCATTAGTTGTCAAATTCAAGTCTTTTGGCTTTTTTTAGTAGTGTTATTTTCCCTTTTTCTACTGTGTGACAGCCATTTATAAATGTATCAGTGATTGTGTAGTCAAAGGTTTCACCTTCAAATGGAGACCAACCGCATTTATAAGCGATATTATCTTTGGTAACAGTGTATTTCTGTTTTCTGAATATCACCAGGTCGGCATAATATCCGCTCCTGATAAATCCTCTTCTGTTTATCCTGAAACATTCAGCAGGAGAGTGGCACATCATCTTGACTATTTGTTCCAATGATAGAATCCCTTGGGAATGAAGTTGTAGCATCATTTGAAGGGAGTGCTGGATGGTGGGAATTCCGGATGGTGCTGAAAGGTAGTCGGCATTCTTTTCATTTTGGGAGTGTGGAGCGTGGTCGGTAGCAAGTGCAGCCACTTTAGACTCCTTGACAGCCTCTATTATTGCCTCTTTATCCTTTTTGCTTTTAATTGCCGGATTACATTTTATTCCTGAACCATATTTAGCGTAGTCACTTTCGTCAAAGTAAAGATAGTGTGCGCATATCTCTCCAGTGATATTGGGTGTCATCGAGTGAGCCTGCACCAACATTTCGATTTCCTTGCCGGTACTTATATGTAAAATATGTGCTCTGGTATTATGCTTGTGCGCCAATGCAATAGCTTTTTTAGTACACTCAATGCAAGCTTGTTCGCTTCTGATTTTGGGATGGGCGCTGAACGGGATAGCTGAGGTTCCGTCTTCTTTTACACCGTATTCTTGTTTTGCCTTTTCCAGATTTTCCCTGATTATATTTTCTTTCTCACAATGTATAGCGACAAGATGTTTCCCATTTCCAAAAATATCATCCAGTGCCTTTTCAGAGTTTACGAGCATGTTTCCGGTAGAGGAACCCATAAAGAGTTTAATTCCGCAAATAGTTCCGGGATTTGCATTTCTGATCTCTCCAATATTGTCATTGGTGGCTCCAAGATAGAAGGAATAGTTTGCGAATGAACTCCTTGCGGCTATTTCAAATTTTTCTTCCAGGGCCTGACAAGTCACCACCGGAGGGGTGTTGTTAGGCATATCCATATAAGAGGTGGTTCCTCCCAATACTGCTGCTTTGGATTCACTTTCAATATCTCCTTTATGAGTGGCTCCCGGCTCCCTGAAGTGGACCTGGTCATCTATAACTCCGGGCATAAGGAATGCTCCCTTACCATCAATCTTTTTTTCACATATCAGTTCCCATTGGGATAGGATTCTGTGGTAATCTGCAAAATCACAGCTTATTATCCCTCCGATAATCTCATTTTCAATCAAAATGCTGCCTTCGAAAATTGTCCCTTCATTGATGATGGTAATATCTTTTATAAGTGTATTCATTCTGCTGTATCTTATTTGGAAGATTTATTGATTTTCTTGAATTTTAATTTGATTACTCCTTTGAATGCCTCACCGAAGATTGAACTGCTCATTTTGGATGTTCCCTCTTTTCTGTCGGTGAAGACAATAGGAACTTCCTTTATTTTGAATTTGAGTTTCCACGCATTGTACTTCATTTCTATTTGAAATCCGTATCCAATCATTTGAATATCATCCAAGTCTATTGATTCTAATACTTTGCGTTTATAACATACAAAACCTGCAGTCGAGTCGTATATCCCCATCCATAGTATGGCACGAACATAGAATGATGCTCCGTAGGATATGAGAATTCTACCTAAAGGCCAGTCCTTGACGGAGATTCCTTTGCAATATCTCGAACCGATAGACATATCAGCCCCCTCTTTGGCGCAAGCATCGTAAAGCCTTGTCAGATCATTGGGATTGTGGGAGAAGTCGGCATCCATTTCAAAAATATAGTCATACTTGTGCTCCAATGCCCATTTGAAACCGGTAATGTATGCTGTTCCCAATCCCAACTTGCCGCTCCTTTCAATCAGAAATAAAGAATCGGGGTAGGTCTGTTGCAACCCTTTCACGATCAAACCCGTACCATCAGGAGAACCGTCATCTACAATCAGAATGTGAAAGTCCCCATCCAATGAACGGACGGTATGGATCATCTTTTCAATGTTCTCTTTTTCGTTGTATGTGGGAATAATTACTATTCTATTGGCTTTCATGTTTAATCACAATATTTGATAACTGTTCTGAATTGTATCATATTGGTATCGGATTCTTACGGAACTTTATGGTTTTCAAAACAGTTTCATACAAAGGTACGAAAATATTGCTATCTTAGAGCAAAATTATAATTAACGTATGAAATTGAAAATTCCATTGTTGCTTAAAATCGTAATAGCCATTTTATTGGGTGTTTTGTGTTCTTTGTTTTTCCCGACCTGGCTGATAAGGTTCTTTGTTACTCTGAATGTCCTTTTCGGAAACCTTCTGGGATTCATTATCCCATTACTGATATTGGGACTTGTAGCTCCCGGAATTGCCGAACTCGGAAAAGGTGCCGGCAAGATGTTGGGAGTGACGACTCTAATAGCTTATGGGTCAACAGTATTGGCAGGTCTTTTCTCATATTATATCTGTAAATTGTCTTATCCTTCAATCCTGAATCAAGGAGAAATGGTGGCTCAGGAATTTATTTCAGATAATGCAATAGAACCCTATTTTACAGTTGATATGCCTGCTGTCTTTGGAGTTACGACTGCATTGATTCTTGCCTTTGTCTTGGGGTTGACCATGATTTATATAAAAGGGACAACAATGAAGAATCTTATGTTTGACCTTAGGGAAATTATCATTGTGCTGATAAATAAAGTGATAATTCCTATTCTCCCGATTTATATCTTTTCAATATTTTTAAAAATGGGAGGAGAAGGAGTTGTTGTGAATGTCATGTCTCTGTTTATAAAGGTTATAGCTGTGATTTTTGTGATGCATGTACTCCTATTGCTGGTACAATTCATCATTGCCGGTGCTGTAGCCCGCAAAAATCCGTTTGTTGCATTGAAGAATATGTTGCCGGCCTATTTTACTGCTCTCGGTACACAATCTTCAGCAGCTACTATCCCTGTTACCTTGGCCTGTGCCAAAAAGAATGGAATATCTGATAATATTGCCGACTTTGTGATTCCATTATGCGCCACTATCCATATGTCGGGAAGTATCCTCAAAATCGTGGCTTGTGCCTTTGCGATAGCTTTCATGACAGGAATGCCTACTGATATAGGTACATATATAGAATTTATAATGTTGCTCGGGATCACTATGGTGGCTTCCCCCGGCGTGCCTGGTGGAGCTATTATGGCTGCGCTCGGTGTGATCGCTTCTGTATTGGGTTTTGATGCTAATCTTCAAGGACTAATGATAGCGCTCTATATTGCAATGGACAGTTTTGGAACTGCTTGTAATATTACAGGAGATGGTGCAATATCGATGATTGTGAATAGAATTTTTGCTAAAGGGTGACTGTGATGAATATTCTTGTATATCAATATGATACTCTTTGGGAGTCTCCTTCGGACAATCATTTGAGAATAGAATCGGCTCTCTTGCAGTGGTTTAAGGAAAATCCTCAAGGGGCAGATATAGTGGTCCTTCCGGAATTCTTCTCAACAGGTTTTACAATGAACCGTTCTCTTGCGCAGCAGATAGATGGTGAGTCTGTCCTGTTTTTGAGGGAATTGTCGCAGCGACTCGGAGCAGCTCTCGTTGGGTCAGTACCTGTCAAGGAAAATTCAAAATTGTATAATAGAGCTTGTTTTGCGACGCCGCAAGGTGAACTGTTCTGTTATGATAAAAGACATCTTTTCAGAATGAGTGATGAAAACGAAATCTATTCTTCAGGAAGTGGACGGGAGTGTTTTCAATATATGGGATGGAATATTTCGCTGAATATATGTTATGATTTGAGATTTCCTGTATGGAGCAGAAATGTTTCAAATCACTATGATCTGATGATAAATGTGGCAAATTGGCCTGTGCAGAGAATTGAGGTTGCACGTACTTTGGCAAGAGCAAGAGCAATTGAAAATCAGTCGTATTTCATATTTGCCAATCGTAGCGGCGAGTCTCCTTTTGAAAAATATAACGGAGGTTCGATGATTGTTGATTATAAAGGGAATGATATAGCGAAGGGGGATAATGGCAAATTTTTGACTGCTGCACTTGATTTGGAACAATTGAATGGTTTCAGACAAAAGTTCCCTGCATGGATGGATGCAGACGAATTTCAGGTGCAAGAAAAACAATAGGTAATAATTTATGGAAATTCTATAAATCCCGGCAAGGTCATTTATAGAACTTCCCTGTATAGAAGAATATTTATGAAATTTAAAATTTTTATTCCGTTAGTTCTGGCACTCCTTACCGGAACAAGTTGTGTTAGAGAACATAATGTAAAGATTTTTGGAACAAATGATATTCATGGTGCATATTTCCCTGAAAGTTATACGGACAGCACCGTTTATCCATCCCTTTCACAAGTCTCTTTTATAGTTGACGAGTATGCGAAGAGGTCTTCCGAAGATAATATTGTCCTGATAGACTGTGGAGATAATCTTCAGGGAAACAATGCTTCATATTACTACAATTTTGTAGATACTTCGGGCAATGCTCATCTGCTGGGGAGGATATTCAATTTTATGAAGTATGATGCCGTAGTGGTGGGAAATCACGATTTGGAAGCCGGACATTCTGTATATGATGGTATCAACTCTGATTATAAAGGTGCTATGCTGGCTGCTAATGCCATCGATTTGGAGAGTGGCGATTGTTACTTTGACGAGTATGTCATTCTTGATAAAGGGGGATTGAAGATAGCAGTCATAGGTTTTACCAATCCAAATGTCAAAAGTTGGATTTCGCCCGATAAATACAAAGGGATGGACTTTCTTTCCATCTCTTCTGTTGCACAGTCTCTTGTCAACAGAGTACAAAAGTCAGAGAAACCTGATTTTGTAATCCTTGCTCTCCATAGCGGATTAGGCTCTCAGGAACATGACAGTTTTGAGAATTGTGCTTACTTTATTGCCTCTACAGTCAAGGGTATCGATCTGGTGATGGCAGCCCATGATCATAAGAGTGTTGTAACAAAAATTTATAATGGAGAGGATAGTGTCACTGTAGTGGAGGCAGGTTCCAGATTGGAGAATCTTTCGTATATAGATGTTACACTTACGAAGAAGTGGGGAAAGGTTGTAGGTAAGGAAGTTACCGGAATGTTGCTTAAGCCTGCAGATTATCAAAGGAGTACCCGATATGATGCTGAATTTGCTGAAGATTTCAGACGAGTCAAGGAGTTCTCCAATATGTATATCGGGAGGTTGCTCTCAGAAATGGATATGAATTTTGACAAAGAGAAGGAATCTCAATATATGAAGTTTATACATCAGCTGCAATTGTCTCAGGAAGGGGTCGAAATCTCCATAAATGCTCCGTTGGCATCAAAGGGAGTAATACCGGCAGGAGCGTTGATATACAATGACTTGTTCACCTTATACAGATTTGAGAATCTTTTATATGTAGTGCAGATGAAGGGAGAGGAGGTAAAGTCTTATCTGGAGGCTGCTTATGAAAAACGATTAAGTGATGATGGCCCGTTATATAATATGGATAGTGCTGCCGGGTTGATTTATACAGTCAGCAAATCTGCACCATATGGTTCGCGTGTGAAGATTCTTTCAATGGCAGATGGTTCCCGTTTTGATAAAGACCGGATCTATAATGTGGCAATGACATCTTACAGAGCTTCGGGGGCGGGAGGTTTGCTCTTACAGGCAGGTATTTCCCAAGATTCTATGAATGAGAGAGTTGTTGCAATATTGCCCGAAATAAGGGAACTGCTTTATAAAAAAATTATTTCTCAGGGAGAGATAGACCCCCGATTATTGGATAAAGATAAAAATATAGGTTATTGGAAATTTGTCAAATAATTTTTATAATTTTGCAAAATTAAATCGTCAGCTATGAGTGAGAGTTATAAAGTGGCTTTGGAACAGCATAAAGGCAAAATCGAGTTGCTTATTTCAAAATATGAGCAGCTTGTAGCTGTAAATATGCGTTTGAGGGAGAACTTGCAGGAGTGTCGTCAGGAGTTGGCGGAAAAAGAACAACAGATAAGAATTTATAACATACGAATTAACGAATTAGAACAACAGATAGATAAATTACAGCTTACAGGAGCATTTAAGTCATCGGCCTCAGATATTAAAGAGGCTAAACAAAATATAACCAGACTGGTCAGAGAAATTGATAAATGTATAGCATTGCTGAACGATTAATATGGAGAAACCTGAAAAAGTAGCGTTGAATGTCACAATAGTCGGACGAAAATACCAATATAGGGTTGAACCTGAGTTGGAGGATTTGGTGCGCAGTGCTGTTAGGGATGTGACTGAAAAATTAGCCATGCTCAAGTCTAAATATAAGTTTTCAGACAATCAGGATGCGTTGGCAATAGTCTTGTTGCAATATGTTACTCAGATGTCAAGATATAAGAGGGAAGATGTTTCTGGGACAATTATAAGAGAGATACAAAATCTTGATGCTCAGATAGATGACTATGTGAAACGTAATATTGAAGAATAAAGTGATATAGCCGTTGGAAACGCTCTTTGCGAAAATCAACAGAATTTACTATAACGAGAAAACTCGATGGATGAAGACAGGCCTGGGTGACCCGAAAGGGGATTCGGTATTTACCGGACGTTGGAAGTCTGATTCCAAAATCGGAACTCAAATCTTATTTATCAAGATTTTTTGATAAACAGCTTTCTGACGGCTTTTTTATATAATTCTCAGAAAGAAGTGTGTAATCTGTCTTTGTTGTAGTTTGTTGGAGAGAAAATCAATAAACATTAAACAAAATATATACACATGAGTAATCTATTAATTGTAATCATTACAGTACTTGTTTCAGTTGCGGTGACAACTGTTGCTGCATATTTCATCAATAATGCTATTAATAAGAAAAAAGGTTGCCGTATCATAAAAGAGGCAGAATTGGAGGCGGAGAATATCAAAAAGGAGAAGATACTTCAGGCCAAGGAGAAATTCCTCCAGTTGAAGACCGACCACGAAAAGCATATAAACGAGAAGAATTCACAAATCCAGCAACAGGAACACAAACTCAAACAGAGAGAACTCCAACTGAATCAGCAGAATCAGGACTTACAGAAGAAGCATAAGGAAAATGACTCCATCAGAGAGAATCTTAAGGCTCAGTTGGAGATTGTAAATAAGAAATCTACTGAGTATGACCAACTTAAAAAAGAAGTTATAGAGAAGATTGAGAATATTGCAGGAATGTCTGCTGTAGAGGCAAAGGAGATGTTGGTTGAGAGTATGAAGGAGGAGGCGAAAACTCAGGCAATGTCCTATATCAATGATGTTATGGATGAGGCGAGAATGACTGCCGGAAAAGAAGCTAAACGTATTGTTATCAATACTATACAAAGGATTGCTCCAGAGACTGCCATTGAAAATGCGGTGACTGTATTCAATATCGAAAATGATGAAATGAAGGGTAGAATCATCGGTCGTGAAGGTAGAAATATCAGAGCGCTTGAGGCTGCTACAGGTGTAGAAATTGTCGTTGATGATACACCTGAGGCTATTTTGCTTTCAGCTTTTGACCCTGTAAGAAGAGAGGTCGCAAGATTGGCTTTACATCAATTGGTGACTGATGGTAGAATACATCCTGCCCGTATTGAAGAAGTTGTGGAAAAGGTGAAAAAGCAGCTCGATGATGAAATTATGGAGACCGGTAAGAGAACCTGTATCGACTTGGGAATCCATGGTCTGCATATTGAATTGGTGAAATTGGTAGGTCGAATGAAATATCGTTCTTCTTATGGCCAGAATCTTCTGCAACACTCTCGCGAGGTGGCAAATATTTGTGCAACAATGGCGTCTGAATTGGGCTTGAATCCTAAACTGGCTAAGAGAGCAGGTTTGTTGCACGATATAGGAAAGGTCTCTGAAGAGGATTCTGAACTTCCTCATGCTATTTTGGGTATGAAGTTGGCTGAAAAATACAAGGAGAAACCCGAGGTTTGCAATGCTATCGGTGCTCACCACGAGGAGGTGGAGATGATGTCTTTGATTTCACCTATTGTTCTTGTGGGTGATGCTATTTCGGGTGCAAGACCTGGAGCTCGTCGTGAGGTTATCGAGTCTTATATCAAACGTCTTAAAGATATGGAGGCTATTGCACAGTCCCATAATGGTGTTACCAAGACTTATGCTATTCAGGCAGGTCGCGAGTTGAGGGTAATTGTAGGGGCCGAGCAGGTTTCAGATGCAGAAGCGGAGATTATGTCAAATGAGATAGCAAGAAAGATTCAGAACGAAATGGTATATCCTGGACAGGTGAAGATTACAGTTATCAGGGAGACCCGTTCTGTCGCTTTTGCGAAATAAGTGGAGTTTAAATAATATTTTGAAAGGAGAAAATAGTTGACAATTATGAAAAATTTGATGGCTTTGGCGAGTTTGTCGCTGATGATGGTGCTATTATTTAGTGCTTGTGATAAAAATGAGGGTAGAGAGGATAAGCCTCTATCATCGTTCAGTATTGCAATGAATGATATTGACAGAAGTATTGAAGTGGGAGTGACCCCAAGTGATACTACAGCAATGTATATTATGGGTCTTATTTCAGAGTCCGAGCTGCAGGAGATAGGAGGGGAAGAAGGTTTGTCCGATTATGCAGCAGAAATATTGGCTTCCGGTGAAGGAATTGTTTCACAAGGTGTAAGTTCTCGTATCTATGAGGATTTGTTCTATCTTACTACATATTATGCATATGTGGTAGAGATTAGACTCCAAGATGATGTCTATAGTCTGGTAGGTACACCTGTGGTGCAAAGCAAGTTGCTGAAGAAATCTTATATTTCTTTTGAGCCGGCAGAATTGACAATTGCTCCCTTTGCCATTTCAGATAACGGGTATTATGTTGTAGGTAATTTCCAGGATGGTTCATATTTGTATGATCTCCGTAGAGATTCCTTGTTGGTAGTTCCTTCAGTGGCGTTCAATGATGTTACTGATGATGGCGTAGTATTCGGACAGGATTTGGTAAGTATGGAAGGACTCATCTACCGTAATGGAGAGGTAGAATATGTAAAAGGTCCTGATAATGCTGCGGAGGTGTGCTTCTTTGCGGCAAATAACGATGGTTCACAAGCTGTTGGTTATTATATGAATACCTCTTTCCAATTTATGCCATTCGTTTATACCAATGGAGTTTTTGAAACTTTGGAAATGCCTGTGACGGCAGATGGAAAACCTGCAGCAATGGGAGTTGCCAAAGGAATTGGAGCCAATGGTGTTATCGCCGGTTATGGATTGATAGATATGGACTATGCCGAGACTTCTCTGGCGTGGAATCTTCCAGGGGGCACAAACCTCGCGATAGGTAATGACCTGATGAGTATTGAAGGTGATTTCTGGAATTATATTTATGGTGATATGTTTACATATATATCTCATGGCGGTAAATATATAGCCAGCAACTATTCCGATTTTACAGCAGGTATATGGGAAGAAGTGATAAATTCCTATGTGTATGATGTTGATAGCGGAGAACTGAATTCTATAACAGATCCCCAAATTGAAAATTATAGATTGGGCGGTGTTATGGATAATGGTGAGATTACACTTTCAAATACCCCTTACGGCCTATCTGAGATTCCATTTATCTATTCTCCTGACGAAGCTGTATTGTATAATCTGAATGATTATTTGCAAACAAGATTCAACTATGTGCATGAGTCTCAAATCGAGGGTTCTCTGATAGCAGTTTCTGCCGATTGCCGTATCTTCGTAGTCGCAAGTTATGGTGAAGGTTCAGGAAGTGGTTATGTTACAAATATTTTTGTAATGTAGGCGAGGATTCTACAGGTTCACTCCTGCATTTGACTTTTAAATAGGGAATTTATGGAGGTCTTTAAGTAACTTCTGTAAATTCCCTTTTTTGCTTTTCTATGAATTAGGAATATTTCTGTTTTTCTCAGTAAGACAACCCCTTGAGTCTGATTTTCGTTTATTTTGTGTTATCTTTACAATAGTATCCGATTTAAATTGTTAACTTTGCCTAAAACTATTCGCAACCTATGGAATATGATATATTTATAAGTTACCGTCGGGAAGATGGGACAGATGTGGCAAGAGCCATTAAAGCGGAGTTGGTGCGTCGTGGATACAGAGTCTTTTTAGATTTTGACGAGTTGAAGGATAGTGTTTTTGATGATAGAATCATTCATGCGATCAACTCTTCTCCAATATTTCTCTCAATCTTATCGGAAAGGTACCTTGACAGATGTCTCAATGAAGATGATTGGGTAAGAAAGGAGATAGAATGTGCAACGAGCTGCGGCTCACATATCATTCCTGTCAATCTGAATTGCTCCTTTAAGATGCCTTCATCTTTACCTGAGAGTATAATAGGGCATTTTTCAAGACATCAGTTTTCTGATTTGATGATGTCGTCACTTTTTGAGTCCTCGATGGACAAGATGATAACTGAACGGATTGCCCCTATCGTTGGGAAAGGTATTCTTCACCGTAATTCGAGAAGAAAATGGTGTATTGCGCTATCTGTTGTTTTAGTGGTGGTGATATGCTTATCGGGATACTTTTTCTTCAAGCGTTCCAATGCCAAAGCTCAGGCAGATATCTGTAGTGAACTTGTGGAGAGAGCATCAGCCTTGACGCAAATTCCCGATTCTCTGTTTTCTGCACAAAAGTGTATATCTGAGGCTGAATCAATAGTGGCGTCATATTCTAACTCCCTTTTCAGGGATATGTTCCCTTCCGAAGTAGAAAAGGTAAGCTATAGGGTAAAATATGTCAGGGACTCCATTTTTGACAAGTATCAGAGTTGGTCAGATGAGTATTTTGATAGGTTTATGGAGAATGCTACTCAGGATGACCTGAACAAATCATTGCATTACGCCCGTAAAGCTTTAGAAATAAAAAATGAATCACGACTTGAGAAAAGAGTTGCCAGATTTGAATAACCTTAGAAGTCTTTTATTTTCGTAAATTATAAATAGGTATTGAAATGAGGAAGATTATATTTTTCATCCTTTGCTTGTTTTTTACAACTTGTTTGTCTGTTCAAGCCCAAGATTATGAGCAGGTGGTTAAGGAAGGATATACTGCATTCCGTAATCAAAACTTCCAATTGGCGTTGGAAAAGTTTTCCTATGCTTGCTCTTTCGTTGAAATATCAGAGCAGGAACTCTCAGATTTGACGACTCTTATTGAGACTTGTCGCAAAAAAATAAATCCTGTTGTTCCTGTTGTACAGCCTAATTCGCAAACTCCAAAATTCTCGGTTGATCCGGTGTTTTGCAATTTCTTTGCCGATGGGGGCTATGCGGAGATAAATGTGACTGGCTCAAAAAAGGATGTGACTACAATTCTGCCCGATTGGTGTAAAGTTATGGCAGGTTCAAATCAATATTTGAAGATATGGTGTAATCCCAATTCGTCGTCTCTTTCAAGAGAGGGTAGTTTGCTTGTAATCAGTGGTAAGGATACCTTGGAAGTTGCTTTGTCCCAGGAAAAGGGGACACAACAGGTTTCGTCCGAATATACTGAGGTACTGTTCAGAACTTTCCCCGGCAATGCTCGGGTGCATATACCTGAAATAGGAGTTTTTGAGGGGATAACTTCGATACCTTATAATATTAAGCGGGGAAAATACAATGCTTCTTTTACCCGTGACGGTTATTATAATCTCGATACTTTGCTCCACATTCCCGATGTTGATACTGTAGTTATTTCAGATATTCATCTGATACCTATGTTTGGTACATTGAGACCGGAAATCAAACTCAATGGAGAAACAGCCGGCACTCCCGATATTGAATTTTTTATCTCAAATTCACGATGGGGACGAAATTATGTCGATTTGTCAAACCTTGCCGGAAAACGTTCCTATGATATGGGAAACATAAACTATGGACAAATGTATAAAGATGGAACAATTCCTCTTATACCCGGAAAATATTATATAACGGTAGCGGCAGATGGTTATGAAACATTCCATGTGGATGTGGACATTGTTCAAGGTGAGGCGTTGGAGCTTGAATGTCCGTTAAATCTGATTTCCGGCTCAGTTGTGATTTATGGGGACGAGACAATCGAGGATGCGAGGATAATCGTGGATAGTCTCTCTGTGAATGCGAGAATTGGAGATACTATAAAATTACCTGTCGGCAAGCATTATATAGAGGTTGTAAAGGATGGTTATATCCTTGATAAAGGGGGTATTATAGTAAATCTTAAGCGGGATGAAGTATTTACCGAGAAGGTGACTATGACGAAAGTTGTCAAATGTCTGATTTCTGCTGACAAACCTTTCTCTCAGGTCTCTATTGATGGGGTACCACTTAAGTACACTCCCGGAGTATACGAAGGGCTTTTGACAGAAGGTGAGACTCACTCTTTAGTCGTGAGTAAAAAGGGATTCTGGACTTACAAGGAGTTTATAATGGTATCGGATGGTGATACATTGATCGACAGACGTAATATAAAGTTGCAACCGAGTGATTCTCTTGAACTTTCATTTGATGAAGAGGGGCTGCTGCTCTCATTGTATGAACAAAATGATTACGGGACTATCAAATATATTGATTATATGCTTGTTTCCGGAAAGAAACTCAAACTTGATGTTCCTAAGAAGAAATACAAGATAAGGCTCGAACGTAGGAATGAAAAGATGCCTGCAAGAAAAATTGCCTATAAAGGGAAACTTGATTTTACTAAGGAGCGTTCGGAATTTCATTATCAGACATGGTCGTTAAGCAATTTTGTGTTGTTGGGCTTTGATTATAATCTATTGAATAGTTTTGTGGGTAAGTATAAGGGGGCTCCTGAGTCCTATGTGGCAGCAAGTGCTTTCTTTGCCCAGTTTAGGATTCTTAGGGGATTGTCTTCCAATATTTTAAAGGCGACTGCTATAATGATGGATAATAGTGAACTTCCTGAATTGTACGAGGGCGATAATCAAGAAGTTGTATTCTCCTTTACTCCTGCTCTTTTGAATTACGACTTCAGATTAGGTGGAGGATTTACCAAATATTCTGATGTCAATCTGTTGTTATCCTATTCATATTCACCCAATCTGACCTCTATAATGCGTTTTACTCATTATAATGGACATGATTGTTTTGCAGGTATTGAGGTTTCCAGCCGAATTAAATATGTAAATGCCAATTTGAAGATGGGTGTACAATATCTTGACGGAAGTTGTAATTATTATAACCTATCCTCAATGTATCCATCATCGGATATATCCAAACATTATACACGCAATAAATATGAACGGCTCTCTTTTGTGATTTCTGCCGGAATTTCCATAGGAAACAGAGATTCAAAAGGTAGGAATGTCCTCAGGGTGTTTTAGCACTTCTCGCACTTCTAACATTTAACTACAAGTATGTCGTTCCAGTCTGTGGTGTAGCATGGAGAGAGGTGATCGCGGTGCATCTTGAATCCATCGAAAGATTGGGAGGCTACCCCTATTGAGGTATGCCCTGTACGGGTGTTGATGGAGTCGATAGCTTTCATCAGACGGGTGTGTTTGTCCCTGTCAAGGTCATCGAAGAATGATAGTTGAACCTTGTTGTCGGGAATAATTTCCGTCAGCATAACTCCTGCTTTTTTGTATTTGACTCCCGGCCTGAATAATTGGTGTAGAGTGGCAATTACGGCAGCATTAATTTCTATCGTGCTATTTGTAGCTACCGGAAATGTAATGAGCTTTCCTTCAAATTGTTGGGGGATATTGTTTTTGAAGCGGTTTGTTCTGATGAATACCATTGCGCTGTTGCAACAACTGTGCTGTTTTCGTAGTTTTTCTGTTGCAATGCTGCAGAATAACGATACTTGTGTGGAAAGTTCCTCGATTGAGGCGATCTCTTCTGAAAAACTTCTTGAAACCATTATCTGTTTTTTATTATGTTGGGCATCTTCGAAAGAAATGGAGGGAATGCTATGAAGTTCGCGCCATGTTCTTACCCCGGTAATGCCCATTTCAGAGTGAATCCAAGGTTCGTCTTTCATATAAAAGTCGTATGCAGTCGTCAATCCATAGTAATTTTTAAATCTGCTTGAGTATTTTCGGCCTATGCCCCATATATCCTCAATTGGGAAATTTTTTAAAACTTTTTCTATCTGTTGGGGTTTGTGCATAAAGCATCCGCCATTTGTTTTGGGATATTGCTTACAAAGTTTTGAGGCTATTTTTGCCAGAGTTTTAGTCGGGGCAACCCCAACACTTATGGGAATCCCTGTCTCTGTATTACATCGTGCCGAGAGTGATTTTGCCCACAAGTCCAGATCGTTGTGTTCCATACCATTGAGATCGAGGAAAGATTCATCGATCGAGTATATTTCAATGGATGGCGCAGCTCCGGAAAGGACATGCTGTACTCTGGATGACATCTCTCCATAGAGTACATAGTTGGATGAGAAAATTGTTACCAATCCACTCTCTACCAATTCCTTGAATTCAAAAAGTGGCTGCC
The DNA here is from genome assembly GCA_017501525.1 of Bacteroidales bacterium. GTDB lineage: Bacteria > Bacteroidota > Bacteroidia > Bacteroidales > UBA932 > Coprenecus. The sequence goes on along the minus strand of JAFVWT010000008.1, from coordinate 3,161 downwards.
CCATTTTTATCCCCAATCGCTTGGCTTCATTGGAACGCGAAACTGCACAACCATCGTTATTGGAGAGAACTACAACCGGTTTTCCCTCTAAGTCGGGGCGGAAGACTCTCTCGCAACTCACAAAAAAGTTGTTGCAGTCGGCAAGTGCGTACATAATTGTCAGTGAAGGTGTCGCTTGATTGGTTTATCTTCTTTCCTAAAATTTTTTAATTACGAATTTGACTATTCCCCATACGATAAGATTGTTATCAGCGGTTACTTTTATCGGACTGTATTTTGCATTGGATGGTTTGAGTAGGATATAATCCTTATGAAATTCAAGCCTTTTGACTGTAAATTCGCCATCTACATAACATACAGCGATAGAACCATCCCGTGCCTGTTCCGATTTGTCTATAACGATAATGTCTCCATCTGAAATTCCGTCTCCTGACATACTCTCTCCTTGCACCCTGGCGAAAAAAGTTGATGCTGGGTTTTTGATTAATAAATCCTTAATATCCAGAGATTTGCCTGGTATGTCTTCGGCCGGAGATGGAAATCCGGCATGAATTGATTCAAAGAGTTCTACCGATTCTTTTTCAGCCATTTGGAAATTGAGTCTGATTACTTGAGTTTGGATAGGAATTTTTCTACATTGATAATGAATCTCTCGTGAGTCCCTTCTCCTATAGTGCCATTGGAGTCCCAAGCTGTTACTTTAAAAGTAAGTTTACGCCCTTCTATATTTGAGAGCTGTGCTGTTGCGGTGATTGTCTCATTCAGTGGTGATGCCTTCAGATGTGAAATATTAACTTGTGTTCCTACGGAAGATTCCCCTTCTTGTAAAGATTGTTTAATAGCTTCACAAGCAGCATTTTCCATTAGTGCAATCATTGATGGTGTTGCAAAGACGTCAAGAGCTCCTGAGCCTATTGCTGAAGCACAATTTTCTTTTGTTACCTTAACTGTTACGGTACCTTTATCTCCAATTTTCATATTTGTCTTTTTTATTTTTAATCCAATTTGTAAAGATAGTAATTTTAGAGAGCTTCTCGATTGAGTATAGTTAAAATTTACTTGTATGGTGGTTGGAGGGGCTGTTTCTTTGGGTGTATGGGTGGTTTTACCGATATGGATGACCTTAAGTTCCGATCAGGTTAGTTATGACTTGATTTATAATCTGTGTAAACTAATACGAAAAATAGATAAATGATGGAAAAATAGGCTATTTTTGTGGGTGGTAAATTTTAAATATTTATGATAACATTTTTAATATCATTACTATTGCTTATAGGTGGATATTTCATCTACGGACGATATGTCACTAAAGTTTTTGGCCCTGATTATAAAAGGAAAACTCCCGCCTTTGAATTAAATGACGGTGTTGACTATATTCCAATGCCCACTTGGAAACTCTTTATGATCCAATTCCTTAACATCGCCGGCCTTGGGCCGATCTTCGGTGCGATAATGGGTGCGCAGTTTGGAACAGCTTCATACATTTGGATAGTCCTCGGAACTATCTTCGCCGGAGCGGTACACGACTTTTTCTCAGGAGCCTTGTCTCTAAGAAGTGGCGGTGCAAACCTACCGGAAATCATCGGTAACTATCTGGGTAAAAGGACTAAAATGGTAATGATTATCTTTATAATGGTATTAATGGTTCTTGTAGGGGCTGTTTTCGTATCGGGCCCTGCAGAACTTTTGGCCTCTATGACTCCGGAACATTTGGATGCCATATTCTGGATGGGGGTAATTTTTCTATATTACCTACTTGCGACACTTCTTCCAATAGATAAGATTATAGGAAAAGTCTACCCTCTGTTTGCGGGGGCACTCCTTTTTATGGCAGTTGGGATATTGGTTATGCTTTTTGTCAAATGGCCCGTACTTCCCGAGATTTGGGACGGAATGGGGACAAAATATGACTCAAGTCCTATATTTCCTATGATGTTTATCAGTATCGCCTGTGGAGCAATCAGCGGATTCCACGCAACTCAATCTCCTATGATGGCAAGATGTATGAAAAACGAAAAATATGCCCGTCCTGTCTTCTACGGAGCAATGGTTACAGAAGGAATCGTAGCACTTATTTGGGCTGCTGCAGCTACTTGGTTCTATGGAGAATACGGCACAATAGATCCTACGACAAACACCCCTTACAGTGGCGCAATGGTCGCTACAAGAATATCTAAGGAGTGGCTCGGAGTAATAGGTGGAATTGTTGCGATATTAGGAATTGTTGCAGCCCCTATCACCAGTGGGGATACTGCTCTCCGTTCTGCCCGTTTGATAATGGCAGATATGCTTCACATTGAACAGAAAAGCATCAGAAAAAGGCTCTATATCTGCTTACCTCTATTCCTTATAACTATGGCTGTTCTGGTATTTAGCCTTACCAATGCTGACGGGTTCAAAATAATCTGGAGATATTTCGCATGGAGCAATCAGACATTGGCTGTATTCACCCTTTGGGCAATAACTGTCTACTTGGTACAAAATAGGAAGAACTTCTGGATAACATTGATCCCTGCAATCTTTATGACATGTGTAACATTTACCTATATACTGGTGGCTCCCGAAGGATTCTGCTTAGAGGCGAATATCGCTTACATCTTATGTGCATTGGTGGCAATTGTTTCTATCATTTGGTTTATCAGATGGAAACAAAAGTGGGGAAATAAATAAATTTCCCTCTCCAGTTGGGATTGAGTTGCCGGTCGAGCCGGGCATTATGTGGCGGGTCGCTAAAGGTGACGTTGTCATCCCCGACATGATCGGGAATCTCAGGAACCTCGGAGATATCTTAATCATAAAAGTCAAACCTATGACGATTAATGTTCCTTTGGGTATCTGGTTGGCGGGAGGTAAGTGGTTTTACCTTGGAGGTGGTGGTTGGAATGGAGGGTGGTGGTATTGGGATTTTCGAAGGGTCGCGGCTTTGTTGCCGCTTCCTTCTTTTCTACAACCCCCAGACCCCCTTTTAAGGGGGCTTTGGTCGCTGCGCTCCTATGTTCCTATGTTTCGCTTTTAGATTTGGATGTAAATGGTCGCTGAATGTGACGAAGTCATCCCCGACTTGATCGGGGATCTCGGGGATAATAAAAGTCAAACCTATGACGATTAATGTTCCTTTGGGTATCTGGTTGGAGGGAGGTAAGTGGTTTTACCTTGGAGGT
>JAFVWT010000007.1 GCA_017501525.1 Bacteroidales bacterium | reverse complement strand
GCTGAATGGATAGAAATTAGTCCGAAGTCAGGATTGTCCGGTGTCACCACAATGACAATAGATGTTAATAAGAATACATCAGTAGCGTCACGCTCAGCCGTAATCCGTATAGTTAATTCCGAGTACGAGATAGAGGAGGAGATATTGGTGGTTCAATCAGAGTCAGAGTTTGTACCGGAGTTGAAAGTCAATGTAGAGAAGCTAGAGAATATTTCCTATAATGTTTCCATCGAAGAAATCAGAATAGAGTCAAATATATCTTGGGAAGCTTCTGTTGATGTCGATTGGATATCAATTAGTCCGAAGTCAGGCGAGTCTGGAGTTTGCACAATGACAATTGTCGTAGGAGAGAATGTTTTAGAAGAGTCTCGTGACGGTGTAATAACATTGAAAAATCAAGAGTATTCATTAACTACGGAGGTGATAATTCAACAGCTATCACATACAATCAACGGTTATGAATATGTCGATCTGGGATTGCCGAGTGGTTTGAAATGGGCTACTTGTAATGTTGGAGCTAATTCTCCTGAAGATTATGGGGATTATTATGCCTGGGGAGAGATTGAGACAACGAGTGAGTATTATGTATCCAATTCCAAAACATATGGCAAATCAATGAGTGATATTTCGGGAAATTCAACGTATGATGTAGCTCGAGCAAAATGGGGCGGTAGTTGGCGTTTGCCTACAAAGAAAGAATTAGAAGAATTGGAAAGCAAATGTACCTGGGAGTGGACCACTCAAAATGGTAAGCAAGGATATAAGGTTACCGGCCCAAGTGGTAATAGTATCTTTCTGCCTGCTGCCGGTTATCGCGAAGGGTCTTCGCTTAACTACGTAGGAAGGTTCGGTCACTACTGGAGTTCTACGCCCTACGAGAGTGATGGCGAAGCCGCTTGCAGCCTGTACTTCAGTAGTTCTCGCCACGATGTCGGTTGGTACGCCTTCAACTACGGGCATAGTGTACGGCCTGTCTCAGAATAGCAGTGTAGTTTTACCTCCATTCGTGTTTACGCGAATGGAGCAAAAACGGAACGTATTAAAATATTTAGCGGTGCATAAAAAGCACCGCGTATAGTGCCCGCCTTCGGGCGGGCTAAATTCAAAATCAAAAATCAATTTATGGCAAATAATATTATTAATTCAGATGTTGAAAAGACATACGCACTGAACTAACAAAGGAGAATTTGCTTAAAGAATTTCATTCTGCTTTTAAAGAACGAGCAGTAGTGGAGATGGTTAATGTTTTACTTCGAATTTTAGAAAGGGCGGCTAAACGAAAAATAGGTTTAATTTAAAATCAATGATGCCGTGTTTTTGTCATTACCGGCTCGACCGGTAATCTCTTTCTGACCGGGCGGTTTTTAGAATCTAACGATACCTCAGGCGCATAATTATCTAACACTCATTTTGCATACTCAATGTAAAATCTTAATTTTGCAAGAGATATGAAGACGAAAAAGGAAATATTGAATGATATTGTCTATGTGGGAAAGCAAAATCTCCCACAAGGTGGTCGTTTGATTCTGTATGGTTCTCGAGCTCGTGGAACAGCTACGGATGCTTCCGATTGGGATTTGCTCATAATATTGGACAAACCGAGAATTGAACAGAGCGATTATGACAATATATCTTTCCCATTTACTGTTCTCGGTTGGGATCTTGGACAAATTATCAGTTCCGTCCTATACACAAAGGAAGAATGGGATAATAATTCATTTACTCCTTTCTATAAGAATGTTCAACAAGATGCAATTTATCTGATATGAAGCTGACGGATGAGGAGCGCCGGATTCTCGTAAATCTGGAATATGAAAAAGCAGTGGCCCTTCTTGTTCAGGCAGAAGGAAATGCAGGAATGGGATTTTGGGACGTCGTGGCAAATAGATTATACTATTCTGTATTTCACGCAGTATCAGCATTATTGATTAATGACGGTTATAAAGTAGGTACACATAAGGGGGCCATCCTTATGTTTGGCCAGCATTATGTTAAGGAGGGTATATTTCCAATTAAAGATGCAAAGTTGTACTCTCAGCTGCAGACTATGAGAGAGAAAGGGGATTATAACTGTGCATATCAGACTTCAGAAGATGAAATGCGGCCATTGATAGAACCTGTCCGAGAATTCATCGGTAGAGTTGGTCAGAAATTAGGAAAGTAATCTGCAATTATATTTTAATCACCTTCGGAAACGTGGGTGATTTTTTGTTTTATTGCAATTAAATGACTTTGCCGGTTAATTTAAGGCGCATAATTCTCTAGCACTCATTTTGCATACTCAATGTAAAATCTTAATTTTGCAAGAGAACATAAAAATCAGAGTAGTTATGAATAGTGTTAATATCTCTTTGCCTAAGTCGGATATGACTTTTTTAAGGAAACTTGCCAAAAATATGGGGTGGGAGATTGTATCAACATCTGAAAAGAAGAGTGGAATTGAACTCGGCTTAGAGGATATAGAAGAGGGCCGAGTGTATAAGGCAGAGAATGCAGAAGATTTAATTAAGCAGATTTTAGGTTAATGTATTCTATTATTTATACCGGTCAATTTAAGAAGTCCTTGAAGCTATGTGTCAGGAGAGGGCTTGATGCAACTCTCTTGGCTAAGGCCGTAGACATTCTGCAGAAAAACGGGTCTTTGCCAGATTCGTATAAACCTCATAAGTTGAAAGGTAAATATGTCGGTTGTTGGGAATGTCATCTTCATCCAGACTGGTTATTGATATGGAGACAGAATGATTTCCAACTGGAATTAATATTGGTTGACACCGGCACCCATTCAGACTTGTTCAAGAAATAGAACAGAATCACCTTCGGAAACGTGGGTGATTTTTTGTTTTATTGCTGTCCGCTAAATGTTTAGCGGATAGGAATATAAATTTATCAGGAATCTCTGTGCCCGATTGGGAAAATTCACTTGTCGCGAAGGATAGATAATGGGTCTCGAAAACATCCCTGATAAACCGCTGCGCACGCAAACCTGCCGTTTATTGTGCTGTGCTAATGGTTGCCGTGCTTAAGGGTATGGAGAATGTGACCGCTGAGCACATAGATTAGCTATATATGCTCCACACGTCAAGATACCGTGCTCAAGGGTTGAGATAGTTGCAAAGAAAAGAAAAAAGCCCGGCGGTCAGCCGAGCTTATTTCTATGCTTGCTACAAGCGAAATAAATTTACTTGCTAAGTGCAGTAGCCACGTCAACAGCGCAAGCGACAGTGGCGCCTACCATAGGGTTGTTACCGATGCCGAGGAATCCCATCATTTCAACGTGTGCTGGAACTGATGAAGAACCTGCGAACTGTGCGTCAGAGTGCATACGGCCCATAGTGTCGGTCATACCGTATGATGCGGGACCGGCAGCCATGTTGTCGGGGTGAAGGGTACGACCTGTACCGCCACCTGATGCTACTGAGAAATATTTTTTGCCTTGCTCAACACACTCTTTCTTATATGTGCCGGCTACGGGGTGTTGGAAACGGGTAGGGTTGGTAGAGTTACCAGTGATAGATACATCTACACCCTCTTTGTGCATAATTGCAACACCTTCGCGAACATCATTTGCGCCATAGCATCTTACTTTTGCACGAGGACCGTCGCTGTAAGGTACTTCGCGAACGATATTCAATTCACCTGTTGCGTAATCAAAGTCGGTCTCTACATATGTAAAACCGTTGATACGTGAGATGATAAGGGCTGCATCTTTTCCAAGACCGTTGAGGATACAACGCAAAGGCTCTTTACGAACTTTGTCAGCTTTAGCTGCGATTTTGATAGCACCTTCTGCTGCTGCAAATGATTCGTGACCTGCAAGGAATGCGAAACATTTTGTCTCTTCACGAAGAAGACGTGCAGCCAGGTTACCGTGGCCAAGACCAACTTTGCGGTCGTCAGCAACAGAACCGGGGATGCAGAATGCTTGAAGACCTACACCGATAGCTTCAGCAGCGTCAGCGGCATTTTTGCAACCTCTCTTGATAGCAATTGCACTACCTACAACATATGCCCATTTTGCATTTTCAAAACAGATAGGTTGGGTCTCTTCGCAAGTTTTATAAGGGTCAAGGCCTGCAGCCTCACAGATTTGGTTAGCCTCTTCAATACTTTGAATACCTTCAGCATTAAGAGCAGCAAGAATTTGTTTGATTCTTCTGTCTTGACTTTCAAATTTTACTTCTCTAATCATAATCTTTCCTCCTTATTCGTTACGTGGGTCAATATATTTAACTGCACCTTGTTCAGCAGAGAAGCGTCCGTATGTTCCAGTCACCTTCTTAAGTGCTTCGTTAGCGTCGGTTCCTTTCTTGATCTCTTCCATGAATTTGCCAAGATGAACAAACTCATATCCGATAATCTCGTTGTTTTTGTCAAGAGCAACTCTTGAGCAATAACCCTCAGCCATTTCAAGATAGCGGGGACCTTTTGCCAATGTTCCATACATTGTTCCAACCTGGCTTCTTAGACCTTTGCCCAAATCTTCAAGACCGGCACCGATGGGAAGACCATTCTCAGAGAATGCAGACTGTGTTCTTCCGTAAACAATTTGTAAGAATAGTTCACGCATTGCAGTATTGATTGCATCGCAAACGAGGTCTGTATTAAGAGCTTCCAGCAAAGTCTTGCCAGGAAGAATTTCTGATGCCATAGCAGCAGAGTGAGTCATACCTGAACAACCGATTGTTTCAATTAGAGCCTCTTGTATGATACCATCTTTAACATTCAATGTCAATTTGCACGCACCTTGCTGAGGAGCGCACCAACCTACTCCGTGGGTAAGACCTGAGATATCAGTAATCTCTTTGCTTTTTACCCATTTGCCTTCTTGAGGAATAGGTGCGGGGCCGTGGTTGGCACCCTTACCTACGCAACACATATGTTGCACTTCGTGTGAGTAAATCATTTTTTCTTTAAATATTTGTTTAAAAATTAGCCAATAAAGTGGAAGTGAGGACCGAAGCGTTCAAATGCAGCTTTGTCCAAAGCTTCTCTGTGGTCAGGGTGAGCTACGCTGATAATGAGTTTTGCTCTCTCCTGAAGTGATTTTCCGTATAGGTTAACGGCACCATATTCAGTTACAAACCAGTGGATATGGTTACGGGTGGTAACAACACCTGCACCCAAGTTCAAAACGGGAGCAATTTTACTTACACCTTTATTTGTTACTGAAGGCATTGCGATAATAGCTTTACCGCCTTTTGATTGTGATGCACCATAGATGAAGTCAATTTGTCCACCTACGCCCGAATAGAATGTTGTTCCGAGTGAGTCGGCACAAACCTGACCTGTGATATCAACTTGCAAGGCCGAGTTGATAGCTGTTACCTTAGGGTTTTTAGCGATGATAAATGGATCGTTGGTGTATCCTACGTCCATCATTGCTACCATAGGGTTGTCATCGATGAAGTCATAAACTTTTTGAGAACCCATCAGGAATGTAGAGACAAGTTTACCTTTGTCGATAGCTTTTTCAGCACCGTTGATAACACCTTTTTCCACCAATGGAAGAACTCCGTCTGCAAACATTTCGGTGTGAATACCAAGATTTTTGTGGTTGCCCAATTGAGCCAAAACTGCATTGGGAATAGCTCCGATACCCATTTGAAGGGTCGCGCCATCTTCGATAAGAGCTGCACAGTTGTTACCGATAGCTGTCTCAATTTCAGAAGGTTCTGAGAAATGAGCAGGTTCGAGTTCGCTATCACATTCAACGAAAATGTCAATCATTGAAAGAGGAATCATAGCGTCTCCAAATGCGCGGGGAACATGTTTGTTTACTACAGCGATAACATATTCGGCACATTCGATAGCTGCAAGAGTTGCATCTACAGATGTTCCCAATGAAACATATCCATGTTTGTCAGGAGGAGAGACTTGAATCATTGCTACATTACATGGAATGACACCTGAACGATATAGTTTTTGGGTTTCACTCAAGAAAATTGGAATGTAATCAGCATATCCTGCCTGAACACTTTTACGTACATTGCCACCTACAAAAAATGCCTGATGGAAGAAAACACCTTCGTATTTTGCATCGGTATAAGGTGCAGCACCCTCAGTATGCAAGTGGTGGATGCGGACATCTTTCAATTCACCTGAGTCACCTCTGCGGCAAAGGGCATCAATAAGAATCTTAGGAGCACTTGCGACACTGCTGAAGTGAATGTGATCACCAGACTTAACAACCTTAACGGCCTCGTCTGCAGAAACAAATTTAATATCTTTATACATATCTATGTTTTTTATTTGGTTTTACACAAAATCGTACAAAGTTACAAAACATTCTTTATATATTTGCAAATAATAGTTAAGGGGAGTTATAAGAATTCCGAAGAATGTAATTATGAGTAAAATGGAAATGACAACAAGAGAGGAGAAGATGGCTGCTTTTGGCAGATTGCTTGATGTTATGGATGAACTCCGGGAGAAGTGTCCATGGGATAGAAAACAGACAATAGAATCGCTAAGGCCTCAAACTATTGAGGAAACATATGAATTGAGTGATGCGATATTGAAGGGCGATTATCGGGAACTCTCCAAGGAGTTGGGTGATGTTTTGTTGCATATTGTATTTTATGCAAAGATTGGTTCCGAAAAGCAAGAATTTGATATTGTAGATGTAATCAACCGCTTGTGTGACAAGTTGATATATCGTCATCCCCACGTCTTTGGTGAGAAGCAAGTGGCAGATGCGGCCGAGGTTGTTCAAAACTGGGAAGAATTGAAAACCAAGGAAAAAGATGGTAATAAAAGGGTTCTTTCCGGTGTGCCTCAAACTCTTCCTCCGTTGCTTAAGGCATATAGGATGCAGGATAAGGCTCGTGCAGTAGGATTTGATTGGGAGGAAAAATCCCAAGTGTGGGAAAAGGTTGCAGAGGAATTGGGAGAATTTCACCAGGAACTTGATAAGATGGATCAAACTGATCAGGAATCAGTGGTAAAGGCTGAGGGAGAACTTGGAGATTTGCTTTTCTCAATAGTCAATGCTGCAAGGTTGTATGACCTTAATCCTGATACTGCACTTGAAATGACTTGTGCAAAATTCCGTCGTCGTTTTACATACCTTGAAGAACAGACCATCAGGAAAGGACATTCTTTGAAAGATATGACATTGGCTCAAATGGATGCCATTTGGGATGAGGCTAAGCAAATGGAGAAGGAGCAGTAGTGATATGTGGTTAGAACGATCGGAACTCCTTATAGGAAAAAAATCTATAGAGTTTTTGAAAAATTGTGCAGTGGTAATTGTGGGCGTTGGAGGAGTGGGCGGATATGCTGCTGAGATGATTGTGCGTGCAGGAGTCGGGACTATTGTAATAATAGATGCAGATGTGGTATCTGTTTCAAACAAGAACAGACAATTGTTGGCGTTGGATTCCACAATTGGAATGTCAAAGGTGATGGTACTTTCTGATAGGCTTTTGGATATTAATCCCAATCTGAATGTGGTAGCTGTAAAAGAATACCTGACGGAGGAGAATGTAGAAAAGGTGATGGAGGAGGCTCTTCAGGGGCGAAAACCAGATTTTGTGGTAGATGCTATTGATACACTCTCTCCAAAAATCTCTCTCATATCTTATTGTTTCTCTAATTCTATCCCATTGGTGAGTTCTATGGGTTCAGGTGCAAAATTTGATGCGACGAAGGTGAGAATTGCAGATATTTCCAAGTCCTATAATTGTCCTTTAGCTTATATTCTGAGAAAAAAGCTCCGTAAGGTGGGTATCTCCAAGGGATTTAAAGTGGTTTTTTCTGAAGAACTTCCAGAAAAAGAGGCAATCATTCCTACTGAAGGGGAACGTAATAAAAAATCACAGGTGGGAACAATATCTTATTTGCCTGCGGTTTTCGGTTGCGTGTGTGCTCAGGCTGCACTGACTTACCTGATAGATAAGAGTAACGCTGTAGGATAATTTTGCATTGTATAATGGTGTGAGGGTTCCATAAAAAGTAATGATAATGAATTATATTGTAAAAGAGGTTGTAAAATCTTCTGATTTCAGAAAATTTATAAATCTGCCGTATCGGTTGTATAAAAATGTTCCACAGTGGGTGCCAAACCTCAAGAGTGATGAGCGTTCTATTTTTAAAAATTCTCCATGTCTTGATTATTGTAAATTGAAGATGTGGATTGTCCTCAGTGGTAAAAAGGTTGTCGGAAGGGTAGCGGGGATAATAAATCCGAGGTATAATGAAATATATGACAGGGATTGTGCAAGATTCGGATGGATAGAATTTGAAGAGGATATTGAAATAGCAAGACTGCTTTTAGAAACAGTGGAGAATTGGGCGAAAGCGGAAGGAATGACACAGGTGCATGGACCGATGGGCTATAATACATGGTACAAGCAAGGTATGTTGGTGAGTGGGTTTGAGAATACTCCTCCGATAAACTGTATCTGGAATTTTTCCTATTATCCTAAATTTCTCAACGAGTTGGGGTATCAGAAGGAATCAGACTGGATTCAGTATATCCTTCCGGCCGGACAGGGGGTCTCTGAGAAATTGGAGCATATTTCGACAGTCCTGATGAAGAGGTATCCTTTGTCATATCTTGATGTTTCGCAAATAAAGAATAATAAGGATCTGATAGAAAAATTCTTCAGTACATATAATGAGACCTTTAGGCATGTTCCTTATTTTATTCCTTTGACCGATAATGAGATAGAGGTTTTGGGCAAATCCTATATCAAATTGCTCCGCCCCGAAATAAATTGTTTTGTGATAGATGACAAGCGGAGGATTGCTGCCTATGGAATTTGTTTTCCATCTATGTCGGAAGGTTATAAAAAGGCGAAAGGAAAACTTTTTCCGTTCGGATGGTATCACATTCTTCGATCTTTCAGACGATATAGCACAATCGATTTGATGATGGTAGGTGCTGATCCGGCATGGCAAAATAAAGGGGTGTCGGCAATTTTTCACAATAAACTTGCAGGAGAATTTGCCCGACGAGGTATTAAATACGGCATTACCAATCCTCAGAATGAGAGTAATCCTGCAATAAAAGTCTGGGATGCTTATCAACAGAAGGAACTCTTTATGAGAAGAAGGTGTTTTGTGAAAAATATCCGATAGAATGTAACTGTTTTATCCGAAGGAAAATTCATAAAGTATGCAAAAGTTTTGGAATTTGACCCTTAAGGCGTGGATTTTATAGAAGTTTCCTTAAATTTGCAGTTTGTTTGTAGAAAATCAATAAAATATGAGTAGTGAATATCCATTAGTAGATAAACTTCAGGAACTGAAGAAAAAATATATTTCATTATCAGAGCAACTTTCTGATCCCGTAGTTATGGGTGATATGAAGAAATTCATCCAGTTGAACAGGGAATACAAAGAGTTGGAGCCGATTGCTGCAGCCGGTGACAAGTATTGTAAAATGGTGCAGGATCTTGAAGGTGCCAAGGAGATTCTCCTCAATGAAAAAGATGAAGATTTGAGAGATTTGGCAAAAGAGGAGCTTAGTGGCATTGAATCCCAGATTCCTGTAATGGAGGAAGAAATTAAATTGTTGCTCATACCTAAGGATCCTCAGGACGATAAGAATGCAATTGTTGAGATTCGTGGAGGTACCGGTGGTGACGAGGCTGCAATCTTTGCAGGGGATTTGTATAGAATGTATGCAAAATTCTGTGAAAGAAAGGGTTGGAAATTAGAAATCAACAGCCAGTCTGAAGGTGCGTCAGGAGGTTATAAAGAGATTATTTTCAAGGTTTCTGGACAAGGTGTCTATGGCGTTCTTAAATATGAGAGTGGTGTGCATCGTGTGCAGAGAGTTCCTCAAACAGAAACCCAGGGTAGAGTTCACACATCGGCATCTTCAATAGTTGTTTTGCCTGAGGCAGATGAATTTGATGTTGAATTGAATATGAATGATATTCGTAAAGATACCTTCTGTTCTTCAGGTCCCGGCGGACAGTCTGTCAATACCACCTATTCGGCTATTCGTTTGACTCACATTCCTACTGGTCTTGTAGTTCAATGTCAGGATGAAAAGTCCCAGCTGAAGAATTATGATAAGGCTTTGGCAGAACTTCGTACCCGCCTGTATAATATGGAGTACGAGAAGTACTTGAACGAGATGTCCAAGAAACGCAAAACAATGGTTTCTACAGGTGACCGTTCGGCTAAGATTCGTACATACAACTATCCGCAGTCCAGAGTTACAGACCATCGTATAAACTATACAATGTATAATCTTCCTGTCTTTATGGATGGTGATATTCAGGAAGTTATCGATCAATTGCAAATAGCGGAAAACGCAGAGAGACTTAAGGCTGAGGAGTAAGAAGGTAGCCTCCTTCATCTCCCCCTTCAGGACCCAATTCTATAATGTAGTCGGCATATTCTATTATATATGGATTATGTTCGACTACAATTATTGTATGTCCTTTGTCTACCAGGGCATTGAACGATTTTATAAGTTTTTCTATATCATCAAAATGGAGTCCCGTTGTGGGTTCGTCAAAGATAAATAGTATCGGCTTGTCTGTTTTAATATTTTCGTCAGAGTTCTCTTTGCCTAGGAAATAAGCTAATTTTACCCGTTGGCTCTCTCCTCCTGAAAGGGTACTGCTGTTTTGCCCCAATGCAATATAACCTAAGCCGACATCGTGTAGAGGCTGAAGCTTTCTGGCAATTTTTATGGCTGCAGGATTTTGCTGTTTCCCAAAAAAATCAATTGCATCATCAACACTCATATCAAGAATGTCGCTAATATTCTTGCCATTGTACTTTACTTCAAGTATGTCGGGTATAAATCTTTTCCCTCCACAAGATTCGCAGGTCATTGTGATATCTGCCATGAACTGCATTGGTATCTTTATAATACCCTCGCCTAAGCAGTCAGGACATCTTCCTCCGTCAATATTGAAGGAGAAATGGGAGTGTCCATATCCATTCATTTTTGCATAAGGCTGTTCGGAAAACAGCTTACGGATATCGTCATATACTTTTATGTATGTGGCAGGATTGGAACGGGAACTTTTTCCGATGGGATTCTGGTCTACATATTCAACTGAAGACAATTTATCAAGACTTCCCCTGAGTTCCCTGAAGGCTCCCGGTTTTGGACCTACCTGGTTGATGTGGCGATTAAGGGCCGGGTACAGTATGTCTCCAACCAGAGTCGATTTACCTGAACCACTCACTCCGGTAACGGCAGTTACAACATTTAGAGGGAATTTGACATCTATGTGTTTAAGGTTATTTTCGCAGCAGTCGCACACTTCAATATAATGTTTGGACTCCCTTTTATGAGTGCTGATGGATATTTTGGAAACCCCGCTGAGGTATTTGAGGGTAAGAGAATTTGGATATTCTTTTGTTAAATCACCAGTAGGAGTGGGACCTGAATATACAAGTTCTCCACCATGTTTCCCGGCATACGGTCCTATATCTATAAGGTAATCTGCAGCTCGTATAATCTCCTCATCGTGTTCTACAACAATGACTGTATTGCCAAGATCTCTGAGGTTTTTAATGACTGATATGAGTTTTTGTGTGTCGCGGCTGTGCAGACCGATACTTGGTTCGTCAAGGATATACATTGAGCCGGTTAGTGAATTTCCAAGCGATTTAACTAAACTGATTCTTTGACTTTCGCCACCACTAAGTGTGTTGGAAGCTCTGTTTAGTGTGAGATATGATAAACCTACATTTTCAATATATTCTAATCTGCGTACGATTTCGTTTATCGCCCTTTCAGCGATTTTCTGTTCATATTCGCTAAGGCTGAGTTTTTTGAAAAACATGAGTAACTCCTTGATACTCAAGGATAGTAATTCATCTATATTTTTACCGCCTATTTTAACATAGAGGGATTCTTTTCGAAGTCTGCTACCCTGACATTCTCTACATGTAGTCTTGCCGGAATAGCGGCTTATCATATACTTGTTTTGAATTTTGTATCGTTTGGATTCCAACTCTTTGAAGAAAGGAGTTATGCCGGTTATATATTTATTTCCGTTCCAAAGTATATCTTTTTGTTCTTTTGTGAGTTCTCTGTATGGAGTGAAAATGGGAAATCCTATTTTTTCTGCATTCAATATAACTTCTTCTTTGAAGTACCTCATTACATCCCCTTTCCAGCAAGCAATTGCATCATCGTATACAGATAATGCCTGGTTAGGAACCACAAGAGATTCGTCAATGCCGACTAATTTTCCATATCCTCCACAATGTTGGCAAGCCCCTAACGGACTGTTGTAGTTGAACATCCATTCGGTAGGAGATTCAAACAGGATGCCATCCCTTTCGAATAGATTTGAATACTCTTTTACGGTTTTTTCTACTGTTGAATCGATGATTACAGTGATGTGGCCTTTTCCTTTGTTAAATGCTGTAGTGATAGAGTCAGTCAGCGAACTTTCTGTCTCTTTATCTATATTTTTCAGGGTTTCTATTGTAATTCTGTCTACAAGTAACAGTATGTGTTTCTCGGAATATGAATCAATGTTTGTGAGAATCCTGTCAATTCTCTCTATACTACTATTTTCTCCATCTTGAATATACAGGCGTGAGAAACCCTCTTCTTTAAGATTTATCAGACGCTCTATTCTGTATTCTTTATCTTTCCAATCAATTTGGGAAAGTATGTAGACGATGGCATCATTTGGAAATTTCCCACTCTCAGCTTCATTTTTAAGGTCTTGAATTGTAGAATTTGTGGTGTCACATTTGACCTCTTCTCCGCTTATAGGGGAGTATGTACGCCCGATTTTTGAAAATATTGTTCTAAGATAATCATAGATTTCGGTGGTGCTACCCACAGTGGAGCGGGGGTTTCTGGTATTTACCTTTTGTTCAATGGCAATGGCAGGTGGGATGCCGGTTATACTCTCTACGGCAGGTTTTGACATTCTTCCCAGGAATTGGCGGGCAAATGATGAGAGACTCTCAGCAAATCTTCTTTGTCCTTCTGCAAACAATGTTTCAAATGCAAGAGAAGATTTACCAGATCCTGATATACCTGTTATAACGGTAAATTTATTTCTCGGAATGTTTACATCTATTCCCTTGAGGTTGTTTGCCTCTGCCTTTCTTATTTGAATGAAACCCTCTTCCATGGTAGTAGTTGTATTATTGTGAAATTCTTGTAGCAGAATAGACACCTTTGGTCTTTTTCATATTGGATATTATCTTGTCAAGTACCTGATTGGACGATACATATACTTGTATTTTTACGTCAAAGTCCCCTTTGTTGCGTCCCTCTTTAGGAATAAAGGAAGAAGAACGGAGTGATGCTCCAAAGCCGGTTACCATCTCCAATAGTCTGGGATATATTGCAGCATCGTCTATGATAACTTTTATGGTGGTCTGGAAACTGCCTCTATCCATGCTCTCTCTCCACTTCACCTTCTGAATGCGGTACGGGTAGTTCTCTATTAGTCTTGTGGCGTTGGGACAAGAGAGACGATGGATTTTGATACCGTCTTTAATCGATACAAAGCCAAATACCTCGTCTCCATATATTGGGTTACAGCACTTTGCCATCTTGTAGCCGACATTTCCAAGTTTGCCATCTATAATGAGGTAATCGGACTCATTTGATTTTTGTTGGGTAACTGATGCAGCCTTTTCTTCAGGGTGTTCGTGTAACTCCTTCTGTTCCTTTTTATCGGAAAGATAGCTTTTGATGGACATTATATCTATTGTCCCATCTTCAATGTATGAATAAAATTCGCTGACAGTCTTAAGCTTATATTTTTTTAGAAAAACTGCTATATCGTCATCTGTAAACTCTTCTTTCCAATTTTTGAGTCTTCGTTCCAGCAACTCTTTTCCAATATCAGCCCGTTTCTTGAGCTCTTCTTTGAGTTTCAGACGGATTTTGTTTCTCGCCTTAGATGTTGTGACAAAGTTGAGCCAGTCTGCAGATGGTTTCTGGTTTTTGTTGCTCATGATCTCCACGATGTCGCCTGTCTTAAGCCTATCTTTGATAGATACGGCTTTGCCGTCAATAATTGCTCCGCTGCATTTTATCCCTAAATTGGTGTGAATGTCAAATGCAAAATCGAGTACTGTTGCACCTTGGGGCAATCGTCTCAATTCTCCGTCAGGTGTGAAAACAAAGACCTCTTCTTTGAGGTACTGAGGTGTGTAGGATTCGCTGTATTTGATACCCGATTCCAAAGCATTCCTCACATTGTTGAGCCATTGCACAATCTCTGTCTCACCCTTTATCCCTTTGTATGACCAATGGGCTGCATTTCCGTTCTCTGCAATAATGTCCATCCTTTCGGTTCTGATCTGAACTTCAAGGGAGTTGCCGTCAGAAGAGGATACTGTGGTGTGCAATGACTCGTATCCATTCTCCTTTGGTTTGGAAATCCAATTCCTGAGTCTTTTCGTATCTGGGGTATATTCTTCAGTGACAATAGAATAAACCTTCCAGCACAACTCGTGCTCTAGTTCCCTGTTGTTTTCACACTTGATTATGATTCTTATAGCCAGAACATCTTTAACTCCATCGAAATCAATCTCCTGTTTTTCCATTTTTTTCCAAATGGAGTAGGCTGTTTTGGTCCTCTGTTTAATGGTGAATTCAAGACCTTCCGCCGCTATTCTCTCTTTGAGAGGCTTTATGAAGGACTCAGCAAGTCTATCCCTCTGGGGTTGTGTAGCTTTAAGTTTGTTGGTGATTTCCCTGTAATGCACAGGGTCTGTATATTTGAAAAATATGTTTTCAAGTTCACTCTTGAGGTTATATAATCCGAGCTGATGTGCTATTGGAATATACAACAACATTGTTTCTGTTACCTTTCTCTCCTGCGAACTTTTTGGAAGCAAGTAGATGTTTCTCATTACTTCCAGTCTGTCAGCAAGTTTGATAAGTGTGACACGTGGGTCTTTTGAGTAGGAGAGAATCAGTCTCTTGTAATTCTCAGCCTCAAGTCGTGTCTCTTTGGGTTTGATAGCGGCAATTTTATTGAGGCTTAATGCTATATTGATAATCTCTTCAGGGAAATAGCCCTTAGGGATGTTATCAAGAATATCGGGATTGAACCTTATTGCCTCATGGAGAAATACTGCCACAACACATTCATAGCGCAGTCCTATCTCATTGGAAACAATATGTGCTACATTGACAGGATGTTCTATAAATGGTCTTTTGTTCTCTCTAAATTTGTCCTTAAGTGCTTCTTCAGCAAGTTTATAGCTGTATATGACAAGTTTTTTCTCGTCTTCTTGATAGCATCTTAGAATCTCTTCCAGTATGGGATTTGTCTCTTTCACTTTTGTAATTTCATCAATTCGTACATTTCATCTCGGAATTTGGCGGCTCTTGGGAAATCAAGTTCCCTGGCGGCCTCTTCCATTCTGCTTTTTGCAGTTTCTATTGCCTGCATCAATTGTTTGGGACTCATCTTGGATAGGATGGGGTCTTCTGCGAGAATCCTTTCACTATGCTCTTCTTGTCGGTAATCTTCATTTGCCGATTTTGTGGCAAGTGTATTTTTTCTATCATTTCTTACAGCAGTAGGGGTAATATTGTGCTCTTTGTTGTATTGCTGCTGTTTTGCCCTTCTGCGGTTTGTCTCATCAATAGTCCTTTGCATTGAGCCTGTAATATTGTCTGCATACATTATTACAAGACCATTCAGATTTCGTGCCGCGCGTCCGGCAATTTGGGTCAGAGCTCTGTCAGATCTTAGGAATCCTTCTTTGTCAGCATCGATAATAGCTACTAACGAAACATCAGGCAAATCAAGTCCTTCACGCAGCAGGTTTACCCCGACAAGTACATCAAACCTTCCTGCCTTAAAGTCTTCAATAATCTCAACTCTCTCTAATGTGTCTACATCTGAGTGGATATATCGTGCTCTGACAGATCTTTTTATGAGGAATTTTTCCAATTCTTCAGCCATTCGTTTGGTTAGAGTGGTAACAAGTACACGCTCGTCTTTTTCAGCCCTTATCTCAATCTCTTCCAACAAATCGTCAATCTGGTTTTTCGAACCCCTTACTTCAATCGGAGGGTCAAGCAATCCGGTGGGACGTACAATTTGTTCTACAATAATTCCGTCACTTTTAGCTAATTCGTATTCTCCGGGAGTGGCACTTACATATACTCTTTGTCCAACAAGGCTTTCAAATTCATCAAATTTGAGAGGTCTGTTGTCAGCTGCGGCAGGAAGTCTGAACCCATATTCCACTAAAATTTCTTTTCTGGAACGGTCTCCGCCATACATTGCCCTCACTTGAGGAAGTGTGACGTGGCTTTCGTCTATAAAAGTGATGAAGTCATCAGGAAAATAGTCCAATAAGCAGAAAGGTCTCTCTCCCGGATTCCTTCCGTCAAAATATCTTGAATAATTCTCAATTCCTGGACAATATCCCAACTCCTTAATCATTTCCATATCGTATTCAACCCTTTTTTTTAGTCTGTTTGCTTCGTGAAATTTCTCAATGGACTGGAAGTATTCCATCTGCTGCACTAAATCGTCCTGAATCATTCTGATTCCGTTGTTGGTCCTCTCCTTTGTAGTGACGAAGATATTTGCAGGATATATTGATATGTTTTCAGTAAATTCAATTGTAAGGTTGCTCAAAGGGTCCACTAACTCAATTTCCTCAATTGTGTCTCCAAAGAAGTATAGTCTGCAACAAGTGTCGGAATATGCAAGGTATATATCCACTGTATCTCCACGGACTCTAAATGTTCCCCTCTTGAATTCAGCATCGTTTCTAGAGTATAAGGCATCTACAAGGCTGTACATCAATTTGTTCCGTGAGATTTTCATACCTTGTCTGAGGGTGATGGTATTATCGTGGAAGTCTTGTGGATTGCCAATACCGTAAAGGCACGAAACACTTGAAATTACAATTATATCCCGTCTTCCCGAAAGGAGCGCAGATGTGGCACTAAGACGCAATTTTTCTATTTCGTCGTTTATACTCAGGTCTTTTTCGATGTATGTGTCAGTTACAGGCAGGTAAGCTTCAGGCTGGTAATAGTCGTAGTACGAAACAAAATATTCTACGGCATTATCAGGGAAGAAAGATTTGAATTCTGCATATAGCTGTGCTGCCAATGTCTTGTTGTGGCTCAATATGAGGGCAGGACGTTGCATTTGTTCAATGACATTTGCCATTGTGAATGTTTTTCCCGAACCGGTCACTCCGAGTAATGTCATTGATTCTACGCCCAATGAAAGATTCTCGCAAAGTTGCTTTATTGCTTGTGGCTGGTCGCCCGTCGGTCTGTATGTAGAAGATATTTTAAATCCCATCTATAGCATCATTATAAAGTAGAAAACCAATAGTGTCCTTTTTTTTAGTACAGGATATGAAATTATCTGGGGGTCATCTGTCGTTTTGTATGTGTGTTTGTGGAATCCGGAGGTAAACAGAAGTGACGGAATACCAGCCCGATGAAATGTGATCTGGTCGGAAAGTTGGTAGTATAACTCTGTAAATCTGTCACTTCCATAAAATGAAAAATCAATGTCGAGGTTTATATTATAAAAATTGTTGCACATTCCAATTTTCCCTCTATCCCCTTTGCGAAGGGTTTTTTCACCCAATACAATCACAAAATTGGTGTCATTGTCGTGGACGGGTTCCAAGATTGTACCTAACCGTTCAAGATTGATGACACATTTTATTTTACTCTTGTCAATCTTTAATTCTTTTAGAAAGTGTATAGAACCGGCCATGTCTTTCTCTTTGCCGTCAAGAGCGACAAAAATTATATTCTTATCGGGGCCGGTTTTGGTTTTCTTCATTGTACCGAACATATCTGCCAGGTTGAGAAGAGCTGTGACTCCTGAGGCATTGTCGTCGGCACCATTGTATATATTGTCGTTAATTTTGCCTATGTGGTCGTAATGGGCTGTGATTATGATATATTCATCTGAGAAGATGCTGCTGGGGATATATCCCACTACATTCCTTGCCTTAGTGGTTGAATCTGCCATAAAAGGCTGGTAGAAACTTTCATGGCAGAAAGGCTGTAGGCCATATTTTTCAAAGTTGTCTCTAATATATTTTGCAGCTAACTGGCCCCCATGTGAACCACATTCCCTCCCTTCTGTGTAGTCATGCGCAAGAAAATTGATTATACGCTCCTGCTTTGCGGTGTATATTATCTGCTCGTACATTGTGTACGGTCCTAATTTTCTTGATTTATTCTTCCCTAATATTGTTTGTTGTGAGAAAATAGAGAGAAATATGATAAATGTCAGCACTCCTTTTTGTAGTTTCATATCGCAAGTAAACTCAATCTTGCAAAGTTAACGAAAGTTCCATAAATCACAGCAAGGTCTCCTTAACTATTTTCCATGTAATGAAGTTTGGCTTTATTATTGTAAATTTGCCTTTTTAAAGGGAGTTGAATGATATGAGAACTATAATAAAAATTCTGGCCGTTGCGATACTTGTCTCTGTTCCGTTATCCCTTCGTGGACAATATGATATAGAGCAATTCTTTTTCAGAGGGAGACAAGCCCTTGTGGAGGGGAAATATTCCAGGGCTATAGATAACTTCAACATTTTAATACGTTTGGATGACTCGCTCTATGAGGCCTATTTTTTCAGAGGTATAGCAAAATATAATTTAGGAGATTTTGTGGGGGCTGAAACAGATTTCAACTCTGCACTTGAGATTAATCCCATTTATACACCTGCTTATCATTATCGGGCAATTACCCTTAGTAGAGCGGGGAAATATGATTTGGCATTAAAGGACTTTGATGAAGCTGTGGGGCTGCGTCCTGATTATACCGGGTTATATTTCAGTCGGGGAGTGACATACTTTTTGTCCCAGCAATTTGAGAAGGCTATTGCCGATTTTGATAGATTTATCAGGTTTGAACCTAAAGAATCAGGAGCATATCTTAATAGAGGCGCTTCTTATCTTTTTGTGGGAGATACACTTAAAGCCTTGGATGATTATCGCAAAGCTATTACGCTCAACTCTTTTGAGTCAGAAGGATATATAAGGCGTTCCCGAATTTATTATGCACAAAACAAACTTGAAGACGCAATTGCAGATTTGGACAAAGCGATAGAAATTGACTCGACCAATACTTTCGCATATTTCAATAGAGCATTGATGCGATACGATCAAGGCAATGTCAAGGGAGCATTGGATGATTTCAGACAAGTCCTCATCAGAGAACCGTCAAATGCTTTGACTCTCTATAACCGTGCATTGATAAGGTGTCAGATAGGAGATTTTAACCAGGCTCTTGATGATTTTGACAAAGTCCTGAACATAAATCCAAACAATGTGCTGGCATATTACAATAGGGCTTTGCTCTTTATGGAGCTGGGAAGGTATAGGGATGCAATGAATGACCTCTCTTCAGCAATTAATCTTTATCCCGATTTTGCCAAAGCATATATGAATCGTTCTTATGTGAAGAATATGTTGGGGCAATACACTTCTGCACAGCAGGACTATAAAATTGCACAGGATAAAATTTCAAAGTATGTCACTTCTACAGCTGATAGTGCCGGCCGAGCTGCTTTCGCCGATACTACCAAGAGATATGACGCGCTACTTGCTCTTGATTCTGATTTTGCAAAACGGGATTTCAGTGATGAGCTATTGCAACATAGGAATGTTGAGATAGCCCTTAAGCCTTTATATAAATTTGTTCCTGCTACAAATGAGGCTATAACCGAACTACCAAAGGATTTGACGGTAAAATACGAAAATGCCGATTTTGAAAATTTCCTGGAGAATTTCCCTATAGAAATCCTTTTTAAAGCTGTTTATGGTACAGTCGTCATTGATAATTATGATAAAGTAAAGGAAGCTGTAGAGGAGGAAATTGCTGTTTCAGACTCTCATCAGATGCTCTTTGCAAAGGGAATTATAGATGCTAACAACAGACTCTATAATGCAGCCTTGATAAGTTATGACAATGCTATCAAGTATGCCTCTGACAATGTGTACTATTATATCAATAGAGGGGTTTTGCAATCGGAAATGATAGACTTCATATCGTCCATAGAATCCAATGTTCAGGTTCTTTCTTTGGATGATTCCGGTAATACAATGGCCAGAGTGCAGGATCATAACTATAGAAATTACGATTATACTCCGGCAATTCACGATATGAAGAAAGCATCTGCGTTGATGCCTGAATTTCCATATATCTATTACAACCTCGGGAACCTGTATTGTCAGTCAGGGGATCTTCCTGAGGCTATAGTTCAATACACGAAAGCATTGGAGCTATATCCAAATCTTGCTGAGGCATACTACAATAGGGGACTTGTCCTTATCTATGTGAAGGATAGGGAAAAGGGATGTATGGATATGAGCAAAGCAGGGGAATTGGGAATTCCTGAGGCCTATAGTGTCATAAACAAGTATTGTGTTGACGAATAATCAGTGTCGTTGGTAGAGGATTATCTTCTCCTTTTTCTTTTTGAGTCACGAAGGTGGTATGCAGCCTGAACCATAGCCTCGTCGCGGGCTACATATCTCATTCCTATGAATGTGAGGATGGCTGCGATAATAGGAAATATTGCAGATACAGAATAGATCATTCCGGGTTCACTTTGGAAATATTTTACAGCCAAGAATATTTGGAATCCCAGACAAATCAATGAATTGAGATTGCATACTCTAATTTGGAACAATCTGTTTTTGTATGAGAAAATATTTACAAAGGATAGGACTACGGTGACAATAAGTATAATTAGGGTAGGGGTATATTCGATATATCTGATTACGGTAGTACCATCTGTAAATTTGATCATTGGGGTAAAAACCATACTTGTAAGTAATCCTGCTGCTGCAAGAAGAAACAATGTCTGTATTCTTTGAATCATATATTTTTATTTTTAGCGTCTGCAAAGATATGGATATTATGGAAATTATTCATTAAGTTTGTGCTAAAATACAAATATTCTCAAAGCAGGAGGTTTCTGCAGCATAGTAAGCATAGTATTTGTATTAGTGATATTGTTGACCTATTAAATGGAAGAAAGATTATGAATAGAATTGGAGAATCCGAGTTGATTATAAATGGGGACGGCTCAATATTCCATCTTCATATTAAGCCTGAGCAACTTGCTGATACAGTGATTCTTGTTGGAGATCCCAGCAGGGTGGATACTGTTAGCTCATTTTTTCAGACAATAGAGTGCAGTGCTTCTTCGAGAGAGTTCAGAAGTGTTACAGGAACGTACAACGGGAAGCGGATAACTGTTCTTTCAACAGGTATCGGTTGTGATAATCTGGATATTGTAATGACTGAACTGGATGCGTTGGTAAATGTCGATTTTGAGACTCGTATGGTTAAAAAAGAACATAAGAGACTTACTATTCTGAGAATCGGTTCTTCAGGAGCGGTACAGAGTGATATCCCTCTGGGCTCTTATGTCTTTTCAGATGTTTCTGTTGGTTTTGATGGTTTGCTTAATTGGTATGCGGATCGGGATGATATAGTGGAAAAGGAGTTGGAGAAGGATTTTCTGGAGCATATTGATTGGAATAAATATTTGCCTATACCATATTTTGTTAAAGCGAGTCAACGCCTCTCTGAGTTGTTTGAAGACAGTACTATATCTGGGATGACAATCGCTGCTTCAGGTTTTTATGGTCCGCAGTGCAGAGTGGTCAGAATTCCTTTGGCAATTCCGGATTTAATGGAGAAGATAGAAAGTTTCAGGTCCGGTAAGTATCGTTTTACCAATTTCGA
The DNA here is from genome assembly GCA_017501525.1 of Bacteroidales bacterium. Taxonomy (GTDB): domain Bacteria; phylum Bacteroidota; class Bacteroidia; order Bacteroidales; family UBA932; genus Coprenecus. Next base: position 81,190 of record JAFVWT010000007.1, on the reverse strand, counting down.
AATGGAAGGTTCTGCATTGGCAGGAATGGCCAGAAAACTCGGTCACGATGGAGCTACTGTTTGTCTTATCATTGCAAATAGGTATGCCAAGGAGGCAAATCCGGATTACAAGCCACTGATGAATAACCTGATTAAACTTTGTTTGGACAAACTTACTCAGTAGATGGAATCTGTTGACAGGCAGGAACTGCTATCATTATTGATTTTGCTCGAGGATACAGACCCATTTGTGGTTGAAGCCGTTGATTGTAGGGTTCTGGAGATAGGGCGGGCTGCGCTTGATTTTTTACTAAAAAGTCGGGAAGGTACTCCTTGTAGGTCAAAGGATGATGCCGTTATGGATAGGATTATAGATCTTTATCGTAAATACATCCTTACTGAACTCAAGGCGGAACTCTCTACAGGTTATCCTGATTTGACTAATTCTCTTTATTTGTTGACAGCTCTGGCAGATCCGTGGCTGACACGTGATGCTTTTGATGCTGGTTATATACCGATAGTCGAAGAATTGTTGAAGGAGTTGAATACAGATGGGACGGCTATTGAGAATGTGGAGATTATGAATTATGTCTTCTTTCACCGCTTTAAATTCCAGTGTGTAAACCGGCACTCTGTCGGAGGAAATAGCGTTTTGATGAATAGGTTGTTGGAGAATCGGAAGGGTTTCCCTGTAGCAGTGGCAATTGCATATTTCTTAGTAGCCAGAAATGCGGGATTACCTATATTCCCGATTCCTACACCCTCGACAGGGTTCAGTGCGGTGTATATATATAATGGTACAACAATTCTGGCAATAGATGTCGGGGATAAAGGAAAAATATTTCCTGTACCGGCTTTCATTGAGGCACTCCGCAACATGTATCCAGGCTCAAGACTCTCTGATGAGCAATTATTGGTGCCCGGGGACGATAAAATGGTTTTAGGTATATATATTGAATCTTTAGCCTCTTATTTTGAATACCAAAATAAAGAAGCCCTGGTCAAAATATATGACAAGGCTTCTAAAATAGTTGGCCAAAAAAAGATTCTAGGTTAATGAACAAGATTTGATTATTCCATTAGCTTCTTGTATTTGAAGCGTTTCGGTTCTACATTGCCCAGGCGTCTCTTTTTGTTCTCTTCATATTCTGAATATGTTCCTTCAAAGAAGTAGACTTGTGAGTCCCCCTCAAATGCCAATATGTGTGTGGCTATACGATCCAAAAACCATCTGTCGTGAGAGATGACAACAGCGCATCCTGCGAAATTTTCAAGACCTTCTTCCAACGCACGTATGGTATTAACATCCACGTCGTTTGTCGGTTCGTCCAACAACAATACATTTCCTTCATCCTTTAATGTGAGTGCCAGGTGGAGGCGGTTCCTTTCACCTCCCGATAAGATTCCGCAAAGTTTTTCCTGGTCAGCACCTGAGAAGTTGAATCTTGAAACGTAGGCACGGGCATTTACATCTTTTTTTCCCAATTTGATAAAGTCTGCGCCATCAGAAACTGTTTCAAAAACTGTTTTTTCCGGGTCAATGCTCTTGTGTTGCTGATCCACATAAGCGAGCTTGACAGTCTCTCCTATATTTATGGTTCCGTTATCGGGCTGCTCTAAACCCATTATCAATCTGAATAGAGTCGTTTTTCCTGCTCCATTAGGACCTATCACACCAACGATTCCGGCGGGTGGCAGGACAAAACTTAGGTTCTCAAAGAGCAATTTATCCCCGTAACCTTTAGAAACATTGTTGAATTCAATGACTCTATTACCGAGTCTTGGACCATTAGGTATATAGATTTCCAAAGCTGCTTCCTTCTCTTTTCCATCCTCGCTTGCCATTTTTTCGTAAGCACCCAGACGGGCTTTTGATTTGGCGTGACGTGCCTTAGGAGCCATTCTGACCCATTCCAATTCTCTCTCAAGTGTTTTGCGACGTTTGCTTTCCTGCTTCTCTTCCATTTGTAGACGTGCACTTTTCTGGTCAAGCCATGAAGAATAGTTGCCTTTCCAGGGAATTCCCTCACCTCTGTCAAGTTCCAGAATCCATCCTGCAACATTGTCGAGGAAGTAGCGGTCGTGGGTTACAGCTATAACTGTACCTTTATATTGTCTGAGATGTTCTTCAAGCCATAGGATACTTTCTGTGTCAAGGTGGTTGGTAGGCTCGTCGAGTAGTAGCACGTCGGGTTGTTGTAGCAGTAGTCGGCACAAAGCGACTCTTCTTCTTTCTCCACCACTGAGAGTGGCGACATTCGCATCTGCCGGAGGACATTGAAGTGCATCCATAGCCCGTTCAAGTTTTGAATCTATTTCCCAACCTCCACACTGCTCAATTTTCTCGGTAAGCTCTCCTTGTCTTTCTATCAAGGCATTCATCTGATCGTCAGACATGGGTTCAGCAAACTTCATATTAATCTCCTCATATTCTTTCAATATGTCCATAACTTCCTGGACACCTTCTCTGACTACCTCAATTACAGTCTTGTCATTATCCATTTGTGGCTCTTGTTCAAGGTATCCTACGGAATATCCGGGGGCCCAAACGACCTCACCCTGATATGACTTCTCAATTCCGGCAATGATTTTCATCAAAGTGGACTTGCCGGAGCCATTTAGACCGATAATCCCAATCTTAGCCCCATAAAAGAAAGATAGATATATGTCCTTTAAGATAACTTTATTGTTGTGTTGCAAGATTTTGCCAACACCATTCATTGAAAATATTATTTTTTCGTCTGCCATAATGTGTTATTAGATATGATATATGGCAAAGGTAGTCAAAATTCAGGCATCTTATATGTTTATGGTATTAAATTTGTTTCTTTAGAACTTGTGGCTTATATTTGTCACAAATTTCAATACTATTAAAAAATTTACTAATTTATTATGAAAAAAATTCTTTTGACCATGGCAGCAGCCATGATGAGTTTAGTTTTTGTTTCGTGTGAGAAGGAAGACCAAAAGACACCCACTCCTCCAACACCTGAAACCTCTCAACTTCAAAAACCTTCAGTTTCAGCATCTGTAGAGGGAACAACAGTTACTGTTTCTTGGAATTCTGTTGAAAATGCTGTAAGCTATACCTATTCAATTCAATCTACACAAGAAACCATTCAAACAACTCAAGTTGTATTTGAAGAAGTACCTGCCGGTTCATATGAAATTAAAGTAAAAGCTGATGGTGACAACACCAATTACACCGATTCAGAATGGGCAATTGCTACTTTCGTTGTTGAAGGACAAGGTGGTGGCGATGATGTTCAAATGAACCCTGCATTGGAGCCTTTCATTGGAACTTTCACATTGAATTTTGCAACATCAATGGGTTGGGAAGATGCTGGTAACGGTTATGTTAGTCCTGTTAACCGCAATACCCCTGTGTCTCAAGATATTGAAGTTGTATTCTATAATGGTGATGGAGCTACCGGTAACGAAGTGATTATCTATGGCTTCTCTGCTTTGGATGCTTTGTTTGAATCACCTGCTCCAATGCTTGCTGAATGGAGTGAAGAAAATCAAGCTCTTCTTCTTGTTGCAGGTCAGGAACTTGGTGATGATGGTAGCGGTGCAATGATGACTTGGTTGCCTGTATGTACAATTGGAGATCAATTCTCACCTGTAACCGGTCAGTTTGTTGCTTATGCAATCTTCGCAGAAGATATGTCATCATTCTCTAATACAGTAGAATTGTCAGATGGTAGTGAGGCAACTGTATTCAGTTTGGATATCTATGGTGTTTCTTCAGGCTTGTCAGTTTATGATACAGAAACTCCTTATAATGCAGGTGACTTCACTATGGTAAGCGCTTCAGCTTCAGGTAAAACATTCAAAGCAGTCTCTACTATGAATGTTTCAGGTTTTTCACCTGTTGCAACTTACAATGTATCTAACTTCAGTGTAGTTAAATAATTATACCAAATTCAATTTGGATATTCAGCCGGCTATGAAATGTAGCCGGCTTTTTTTTATAGATGCGGCAGAAACATCTTATGGTACGACAGCTATTTAGAATATTCTGAAATTATGAATTCAGTTATCTGCTACGTCATACTAGACCACGACCGGGCATCTATAATCAAGTCGGGGATAATATTAAGTTCCAATCAGGTTTGAGGTGACTTAATTTGAGGTCGGTTATATAAAAGATTATATGCTCAAGATGATTTAACTTTAAAACGTGAAATTTATAGCACATCCCTATAGATTGTTCTATTATATATTATCTGTGCTTAAATTTATTTGATTTAATTTTTCGTTTATATGATAAATTCGTAATTTTGAAGTAATTTAATTTTAATACAGTTTGCATATGAAAAAGACCCTTTTAGCCATGGCCTTTGCCATGATGAGCTTAGTTTTTGTTTCGTGCGAGAAGGAAGACCCAAAGACACCTACTCCTCCAGCACCGGAAACCAGTCAACTTCAAAAACCTTCAGTTTCAGCATCTGTAGAGGGAACCACCGTTACTGTTTCTTGGAATTCTGTTGAAAATGCTGTGAGCTATACTTATTTGTTTGAATCAGTTGAGGAAACTTTAGAGGATCTTCAAGTTGTTTTTGAGGATCTCACTCCCGGTTCATACGAATTTAAAGTGAAGGCAAATGGTAACCAAACCGAATATACCGATTCAGAATGGGCAAGCACCACATTTAATGTCGAAGAACAGGGTGGTGTAGGAACAGGCCTGACATTTGAATTTGAAGTTGCAGACCTTACTGCCACTTCTGCCACAGTATATGCATATCCCTCTGATGAGACCCTTCCATACTATTTTGATGTTGCAACATTGGAAGAGGTTGAGATGATGGGTGGTGAAGAAGCATATATGGAATTTATAGTTGAATTGTTGATTGAATTGGGCGTGGAAGAAGGCCTTTCAGTTGAGGAAACTCTTGAGATTCTATTATCGGTGGGTGTAGATTCATGGACTCCTTCAGCAATGGTTCCTTCATCTGATTATATTGTATATGCATTTGGAGTTGATTATGATGGAACAATTAATACCGAATTTTTCTATGAGGAGTTTACTACCTTAGCTTCTGAAGGTACAGACCCTGCAATTGAACAATACCTTGGTACTTGGAATGCAACCTTCTCAGATGCGATTGTATGGGGCCTTGATTCGTCAGAACAATATTATGAACCTTCATTCCAGGATGGACCTATTTCAAGAACATTGACAATTGAACCGTACGAAGGTTCAGATGCAACAGGACGTGAGGTTCTGATTTATGGTATTTCAGCATTAGGTGATTCATATCCAGCATTGGCACAATTGAATGATTATGATGAACTTGAAATTATGGCAGGTGTTAGTATAGGGGAAGATCAGGGTGGTCTCTTCTTGACCTGGACTCCTTTGTGTATTGATATGAGTGATGAATTGATACCGGTGACCGGAAGATTCCCTGCTTATGCTATTTATAGTGAAGGTGATGCCTTTCTTGGTACAGGACTTTCTACTTCTTTGACTGACGGAAGTGAAGTTTTAGTTTGGAGCCTTGACATTTATGGATTGACATCAGGTGGTACTTTCCAGGGTCTTTATACATTGGATCCAATTGCTGCAGGTGATTTCTATATGGTTTCCGCTTCGGCATCAGCTCGCAGAGCTTCTTCGGTTATCAACTCTACAAAGGTGTTGAAGAGTTTCTCTAATTTCACTATGCCTTCGTTTAGTGTGGTTAGATAATTTTGAGTGGAATAAATAAAGGCTGTCCTGATATTTCTTATTAGTGTCGGCTGATTTAGTAGATAGGGGTAAATCGTTTTTTGGTTTACCCCTTTGTTTTGCTTTGGGTATCTGGTTGGCGGGAGAGTGTGGTTCTATCTTGGAGGTGGTGGTTGTGACTGAGGGTGGTGGTGTTGGGCTTTTCGAAGGGTCGCGGCTTTGTTGCCGCTTCCTTCTTTTCTACAACCCCCAAACCCCCTTTGAAGGGGGCTTTGGTCGCTGCGCTCCTATGCGCTCGTTGTAAAAATCAAAGCTGGCGCTTTGCTTTTCACTCGCTTGTTACGTATATTTGCAAATTATTTTGTATAAATTTATAGTTTTATGAAAGAGAAATTGTTGATTATTTTTGTTGCTCTGTTTGTATTCTTGTCAGTATCTTGTGAGAAACAGAATGTGCAGTCGGAGCCTGTTCAGTTGGCCGCTCCTGCAATAACTGAAGTAACCGGTATTACCGAAACCTCATTCACAATTAGCTGGGCTGCTGTTGAGAATGCGACCTATTATCCTTATGTATTAAATGAGGGTGCGGAAGACCAAATCAAATCGTTTACTTCAGAGACCCAGGTAACATTTACCGGTCTGGTTCCCGGTACTTATGAGTTTAAGGTAAAATCTGCCGGTGATGAGAATCTTACAATTGAATCTGAGTATTCTACATATACAGTGGTTCTTGAGGAGATTCCCGAATTTACTTTTGATGTACGTAATATTGAACCGAAATCGGCAACCGTTGCTGTTCTTCCTGCAGAAGAAGTTGGAACATATTATTATGATATAACTGATCCTATTTATTTGGAGGAAATGGGTGAAGAGGCTTTCCTCGAGTATATGGTGGCTCTATTGGAAGAGGCTTGTGTAGAATATAAGGTTGATTTGATAGAACTTCTTTCTGAAGGAGAAAATTCTTATGGATATTCAGATCTTACTCCCAATACTGAGTATCTTGTATATGCTTTTGGTATAACTGAAAAAGGAAAGGTTACTACGAAGCTTAATACTACTACATTCACTACTACTGAGTACAATCTTCAGCCTTCTGATGCTTTGAAACCATTTCTTGGAACCTGGAGTGCTTCATTTGAGCAAAGTGCGCAATGGGGTCAAAGTAGTGACGGATATTATTATCCTCAAGTGACAAATGTTCCTTGGAATACAACTATTACAATTGAGCATCACGCAGGTAGTGGAAGTGAAGATGTTGCCGTACTTTACGGTTGGTCGGCTCTTGGTCAGGAGTACTATGCGTTTGGTCGTATTGATGAGGCGGACAGACTTGTTCTATACAATGAAGAGGTGATAGGTCCCGAAAATAATGGTGCTGCTCCAACATGGATGGCCCTTGCTAATGTTATTAATACTGATGGAACTTCATCTGTTTCATTGGCCGGAAGAGGACAATTCCCTGTATATATGTTATCTGCAGTGAATGGTACTATTGAGGCTAGAAGATATGTGGACGAAGATGAAAATGGTGTAACATACGAAATGATATCATACGATATTTATGCTGTGGGAGAATCCTCAATCAGTATTTATCATGCAGACCCTATGAGTGCAGGTGATGTGACATTTGTAGCAACATCCCCTTCAGCAACTCTTACCAAAATGAGATCTGTTGAGATGCTGGAGAAACTTAATCCATTGCGTAGTTTTGAAGCCTTCAGAATACCTTCTGTAAGTATTTATAGATAAGATATAAGAATATTTCTTTTCTATCAATAAGAAGGAAATACTCAAAAATGTAATCCCAATCGCAGATTCTATGCGGTTGGGATTATTCTTTATTATCGGGCACTAATAGTGGAAAATGGAGATCCATTTGGGAGATAGGTATATGATAAAAGGTTAGGATATCCTTTAGAATGCTTTTGATGCAAGGGTATGAAGTCTGTTATTTCTCCAATAAGCTGTTATATTTTCAAAGTGATTTGAAGTACCAGATGCTATCGAACCGGAAAACGCAATGAATTCTTTGATATATTGGACAGATATTCAATGAGTTATGGAAATAAAAAAGGGACATCCTCTGATGAAGATGTCCCCTTGTGCGGGCGAAGGGACTCGAACCCCCACGTCGTTAGACACTAGATCCTAAGTCTAGCGCGGCTACCAATTACGCCACGCCCGCTTGAGAATTGGACTGCAAAGATATATCTTTATTTTAAATTCCCAAAAAAAAATAGAATTTTCTTCAATTTTATTAAGGGGAAATTTTAAGTACATGCTTACAATATTATAACCTGTTACTTTCAAATGTGGGATTTATGGAATTTTCCATAAGTGGAAGTCGTGAGGAATTCTCGCTTGCCTACATTTCATCCCTGGAGCCTCGGGGTACTAGGTTCCTATAGATCAAAATTCCTAAGATCTCCGAGGTCCCTGAGATCCCTGAGATTCCCGAGATCCCCGATCGGGTCGGGGATGACTTCGTCAAGCCGGGGATGACTGACTATGGTAAATCTTGCCGGTTTGGGTTGATTGTTTCAGGTAAATGAACTGTTTATCTGTCTTCTGTGACATCAAGCAGGAATTTGACTGCCGCCCAATTCTCTTTTGTTTTGTGGCATAGATATGTCAGTCCGCATTTGGTTGCCTGTGTGCGTAGCATGATAATGTCTTCTTCGTAGAAACCACTTACTATAAGTATTCCTCCCGGACGTAGTGACCGGACATAGGTTGACATATCCTCAAGGAGAATGTTGCGATTGATATTGGCTAAAATCAAATCGTATTTTCCTTTCTGAAGTAGGGAAGCATCTCCGCAAAGAGTCTTGATTTTTTCTGCAACTTTGTTTTTATAGTTGTTTTCAAGAGCAGAGTAAACCGCAGTCTGATCAATATCTATTGCATGCACCGGTGGCTCTGCTTTCATTTTTGCGGCAAGGATTGAGAGTATTCCGGTACCACATCCCATATCTAGGACTTGGAGACCTTTGATCTCCTTTTCCATCTCCAGCATCATTTCGATCATTAAGGATGTTGTCTGATGATGGCCTGTCCCAAAAGCCATTTTGGGGTCTATTTTTATAGTGTACTTTGTTCTGGGTAACCCTTTATGGAATGATGCTTTTACGGTGCAGCGGTTTTTTACAACAACGGGCTCAAATGCAGATTCCCATACGGCATTCCAATTTTGCTCTTTGATGTAGTTGAGAGTATATTCTACTTTGAACAATTCGCAACCAATAGCCCACAATTTGGTTTTCAGATTCGGTTCGTGAAAGAGGTTTTGAGGAATGTAGGCTTTGAGATATGGTGATTCCGTAAGGTAGCTCTCAAAGCCCAATTCTTCAATTTCTGCAATGACTATATCTGCGAACTCTTCTTTGAACGGGTCAATCCTGACAGATACTTCAATATAATCCATTTTGAGCAGAAATAATCTGATTAGTAACTTTTTGCGATTCCAATAAAATCTTCAGCTTTTAATGCTGCGCCTCCAATCAGACCACCGTCAATGTCCTCTTGTGCAAATAGTTCCGGAGCATTGGAAGGTTTGCAACTTCCACCATATAGAATAGTTATCTCTTGTGCTAATTCTCCAAACTTGTCAGATAGGGTTTTTCTGATGAATGCATGAATCTCTTGTGCTTGGTCGGATGTGGCGGTTTTGCCTGTTCCGATAGCCCAAACAGGTTCGTATGCAACGACTACATTTGCCATTTGTTCTGGGGTAAGGTTGAATAGTACCTCTTTAATCTGTCCACCTACTACCTCAAAATGTTTCTCTGCTTCCCTCTCTTCCAATTTTTCACCGACACAATAGATGGGTTTGAGTCCGTTTTCAAAAGCTTGAGCCATCTTACGGTTCAAAATTTCAGAATTTTCACCATAATATTCTCTTCTTTCAGAGTGTCCTAAAATGACATAAGATGCTCCTGTGGCCTTGACCATTGCTGCCGATACTTCTCCTGTATATGCCCCTTTTGCCTGGTCTGCACAGTTTTGTGCGCTAAGTGTAATAGGGGTATCTTTTATCTGTTCGTTTGCGAGGGCCAGATGGGTGAATGGAGGAGCAATAATCAATTGAACGTCAGATGGTACCTCTTCCAGTTTACTGATGATTCCGTTAATGAGTTCAATGCCTTCAGCGGGAAGGGTGTTCATTTTCCAGTTACCCGCAACTATTTTTTTTCTCATAGACTTTTATGTTTTTAGTGTTGTTATAACAATTTTACCAAATCAAAATTATAAAAAAAATGATTATGCTATTATCCCCAACTGTAAAATTTGTTTTTCATATATTTCATAGGGGTAACATCTGTTTATACATTTGTTCCTTTGCGGGAAATTTTATATTTTTGCAACTTGCTTACACGACAAATATAATTGACTAAATAATATGGAAATTAAAGAATTGAACAACGATGGACTAACGGTTAGAGTATCGTTCCATTTTGCAAAAGAAGACTACTCTGAAGGTAGAAAAAAAGTGCTTAACAGATTTCGTCGCAATGCCGATATTAAAGGTTTCAGAAAGGGTATGGCTCCTGCATCCCTAATTGAAAAAATACACGGAGGTGAAGCTTTGGTGGAGGCAATCAATACACTTATTTCAGAGAATCTCAACAAGTATATTGAAGAAAATAAACTTACCATTATCGGTGAACCTCTACCTGTAGAAGAGGAAGATAAGAAGAATACCTTTGAAAACAATCAGGAATTTGATTTCACTTTTGATATTGCTCTTGCACCTAAATTCGATATAGCTCTTACAGCAGAAGATAAAATTCCTGTTTACAATATTGCAGTGAACGATGCTGAAAAAGAAGAATACAAGAAATCAATTTACAAGCAATTCGCCAAACTTGATACTTGTGAAGAGGTAAAGGATGGTGATTTTGTGATTGCTGACCTTGTACAAGGTGAAAGAAAATCAGAAAGCACATATATCTCTACAACTGTTTTGAATGAAGAGGGCAAAGCTCTGTTCATTGGAAAGAAAGCAGGTGACGAGATGGATGTTGATGTTAATAAGATTTTCCCTAATGAGGCAGATCGTGCAGCAATGCTTCGTATCAAGAAAGAGGAATTGGCAGAAGTTGAACCTGTATGGCATCTGACCGTGAAGGAGGCTAAAACATATGTTGACGCTCAGCCCGGTGAAGAATTGTATAATCAAATGTTCGGTCCTGACAAAGTTAAGACTGAGGAGGAATTTGATGCAGCAATTGTAGAAAGAATGACCTCTGAGTTCAAACAGGAAAGTGAATATCGCTTTATGTTGGATGCTCGTGAGTATTTGATTAACAAAGCAAATATCACCCTTCCTGAAGATTTCTTGAAGAGATGGCTCTATTCTGTGAATGAAGGCAAATTTACAATGGAAGAGATAGAGAAAGATTTCCCTCTATTCATCAAAGATTTCAAATGGCAGACTGTTGCAAATAAAATAATGGCAGACAATGGTCTTAAGATTACTCAAGAGGCTGTTAAGGAACAAGCACGCAGACTTGCACAATATCAGTTTGCTATGTATGGAATGCAGAATGTTCCCGAAGAGCATCTTGAAAACTTCAGCCAGATGATTCTTAATGATGAAAAGCAGTCTCGCCGTTTGATAGAGAAAGCTGAGGAGACTATAGTTCTTGACTTTGTCCGTAAGACTGTATCCCTTGAAAATAAAGAGGTATCTGCAGAAGAGCTTCGCAAGATGAATAACTAAGGAAGTTTAGAATACCTTTAATATCAATAAGAAATATTATAATGGCAACAGAATTTGAAAAGTATGCTGTAAAGCACATAGGAATAAGCAGTACTACATTAGATGCATACACAAAAGTGACTGCAGGTTATATAAATCCTACCATCTTGGAGGAAAGATCACTTAATGTTGCGGCTATGGATGTATTCTCACGTCTGATGATGGATAGAATAATTTTCTTGGGTGTGGGAATTGACAACGACGTGGCCAATATTGTACAAGCGCAGCTGCTATTCCTTGAGTCAACAGATTCTGCTGCAGATATTCAAATATATATCAATTCCCCGGGCGGCATTGTCTATGCCGGCCTGGGAATTTATGATACTATGCAGTTGGTAACACCTGATGTGGCTACTATTTGTACAGGGATGGCTGCATCTATGGCAGCTGTTCTACTTACAGCCGGAGCTAAGGGAAAACGTTCTGCATTGCCCCACTCAAGAGTTATGATTCATCAGCCGCTTGGAGGTGCTGAAGGTCAGGCTTCTGATATTGAAATAGCTGCAAAGCAAATCAAGCAGCTAAAAACCGAATTGTATGAAATCATTGCCCAACACTCGGGCAAAAGTCTTGAACGTATTGAAAAAGATGCTGACCGGGACTATTGGATGACTGCCCAGCAGGCTGTCAAATATGGTATGGTCGATTCTATATTGTCCCGTCCCTCAAAATAATTCAATCTAATGGAGAATAAGAAGAGTCTTAAATGTGCTATCTGTGGCAGGAGTTCCAAAGATGTGGACATGTTGCTTGAAGGTAGAGGTGGTGCATTGTGTGTAGATTGTGCAATGCAGATAACAGATTATGTACAAAGTGTTTTCGGAGATGACCTTCCTTATGGGAAAAAGTCATCCAAGTCTGATTCCGAACAATGCGAGTCTCTCAATTTTACTCCCAAGGAGATAACTGCATTTCTGGACCGGTATGTCATTGGTCAGGAGGAAGCAAAAAAGTATCTCTCAGTAGCTGTGTATAATCACTATAAACGTATCAATCAAGCTACAATAGCCGCCAATAATTCTAAAAAGGGGAAGAATAATTCTCAGGATTCGACTCTTGAAAAAGAAAAATCTGTACTTGAGGTAGAAAAGTCAAATATACTGCTTGTAGGCCCTACAGGTACCGGTAAAACTCTATTGGCAAAGAGCATTGCAAGAATGTTGAATGTCCCATTTGCCATTGTAGATGCGACAGTCCTTACCGAGGCCGGTTATGTGGGAGAAGATGTCGAGAGCATTCTCTCAAGGCTTCTGCAAGCTTGTGATTACGATGTAAAGAGGGCAGAGCGTGGTATCGTATTTATAGATGAGATAGATAAGATTGCCCGTAAAAGCGATAATCCATCCATTACTCGTGATGTCTCAGGCGAGGGTGTTCAGCAGGCAATGTTGAAACTTTTAGAGGGAACTATAGTGAATGTGCCACCTCAAGGAGGAAGAAAGCACCCTGAACAAAAAATGATTTCTGTAAATACTACAAATATTCTCTTTATATGCGGGGGAGCATTTGAAGGTATTGAAAAAAGAATAGCCCAGAGGCTCAATACATCTGTTGTAGGATATGGTGCTTCTTCCAAAACGAATAAAATAGATAAGGATAACCTTTTGAAGTATATTGCTCCACAAGATTTGCGCTCTTATGGTCTTATTCCTGAGATTGTGGGTCGTGTGCCTGTGGTCACTTATCTTAACCCTCTTGATAAAAAAGCACTTTTAAGAATTTTGGTAGAACCCCAAAATGCACTTATCAAACAATACGAAAAACTCTTTGAACTTGAGGGGGTTAAATTGACAATAAAGCAGGAGGTACTGGATTTCATTGTCGATACTGCACTAAAATATAAATTAGGAGCCAGAGGACTTCGTTCTATCTGTGAAGCAATAATGCTTGACCCTATGTATGAAACACCCGGATCAAGCATTAAAGAGCTTGTTATAGATTTGGAATTTGCCAAAGACAAGGTCCGCAACATTACCTCTACTTTGGATGCGGTTTCTTAAGAACTGTATATTAGTCCAGTAGAACCCTCATCTGCTCAGCCATCTCTTTGGCTTTTATTCCTGCTACTTCTGCAAACTCCTCACCTGTTGAGGCATAAATTATTGCTCTTGATGAGTTTACAATTAGTCCGCAGTGGGAGTTGAGACCATATTTGGCAACTTCCTCAAGTGAACCTCCTTGTGCTCCTACTCCTGGAACCAAAAGGAAATTGTCCGGACAATATTCCCTGATTTGAGATAGTTTCTCGGGGCGGGTTGCTCCAACTACAAACATCACTTTTTCTCGAGAGTCTCCGTAGTTCTCATTTGCATAGGAGATGTTCTTTCTTATGATGGTTTCATATAGAGGGACTCCGTTGTATTCCAATGTCTCAAATTCTTCTGCGGAAGCATTGGATGTGAGGGCCAGAACAACACTCCATTTATTCTCATATTTGAGAAATGGAGAGATTGAGTCGCTACCCATATAAGGAGCAAGAGTGACGGCATCTACATCCATCTTTTCGAAAAATGCTCTTGCGTAGAGTCCCGCAGTATTACCGATATCTCCACGTTTGGCATCTAAAATAATCAGTATCTCAGGATAGTTCTCCTTGATGTATTTGACGGTTTTTTCAAGTTGGTACCATCCTGATGCGCCATCTGCCTCATAGAAAGCTGCATTTGGTTTGTATGCAATAACATATTGTGCAGTGGCATCTATGATTGCTTTATTAAATTCAAATAGCGGCTCGGGTAGTTCTTTAAGATGTGAGGGAATTTTATTGATGTCTGTATCAAGCCCTACACAAAGGAATGAACCCTTTTTTCTGATTTGCTGGTATAGTTCGGTATAGTTCATTAGTAGTATTTATAAAATAATGCAATAGATTCCATACCTTTTTCAAATTGTGACAAAAGGTAACTTTCATTGGGTGAGTGGATTGTATCTCTTTCGAGACCAAAGCCTATCAGAAGTGGATCAACACCAAGGATTTGTTGCATTTCGGCAAGAACCGGAATAGAACCACCACCTCTGCTTGGAACAGGTTCAATGCCATATACTTCACCAACAGCTTTGGCTGCGGCTTTATATGCGTCTGATGATATAGGAATAAGGAATCCGTTTCCACCATGATGAGTGGTGACCTTGACTCTTACACCTTTTGGGGTGATTGTCTTGATATGCTCCTCAAACAATTGGCTGATCTTTTTCCAGTCCTGATTGGGTACAAGTCTCATTGAAATCTTGGCAAATGCTTTAGATGGAAGTACTGTCTTAGCTCCTTCACCTGTAAATCCTCCCCAAATACCATTGACGTCAAGGCTTGGTCTTATACCGGTACGTTCAGGGGTAGAGTATCCTTTCTCTCCGTTAACATCATCTATGTCAAGGAATTCATTGTATTCTTTCGCATCAAATGGTGCTCTTGCGAGCATTGCTCTGTCTTCTGTTGAAAGTTCCACAACGTCATCATAGAAACCCTTTATGGTTATTCTTCCATCTGCATCAATCAGTCTGTCGACTATAGTGCAAAGGGCATTAAGGGGATTGACAACTGCTCCACCATAGTGTCCTGAGTGAAGGTCTTTATTTGGGCCGTCAACTTCAATCTCCATATATGAAAGGCCTCTCATGCCACAATTGATTGATGGGGTCTTTTCTCCAATCATAGTTGTATCAGAAACCAACATTATGTCACATTTAAGCATTTCTTTATGCTCCTGTGCCCATTTTGCAAGACTTGGAGAACCAATTTCTTCCTCTCCTTCAAGGATAAATTTTATATTATGTCTTTGTAGCCCTTTTTGCACAATATATTCAAAAGCCTTGATGTGCATAAATAACTGGCCCTTGTCATCATTAGCACCCCTTGCATAAATAGCTTCGTTGCGAATTTCAGGTTGGAAAGGGTCAGAGTGCCACAATTCAATGGGGTCAACCGGCTGAACATCGTAGTGTCCGTAAATGAGTATAGTCTTTAAAGATGGGTCAATAATCTTTTCTCCGTATACCACAGGATGCCCATCTGTAGGATATACGTCAGCTTTGTCTGCTCCTGCCGCTTTTAGCAACTCTGTAAGTTTCTCTGCACATCTGAACATATCATCCTTATGTGCGGTTGATGAACTTATTGAGGGAATTCTTAAAATTTCAAACAATTCCTCAAGGAATCTCTCTTTGTTTTCTGAGTAGTACTGTTTCATTGTCCTCTTTTTGTTAGTTCGGCAACAATAGTCTCACTTCCAACAACTTTATCGCCAATTTTTACATTAATCTTAGTATCTAGCGGAAGGAATAAATCTGCGCGTGAGCCAAATTTGATGAATCCAATTTGTTCTCCTGCCTTAAATGGTTTTTCATATTCTGCGTAGCAAACCACCCTTCTTGCAACAAGTCCTGCAATCTGGCGACATAGAACTTCTGTTCCATCTTCATTCTTGAGAACTATGGTGGTTCTTTCGTTCTTGGTAGAAGATTTAGGATGCCATGCTGCCAGATAGTTGCCTGGGTGGTATCTGAAGAATGAAATGATTCCCGATATTGGTGCCCAATTTATATGAACATTGAAAAATGACATAAAAATGGATACTTGAAGTCTTTTATCGTGGAAGTATTCGTTTTCTTCAACTTCTTGTATGATAATGACTTTTCCGTCAGCAGGAGCTGTTACTTTGTGGGAGTCTCCAACAGGATGTCTTACAGGATCTCTAAAGAAAGCAATAA
Source organism: Bacteroidales bacterium (assembly GCA_017501525.1). GTDB lineage: Bacteria > Bacteroidota > Bacteroidia > Bacteroidales > UBA932 > Coprenecus. Next base: position 65,063 of record JAFVWT010000007.1, on the reverse strand, counting down.
AAAATATGGCAAATATGAATGGAATTGCACTTACAATGCATGTCCATACATTTATACCATTGAAATAAAAAAGTGAGCCGGCAATAATGGCTGTGAATAAAAGCGATGTAAGAATTATCAGATTCCCCTCTTTGTGAATTCGCATAACAGTTCTATTTAGATAGTATTGGTTAAAATTATATAGGCAACTGCTGCAGGAAAGGCAAATAGTGCTCCGTCAAATCTGTCGAGCAGACCACCATGCCCCGGCATTATTTTTCCTGAGTCTTTAACTCCAAAATTACGCTTTAATTGTGATTCTGCCAAATCTCCGAATGTACTTGTTATATTTATTATCAGAGATAGTATAATTACATCTATCAGTGAGTAGTGTATCAGATTTAGTTTATATAGTGCGTAACCTGCCAATAATGAGACAAATAGACCTCCGAAATAGCCTTCCCACGATTTCTTTGGGGATATGGATGGGAAAAGTTTGTGACCATTTTTTTGTCCAAATGCAATTCCGAATATGTATGCACCTACGTCTGAGGCCCAGATTATCGCCATTATGCAGAGTAGAATCACTCCATTGAATTCTCCTTTGGAATTAAATGTTATAAAATTTGTCAGAGCAAAAGGGAGGCTTATGTATAGGACAGATGAGATAGAGAAGGGGAGAGCCTTGTACCCATCGGGATCTTTGCAATAAAGGGCGCTGAGCAGAATAAACATTACCATAACCGGTATAATTAACAACCACTTTGGATTCATTCCATATCCCTCCATCAGGAAGAAGAGGATGAATAACAGCAGGTTTGTCAAAACAGAAATTACCTGGGCGACAATTTCTTTATTGCCCAAGGTAATTTTTAGATATTCGTGTGTCATAATTGCTATAGCTGCCGAAAATATCACTGCAAAGGCTATAGGGTGCCAAAGTAATCCTGCCAGAAAGAGGGCAGCAAATACTATCGCACTTGCTGTTCTAGTCAAGAAATTTCGCATGACTTTTCACCTCCTCGTTTTCCAAAAATGTTTTCCAGATCTTCAGAGAATATAACCTCTCTTTCCAATAGCAATTCTGCAAGTTTTACAAATCCATCCATATTTTCCTGCAATATCTGCAATGCTCTCTTATGGGCATTGTCAATAAAGCCTTTGGCCTCTGAATCAATTAACTCGGCTGTCTTTTCGCTATATGGTTTGCCAATTGAATACCCGTTGCTACCTGATGAATCGTAATATGAGATATTACCAACCTTAGGGCTCATGCCGAAGTAGGTGACCATAGCGTAGGCTTGTTTTGTCACTTTTTCCAGGTCATTCATCGCTCCTGTTGAGATTCTTCCATTGATTATCTCCTCAGCAGCTCTTCCCCCAAGGGTAGCAGCCATTTCATCCATCATCTGCTCTGTTGTGGTTATCTGACGCTCTTCAGGCAGGTACCACGCTGCACCTAATGCACTTCCTCGGGGTATGATAGTCACTTTCAGCAATGGATTGGCATTAGGGAGCATCCAGCTTACTGTAGCATGTCCCGCTTCGTGGAAAGCGATAGTTCTTTTCTCCTGAGGAGAGATTATTTTACTTCTTCTTTCCAATCCCCCAACTATTCTGTCTATTGCATCCAGAAAATCTTGTTTCTCAATAGAGGACTTGTCTTTTCTGGCAGCTATCAAAGCTGCTTCATTACAAACATTTGCAATGTCAGCTCCCGAAAAACCCGGGGTCTGTTTAGCAAGGAACTCAATGTCAAATCCTTCAGACAATTTGAGTTTTGCACAGTGAACTTTGAATATTTCAAGGCGCTCTTTCTGTTCCGGTAAATCTACATGAATCTGTCGGTCAAAACGTCCGGCTCTCATAAGGGCTTTGTCGAGAATATCAGCCCTGTTGGTTGCCGCCAGGATAATCACTCCAGAATTTGTTCCAAAACCATCCATTTCTGTAAGAAGCTGGTTTAGTGTGTTTTCTCTTTCGTCATTCGATGAGTATCCTACATTTTTGCTGCGGGCTCTTCCGACTGCATCAATTTCATCTATAAAGACGATACAGGGTGCTTTCTCTTTAGCTTGACGGAATAGGTCTCTCACACGTGATGCTCCGACTCCGACAAACATCTCCACAAAGTCAGAACCCGAAATGGAAAAGAATGGTACATTTGCCTCTCCTGCTACAGCTTTTGCAAGCAGTGTTTTACCTGTACCCGGAGGGCCGACAAGTAGTGCTCCTTTGGGAATCTTTCCCCCCAATGCTGTGTATTTTTTAGGATTTTTGAGAAAATCCACAATCTCCATAACCTCCACTTTAGCTTCTTCAAGACCTGCGACATCTTTAAATGTGACCTTCACATTATTCTCCTTTTCATATAGTTTTGCTTGTGATTTGCCGACATTGAAGATGCCGTTGCCTCCTCCGTTTCCTCCCATTCCTTTCTGCATAGGACGGAACATCAAGAACCATAACAGACCGAACATCAGTAAGGGGAACAGTAACCATTCCAAAATTTTTCCGAAATAGTCGTTTCTCTCTTCTGTGCTAACACTGAATCTTTGTGATGCAGGTAGCTGAAGTCTGGCCTCTTCAAATTCTTCTTCGGGATTGAAGTTGTTTGAAACCTGGAAGTAGAAGTGAGGTCCTGCTTTAGGTTCTCTGCCGGAAAAATATTTGTTGGCATATTTGGAGAGGGAGTCCCTCTTAATGTAGACTTCCGCCCTGTGAAGGTTAGTGATGTATGTTATCTTTTCAACATCCCCCGCAGGAATCATATTCTCTTTGACTGCAAGCCATTCGGTTTTTACAGGGTTCGCTCCTGAATTTGAAGAGATGAAATAGAACATTGCCCCGATAAATAATAGATAGAGAAGCCAGATATAATTTCTTCTTCTCGGCTGGGGGGTACGATGTCCTTTATTCTGATTTCCGGGGCCGTTAAATTTGTTTCCGGGATTGTTATTGTTCTCCATTAATTTATTCCTCCTCTTTATATTCTTCGATTTTTGCATCTGCCCATAACTCTTCCAAACGGTAGAAATTGCGGTATTCTGTCTGGAAAATATGGACTACAATATTGAGGTAGTCGAGAATTACCCAAAAGCCGTTCTCCTTACCTTGCATTCTATATACTTTCCTGTTACATTTTTCGATCATTCTCTCTTCTATATTGTCCGCAATGGCACCAACTTGAGTGGTAGAGTCTGCGTTACATATTACAAAATGGTCTGTAATGGCTGTTCCTACAGGTCTTAGGTCCAAAGAACAGACATTTTTTCCTTTCTTTTCTTGAATCGCGTCTACTATGATCTCTATTTCTGTCATAATTTTCTAATTTTGTCAAATAAATAAAATCTGATAAAGATACTAATAAAAATTATGCCAATGAACATTATTTGGTTAAATATGACAGATTCAACTAATGCCCATGCAGTAAGAAATCGTTACGAAGTGGAGGAACTCACAATATGGAGCGCTCACTACCAAAGTGAAGGTAAAGGGCAAAGGGGAAATAAGTGGGAGAGTTCAAGAAGTATGAATCTGACCTTTTCCATATTAGTCAGACCTGTTGATTTACAGGCAAATGCTCAATTTGTGGTCTCTCAGATAGCCTCTTTGGCAGTGGTAGAGTATCTTGCAGCAAAAGGAGTTACTGCCAAGATAAAATGGCCAAATGATATATATGTTGGAGATAGGAAAATTTGTGGGATGTTGATAGAGAATTTCCTAAGTGGTGACAAATTGTCAGAATCGATAATAGGGATAGGAATCAATATCAACCAGCTTCAGTTTTCTCCTGAAATTCCGAATCCTACCTCACTTATAAGGGAAACTAATTGCAATGAAAGTTATGACTTGCATAGGGAACTGGAGATATTCTCTGAAATATTTGAAAAATTGTATCTGAACTCTAGGGCATCCGGACGGACGCTGGACGAACTCAATCTCACATATAATCGTCTGCTGTATCGCAAAGGGGAGTACTTTAGATTCTTGCAGACAGAATATTACAATGAGGGAACTCCAGTGGAGATCGTGGGCAAAATAGTTGGAATAGAAGAAAAAACTGCCCGTTTAATCATCGAACTGGAAGACGGGCAGTGTAGAAAATATTTCTTTAAGGAAATAGCCTATATTATTTAGGGACTGTTCTATAAATTCCACATTTTAAAGGTATAGCATTGTAACAACTTTAAAACTTTTGCGTCTTTTATGTTTTTTCTCGGTGAAAATTCCATAAATCCTCGCAAGGTCAGGTAGTATCTATAAAACTAAGTCGGGATAATCTCCCCTTATATGGCCTTGAGTTTTGAAATTGTATCAATCGGATTAGCACTTGAGGTAATGGTGCTTCCCACTACAATTATATCCGTTCCGGCATCTTTGAGTAATACTGAATTTTTCAAATTTACTCCGCCGTCCACCTCAACCAATGTATTCAACCCTTTTTTGATAGCCATTTCCTTTATTTCCGATATTTTTCGTAGGGAATTATCAATAAAGGATTGTCCTCCAAATCCAGGATTTACAGACATTACCAATATGAAATCAGAGTATTCCAGGATATATTCCAAATTGGATGCAGGGGTATGTGGATTAAGGGCCACACCTGCTTTCATTCCCATAGATTGGATGTTCTGAAGAGTCCTGTGCAGGTGGTTGCATGCCTCATAATGGACACTTACATATTCAACACCCATTTCGTGGAGTTTGCCAATGTATCTGTCGGGATCTACAATCATCAGGTGGGCATCAAGTGGTTTCTTTGCAATTGATGCAATATTCTTGATTACAGGAAATCCGAATGAAATATTAGGTACAAATACTCCATCCATCACATCGAGGTGAATCCAGTCTGCCTCAGACTTGTTGATCATATCTATCGTCTCACCGAGTTTGGTGAAGTCTCCTGCAAGGATAGAAGGTGAAAGTATCATAACTACTTGGTTTTGACAATTACATCATTCAATAGAAGGACAAATTTATCAAGACTAGCAAGTTCAAGTCTTTCGCCCGGAGCATGTACTCCCCGTAGGGTAGGTCCAAATGAAATCATATCCAGGTGGGGGTACTTGTCAAGGAATAATCCGCACTCAAGTCCTGCATGGATAGCCCTTACAATCGGGTCTACTCCAAAGAGATTCCTGTATGACTCTTTGCATACTTCCAGAATGTGTGATTTGAGACTTGGTTTCCATCCCGGATATTCGGACTCGTGAGTAACTACAGCACCTGCAAGGAGAAATGCCGCTTCCACTCTTTCTGCAGCCCAATGGCGAGCGCTATTGGTGGAACTTCTTTGGCTTGTTCCAATACGGATGATATTTTCTTCCTGCATTTTAACGGATGCAAGGTTTGTAGAGGTCTCTACAAGTCCTTCTACATCAGCACTCATAGCCAGAACTCCGTGAGGTACACTATTGAGAACAGCAATGAGATTGAGAGCTGTGTCGGTATCTATAGCCTCTTTACAAGGTTCAGATTTTTCAAAAATAGTGGAAATACCGGGGTCTGTTACTGCAAATTCATCTTTGAGTTCATTGAATACTGTGGTATGGATTGACTCTATTTTTTCAACTTCAGATGCTTCTACAGCGATGATTGCATAAGCTTCTCTTGCAATGGCATTTCTCTTATTGCCTCCATCTATCTGGCAAAGATATGCCTTGTGATCTTTAAAAATTCTGAAAAGGGAGCGGGCAAGTGACTGGACAGCATTTGAACGTCCTTTATTGATATCGTCTCCGCTATGTCCTCCCAAGCCTCCTGCGAAACCTACTTTCAAGAATGAGTATTGGGCAGGTACCTCTGTGGTGGTATATTTGATTTTTGCAGTAGTGTCTATACCTCCAGCGCATCCGATAAACAATTCTCCTTCATCCTCAGAGTCAAGGTTGATTAAAATAGAGCCTGTAAGAAAATCTTTTTTCAAAGCAAATGCTCCGTCAAGTCCTGTCTCCTCAGATGTAGTGAAAAGGGCTTCAATTTTGCCATGTTCCAATTCGGGGTCATCCAATACTGCAAGTTGTGCTGCAATGCCGATACCGCAATCTGCCCCCAGGGTGGTATCTTTGGCAATAAGCCATCCGTCTTCTACAACAGCTTTAATCGGATCTTTGGAAAAGTCATGCTCCACACCATTGTTCTTCTCGCAAACCATATCTGAGTGGCTCTGCAGAATAATTGTAGGAGAATTTTCTCTTCCAGGAGTTGCCTCTTTGGTAATCAATACGTTACCGGCTTCATCAGTTTTACATTCAAGATTTTTTTCTTTTGCAAAGTTTTGCAAATAAGCTATAATATGCTCTTCATGGCCTGATTCTCGTGGAATTGTCAAAATTTCACGAAAATAGGATAATACTTGATCAGAAGTCATAATTGTAAGATTATATGTTATGCTTGAGTTTTTTCTCTAAATCACCAATGTACTGTCTGAACGATTTGTCGGTGGCCATAAGGTCACAAACGGTGTTGCAGGCATAGAGGACAGTTGCATGGTTTTTGCCACCCATCTGGTGTCCGATAAAGTCAAGGGATGCTCCTGTCATATTTCGGCAGAGATACATTGCAATTTGTCTTGCTTGTACGATTTCTCTCTTTCTCGTTTTGGAAAGAAGAGTCTCTTTTGTAAATCCAAAATAGTCACAAACGACATTAAGAATGGTATCTGTTGTAATGTCCTTCTTGTGATTTGATACTATTTTCTCTATCAGTTCTTGAGCTAATCCAAGTGTAACCTGTTTCTTAGTTAATGTTGCATTGGCCATCAGTGAGACAAGTGTCCCTTCAAGTTCTCTGACATTGCTGGTTACTTTAGATGCAATATAATTTATTACGTCATCTGACAGATTGATTCCTTCTCTAAAACTCTTGGCTTTGAGTATTGCAACTCTGGTAGGGAAGTCCGGTGGCAACAATTCTGTGGTAAGTCCCCACTTGAATCTTGAAAGAAGTCTTTGCTCCAGTCCTTGTAGTTCTACAGGAGCACGATCACATGTAAGTATGAGCTGTTTTCCAAGCTGATGCAAATAGTTGAATATCTGGAAGAATGCATTTTGAGTACCTGGTTTCTCCGCAAATTCGTGAACGTCATCCAAAATAAGGACATCCATAGACTGATAGTAGTGAAGAAAATCTGTCATTGCATTCTTCATTACTGATTCCTGATAATGAGTCTGGAATCTGTTTGCAGTTACATAGAGTACCACTTTGTCAGGGTATTTCTCTTTAATGTCGATACCGATAGCCTGAGCCAAGTGGGTTTTGCCCAATCCGGGGCCTCCATACAGGAACAGTGGATTAAACGCATTGTTTCCGGGTTTTTTGGCAATCTCAATTCCTGCAGCTCTTCCCAATCGGTTACAGTCACCCTCTATCAGATTTTCAAAAGAGTAGTTGATGTTTAGATTGGGGTTTACATTTATCCTTTTCAGTCCTGGAATAATGTAAGGGTCTGTAAAGTTCTTTACCTTCTCGGCAGGGAGTGAAATGTCTGGATTATTTACATCCTGTTTGCTGATGCCCGGATATTTGATTGTCTCATTTTTAATGATGGAGACATTGTATATCAATTTTGCTTGATCTCCCAATGTCCTCTTCATCGATGAGCGCAACTCCTTTATGAAATGAGCCTCAATGTATTCAGGAAAAAAGTCTGAGGGTACAGATATAGTCAAGGTACTGCCTTCCAACTTGATAGGAACTATTGGCTCAAACCATGTCCTATAGCTGCTGGGAGGTATTAAGTCCCTGATAATCTGTAGACAACTATTCCAAACTTCGTTGTGACTCATCAATTGTTAAAGGTTGAAAATTGTTAATAATCCTATGCTGATAGTTTTAATCGGATGGCAAAAATGGAAAAAAAATACCAAACAAAAAAATAAAAAAAACGCTCAAAAAATAAAGCCATTGAAAGCCAATATGTTTGCCCTTGAAAAAAATTTATTTGGCAAATTTGTGGATGTCTGAATAAAAAACTCCCTTTAAAATATTGAAATTTTTATGTATTTTTTAGGGTCTTTTTCAATCTTTGTAACAAGGCTGTCCAAATGACTTGATAAAGAGGTTATTGAGTTATAAAGTGAATCGCTGCTGAGTAGTTTTCCAATTGTTCCGCTTTCATTTTGAAGATTGTCAAGAAGCTCTTTTAGCGATTTGAGTGATTCCTGTATTTGTGATTCTGTTAGGGCATTTGTAATCTGTTCAGCATTTGCAATGGTCTTTCCGACTGCTTCAGAGGATGAAGCAAGTGTGTTGGATACTTTTTCAAAACCACTTATGATTGATTCGATTTGAGGAGTTTTCTCATTGACGGCAGATGCTATTCCAGCAATCTCTGACATTGTTTTTTGGAGATCTTCCATTACCGATGCAATATTCTCGGAGTTGTTTTCGTTCAAAATACCATTTATCGAATTTACTGTAATGTTAAGGTTTGTAAGTAGAGTATCGACTTGCTGTTTCGTTTCTGTAAGTCCACCAAGGAGTTGGCCCAACATATCCGGCGCAAATGCCCCCGGTATGTGGTCTCCTGAACTGAAATATTGTGAGGATTGTCCCAAGGATATTCTCATCGCTTTGGAACCAAGTATGTCGGAACTATACACTTCCAGACGTGAGTCATCCGGAATGTTGAATTCCTCCAATACAGAGAATGTGATGTTGTACACCCTTTCTTTTGGGTTGTATGACAATTCCGTTATATTTCCTACTTTGTAACCCTGGATGTTAACGGGGGTAGATACAGCCAATCCTTCCACACTTTCTAAAGTAGTATGCAGTTTGATGTCATTGGTGAAAAGATCTTTTCCTTTTAAAAAATCCATTGCAAAGAAGGTGGCAGCAACTATTATGCACATCAATATCCCTAATTTTACTTCTTTTCTCATTTCTGTTCCAATTTAATGATGAATGCTTCAGGAAATGTTCTCCTTATTTTTGGAAGAGCTTTCTGGGCCTCTTCCCTGCTAGAATATTCTCCGATATAATATTTGTAGTATTTTCCAGATTTGAAATATTTGGCCTTGTACCCTTTGAACTCGCGTGAGTTTTTGTCTAAGGTGTGGTTTATAGCCATAATCTGTATTCCGAATTTTACTTCCGGTTCGGCAGGACCTTTTACCTGATTCTCCTTTTTCTCTTCTTGTTGTTCTTGTTTCAAGGAATTGTCAGGAATGTATATCTCAGTATCGTATCCTTTTTTGTATTCTTTGAATGCGTTGAAGATGTATCGGGCCATTGCTTGCTGATTGCTCTCTCCTTTGAGGGATTTCAGGTCGTTTGTGTTGGAAATGAAACCAAGTTCGATCAGTACTGCCGGCATTGTGCATTTCCAGAGGACTATCAGATTCCCTTGTTTTACACCTCTGTCCCTTTTGATGGGGCTGTTGCCTGCTTTCTGTTGTACGAGTGTTGCAAAGTCGAGAGATTGCTCCAGATGTGCGTTCTGCAGCAGGGAGAAAATGATATATGATTCCGGGTTGCCAGGATCAAATCCTTCATATTTTGAGGAATAGTCATTTTCAAGGACGATGACACTGTTTTCCAACTGGCAAACTTCAAGATTGGATTGGCTCATAGCTGTACCCATGACAAATGTTTCATGTCCGTGGGCAGATTTGTTGGAAGCGGCATTTACATGGATGGAAATGAAGAGGTCGGCGTTGTTCTTGTTGGCAATCGCAGCCCTGTCGTGCAATTCTACGAATTTATCTGTTTTGCGGGTATAAATAACCTTGACGTCAGGATAATTATCCTCTATCAATTTGCCAAGTTTAAGGGCAACGGACAGAGTTATGTTTTTTTCATATGTTTTGCCGTTTATGGCTCCAGGGTCTTTTCCTCCATGTCCTGCATCGATAACAACAGTTTTTAGTTTCACAAGTTGTTTTGACTGTGAAAAGGCAGGTGCCAATTGGAAAAGACAAATGGCTGCAACAAAAAAAACCGTTGTTAAAAATTTTTTAGTCATTTTAGGCCACAAATGTAATAAAACTTTGGAAGGAGTTCAAAAAAGACTATATTTGTGCTCCATTCTCAAAGAGATTAAATGTATATTTCAAAAATCTCCATAAGGTTTTCACTTATAATATTGATTCTCACTTTAGTTTCAAGCTCCGCATTCGCAGGTATGAAAGTGAGGGTGAGAGATTTTATAGATGTTGATACTCTTGCGGCACCTGTTGTCAATCGTCTTAATGCAGATACTTCAAGAAATTTAAGGATGGTCTCCAGGGAGCAATTGCGATTCTCTCCAAAGGATTCTCTTATCACCGCAGACTCATTGGGATTGGCTGACACAACATCGGTATCTGTTGCAGATTCTGTTGCCGTAGCCGATTCTCTATCGGCGAGAGATACATTGCCCCGGCCCAAAGGGATGGTTGACCGCCCCGCTTTCTCTGTAGCCAGGGACTCTACGGTGGAGGACTTTTCCAATGGTCGCAATATGATATATTATTATGGTGATGTTAAGGTTACCTACGGGGATATGGAGTTGACGGCGGAATATATGGAGTACGATGTCAACAAGAAAGTGGTTTATGCTGCCGGAGTGGCTGATACCAATGGCGTGGTAACGGGCAAACCCAAGATGACTCAAGCGGGCAAGGCCTATTCAATGGATAATGTATTCTATAATTTCGAGACAGGTAAAGCCCGAATCAAAAATATGATTACTGACGAGGAGGATGGACAGCTCAGAGGTGATAACCTCAATATGATGCCAAACAAGTCTATCAATATCTCAGGAGGAAAATATACAGTGTGCGAATTGGATCATCCTCACTACTATCTGAAGATGTCCAAGGCTGTAGTGGAGACAGAGCCAAAACAAAAGACTGTATTCGGTCCCGCATGGCTGGTTCTTGAGGATGTTCCGCTACCTATTGTCCTTCCATTTGGATTTGTCCCCAAGAGACCCGATAGAGCGAGTGGTATTCTTTTCCCTACATTTGGAGAGGAGGAGGCCAGAGGTCTGTTTATGAAAGATGGAGGTTTCTATTTCGTAATAGGGGACTACTTCGATATGGCTTTGACAGGAAGTATCTTTACGAAAGGGTCATGGAATGTGAAAATGTCGTCCCGGTACAAATTGAGATACAAATTCAATGGTACCTTCGATTTGGAATATTCAAATGACCAGACAGGAGATAAGGGAAGTCCTGACTTTTTCCAGACCAAAAACTTTGGGGTAAAATGGAGTCATACCCAAGATTCCAAAGCAAATCCGGGGACATCGTTCAGAGCATCTGTAAACTTCTCCAGCCCTTCAAATAACCGCTACAACTCAACTAACATGCAGGAAGCCTTGCAAAGTCAAATTCAGTCATCAATTTCATACTCCAAGACTTGGAGTGCGTTGAGTCTGTCTGTGAATGCCCTGCATAACCAGAACTCTCGGGATAGTTCATACTCTTTGACCTTGCCCAACATTACATTGAATGTGAACAAATTCTATCCCTTCAAGCGTAAAAATAAAGTGGGTAAATCAAAATGGTATGAAGATTTCTCTATAGGATATAACACTTCATTCCAAAACAAAATCGATTTCAAGGCAAGGGAGATAAAGGAACCCGATTTCTGGAAGAAACTCAAAACAGGAATGACCCATAAATTTGATATAAAACTTCCGACATTCACTTTATTGAAGTATATCAATTTCTCTCCGACAGTCAATTATGGAATGAACTGGTATTTCAGTTCCCAAAACCAGTATTATAATCCCGAGACCAACAAAATGGAGGTTGTCAGGACAAATCAATTTGATGATTTCGGTGTGACTCAAACATTTTCTGCCGGTCTCTCTATGAGTACCCGTATCTATGGTCTGTTTAATTTCAGACGTGGAAAACTCAAAGCTATAAGGCATATGATAAGTCCTTCGCTATCGGCTTCGTTTTCCCCTGAAATGGGAACGGCAATGAACGGATGGAGAATTTATAACTATACGGATGTCAATGGAGTTGAAAAAAGTGTTGAGTATAATAAATGGGCAGGAGGTATCAATTCTCCTCCACAGAAGGGTAAGACAGGTTCGTTAAATTTCAGTGTTAAGAACAATATAGAAGCAAAGGTAGTCAACCCTGAGGATACGACAGGAACAGGTACCAGAAAGATAAAGATAATAGACAATCTTGGTCTGTCAGGTTCATATAATTTCCTTGCGGACTCAATGAAACTTTCCAATATCCGTATTGATATGAATACAAATATATTGGAAAAGGTTGGTATTAGTGCGAATATGACTCTTGACCCTTATGCAATCGATGAGCGTGGCCGTCGCCATAATGTCTATAACATTACTCAGGAGGGTGGGTTTAACCTTTTCAGACTTACCAATGCAAGTGTCTCTGCCAACTTCAGCATAAATGGTGAGGGACGCGGCAAAGGTAATGACGGCTCTCAGGGAGGTGGAGGAGGTGCTCCTGGCGGAGGGCATGGTGGACATGGCGGACATGGTGGCCGAGGAGGATCGGGAGCTTCAATGTCTGCAGGCTCATATAATAAAGTATATTATCATCCTGTTACAGGAGAATATATCCCCGGAGGTTGGGTTTATTACCTCAATCCAAATGTTCCTTGGGCATTGAATTTCAGCTATTCATATAGCTACAGCAAGTCTTATCAATATACAAATGAGCAGTTGATTATCAAGAATACTCATACTCAGACTCTTTCGATGTCTGCTCAGGTAAGATTGACTAAAGACCTGAATATCAATGTAAATACAGGTTTTGATATAACCAAACTTAAATTATCAACAACTCAATTGAGCGCTACGTATGATCTGCATTGTTTCCAGATCTCATTCTCATGGATACCTATGGGACAATGGTCATCATGGAGCTTCAGAATAAATGCAAAAGCGGCAGCATTAGCCGATTTGTTGCAGTACCGCAAACAGTCATCTCAATGGGATGCAAGACGATAATTAATAAACACATTATAAAAAATAATATTATGAGTAAAAGAGTAATTTCAAGTCCTTTGGCTCCCGCAGCTGTAGGACCTTATAGCCAAGCAGTTGAAGCAAACGGAACCCTTTATGTATCAGGACAGTTGCCAATTGATGCAAAAACAGGAGAATTCGCAGTAGGTGGAGTAAGAGAGCAAATGGTTCAGGTGTTTACCAATCTTAAATATGTATTGGAAGAGGCTGGATACGATTTTTCAAATGTTGTAAAAACAACTGTATATCTTCAAAATATGTCAGATTTCGGAACATTGAATGAAGTATACTCTCAGTATTTTACAGAGCCATATCCTGCAAGAGTTGCATATCAGGTTGCAGCACTTCCCAAAGGAGCACTTGTAGAGGCAGACGTTATTGCTGTCAAATAGTTTTTTTATAAAGGAACTTCTGTAACTACCATCGGATGTTCTCAGATATTAATGTCTGAATTTTTACATTCTTTATATTTCCTTTTGAACTATTTCAGTATTCTATAATGCCCTTTAGTTTGGGCTGTAGAGATTTGAAAATACTGAAATTTTCTAAAGAATATTTCGTAAACGGCGATAGGTAATTTGTAGAAGCAGCATTGAAATTTGTAGAGATCCTTTTAAATATTAAAATCGATTAAATGTACGGAATATTAGATTTAGTAGCAAAGACTCCCGAGGAACTATATGTTATAGCTCAGGAATTAGGTATTAAAAAGGCTGACTCATATTCCAAAGATGACTTGGTTTACAAGATTCTTGATGAACAGGCAATACAAAGTAAGGAAATGCCTCGTTTGAAAAGAAGAAAAAGAATACAAAAACCTCAGCAGAGCCCGGCAGACTCTATTTTCTCGACAGATCCCGCAGTTTATAAGCATCAGGAGATAAAGTCATATTTCTTAGAAAATAAAAATCAGGATCAGACAGAGGAACAAGGTAGTGTTAGTGTTAAGCAGGAGGAAGTTGTCAATGAACAAGTAGAGCCAACACCTCAGAATACCATATCTCAGCCTAAACCCAAGAGGGGAAGAAGACCTGGCAGGAAGCAACCTGAAAACAGGGTTGAGGTTCAGCAGTCACAAGATGTTAAGGATGAGCAACAGGTAACAGTAGAGGCGATACAGAATACTGTGACAGAGGTGACTGCCCTACCTTCAGAACCAACATCTCCCAAGAAGAAAAGAGGTCGTCCAAAGAAATCTTCTACTGTTGTCAAGCAGGATTCTGTATCTGAAAATTCAGATGTGGAGATTGCAGCAGAGCAATTTGATACCCGTGTTGAAGAACGAGGGGTAGGTGAGCAGAGGATGCAGAAAGAGTCTGTTCCGATGCCTAAGCAGGACTCTGTTCCCCAGACCGATGGGCTTGAACAAAATCAGAAGGAGTCTGTTGAAGCTGAACCGAAGGAGAATACAGAGAAACAGGTAGTTAATTCTAAACCTCCCAGAGTTGAATACGAAGGAATCGTAGAAGGTCAGGGTGTGTTGGAAATTATGCCCGATGGATATGGTTTCCTGCGCTCTTCTGATTACAATTATCTGAATTCTCCTGATGATATATATGTATCACAATCTCAGATTAGAAGCTATGCCCTGAAGACAGGTGATACTATTATAGGGGAGATAAGACCCCCTAAGGAGGGAGACAAATATTTCCCATTGGTAAAGATTAAGAGCATAAACGGACGTTCTCCCGAATATATAAGGGATAGGGTTCCATTTGATTTTCTTACACCTCTTTTCCCTGATGACAAGTTCAATATTACCGGTAATGGTCATAATGACCTCTCTTGTAGAGTTGTAGATTTGTTTACACCTATAGGTAAGGGACAACGTGGCTTGATAGTGGCTCAGCCAAAAACAGGTAAGACAATGTTACTCAAGTCAATAGCCAATGCAATAGCCGATAATCATCCTGAAGTGTATATGATAGTGCTTCTGATCGATGAGCGTCCTGAAGAGGTCACAGATATGGCACGAAGCGTTAAAGCAGAGGTAGTTGCTTCGACATTTGATGAACCTGCAGAAAGGCATGTGAAAGTGGCAAGCATAGTATTGGAAAAGGCTAAGAGAATGGTTGAGTGTGGGCACGATGTTGTAATTTTGCTGGACTCAATTACACGTCTTGCAAGGGCATTCAATACGGTGCAACCTGCTTCGGGCAAGGTCCTCTCCGGCGGTGTGGATGCCAATGCTCTTCATAAACCCAAAAGATTTTTCGGTGCGGCGAGAAACATTGAAAATGGTGGCTCTCTGACTATTCTGGCAACTGCCCTTACTGAGACAGGTTCTAAAATGGACGATGTTATCTTTGAGGAGTTCAAAGGTACCGGAAATATGGAGTTGCAGCTCGACAGAAAATTGGCAAACAAGCGGATATTCCCTGCAGTGGATGTCACTTTAAGCAGTACCCGCCGTGATGATCTGTTGATAAGCAAAGAGGTTATAAACAGATTGTGGATTCTTAGAAATCATCTTGCCGATATGACAAGTGTTGAGGCAATGGAATTTATGAAAAAACGTCTTGAATCAACATTGAGCAATGAAGAGTTTCTCATTACAATGCTTAATGGAGAGTAGATGCAATTTATAGCACTTCCCATTTGTGAAGGCTGATTTTGATAAATACCGGACCGCTTAGAGTTATTCTTGTGGTTCGGTATTTTTTTTCTCGGTTGCGATATGGATCTTTCTTGCCAAGTAGACAAAAGGAGTATCTATTATGCTTAGAATGAAATAGATAAGATAAGTGCTGCCAAATATTGACAATAATATTTCATTTGAATATGTCCCGTAGAAAGCAAATAGTGTGTACAAAAGGGTATTGATAAGCTGGGAAATCATAGTGGAGCCATTGTTTCTAATCCACAACCCTTTTTGGGAATTCTTGAAATGTTTCTTGCACCATTCCCACCATTTGTGATATAGCCAGACATCTGTAAGTTGTGAAATCAGGTAAACACCCAATGATGCGCAAACGATTCGGGGAGTACTGCTGAAGATTGTCCTTATGGAATCTGATACCAAATCATTTTCACTCGGAGTGTACAAAAGCCATGTTTGGGAAATCAGGACAAAGAATAATGAGCATAAAGAGCTTATTATCACTGCTTTATTCGCGTCTTTACGGGAGTGGTTTTCGCTGAAAATATCAGTAATCAAAAAGGTGCTTGCGAAAAGTACATTTCCTAATGTCATCTCCATGCCGTAGGCATTTACAAGAATAAGGACCTCAATGTTGGCAAGTATTGTAGATAGGATATTGAAAGCCAATAACCCTTTTTTACCGAAAAAGTAGTAAAAAAGAATCACTCCTCCATATATCAGGAAGAAAGATAGGATTATAAGCAATTCATTTGTCATAGCGGCGGCAAAAGTAATAAAATTTTGAAAACAATGAAAAAGAGGGTAGACATTCTGATGTCCCCCTCTTTCACTTGATTAAACTCCTTTAAAATCTCCATTTAAAGGTTATACTACGATAAAATCCATAAAGGGCGCAGAAGTTTTGGAAGCCTATCCTTTAAACGCGGATTTTATAGAATCTCCCTTAAACTATTCTACTGCAATTATTGTATTTGTCTGACCTCCAAACAAATATTCATATGGCGTAGATGTTGAGAATATATACTCTGCATCAAAGGTCATTTGAGATTTGTCCTGTGATACAGTCAAAGTAATATCTTTTCTGATTGTGCTGTAGTTTGTACCGGTCCCTTGCAATACATTTGTTATGGTGAGGGTTGAGGTATTTTCGTCGAAATAATATGGCTGACAATCAGATACCATATCACTAAGTCGTCCAAATGAACCAGGATATTGAATCTGTATTGCTGCATATCCCTCTTTAGTGCTGCCCATCAGATTCTTGTCTATCTGTATAGTTACAACTCCATTTGTTGAAATTTGACCGGATAGGGAAATTTGGGCATTATTTAGTGTGTATTTTGTGTAATAGCCCCATTCCTTTGTATTATTTATCAAAGTAAATGTCTTGTTGTTCAGGTCAATATTGAATTGTATCAGTTCATCAGCTGTTCCGAATGATACTATCGTGCCATTTATGGTATATGTAGCGGTGGTGCCGTTATACTCACCTGTTCCAAAACCATCGAGGAACAGTGAACCATCATTGATAGAGGTGTATGTGCCGTATTCTTTTCCTCTATATGTGAAGATTGGCTCTTCTGCTGATTCAGAAGAGTAATTGTATTTCATGAACAGGTCTCCGTTCAATGAAACTTTTGCTGAAGAATAGTCGGCTATTGAGTTTCCATATTCAAAGTCGACCTCTACAGCTGAGATGGTTCTTCTCTCCTTGTCGATGTAATAGTAATATGAATCAGTTTCGTTTTTAGCTTCAATCAGGAAGAAAGTTCCATATTGGTCTCTTGATGCACAAGTATAATCAAAACCCGATTTACCTGCAAAATAATATCTGGTATTATCTACATTGTCGTACAGCAGATAATGTACTTCAGTAAAAATGAAGTCGTTTTCAAGAAATTCACCCCTTGCACCGAGGTCGTTGGTACATGATTCAATAACATAGTCAAATCTGTTTTGACTATATGTGTAAAGCCCTTCAGAGTTAAATTCATTCTCATCTGTTGTTAGAAGTGAATATGCTGAATTTGCTTTAAGATTAAGAGTCATGTTTGGCAAATCGCTGGTGTATATATTGTTGGCTCCAACACTGATCTGGTATCCGTTATAAACTCCGACAAAAGGCTCATCTTTATAAATCTCTATTTCGGTACTTCTTGCGCTGATTACAACACTCTCCTGGGGCATAATAAATGCCCATGAGTCCTGATATAGATGGTTGTCTGCAGCTAAAGACCAATAAATGCTTGATGTATAATCAGTTCCGCTTTCTATTCCCGTAACAGAAAGGGTTACCTCATATCCTAAGTCGTGTTTCTCTATGAAATGGACTAATTCTCCGGGAGCTTGTGAACAATACTCTTCAGGTGTTCCCTGGTTGTTTATACAGTCGAGCATTACCACTACACAATTTTCGTCCCATGTC
This sequence comes from Bacteroidales bacterium, assembly GCA_017501525.1. Taxonomy (GTDB): domain Bacteria; phylum Bacteroidota; class Bacteroidia; order Bacteroidales; family UBA932; genus Coprenecus. The sequence continues at coordinate 47,108 of JAFVWT010000007.1, read as the reverse complement.
CTCTCAATGAGGAGTTGGTTTTCCTGGATATAGCCTGCTACTGTCACAGGGGTATCGGGCATTATGAATGAGTAGAGATAATCGTCTCCCTGCTTGCTGACAAATGTACATTCATTCTCGTTGAATGTGGCTCCTGCCATTTTGTATTTCGGGTTTGATACACTAAATGTCACATTGACGGTCTCATTGTATTTGGCATTGGATTTATCTGATGTGACAGTATAGTAGTAATCATCCTGAAGGATAATGTCACAACTATTTTCAACAGTCAGTTCAACATCTTCTGCTGGCATTGTGAATGTGTAGACGGAAGTGTTCTGATGGCTCTCCCCGATGGTTGTCTGATTCTCGTTGAAGAGTACAGATATTATATTTACACCATCAATAAGAGTTTTGACCTCCACTTCGACCAATTCCCCTTCGCAGGCCGATTCCGGTGCTGTTACCTTATATAATAAGGATTCATTTGTATATGAAATTTTATAGTAAGAGGTTGAGTCCTCAGGGGTGGGTGGTGTCGGAGGAGTCGGAATATCGATCTCTTCCTTTTTGTCGCATGATATGGCAGAAATTGCAATGGTAATAACTCCTAAGAGACAGATTAGTAGGTGTTTGAACTTTTTCATAAGAAATGTATTAAGTTGTTGATATTCAAGGGAAGTTTTATAAATGACTTTGTTGGGATTTATGGAATTTTCTCCGAGAAAAGCCATAAAGGGCGCAAAAGTGCTGGAAGCCTGTCTTTAAAATGTGAAATTTATAGAACATTCCTTAAGTTTTTCCGATTAGGGCATTGTGATATTTAGCGGACCTGAATAGGTTACCCTATATATATCACCACTCATAAATTCAACGATTGCTTCAATATGATTCTCGGTGACGGTGACAGTGCCTGATTCGAATCCGTAGTACCCTTTGATCTCTCCATCTTCTTTAACCATGCAAATGCTGTACATGGACGAAAATGTTCCCGGCTGAGCAGTGTTGTTGATGTCAAAGTGGTAAGTGCCTTCAGGCAAAATTACATTGTTTTGCTGGGAATCTTTGCTTGAATAGATATCAAATCTGAATGTGGTACTGTTGTCCTTGAATTCATCTTCAGCAATCATACCTACGTCTGAAAGGTAAATGTAGTAGTTGTATCCGCTGCCGTATTGTTTTCCGTAGTAGACACCTTGCAGGAATTGAGCTTCAAAATCAATGTACTCTTGTTCCTGTTGAGCACCATCCTGCTCAATTGTGATTTCGTATGAAATGTCAATATAGGTAGCTGTTATAGTGGTGGTGCGAGGAGTTTCAGATGTGTTGGGCAGTACGGTGAATGTAGTATACTCTAATCCTTCAAAGTCACTGATCCAGTCGGCATCGCATTGAAAGGTAACTATATATTCGTCGTTGTGGGAGTTGTCTTCGACAATGTAATGTATTTCTCCCGAGCCACCTTGTGCATCAAAGTGCATCACAGTAGGAGAGGTTATTGTAAAAGAATAGTCGTTAGGTTCTTGTGCTTTTCCTTCCTGGATGATTTCTACTGAGAAATTCTGATTGAGATAGGTTACTGTTATTTCATCGGAACGCTCCTGGATTTCAGTGTTTGGGGTAACTGTGAATGTGATTGTCTGACCGGCAGTGAGATCGGTAATCCACTCTGCATCGCATCTGACTTCAATTTGTCCCCCTTCAACAGGGTTTTCAAGGGTATAAGTGATTTCTCCATTTCCTCCATCTGCATTAAAATGCTGAATTGTCTCGCAGGTGCAGGTCAATAACGGCTCATTTCCTTCTGCTCCCGGTTTGTCTGTTTTTGTACAAGCAACAAGTGACAATATTGCCAATGTTATTAATAATGTGTGTCTCATTTTTGTTTAAATTATTATTATATATTCAACTTATTTTTGAGTAATCTATTTCAATGGGAGTGGTCTCCTTGAGAAGTTGTAGTTCCCTTTTGAATATCATGCTCTCCTGCTTTTCAAGAAGAGGGTCCTGGGCAAGTATCTCTTCAGCTGCATTGCGGGCAGTATTGAGTATCAAGGAGTCCTTGGCAATGTTTGAAATCTTCAAATCAATAGCCAATCCACTTTGTCTTGTGCCGTCGAGATCTCCGGGACCTCTCATTTTCAAATCTTCTTCAGCGAGTTCAAATCCGTCATTTGTGGCGCACATCAGTTCAATTCTCCTTTTGGACTCTTTGCTGAGTTTGTAACCTGTCATTAGAATACAATATGATTTTTCGGCACCTCTGCCCACCCTTCCACGAAGTTGGTGAAGCTGGGACAAACCGAATCTCTCTGCACTTTCAATGACCATAACTGAGGCATTGGGGACATCTACACCAACCTCTATTACAGATGTGGCAACAAGAATATGTGCCCTTCCTTTGGCAAACAGTTCCATGTCGTATTGTTTGTTCTCATTTTTCTGTTGGCCGTGAACAACCGCAGTTATATATTCAGGGGCAGGAAAGTTCTCCGTAATATTCAGGTATCCCTCTTCCAGATTTTTGTAATCCATTGTTTCAGACTCTTTTATGAGAGGATACACTATAAAGGCCTGATGACCTTGATTAATCTCTTTTTTTATGAATTCGTACAATTTGTACCTTTGGCTCTCCTTAAGGGCCAGTGTCTGTATCGGTTTTCTTCCGGGGGGCAATTCATCTATTACTGAAACATCAAGGTCTCCATATAGAGTCATTGCGAGTGTTCGTGGGATGGGAGTTGCTGTCATAACCAGAACATGTGGAGCAATTCCGGACTTGAATCTCAGTCTCGCCCGCTGGTCCACTCCAAATCGGTGTTGCTCGTCAATTACCACAAAACCAAGGTTCTTGAAAACTACATTGTCTTCAATCACTGCATGTGTCCCTACCAAAATATCGATACTCCCTTCCCTGAGTCCTGTATCTATCGATACCCTCTCTTTTTTCTTTGTGCTTCCTGTCAGCAATGCAATATTGACATTTGATCCCTCCATCAGTTTTATGAAGTTTTTGTAGTGTTGTATAGCCAAAACTTCAGTGGGTGCCATAATGCACGCTTGTGCTCCATTATCGACAGCCAGAAGTGCTGAGAGAAATGCCACAAGGGTTTTTCCGCTTCCTACATCTCCTTGCAGGAGCCTGTTCATCCCTTTTCCAGAGGCCATGTCTGAACGGATCTCCTTGATGACCTTTTTCTGTGCCCCTGTCAACTCAAAATTCAGATGGGAATAACAATAATTGAAGGCAGTTCCTACTTTTTTGAAAATCTGTCCACATTCGGCAGCCATTCTGATATTCTTCTGTTTCAACAACGAGAGCTGGAGGTAAAAAAGTTCCTCAAATTTGAGTCGGTGCTGAGCATGGGAAAGGGAAACCATATCCTTTGGAAAATGGATATTGGTTAGAGCATATTTCAACGGACACAGATTGTAGCGCCTGATGATATTGTCGGGAAGGGTCTCTTTTATCTGAGGCAGTACTTTCTCAAGAAGGGTATGTTGGAACTTGCTGAATACTTTAATGGAAATGCCGCTGTTGCGTAGTTTGTCAGTGCTGGAATAGACTCCGACCATGGTGTTTGGTATAGAATCCCTGCTACTCTCTGATACGGGATCCATTTCGGGGTGGACAATGTTCCTGCGGCCGTTGAATTCCGTCGGTTTGCCAAAGACTATAAAATCGTCCCCTTTGTGTTTGGTGACTTTTTCTGAGATCCATTTTATTCCTTGGAAAAATACCAGGTCAATACTTCCGCTTGAATCTCTCAAAGTGCAAACAAGTCTTTTCCCCGGACCATTTCCCTCAATTCTCGCTTCTGTGATTTTACCCCGGAGCTGTATGTAGGCGGTGGTTGGCTCGATTTCAGAGATGGCATATACTTTTGAACGGTCAATATATTTGAACGGGAATGTGTACAACATATCTCTAAAGGTGGAAATATTCAGTTCCTTTGTCAATAAATTCCCCCTTTTTTCACCAATTCCCGGTAAAAATTTTATTTCTTGCTCAAGAATATTTGCCATTTGACAAAGTTAAGCAAAAAGTGATTAAATTTGTATATTGAAATTTATTTAAATTAGAATATATGGCAAAAAAGATAATCGTAGGAATAACTCAAGGGGATACCAATGGAATCAGCTATGAGGTGATCATTAAATCTTTAGCTGATGCCAGATTGCTTGAAATATGTGTCCCTATCGTATATGGCTCTTCCAGAGCTTTCGGATACTATAAAAAGCAAATACCTGAGATGGATAATCTCAATACTAATATTATCAATTCGGCTAAAGATTGCCATTCCAATAGAATAAATATAATAAATTGTGTTCCTGATAATTTCAGAATAGAACCCGGACAGCCTACTGAGGAGGGTTCAAAAGCATCATTGCTGGCATTGGAAGCTGCAACTGCAGATCTGAAAAACGGAGACATTGATGCATTGGTTACTGCTCCTATCAACAAAAAGTCTGTTGCCTTGCATCTTCCCGGATTTGTAGGACATACAGAATATCTTGTGCAGCAGTTTGGTGTAGAGGACGGTCTTATGTTCTTGATTTCAGACAAGATGAGAGTAGGGGTTGTGACCAATCATCTTCCATTGCACAAAGTTGTCTCTGCAATAACAATAGAGAAAATAGTGGCAAAATTGAGACTTATGGACGAGTCACTCAGAAGAGATTTCAATATTGTAAAGCCTAAAATCGCTGTGTTGGGTCTAAATCCTCACAGTGGGGATGGCGGACTTCTTGGAAGTGAGGAACTCCAGATAATATCTCCGGCTATCGATGTGGCTCAGAAAGAGAATATCCTGGCATTCGGTCCATATTCTCCTGACGGATTCTTCAGTACTCATCAGCAATATGTATTCGATGCAGTCCTTGCTATGTATCATGACCAGGGACTGATACCTTTCAAGGCTCTTGTATTTGACTCAGGTGTCAATTTTACTGCAGGACTTCCTGTAGTGAGAACATCTCCTGACCATGGAACAGCGTATGAATTGGCAGGAAAGAATCAGGCTAACCCACAACCTATGAAATCGGCTATCTATCAGGCTGTAGATATAGTGAGAAACCGTTGGTATTATGATGAGATGAGGAAGAATGTCCTGCAGACCAGATGCGAATCGTCAACCACAAATAAAGGACCGGTATAATATGCCACATCCTCCTATTCATATTTATACAGATGGTGCCTCCAAGGGCAATCCCGGGCCGGGAGGATATGGGATTGTGATGAAATGTGGCAGTCATTACAAGGAAATCTCGGAAGGTTTCCTGCAAACCACAAATAATAGAATGGAACTTTTGGCTGTGATAGTAGCCTTGGAAGCGGTCAGATGGGATGATGCGGAGATTCATCTTTACAGTGATTCCAAATATGTGGTTGATTCCATAAATAAAAGGTGGGTTTTTGGTTGGGAACAAAAACGCTTTGCCAAACGTCTCAATGCAGATTTGTGGCAGAGATTTTTGACAATATACCGTAAGAGGAATGTTACTTTTCATTGGGTGAAAGGACATGCCGATAATCCGGACAATAACAGATGCGACCAAATGGCTGTGGAGTGTGCTCAGCAGGCGATAGATTTTCCATCTAAGGCGAGTATTGATGCCGGAGCCGGACAAACAGAAATTAACGGAAGTTTGATTTAAAATATATATAATGGAGAACTTACTAAAAAACGAAAATCCTGTTTTCGGAGTAATTGGTGGTGGCAGTTGGGCTACCGCTAATGTGAAACTGCTGACAAGCAACAACCGAAAGTTAAATTGGTATATGAGAGATAAGGATGCAATAGAGCATATCAAAAAATATCATCATCATACCAAATACCTCTCATCTGTTGAGCTCAATGCAGATAAGTTCTTTATAACAGATGATATAAACAAAGTGGTGGAGGAGTCTGACATTCTTATTTTTGCGGTTCCTTCTGCTTATTTTGTCTCCCAGGTGTCACAAATTACAGCATCCTATGAGGGTAAATTGCTGATATCAGCCGTAAAAGGTTTTGTAGGTAAGGAACACTATACCATAGCGGAATATTTTCACAATGTGCATAACATCCCTTTTGATAGAATAGGGGTAATCAGTGGTCCTTGTCATGCGGAAGAGGTGGGAATGGAGAGACTCTCTTATGTCACTTTGTCCTCAAAGCACCTGGAGGTGGCAGAGTACCTTTGTACTTTCTTCAGAAATCATTTTGTCAAGACTGTAGCTTGTACAGATATATATGGAGTGGAGTATGCTGCAGCGCTTAAGAATGTATATGCCATTGCTACGGGTATTTCCTATGGGTTGGGTTACGGGGATAATTTTATGGCAGTGCTGATAGCGAGTTGTTTCCGTGAAATGAAGGAGTTTATAAATACCACAAAGCCCGGTACATACAGGAATACTTCCTTGTCGGCATATTTGGGAGATTTGCTTGTGACGTGCAATTCTCCGTTTTCAAGGAACAGAACCTTTGGAAGTATGCTCGGCAAAGGATACTCGGTCCATAGTGCGATGATGGAAATGAATCAGGTCGCAGAAGGATATTATGCTTGTAAAGCGATTCATGAGATAAATTCAGAACTCAATATAGAAATGCCGATAGCGGAGGCTGTCTATTCTATTTTGTATGAAAAAAAGAGTGCCGTTTTAGTAATGCGCAAACTGCAGGAGTCTTTAAAATAATGGCATTACAGCCCCGAAAGTATAACTGATCGCTCAAAGAGCCTTAAAAAAGAAATTAACAATCACTTATAATATGATAAAAGTATACGCAGCAGCACAACAGAGTGCTTTGGACAGAGCCGTAGAGGCATTGGAATTATTGGAAAGCAAAAATGGTTTGGGAAATGATTTTCTGGGATGGTTGGATCTTCCGGAGCAAACTCCTGAATCTATAATTTCTGAATGTGAGCAAGTTGCTGAAAACTGGAAAAAGAAAGGTGTTAGAGTTGTCGTGGTAATTGGAATCGGTGGCTCTTATCTTGGAGCAAAATGTGCAATTGAAGCTCTTTCGCACAGTTTCAGTGCAGATGTAGAACCTCAAAAGTGCAGAGTGGTTTTTGCCGGATACAATCTCTCTCAGGAATACCATTCAGAGCTGTTGGACTTTATCGCAGACAAATCGGTGGCTTGTGTTGTAATATCAAAATCAGGAACAACTACAGAACCTGCAGTGGCATTCCGTATCATCAAGGAACATATTGAGAACAGATATGGAAAGGAGGAGGCAGCACAAAGAATTGTGGCAGTCACAGACAGTTCTCGTGGCGCTCTTAAAACCCTTTCAGATGGAGAAGGCTACAAGACATTTGTTATTCCTGACAATGTGGGAGGACGCTTCTCTGTCCTGACTCCTGTAGGACTTTTGCCGATCCTGTTGGCGGGATTCGATATTCGTAAGATGCTTAAGGGTGCGGCAGATATGGCACGAGTAAGTGCAGAAAGAAGTTACGAAAATCCTGCTGTGCTGTATGCTGCGGCAAGGAACGAGCTGTATGAGCAGGGCAAAAAAATTGAAATCCTTGTCAATTATGCCCCTAAATTGCAGTATGTCGGAGAGTGGTGGAAACAGTTGTACGGAGAGTCAGAAGGTAAAGATGGAAAGGGAATATTCCCTGCATCGGTGAATTTTACCACGGACCTTCATTCAATGGGACAATATATCCAGGATGGTGAAAGGATTTTGTTTGAGACAGTCCTTTCTGTAGCAAATGCATCCAGGGAATTGAAGATTAACAATGATTCATCTGACCTTGATGGATTGAACTTCCTTGCGGGTACAGATATGGAACATTGCAACAAAATGGCCGAGCTGGGTACTCGTATTGCCCATATAGACGGAGGTGTTCCCAACCTTCGCATTGAAATAGATAGAATAGATGAGTACAATCTTGGGGAATTGTTCTTTTTCTTTGAAAAAGCATGTGGTGTATCTGCCTATATGTTAGGAGTTAATCCTTTTGACCAGCCCGGAGTGGAGGCATATAAGAAAAATATGTTCGCTTTGTTGGATAAGCCTGGTTACGAGGAAGAGTCCAAAAAGATACGGGAACTTCTTTAGGGAGATTCTGTAAAAGACTGTAAAAGGCTTTGCAGAGATTCGATGTAATTTTCCAATAGAATACCAGAGGGATAGGGAATAATATGAGAAAAGAATATTTGAGGAGTGTCGCAGAAACATTCCTTGCCGAGTATAAGTCACAGTTGCAGGATTTATGTTTTGTTTTTCCAAATAAGCGTTCCTCCTTATTCTTTAAGAAATATTTGGGAGAGCAGGCTCAAGTGCCTGTTTTCTCCCCTTTTTTTACAACTATAAATGAACTTTTCGGCAGACTGGCAAATTTGGTAGTTGCAGATAAGGTTACATTATTGTACCATCTATATCTCTCATATAAGGATGCTGTTCCAAATTCAGATGATACATTTGATACTTTTATCCATTGGGGTGATGTTCTGTTGAATGACTTTGATGATATTGACAAATATTTTGTAGACGCAGGGAAAATATTTGCCAATATAAAGGACCTCAATGAAATTGGTGATCTGTACAGTTATCTTTCCGAGCAACAGCGAGATGCGGTAGCTTCCTTTTGGGGAGTCTACATAAAGAACAAGGATAATGACAATGAGAAGAAATTCATCTCTTTATGGGAGACCCTCTATCCGATATATACGAATTTCAATAAAAGGCTCAGGAGTGAGGGATTGGCTTATGAAGGGATGATATACCGTCAGGTGGCGCAGGGAATAATTGATAAAGATTCGTCTGTGATGGAACCACTCAGACGTTATTCGCAGATAGTCTTCATAGGAATGAATGCCCTTAACAAATGTGAAAAGATTCTTTTCAATTATCTTCAGCAGGAGGGGTTAGGTGATTATTATTGGGATTATTATTCAGATGCCATAAAGGACAAATTCAACAAGTCTTCTCTATTTATGGAAGATAATGTGGCGCGTTATCATTCCAAATACCAATTGCCTCAGGATGGAGGGTTGCCTGATGACAAACCTCAGATAAATGTAATCTCTGTCCCCTCGGCAGTGGGTGGGGTAAAATATGTTCATGATATTTTGAAAGATATAGTTTCAAAGGAGGGCAGCGATAGAATGACCTCTACAGCAGTAGTTCTTCCCGATGAAAATATGCTTTTCCCACTGTTGAATTCTATTCCTGAGGAGATTGATAAGATTAATGTGACAATGGGTTATCCCCTCTCAATCAGTGATGTGGGGTCGTTGTTTAAGGCCATAGCATCTTTACATGGAAAGTATCGTACCGGAAGGCAATCATCGCAATTCTATCATTCAGGGGTGATTCCGATATTGAACCATCCGATAGTAAGAGCTATTTGTCCAGGGGAAAGCGATGCTCTCAGAAAAGAAATTGTATCCAAAAACATGATTTATGTTCCTGTTGAAAAATTTACAGGAGAGGAGTATGGGAACAATCTCTTTAAAACTATTTTCCAACCTCTTGTACCATCTGAAGGGATGCTTTTCAGCAGTGCGGAGATTTCGGCATATCTTAAGGCGATAGTGGAGGAATGTGCAGAATCTGCAGGGGTAGATGATATCGGTAAGGAGTTTCTGCTCGGTTATATGAAGGTGCTGAACCTTTTGTCCAAGTTGCAAATTCGGATTAAATCAGATACATATTTTAGACTGCTAAACCAGTTAAGTGCTTTGGTATCAGTTCCGTTTACGGGAGAGCCTCTTCAGGGTCTACAGATTATGGGACCATTGGAGACTCGATCGCTTGATTTTGAAAATATTATAATGGTCTCAATGAATGAGGGAACTTTTCCAAGTGCAAGTATCTCTCCTTCGATGATTCCGTATAATATAAGAAGAGCTTTCGAACTTCCAACCTACGAATATCAAGATTCCATATCGGCTTATCACTTTTACCGTTCTATATCTCGTGCCAGCAATATCTATTTTATTCATAACTCTGCTGCAGATACGACCAAGAGCAGTGAAGTTAGCCGTTATATCATGCAACTGGAACTGCATCATGGATACCAAATCAATAGAAAGAGTGTTCAATATCAGATTCTTGCAGATGATGCTTCGGCCGAATTGAAATATGAAAAGGACGAAAATGTAATTTCCAGACTAAGTCAGATGAGTTTCTCTCCGACATCCTTGCAGACTTATAATGATTGCCCTTTGAAATTCTATTTGAATTACATAGCCAAGGTGAAGGAAGAGGAAGAGGTCTCTGAAGAGGTCGATTCAGGCTCGTTCGGGACAATATTCCATTATGTAATGGAGCATCTGTACAAGGATATGGTGGATCAGCAGGTTACTGTGCAATATCTGCAGTCTCTTAAAAAAGACAAGGAAAATATAGTCTCCTTAATAAAAGAAGCATATAAAGAGGTACTCAACATCGATGAACCTGATGGTAAGAATCTTCTGTTAATGAGGCTTTTTGAAAAGTATGTGGAATTTACACTTGAAGCAGACATTGCACGGGCTCCCTTTACGGTTATTGCCACAGAAAAGAAATATTATTCCCAAATCAGAATAAAAGGAATTCCGACACCTGTCAAAATCAATGGTACAATAGATAGGATGGATGCCGATTCGCAGTACACTTATGTTTGCGACTATAAAACCGGTAAGGACTTTCAAGGTAAAATATCTCCAAAGCACCTTTTTCAACTCAACTTTTATCTTTTGCTGTTGAGGAGTTTAGGAAGTATTTCACTTAAAACGCCTATCACCCTCTCGATTTACTACACCCGTACCATCTATAATCATAAGATTGCCTCAGAGGTCGTCACTGGTGAAAGCTATGATACCTTTATGTCTGAGTTGCAAGAAATTTTTACAAGTATTTTTGATGACTCTATACCTTTCGCACAGTGTGAAGAGGGCTCAAAGTGTTGCGAATATTGTGGATACAGATTAATTTGCAGGAGGTAGAATTATGCTGGATATAGTAAAAGCATCGGCTGGATCAGGAAAAACCCACGAATTGACCGGACAATACATTTCAATGTTGTTCAAAGAGAGTCCCTATCCATATACAAATTACAAAAGCATATTGGCAGTGACTTTTACCAATAAGGCTACTGCGCAGATGAAAGAGAGGATTCTCAAAGAACTCTACAAATTGTCAGAGAATCCGCAGGAATCCGACTACTATGAAAAGTTATTGCAGACACCACTCGTGAGGAAAAAGTCCGAGAACCGCCGCACTGAATTTATCAAGGAACATTCGGCAAATTTGCTGATTTCCATATTGAACGACTACACCTACTTTAATGTAAGTACAATAGACAAATTTTTCCAAAAGGTGATGCGTTCATTTGCCAGGGAGTTGGGACAATATGTCTCGTACAATGTCGAGTTGTCTCACGATGAGATTCTTAAAGTAGCTATAGACTTGGTCTATAATTCAGTAGGTCAAAATAAAAAGCTTTTGGACAAACTGACTTATATATCTCTTGAAAAAATAGAGGAAGGAAAGGATTGGAATGTCGCAGAATTGATTTCGGATCTTGCTAACGAACTTTTTAAGGAGAGGTTCAAGATTCTTAAAAACAGTGCCGGTGGAGAGTGGCCTGAGGAAAAGGATATAGAGGAGGTAGATCTTATAAATAAAAATATCATAAGGAAGTATCGTAAGAGAAAAAAGGAGATAGGGGAGAAGGGATTGGCAATTATGTCAAAGTGGGGTCTCAAACCCTCAGATTATATTAACTCTTCAAGGAGTCCATTCAATATTTTTCAGAAATTAGCTGAAGGGAAACTTCCCGGGTTGACTGCCACCTTTAAAAAATTAGTCGGGGTAGAGTCGTGGTATAGCAGGACTTCTCCCCTAAAGGAGACAATTATAGCTTCAGCAAACGATGGGTTGATGGACCTTGTAATGGAATTGATAGAAGATAAAGATGCCCCGAGGTACATGCTTGCGGTGGGGTTGAAGCAATCCATGAATGTTTTGAGTGTGTTGAGGGATATTGAAGAAAAAGTGCAGGAATACTGTAGAGAACAAAATATGGTTGTTCTTTCAGAGACTACACAATTCCTCTCTCAGATTATAGAGGGAAACGATACACCTTTTATATATGAAAGAATGGGTGGGTGTATTGACAATTATCTGCTGGATGAATTTCAGGATACCTCTGTAATGCAGTGGCGTAATTTTTTCCCATTGGTCAAGGAGGGGGTGGATAATGGTTATAACAGTCTTGTTGTAGGGGATGTCAAGCAGAGTATCTATCGTTGGCGAGGTTCTGATATGTCGTTGCTCAATACCAAAATTTCTGAAGATTTTGCCGGTAGCAATGTCAGGAACCGTTCTTTGGAGTATAATTGGAGAAGTTCTGAAAATGTGATAAACTTCAACAATCTTGTTTTTGGATATGTCCATAAACTTCTTTCAAACGATAAGACATTGTCAGATGATTCTTTGGGTCAGATATATAAGGACTATTTTCAGAAAATAGACTCAAGCAGAACTCCTTCTCCGGGCCATGTTTATGTCAAATTCTTTGATAAGGATAATACCGAAGCAAGGAAGATGAGGAATTTTGAGTGTGTTCACGCAGAGTTTCTGGACAGTGTGGCAAAACTCCTTGAAGGAGGATATTCCCAAGGGGATATTGCGGTTCTGGTTAGGGATAATAAAGAAGGTATGATTGTCTCCAAATTGCTGATAGAGGCAGGTTATGAGATTGTTACGGATGATGCGCTCTCAGTGGCCGGTTCGCAGGCTGTTCAAAGGGCTATAGCATATTTGAGAAATATCAACGATCCTTCTGACAGTATAGCTACATTTCTGACGGGGAGATACGAGCCATTTGAAATAAAAGAGAGGACATTATACAATATATTTGAGGAGATATTTGCATCTATGGGAGAACTTGCAACAAGGCAGCTCCCTTATGTTACCACGTTTTTGGATAAGGTTATAGACTATACTGCCAAAAATGGTTCGGATATAGATGGCTTTCTGAAGTGGTGGGATATACATTCAGATAAAATTAATATCTGTGCGTCAGATGGCAAGGATGCAATAAAAGTTATGACCATCCATAAGTCAAATGGGTTGGAGTTCAAGGCAGTGATTCTCCCTTTTATGGACGGGAACTTTAAAAATATAAAAGGTTATAAATGGATTATTCCAGACATAGAGCCATATAACAAGCTCCCTTTTATTCCCGTCAACCTGAAGCCGGATCTTGCAAATACACCATTAGCGGAAATCTATAATAGTGAAGCGGAAATATTCAAGATAGATGTTTGCAACCTCTGTTATGTGGCATTTACAAGGGCCATAGAGCAGTTGGTTGTCATTGCTTACAATAAAGAGAACCATTTCGGAAAGGTACTCTATGATGCACTTGCCGAGAACAAGATGCTGGTGGAAGATACCTTTGAGGTGGGTTCCTGGGAAAAGCCTGAGAATAAGATAGAAGGGGAGAAAAAGCCTCAGCATGATGGATTGATGGAGGAGGATCTTCCTCAATTTGTAAGTATTCCCGTTGGGGATAGACTTAAGATAGCTTTCAAAGGCGGGGAGTTCTTCAATTCTCCAAAAGAGAATTCTTCCCGTATCAAAGGTATTGTGTTGCATGATATTATGTCCGGAGTCATCACCCTTGAGGATGTCAAGTCAGTCGTAGCCAAAGCAGTGGAAGAGGGGAAAATAGAGTTTTCTGAAAAAGACGCAGTATGTAGTTTTATAACGAAAAAAGTGGAATCGGTATCAGAACTTCACTGGTTTGACTCTACATATAAGGTCCTTTCAGAGGTCTCAATCATTCTTCCTGATGGGATAAATTATCGACCTGACAGGATAATGTTCGGGGAAAATGAAGTGATAATCATTGACTATAAGTTTTCAGACAACAGGGAGAACAAGTATCGCCGCCAGGTTCAAAATTATATCTGGCTTCTGAAAAAGATGGGATATGTGAATGTTAGGGGATATTTATGGTATAACGACGGTATAGAAGAGGTTGAATACCTTGCATAAATATCACCTGATTTTAGACTATTGTATCTTAAATTTTATAGGAATCTGCCCTTATAATCAATAATATAGGCCTTTTGTATTTTTATTGGGAAATATTGTGTAAATAGGTTTATTTATCCTACTTTTGTAGAGAGTTTTAAATCTTGACAATATGAAACCATTATCCTATTATTTGCTGTTGCCGATATTATCATTGGTAATTTTATTATCTTCTTGTGCCCGGGAGTATGATATTTCCAATGGTAATCTCGATTTGAATATAACACTTGGAGGAGATTCCCTCAGACTTCCAATAGGCTCTACCGAGAGACTCTCTCTTGGTGATTTTCTCGACTTGGGGGAAAATGAATATTTCCATACAGATACTTCCGGGGAGTATTATTTTGAACTTGGACTTTCGCTTCAGGAGCAGATCGATCTGTCGGAGTATATAGATGATATAGCCATAGATGGTCTTCATGAAGTGATATACAAGGATACTTATATCCCCGAGGAAATAGCAGAGATTCTCTCAAAACTGACAGATGAATATGTTGAAGTGGAGCTCGAGACAGCTGATACCCTGATGTTGAGTTATGATTTGACTGTGGCGCAGAGAGATGGTATTGTAGATCTGGATAGTATATTGTTTGATAATGCCCATATTATACTTTCAGTAGATATGGAGACCACTTATGAGTATGGATTCCCGGAGGATTATTATGTAAATATTGAAATATCTCTTCCCTTGAATTATTATCTGTGTGAATCTTCAGGTGCTTTTACTCCTGGCAAAATTATCCTGCACGGAGAACCTGATAAAGAGGGCCATCTTATTTTCAATGAAATAGATATTGAAAAAGTTGCTTTTGATGTGGAGCCCGGAGATGAATTCAAATTTGAGGATTTGTTTGTATTGGAACATTTGAGTGTCTCTTTCCTTCCGGCAGACCTTGTACATTATGCTGGTGAACATATTTACCTTGATATCCATTTTGATATTGCTTCCAGCGATGGGGAAAAGATTTCTCCTAAGGGATTCTATGGTCTTGTTGATAGAGCATTGGATCCGATATCTGAAAGTATTGCGTTGAGTGAAATTCCCTCGTTCTTAAGAGAGGATGGGGTTAATGTCGATTTTGTAAATGCCTATGCTTTGCTCGATGTTTATACAAATAGTGGGATTCCTTTTGAAATAGGTCTGGAGGTTTTGCCTGAAGGCTCTCCAGATGCTTTGGAATGTTTGATTCATACTACAGCCTGTGATGAGGATTCCGAGGCTATTCTCTCTACCTATGTCTTCTCAGAGGAGTATATGGAACAATTTGCTTCACGTCAGTGGTATCAAATGAATATCAATGAATTATTGAATCCTATCCCGGAAAAGATAGATTTTGTGGCAAATGTCTCGACAGCCCTTACGGCAGAACATCACTATGTGGATTTGCAAAAGGATTATTTTATTGATACAGATTTCAAACTCGTGGTTCCTATGAGTTTCGGTGAGGAACTTTATCTCCCTGTATGTGATACGATTTCGGGACTTCCTGAGGGTCTGGGAGAGATTTTGACATATGCTGCCATTGAACTTTTTGGAACTGTTGAGACTACTATTCCTCTCAACATGGAACTTTCTCTTCAGTTTCTTGATAAAGAGGGCCGGTTGCTCGATATTCAGACAGACCCTGTAGTAATTGAGGGAACATCGGAACAGGGTGAGCCTGTTCTTAGGGATTTCTCTCTTCTGCTTGACAAACGGGATGAGATATTTGAGATAGATGCTGTAGTTGTCAAATTTGTACTCTTCAATGGGCTTGCAGATGGAATACCTCTTAGCGAAGATTGTTATTTGGATCTCAATCTTGGATTGATGTTCCCGGAGGGGATTACTCTGGATTTGAATGATTACCTAAACCAATAGATTTATATGAAGAAGATATTATCGGCAGTTATCGCTTTGGGTTTTGCTCTTTCTCTTTATTGCCAGCCCAGGACAGGTTATTTTGTGGAGAGTTTTACTCTGAATCATCAGATGAATCCTGCATTTGTACCAAATCAGGGTTATGTGGGAATTCCTATGTTGTCAAATATAGGAGTTAATATAAATTCCAATCTCGGAGCAAGTCATATTCTTTACCCTTTGGAAAGTGGAAAAGTTGGACTTTTCCTCCATCCGCAAGTCTCTTCAGATGAGTTTCTTGGCAAACTTTCGGATGTCAATTATCTGGATGGGATAGTGGGGCTTGATATTATAAATGTAGGGTGGTTTACAGGTAAAAGCTCATTTTGGAGTATAGATGCCGGGGTTAAGGTCTCATTGAACTCCTCATTGCCCAAGGAATTTTTCCGTTTCGTTAAACAAGGAATGAGTGGTGATTCTAACGAATTCAATATGAGTAATATTGGGGCTGATGGTGATGTATATACTTATATCTCATTGGGTTATTCTTCATCACTTGATAAGTTGGTCAAAGGTTTGAGGATTGGTGGAAAGGTGAAGTTTTTGGCGGGACTGATGAATATTTATGCCCATTATGATAATTTGCATGTAAGTGCAGATTCTCAAAAATGGAATGTTGTGGGGAATGGCACAGGTTATATACTTGGAGGAGGAGTGGACTTTACATACGATTCTCAGACAGGTGTTGTCAACGGACTTCAATTCGACCCTTCATCATTTGGTATTGGGGGTGTAGGTGGAGCTATCGATTTAGGTATCCAATATAGAATTTCCGAGGGATGTGCACTCGATGGGTTGAGGTTTTCAGCAGCGGTAACAGATTTGGGATTTATTTCATATTTCAAAAATAAATCTACTCTTGTCAGTTCAGATGGTTTCGTGGAATATGATGGTTTTGATGAAATAACCCAGGGTGAAGATATATTGGAGGATCAGTTGGATGAACTTCTTGACAGGGCGATGACTTTGGTTAGTTTTACCAAGCAACCTGTGGATGATAATCAGATTACCCGTATTACAACGAAGGTTAACGCGGGTATTGATTACTCATTTCTTAAAGATAAGATGAATGTAGGGGTACTGTATACCGGTTATTTTTCAAAGATCAGGGAGCGACATGAGATTATGGCTTCCTTTAACTATGCCCCTGCTAATTGGTTTGATATAGCTGTTTCGTATTCCTTTATGAATCTCCGTTCTTCTTTCGGATGGCTTCTTACATTTACCCCTAAAAAGGGGATGAACTTCTATTTGGGAAGCGACTATACTGTATTAAGATATACCCCTCAAGGAATTCCGTTGGATAAGGCATATTTCGGAATAAATCTCGGATTGAGTGTGCCAATAGGGGATAAACGATAGATCGGACAAATCGTTGTTACTCAAAAAAGGATGCCTGTCCTAAAAGAATCAATCTTTTAGGACAGGCATCCTTAGTTCTCTCTTGGAGACTCTTTTGTTCTATAAAGGACTTTGCAAGGATTCATGTGATTTTCTCTCAGAAGGTTTCCGCTCTTCTGGAATGAGCACAACTGTTGTAAAAGTTTCGGAATCCAACCCTTGCCTTAAATCGTGGATTTTATAGAAGTTTACATAACAGGTTCAGAGAAATGTTCTTTTGAGAAGAGTCTCGCTTCAGTGACAACGATGTCATTTCCATCTTTGTCTTTCATTTTGCCTGCAATTGTTCCAATCATCCTCTTGTAGTCGATTTTTGTACACTCAAATCTGATAGTGTATGGTTCATTGATGTAGACAGGTTTGAGGTAGGTCACTTCTTGAGAAATGAAGTAAGAGTTTTTATCTGCAGGCCAAAGTGTACCAAGTACTTTAGAGAATGCACATAAAATCAATACCCCTTGAGCTACAGGACGTCCGAATTCGGTAGTCATTGCATACTCTCTGTCAAGGTGAATGGGGTTAAAATCACTGGTTAATTTTGCGTAAACTTCAGCATCACTTTCTGTGAAAACCGTAGTGTAGTTATAAGTGTCGTTTACTCTTATCATAATACTAAGTTTTAAGTGATTATATCAGATGCAGTTTTGCATATTGTTTCTGACTATAAAGATAGGAATATTTTTTTATATTTACAACATAATCAAGTGATTCTGTGCTTGATTTATATGTTTGTTAGAAGAGAAAATGGGAGTAATATTTAGAAAGTTATGGTAAGTCCGTCATACGCGGGCTCTATGTTTTCGGGAAATTGTGCAATCATCTCCTCATAGGTTCCCATTCGATGGGACATGTGAGTGAAGAATACCTTCTCGGGGGATATTTTATCGCACAGTTCAAGAACTTGATTGTAGCTGAAGTGGGAAATGTGTTCCTCTTTTCTGAGGCAGCTTACAACAAATGTCTTGATACCTTTTAGCCGTTCTATCGACTCTTCGGATATATAGTTTAGGTCTGTAAGATATGCCAATGAGTCAAATCTGTATCCGAGTACAGGGAGTTTGTAGTGGATTGCCCTTATAGGGACAATCTCCACTGAGTCTATTTTAAAGGGATTATCATCTATTATATGGAGTTCAAACTCTGGAACACCCGGATATTTGTCTTTCTCAAATGCGTAGGAATATTCTCTTTTCAACGATTCAGCCACGACCGACTCAAGGTAAATTTTGAACCCTTGTTGGGTGGTGTAGTTGAATGCTCTGGCATCGTCAAGGCCTCCTGTGTGGTCCTTGTGCTGATGGGTCAGAAGTACGGCATCTATCTGTGAAATACTATTGGCAAGTATCTGTTGACGGAAGTCCGGACCTGCATCTATAAGGAGATGAAGTCCGCAATATTCGATGTATGCAGATGTTCTGAGCCGTTTGTCATGAGGGTCATTGGATTGACATACATGACAATTGCAGCCTATGATAGGAACACCTTGTGAGGTTCCTGTACCTAAAAATACCAATTTGTTCGCCATACAAATTTCAAAGTTAATATAAATCCAAACAATTTTTTAAATTTGTCCCAAAATTTAAGGAATGTTCTATAAAGGACTTTGCGGGGATTTATGGAAATTTCTCATAGAAAAACCATGAAGAACGCAAAAGTTTTAAAGTATGATTTTAAAGTTACGATGCTTTAAAGTACAAGTTTATAACATTATAACCTGTTACTTTTTAAAACGAGGAATTTGTAGGGCATACCTTAAGTACATGAAAAGATAAGCACCCATAAACCACCCTCTTCGCCGATGAGCACAAAATTGTATTTGGTACCTTCTCCATTGGGAGATGTCGAAATCGGGAATGTTATCCCTTCTGTTGTGTTTGAATGCATTTCTCATATTACCCATTTTGCAGTGGAAGAGATTAGAAGTGCGAGAAGATACCTCTCAAAATTGGGATTCAAAGGGAATATTGAGTCTCTCAATTTCTATGAGATAAATGAACATTCCACACAAAAGGATATTGAAGATATTTTTGCAGTTCTCAAGGGAGGAAATGATATGGCTTTGATCTCGGAGGCAGGACTTCCTGCTGTGGCTGATCCCGGGGCTGCATTGGTAGCTCTGGCTCATAAGGAGGATATAGAGGTGGTCCCTTTTGTAGGCCCTTCGTCTCTTATGATGGCATTGATGTCTTCGGGACTTAACGGACAGTGTTTCGCCTTTTGCGGTTATATACCGGTTAAGAAGGAGGATAGGAGAAAGAGGTTAAAGGAGTTGGAGATAAGGTCGAAGAAATATTCCGAGACAGAGATTATTATTGAGACTCCCTACAGAAATGACTCATTGTTTGACGATATTCTGTCAACTCTTCAGCCTCAGACCAAAGTGACGGTGGCTGCCAATATAACAATGCCTGACCAGTATATTAGGACAAAGAGTGTGGCTCAGTGGAGACGATGCAAGACCGAAATAAACAAGCGTCCTTGTGTCTTTTTGATTTATGCATAGAGAAATATTTGAAATGATAGGTGAATTGGAATTAAAGGGGATGAAATTTTACGCATCCCATGGTTGTTTTGAAGAAGAGAAAATTATAGGCAATTATTTTGTAGTCGATTTCTGGGCAAAGACTGATATGGAGAAGCCCTCTTTGAGCGACTCTTTAGAAGACGCTGTAAATTACCAACTTATATTTGATATTGTGAAAGAAGAAATTCAGATTCCTTCAAATCTTCTGGAACATGTGGCAGGTAGAATATTGAGGCGAATTAAAAGAGATTTCCCCCAGATAATCAATTGCTCTGTTTCAATATCAAAGATTAATCCACCTTTGGGAGGTGAAGTTCATTCGTCCAAAGTAACACTTTCGTATTGATTATGGCTAAGACTGTTTCATTTCATACTCTTGGTTGCAAGTTGAATTATTCGGAAAGTTCAGCTTTGGCCCGCCTTTTTGCGGCAAATGGTTATACCGTAGTTTCGCAAAACAAACCGGCAGACATTTATGTGGTCAATACTTGTACAGTAACTGAACACAGTGATAAGAAAAGTAGGAATATAATCCGTCGTCTCCATAGGAAATCACCTGATGCAATTATTGCTGTCATAGGATGTTATGCACAGCTTAAAAGTGATCAGATAGCAAAGATAGAAGGCGTTGATGTTATTCTTGGAGCGCAGAAAAAAGGTCTTTTGCTCGAGGAAATACAAAAAGTGGAGAGGAACCGCAGTTGTGGTAATGCCTCTATGATTCTCGATGTTGAAGAGATTGAAAAAGTTGACTCCGTATATGCCGCGTTTTCAAGTGGGGAGAGAACCCGCTCATTTTTGAAGGTGCAGGACGGATGTGACTATAAATGTACTTACTGTACGATACCTAAGGCAAGAGGACATAGTAGAAATCTCCCTATTGCAGAGCTTGTGGAACAGGCCCGACAGATAGCTTCGCTTGGAATAAAGGAGATAGTATTGACGGGTGTAAATATTGGAGATTATGGACGAACAACAGGTGAATCATTTCTGGACCTGTTGAAGCGACTTAACGAGGTTGAGGGGATAGAACGTTATCGCATATCTTCTATAGAACCTAATCTTCTCACACAGGAAATTGTGGAGTGGATAGCTTCAGGTACAAAATTTCTTCCTCATTTCCATATCCCATTACAGTCCGGATGTGATGAGATTCTTAGAAAGATGCGTCGCAGGTACAACACCTTGATGTTTCGTGAAAAAATTGAATTGGTCAGGGAGTATATGGGAAACCCTTTTTTCGGAATAGATGTAATCACAGGATTTCCAGGTGAGACTGAAGAACTATTTATGGAAACATATAGGTTTCTGGAGGAGATACGTCCCGCATTTATCCATATCTTCCCATATTCGAGAAGGGCTGATACTCCGGCGGCTGATATGGAGTGTCAGGTGGATGAGCAAATAAAGCAACAAAGGGTTCACCGTCTGGAGGCACTTTGTGACAGACTTCATAAGGAGTATTGTGACAGTTTCAAAGGGGCCACTGAAGAAGTCTTATTTGAAAGCACTATCAAAGGTGGACAGATGTTTGGCTATACAAGAAATTATATATTAGTACAAAGGCCTTATGATAAGGAACTTATCGGAAAGGTGTCATTGGTTGTACTCGATTAGTTCAGTCTGTTGGTCATTGAGTTTGAGAGGATCTTCCTTGGGTTTTAGGATATCCTCTTTTTTTATGTTTGCTTCGGCAGCCTCCTTTTTCAATTCATCCAAAGCTTCCTTCATCCTCTCAAGTTCGTATTGTTCTTTGCGTTTGCGGGATAGGAACAGATTTCTGAAAAACTCTTTGAATGTGTCGAACTCGTCCTGAAATGAGATACCAATACCGCTCCTTTGGGTGTTGTCAAGGTAATTTGAGTAACTGTCAGCAGCACGTGTAAATCCGCTTAACCTGAGTTTGCCCTGTTTGCCTACCTTGTATTCTATTTCAAGATTTCCTGCCCAATTGGAGTTTGAGTTTATGCTGTTTCCTACATTTCCGTTGATTATCAGTCTATTGTTGAAAGCTTGGTAGGAAAGTGCCACATCAAACATATCTCTGCCTCCGGAGGCCGATCCGGGCTGGAAATTCAGACCCAGGTCGAGCGGCAAATCCAATTGCCTGAAAATATTGTTGAACTGGTTAGCTACTATCTCACTGGCGTTAGAGTAGAGGATTGTGGTGTTGTTAAAGATACCCGACTGTTCATCCGGTACAAAACTTCCCGAAAGAAGTAGAGCCATAAATTGTTTCTGTACTTTGTCAGGGGTACTTAAAGCACTCTCTACTCGGCTTTTGGTAATGGGGTCAAGGTCCGGAATGTCTATTGAAAATGAAATCTCAGGATTGACTAATGAACCCTTAAGGTTTATTCCGCAATTGACTGTTCTGCGGCTGGCAACAGAAGTTGTATCAGAAATAAGTGTTGCAACTGATGCTTTTGTCTGGTAAGTTGCCCCAACATTGAGCGAGGTGTTCATGACTCCTCCGTTGAATGAGAGTGAACCTCCTTCATTCAGGATAAAGTCCTTTGCACCGATTGAAACAGCAAAATGGTAATTTCCTTCAGAAATGATATAGTCTCCCCTTATATCCAAAACATTTCTTGATGGATTGACAACCAGGTCTATATTTCCATTTCCCCTGCATTTGAGAATATCTCCCAATGATTTGTTCAATTCTATCAGTAGTTGCGTATTGTCTGAAATAGAGGCTTTTGCCTTAAGTTCAATATTTGATTTATTTTTAGAGGTGTTCTCCTCTTCATCATAACTATAGTAGTGTCTGTCATTGACAATCCTTGAGAAATTTTCAAATGTTATCAGGTCTGTCTGTTTTGCCGATGAAGCTGAAGAGAGTGGAACATGGATAATGGTATTGTCTTCAGTGCGGATGTCGGCATCTATAAACAAATCTTCGAAAGGCCCTTCCAAAACAATATTGCCGGAAGCAAATGCCTGGCCGTAGAATGTTGAGTTGTCCCTTTCTTTTGTGTCGAGACATTGGAAATTGGAGAAGTCCAGTCTGGCATCAAGAATCATGTTTTTGAAGTACTCGTGACGGATTGCCCCTGTCACTTTCGCTTTGTTCTTGAAGGGGTCTTCCACAATAATCTCTTTCAGGTAAATTCCGCTTTTGTCTATATCTATCGGACCGCTGATGTCATAAGTGACCTTTGTGTAGTTTGGTGTGAATCTCAAAGAGTCAACGTAGGTTTCATAACTCTTCATAATCAACTTTGAGGTCTCTCCACTGATATTAAGTTCTCCATTAAGGGCCCCTCCTGAAATATTCATTACACTCTTTAATATCGGATTGATATGCTCCAATTTGAAATTGTTAAATACGGCATTGAGGTTGAGGTATTTTCTTGTAGGTGTGTAGTATCCGCTGATATTCAATGGATTGGTCTCTTTTTGGTGGTTTGTTACCAAAATATTGAAACGCTCCCTGTTTTGATCCCATTTGCTCATTACAGATATGCGATCCATAGATCTGTTGTCTATGACAATATCTTCACCATCAATTGCCATTAATATTCCGACCCTGTTATAGATGTCGTATACATCGATTTTGCCGGAGAGAAGTCCCTGAAGATTTGTTCCGTTGCTTATAAATGAGTTGGCCAGCGATATGTCAAATCTCTCCATATCGATGTGCATAGTATCAGTAGGAGATTCAGAAATAGTACCATTAACCAACAGTGATTCATTCTCATTATACAGCATAAGACTGTCTGCTTTGTAAAATTTTGAACCTAACCAGATCTTTGATGGGTTAATTTTCCAGTTTCTGCTTTTTATATAAAGTTCAGATTCCTTCAGGGCTATGGTAGTGCTGAGTTTACCCGATTCATCTTTGTTGAATTCTATTTTGGAGTTGAAATCCAATGAGTTTGTAAGGATATTGTCGTTTACGAATTTATAATTGAGATTCAATCCACCATCTTCTCCTTTAATGCAGAATCTGTTTTCGTTCAATTCGACTCCAAAGAGAGATATTTTTTCTGCAGTCAAATCCAGATGAGGAGTATAACCTTGATTGTCGAGGCTCAAGGCAAAATTGTTGAATATGTTTTTACCCCACCTGATGAATTCTGAATTTGCAGTAAGGACTAAGCTGTCATTCTGAGTCAGAAGAAAATCTACTTTTGTACTGTCTGCAATATAGAGGTCGGGTAGAACTATTCTACATATTGGAGCAAGGTCAAATGTCTGTAAAGAGAATTTGTAGTTGCCCTGATTCTCTATATTTGTTGAATCTAAGGATCTCTCGTTATCAGAAAGCAGTATTGGAATATCCTTCCTGAAAAGTGCGTTTTTAATACGTTTTACAAGATTGCTCGGGATGTCATCGCTCAGATATTTTGCAACAAGCATAGGAGAGTCAAGTGTAATTATACTCACTTCCTCCTGTATGAATGACCGTAACATTATATTATCAATCTTGTGAGAACCCTTGTCGTTGGTATAGTTTATGTCATTCAGCATTATCTTGCCGAGCATTATGTCGTTTTCCCCTTTGCTAAGGTTGATATCTGAGGTGATGCCCAGTAGTGAAAGATTATTCTTTTTGTCAATTCCGGCAGCAGCCAAATCTGCTTCGGGTATATTAAGATATGCTTTTATATTTTCAAGGTCAAATTTTTCATCCATGTGGACAATTCCTTGGAACAGAAGGGGTAGAGCATCATTCTTGCTGATAAGTCTGATGTTTGTGACATTATTTCTGATATCTCCTACTGCGGTTATTCCTGAGAAGTTGTAGCCGTTGATGAATAGCTTGTGTACAAGCAGGGAATCCAATGAGGCGTTTAAGAGTCTCCCTTCGGGTGTAGGTGTAATGTTGGCATGAATGGCGGTGCTGAAACTGCTCTCTCCAATATTTTTGGAGCCGATAATCTTCCCTGCATTGAGGTCTTTTGCTCCCACTTCCACAGATATATCTCTTCCGTTACCATCCAGTGCGGGGTATGTTTGTGCAAAATAGTCCACCTCTCCAATTCTAGAACTGACTTTCCCCATAGAGTAGACATCCGACAGGGTGCCATAAGCGACTCCTTGTACATTCAGTCTGATATCGGGTATTAGACTTTCGAAAGCACTTTTGTTAAAACTCTTTGAAAAAGAAGATACAATCATACCTACCTCAGGGAGAGTGGTGTTTACATCCTTAAAGGTAAAATTGAACACTGTATTCTGAATTTTGGGCAATCCTGTGATCGCCACCCCAACCCTTACATCAGTGCTGTCTCCGGTCCTTACTCTCAAGTCATTGGAACGCAAATCCCTCACCGGACCAATTACCTCACCATCAATAAGAAATGTCAGTCTGTTATCAATCAATGAAGGAGCATATACCCCGACAGTTCTGAAATCCAATGTCGTATTGAAGAAGTCAGCTCCCATAACGATTTTATTGACGTAATCGTTAATATCCCGTCCTTTTGTATATCCGAAGGAGAGATATTTTGCATTTACGGTAGAGTAGGAGTCTTTGAGATATAGATTGTCAAATTTTATCTGTGTACTGTCCATTGAGTAGTCTGCACTGAGGGATTTTACCTCATATCCGCAACTGTCTTTGCATGTGAGACTTCTAATACGGCAAGTGAGTTTCTTGTTCTCATATTTGGCTCGTGTCAGCCTTACATCTATGTCGTATATGTTGAAATGGTTATAATTCATGCAACCGTATGGCTTAACAATAGTGTCTTTGGCCTTGTTGTGCATGTTGAAATGGAAATTGCTGATAATAATATCGTTGACTGCGATATTTGGAATTCCCCACTCTCCTGACGAGGTTGTGTCCTTTGGTTTTGGCTCAATTCTGAAGATTTCTGCAAGATTGCTTCCCCGCTCCTTGTCAAGTTGCAAATTGAAATATCCATCTTCGACAATTATCCTTTTTGCTTCCAAAAATCCGGGGGTCATATTCAGCAACGAAAGGGTTACAGACAGTTTCCCGACAGAACCTAAGGTGTCACCTTGTGCATTTGTAATTGAGGCGTTCTTGATGATAATCTTGTTCAAAAAAGAAATGGCTACCTTCTCAACTTCTATTTTGCCGTCAATCTTATCTTCTATTGACTTTACCGCTTTATGCGCTATCCAGGTTTGAAGTGCGGGAAACTGAATAGCAACATATCCGGCTGCCGGCAAAATAAAAATCAAAATAAGTAACCCGATTAATATTTTTCTAAACGCCCTGATACTGCTTTTATTTAAGTTTACAAATATACTAAACTAGCTCACAAGATGCAAAGTTTACCTTGCTTTTCATTTGCTTGTTACTTATGTTTACCCCTGGTAGCCCTTTTTGGTATCTGGTTGGCGGGAGGTAAGTGGTTTTACCTTGGAGGTGGTGGTTGGGACTGAGGAAGGTGGTATTGGGCTTTTCGAAGGGTCGCGGCTGTGTTGCCGCTTCCTTCTCTTTTACAACCCCTAAACCCCCTTTTAAGGGGGCTTTGGTCGCTGCGCTCCTATGTTCCTACGTTCCTATGTCTTGCTTTTGGATTTGCATGTAGATGGTCAATAAATGTCATCTCCAGACCTGCGAAGTGACGAAGTTATCCCCTGACCTGACGAAGTCATCCCCGACCCCGATCGGGGATCTTGAGGATCTCTTAATCATAAAAGTCAAACCTATGACGGTTAATGTTCCTTTTGTTATCTGGTTGGCGGGAGGTAAGTTGTTTTACCTTGGAGGTGGTGGTTGGGACTGAGGGAGGTGGTATTGGGCTTTTCGAAGGGTCGCGGCTTTGTTGCCGCTTCCTTCTCTTTTACAACCCCCAAACCCCCTTTTAAGGGGGCTTTGGTCGCTGCGCTCCTATGCGCTCGCTGCAAAATACAAAGTAAACTTTGCATCTTGCTCACTTGTTACGTATTTTTACCCCTGACGGGGTAGAAATACTACTGCGCTCGCTGTAAAATACAAAGTAAACTTTGCATCTTGCTTGCTTGTTACGTATTTTTACCCCTGACGGGGTAGAAATACTACTGCGCTCGCTGTAAAATACAAAGTAAACTTTGCATCTTGCTCACTTGTTACGTATTTTTGCAAATTGGGAAGTTGTTTGATGTGCTTCCTATAATGTGATAATATATATGTCAGAGATTATTTTAGGTATAGAGTCTTCTTGTGATGATACTTCTGCTGCTGTGCTTCAGGGGGAGTATCTTCTCTCAAATGTAATGGCGTCGCAAGAAGTTCATCGCAAATATGGAGGAGTGGTCCCGGAGCTCGCATCAAGAGCGCATCAGCAGAATATTTTACCTGTTGTGAATCAGGCTATTGCAGATGCCGGTATCTCTCTTTCTGATATTGATGCCATTGCATATACAAGAGGGCCCGGACTATTGGGTTCCTTGTTGGTGGGCACTTCGTTTGCCAAAGGTTTGGCTATCTCATTGGATAAGCCAATGGTAGATGTGAATCATCTTCAGGGTCATATACTATCCCATTTCATCAAGCAGAAAGGGAAAGAAGAACCCTCACCTGCCTTTCCATTTTTGGCACTTTTAGTATCAGGTGGACATTCCCAGATAGTAAGAGTGGATGATTATCTTCATTTTGAAGTTCTTGGAAAGACTATAGATGATGCTGTGGGTGAGGCATTTGACAAATGTGCCAAACTTTTGGATTTGGGCTATCCCGGAGGTCCTGTGGTTGATAGACTTGCGAAATTGGGGGATCCTTCCAGATTCGCTTTTGCAAAACCTCAGATAAGTGGTTTTGATTATAGTTTTAGTGGTGTAAAGACTTCTCTTTTATATTTTTTAAGAGATAATATTGCTCAAAACGAGAATTTTATCCAGGAAAATATCAATGATATCTGCGCATCTTTTCAAAGGACTCTGATTGATGTCTTGATGAACAAACTTGTAAAGGCTGCAAAGGCTACAGGAATAAAGGATATTGTTATAGGAGGTGGAGTTTCTGCCAATTCTGAGTTGCGTCAACGATTTGTAGAGGAGGGAGTTAAGAGAGGTTGGAGGACTTTTGTACCCGAATTTAAATTTACAACAGACAATGCTGCTATGATTGCTATCGCAGGATTGTATAAGTTTAGAGCAGGGCTTACCTGTGGCTTGGATGCATCGCCTGTGTCCAGAGCATTGGATTTTAGCAAGTAGACAAAAAGAATATTATGAAAGAGTTTGAAGTGGCAATGCCGGCTCACAGTACCCCTACAAAAGAGGAACTTATAAAAAAAGCTGCAGTAGCTATGGGGATTCCTGCAGGAAGAATATCTCATGTTGAGATTCTCAAACGTTCTCTTGACGCCCGTTCGAAAGAGATTCTATACAGGTATCGCGTAAGGGGATATGCAAGTGGTGAGAGTCCTGAGTTAAGGACTGTTCCTGAGTTTGATGCTGATGTGAAAAATGCAAGGCCTGTCATCATTGCCGGAGCGGGTCCTGCAGGTCTTTTTGCTGCGTTGCAATTGTTGCGTAAAGGGTTTAAACCAATCATTCTCGAGAGGGGGAAAAATGTTCATGACAGAAAATTTGATATGGCTGCCATTTCTCGGGAAGGACTATTGAATCCCGATTCAAATTATTGTTTTGGAGAGGGGGGAGCAGGTACTTTTTCTGATGGGAAGCTATATACCAGATCTGTAAAGAGAGGAAATGTTTCAGATGTCATTGAACTTCTCATCCGCTTTGGTGCCAATGAGCAGATAAGGATAGATGCTCATCCTCATATTGGCTCTGATGCATTACCAAGAATTATGGAAAATATCCGTAATTTGATTATTGACAGAGGAGGGGAGTACCATTTTGAAAATAGAATTGTCGATTTTGAGTTTGTACAGCAGAAGTGGTGTGTAAAAACCATTGATTTGAGCCAGGGGGGCAATGTTGAAAAAGAATACATTGGAGATGCCTTTATTTTGGCGACAGGTCACTCTGCTACAGATATTTATGAACTTCTACACAGTAAGGGATGGCTTCTTGAAACTAAAGGATTTGCACTTGGTGTCAGGGCAGAGCATCCTCAGTCATTGATAAATAACATTCAATATCATGGTCGTTATCAGCCGTATCTTCCGGCAGCCCAGTACTCTTTGGTCGAGCAGGTGGCTGGTAGGGGAGTATTCTCTTTCTGTATGTGTCCGGGGGGTATCTTAGTCCCCTCATCTACCGAGCAAGGTGGATTGGTCCTTAATGGAATGTCCAATTCGATGCGAAACAGCAAGTGGGCCAATGCGGGGATTGTAACATCTGTAGAACCTGAAGATGTTGATAATTTTTATGCTTCCCAAGGGAGGAATCTAAGTGGTATTGAAGCGATGCTTGCTTTCAGAAGGGATGTGGAGAAAAAAGCATTTCAAGTGACAGAGTCATTTAAAGCACCGGCTCAGAGAATGACCGATTTTGTCAAGAGTAAAAAAGGGAAATCTATTGTGACTCCATTGCCGAAGACATCTTATGCTCCGGGAGCAGTTGCGACAGACCTTTCAAATGTTCTCCCCGATTTTGTGGCAGAGAGATTGAAAAAGGCGTTCCCTCTATTTGACAGGAAGATGAAAGGATATTATACATCAGAGGCATTACTGCTTGCGGTGGAATCAAGAACCTCCTCGCCGGTAAGAATACCACGTGATAGTGAGACCTTTGAATATCTGTCAGCTCCAAAATTGTATCCATGCGGAGAAGGTGCAGGGTATTCCGGTGGAATAGTTTCATCTGCATTGGACGGAATCAATGCTGCGAGTGCTGTCGCTTGTCGTTTGGGATAACGCAGTAGAATTGTAAATACAGGAATTTCTATAAATTCCCACTTTTTTAAAAAAAGTAATGATGCAAAAAGTGCCACTTTCTGCATCATTACCTTTTTATGGATGTTCTATAAAAGTTACCTTTCTTTCATTCACATAACATCACTATGCTCTTTCAAGAAACTGAATATCTTTTCGGAGATATATCTCTGCTAAGTTTTTTATAGAACCTTTGATTACATCCAATTAGCAGCCGCCACAAGAGCAGTCAGAGCCGCCATCTCCACAACCTGAGCAACCTGAACAGCCACCTTGTTGTTTGAATTCTCCGTGAAGACCATCTGTTAGTTCTTCTTGGGTAGCCTCACGAACAGATACAATTTCACCAACGAAGTGCAACTCTTTACCTGCCATCTGATGGTTGAAGTCCATAACTACTACATCTTCTTTAACTTCAAGAACTTTACCGGGAATAATTCCTCCTTGGTTGTTCATCATAGGGATAAGATTTCCTACTGTAAGAAGTCCTTCTTGGATTTGGCCATCCACTTCAAAAATATTTTTGGGAAGTTCAAGAATATTTGCAGGATTGTGTTCACCATAACCTTCAGCCGCAGATAGTACAAATTCAAATGAATCTCCGGGTTCTTTGTCTAGAATATACTCTTCAAACTTGGGAAGAAGTGAGCCTATTCCGAAGATAAAATCAAGAGGTCTCTCTTTGGTTGTTTGATCTGCAATTTGTCCATCGACTGTAAGGGTGTAGATAAGTTCTACTACTTTGTTTTTTCCAATTTTCATTTCGTAATATTTAATTTGTTAATTATAAACCACTTATATCTATATCTGCAAATGCGACAGAGGGTATCTGCCATTTGTAGAATTTAATCGGGTCGTTTCCTATAAAAATGTTTTTAGCCCACAAAGATATGAAATTACCTGTAATATTCATTTCTTTTATAGGGTAAACCTTAGTGCCGTTCTCAAAATAGAAGCCCTCTATTCCGTATGAGAAATCACCTGTTACCGGATTACTGTTCCCCCCATTGAATCCTGTAATCAAAATTCCACTGCCGGTTCTACGCAAAATCTCATCCAATCCAATTTCGGATGTACGAGGAAATATAATTGTGTTCGGAGCATTTACCGTCCGTTGCATGTTTAGTTTGTTTGCGTAGTATGTGTTTAGAAAATAGGTGTTTACGTAGCCATCTTTGATTATGTCCATATATTTTGTTGCTGCACCCTCTCCATCAAAATAGGTGGAGCCTGAAGCATGAGGGATATGTGGATCATCTGCAATGTTCAACCATTCGGGGAAGATTCTTTTTCCTAATGAGTCGAGCAGGAATGAGTTTTGTTCCTTGATGGAGGCTCCGGAAAGGGCACCAATGATTGCAGATACAGATTTTGCTGCCACTGAGTTTTCAAACACGACATTGTATTTGCCTGAAGCAATTTTACGTGCGCCGAGCATATCTATGCACCTCTGGTATCCTTTCTTCCCGCTTCCGGGAGCTATCTTCTCGAAAAAAGTGTTTCCTTCAGCCCATCCGTTCTGAGGTCTTATGTCCCCCTCTCCTTTGACAGTACACTCATTTCCAATAGTGTAGAAAGTATGAGTCTCTTCTGCTTGTAATCCTTGTGAATCAATTATATAGTCAAATCTTTTGTTCTCTTCAAAATCATTGGCAATGGATATAATCCTACTGTCTGAAGGAATTTCCTCGAAATTCTCTTTTATTTTATGGAGTTTCTTTTCAAATGGTATGTCATCAAAGTGTTCATCTTCAGTACCAAGCCCTTTTCCATTTCCTTTGTAATATAGCATCGGATCGGGGAGTGTCCTGAAACTGTCAGGTTCGAGCAGACGGCACGATTCAATGCACTCCGGAATGAACTTCAGTAGTTCTTCGCGGGTTATTCTGTTGGTGGAAAAAGATGCAAATCTTCCATCTGTAAAAAGTGAAAGGGATATTGAACGGGAGGTTGCATTTCGGATGTTCTCAATCTCTCCATTTAGCAGTGAAATAGTCCCTTCAATACTTTCTCCGTATGATATTCTTGCTCCCTGAGCGCCATTTTTTATGGCTGTTTCAAGGGCGAAATGTGCGATTTCCTTATTCATTGATACCTCCTACATTTAAACTTTTTACTAAGACAGTTGGCATTCCGCAAGAGACAGGACAATATTGCCCTTTGCCGCACGACCATGTGCTGTCATCTATAGTGGAATCATTGGCTACTTCTATGATGTCTGCAAGTGCCTGTGGACCATTACCGATTATATTGGCATCTTTGATGGGCTTTGTAAGTTTTCCGTTTTCAATCAGATATCCAGATTTGACATAAAATGTGAAATCACCTGCGCCAATCTGTACCTGACCGTTTGAGAAATTGTCCACATAGATACCTTTGCTTACAGATTTGATAAGGTCCTGCGCAGAAGCATTTCCATTTTCCATATAAGTGGCTCTCATCCTTGGAATAGGACTATATCTGAATGATTCGCGTCTGCCATTTCCGGTAGGCTCCACTCCGTAGTATCTGGCGCTGATTCTGTCGTGCAGGTAACTATTCAGAATTCCATCTTTTACGAGATATGTTTTTTGTCCGGGAACTCCTTCATCATCATAGTTGACAGCACCTCGGTTGAATGGGATTGTGCCGTCATCCACTATGTTTATCTGCTCGCTGCATATCTTCTGCCCCATTTTATCAGAAAAAATAGAGACATTTTTACGATTGAAATCGGCTTCAAAGGTGTGTCCGATTGCCTCGTGGAGTAGAATTCCTGAACTTCCGGCTCCCATTACCACAGGCATCTCTCCGCAAGGGGGCCTATCGGCATCAAAAAGTCTGTTGCACTCATTGACAGCCTCTTCTGCAAGTTGTTCGATAAGTTCCTTGTTGAGGAATTGGGCTCCCATTCTGAAACTTTTTGAAGCATAGAAATTCTCAACCCTTGAACCTTTGGACATTATGACAATGGCTACCGCTGAACTCATTGGGCGATAATCTGTATATGCCTCTCCAAGGGAATTTGCGAAAAGAACTTTAGTGATGCTGTCAGCAATTTTGCCCATCACATTTATTACGTGTTCGCTCTTTTGATATATCAAATCGTTGAGCATCAGTAGATATTCCTTTTTCTGAAGAATAGGTAACTCCTCTATTGTCCCTATTATCGGATAGCGGTTTATTTCAGGGGAACTAATCTCATTGATGTTCACCTCTTTATGCTCTTTATGGGAGTTGGCAATCCTGGCAGCCGCCAATGCTGCTTGTTTCATTGCTTCAGGAGTGGTTATTTCAGAGTAGGCGTAGCCTGTTTTATCTCCGCATATCACCCTTATTCCCACACCGAAATCGATATCACATCGGGCATTGCTTACCTGTTTGTCCCTTAGAGCAATTTCATTGCATTTGGAATATTCAAAGAATAGGTCTGCGTAATCTCCCCCTAATGAGAGAGCTGTGGCAAGAGTCCTTTCAATAGTCTCTTTGGTTGTTCCAAAAAAATCGTAATATGTGTTGTCAAATATCATATTGTGAAATCTATTATCATAAACAGTACCCTGTTTTGAAAGTGTTGTTACTCAATGAGATATTCTCTTACTTTCTGGCAGGGGAAAATCCATATATTCCGAAGTAATTGTTATGGACTGCTCCTCAATCCAATATTGTGCCATATCTCAAAAAAGGGGAGTGACCATTGCTATTGTCAGCATGGAGTCACTCCTCTCTAAGCAGTAAACCAATCCTCAGCAATATCTCTTGGACTCGAGGAGTGGCGATGGAATCTTATCCACGTTTTAAAAACTGAAATAGTGTAACCTAAATCTCTGCAGAGTCATTTACATAACCTCCCTTTATAGAAACTTCCTTAACCTATTGCAGCTCTTTTTTCGTAGCGTTATATTCAGAAAAGTCTTTCATCAGATTTCAGTAGCTTTTACTTTCACAAGTTTCCCTTTCTGTGAAAAAGCTATCTCTGAATTAGTCTTTTTCTTCTCCTTGACTAATTTCTGAAATGAAGCATTCAATCCGTTTAAGATATTCTCTCTAAGTTCCCGAGATTCTAGTTCGCTCATAATTAATCAATTGGTTGAATAAGGTTTTATTATGTATTTTAGTAGTAATATCCTTTCCTCCTTCGCAAATCAGTACAGGATTGTATGAATTGTCAATTATCATCCAATATTCACACTCAGGAATATAGAGATTGAACAAATTCTTTATACCCATATCGTATCTGCGTCGGATTCGCTCTTCACTTACATTATGCCCACCTGATTCTACACGCAACTTTACCCTTTCAATCGCCAGTGACGGCATGTTTAGCCAGAAGTAAAGCAGAGTAACCGTGTAGCCGCATTTTTGCGCCTTTCGGATGAGATTGACATAAGTCCTGGTAGCCAGCGTTGTTTCAATAGCAAAGTCCTGTTTATTGCTAAGCAGTTCATCAACCCTGGTCAGCATAATACGACCTGCTTGAATGGACGCACTCTCAGGATCAAATGGAGAAAGACCTCGTGCTATCTCATCTGCATTTACAAAATTGCTGCAGTTCAACATGTTAGGTAGTATCGTATATGAGGCGGTCGTCTTTCCCGCTCCGTTACAACCTGAAATGATGAAGAGCTTAGGCATATTTAATTAACTTTAGGGCTCTCCTTCGCCCCGCTTTAAATTATTAAATTTATGGTCAGAAGATGTCTGAGACTCTGATATTGTCTTTATCTTATCATAGACAAAGGGTGAAATTTTACAAAGTCTCCTCTTCTATCAAGTATGACAAATATAAGTATTTTATCTTGTTAAATAGTCAATATTATATAAAAGTTATTAACAATCTGCTTTTGATTGAACTTTTACTATTGGATTCCTGGAGATGGAGATTCCTGAGATACCGGAGGTCCCTGAGGCCCTGAGATACCTGAGATCCCCGAGATCCCCGATCGGAGTCGGGGATGACTTCGTCAGGTCGTGTATGACAACGTCACATCTAGTGACCATCTACATACAAATCCAAAAGCAACACATTGGAACATAGGAGCGCAGCGACCAAAGCCCCCTTAAAAGGGGGTTTGGGGGTTGTAAAAGAGAAGGAAGCGGCAATAAAGCCGCGTCCCTTCGAAAATTCCAACACCACCTCCCTCCATTCCAACCACCACCTCCAAACTAAAACCACTTACCTCCCGCCAACCAGATAGCCAAAGGAACATTAACCGTCATCGGTTTGACTTTTATGATTAAGAGATCCTCAAGATCCCCGAGATCCCCGATCGGAGTCGGGGATGACTTCGTTAAGTAGGGGATGACAACGTCACTTCGTTAAGTCGGGGATGACGAGTTTTAAGGGACTGCAATAAAAGATTTTGCAGTGATTTATGGGATTTTCTCCGAGAAGATTAAATGTCTTTCAGCCACTTTTACAAGGTAGAGTTTCAAGACTTATAACCACATAAATTCTTACAAGGCCTTTAATGGAACATGCTTTATTTTATTCCAGATTGAACACAACTTACTGCAAATAATGCAAAGTCCCCCATTGTGGGGTCATCAGGAAAAACTTTTCTCAGAAACTCTGTGATTTCCAATGCTGTTTTGAAATCGGCGCTTTTTCTGAGAGTTATACCCAGTTGTAAGGCACTTCTGTGGACATGGACATCTAGTGGAATAATCAAATCTTTTTTGTCTATGTTTTTCCATATACCTAAATCTACCACCCCGTCGTCGCGTACCAACCATCTGCGCAACATGTGAATTTTTTTATTTGCGCCATTGGGATCACTTTTCTGTCCATATATTTTTACTCTCATTTGGTCGGCAGAGAGGATTTCCAATGTGTCGTGTTGGGAGTAGAATTCCTTGAGTCTGCCACAAATAGCTGCAAAGTCACTCCATTTAATTGTTCTGTGCAATGATGTTTCATCATCTTTATAGATACCGCTCATTATAT
The DNA here is from genome assembly GCA_017501525.1 of Bacteroidales bacterium. Classification (GTDB taxonomy): domain Bacteria; phylum Bacteroidota; class Bacteroidia; order Bacteroidales; family UBA932; genus Coprenecus. Next base: position 11,596 of record JAFVWT010000007.1, on the reverse strand, counting down.
ATTCAAATGGTCTCCATTGCATCTGGTCAAATGCTCTGTTGCAGTCTCTTACAATCATACTTCTGCGCCCCCAGGCAAGATGGGCACTTATCACTGCGGCACACTCAATATCTTGAAGAGTTGCTTTTCCTTCTTTGTATAGTCCAGCGAAGTGCTTTGGAAATATTATGGGATCCTCGGTGAAGTATTCAGGAGAATTGTATTCGTGGGCATATCCTCTAAGCAGTTTGGAAATTTTGTCAATATGAAGGTTGTCCGATGTTGTCACTATTTGATTTTTTTTATATGTTTGTTGTTTGCAAAGATAATATTTTAAGTGGAGTTCCTCAATAGCATTATATAACCTCCTTATAAAGCTATTAATGGGATTTCTGACAACTGAAAATAGGATTTAGTATGATATTGGTGGCAGATAGCGGCTCTACATCAGTCGATTGGCGAATTATTGGGGAACATCAGGTCGTAAAGGTCGTTTCTCCGGGGATAAATCCTGTGTATCAGGAACCTCTGGAGATTCAGTCCATTGTGCTTAAGGCTCTTGGAACTTACTGTGAAGAGGTCTCACAGGTCTGGTTTTATGGAGCAGGCATACTTTCGCAGGAGCATGTAACTAAAATGAACTCTACTTTGCAGGTGTTGTTTCCAAAAGCTTCAGTAATGGTGGGTTCCGATTTGCTTGGTGCAGCAGTTGCCCTCTTTGGCAGGGAGAAAGGGATGGTGGCTATTTTGGGGACAGGCTCCAATAGCGGACTCTATGATGGAGAAAAAATTGTTTCCAATGTTAGGGCAGGTGGCTTTATCTTGGGTGATGAGGGGAGTGGAGCCAATATTGGAAAAAGACTTCTGTCAGATTATATAAAAGGTATGATTCCTGAGGAACTCTCCAGAAAGCTTGAGGAGAAATACTACTTGGATTATCCGACCATTGTAGAGAATGTATATCGTGGCACATTGCCGTCACGATATTTGGCACAATTTACATATTTTGTGAAAGAGCATGAGGAGGATTCCTATATCGGGAAATTGCTTGATTCTGCTTTTTCAGACTTTTATTTGAGAAATATTTTACAATATAATGGATATAGACAATTGGAACTGGGTCTGGTTGGCTCAGTTGCAGTGGTTTTCAAAGATGCGATTTGTCGGTGTGGAGAGAAGTATGGTGTGAGGGTTTCGCATGTCGATAAGAGTGCCGCTGACGGATTGGCTGCATTTTATGGTTTAGCAAAATAGATTATGGTACCTGTATTGGATGAAGCTGTCGAGCGTATAAGTTCTCTTCCCGGAATTGGTGAGAGAAGTGCTTTGAGGTTGGCATTGTGGATGTTACGTCAACCTAAGGAAAATATTAAGTTGCTCGGAAATGCTATTTTAGATCTTGTGGAACAAGTAAAATATTGTTCTGAGTGCAATATGATTTCAGAGCATGATAAATGTCCTATATGTCAGGATCTGCGGAGGGACAAAAGTACTATATGTGTGGTAGAGAGCATTAGAGATGTAATGAGTATTGAACAGACAGGTGAGTATAATGGAGTGTATCATTTGCTTGGTGGTGTAATTTCTCCAATAGACGGTATAGGCCCTGATGACCTTTCGATTCCAAAACTTGTGGAACGTGCGTCAGATGACCAGGTTAAAGAGGTGATTTTGGCCATAAGCAAAGGAATGGAAGGGGAGACGACATCTTATTATATAAATAAAGTGCTGTCACCTACAGGGGTTAAGGTATCAGCGATTGCTCGAGGAGTTGGTTTTGGAGATGATCTTGAGTACACAGATCCTATGACATTGGGGATGTCTATTAAAAACAGAGTGAATTTTAATAGGTGATTTATAGCAGGGAATGTTTTGCCTGGATAACCTTTAGTTGCGAACTGATGAAAACTTTGATATGATAATTCCTTTTTCTGTACTTTTTACAGTAGTCTTTGCTTTTTGTCTTATCCTGTATCTTCTCTCTCGTGTTACAAGTGTAGGGACAGATGGTGTCTCTTATTTCAATGCCGGTAGGAAAGCCCCGTGGGGAATAACCGCATACGGAATGGTAGGTGCCTCAATTTCCGGAGTTACATTTATTTCTGTGCCTGGGAATGTGTTGGCTGAAAATTTTTATTACCTCCCGATGGTTGTAGGATTTGTCCTGGGCTATTTCTTCGTGGCGGGGGTCTTGTTGCCGTTGTTTTATACGCGTGGAGATCTCTCCATATATTCATATCTTTCTGACAGATTTGGGATTCGTTCAAGAAGAATTGCCGCTTTTTTCTTTTTTCTTTCAAGACTGTGCAATTGTGCAGTGAGGATATTTGTAGTGGCAGTAGTATTGTTGTCATTCTACACAGGTGATAATACAAATTTGGTATTTGTGACAATTGTTCTATTGTATCTTCTGATGTTGTTTGTTTATACTTATAGAGGTGGGGTGAAGACTTTGGTATGGACAGATGTTTTTCATACTACTGTGATGCTCTTGGCAGTGGGAGCTGCTATCAGCTTTCTTCTCCGCACACTTTCATCAGGAGAACAAACTCTTGTGGAAACTTTACACTACTCCAAATATTTTTCAGTATTTGACTTTGATCCCGAAAGTCCAACCAACCTCTTTAAGCAGGTTGCTGCCGGCTTCTTCATGACGGTGGCAATGACGGGACTCGATCAGGGAATGATGCAGAAAAGTCTCGGATGCAAGAATTTGAAGTCTGCGCGCAAAAATATTTATGCGACAGCCGGAATTATATTATTGGTCAATCTGACTTTCCTGTTTCTCGGAGCATTGTTCGCTATATATATCGAGCATAGTGGTGGTATGGATGTGTTGGGCATTTCTTCCTCTGATGCGATTTTTCCTTGGGTGGCAATGAATCTTATGGGACCATTCGGATTGGTTCTGTTTGTGTTGGGGCTGATTTCAAGTTCATATCCATCCTCTGCTGCGGCAGTTACATCATTGACATCTTCTGTCTATCACGATTTTTTAGGATTTGATAAATCCGGAGAATTAAGCCAGAGGCAATTACGGCGCAATAGGGTGATTATTGAGTCTGTGCTGGTTTTAGTGATTGCAATATTGGTTCTGTGTTTCCATTTTTTCAATAATACTTCGGTATTGAATTTAATTTACACACTTGCAAGTTATACCTATGGGCCCTTGTTGGGGCTTTATGGATTTGCAATATGGGGCAAATCTGATGTGAGTGATAGAGTAGTGCCTTGGATCTGTACTCTTTCTCCATTGCTTTCGTTTGCGATTAAGACAATTCTGGAGCATTGTATCGGTTTTGATTTGGGGTTCTCTTTGTTAATTTTAAACGGAGTGATTACCTTTGTCGGATTGATGGTTTTCAAAAAGAGATAATATGAGCTATCTTGAACTTTTGCTTTTGTCGTTGGGGTTGTGTTTTGATACTTTTGCAGTGTCATTGACCGGAGGAATCTGCACCAGAAGCAAATTATTTTTGAAGCAAATTTTGAAAATAATTTTCTCATTTGGTTTTTTTCAAGGAGGATTCATCTTTGCAGGGTGGTTTATTGGTATCTTTTTCAGTGAATATATTTCCCGCTTTGATCATTGGATAGCATTTGTTCTTTTGGGATATATAGGTATAAAGATGATTATTGAAGGCTTTTCTCCTGAAACAGAGTGCTGTGGAGGATGCTCAGAGAGCAAACACTCTTTATTGAATACCAAAAATCTTATATTCCTTTCTATCGCGACAAGTATTGATGCAATAGCGGTGGGTGTATCTGTTGCATTGTTACAACTTGCTGCATACAAGGTAGTGTTTGCAGTCTCAATGACTTTTGTTTTTTCTGTCTTGGGCTCGTTGTTAGGCTTGATAGGGGGGCGGAGTTTTGCAGCAAAAGTGGGAAAACGTTCAGAGATAATCGGTGGAATAATCCTTATTCTTATAGGAGTTAAGATTCTTTTTGAGCATTTGTCCTTGTGATAAATAATTTATTTTTTTCTTGAAATCTTTCCATCTTTCATTCATTCCAATAGCATCACTATGCTCATTCAGGAAAATGAAAATCTTTTTGGAGAAAATTGCATAAATCTTTACAAAGTCCTTTGTAGAACATTCCTTAGGAGAATTTCTCTAAATAAGAGAAGTTTAATATAATGCAAAGGTAATAAAATATTTGATATATAGCATTCAGGAAAGTATTATATGGATTTTTTTTAATCCTGTTGCAAGTTTTATTCATCGCTCCTGATCTCCTATCCTTTCCGTAGGAGTTAATTCCACGATTTTTAGATTCTTATAGAGGTAAACTTCTCTTATTTAGAGAAATTTGGCCTAAAGAGTAATATATCATTTGTTTGTATATTGTAAGTCATTGAAAATCAGTTTTGTTATCTGATGTATGAGTGATGCTTTATAAACGATGTGTGTAATGAATACGGCCCATTGTTTAAATATTTATCGTTCTTTGGGGGTGATGGCTATTGATTAAGATGTAATAATAAGGTTATATATGTTTAAGTGGGATCTCCCGCAGTTTTTATGATACTTTTTCACAAGGTTTATCACCATCCATTGAACGATTTGTTATGAAATATATAGTGGTATAATTAGATAAATGTATAATACATAATCATAAACCTTTTGTTAAATTTAAATTAAATTTTTATGAAAAAGAATTTTCTTTCATTAGTTGCATTAGCATCAATGCTATTTGCAACATCGTGTCAGGAAAGTGTTGTTGAGCCTCAGTTGTCAGGCCCCACTACTTTCACTGTACAACTTCCCGAACAGATGGGAACTAAAACTATTGGAGAAGCCAAAAATGTCGACGCATTGTATGTTGCAGTTTACAATGAAGCTGCTCCTGGAGCAAAAGCTATTTTCAAAACACAAGAGACTGTTGTTAATGGCGTAGCAGAAGTTACTTTGAATTTGATTCAAGACCAATCTTACGACATCGTATTCTGGGCACAAAAAGGAACCTCTTATGTTGATGAAAATTCTGAGTTGCTCTCAATTCCTATGAAAAATACCTTCCATAACAGTGAAGAAGGTGCAGCATTCTTCCATTTTGAGGATGAATTTACCCCTGGAGACCCTAGTGATATCACCCTTAGACGTCCATTTGCTCAATTGAATATCAGAACAACCGAAAGCAGTTTGGAAAATCACGCAGGTAAGTTTGAACTTGCAACTTCAAAAGTTACTGTTACCGGTCTTGCTGATGTGTTTAATACAGTAGAAGGATATGGCGAAGTTTCTAAAGATTATGTGTTTGAAGCAGTTGCTGTTCCTGAAGAGGATGTAATAATTGATGGTATAAAATATAAATATGTATCAATGGATTACCTGCCAATAGTTGGTGATGATAAAGCATTGGCTACAGTAGGTTTGGAAATTACTTTGAAAGATAATCAAGTAATTACACACTCTTGGGATAATATTCCATTGCAAGAGAATTATAAAACAAATATTTTTGGTAATCTTATCTCTTCAAGTACCGACTTTAATGTTACTATTGATGATTCTTGGGCACCTTATGAATATAACTTTGATGACTTGGAACAAATATCTACAGGTGTAATCTACGATCCTAATCAAAAAACTTTCTTCTTGGATGGAGTAAGTGGTTTGCAATGGTATGCCGAGCAATCTAATGGTGTTACCAAATCGGCGGTAGTTCATGATAGAGTTAACCAATCAGTTAAAAATGGTAATCTTACAGTATTTGGTGGACAGACTGTAGTTTTGACTTCAGATGTTGATTTGCAGGGTGTAGCTTGGACTCCTATAGGAAAAAATAATACCATAGCAGGTACATTTGATGGTGGAGACCATGTTATTAGCAACTTGACAGTCACAGGTACAGAGAAAAGAGTAGGATTGTTTGCTTCAACAGGAAGAGGTATGACTATCAAAAATGTCAGAATGAACAATGTAAATATTGAGGGTTCTGACTATGCCGGAGCGATAGTTGGGTATGGTCTGTGTGCTCGTTTAGAGAATTGTCATGTGGACGGAGGTTCAATTACTGTGAATGTTCTGAATAATGACGGTGGAGCAAAAGCTGGTGGAATAGTAGGTTATCTCACTGCTCAAAATGTTGCTCATCTTAAGGGATCTTCAGTTAAAAATATGACTATTAGGGCGTTTAGAGATGTTGCAGGAGCTGTGGGTATGGCTCAAGGTACTGCTTGTATCATTGATGATGTATTAGTAGAAAATGTAACAGTTATTGCAGACAGATATATTGAAACATATAAAGATAATCCTTTCCCCGCTGCGAATGCAGGTGAAGTGGTAGGACGTAGAGACAGTAATCCTGATCCTACAAATGTAACTGTGAATAATGTTGTAGTTAAGGTTTTGGAAGTGGATGCTAATGGTAATGCTACTGTAGGCTCTCAAGAAGATTTTAATTATGCTTTGAAACATGGTGCAACAAATATTACAGTAGAAACTCCTGGTACTTATAGTTTCCCCGTGGTGCAAGGTAAAGATATAACAGTTAAAGGTAATAGAGAAGTTGTGTTTTTGCCAACCAACTCGCAAAATCTTTCTAATACAGGAGTTACCTTTGAAGGTGTAACAATTCAAGGTGCTAAAGAGTTTAATAAAGGTTATTATCATACCAGATACGTAACATTTAAAAATTGTCACATCAATGATGAACTCTCGTTGTATAGTCCCACTATTTTTGAAAGTTGTACCTTTAATAGTACAGCTGAACACTGTGTATGGACATACGGTGCAACAAAGACCACATTTAAGGAATGTGATTTCACATATGTTGATCGTTGTATTAATGTATATACGGTTGCAGGTATTGCAATGGATGTGGAATTTGAAAATTGTAAATTCAATACGAATAATGAACTTTCTTTAGGTGCGGTTGAAATCAATAGTAGTAATACAATCTCTGCAGAAGTAAAAATTAACAACTGCACTGCTCCTCAATTTGGTGAAATGGTATTCATTCCTAGATGGGACAGTTTGAATGGTGAAAGGACAACTGTTTATGTGAATGGTGAGTTGTATGATACTCCTATTGTTCATGCAGTGGTTAATAATGCAGAAGGATTGGCAAACGCTGTAAAAGCTGGTTGTACTGTTATTAATCTTCTTCCTGGTGAATATGATGTTTATGGTTGTGGTGGAAAGAACTTGGTTCTGAATGGAACTAAGGATGTAGTGTTTAAGCTTATGAATGAAGGAGAAGATGGATGTGACTATGGCTTTGGCGGTAATGGTACAGGTGTAGGAAGTTATGTATTCAATGGATTAACTATTAATACATTATCAAATACTGGAAATTATAAAGGTTATGCATATATGAAAGGAACATTCAATGATTGCGCATTCATTGGCTCTTATTCACTTAATAATGCAAATGATTACACCTTCAACAACTGTACTTTCGATACCCAAAACGGATATTTCTGGACCTGGGGAGCAACTAGCGTTACCTTTAAGGACTGCGAATGGGGCACAAACAGTAAAGCAATCCTTGCTCATGGTTATGCAAATACTGTTATAAATATTAACAATTGCAAGTTCAATGCTACAGCGGAAGGATATACTGGTGCTGGAGATTTGACATCAGTGGTAGAAATTGACCCTGCTGGCTCAAATCATTATACTATCAATTTCACCGGTGAAAATACCAAAACTGGGTTCTATTCAGGTTGGACAAGAGTTAAAGATGGCTCTACCGGACATATTATTACTGGTTTGGAATAAGAGTATCAACTGATATATCTTTCTACTGCGCTCATCATCTGCGATGGGCGCAGTTTTTTTTATCATTCTTATAAAACAGTAGTGTTCGCAGCCCCTGGATAAGGACCACTGAAAATGATATCCGGATATTGTAATGGAATTCTCCATTTCTTGCATAGCAAGTGGAGATCGACCGATTTGGTGTATTATGGCTAATTTTTAAGGTTGGACAAGGCTTTCTGGTAGGCTCTGGAGTGCTGTTGATGCTTGGTATATGTGGTAGCAAAATTATGTGTACCGTCAAATTCCGGCTTTGCGCAGAAATATAAATAATTGGATTTTTCGTAATTGAGTACGGCATCAATAGCTTTGATAGTCGGTATTGTTATTGGACCCGGGGGGAGCCCTTTGTTCTTGTATGTGTTGTAGGGGGAGTCGATTCTAAGGTGACGCTTTAGGACCCGTTTTATTCCCGGTTCTGTATCCAGATGAGCGTATATGACTGTGGGACAGGCTTGGAGAGGCATCCCTCTTTTGAGTCTGTTGATATATACTCCTGCTATTTTGGGCATCTCACCTGTATTGTTTGTCTCTTCGTTTACTATAGAAGCGAGTGTCATTATTTCGTCTTTGGTCATCTTTAGGCTTTGAGCTTTTTCGACTCTGCTTGGGGTCCAGAAATTATTGTATTCCTTGTACATTCTCTCAATGAAATTTTCGGGAGAAATTGTCCAATATATTTCGTAAGTGTTAGGAATAAACATTGAGATGACTGTCTCTTTTTTAAATCCTAATTTCTTGTATATTGTATCATTGAGGAGAGCTTGTGAAAATTGGGCTGAATCTGCTTCAAAATTTTCTCCTAAGAATGAAGAGAGTCTGCTTATGGTTCTGATATGGCTTCTTAATGTGAACCGCAGTGGTTCTTGCCAACCATTGGAGATGGTTCTTATGATCTGCCGGTTGCCCATTCCTGGTTTTAGAATGTATCTTCCCGGTTCAAAGTGTTTCTCAAATTCACTTTTCTTTGCAGCTTTTTCAAATCTTTTAAAATTCAGGAGAGCTCCTGATTCTTTGATTGCATTTATCAGAGAATCGTAGTTGTAATCTTTATAAATCAGTATTACAGTCTCTTTTCCGATGTTGTCTCTTTTGTATGTATTGTAGTAGTCTGATGCAAGTATAATTCCTATGAGGAGTACTGCAGCTGCTGAGCATAATAAAATCTTCTTGATCATATATATTTATCTTCTTTTCTTTCTTAAGAATACTTCATCTCCAATATGGAGTATGTCCCCTTTTTTGTAGTTGTTGTATTGGTATAGTTTTTTAAGTCTTATCCCATATTTCTGGGATATTCCGTAGTATGTGTCCCCGTCTGTGGCAATATGTATTTCAAGGTGTCGTTTAGATTTGTTCTTCTTTCTCTGGAGATATACGATTGTCCCTGGAGCAAGTTCTGTATTTTTGTGTAAGTCATTGTATCTTAGCAGTTCATTTGTGAATAAATTATATTCTCTAGCAATGCTTTCGTATGTGTCAGAACTGTTTGAAATGATAAACGGAACTCCATTCCTTTCATATATGGTTCTCAGACCTGAATATTTATACAGTGGAGAACTCTTGGCCGGAGTATGTATGTCTGTTTGGGCGAGAAGTGTAGGAGAAGGTGGAGGGGTGAATCGCCCTGTCCCTTGTGTGTCGTATTGGTATAATTTATAGTCTTCAATGATTCTTATCAGTTTCTCTGCGTAGTCGGGTGCAGTGGCATATCCTGCTTTCTTGAGTCCGTAACACCATCCTTTATAGTCTGTAATCTCAAGTTCAAATAGAGAAGCATATCTTTGTCGGTATCTGAGAAAGTCTGCGTGATCCTTATAGGACTCTTTTGGATTTTTATATTTTCTGAAACAAGATTTCCCGGGGTCATCATCCTTTTTGTAGTATTTGTTGCCTTGCCAGTCTGTATGGCATTTTATCCCGAAATGGTTATTTGCTTTTATGGCCAATTCAGAGTTTCCATTCCCCGATTCAAGACATCCTTGTGCGAGGGTGATGCTGGCGGGGATTCCGTGAGTCCTCATCCCCTCAATTGCAATATTCTTATAAAGTTCTATATATTGTTCTCTTGTAATACCCTGGCCGCAGGCAATGATAGTGACCAAAAGAAATATTGCAGATAGTATTGTACTTCTTATCTTCATACTTACAAATTTAGTCAAATTTTATTAGATTTGTAAATTGTATGGAAAACTGTTTTGATTTTCTCCCCAATTGTTATGATATTAGGGCAGGCAAACAGTTAGGATATTTACAGATAGTATGACAGAGAAATTATTGACTATAAAGTATTGTGAGTATACCTCAATGGATGAGTTGGCTCCTGAGGATAGAAATTTGATTGAGAAAGCTTTTGAGGCAACCGCTTCTTCGTATGCCCCTTATTCCGGGTTCAATGTAGGTGCTGCTCTTCTTCTTTCAGACGGTACAATTGTTAAAGGTGCAAATCAGGAAAATATTGCATATCCATCGGGGCTTTGCGCTGAGAGAAGTGCTCTTTTTGCTGCAGGTTCCAATTATTCTGATAAAAGGGTGGTGACCCTGGCTATCGTTTCTGCTCAAAATGGGGTATTGTTGGATGAACCTGCTACTCCTTGTGGGGCCTGCCGTCAGGTTATGGCTGAGACACAGATGAGATATGGAGAAAAAATGAGAGTGATTATGGCTGGAGCAAAGAGGATTATGATATTTGATTCTGTGGACGATATACTTCCATTTATATTTGATAGTAAGGAAGTTAAACGGGCAGATATATAAAAGAAAAAGGGTAAGCTGTTTACATCGCACCGCTACAACCATCGTACCCTTGCTGCCTTCCGGCCCTGGGGGAGTTAGACAGGAGCTGGTCGTGTAAGACTTACCCGGCGACAAAGATATAAAAAATCGCGTTAATAAAAACTTTTGTTTGAAAAAAATGAAGTTAGAAGGAAAAAAAATTGCTGTAGGGCTATCGGGAGGGGTAGACTCGTCGGTGGCTGCATATTTGCTCAAAGAGGCGGGATATGATGTTTTTGCACTCTTTATGCAGAATTGGCACGATATAACAGGAACTCTTCACGGAGAATGTGAATGGGAGGAGGATCTGTCTGTGGCAAAGATGGTTGCAAAGAAAATAGGGATCCCTTTCAAATTTATAGATCTCTCAGATACATATAGAAAAGATGTTGTCGATTATATGTTTTCTGAGTATTCAAAGGGACGTACACCAAATCCCGATGTCCTTTGTAACAGTAAAATAAAATTTGATGCCTTTTTGAAGGCGGCTCAATCGATGGGTGCAGATTATGTTGCGACAGGGCATTACTGTAGAGGTGATGAGTTTGTGGATGAAAATGGAGAGACTGTTTACAGAATATTGGCAGGTGTAGATGGTAATAAAGACCAAAGTTATTTTTTGTGCCAGCTTAATCAGGAACAGCTTTCCAAAGCAATTTTCCCGATAGGTGATATCGAGAAGCCTCGAGTAAGGGAGATTGCCCGTCAGGCTGGTCTGCCTTCGGCTGAAAAGAAGGATTCTCAAGGGATTTGTTTTGTCGGAAAGGTCGATTTGCCGGTCTTCTTACAACAAAAATTGGCCTCAAAGCAGGGAAATGTTATAGAAATTTTCCCCGATTTTTATGACCGTTTGGAGGGATTTCCGGGATATGCTTATAAGAATGGTCAGGAAGAGGGGGCTTCTGTGGAACAACTTTCAAAAGTATATCATTATAAGGAGAGTGACGGAAAGAAGATAGGAACTCATATTGGTGCGCAATATTACACTATAGGCCAGCGCAAGGGACTTAATATCGGAGGTCATAAGGAACCTATATTCATTATAGATATTGTGATGGAAACCAATACTATCTATG
>JAFVWT010000006.1 GCA_017501525.1 Bacteroidales bacterium | reverse complement strand
TGCCGATATGAATGTTTCATCAATTGTTATCAATACTTCAGGTGCAAATTCTATAGCCGGAACAGTGGATCTTTATGTTAATGATGTAAAAGTTGGTGAGACTGTTACCCTTACAAATGCGGCTACAGAATATGAATTTGTCTTGGATGCTGCAGTAGCAGGTTCATCAGATATCAGATTTGAGTATTCTCAGACATCTTCTAAAGCTATCTATATCAAGCATATTAAATTTGCTTACGATGGTTCTGAGGTAGAGGATGGCGGCTCTCAGGGTCCCGACTACTCGGATTATGTAGAGACTAAGGTTTCAAGTGTAAGACGCTGGAATACAACTGATACTCAGCTTGTTCTAAAATCTGTAGATGATCAATACACATATACCTTGGAGTTTTATTATCCTGAATCAGAATCCCTTCCTGCAGGAAAATATGATGTGGGAGATTCAGATTCAGATGGATATTATATAAGTTATTCTGAGTCATCTTGTGGTCTTTCATCAGGTTGGGGAAATAAAATAATGAGCGGTTTAATAGATGTTTCCATTAATGCTGATGGCACATACAACATTGTGGCAGATGTGACAGATGACACCAATGTCCAATATAAATTCGTTTATTTTGGAGAACTAAATTTCGATTAGTAGTTATAAATCTATTTAACCACCCAACAAAAGGGGATGACTAAAAAGTAAATTAGTCATCCCCTTTTTTTTGTTAGATGACGATATTTTGACTTTTATCATTTGAATCTTATATATAGGTTTAAGGTATTGTTTTCTTCTTTTAAAGAGTTATATTTGTTGGTTATTTGATAGATAGAGATAAAAATATAGAAAAATGAAAAGAGCATTTGCAAAATTTGCCATTGTCCTATTCTCTGTAATAATGACAATTGGATGTATCAAGGATCCTCAGTTTACACCCGCGGAAATTACTATTTCTCAGAACCTCATCGATTTTTCGAAGGAGGCAGGAACTGCAACTGTCAAGTTGTTTTCCAATAGGGATTGGAACGTGGAATTAGTGAGTTCCGAAGAAAATCCCCAATGGATTACTTTAAGTCAGATGAGTGGAGTCGCTTCATCAGATTCGGTGTTGGTTACTATTTCAGTTCTCCCTAATCCCGGAGAGGATCGGTTTGTTACAGTGAATTTCAGAACTGAAACCGTTTATGCCTCTTTGAGAATCTCTCAGTTAGGTGAAATTCAGAAACAATATACACCTATTTCAAGGGTAAGAGAACTTTATCAGGGCTCTAACGTTGTGATTCAGGATGATTATGTGATTAAGGGAACAGTAGTCAGCAACTATAGGAGTACAGCAGATGGCGGTCTGAATAATGCTACATCCCGCAAAACCTTGGTAGTACAAGATGAAACAGCCGGTATTTCGTTGTATCTGACAGAGAACAATAGTGCATTGGCATTTGGCGATGTCTTGGAGATCAAGTTGAAAGGGCTTGAGCTACAGAGATATAACAATGGTTCTCTACAGGTGAATGCCTTGCCAATGGCAAATATCAATTATTTGACAAATACTACAGTTGATGCTATTGGTATCACTGCGGCTCAATTGATTAGTGGGGAGTATGAATCTCGATATGTTGCAGTGGCAGATGTTCAGGTGGCAGATAGTGACCTTGGAAAGACATTCGTTAAGGATGAGTCTCATACTTCTATCAATTTTGTATCAAAGACAGGTGAAAAGTTTGTTCTGTTCTCTTCCGGATATTCTTCTTACGGAGCAGAGACAGTTCCTTCAGGAAGTGGTATCCTTAAGGGAATAGCAATGGTATATGGAAGCACACACCAGATTAGTATCACAGCAACAACCGACTATGCAGGACTTACAGGTGAGCGTTTTGAGGTTTCTTCAGGAGGAACACAACCTGGTAACGGTGCGTTGATTGGAGATTATAATACATGGAAGGGCAATGGTCCCGTTACTTCTTTCTTTGATGATTTCATTACCGTAATAGATGGAAATGCAAGGTACGAAAATTCTAATTGGCTTTTCTATTCAACAGATGGTAGTGGTATTAATACAGGATGGAAGACAGGTGTTTACAATGAAGACAAGTATATCCAGGTAGCTCCTTATTCATCTTCGGCAGATCAGGTGGTGGCATATGCCCTTATGCCTATGGCCAATGTTGCGGCAGCATCTCCCAGAGAATATAGTTTCAAAAAAGCTCTCTATTACCTTGAGGAAGATGATGGTAGTGTATTGGAAGTAGTGGTGTCAAAAGATTTTGCAGGTGATTTTGAGGCTGCAAACTGGGAAGTCGTGAAAGATGTCTCATTCCCTTCCGGTGCAGAGAAGAACAAATGGTTGGAAGAGGTTGTAGATTTGTCTTCATATTCAAATGAATCAAGTATTGCAATTGCGCTCAGATATACCGGTAAAGGAAATACTTACAGAATTGACGATGTTAAATTTGGTGATGGTCAGCAAGCTCCTTTCTTCCAGGTTACTCCTTTATCTAAGAGTGTCTCTTCGAGTGCCGGTTCATTCACAATCTCTGTAGCATCAAATGTGTCGTGGAGTGTCAGCTCCGATAACTCACTGTTTGCTACTTCAGTACAATCAGGACAGGGCAGTGCATCAATAACAGTAACCTATCCGGAGAACACTTCAGACAGTGAGCGTGTCGCAAATATTATTGTCTCAACAACCAACCCGGAAGTGACAAGTTGCGTATTTACTTGTGTGGTGACTCAGAAGGCTTACGGAGAAGGTGGTAGCGGAGTCTTTACCAGCAATGTGGATATCAAGACCGGAGCAGATGAAACTGTTAACAAGGCTTATGTTGTAGAAGTAATCACTGCCGGTATTCAGGTAGAAGGATTGAAATTAGGAACATCTTCAGCAGCAGGTACTTTTACAACTCCTGCCTTAGCTGTTACAGGAGACAAGGAACTTTCAATGTATGTAGTGGCCTGGAAGAACAAGACCTGTCAGTTGACTATTACTGTTAATGGTGGAGGTACAATTAATGGTGGAACTTCATATACCATAGAGCCTATAGCAAACGAGGGTGCTCACGATTCCTCTCCATTTACAATTGAATTTGGAGATACCGATTATTATAAATTTGAGCTTAAAGGGTTAACGACTTCTTCTACATTGACCTTCTCAACTGTTGCTACAGCACCACGTTGTATTATGACAGGGGTAAACCTTAACTAATTGAGGAAATAGGTATGAAAAGGATTGTAATCAGTTTGAGTTTTGCATTGACCGTCGTAGTCTCGCTTTTGCTCCTTGATTCCTGTAAGAAAGAAGAAGTAATATTGAATAGTGCGACATTGTCTTCAGAGGTTGTTCCTGCAGAAAGTGTCGGGCAGTTCCTTTCAGTAACTACTTCGGGCAGATGGAGTATCGCCGTACAGAATCCCCAACCCGACGAGTGGCTTGAGGTTTCTCCCTCTACAGGTGTGGGTAGCAATCCTGGAGTTATGGTTCTATACTCGCAGAATGATCTCACTGCTTCAAGAAGTGCTGATATCAGGGTATGGTTTGAAGACGGTCAGACTATAACACTTCATATCGAACAATTGGGAAACAGTTCGGGAGGTGATCCTGGAGGGGGAGATGACCCCGGTAGCGGTGGCGGAGACGACCCCGGAAGTGGGGGTGGAGATGACCCCGGAAACGGAGGCGGCGATGATCCCGAAAGTGATATGTTGCCTCATAGCTGGCTCGAGTTGCCTTATGTAGAAGAGTCAGACTCGTGGATGTATGTATCTCACCACACAAAACTTCAGAATAATCAGGTAAGGAACTATTCTATGTGTTACGATACTGAGAATAGGGTGGCTCTGTGGATAGCATATCCATTATGTTCATTGTATATGGGAAGTCAGGGTCGCTCTGATGCTTGGGACTACGATCCTAAAATTCCTCAGGAATATCAACCAATGCTATATAGCGGCTGGCCGGCAAATGGTTATGACAGAGGTCATCAGATTCCATCCGGCAGTAGGACTGCTACTTATCATGAAAATTCCCAGACTTTCTATTTTACTAACATGACGGCACAGGTTTCCTCATTCAATCAGGGTGTATGGGCAAATCTAGAAAATAAAGTGAGAGGCTTTGCAAGTTCCTGTGATACTTTATATGTAGTAACAGGTCCGGTTCTGACCACTTCCTCAGACTCCTCTATTGACTATATTGAGGACAGGGCAGGAAATATGGTCGCCGTTCCCAAGGCATATTTTAAGGTGTTGTTGAAATACAATATCTCTTCCAATACATATTATTCGACAGGATTCTATTTTACAAACGAGAAGTACAATAGAAGTCAGCCCGATATTTCTGATATGCGTACAGTTAATGAGATTGAGCAGCTTACCGGAATAGATTTCTTCAAGAATCTTCCGGACGAAATAGAGGAGAGTGTAAAAAATCAATATGAACCCTCAAGGTGGGGTTTTAACTAAACTTTGACTTCACAGTATGAGACGTTTATTAGTAACTATATTTCTACTACTTTTATCTGTTGTTCTGTTTGCCCAGCAACAGAGCCATATAATAATGTTTTATAATCTTGAGAATCTGTTTGATATATATGATGACCCGGTTGTCAAGGATGATGAATTTACCCCGGACGGCCCGAAGGAATGGACAGAAAACAAATATCGTAAGAAGCTCTCAAATATTGAAGAGGTGATTTATTCACTTGCTGCATCGCAAAAAAAATATCCTGCAGTTATAGGGGTGAGTGAAATTGAGAACCGTAGGGTTTTGGATGATCTTGTTTCGACTTCAAAATTGGTCAGGGCAAATTATCAGATTGTTCATTATGATTCTCCTGAGGCACGTGGAGTGGATGTGGCACTATTGTATAGACCTGATGTCTTTAAATATGAAAAAAGTGATGTCTTTCAGCCATATATCCCGGAACGTCCCGATTTTAAGACTCGTGATATTTTGGCAGTATATGGCAGGATAGATGGTGAATTGTTCTGTTTCTTTGTCAACCACTGGTCAAGTAGAATCGGAGGAGCTGAACAATCAGAATATCTCAGGTGTGGATGTGCCGAGACAGTAAGGGAGTATGCAGATTCTCTTCAGAAAGTCCATCCTGATATTAAAATTGTCATTATGGGAGACATGAATGATGACCCAAAGGACAGAAGTCTTTCAGAGGTGCTTGGTGCTAAAGAGAAGATATCATCTGTCGTACAGGGTGAGTACTTTAACCCTTTCTGGAGTATGCAGAAAGCAGGATATGGAACATTGGGCTATCAGGATTCGTGGAGTTTGTTTGACAATATCATTGTCAATTACAACCTTTTGCCTGATAGTGAGGCAGGGGAGCTGAAAGTGCTCAAAGGTGCTCGAAATAAATTTTATGGTACAGTCTTCAAGAGACCATTTATGGTGCAGTCTAAAGGAAAATACAAGAATTATCCTTGGAGAACATATTCAGGAAATACTTTTCTTGGAGGATATAGTGACCATTTCCCTGTATATATAGAAATAGGAAAATAGAAGTTAAAGATATGAAACTTAAAAAAATAGTTATAACAGCCATTGTTGCATTATTGAGCATCTCTGCATTTGCTCAGAGTGGAGGTGTCAAGGGTCTGATAAAGAGTCGTATGAGCTCGGAGCCTGTGAAAGATGCAAAAGTTACCATCTACCTTCTAAGTGAAAGAAAATTTGTGTACACTTCGGAGGATGGACGATTTGAAATATTGGGAATAGATGACGGTATGTACAGACTGGAAATTGAGGCTGCCGGTTTTATGAAAACTGAAGTAAATGTCAAAATTTCCAATGGTGATGTTTATGATTTGAGAGATGTTACCATAGCTCCGGATATATCTGTAGGAGATTTGAACGATGGTCTTTTTACCGAATTTGAAGGAGAGAACGAAGCCGGTTCCGGATACGAAGATATTCCTTCTGTCCTTTCGGCCTCAAAAGATATTTTTGAGAATATAGCCTCCTTTAATTTTTCCCAAATGAGGTATCTCTCACGAGGTTATGAGAGTGGAACAGCAGATGTATATATCAATGGTATCCGTTTTAATGATGCGCTGAGCGGATATTCTCCGTATGCACTTTTTAGTGGTCTTAATGAAGCGACCAGGGAGAAGGAATCTTTTACCGGTCTTTCTATTTCAGATTATGGAATAGGTGGAATCAATGGCATTACTAATGTCAGCGCCTCTGCATCTAAGGTGGCAAAGGGATACAGATTCAGTGTTTTGAGTAATTCTACAACATATCGTCTTCGTCTGATGGCTACATATTCTACAGGTGAAATGGACAATGGTTGGGCATTTGCAGCTTCAGCATCTACCCGTTTGGGAGGAAATGATTATGTTTCAGGTGTTTATTATAATGCATTTGCTTATTTCCTATCTGCCGAGAAAAACATCAATGACAAGCACAGATTCGGTTTGACTCTCTTCGGCTCTCCTGTTCAAAGAGGTGCGCAGAACTCTTCGACTCAGGAGGTTTACGATATGTTGGGAAATAATTATTACAACTCTAACTGGGGTTATCAGAATGGCAAAATCAGAAATGCAAAAGTCAGGAATAATCATGAGCCGGTGGCATTGTTCAATTATGAATTCACTCCATCTTACGACTGGAAGCTTTCAGTAGGCCTTTCGTATAGATTTGGTCGCAACGGCTACTCTTCATTGGATTGGTATGATGCACCGGATCCCCGTCCCGATTACTACCGCAATCTTCCAAGTTATTACGACGATGACCCTCAGAAAGCGGCCTGGGTACGTGAGGGATGGCTCACAGACGACAATATCCGGCATATCAATTGGGACAGGATGTATGAGGTCAATAAAAACAGTTATTTTGATGATAGAATTTATTATCATCCTGTTATCGACCCATCTTCTACCAGGCGTTCGAAATATATTCTTGAGGAACGCCGTACGGACCAGAATGACTTCAATGCTTCGGCTGTTGTATTGAGAAGATTCGGATCTCTTCTGAAGGGTTCGTTGGGATACAATTTACGTATCAATAGGACAGAGTATTATAAAATTGTGAAGGATTTGCTCGGAGGTGATTACTGGTTTGATGTCGACCAGTTTGCTGAGAGGGACTTTGGATCGGGAGATTCATATCAGAATAACTTGCTTACACCTAACCATATTGTCAAGGAAGGTGAAAAATATGGTTATGACTATTATGCACAAGTCAGAAACCACAGGATGTGGACAAGCTGGGAGTTGAATCTTGCAGGATTCCAGGCTACTCTTGGGGCTGAGGCAGGTTACAATACATTCTGGAGAGAAGGTCTGTTCCAGAAGGGGCTTTTCCCGGATAACTCTTATGGGGCATCGCAAAAGCAGAACTTCTTTACATATTCTGCAAAACTTGGCTTGAACTACAAGTTTACAGGTCAAAATATGATCTATGCAAATGTAGGTTATTTTACAGTTGCTCCCTATTTTGAAGAGGCATTCCTTTCGCCCAGAACACGTAATACTGTTGTTTCCGGTCTTACCACCGAAAAGATTTTCAGTGCAGATTTGAACTATTCGTTGAGAGTTGGCAATTTTGCATTGAGAGTGACCGGTTTCTTCACAGATATTAAGGATCAGACAGACTTGATTAGTTTTTACGACGATCTTCAAAGGGCGTTCACAAACTTCTCAATGACCGGAATAGATCAGAGAAATTTCGGTATCGAGGCAGGTGTCAAGATTCCTATATATGGAGGTCTTTCGCTTGAAGGGGCATTGAGTTATGGAAGATATGTATATACATCAAATCCCAATGTGACCCAAACTATCGACAACAGTGAAAAAATAGTGCTTGAGAACCAGAAGGTATATTGGAAAGGTTACAGAGTGGCAAGAACTCCTCAGTTGGCTTCCTCTTTAGGATTGGAATGGAGAGGCCCCGACTATCTGTTTATCGGAGTTGATGTCAATTATTTCGACGGTATGTATATCTCTATGAATCCCTTGCGCCGTACTGACTATGCTACCATGGGTATGGATTTGAGCACTCCTGAGGGAATGGCTGCTATGCGTTATATGACAGATCAGGAGAGATTCCCCGGTGCATTTGTCCTTAATGCAAGTATCGGAAAATCGTGGTCAATCCAACGCAGATATTATCTGGGTGTCAATCTCAATGTAAATAACATTCTTAACAATAGAAATATTAAATCCGGTGGTTATGAGCAGATGCGTCTTTCTGCCAATAAGGATGCTTCGGGAAATATAATGAGTTATACCCCCTTTGATTCAAAATACTTCTATTTGTACGGAATCAATTATATGATTAATGTTTATTTCAGATTCTAAGCGTATGAGAAATATAGTAAATATTTTGGGAGCGCTGGTAGTGACCTTTTCATTATTGCTCTCTTCAGGCTGTAAAAAATTTGATGAACCAACACCTATGAATCCATCGGTGATGAATCCAACAATGACCCTTGCTCAGTTTAAAGCGTTGTACAAGGGGACTCCGATAGAAATCACAGATGAGAATATTGTGTTGGAAGGGAAAGTTATCAGTACTGACCGTACGGGTAATGTATATCGTTCACTTTATATTGAAGATCAGACAGCAGGACTGGAAATAAAGATAGGTAAAACCGGCCTCTATAACGATTATAAACTTGGTCAGACCATCTATGTGAAACCAAAATATCTTTGGTTAGGAGCTTATGGTGAAAGTGTCCAGCTTGGGGCGGCATCAGTTGAGGAAAAATATGAAACTTCTTACATTGATGCGCAGGAATTGATAAACAGAACCATTTTCAAAGGGGTCTATGGCGATCCTCTCCCCCCTTACGAAATAACTTCTGCATCAATGGTAAACGAGACAATGGTGTGTCGTTATGTGAGACTGAACAACGTTACCTATCAAGGTGGTGCCGATGGATTGAGGACTTGGGCTGTAAAACAGGACGCATCTTTGGGAGTTGAGGCTGCGTACGGTCAGCAAAACTTTCAGATTGGCAATAAGCAGGTAGTGGTAAGAACCAGTGGTTATGCCGCCTTTGCTGATGTGGAAGTGGGAATGGAGATAGGTCAAGCATGCAATATTACAGGAATCCTTACAAAATTCTACGATACATATCAGTTGCTACTCCTTCAGGTAGAGGATGTGGAGAGGATAAATGAAAGAGAATAGAGTGAATATTGTTAGGATTCATACGGAGTCCCCTTTAAGGCAGCTCCTGTGGAAGTGTTTGAAGTGATTTATGGAACTTTCCAGGAGCAAAAAGTGTAGCACGCAGATCTTATATATTTTCTTAAAGTTTTAAATGAGATTTTAACAATCTCCTTAATGAGAATTCATATGAAATTTAAAGTTGTAATTTCTTTATTGGTCGTATCCCTTTTGGGAGTTGCTTGTTCAAACAGCAGGATAAAACAAGGAGTGCAGGTCGCAGACAAATTTATTGAAAATTATTATCGTGCTGATTATGTTCAGGCTATGGAATATGCAGAACCAAATTTGGCTGAACTGGTTAAAGAGGCTCAGCAGGCTGTGGATGAACTTCCTGAGGAAATCAAGGAAGAATTACATACTCTATCATCCGAGATTGAAGTGATACAGAAAGAGTTCAAGGAGGGTGACAGCGGAGAAGTGATGGTGTGGTATGATGTCATAGTTCCTGCAGATGGGGAGATAATAAATCATCTGGTGACAGTAATTTTCAGTGAGGAACGCCAGAAGTGGGAAGTGGTGGAAATCAGATAATATGGGTATGGAAAGACTCTTGGACAATCATTCGCATTCATCTTTTTCTACCGACTCCAAAATGGACTTAAAGGAGGCTGTGGAGGTGGCTATAAATCGCGGCCTTCAAGGGATAGTCTTCACAGATCACATAGATCTGGGTATACCGGAAGGAGGTCCTCAATTTACTTTTGATATCCCTTCCCAGCAGAGAGCGATAGATTCCCAGATTGAATTTTTCAAAAATGTTGCCCCTGACTTCAAAATTCTCAAAGGGGTCGAGATTGGTGTGGATATTGACTCTATGTCCCAGATACGCAATATTCTGGACAACCATCATTTTGATACGGTGATAGCATCCCAACATCTTATAGAGGGATTTGATCCATACTATGGAGGCTATTATGATGCTTATGATTATAAGCAGGCTTATGGCAGATACCTTGAGGTGTTCTATCGGGGAATTACCCTTATGAAGGATTTTGACATTTTGGGCCATTACGACTATATAGTACGTTATGCTTCTTATCCCCAGGTAAGTATAACCTATTCTGATTTTGGGGACATAATGGATACAATCTTCCGTTATCTGATAGAGAACGGAAAAGTATTTGAGATAAATACAAAGACTTACCAGTTGTATCGTGGGCGAACACCTGTTCTTGATATCGATTTATTGAAACGGTTCAGAGAGTTGGGTGGAGAGGCTATAAGTTTTGGCTCAGATGCTCATAATGTAGGTAGAATCGGAGAAAAATTCGATTGGTGCCGTACCCTTGCAATTGACTGTGGCTTAAGGTATCAGGTCTATTATAGAGAGAGACGTCCCTATTTCATCCCTTTGTAGCCTGAGGTACCTTTTCCGGTTTCCGAGGTTTCCGATTTAATGATTGTTGAGACACTGTGATTCAGTATCTCTCAGGTAGAGGTGAGAAGAACAGGAATTACTTAAAATAGCTTTTCACTTTGCTCATTTCTTTTATTTCCCGGAGTATCTCTCTTTGTATTTTTTTCTCATCTCTTTAGTCATTCGATTGGTCGAGCGGAGATATTCCATCCATTGTTTTTCGGAGAGGATATTCATAAATGAACTGTCTATTTTTTCTCCCCATTTCTCCTTTATTCTTTGATACACAATAAATTCTTGTGTGCCTGACTGTTTCATGGCCTGCATTTCGTCATACATAGCCCTCATGTCGTGTTGAAGAACCGAATCGATGAAAAATGTTTGATGAGGCTCAAGTTCCAGCAGTGTTTCAAGTCTGTTTGCCTGCTCTGTCGCTATCTCCTCAGGAGATTTTTCTTCCTTTTGGTTTTGGGCAAATAGGTTGAAGTTGGTCTGCAATAAAAATATTGTAATAAGTGTTTTGAGTAAGATGCTATATCTCATTATTGTAAATTCTCTAAAAAAATACTATTTTTGATTTTTATTGCAAATTTAATAATAATACTGATATGATTAAAAACTTTATGAAATACGCTATATGCGTAGCAATGACCCTTATGATGGTAGACACAGGGTATGCTTGTTCTAACGTATTAATAACAAAAGGGGCATCGAAAGATGGCTCTGTATTGATTACCTATTCGGCTGACTCTCACCAGCTTTATGGAGAATTGTACTTTGTGCCCGGTGGCTCGTTCAAAAGAGGAACTTTATTGGATATTGTTGAATGGGATACAGGAAAATATTTAGGACAAATCGATCAAATTAGAAATACATATACCACAGTCGGAAATATGAACCAGCATCAGGTGATTATAACCGAAACCACTTTTGGTGGTAGAAGCGAATTGTATGACCCTAAGGGTATTATGGATTACGGTTCATTGATCTATGTTACCTTACAAAGAGCAAAGAGTGCCCGTGAGGCTATCAAGATTATGACTGATCTTGTAGCGGAATACGGTTACGCTTCTTCAGGTGAGTCCTTCTCTATTGGAGATAAGGATGAGGTCTGGATTATGGAGATGATCGGTAAGGGTACAAAAGAGAAAGGTGCTGTGTGGGTTGCAACCAGAATTCCTGACGGATATATTTCTGCTCATGCAAATCAGGCCCGTATTCACCATATCAATTTTGACGATTCTGAGAACTGGCTCTATTCGGAAGATGTAGTCTCTTTTGCTCGCGAAATGGGATATTTTGAAGGAAGTGATGCGGAATTCAGTTTCTGCGATGCATATGCTCCTATTGATTTCAGCGGTATGAGAGGTTGCGAGGCGAGAGTTTGGAGTGCTTTCAATATCCTCGGAGGAGGAAAAATCGGCGATAAGGATGCTGAAGAATATCTTGACTTTGCAATGGGATACAATGCTCAGAACAAAATGCCTTTATATATCAAACCTGCTCAGAAGGTAGGAGTAAAAGAAGTGGCTGATGTTATGAGAGACCACTATGAAGGTACTCCTATGGATATGACTTGCGATGCAGGTGCAGGTGGACATCATACCCCTTATAGATGGAGACCTATGTTCTTTGAGGTTGATGGCCAAGAGTATCTTAACGAGAGGGCAATTGCCACTCAGCAAACCGGTTTCTGGATTGTTTGTCAAAGCCGTAATTGGCTTCCCGATGAAGTGGGCGGTGTTATATGGTTTGGAGTGGATGATGCAGCTACTTCTTGTTTGACACCTGTGTATACCAACGTTACCAGAATTCCTGAATGTGTTGCAGTCGGAAATGGAAATATGTTGGAATATTCTCCTACATCTTTATTCTGGTTGACCAACAGAATTGCCAATTTTGCGTATATGTTGTATGATAGAGTTGCTCCTGAGGTTCAGGCTGCTGCTGATAAATTTGAGACTGAGGCAATTGAGCAACTTAAGGAGATTGATGCAAAGGCATTGGAACTGCTTGCAGACAAGAAATCCGGTCGTACCGGTGCGATTGAATATTTGACCCAATATTCTGAGAATAAAGCACAATCGTTGTTTGACCTATATCAGGGACTTGATACATACCTTCTTGTGAAATATATGGATGGTAATGTGAAAGTTCAGAACGAAGATGGTTCCTTCAAAGATAATGGAAACAAACCTACAATTCCTGCATCTCCTAAACAACCCGGATATAGTCAGAAATGGAAAGAGGCGGTTGTAAAGGATGCTGGAGAAGTTCTTAAAGTGAAATAAGTCTGCTATTTAGCGAATGTTCGATTTTATAAAAATATCGGTAGTGGATATCCTCGACATAATTCTCGTCGGGATATTGATTTTCCAATTGCTGAAGCTGGCTAAAGGAACGTCAGTTTTCAATATATTTTTGGGAATACTATTGATATATTTGACCTGGATCGTGGTATCTGCTCTGAATATGAAGCTGCTGTCTTCTATTTTGGGGCAGGTGCTCGGTGTAGGGGTCATCGCACTTATAGTCATCTTTCAGACCGAAATCAGAAGATTCTTGCTTCATATAGGAGGAAGGTATCTGGAGAGGACCAATGGTAATTTTTTAACAAGGTGGTTATTCGGAAAAGCTGAAAACGAAATGCGCATAACCTCTATCGATGAGATTGCCGGAGCTTGTAAAACGATGTCTGAGAGTAAGACGGGTGCGCTTATCGTAATTCAACACAATGCTTCGTTGGATTTTGTTACGCAGACAGGAGATATGCTCGATGCATCCATCAACAGAAGATTGATCGAAAATATTTTTTTCAAGAATTCTCCTCTGCATGATGGGGCTATGGTGATTTCACGTGACAGAATAGTAGCAGCACGATGTACTTTGCCGATAGTGAAAAATCCGAATATCCCTCCTCAATATGGGATGCGACATAAAGCTGCTGTGAGCATTTCTCAAGATACAGACGCAGATGCTATAGTGGTTTCCGAGGAGACAGGAAAAATATCGTATGTTTCCGCTGGAGAACTAAAGACGATAACGAGTATAAGCGAATTGAAACTATCGATAGAGAATTCTTTCAGAAAAAAATAGCTTGGGTTGTCAGCCGGGTCTCTACCAGATAGGGGTCTGATGATGAACTGAAGAACTATTGCCGGTAATCACTTTTGTTTACCGGTTTTTTTATGTAGAATTTTGACTCGCTGTGACTGAGTAGTCTTTTTATATTGCTGATATGGCTGAGCCATATGATAATTGTCGTGACAATGCTGAAGATTTTTAGGGTCAATGTCTCTTTAGGAAAAATCCACAAGGCGAATACCGAGTTGATCATTATTGGATAAAAGAGAACAGAGATAAGAACAGAAAGTGAAATGTATTTGGTTAATAAAATCACTATCAGGAATATAACAAGACATATAATCATTGCTAAGGGGTGCATTGCAGCCATGATTCCAAAAAGTATTGCAACCCCTTTTCCCCCTTTGAATTTAAAAAATACAGGGAAAATATGTCCCAACATTGTTGCCATGCCTAATGTGAGTTGAAGTGTGGCAAATGCTTCGCTCTCTTGTGGAATGGAGGTTAGATGAGCCAGATTTACGGCGCAGACACCTTTGAGGAAGTCTATGGCAAGGACTGTAATTCCTGATTTCCAACCGTAAACTCTTTGTACATTATTTGCACCAGGGTTTCCACTTCCTATATGTCTTATGTCTTGGTTATAAAGGAGTTTGCATAATAATATTGCAGATGATGCAGAACCCATCAAATATGCGGCCAGTAGTAATATAATTACCTTCAATATCATTTTGCTATACAAACGAGTCTGCAAATATACTTAACAAGCCAGTGAAAAGCAATCTCCAGTGTAGCTTTTCCCGCCGGGGGCATAGAATTTCCGGAGTTCTGAAATAGGTATGGCAGTCTGTTTGGATTAGGGTGGTAAATTATTTTGCAGTATCTTTGCATTTATGGAAAATGAAAGGAAAATAGAGTTGAAATTGGGTTTCGACAAGCTGAGGGATTCGGTTTTGAGAAACTGTTCAACACTTTATGCTAAGGAACTTGCCTCAGAGCAGAAAGTATCAGTTAATGTAGAGGAGGTATCTCAAAGACTTATTCTTGTCGATGAGTTCAGGCAGATTCTTATGTTTGAACCCTCGTTTCCGGATACTCCATTCGTTGATTGTATCCCATTCCTGATACCTCTTAAAAATGAATACTCATATATTGATCTCATTTCTTTATCTAAACTTCGGGATTCCCTTGATTTGTTGAGGAGGATTCTCTCTTTTTTCTCTAATTGTAAGGAGGAAAAATATCCCTCGCTAAAGAGGTTGGCTGCTCCGGTTCTTTCATTCCCCGAGGTTGCCAGAAGAATAGATGTGATTTTGGATAAATATGGCAATGTCAGGGATAATGCTTCGGAGGAATTGGCATCTATAAGGAGAATGATAAGGGAGAAGGAGGGTGTGGCTTCCAGAAGAATTCAGGCGATATTGAAAAAGGCACAGATGGATGGTATTGCCGACTCTGAGGCAACTGTCTCTGTAAGGGATGGCAAATTGCTTATTCCTGTCTCATCAGGCAATAAACGGAAGGTTCCCGGATTGGTCTATGATGAGTCTTCGTCAGGAAAGACCTCTTTTGTGGAACCACTTGAAGTGGTGGAACTTAACAATCAGGTTAAAGAACTCCGTTTTGACGAGCAACGTGAGATAATCAGAATTTTATCCCTGTTTACTGATTTCCTGCGCCCATATATTGATGATATTATTGTCTCATGCGAGTTTATGGGATTTCTTGATTTTATCAGGGCTAAAGCTATAGTGTGTGCCCGTTTTCAGGGAGGTATGCCAATTCTTTCGACAAATGGCGAGGTCATTCTAAAAAAAGGGCGTCATCCACTTTTGGAAGAGGCGCTCAGAAAGGAGAATAAGGCAATTGTCCCATTGGATATAACATTGACATCACAGAAGCGTATACTTCTGATTTCCGGTCCTAATGCTGGAGGTAAATCTGTGTGTCTAAAGACTTTGGGACTTCTTCAATATATGCTGCAATGGGGGTTGTTGATTCCGGCTTCAGAGAGTTCTGAGTTGTCGGTCTTTAATAATTTCTTTGTCGATATAGGTGATGACCAATCGTTGGAAAACGATTTGAGTACATACAGTTCCCATCTTATGAATATGAAGGAGGTCGTAGAGGGTGCGGATGATAGAAGTCTTGTTCTTATAGATGAGTTCGGGTCGGGAACTGAGCCTGCTGCAGGGGGGGCAATTGCCGAACAACTTCTCTATGAGTTGGAGCAGAGGGGGTGTTATGGGGTAATTACCACTCACTATACCAATTTGAAATTCTTTGCTAACAATAGCAGTCATGTAGTAAATGGAGCAATGATGTTTGATGTGCAGAAGATAATGCCGTTGTTCAAGTTGGAGATAGGACTACCAGGCAATTCATTTGCTTTTGAACTGGCCCGGAAGATAGGACTTCCTGAATATATTGTTAAAGGTGCAGAGGAGAGGGCAGGAAACGATTATGTTTCCATTGAGAGGAATTTGAGGAAAATTGCCAGAAACAAAAGGCAACTTGAGGAGAAACTCACCAGGATAAAGGCAACTGACAAGACTCTGGATAATATTACCGAAAAATATGAGAAGGAACTTACTGAGATAAAGTCGCTTAGAAAGAGTATTCTGGATGAAGCCAAGCGTCAGGCACAGGAGATTCTCTCATCGGCCAACAAACAGATTGAACATACTATCCGTGAAATAAAGGAGTCTCAGGCCGAGAAGAGTAAGACAGCATTGGTCCGTAAGGAACTTAAGGAGTTTTCGGAGAACATTGAGGAAAATCTATCAAAGAGCAAGACTGATGCGGATATTGAGAGAAAAATGGCTCAAATTATTGAGCGAAAGAGACGTCAGCAGGAGAGAAAGGCGAAAAGATCTCAGGAACCATTACAAAAGGCCGGTTCAAATTCAGTTAACCAGGTCCAGGTTGAGGTGCCTGTAGTGAAAGTGGGTTCTTATGTTAAAATGGAGGGTAGTAATCTGGTAGGTGAGGTGTTATCTGTCTCTGGCAAGAAGGCATCTGTGGCAGTGGGGGATATTATTTCCAAAGTGGAACTGTCAAAACTTACAGCTATTACAGCAAACAAGTTTAAGACTATTGCAAAACCGACTCCAATTCTGCAGAAGATTGATAGTTCAATAAGTGAAAGGAAACTCAATTTCAAGCCATCTGTTGATATTCGGGGTATGAAATTGGAAGAGGCAATAACAACAGTTACCCATTTTATCGATGACGCGTTGATGGTAGGGGTTTCTGAGGTCTCCATACTTCATGGCAAAGGTAATGGAATATTGAAGGAAGAAATTCGTAAGTACTTGAAAATCACACCAGGGGTAATTTCGTTTGCGGATGAGCATGTGGAGAGAGGTGGAAGTGGAATTACAATCGTGAAATTATGATATTGAAGGAGTTCGCGGAATTGTTGTTTCCGCGCAAGTGTTGTGTTTGTGGAGATTTGTTGGGGGTGCAGGAACAATTTATCTGTTCAGAATGTCAGTCTGATATTCCTTATACATATTTCTGGAACTGGAGGGAGAACCCGGCTGAGGAGATTCTTTGGGGTAGGGCATATTTTCAGAAAGTTATTTCATTGTTTTACTATTCCAGAGACAATGAATATTCTTCTCTTGTCCGTAAGGTAAAATATGGGAATGGTATCTCTTTAGGGCACTATCTTGGGCGGATGTTAGGGGAGTTGAGTAGAGAATCTTTTTCAGATATAGACTTAATTGTTCCGGTACCGGTACATCCGTTTCGTCTTTTTACGCGTGGATATAATCAGGCGAAGGTGATTTCAGAGGGTATTTCAGAGGGGCTGGGTGGCGTTCCGGTAATTGATTCGCTTCTAAGGAGAAGTCGCTATTCCTCATCTCAGACAACAATTTCGATGGAGAGCAAATGGGAAAATGTAAAAGGTGGATTTTCCCTTAGGAAAGGTTCCATGGTGGAGAGAGTAAAAGAAAAGCACATCCTCCTGGTAGATGATGTGCTTACTTCAGGGGCAACTGCCCAAGTATGCTACGAATTATTGCATAATATTGAAGGAGTGAGGGTATCTCTTGCTACTCTGGCTTTTGTCAGACGTTAGATAAGATACCCGTAATTTTTCCTTTGGAACACTTTTTGGACCTATCTGAATGATTCTTTTATGAGTTCTACAGAATCAAGTAATTCCCAACCGAAGAACTGTATATTTTGTTTTATTTTATTACCTCCTCTAATCAATTCACATTCTTTTGTGAAGGGATCTCTTCCAAAATGACCATATTGTGCAGTGGGAAGATAGATAGGATTGTCCAGTCCGAATTTTTGGATGATTTTGGCAGGACGTAAATCGAATATCTCTCCTATCTTCTTTGCAATTTCACCATCTGTAATAGATAGTGTTGAGGTTCCATAAGTATTGACATAAATGCTGACGGGTTTTGCAATTCCTATGGCATAGGAAAGTTGCACAAGAATCTCTTTTGCAATTCCGGCAGCAACAAGGTTCTTGGCTATGTATCTTGCCATATATGCTGCAGAACGGTCCACTTTGCTGGGATCTTTTCCTGAGAATGCGCCACCTCCGTGAGCTCCTTTTCCTCCATAAGTATCCACAATGATTTTTCTTCCAGTGAGTCCTGTGTCACCGTGGGGACCTCCAATTACAAATTTTCCTGTCGGGTTGACATGTAGGATGAGGTTTTCGTCAAAGAGACGCTTTGTTTTCTCTGGAAGACGTGATAATATTCTGGGAATCAGGATATTTTTGATATCGTTGTAGATGCGTTGGTGGAGAGCTTCGTCATTTTCAAGAGTCCCTGCAACTCCGTCTGTAGTGGCGGCAAAATCATCGTGTTGGGTAGAGAGGACAAAAGTATGTACCCTTATAGGATTGTGTTCGTCATCATATTCAATTGTAAATTGTGATTTTGCATCCGGACGAAGATAGGGCATGGGAGAATTCTCTTCTCTTCTAATCTTGGCTAATTCAATTAAGGCAATGTGGGACAATGTGATAGGTAAAGGCATATACTCCTCTGTGTCATCGCATGCGTAGCCGAACATCATACCTTGGTCACCGGCTCCTTGTTCTTCCTGTACCACTCCGCGATTGATATCCGGAGATTGTTCGTGTAGGGCTGACAATATTCCGCAAGACTTTGAGTCAAACATATATTCTGCTTTTGTGTATCCAATTTTCTCGATTACACTTCTCGATACACTCTGTATGTCCACATAGGCATCTTCTGACTTGACTTCACCGCCAATTACAACCAGTCCTGTACTTACAAATGTTTCGCAAGCCACTTTGGCATTGGGGTCTTGTCTTAGAAAGTCATCAAGAATAGCATCTGAAATCTGATCTGCTACTTTATCGGGATGCCCCTCTGATACTGATTCTGATGTAAATAAATATGACATAATAATTTAAAGGTTTTGTATATAATTGTATATAAAAAAATAAATCTCATCCATTGCTTGGAGAGATTTTAACTAAAAACACTAACTATATGAAATTTGTATTTTAGCATTTTTTTGTGTGGTTGCAAGCAATCAAATCTCTCCACATTAACTCGGGCGCAAAAGTGAAAATAAAAATTCTAATATCCAAAAAAATATGATAATTTTGTGTTTTGGGAAAATCAAACCATTATATAATTAACAAAAAAAATCAAACCAATGAAACAAACAATCAAAAAGATTGCATTGTTGACTGTGTGTCTTTTTGCCTCATTTTCTCTGATGGCACAGGTCACTACCTCTTCGATTAGCGGTAGAGTAACTGATGCTGATAAAGAAGGAGTTGCAGGAGCTACAGTTGTTGCAATCCACACCCCTTCGGGTACTCAGTATTATTCGATTGCTGACGGAAAAGGTAATTATCGAATTCTTAACATTCTTCCTGGCGGCCCTTATACGGTGTCTATAGAAATGCTCGGATACCAAAAGGTTGAGGTAACAGGTGTCAACGTTGCACTAGCTGATAATTTTGTTGTAGATGCAGTTTTGAAAGAAGAGTCCTTGAATATTGATGAAGTTGTCATAGTTGCGGAGCGTCTTTCTTCAAATATGCGCTCTGACAGAGCAGGGGCGATTACATCAATTGACAGCAGAGCAATCAATTCTCTTCCTGTAATCAGTAGAGATCTTGAAGGACTTATCAAACTTACACCTCAAGCTTATGATTCCGGAAACGGTCCCTCAATCGGTGGCGGTACTTATCGTCAGAATAACTTTACAATTGACGGTGCTGCCTCTAACAACGCTTTCGGTATAGGTCAAAGTATGCCGGCAGGAGGATCTCCAATCTCAATGGATGCTATTGAACAGATAACAGTTAATGTTACTCCATTTGACGTTCGTCAGAGCGGTTTCCTTGGAGGTGCAATGAATGCTGTGACCCGTTCAGGTAGCAATAAATTTGATGCATCAGTATATTCTTATTTCTACAATCAGGATTTCAGAGGTACAAGAGTTGGTGAAAAGACTCTTAATTTGAATCCTGAGCAACATTTGATTGTGGGTGCAAGAGTAGGCGGTCCAATCATTAAGAACAAACTATTCTTCTTCTTGAACTTTGAGATGCAGAGAGATACTTCTCCAGGACCTTCAAGAGTAGCATCTACCTCTGATAGACCTTATACAAATGGAAATGACGGAGTGGCTCGTCCTTCAGTTCCAGTTATGGATGCCCTCTCCAATTATCTTATCAATCAGTGGGGATATAATCCTGGTGCATATCAAGGATATAACTCTGAAAATCCCGGAATGAAAATTTTGGCACGTTTGGACTGGAATATCAACAACAACCATAAATTGAATATCCGTTACAATTTGACTAACTCAAAATATCCTTCAGGCCCTTCAACTTCTACAAGTGGTCTTGGCGATAGAGGATTTACTGTAAACAGCCGTACTGCATCTACTGCAATCTATTTCCAAAATGCCCGTTATTTTCAGGAGCAGAACTATTCTTCTGCAGTGGCAGAGTTGAACTCTCGTTTTATTGACGGTCGTTTGAACAATGTATTGCGTGCAGCTTATTCTCATCAGTATGAGCCTCGTAGTACAGAAGGTGGAGAGTTTCCTTTTGTTGATCTTGTAGTTGGAGAAAATATTTATACCTCTTTCGGTACTGAACTTTTCTCATACGGTAACCTTAGAGATGTAAATACTGTGACTGTGACAGATGAACTTTCAGCAGTGTTAGGCAGTCATCATTTGTTAGGTGGTGTTCAATATGAATGGAACAGAACCAAGAACGGATTCCAAAGATTTGGAGCCGGTTACTACACTTTTATTTTTGATGATGAGAATCAACTGATGGATGCAATCAATAACAACACATTGTTTGACAATCCTTATCAATATGCGATAACTCACTCATTTAATAAGGATTATTCTCAAGCATTCCCTCAATTCGATTTCCACCAGGTTTCAATATACCTTCAGGATGAAATGAATTTCAACAGATTCAAACTATCGTTGGGTCTTCGTGTTGAGCTTCCTATCTATCCTTCATTGGACTACAATTTTAATGAGCAGGTATACAATGCAACTTTTGCAGATTATAAAGGAAATGGTGGACATTATGATACCCGCCAACTTCCTTCAACCACGGTAATGTTCTCTCCCAGAGTAGGTTTTAATTGGGATCTTCTTGGTAATAGAGATTTGGTACTTCGCGGAGGTTCAGGTTTGTTTACAGGCCGTTTGCCTTTCGTCTGGATTGTAGCTCAGGCGGGTGACTCAGGTGTTATCCAGAATACCTATACCGCTGTACAAGGAGGAACCAATGTTATTCCTGATTTTTATGTAAACAGAAATGATGCATTGAATCAAATCTATCCTAATGGAGTGACTCCATCATCTGCGTCAATTTCAAGTATAAGCCTTATGGCTCCTGACTTGAAGATGCCTCAAACATGGAAATCTTCTCTCGCTTTGGATTATAGAATGCCGGGTGATGTATTGTTCTCGGTTGAAGGAATCTTCAATTACGATATCAATCCTGTAACCATTACCAATGTCGCTCTTAAGGACCCTGTTATGTCAAACATCAATAATTTTGCCGATAACAGATATATCTGGGGCGGAAAATATGATTCGAAAATAGGAAGTGCATATCTTTTGAATAACGAGAAGAAAGGTGGCTGGTATTACTCAGTTACAGCAAAAGTGGAGAAAAACAATTTCTATGGATTTGATGGTATGATTGCTTACACATATAGTAATGCAAAGAGCTATGGTGACGGATTTGGTGATCAGGTATATTCAGCTTGGAATAATGCTTATACCATAAATGGTCAGAACTATGCCGAACTCGGATATGCTGGTTATGTGATGCCTCATCGTATCATAGCTTCATTGAGCTATAAGAAAGAGTATGCCAAAAATTTTGCAACAGGTATCAGTTTGTTCTATGAAGGTGGTCCTCGTGGCAGATATTCATACACTTATACCTCAAATATCGTAGGTGACGGTGGTGCATATAACCTTATCTATGTACCCAAGACTCCTGATGAATTGACATTTACTGATTACACTTATGAAGATTCTCAGAAAAATGTAGTTACCTATACTGCAGAACAGCAAAGACAAGACTTCTGGTACTATGTAAACAACAGTAAGTATCTCAAGGATCGTAAAGGTATGTATGCAGAACGTAATGGTTTGGTTGGCCCTTGGTCACACCATTTTGATTTGAGAATTTTCCAGGATTTCTATATCAATTGCAGAAACGGACAGCGTAATACTATCCAGATTGGATTGGATATAAGAAATATCGGTAATCTTCTCAATAAAAATTGGGGACACTACTATTCTATCAATAAGGCGAACATTCTCAAAGTTTCAGGATATACTCCAGGTAGTGTGGGACAAGATCCTCAACCTACTTATCAGTTCCAGAGAAATGGTACAGAAGTGCTTAAGGATGAATTCTCTTCATCTATCGGTACCGGTTCTACCTGGATGATGCAGTTGAGTTTGAGATATATCTTTAAATAGAGAATATGGCAATAGTTGGGGTTGGCATGTGCCGATTCTCAAAAAACTATGCCTGAATATTGATAAACGGCCTGTTGTGGTACATTTCCACAGCAGGCTTTTTTTATATCCAATCTTTGTGATAACTTTGTGAGATAAATTGACCGGAGCTATGAAATTGACTTTTGCCCGGGGATTATATTGAAGTTATCTTATTAAAACATCATTAAAATTATGAAACGTCAGGATATCGGATTTATATTGCTGGTAGTTGCAGTTTTCTTGCCTTTTTTTCTAATAGACTCTGTGTATGAATGGTATAAGGCTTTTAATAGTGCCCATGGTATGATTATGAGTTTTATTAAATTTGCAGTGCTTGCTACTATGGGTGAGATGCTGGGGTCAAGAATCTCTTCAGGGGAATACCTTCCTAAGGGTTTTGGAATGATTCCAAGAATGGTGGTTTGGGGAATTCTCGGAATGGGAATTAATATGGCCATGATTATTTTTTCTAAGGGAACCCCTATTTTCCTTGAGTATCTGGGGCTGCAGGGAGCTTCTACAATGTTGGATGGTCCATTCTCTGCAGAAAAGGTACTTGTTGCATTCTCTGTCTCGGTGGCAATGAATTCGATTTTTGCACCTGTCTTTATGACATTACATAAAATTACAGATACTCATATAGCGCGCTACAATGGTTCTGTGAGCGCTTTGGTACACCCTATAAAAATGTCAGAAATTATTTCGGGCCTTAATTGGAAAGTGCAGTGGGGATTTGTATTTAAAAAGACAATTCCTCTTTTCTGGTATCCTGCTCATACTATTACTTTCCTTCTTCCCAGTGAGTTAAGGGTTCTTTTTGCGGCGATTTTAGGAGTTGTTTTAGGCGTTTTGTTGGCAGTGGCTGCAAAAAAGAAATAGCAATTGTTAAAGAATTATTCATGCTTAATACCTCTTGTGCGGGGTAGAGAAGGGCTTTTCCCTCTCCGAGTCAGCAATTGCCCAGTGCCGGCAGATATAACTTTGGGCTCCATCCTGTTGATTTTTTAATGGCGAATTTTTAGAACTCCCCATAAAATTGATTATCTTTGTAAGTCTTCATAAAGGATGTAATATAGAGGATGTTAATGGAGAGTGTTGGAGGGAAAATAAAAAGGGGTAGGGAAGGTGAGCAGATTGCTTTGGAATACCTTTTGCAGAGAGGATTCAAGCTCATGGAAAGGAATTGGAGACATCGCCATTTGGAGGTGGACTTGATTATGGAGAAGGGGGGAATGGTTCATATTGTGGAGGTTCGCTCAAAGTCATTTCCGGCAATTGTAGATCCTCTTGAGAGTGTCGGGAGGGCCAAACGTAACAATCTTATTAAGGCTGCCAATTATTATGTGTTGGATCGCCGGATTGATTCGGAGGTGGTTTTTGATATAGTCTCTGTATTATTTCTTCCTAATGGAGCTTATAATGTGGAATTTTACGAGAATGCTTTTTTACCTTTTAGGGGAGTTTTGTGATTGTTAGGTTTAAGATTGTCGAACTCTTCTTCAGATAATGAAATGTGTATTATGGATAAGAACTTTTACTGTGTGATAATGGCCGGGGGTGTAGGAAGTCGTTTTTGGCCTGTGAGTCGGAATCATAAGCCAAAGCAATTTTTGGATATTTTAGGGGTCGGCAGAACGTTTCTGCAAATGACCTACGATCGTTTCATTAAGATTATACCTCAGGAAAATATAATGGTTGTTACTGCAGGTGCTTATAAGGATATTGTATCTGAGCAGTTGCCTGATTTGCCACCTGAGAATATCCTGCTTGAACCATACAAAAGGAATACTGCTCCTTGTATTGCTTATGCAGCAACCAAGATCAAGTCAAGAAATCCAAAGGCGACAATGGTTGTAGCCCCTTCAGATCACATAATTTTCAATGAAAGTCTGTTTACCGATACTATCCTTTGTGCTTTGAATTATGCTGTCGGAAGAGATGAACTTTTTACATTGGGAATAGATCCTACTCGTCCAGAGACGGGTTATGGTTATATCCAGAGTAATCTTGCAAGCCAATATAATATAGATGGAATAGTTGCCTACAAGGTGAAGACTTTTACCGAGAAACCCGATAAGGATCTTGCACAGGTCTTTATAGATAGTGGAGAATTTTTGTGGAATTCCGGTATTTTTATCTGGAGTGTTGAAGCTATTTGTCGCGCCCTTGAGGCATATTTGCCAGAAGTTTATCTACCTTTCAAAGGGGGTGAAAAATATTATTATACTGCTCAGGAGCAATCGTTCATTGATAATCTCTATGCAGATTGTCCAAGTATATCGATTGATTACGGTGTGATGGAGAAAGCGACGGAAGTTATTGTATTTCAGGCTTCCTTTGGTTGGACTGACCTGGGTACCTGGGAGGCTTTGTATCTTCAGGCGGATAAAGATGAAAACAATAATTTTATCAGAGTGCCGCAGAAAATAATAGATACCACATCCGATAGTATCGTATTTTCTTCGGAAGAAAATAAATTATTGGTGGTTAAAGGGTTGGTGAATTATATGGTAGTCAATACAGATGACGTTCTTATGATTTGTCCTAGAACAGAAGGCAAGTTTAAAGAGGTGATTGCAGATTTGGCAGCCAATGAGAAATCTAAATTTATGTAAATTATAAAATCAAATATATGGAAAAGAAACCATTACAGATAGATATTCAGTCAGAGATAGGGCAGTTGAATGCCGTATTGTTGCATACCCCTGGTGCTGAGGTGGAAAATATGACTCCTAAGATGGCTCAAAGGGCTTTATATAGCGATATTTTAAACTTGTCAATTGCTCAGGAGGAGTATAAACAGTTAAGTGGGGTTTTGTCGAAAATCGCG
Organism: Bacteroidales bacterium; assembly: GCA_017501525.1. Taxonomy (GTDB): domain Bacteria; phylum Bacteroidota; class Bacteroidia; order Bacteroidales; family UBA932; genus Coprenecus. The sequence goes on along the minus strand of JAFVWT010000006.1, from coordinate 2,701 downwards.
AATGTTTATACTGTTACAGATTTGTTGGTCAGAGTTCTTGAGAATCCTATTGAAAGAGAGGAACTTGTCAAAAAGATCTGTTTGACGGAAAATGTTATGGAGTATTATGATACTCTGATGGAGATGAACTCTGCCAGATTGGCTAAAGCTCTTATTGAGGGTTTGCCGGCTCGCATCAATACTCTTACATCGTTTTTGAATGAGGACTATTATGCATTGTTCCCATTGTACAATTTCTATTTTACCAGAGATGCTGCAGTTACTATCGGAAATAATGCTTTGATTTGTAAAATGGCCAATAAAGTGAGAATGAGGGAGTCTTTGATTATGCAGGCTATCTATAAAGGAAGCGGTGAGTTTACCTGTGGTATTATTGATGCATATGATCATACCCCACTTAACCCCAATTTGTTTATGGAGGGTGGAGATATTCTCATTGCTCGTGAAGATGTTCTTCTAATTGGAAATGGTGTCAGGACCAGTTCACAAGGTATAGATTTTCTTGCTTCAAGATTGAGCGCTATCGCTCCTCAGGGCCGCCGCCATATCATTGTGCAGCAACTTCCTCATACTCCTGAATCGTTCATCCATCTGGATATGGTCTTCACAATGTTGGATAAAAACAAATGTATGGTGTTTGAACCTCTTATTCTTGGAGACAACCAGTATCAGACCATCCACATTGTTATAGATAATGGTAAAATCACTAAAATCAGCAGTGTCGCAAATATTCTTTCTGCTCTTAAAGGTTTGGGAATGGATCTTGAACCTGTTGTTTGCGGTGGTAAAGCTGACGAGTGGGATCAGGAGAGAGAACAATGGCATAGTGGTGCCAACTTCTTTGCTTTTGCTCCAGGCAAGGTTATCTCATACGCCCGTAATACTCATACATTAGATGAGTTGGCAAATCATGGTTTTGAGATTATCCCTGCTTGGGATATTATAGAGGGTCGTGCAACTATTGAGGGAGACAAGAAATGTGTCGTGACTATTGAGGGTTCGGAACTTCCTCGTGGCGGTGGTGGAGCCCGTTGTATGACAATGCCTTTGTCGCGTAAAGAAGTTCAATGGTAGTAAAGGGTTATAAGTACAGTTTACAATATGATTAATCTTATAGATACACTTCTAAAGGAAATACAAGAAGTGCAGGTTAAAACTGCTCAGGAGGTTGAGCAGCTCAGAGTCCGCCTTTTAGGTAAGAAAGGTGAGGTTACCAAACTATTCGAGGAGTTCAGAAATGTTCCTGCTGAAAGTAAAAAAGAGTTTGGACGCAGACTTAATGAACTTAAAAATGCTGCTACAGCAAAGATAGAGGAGCTTCGTCAGAATCTTGAAGATTCAGCCGGGGCATCTGAGTGCTCATTTGATATGACAATGCCAGGAGATACTTTTGAATTGGGGTCACGTCACCCTATTTCAATTACCCGCGAGGAAATTATTTCCATTTTCAAGAAGTTGGGTTATTCTCTGGCTGAGGGTCCTGAAATTGAAGATGATCATCATGTGTTTGAGGCATTGAATTTCCCGCCGGAGCACCCTGCCCGCGATATGCAGGATACATTCTTCATTTCAAATGGAGTGAACCCAATCTTGCTAAGAACTCATACCAGTTCAGTTCAGGTCAGGACGATGGAGACTCAGAAACCTCCGATAAGGGTAATTTGCCCGGGCAGAGTCTTTAGAAATGAGGCAATTTCTGCTCGTGCCCACTGTATCTTCCATCAGGTTGAGGGGTTGTATATAGATAAAGGTGTCTCTTTTGCCGATTTGAAGCAATCTATTCTTCTTTTCGTGAAAGAGATGTTTGGCCCCGATACTAAAATAAGGATGCGTCCTTCATATTTCCCCTTTACCGAGCCAAGCACAGAGGTGGATATCAGCTGCAACATCTGTGGAGGAAAAGGATGTAACATCTGTAAAGGAACAGGTTGGTTGGAAATTATGGGTGCGGGAATGGTTGACCCCAATGTATTATCAGCTTGCGGTATCGATCCTAACGAATATACCGGATTTGCATTTGGAATGGGTGTTGAGCGTATAGCGATGCTCAAATGGCAGGTTAAAGACCTCCGACTCTACTTTGAGAATGATGTCCGTTTCTTGAAAGAATTCGAAACTTCAATTTAAAGGAACAGGGTACTCACTCGAAATAAATATGAAATGGCCCCAAAAGTTAGACAAAGAACTTCTGGGGCTATTTTGCAATGTGCAGGATAGAATAATAATAAGTACATCCTAACGGCTGTAAAACAGGATATTAACTTTGAATTTTACAGGAAAACCCAGATTGTGTTTTAGCTATTTTTCAGCGAATGTGAGAAAAAATGAAATATTTTTTTGCATTTGAAAAAAAAGCTCTATATTTGCAATCCCAAAACGCGGAAATAGCTCAGTTGGTAGAGCACAACCTTGCCAAGGTTGGGGTCGCGAGTTCGAGCCTCGTTTTCCGCTCTAAAAGGTTTCAGATATATCTGGAACCTTTTTTATTTTATAGCTCGAACTCGCGACCCCAATAGCCCCCGATGGGGGTTGGGGGATAGAAAAGTTTCGCCCATCACGCGAAGCGTGGGTTCGAGCCTCGTTTTCCGCTCTAAGAGGTTTCAGATATATCTGGAACCTCTTTTTTTATTTTATAGCTCGAACTCGCGACCCCAGTAGCCCCCGATGGGGGTTGGGGGATAGAAAAGTTTCGCCCATCACG
>JAFVWT010000005.1 GCA_017501525.1 Bacteroidales bacterium | reverse complement strand
TGGTTTCAATACTTTTCATAATTAATAGTGCTACCACTTAAGAACGGTTTGTAAGATGGAACTTGGAGTTTGTGAATTTGTTTCTAACAGCAGAATTGTGTGACATTATTTATTATACATATTTAATTTAACCTTATTATTAATTTAAAATCAAGATTTTATGAGAAAGTATTTTCTTTCATTAGTAGCATTGGCAGCAGGGCTGTTTGCTACTTCGTGTCAGGAAAGTATTGTTGAGCCTCAAATCGCAGGCCCTACAACTTTTACTGTACAACTTCCCGACGCTATGGGAACTAAAGCTGATCCTACACTAGGTTCGGCTGCTAATGTTAACCAATTGTTTGTAGCAGTTTATGCTGATGCTTCCGCAAATGACGCAACACCTATTTATAGAACAGTTGCAGAGGTTTCAGAAGGTAAAGCAACGGTCCAGCTAAATCTTATACAAGGTCAATTGTATGATGTTGTCTTCTGGGCACAAGTTGGCGACAATTATGTGTCATCTGAAAAGGTAAACAATGAGTATAATTTTGATCTTGTGAATATCCCTATGAATAAGAATTATCACAATACTGACGCTGGTGCTGCGTTCTTCTATTATTGGGATAATTTCCAACCAACAGGAACTTCACAACCTGTAACCCTTAGACGTCCTTTTGCTCAATTGAACTTGGGAACAACCGCAGGTAGTTTGACAAATAATGCAGGAACTTTTACTTTGCAAAGTTCTGTGATAAAGGTAAAAGGTATTGCTGATAATTTTAATACTGTAAGTGGTTTTGGTACAGTTACCGAAGCAAATAAGGAAAAAGTATATACTTTTATTGCTGAGGATAATTATACTGTTTCAACATATCTTCCTTTAGATCAAACAATTAAGGTTGCAGGTGAAGACTATGAGTATGTTTCAATGGATTATCTTCCAATCGTTGGTGATGATCAGGCTTTGATTACTGTTGATGCTACTATTACTTTGAGCAATAACCAATCAATCAACCATAAATTTACCAACGTTCCTGTAAGAGAAAACTACAGAACCAACATCGTAGGTAATCTTATTTCATCAACCACTGATTTCAATGTTGTTGTTGATGATAGATTTGTTGATGAAAATGGTGACAATGTTTCTGATGATAACAATAGTTGGGTAGTTGAAAATACTGCTGCTGCACAGGCTGCTCTTGATAATGCTAAATCTGGTGATGTTATCAGACTTGTTGCGGGAGTGAACTATGGTACTTTGATTTTCCGCAAGAATTCTTCAAGTACAGTTGTGGATATTACTGATGCCGGTGGAGATGCTCCAGGAAATGAGAAGTATAGAAGAATAGAAAATTTGACCATTATTGGTGCTGAAGGTGCTATAGTTGACGGATTTGATTTTCAAGTTGGTTGGATTCCTGGTAGTGGTGCAAGTTATATAGATATCAATAATCTTAAAGTAGAAGGTGTAACCTTTAGTGGTAAGCAAACTGTATTTAATTTTGAAGGTTCTAAAGGTTCTGCTCTAGGTATAGATGGTCTTAATATCGTTGGTTGTAAAATGACCGATGCTGATAATAATAACCGTTTCGTATTCCAACAGATTTCAGGATATAAGGAACTAAGTGATAAGGCCACAGGCGAGTATGTAATGACTGCCGGAGTGAAGAATCTTACCATCTCAGGATGCGAAGTTATCGGAGCTTACCAAGTGATTGAATCTCGTGCAATGCATAATTTGGTTATCACTGATAATACTTTCAAGGGTATAAAAGCACGCGATATGCTCATTACTAGTGATGTTACATATCATCCAGATAAAACTTACACAGGTAATATTACTATTACAGGAAATACTTCTGTTTCAGGTGAAGAACGTTTTGTTCGTGCTTCGTTGAACAATAGTGATGCTGTTGTTGTAATTAAGGACAATACTATCATAGATTATCAAGGAACTGATGCTGACTATATTAAAGTTACTGATGGAACTAATGTGACTATTGAGAATAACAAACTCATTAAATCAAACACAGTCACAGTTCCAGCAAACAACACTGAAGTTGTGCTTGATGGCGGAAATATAGAGGTTACCGTCCCTGCATCAGTTACATCGGAGGGTGATGAATATAAAATTGAGGTAAGCGATGAAAATACAACTACTGACCCTACAACAGGGGAAACAAGTGTTTCTTTTAACCTTACCATGTATAAAAATGATGCACAGGTGAGCAGCGATGGAACCACTATCTATGAAGTGGCAATGAACGTAGGCCCTGGAAAGATTATCTCCAGCGTTACACACAATGGAACTGATTTGACTCAGGCAGACACAAAAGCTGACCAAACCTACAATTACGATTCTGCTACAGGTGTTTTGACAATTTACACCAAGTCGTTCAGTCCGTTTGCTGTTACTTATGCTGATTACAAAGATTATGTTAGGACCAAAAACTTTTTCTATGGCAGTTACATAGGTGTTAGTACTGGAAAGGAACTGTCTACTATCGTAGGTCTAAATCCGCAGATTACCAAGTACTCTGTTTTTGAAGGAGATACCAGAATTACAGACGCGGTTACTTTCCGTTTTAGCAATATCAAAAAAGAAACAATCAGTGAGAATTCTTACAAAGTTTCAGTTCATCTGGCAATATTGGATGATAAGGGCGAAGATTTGGAATTGAAACCTGGTATGCCTATCCCTATCAACGAGATTGAATACCTTCACGTTTATATGAATCTTATTGACGTTCCGGCAGGTTACTCTGTATCAGGAATAAAAGTAAATGACATAGCTTTAACTAAGACGACTAACAGCAATCCGGGTACAGGGGGATACCTACTCGGTATTGAGGCAAAAGATGTTTATTTTCAATCTACAACAGCTGGACTTATAGAAGTTACATTAACAAAATAGACAGAACCAAACATTTATAGTTAAAGAAAAGAACTAAGTTTGAGGAGCCCTGCCGTTCGTGAGAATAGCAGGGCTCACTTTTATATCACCATTGCCCTTTGGGTAAAATCTGACAGAGGTTTCCCAAATCCTGAGATAGTTGAGGGGACTTCTACAAATACCACGTTTAAAAAGAGGATTTTAAAACTTCCTTTAAGAAAATCTATCTGCTATGTGAAGTTTTTACAATTGCGGACATTTTGCATCTGATAATGATGGAAATGTGAGAGTTTATTATAAAATTTTGAGTGATGAATGTTCATTGAAGAGAAGTTGTGCACCATACTGTTTGCATATTGAAAATATAGTTAACTTTGAAAAAAATAATTAATAATGAAACTTATTTTTACAATTTTACCTATTATATACCTTGCAGGAAATGGATATCTGTTCTGGAGATCTATGCAAGTTCTGACACAAATCCCCCTTTGGGGCAAATGGATATTTGGGATATTATTTTGGTTTACAGCCTTTTCCCTATTCATATCCTTTGGTATAAGCAATTGCAGAGTTCCTGACATTTTTCCTCGCATTCTTTTTCACATAGGATCAGTATGGTTAGTATTCCTTCTCTATATGGTACTTGCCCTTGTGTTTTTTGACATACTTCACATCATCATTCCAAAACTCACAGGAAGATTCTGGTACGCAATTGCATTAACTACAGCTATTCTTGTTATTGGAAATATCAACTACCGCAATCCAAAAACGGAGGAACTAAAATTGACATTCTCCAACAGCAGTCCAAACAATGACCCTCTCAGAATAGTGGCCATAAGTGATGTCCATTTAGGTTACGGAACCGGTCCGAAAATGCTCAGAAAATATATCAACAAAATAAACTCTCTCAGACCTGATATAGTACTCATCGCCGGAGACATGATTGATAATAGTGTAAAACCGCTATGGGAAGCCCCATTTGCAGATGAACTATCAAGAATAACCGTTCCAATATATCTCGCCCCCGGAAATCATGAGTACATAAGTTCTATTGAGGAATGTAGCAAATACTTAGCACAAACAAATGTTACAATGCTAAGAGATAGTGCTGTTACAATTGATAACGGGTTTACCATAATAGGACGGGACGATTGGTCCAATAGTTCCAGAGCATCACTTGAAGAACTGCTTTCAAGATATCCGTCACAAAAAGGGACAATCGTCTTGGACCATCAACCTCGGGAAATTCACATCGGTGACTCACTTGGGGTTAATCTTATGATCTGCGGACACACCCACAATGGGCAAGTTTGGCCATTGAATATAATTGTAAAAAATATGTACGCACAAAGCCATGGTTACCGCAAATGGAAGAATTCTCACGTCTGGGTATCCAGTGGTATTTCCCTTTGGGGACCCCCATTCAGAATAGGTACACGCAGCGATATTGCATTAATTGAGATTAAATAGCTGTACTATAATATACGAAATTAATGTCCATTAATCGGCAGATGTTTGCAACATTTTTTCTAATATTGCATCATAGATAATATAAGGCCAAACCTAGAGGATTTATGAAAAAAACTATAACTATATTAATATCTCTACTTATCGGCATATTAACAATCTCAGCTCAAGAAGAAGTTCCATTTACAGCTGACCGTCCCGGGGTTGCAACCGGTCCCGGCATCGTAGGGCACAATGTATTGCAAATAGAGCAAGGTTTCGGATATAACTGCACCCCGTCAAGTAGTACATTCACCTTCAGCAATACACTATTAAGATTTGGATTATTTCAAAATACAGAATTAAGAATAGGTGGAGATGGTATTCTCGATAGAAGTTTCAATTACGACACTTATAAAACGGCATTTACCGGAGTTAATATAGGTACAAAAATAAGTTGTTTTGAAGGTCGTGGAGCGATTCCTGCCATCTCTGTCATGGCAGATCTTTCAATCCCAGGAACTGCCACAAAAGAGTATGGAACCCAAGCACTTGCCCCATCATTATACCTCCTTTTCGAAAATTTCATAACCGAATGGCTTTATATATGTTATAATATCGGTACACAATGGGATGGTTCAAACCCATACCCCTCGTTATTTTTAGCCGCCAGCGTGGGAGCTGACATCACCGATAAAATAGGAATATTTGCAGAAAGTTATAATAACATTGGTCCGACAGATAACAATTACGCCGTAGATTTCGGGTTCTACTGGAGCATTGCCAGGAGATTTCAACTTGACATTTCGGCTGATCTGAATCTCCGGGAAACTAATCAAAATTGGGGCATAAGTATGGGTTTTGCCTGGCAGTTTAACAAATAAAAATCACACATAAAATACCAGCATCATGAAACGTTATATTTTAAATTTCTCAAAATGGTTGTTCGGCCTACTTGGAATATCTATGACAGGATGTTCTATCAACAGTTGCGAAACGATAAAATGTGAATACGGTGTTCCACACGCAGAATTTGAAGTTAAAGGAAAAGTAATTGATGCCGATACCAGAAATGCCGTAACCGGTGTAAGTGTTACACTGCATGAAGTCAGATACAACAATGGAAAGAATACTCCTGAGAAATATCCAATGGACTCTACCGTTGTAAATACTAATGGAGAATTCACACTCTATGGTAACGGATTTCCCAACGATGTAATGTTTGTCAAGGTAAGAGACCTCGACACGCAAAGTGATGGCAACTACCCTGAAAAAGTAGTTGAAATATCCCTGCAAAATACCGAACAGGGAACAGGGTCATGGGATAATGGAACCTACTCTTCTGATGTACTGATAGAACTTAAGGAAATATCACAACAAGAATAAAATGGGTTCTATCTCTATCAAACAACGCCTTGCTCTGGAACTTCAGCGGCAATTGATAAAGGAATTTCAACAGAGCCATCCGCTGACACAACTATTTTGGGAATGTACCCTAAGATGCAATCTCAAGTGCAGACATTGCGGAAGCGATTGTAAAACATCGTCATTGCACCCCGACATGCCATTTGAAGATTTCAGAAAAGTTCTTGTCAGGATAAAAGAGAGATATGACTCCCATAAAATAATGGTGATAATTTCAGGAGGAGAGCCTCTTGTAAGAGAAGATCTTATTCAATGTGGAAGGGCCATTTATGACATGGAATTTCCCTGGGGAATGGTTTCAAACGGAAGATTGATGACCCCAAAAAAAATAGATCAACTGCTCGCATCAGGAATCCATTCACTAACAATCAGTCTGGATGGCTTTGAACAAGACCACAATTGGATGAGAGGAGACGAACTATCATTTCAGTGTGCAACGAAAGCCATAGAGATTTTAGCCAAAGAGCCTTCCATTAAATTTGATGTGGTCACTTGTGCCAACAATAGAAATTACGAGTCACTTGAGGATTTCAAAGAGTACCTCATCTCCTTAGGGCTCAAAGATTGGAGAATCTTCACTGTTTTCCCTAACGGAAGGGCCGCTAACGACCCTGAACTGCAACTCTCTAATGAGCGATTTAGGGGAGTAATGGAATTTATCAAAAAGACCCGTAAAGAAGGAAGAATAAACCTCAGTTATGGCTGTGAAGGATTTCTTGGAGAGTACGAAGGCTATGTAAGAGATCATCTATACACTTGCCAGGCAGGACTATCCGTTGCATCTGTCCTAATTGATGGTTCGATATCTGCTTGTACAAGCATCCGTTCCGATTTTAAGCAAGGAAATATCTATCGTGACGATTTTATAGAGGTATGGGAAGAGCGGTTTGAACCATATCGTAATCGCGATTGGATGAACAAAGACCTCTGCGGAAAATGTAAATGGTTCAGATATTGTCTCGGAAACGGGATGCATCTACGCGATGAAAATGGAAATCTCACACTATGCCATTTGCAGAAACTCCAACAATAGCATAATGATACTTCCATTGCTATAGCAAAAGAGTTCCACTCAAGGAATGTTTTATAAAGAACTTTGCAGGAATTTATTGAACTTCCCTTAAAATCACATCATAATTTTTATAATATATGGATTGAACTTTCCTTATTCCATATAGATTATACTTACGTCCAAAGTACTCCTCCAAGTCTCTACCGATACCAACCATAGCCCTTCCATTATATGACTTTCCTATAAACCATTGGGAAGCATTTATCATCCAGATCATCATTTCGTGGACCTGACTCCTATTTTCCACAACACTTTCCACTTTTACCCTCCACTGAGGAAGATTGGTAATTGTATTAATTGCAGAAATTTCCAGATATACAGGTATTGCATACAAATGCTCCATCGAGTGAGTTGTTGTCGAAAGCAACTGCTTAGTGATAGTAGTATCACCTTTAAATGTCTGTTCCTTATCCTCTTTAACCTCAGATACAGTTTTCACCTGATCAGTGGTCGTTACTAAAAATCTATCCCCTATATTATACTTGAGCTCCACTTTCAAATCAGCATGTCCATCTCCCGCCCGAGTATATCCCAACTGCTCCAATCTATCAGAGAGAACAGACATATATTCGTTATATTCCAGATAATCATATTCTATATCTTCGCTGGGAGCTACATAAAAAGAATTATCATTATTATCATTATTACCATTTCCAATAGCAGAAATATCGGTATAATAGATTTGAGCCAGCGAACAAGATGTTAAAGATAAAGTAATCAGTACGAAAAAGATAAATCTTGATTTCACTATTAATTTATTCATAATCATATAATTATCTTAGGTTATCTATAATTTGTAAATTTTACTTCACAAATATACTGCCAATAAATCAATTTTGTGACATAAAAAGAGTAAAAAAACAGCAGATACAGAAACCACAAATCTTATCAAACCCCAGATAATGGGAACTAATATTTCAGAAATTCGCATCCACTCTTAGGATTATTCTTCGTATCTTTGATATTATGAATAAAATTGAAAAAACAAACGCCGCCAGACTTCTTGACAAATCAGGCATCAAATACGAACTTGTCCCCTACGAAGTGGACGAAAGCAACCTTGCTGCCGAACATGTTGCAGAACAATTGGGTGAAAACATCGAACAAGTATTTAAAACATTGGTTCTCAGAGGTGATAAGACAGGGCTGTTCGTATGCGTTATCCCAGGAAATTTTGAAGTGGACCTGAAAATCGCTGCAAAAATTTCGGGGAATAAAAGTTCTCAGATGCTTCACGTTAAAGAACTTCTACCCAACACTGGTTACATTCGCGGCGGATGCTCCCCTATTGGGATGAAAAAACCATTTCCTACATTTATACATGAAAGTGCACTCCTTCACGACTACATTTATATAAGTGCCGGAGTAAGAGGTCTGCAAATAAAAATAGCCCCTGCAGACTTGATTGAGTTCACAGGGGCACAGATATATCCGATTTAATGGTATTTACACAGTTATTGTTCCACAACAGGAGAGACTACATCCAATGTATCAGTACTTGAGGCACATTCAGTACCTTCTACTATCTCTACCTCAACAACTTCCTCCTTATTGAAATACTTAAGAGGAGAAGGTAATTTAGCCCACGATAGCAGGTTAACCAACCATAAAGTGACCAATACCACCACTAACGAAACAAGTGAAATCATCCATTTCTTCCAAGGAGCCATTCCTTTACGGGCATAAGGATCTTTCAGTTTCAATTTAGGATATTTAGCGACATCTGTCAAAGTTTCTCCAAATGGAATACTAATCTTCGATGAAGCGTTTATTGCCCAACCATTTGCATTGAGTAGAGGAGCAATATTTCTACGGCGAAGTTTCATCCAAGCCATAACCATAGCAGGACCCGAAATGATAAATATAATACCAAAGAATAGAATCAGCATCTGCCACCATCCCAACTTAACCAAATCTTCAAAAATAGAACTTACTGCAGTACCTATCATCCCTATAGCCATACCTAAGGCAGCTATAATACCGGCAAACTTACCTATATCAAATGGAGCCGGAGTTGCAGCTTTTGGATCAGCGGCAGCTGAAGCAGCAGGAGCAGTATTAATTTTATCTGTCATATCCTTCATCATCTTTGCATCTTTATCTGCTGCATTTTTAGTAATCAGATTTTCAATTACTTTTGCTATCCTACGGTATGGAGACCAGAAAGCCTGACCTATACTGATAGGATTATCTATAATTTTTGTAATGACAGCATCCCACTCTTTACCTGCATTGTCATAGTAAATTGCATTTTTGCCAACGACCAAATCCCCTATATCACCAACTGTTACAGCAGCCACAATCTGAGTTTTTGCAGCACTAACCTTACTTGTACAATCACAATACACCAAAAACATTCCACTCGCCGGGGCAAATGTATTATGCTTTGCCATATCTGTCACTTTAATACAGAATTTACAAGCACGCTGGTCGATTATCAAAGTTCCGGCCTGGAAAATAGCTTTAGTCTGAGGATCCTTATCGTACAAATCATGGAAAGTAATAAAGTTCCTGAGCAATCTGTAGAAATCTCTATAGATATGGATAAATTTATCGACCGCTTCAATACTTTCTGCCTCCTCCTTGAGTTGCAAATCTTGTGCAATCAAGTCCAGAATCGCATCCTTTTGGGAAAGGTTAAGGATAGATCTGACAGCATCGACCCCAAGAGGTTCAACTAAAGTTCCCACCTTTGCATTTTGCCATTTTGTATACTCGGAGAATTTTGCCCCAATCTCACTCCACATTTGTTCTGTGAGGGAGTTAGCATCGGCCGGTATTGCCACTTTTCTGATAAGTTCAAACTGAGCAGACCAAGCCGGATTTATAGCAGAAGTCAAATCTATGTTTCCTTCACCATTGATTCGGGCAATAGGATACGAAGCTATCTCTGCTCCCTTCTCTACTAAATTAGCAGAACTGATGTTCTCTATCTGAGCTACCTGCACATCAAGTTTAGCGGCACTTTCAGGGGTAAACTTTGCAAGTTTTGAACGCAAAAAGAAATCTTTAATCTTTGCATCCAAAGCATTATATGCTGCCAAAGTGCCTTCAGTATCTGCTCCAAAAGGGGGAGCTACAGCACAATCACACCAAGCAACATACTCTGCAGCAGCTTTATAGAAATTCTCGACCATCTCTGCATTGATACCGACCTTACCACTTCTGTCGGTGACACCTCTAAGCACTTTTACTATAGAAGCAATGGTATTTTTGAGTGCATCATCCTCAGGAGAATCCTCAGTAATCACTCCGTCCCCATTAAAACGGGTTTTTGCAAATATTGCAGCTATATCCTTTGTATCTGCAACACTGATTGTTTTACCATCCTTTCCTAAATTATGCAGAATCTCTTTTGCCGAATTATACAATTTTTTACCATCAGCAGACTCAACATTAAAATTATCTATATCAAAAGAATCGCTTTTAGTAAGGAGCAAATCGGCATCTTTTATCACCCCTGTTATCCATTGGGCAGTAGTCAGAATATCCTGAACCCTAATCTTGCCATCAGAATCAGAATCTATATACGACAGACTCTTATCCTCTATTTCCAACCCAGTTACAGGACAAGAGAGGACAGTCCACATCTTAATATCAAGTTCACTAAGATGTTTGATATCTTCACCTTTTGTGATACATACACGGGATGTTCCACCAATATTTTCAAACTCCCATTTATACTTGTTGTTCTTTATCAAATCAATTACCCGATTTGCCATAGTTGTTTTATTTAATAAGGTACCTATTCGTAATTATTGTTTTTTTGCTTCAAGACCATAAACAGCAGTTACAGGGGCTGTCATCATAAAGACATCAGGGTCAATAGATTTTGCCACCTTTGCAATTTTACCGGAATAGTTTTTGCGACTTACTACCATAAGCATCTTCTTGTCCTGGTCTATAACCCACTGTATAGAACGGATATTACTGTTAGCCTCAATTGATATATTCTTAAGTTCGCACTCTATTTCATCGTTTCTGGTAGAATAAATCATCGTTTGAACAGATTGTTGAGAACCAGTCATCACCATATCAACTGTATAAGAGAAAGCGATAATCTCAATGTAACCATACACCACATCAGCCAATGTCTTCTCAGGCAACAGCAATACAGATATTACAATTATAGAGTCACAAACCAAATATATACGACCCGGGGAAATATTCTTATACTTATTGATAGTGAGCGCAATAATGTCAGTTCCACCGGTACTTCCACCTTGGGTTATGATTATAGAGATACCGATACCACTAAAAGCCCCTCCGATAGCAGAATTGATAAGGTTATCAGCTATTCCTGCTGAAATTTCAGTTATACCGGGAATCATCGGCATAAAGTGAAACAGGACAAAACTCATCACCACACAATAGATGGTTTTAACTCCAAATCCCTTACCGAGGACAATAAATCCAAATATCAGCAAAATAGCATCTATCGCAAATTTTGCATAAGAAATAGGAATAAAATCAAAAGCGTAATGGATGACAGAAGCCAAACCGGCTATTCCTCCACCGGTAATTTCATGGGGATTCAAAAATGCCACCCAACCAAAAACGAAAACGGCCAATCCGACCGTCATAATTGCAAATTCTTTAATATATTTCATAAGAGCCATTTAAGGTTTGTTAAATTTAAACTACTAATCGGTAAATACGTAAATTTACTAAAAAATGGAAAAGGTATGGAAAACAGGCCACGTTTTAATACCCTAAACGTGGCCGAGATCCTTTTAAACTCACAACCGGCCATATTTCTTCACTAAAACATGGCCATTACTCATATATTACAAAAGTTCCAGTGCTTTATCACACATAGAATCAAAATGGTCCTTATCATAACCTGCTGCAAAATCTACCACCTTGCCATCTTTGTCTATAAGATAAGCTCGAGGAATCGTTTGCTTGGCAAATTTAGAATAGACCTGACGGTCGACATCCGGATAGAGAGGAAAGGTAAACCCTTTAACTTCATTATACTCAGAAAGCTGGGTGTCAGTATGTTCACGACCTACAACCAAAAGTTTGAAATTATCTCTTCCCTCAAACATAGGAACAAGCCTCTGTTGGATAGCTGCCAATTCATCCTGACAAGGGCCGCACCATGTGGCAAAAAAGAACAACATGGTAACATTTCCTTCCAATTCCTGGCTTGAAACGGTACCATATACCTCTGAAGAGAGAGTAAATGAAGGTATTTTATCTCCTACGACAACATAGTCATCTGACTCTTTACAGGAAAACAAGACAAGAGCCATCATACAGATAAAAAATAGTTTTTTCATAACACCCTTTATTTTTTCAATTTTAATTCTCTGGCTCTGAAGGTATTCTTCATCAATGAAATAATAGTCATAGGTCCCACACCACCCGGTACAGGAGTAATATATGAAGCTTTAGGAGCAACCGATTCAAACTCCACATCTCCAACAATTCTATAACCTTTTTCATTATCGGCGGGAACCCGAGTGATACCCACATCCACTACCACAACACCCTCTTTCACCATATCTCCTTTCAGGAATTCGGGAACTCCGATTGCAGCAATGATAATATCAGCATCCTTGGTAAATTTCTCGATATTTTTTGTACGGCTATGACACAAAGTCACAGTACAATCCCCAGGTAAAGATTTGCGGGAAAGAAGATTGGCAATAGGACGACCAACTATATTACTTCTACCCAAAACGACACAATGTTTACCGGAAGTCTCTATACCATAATGTTCCAAAAGCAACATAATACCGTATGGAGTAGCTGACACAAAAGCCTCTTCAGCCAACACCATTCTTCCAACATTGCTGGGATGGAAACCATCGACATCCTTCTTAGGAGAGATCGCATTAATTACCTTATCTTCATCAATATGTTTTGGAAGGGGTAACTGAACGATAAATCCATCCACCTCATCATCGTTATTCAACTCTGCAACCTTCTGAAGAAGAGCCTCTTCTGTAATATCTGCCGGAAAGCTCAAAACGGTAGATCGGAAACCTACCTGCTGGCAATTCTTCTCTTTATTGGCAACATAGGTCTTACTGGCTCCATCTTCACCAACAATAATTGCAACAAGATGAGGAGCCCTCTCCCCTCTTTCCACCATCTCTTTAACTTTAGCTGCTATATCCTGTTTAATGGCATTAGCAGTCTCTTTACCATTTAATAATATCATATTGTGAATATTTTAAGGGAATTATCTTCTTTTCATTTTACGGGCATTCTTCATCATATTCTTCATACCCCCCGAAGCTACAGTCTTCATAACTTTGCGAGTTCCTTCAAACTGCTTCAGAAGACGATTCACATCAGCAATTGTAGTTCCGCTACCATCGGCAATTCTCTTGCGACGAGAGCCGTTTATAATTGCAGGATTTTCCCTTTCAGCAGGAGTCATCGCTAAAATAATCGCCTCTACCCCTTTAAACGAACTATTGTCGATATCAACATCCTTCAACGCCTTACCTACTCCCGGAATCATAGAAGCCAAATCCTTGATATTTCCCATCTTCTTAATCTGTTGAATCTGCTGGTAGAAATCCCATAGATTGAACTGGTCTTTAGCCAATTTTTTAGTCAATTTACGAGCTTCTTCCTCATCAAACTGCTCTTGAGCCTTCTCCACAAAAGAGACAACGTCACCCATTCCCAGAATTCTATCAGCAATACGCGAAGGATGGAATATATCCAATGCCTCCATCTTCTCACCTGCACTGATAAATTTGATAGGTTTGTTTACAACAGCTTTAATAGAGAGGGCTGCACCACCTCTGGTATCACCATCCATCTTGGTAAGAACAACACCATCAAAATCAAGTCTGTCGTTAAATGCCTTAGCAGTCTCAACAGCATCCTGACCGGTCATTGCATCGACCACGAAAAGGGTCTCTGTTGGATTGATAGCAGCTTTGACTGCCGCTATCTCATCCATCATCTGTTCATCTACAGCCAAACGTCCTGCTGTATCGACGATAACCAATGAATATCCCTCTTTTTCGGCGTAACGGATAGCATTCTTGGCAATACCTACAGGATCTTTAACCCCATCTTCGGTATAAACATACACACCCACCTGATCTGCAAGAACCTTTAATTGGTCAATAGCGGCAGGACGATAAACGTCACCTGCAACAAGCATAACCTTAAGACCCCGTTTATTTTTGCAGTTCAAAGCCAACTTTCCGCAGAAGGTAGTTTTACCTGAACCCTGAAGACCGGAAACTAAAACAATACCAGGCTTACCTTTCACATTTATATCTGAAGCGGAACTACCCATGAGCGCCGTCAACTCATCATGCACGATTTTAACCATCATCTGATCAGGGCGAACAGCAGTAAGGACATTTTGTCCTATTGCCTTCTGCTTCACTTCATCACAGAATGACTTGGCAATCTTATAACTCACATCGGCGTCAAGCAACGCTCTTCTTACTTCTTTAAGTGTCTCTGCAACATTGATTTCAGTGATACGACCCTGTCCCTTAAGAATCTTAAACGACCGTTCTAATTTATCGGTTAAATTTTCAAACATATCAGATTTTCATTAAATAATCTGCAAATTTATCAAAATTTGGTAAATTTGCACAGTTATAGGATAACAATTATAAACAACACAAAATAATATGGAAAAAGGACCTATTTCTAAATTTATCACTCATCATTATCGTCACTTCAACTCTGCCGCTCTGGTAGATGCTGCAAAAGCATACGAAGACTTGATGAACAGAGGTGGAAAAATGATGTTGGCAATGGCCGGCGCAATGAGTACTGCAGAACTTGGAATCTCTTTGGCTGAAATGATCCGCCAAGACAAATTTTCCATCGTATCATGCTCTGCAAACAACCTCGAAGAGGATATAATGAACCTGGTAGCACACTCTCACTACAAAAGAGTTCCAAACTACCGCGACCTTACTCCCGAACAGGAGCATGAGTTGCTTGAAAACCACATGAACCGAGTAACTGATACCTGTATTCCTGAAGAAGAGGCATTCAGACGTCTTGAAAAACACCTTGTAGAGGTTTGGGACGAAATGAAAGCTACAGGAGAGAGACTCTTCCCCTGGGAAGTAATCTACAAACTTCTTCGTAGCGGAGTTCTCGAACAATACTATGAAATCGACCCTAAAGACAGCTGGGTACTTGCAGCTTGCGAAAAAAATATTCCTATCGTAGTTCCCGCATGGGAAGATTGCACCACAGCAAACATTTTCACAGCACATTGTATCCGTGGAGAATACGAAACCAGTATGATTAAAAACGGTATAGAAACCATGATTTTCCTTACCGAATGGTATCGTGAAAACTGTGGTGGCGAAGGTGTAGGCTTCTTCCAGATCGGTGGTGGTACTGCAGGTGACTTCCCTATCTGCGTTGTTCCTATGATGGCTCAGGACCTTGAGTGGCCTGATGTTCCACTTTGGTCATACTTCTGCCAAATCTCAGACTCTACCACTTCATACGGCTCTTACTCAGGAGCAGTTCCCAATGAAAAAATCACTTGGGGCAAACTGTCAAAAGACACCCCTCGTTTCATCGTAGAATCTGATGCAACCATCGTTGCACCTCTAATTTTCGCATACGTTCTCGGCTGGTAACACCTGTCGTATCAAATAACGGACTACATAAAGGACTGCCCGGCACATACACCGGAGCAGTCCTTTATTTTTTTGTCAGAAAAGGGTCAAATGTCACTCCAACAAGAAAAAACGTCACTCCAACAAGAATAGTTGTCACAATTTTTAGAGTAATTTTGAAATATGAAAACAACCACTATGTTTAAAGACATGAGACACCAGCTACCAAAAAATTATTCTAAGCAAAATAGATTCAAATACAAGATATATATGGTATTGCTCCTGACAATATCATTGTTCACTCTTTACTCTTGCACCGATTCACACATAGAACAAGAAAGGAATCCGGAGGCTGTCCAAAGAATAGACTCACTTATCTTCGCACACCACAACATTGACTCGCTTCACAAATATCTCGAATTATTCTATGAAGAAAATGAGATTTATGGCATAATGACGACATTGCGCGAGTTGGGGAACTGCTATAGAAATGCAAGTATGTTCTCAGAGGCACTTGAATACCATAAAAAAGGGCTGGAAGTCGCAGTTGAGTGCAAGGATACAATAGAGATAATCCAATCTCTCAACAATATCGGAACAGATTTCAGAAGATTGGGAATACTTGACGAAGCCTCATCCTACCACTATCAGGCTATAACATATTGCGACGCATACTCTGATAAGATCTCCCGCAAAGCACTAAAAAACAAAGTCATATCACTCAATGGCATCGCAAATGTACAAATGAGCCTTTCAAACAATGTCGTAGCTGACAGCATCCTTAGAGTAGCTCTTCAAGGAGAAAAAGAACTGGGTAGCGATATAGGCCAGGCAATAAACTACGCCAACATCGGGGCAATAATGGAGCGCAGGGGGTTGCTCGATTCAGCCGAATATTACTACAGACAATCCTATGAATGCAACAAAAGGGCAAACTCCAATCTTGGACTTTCTCTCTGCCACACTCATTTTGGAAGACTGCATGAAATCAAGGGAGAATATGAGGAAGCATATAAGGAATACATGAATGCCTATAATCTTATGGAAAACAGTCCGGATATATGGCATTGGCTGGAATCCTGCATATCGATTATAAGAATCAATCTTAACATCTATGATTTGGAGAAAGCAGAGTACTACCTCGCCAAAGCCAAAACACAAGCAATAAAGACCAACTCCATAAGTCATTTGGCAGAAGTGTACGAATTGGAGCATAGGCTTCGCAAGCAGCAGGGAAGGCAAGGTGAAGCACTTGAAGCTCTGACCAAAAGCAATGAGTACTATAAACAGATAGATAATGAAAAGAATATTACCCATATGCAGAATATCAGGGTAAAATACGAGCAGGATAAAAAGGAAGCAGAACTCAACCATCTGAAAACTAAGCACCAACAAGAAAGAAGAAGGATAACAATGGGTATCTATCTGATAATGGTTATCCTAATTTTTGCTGTTCTGATGATCGCCTTTCTATTGAATTCAGCAAGGCTTCGTGCCAAAAACAATCAGATAATGAAAGAGTTGGAAAGAACAAGAGTAAATTTCTTCACCAACGTAACCCATGAATTCAGAACCCCTCTTACAATAATCATTGCAGCAGCAAAAGATATTATTGACAATACCCCTGATGATATCCATATGAAAAAGGATGCCACAGACATCATCCGAAATGGTAAAGTTATGCTAAACCTTGTAAATCAGATGCTTGAAATATCAAAAATGCGCTCTGAATATTCCCGTACTCTGAATTACCACTATGGAGATTTCATAAGTTTTGTCACAATGGTAGTCGAAGGTTGCAGCCATTTCGGAGAAAAAAGAAATGTTTCAATATCATTCAAATCTGAAATAGAACGTCTTGATATCAACTTCGTTCCGGATTACACTATCAGAATTCTGCACAATCTTATATCCAATGCTGTAAAATTTTCCAAACCCGATTCACAAGTAGAAATTTCATTAAAATATTCAAGTCAGAGAACAAACTCCTTGGAACTGATTATCCATGATACGGGCAGCGGACTCAATGAACAACAGAGGAGAGACATATTCAAACCATTCTACCAGGCCTCTGAAGATAGCGGATTCATTGGGACAGGAATAGGCCTTTCACTTGTAAAACTTACAATAGAGGCCTTGGGCGGAGAGATTGAAATTGAAAGTCAACCCGATAAAGGCTCATCGTTTATCGTATCATTACCAATAAATTACAATAAAAACTATTCTACGCCATTGGATATGTCAGATTGGGATGTCTCAGATAGTTTCCACAATGAGAGCGAAACTATTCAAATAGAAAATGAAACCTTCATTGATAAAGATGCACCAAATATCCTAATTGTCGAAGACAATCCTGAAGTGGCCTATTGGCAAATGCGCCAACTTGATTCCCAATACAATTTTTCATTTGCAATGGATGGTCTGGAAGGCTTGAAGAAAGCAGAGGAGATTGTCCCCGATCTTATCATTACAGACATCATGATGCCCGGAATAGACGGTTATGAATTCTGCCGGAGAATCAGAAACTCCGAACTGCTATCCCATATACCGGTGATAATGATTACAGCAAGGACATCCAAAGAAGATAAAATCAAGGGATTATCGGCAGGAGCTGATTCGTACATCGAAAAACCTTTTGATTCTGACATACTCTCGATAAGGGTAAAGATGCTACTTGAGCAAAGGGCAAAACTTCGGGTTTATTTTTCTGAGTTGAGCACAGATCCAAATCAAGAGAATTCCTATAAGGACAACTTTTCACCCGATAGTGGAAACTGCAACAATGATGATGTAGAAAAGAGAACCGTAAATACAGGTATAAGTTTCTGCAAGGACAAATTTTTTATAGACAAACTCAATATTGAGATTGTTAAACAAATGGAACAAGGCTCAATAGATTATACCGAGCTGGGTTGTAAATTCAGTATCACAAGAACACAACTCAACCGTAAAATCAAAGCTATAACAGGGATGACCACCACTGAATATATCCTACGAATGAGAATAAAAATGGCAAAAGAACTGCTCACTTCCACAGACTTGCCAATCGGAGAAATAGCATACAAATGCGGAGTGGATGATATCTCCTACTTCGGTACAATATTCAAGAAGCATACAGGAGTATCACCCACACAATATAGAAGTTCAAACAGTTAGAGGATAGCTACCACTTGCCGCCGGCTCCTCCCCCGCCGAATGAACCGCCTCCGAAGCCACCAAAGCCTCCTCGACTTCCTGAATTGCCGCCCCATCCGTAATGGGTATATGGCATTCTGGGTCTGTGTCTTGTATTCCCTCCAGGACCATTTCCCGAAGTTCCTCCACCACCCTTTCTGGACAATTTGGCCAAAAGGATTAAAATAAGAATTGTAATTACTATTGTAAGATAGAAACGTACTTCACCTGAACCAGAATTTCCATATTGTTCAAACTCTTCCCCGTCTGCCAATTTTATAAGAGCCTCACAGGCACCTGCTATTGCTCCATAGTAATCATTTTCCACAAACCTGGGAATCATCACATTATTTATAATTCTTTTAACACGAGCATCAGGAATAGCACCCTCCAATCCATACCCGACTGCGATAAACACCTCTCCGGAGCCATTATCATTCTTTGGTTTCACTAAGACCACCACCCCATTATTGGATTCACCTGAACCCACGCCCCACTCCTCTCCTATCTCTGTTGCATATTGGGCAGCATCCATTCCCTCAAGATCAGGTACAATTACCACTGCAATCTGGGTAGAGGTAGTATCATCATATGCCACCAACCTTTGCTCTAAAGAGTGAATCTCTTTTGAGGATAGAATCCCTGCAAAGTCATTGACCAGACGCTGAGGAACAGGAGGAACTGGTACTGCATGAGCGCCAATGGATGAAATGAATAAGATGGTGGCCAATAAAACTGCCTTGACCACCTTCAATTTTGTTCCGACAAACATAATCTATTTATATTTATGGGATATTCTATAAATTACACGTTTTAAAGGTTGAATTCCAAAACTTCTGCGCCCTTTATGGTTTTTCACGGAGAAAATTCCATAAATCTCAGCAAAGTCTTTTATAGAACCAGCCTAATTAAAATTCTACGACGGGAGCATTCTGAGCACCTTCTTGAGCTTCAAAATACCCCTTCCTTTCAAATCCGAAAACAGATGCAATAATACTTCTCGGGAACTTTCTTATTAGAGTATTGTACTCTTTTGCACACTCGTTGAACTTCATACGCTCGGTAGTAATCCTGTTTTCTGTACCTTCGAGTTGAGCCTGAAGCTCGCTGAAATTCTGATTAGCCTTCAAATCGGGATAATTTTCTGTAATCATCATCAGTCTGCCGAGCGCACTTGAAATCTCCCCTTGCGCTTTATTGAATTGGGACAACTCTTCAGGAGAGAGATTCTCAGGACTCACTGTCACTTGAGTAGCTTTTGAACGTGCATTTATCACATTTTCAAAAGTTTCTGACTCATGCTCGGCATACCCTTTGACCGTAGCTACAAGATTTGGAATCAAATCCATTCTTCTTTGATAGACATTTTCAACCTGTGACCATGCAGCCTCAACCTTCTCTTCTGAAGATACCATAGAATTGTAGCCGCCCATAAACCAGATGCCTATGACTACAATTGCTGCAATTAGAATAATTATACCTTTTTTCATAACTTATAAAATTTAAAATTCAAGGAGCCATGAAAAGCAGAAGCACATAGCCCCTTACCATTAATATTCAACTTCCCAAACGGGTAGAACACCAATTCCACCCTTCATTTGTAAATATACAAACATATTTTAAAATACATTCCCATTCTTTACAAAAAAATGATTTATAACATAACTAAAGTCACTTTAACAACAATCAATGTCACTTTATTACTAACTTGAAATTTACCATAAGATTAATTTTGTAGATGAAACCCTCCTTAATTTACAAGTTAATCTGACGCCATGAATAAAACAACTTTTATAAGAATTGCAGTATTGACAACTCTCTTGCTTTTCGGTAATTTATCATTCTCCTATGGACAATTGAACAAACTATACCATAAAGTTAAGGGGAATGCGCACCGAATTGAAAATGCTGTAAGGAACGAAAAAGCCAGAAATGAGGCACAAAAAGAGGCTGAAAAAGAAGCAGCACACCAATCCGATATTTCATCCGGTAAAACATACTACGTAAATGCCGCAACAGGTTCAAACCGTAACGATGGTCTATCGCCACAGACAGCCATAAAAGACCTCCAGAAAGCGATCAATATCGCTGACGAAGGCTCTCTGATTCTTGTAGCAGAAGGAAACTATCTGGGCACATTGGATCAAGGTTTTATAGAGCTGAATAAATATATGTCAATTATCGGAGGTTACAAAAGTGATTTTTCTGAACGCAACCCGATAAAATACATCACCTGGATTCGCCCCGACGCAACACATCTTGCCACAAGTGGAGCCCACGCCAGTATGGATATATATGTTTCGGGAAAGACTAATGGAGTCGTCCTTATCGATGGTATCAGCTTTGACAAAGGAGAATACAACAAATATTGCAAATACAACCCCTCAGATCCCGTATCAGGGTCTCCTGAAGGCTGTGAAACAGGTCGTATTATATCAGTAGATGAAAGTCCAATGGTTCCTACTGTAGGAGGAGCACCTCTGAGTGTCCCGCTACTGAGAGGAAATGTCCAGGGACAGGTGACCATACGTAACTGCACATTTATAAATGCCAACGACTTCGCACTCTCAATGGGATGCAAAGGGGGCCATTTTGATATATATAATAATGTATTTGTTGCAAACAGAATGGCATCGTGTGAGGTTCGGGGTATGCTGGCAGACCACAGCCAATGCTCGGTAGATTTCCATCACAATACGGTACTGTTTTCATGGTGCCGAACAAAAGTAATGGATAGTCAGGGAGTTGCTTTCAGATACCACACCGGAATAACGACAAAAGTATATAACAACATATTAGGTTGCTCAAACCATGCTGCACTTGAAAGAGTATATGTTGACGCAAATGCCCAGGTAGAGGCTGCCCGCATCACTACTGCAACCGATAATCTGTTCTTCATGAACTTCAATCAATCTGGTTATTACATGGGCAATGCAGACCTTATGCTCCCCTCAGGTGGTGGAAAATGGTTGTTCGTATCTGCTGCGCAATTTGAGGATGTCGAACAATTGGTGGAATATGAAGGGAATATGGAGATGCCTGCGGAGATGGTTGAAAAGTTCTCGAAAGCTATCGATGAAGCATACCTTAAAGGATACCTCGGACTAAATATGACACAATACCAAAACTATGACAGAAACTCTGCAGCCAATCAGCTCAACAGACTCTTCGGACAAAACCAACAAGGGACCGAAATAGTAAGAGTCAGTATGTACGGCAACAGATACCCATACATGAAAGCATTTGACTTATACGGAGTTATTGATGGATATGGAGCCCAATTGCCTAAATAGTGGTTTCACATTAAACAAGAAATTAAAAACAATTTAAAATCAAGATAATATGAAACGGGTATTATTTCTAAGTTTAGTTTTATTGTCTGTGGCAACAATTGTTCACAGCTGTAAGAAAGAGTCACCTCAGGATGCTCAAGTAACAGAAATCATTTTCAAAAATGTGGATGGAAACTTGAATATGTTTGTAGGTGAAACATTCAAAGTAAGATACGACATCGTTCCTGAAGAGCTGGAAGATATCGCTCAGATAACATGGCAGAGCAGCAAGAAGTCTGTTGCGACTGTCGAAGATGGAATCATCACAGCAAACAAAGTAGGAAGAACAGAGATTACTGCCTCTTGTGGAGATATTTCCGAATCATTTGATGTAATCGTTGAGGAATTAGTCGTCACACATTTCACATTACCTGAAATAGTAGAAGTATCTAAGGATAATAGTGTTCAGGTGAAAGTAAGCGAAATAGAACCGGCTATGGCTCCTGTCAGCGCAATAGAGTGGTCAGTAGAAGATACAGGTCTTGCCGAGGCCTATGTGGAAAACAACACTCTATATGTAAGAGGACTTCAGGAGGGTGAAACACAATTGATTGGAGCCACAGAGCACCACACAGCATCTTGTCCTATCGTCATAAAAGAGTATATCCCTCTTGATGATATTGAGATCGTATTGGAACTTCACAGTCTGGGATTGGGACAGACCACCACTGCTTTAATCAATTACTATCCTGAAAATGCCAGCAATAAAAATATAACCTGGGAAGTTATTCCTTCAGGACTGGTTCAAAGCAATGAAATAGTCCAGGAAAACGGAGAGGAATCTTTGGAACTTACAGGTATAGGACTTGGAAATGTAACCATCAGAGCTATCGGAGCTGACAATTGCACAGACGAAGTACAGCTGGAGATAACAGAGCCACAGATTACATCATTCAGTTTGGAAGATCCTTCAGACGGAAACATATACTATCACATCTGTCCTGATGGTTCATTAAGAAATTATAATAAAACTGTACAACCGACTATTGTAACCGTTCCTGAGGGATTTGAACATCAATTGGTTTGGAGTTCTGAAGACAATAATATCGCTACTGTTGACCAAAATGGTCTCATTACTGCGACAGGACATGGCACTGTCTTGATTACTGCTACTGCCCCAAATGGTCTTAAAGAGTCAATCAGAGTCCGCTCGCTTAAAGAATCCGAATTCAATTGGATATGTATAAGAGGTATGTGGGACTATACAATAAGAACTACATTTGGCTCAGTACTAGGATATCTTGATCTCTATATCATTGATGCCGCTGCCCTTTATGAATCTAACGGAGAGACTGAAACTGACTACCTTTTCTTCCCTCTGGCTGATGGTTCATGCTCTACTAAGTTCATGGACGCTTCTATCACAGTAAACTCCAACAATGTATCCATTTCAAATGACGGTGTTTTTGGAGGAAATTATGGGATAGTCTTAGAGGCAGCTATCCCGGGAGATTATAATTTCAGTATTGATATGGGAGCCGGAAAAATTATCCAAAATACCTTTACAAATAAGATAAACAGCGTCACAATACGATATTATGATCTCTCCATCAGTAATTATATCACAGACAAGACTATCTCCAATGGTTCTACATTTACGGTATCCAAATCAGCCTACGGCATTGAAAGTCCAAACGTAAGAGCATTCAGCATGATATGTAATGCATTCACTTATACATCTGAACTCTATTCAGAAAGTGTCTACGATTATTATGAGTGGATTTATCCTGATGGATGGAGCAGTAATTTTGGAGATACCCAAGGATACCAGATCAGAATTACAGAAAACACCCCTAACGGCACCTACGAATTTACTCTTGACAGATATTCAGGAAAGTTACTTATACCTGATGAATTCACTTTTTACATAACAGTAAAAGACTAAATAACAATTAATATTAACCACTAATCTATCATCACAATGAAAAAGATTTTTACACTTATCGCAGTTGCAGTTATCGCACTTTCGAGCTGCACAAAGGAAGTAACACAAGTAAATGGAGACACTCTTCCTACTAAAGCTATAGTTACCGGTCACGCACGTTTCTGCACAGTCAAACAGGATGGAACACTTACCACACCGGATATAGTGGACAAAGGAACACTTATCAACATAATGTATGGCACTCCTGACAAAGAAGGAAACATAGACTTTGCATATAAAAGTACTACCACTGATAAGGACGGATATTTTGAAGTAGAATTAGGATGTCCTGTTGGAAAAAGTATTACAGTAAAAGTAAATGCTTCTATGATGGAAGATTCATACGCAGCAACATCCAATGGTTCAATGATTATGACAGAAGCATATCTCTTTGGAGAGGTTTCTAAAACTATCCCCAGTGGAGACATCGTATATTTTGACCTTATTCTGCTACCTGCTGCAAATGTTGGAGAACCTGGCTTAACACAACCCTAAGCAGAACAAAACAAGTTTCAGAATATCACTGAACCAACTAATAATAAATTTTTAACTGATTAGAAATAAACGACAATGAAAAGAACTATACTCATTCTTGCTCTATTGGGAATACTTGCAAGCATTTCAAATTTGCAAGCGCAAGAGAAGAAATATTATATTCCTAAAAAGGGTGACTGGGCAATTGGAGTGACATTCAACCCGGCAAGTATCAGCTCAGGAATTGCAATCCAACCGGAGTCAGGTGATTTTGCGGGAGAATATATATCATCTCTTGCCCTCAATCCAAAACAAATGTTCATTATGTCCAAAGACCCATTGGCTGCAGTCCGTATCAAATACCAGACCTCACAAAAAAGCGCACTAAGAGCTACAATAGGTATCAATGGTAGTGTTGTAAACTATAATGAATATGTAAGGGATGACCTTTCTTACTCATTGGATCCAAACACACAAAACAAAGTAGTGGACCGCGCAACGTCAGCATATAACAGCGTTTCCATTATGCTTGGGGGCGAGTACAAACTCGGAGAAAGAGCTGTACGCTTTGTTTGGGGTTGGGATGTTATATACTCCATTGCAGGTGGAAAACTCAACTACTCCTATGGAAATCAAATGACCGAATATAATAGAGTACCTACTACAATGCCTTTGATGGGAACCATACAAGATGGTGGAGTCAACGACTTTATGGCAGTGAACGGAATCACATACGCACGTCCTGTTGAAAGTTACAACCAGGGATATATCCATGGAATCGGATTCTCGGTAGATATGGGGCTTGAGTGCTTTGTTGCCGAATCCCTTTCATTGGGACTTGCCCTTAATTTTACCCCCGTCATGTTCACATTCCAACCTCAGACCTGGACAGTTTATGAAGGGTTCAACTCCAACTCAGGCAGCGTAATGGAATTTAACTCACTTGTAAGTCCCGGTAGCAATGCAGTCCTTTACGGAACAGAAAATATCGGATGCAGAATTAGTTTGAACTACTATTTTGGTAAATAACATTTTGAATATGAGCCAATATCTCTCAAATATCCTACACCGGATTCTCGATCTTTTGGGCATTGGCAATCATAAATACTACAAAGTCGAGTATGGAGTCCCTTATGACAACTACTCAGTCAAGGAGAGGATCAAAGATGCAGGAAAAGAATATATCCAGGAGAAAATAGATGAGGTCAAAGATGAGGTCAAATATAAGGCTCAGAGCAAAATCAGAAATGTCAAGAACAAGATTGACAACAAAATAGATGATGCAATTGACAACAAAATAAACGAGATTATAAAATAAACAACCATGAAAAGAGAGATGATAATCATTACAGCAATCATTATTTGCTGTGCCGCAATCTTTTCTTCTTGTAAGAAAGAACAAAAGGAAGAGAGCGTTCAGGTTGAAGAGATTATCTTCACAAACATAATTGATGATATCCTTACCTTAGAAATTGGGGAAGAATTCAATGTCACATACGAGCTTCTTCCTGAAAATGCCGACCAGAATATACTTCTTGAATGGTATAGCGAGGACGAAAGTATTGCTTCTGTTGAAGATGGTACTATTGAAGGTATTTCTGAAGGGGAAACCTACATAACCGCTTTTTACGAAAAAGTAGAAGCATACTTCAAGGTTAATGTTATAAGTTCTGACAATCCGGAAAATCCGGAAAATCCGGAAAACCCAGAAAACCCGGAAAACCCGGAAACCGACGTTCTTCTTTCTGAAAATTTTGATTCAGGACTTTCAGAAGGATGGGAGGTCGTTGATGCCGATGGAGATGGATTCAATTGGGAGTTGGGAAGTGTCATATTCCGTCAACCTGTAGGAGTGGATGATACAGATGCCATAGTATCATTATCATACAGCAATGATACAGGTGCAGCACTTACACCTGACAATTACCTTATCAGCCCCGAGATAACTATCCCAAGCGGAGAATACACACTCTCTTGGACTGTATTTGCCACAGACATAAGTTGGTATGCAGAACATTACACAGTGTATATCAGAGAGGGAGAAAATGACACAGAAGTATTCAGTGAAACATTAAGTACGGCTGATTACAGCCTCAAATCTGTAGAATTAGAACAATTTGCAGGAAAAACAATCAGAATTGTATTCAGACACCACGATGTAACAGACCAATTTGCATTTGGACTCGACAATATTATCGTAGCAAACAAAATTTAGGTATGTTAAATAAAAGACTTTGCTGGGATTTATGGAATTTTCTCCGAGAAGATTTTCATTTTTCTTGATTGAGCATAACGGTGCAATGTGAGTGATAGGAAGGTGGGAAGATTACAAGAAAAGCCATAAAGAACGCAAAACTTTTCAATTCCACGTTTTAAGGTTAAATCATCATAACTTTAAAACGTGGAATTTACAATAATCCCCTTAAATGCCAATAAAACCTAAATCGTCATGCTTGGCTTGACCGAGCATCTATCTCCACTTAAGATCTGGAATGACTTAATTTTAGAGAGTTACAGAAGCTACTTATAAAATGATACTACCCTTCTAAAAAATCACCCCGTCCGCTATTGCACCGAGCAATATTACGAACGGGGTTATTCAGCTATTGTTAAAAATGGATTATAAATTACTTTAAGGGATGTTCAATAAATGACTTGGCGAAGGCTTATGGAATTTTCCACAAGAAAAAACATAAAGAACGCAAAGATTTGAAATCCTATCCTTTAAACATGTAATTTATTGGAGTTATCTTAAGATTCTCTCCAATGCTCTAACAATATATTCTTCCATCACTGTATTTTTATTATCGGCTGAGATAATGGCGCGACAGTCGTTTATCAATACTTGAAGATCAGATGCTGTAGAGATAAATGCAGGCTTGTTTTTATTGATGTAATCCAGAACTTCTGCATCATTCATTTTCGAGAAAAGTGCATTTACACTCTCGAATGTACTCTTGTCAGTTTTTTCAATAATAGCTCTTACTTCCTCAGCTTTAACATTTCCATCAATGTTTGCCACATACAATAATGCCATCACTTTAAATTCAGTTATATTCATATTAGTATCCTTTAGTGGTTATAATTGGCAGCAACTAATTGTCTACAAATTTAATGTTTGTTCAAGAATTTCGCAAATAAGATTTTTGAAGGGCAGCATAATTATCTCTATCGTTGTTATAAAAGACAGGTGCCCATATAAAATTTACGAGGTTACGATAACATATCGCACCTCGTAAAACAATAAACCTACATGATTGAGAACTCAATTAAAATTGAGTTGAGTTATTTGCCTTCATTAATTCTACTAACCGGTTCACCTTCCTGATTACAGCCTATCATTCTAAGATTATACTTATATAGATCCTCGGAATTATCTTTATCCATTCCTGCAAGTTCCCAATCGTAACAACCAATTACAGGTGAACCATATTCCAATGTTGACGATAACAGTCCACACCTGTCTGCAAAAATATTGTTTCCATCATTATAGAACTCAAGAGGGATATTTAATTCAAAATAATCTGAATCCCAATAATCCTGTTTTACAATATCTTCCATTGTCGTTGAAGTATCATCCGCCTTGAGCCATTTCGCTTTGAGATTTATCAAAATATACTGAGAATTATATGAAAGTTCCTTCAATTCATATCGGTATGCAGCATATTGGGATGTCCCCTTAAAACGAAGTGCAAAATTCAACAAATATTGACTATCGGGGTCAGTTATATAACAAATCCTACTTTCTCCACTTACTGTCTCTCCGTTTTTATAAACAGAACCATTATTATTATTCTCCAGATAGGCTGTCTCATTAAATATTATTATATCCTCTGTAGGAAGCCACTCAAAACTTAAAGGCAAACTGATGCTATATCGATCTACAATCTCCATATCCTCAAATTTCGGAAAAATCATCTGCAATTCTCCTGATGTGGGAACGCGGAAATATCCACCTCCATTAGATTGTGAAACCTGTAGAAGCCCATTATCCACCAAATCGGCATAAGAGAAAAAGTTATTCGTATTCCTGTCCGAATAATTTTCAGATTCAAAACAAGAAAGGATCCATATCGGTCCCTTTGGAGGATAATTATCAAAAGGGTCGTGCTTTGTACATGAAACAAATGCAGCAGAAGCCAATATCAATACTATTTTTAAATATTTATTCTTCATAATTGTTTTCTGATTATTTTTTCTTTTGGTTATAGTTATTCTTACCTATCAAATATTGAAGTGTCACTCCTGCTTTAGGGACAAAAGCGAAATCCTCTATCTCCCTAAGGAGTCTTAAATGATCCACCGCATCATATTTATATACATCGCCAAAAAGCAATCCGAGACCAACCTCGAAATCGAGATTCAATCTGCGGGTAATAGGAAGAGTATAACCATAAGTCAACATCGGACCAAACTTCCAGGGCTCTGCATCAACAAGTATTCCGGTAATATCAAAAGTGAGCATTTGTGCATAAAGTCCGACATGGTGACCCTCTTTAAAAGGAACTTTTTCCTTATTGAAATAATATTTAAGACCGAATTCTGCGCCATGCACTCTGTACCAGTAAGAATAATCCACTCTTAGCCAGATATTATGCATATAATTGATATCCAGAACCAATCCCTTCCATATACCAAATTCAACACCGAGATTGGGAATCAACATTCCATCATATAAAAGATTTGTCTTTGCCACCATTGCAAATGACCACGCGGGAGCAGGAGCGGGACTTTGTTCAGGAAGCTGCTTTATTTCTGGTTGAGGCTGTGGAGCAGTCTCCAATTCTGGCTCGGAAACTTGTTCAGGAGCAGAGACGATAGGGGCAGGTATCTTGATTTCCCTTTTGATATTCCACACAATCATAACCATTGTTCCACGAAGATTTGGGAAATAGTTATCGTATATTTCATTCCACACCTTCCCATTATCAAGATTCATAAGAGCTTTCTGTCTGACCTCTATCACTTTACCTTTGACTGTATCGGTCTCAGGGCCTGAAATTATAGCCATCACATCCTGACGATACGGCAAGTCAGAATACTCCATAATAGTATAAAGCCCTTTCCAGTCTACACCTCTTGACTCCACATCCACTTCTGACGGATCAAGAAGTTCCTGCTCAAGCAAATAATCTAAAACAGCATTAGCTCTCTCATCAGACAATCTGCGGTTAAGACTTATTCTTCCTTCGGGGGAAGCACCAGAAACAATCAAAACACTCATAACTTTACTACCTTCTGTCTCCTTCATCTGATGGAAATTCTCGGTAAACTTCTTTAGACTCTCCCCATTATTACGGAACTCAGGTTCAAGTATTGACTCACCTTGAGGGAAATATACCTGCAAGGTATCAGATGTAACCCAAATTTCAGACAATGCCTGAGCAGAAAGGCCCACTGGGACAATTGTCCATAAAACTATAAATAAAAATTTTCTCAACATAGATTAAAGGGGAATATACAATTCCCGCCATTTTAAATTTAACTTAATAATTTCTTTTCGGTCCTGACTCTACAATCGGTCTTGACTATGCTCCAGGACTACTTTATAGGGAGTTTGATCAGCAATCCCTCTTCATCAAATACAATATCTGCAAATGATGCATTCGATACAAAAGGTTCAGCCACCTCCACAGCATTGAGGTCGATCTGAATATATTTGTCAGCTGAATTGATACCAACCCCACTCATATTTGCCATTGCAAGAAGACCAACTACCATTGCAGAAAGAGACTCATCACACTGATAATGCAATTTGAACTTGTTTTCTCCAACAAACTCAAACTTCAACTTTACATCAAAAGAAGGAATAGCAGAACCCTCCTGAGCATTATGAATTACCTGAATTGAGTTCGTATCAATATATTTTACACATACATCTGCATTTGCTACCCTTTTTAGCAAATTTGTAATTTCCTGAAACTTGATTGTTATATCCATAATCCAATAATTTATAAGGTTTTTACAAATTTACAGATAAGATAAGTTATAGTAGTAGGACTAAAGTGACATTAATTGTTGCAGGAGTGACATTATTGATAAAAAACAAAAGATTGCATGAAAAAAGTTGCAGAAATCGTTTTGGAAACGATATAACAGAACCTACATTAAGGATTAGAAATGGAAATGAGAAAAAAAGGCAGCCACTTCTATGGACTGCCTTGATAAAATTTCAGGAAACCACCCTAGACTACTATTTCGCACGATGTTCTGCACGCATCAGATCAAAAACAGTCTTGACAGGATTGAATGTAATTAGAGGAACCTCTACAAAAAGAGTATTCCAGTTACTCATCGAGCCATTCCATAGTCCTGGAAGTTCCTGTGCTTTAAGGGTTCTCCCTTCATAACTCTTTGAAGAGATAAAACCTGTCTGAGGGTCTACATATTTGGGTAAATCAAATTTCTCTCCCTTGAAATTCTTGGTAGAGCACACCACATCTACAGGATTGAAATGTGAAGCCTCCTTAACACATTTGACAACATGAGGATTGTTCATATCCAACTGAGCCCCTTCGAGAATCTGCAATGAACTTGCCCCGTCGTTCTCTTCTATAATATAAGGTCCACCACCAGGTTCACCCTCATTCTTAACCATACCACAAACACGAATCGGACGATTGAGTTTATCTACCAAAATCTGATACTTGTCCGCATCTGAAGTCTGAGGCAACTCAATAGAGAGTTCATCTTTAAGGAAAGCGACCACTTCCCGATACAAGGAGTCATCCTGAGCGCCCTTTTCCACCAAATCTGTAAGAAGTTCAAGATACCTGAAAATTTTCTCTCTAAGTTCGATCAACTTACCTGCCAACACCTTCTTCCACAAAATTGTTTGATCCAAATAGTCTTGATATACAACATTATCAATATTTTTCAGGAAAATGACATCCCCGTCTATCGCATCGAGATTTTTAAGCAATGCCCCATGACCGCCCGGACGGTACAAAGGTTTGCCATTTGCCAACAAAAAAGGAGTATTATCCTCATTCACAGCAATAATATCTGTAGAAGGGTCCTGAACGCTGAATGAAATATTATATCTGACCCCATATCTCTTTTCATATTTCTCACGGGTCTGTTCGAGTATCTTTTCAAAACCTGCCTGATGAGCAGGAGATACAGTAAAATGGATATTTACCGAACCATCTTCAGATCTGGCATAGAGCGCACCCTCCACCAAATGTTCCTCAAAGGCTGTTCTGATCTCATCTTCATATTTATGGAAAAGAATCTGACCCTTAGGACGGTTACCATAATCATATCCCCTATCTGCAACTACATAATCCAAAATCTCGGCTGCCGAAAGAGTTGACATCTCCTCATTATAAAAAGGGTAATCTGCTATTTGAGCAATAAACTTGGCTACTTTGGAATCTTTTGGAAGCTCTCCACCATTGGACAAAATCTCTCTCGCCTCAAACAAATCCTTAAACATTCTGGAAGCGGCTCCGGAGGCTGGTACAAATTTGACACATTTGCCTTTAAAAGCATCGTATCGGGCAACTGCCTGTTGTTGCTGTTCTTCGGTAAGGACTGTAATTCCACGACTGGGAGTTGCAGCTGAAACTACTTTCAAAAAAGGGAAACCATTTTTAAAATTCTCAATAAATCTCTCTTCCATAATGTAAATATTTATCTGTTATTTAACTTCGATATATATTCGGGAACCAAAAATTCCCTGCGATAATCATATCCGTTTCTGATACTTTCAAATTTTTCAGGAGACTCTCTAAACTTCATGTCAATTCGGAGCAAAGGAAAAATTGACAAAAGGGAATCAGAAAATGCATCAACCATCTGAAAATAAAGAGTTTCACTATTATTCTTATCAAACACTCCCCATGGAATCTCTATCTGAGGCGTTGCAGAATGTAAAGGTACAAAATCTTTTAGAGAATCTATGCCAAAATGTTCAGCAAATTTACCCACCACAGCTGCTGTACCATTTACTTTACCCTCATAGGAATAACCCGCAATATGAGGGGTGGCTATATCACACATTGACAATAATTCAGAATTGATCAAATCAGGCTCACCGCACCACACATCAAGAATCAATCCCGAAAATCTACCCACATGCTCCATAAGCCCCTTTTCATCCACAACCTCCCCTCTGGAAGCATTGATAAATATTGCCCCATCTTTTATCAGAGCAAGTTTGTGTCTATCAATCAAATTTATCGTAATATCATCAAGCGGAAGATGACAACTTATAATATCAGAGGTTTCAAGCAGTGTTTCAAGGTCTGTCTTCTCACCTTTTGGCGGGTCATTCCTCAAGACATTCAATCCTAACGCCTCAGCCATTCTGGCAACCCTCTCACCGGTATTTCCGCAACCAATTACTCCAAGAGTCGCCCCTCGAAAATCTATTTTCTTTTTACTCAAAATATAAAACAATGATGTTATCACATATTGCATCACACCACACGCATTACACCCAGGGGCATTCGAGTATATAATTCCGCGACGGTCAAGATAATCAATATCTATATGATCGACTCCTATAGTTGCAGAGGCAATAAACGAGACATTACTACCATCGAGTAACGAAGCATCACATTTTGTTCTCGTTCTAACCAGCAAAGCATCAGCTGACAAAAGATTACCAGAAGGGAAATCCCTCCCAGGAAGATATTTGACATTGCAATATGGCTCCAACACCCCTTTTAAAAACGGGATGTTTTCATCTGCCATCACCTCAATTCTTTTCCCTTTTACCGCCATTATTTCAATACAATTTTCTCCACAGCTCCGTAGCCAAGAAGCTGGTTAATTTTAAGTTTTATACCATCCAGATTGAAATAGAGCCTGTTTCTGAGCATAGAGGAGGACAATGTACAATAAAGTATTCCACGATTGTAAAAAAGATTTATTGTGCAATTGGAAATTTTCTCCCCCACCGCATTTTCCCAAGCCTGATATATTTCTATCTTCCTGAAGGCCTCAGTAAGTTTTACCTCGTCCACATATTCTTGAAGAAGTGCCCCTATTGGTTGGAATTCGACTCGCTTCATATCTCTATCATTTTTCCTCGGTAAATACCCCTGAGACAACATTGAAAAACTTTCCTTCTTCTGTAAAGGTTCTGACAATCCCCTCAATTCTCGAACGGTCAGTATCAGTAATGAAAACTTGTCCGAAATTTTCCCTTAACACCATATTTATCAGAGCAGTTACCCGAGATTGGTCCAATTTATCGAAAAGGTCGTCCAGCAACAGCATCGGAGTAACACCATACATTCTGTTCATGATTCTATACTGGGCCATCTTCAGTGCAATCAAAAAAGATTTCTGCTGCCCCTGAGAGGCGCACTTCCTGATCGGATGACCATCCATTATAAATCTCAGGTCATCACGATGGATT
Source organism: Bacteroidales bacterium (assembly GCA_017501525.1). GTDB lineage: Bacteria > Bacteroidota > Bacteroidia > Bacteroidales > UBA932 > Coprenecus. The sequence goes on along the minus strand of JAFVWT010000005.1, from coordinate 15,253 downwards.
CCCGAAGTAGTAAATTTTGAGAGTTTGTCCCTATGTTTCGATTTTTCGAACAACGAAAGTGGCATATCTTCATTTAACTCAGAGACATATTCAATTGACACCTCTTCTTTGCCATCTGAAATGACCGAATAAAATTCGGCGGTACATTTGCTCAGGTTCTCGATAGCCTCCTTTCTTTTCGTATAAATATACAAGGCAGGAGCAGACATCTGCTCAGAAATGGTATCAAGCAACAGATCTGATATATAGTCCTGCTTGAGAAGTTGGTTCCGCTGCTTGAGAAGACGGTTGTAATTGATAGAACTCAACAGGTATTCGGGTTCGGTCTGGGAAAGCATCATATTTATAAACCGCCTGCGCTCGTCAGCCGAGTCATTAATAATGGAAGTATCTGAAGGAGAAACCATTACAACTGGCATTCTACCTATATGATCAGAAATTCTCTTATAAGTTTTAGAATCCTTGCGTACTATTTTCTCACCACTGCTCTTTATCTGAATCCCAATATTTTCCGTAACGCCATCCTTGCAGAATGTACCGTTTACGACACACTCCTGCTTCCCGTGCCGGTAGGTATATCGATCTGAAGAACTCAGAAAACTTTTGGTCATCGAGAGGTAGTGTACAGCATCCAGCAGGTTGGTTTTACCCTCCCCGTTATTGCCGCAGATACAATTGATTTTAGGCGAAAGTTCAATATCTGCAGCCTCTATATTCTTAAAATCAGAAAGTATTATTCGGTTTAAATACATCTTCAAACATTTACATAGCAAAGATAGTAATTCTTGCGATTTTATCTTTGCGTTTAAGTATTTTGTTTGTATTTTTGCAACTTTGAAGAAATAATAAAAAAAATATAATAAAAGATAAAATGACAGCTAAAAACAAAAACTCTAAAGTAGAGACAATTGAATCGGTAGGCGAAGCCGTTTCTAAGACCGAAGTATTTTTCAAAACCTATGGCAAAACATTGGCATATATTGGAGCAGCACTTATTGCAGTGGCTGCCATCATCATCCTCTATATCCAATTTTATGCCAATCCTCTAAAAGCAGAGGCTCAGGACCAAACATTCAAAGCAGAACAATATTTCCGCGCTGAAGATTATGACAAGGCACTCAATGGAGACGGAAATGCTTTGGGATTCATCCAGATTATCGATGAATATGGTTCAAAAGCAGGTGAAACTGTCTATTTGTACGCAGGATTGTGTCAATTGCAACTTGGAAATGCAGCTGAAGCAATTGAATACCTTAACAAGTACAGAACTGACGATGCAATTCTTACAGCACGCGCAATTGCATGCACCGGTGATGCTTATTCGATTCTTGAAAACTACACCGAGGCATTAAACATGTACCTGAAGGCTGCTGACCACGCAGACAATGTATTTGCTGCAGGCTATCTTCTAAAAGCAGGTATCATCTGCGAAGAGATGGGAAAACCCGCTGAAGCTCTTGTTTACTATCAGAGAATCAAGGACAACTACCCTACCACTCCTGAAGGTTACGAAATTGAAAAATACATCAACAGAATTGAAGTTGCTGAATAATCTATACTATGGGAAGAGCATTTGAATTCAGAAAAGAGAGAAAATTCAAACGTTGGGGCAATATGGCCCGCGTTTTCACAAGATTAGGTAAAGAGATTACCATTGCTGCAAAATCGGGCGGTCCCGATCCTGACAACAATCCGCGTCTTAGGACATTGATTCAATCAGCTCGTAGCGAAAATATGCCCAAAGAAAATATCGAAAGGGCTATCAAGAGAGCGACTGAAAAAGATCAGGGCAATTATGAAGAAATAGTATATGAGGGTTACGGACCTCATGGTATTGCCATTTTGGTAGAGACTGCGACTGACAACAATATGAGAACTGTTGCCAATGTTCGCAGTTATTTTACAAAAGTGGGTGGAGCATTGGGTACACAAGGAAGTGTAAGTTTCATGTTTGACCATAAATGCGTCTTCAAAGTGAAAAAAGAGGGCGAAATCGATATGGAAGAACTCGAACTCGAACTTATCGACTTTGAGGTGGACGATGTTTACAGAGACGAAGAGGAAGACATTATATATATATATGGTGCATTCGAATCATTCGGAAATGTTCAGAAATACCTTGAAGAAAATTCCTTCACCATCGTATCTGGTGGTTTTGAAAGAATTCCCAACGTTCCTCTAAAGGCTCTTACAGCTGAAGAAAAAGAGACTATAATGAAACTTCTGGACAAACTTGAAAATGACGATGACGTTCAGAACGTTTACCATACAATGTCACTATCAGAATAAATTTCAAAACAAAACACAATATGGAACTATCACATATAGAACATCTTGGCATAGCCGTTAAATCTTTGGAAGAGGCTATTCCCTATTATGAAAACATTCTTGGTCTTAAATGCTACGCTATTGAAGAAGTAGCAGATCAAAAAGTCAAAACAGCTTTCTTTAAAGTTGGTCAAACCAAAATCGAACTTCTTGAAAGCACCTCTCCTGAAGGAACTATCGCAAGTTTTATCGAAAAACGTGGAGAAGGTATCCACCACATTGCATTCGCTGTAAAAGATGGCGTTCAGAATGCTCTTACAGAGGTTGAAGGCAAAGGTGTAAGACTAATTGACAAGGCTCCACGCAAAGGCGCTGAAGGTCTCAACATCGCATTCCTACATCCAAAATCTACACAAGGTGTTCTTACCGAACTTTGTGAAAATCCCAACGAATAACAACATAGTTATAACAATAAATCAATAAACAATATGAGCCAACAGCTTGAACAAGTTAAAGCGCTGATTGAACTCCGTGAAAAAGCGCGCCTCGGCGGCGGTCAAAAAAGAATCGACGCACAGCACGAGAAAGGTAAATTCACTGCTCGCGAAAGAATCAATATGCTTCTTGACGAAGGCAGTTTTGAAGAATTTGATATGTTTGTAACACATCGTTGTACAAACTTCGGAATGAATAAGAACATCTTCCTGGGTGACGGTGTTGTAACCGGTTACGGTACAGTGGATGGTCGCTTGGTTTATGTTTTCGCACAAGATTTTACCGTATTCGGTGGATCACTATCAGAAACTCTTGCAATGAAGATTTGCAAGATTATGGATCAGGCTATGAAAATGGGAGCTCCCGTTATCGGTCTTAACGACTCAGGTGGAGCACGTATCCAAGAAGGGGTAAACGCTTTGGCAGGTTATGCTGAAATCTTCCAGAGAAACATCATGGCTTCCGGCGTTATTCCTCAAATATCAGCAATTTTAGGCCCATGTGCCGGTGGTGCTGTTTACTCTCCCGCCCTTACAGACTTCAACATCATGACCAAAGGTACAAGTTATATGTTCCTTACCGGTCCTGCAGTTGTAAAATCTGTTACAGGTGAAGTAGTTACACAAGAACAGCTCGGTGGTGCATCAGTTCACGCATCTAAGAGTGGTGTTGCACACTTTGCAGTAGACTCAGAAGAAGAGGCTATTCAAGTTATCCGCCAATTGCTCTCTTTCATTCCTCAAAACAATATGGAGGAACCCCCTTACAAACCTACAGAAGACCCTATCGAACGTCTTGAAGATTCTCTTAACTCTATCATTCCTGACAGCCCTAATGCTCCTTACGATATGTACGAAGTTATCGGTGGTATCGTGGATGATGGTGAATTCTTCGAAATCCACAAAGACTACGCAAGAAACATCATTATCGGTTTCGCACACATGGGAGGTACCTCTGTTGGTATAGTAGCTAACCAGCCTAAATATCTGGCAGGTGTACTTGACATCAACGCTTCTCGTAAAGCTGCCCGTTTCGTCCGTTTCTGTGACGCATTCAACATTCCTATCGTTACCCTTGTAGACGTTCCCGGTTTCTTGCCCGGTACACAACAAGAATATGGTGGAATCATCCTTCATGGTGCAAAACTTCTTTACGCATACGGAGAAGCAACAGTTCCCAAAGTTACAGTTACCCTACGTAAATCATACGGCGGTAGCCACATTGTGATGAGCTGTAAACAACTTCGTGGTGACATCAACTACGCATGGCCTACTGCAAATATCGCAGTTATGGGTGCTGATGGTGCTGTTGAAGTTCTTTACTCTAAAGAGATCAAAGCTGAAGAAGATCCCGCTAAACGCGCTGCAATCGCAGAAGAAAAGAAAAAAGAATACAACGATTTGTTCTGCAACCCTTACAAAGCAGCAAGTTATGGTTACATTGACGATGTTATCGAACCTCGTAACACCCGTTTCCGCGTAATCAGAGCATTGGAACAGCTCTCTACCAAGAAGCTTTCTAACCCTGCCAAGAAACACGACAACCTACCATTGTAATAACACTTCAAACCAAGTTAATAATGAACAAATTAAAACTGATATGGATTTTGGCGTCGTTGACTGCACTTTCTGTACTCAGCCTTAACGCACAAAGCCAGAGCGATATGCGCCTAAATGAGTTGTTGGTAACCAACACCTCTGATTTTCAGGACGATTTCGGTCAGCACAGTGCATGGTTTGAGTTGTTCAATGTATCTTATGGTACTGTGAATATAGGAGGTTGCTACCTGTCAAATGACCGCAACAATCTTACAAAATACATCATTCCCAAAGGAGATGTACTTACTCAGATTCCTCCTCGTCAACACATTCTTTTCTGGGCTGACGAACAGCCGTTCCGCGGTACTTTCCACGTGAACTTCACATTGGCTGATTCTGACACATTGTTTTTCGTTGCCAGCGACGGAAGAACAATCATTGATATGATTCATGTTCCTAAAGATTTGGAAGAAAACAAATCATTCGGCCGCAGCACTGATGGTTTTGGAGAATGGGAATACAGACAATACACCTCTCCAAGCACAAACAACTCCGGCGTAGATCAGGAGAGCAAGAGCAGTATTATGAAGAGAACTGACCCTCATGGCTTAATCATGACACTTGTAGCTATGATTGTCGTTTTCTCAGCTCTTATCATTCTGTTCTTCCTATTCAAGATTACCGGAAACATTGCTATCAGAAGTCTACAGAAAAAATCTGACGAAAGCTCTGCTGAAACCGGTTCTACAAAGACAGATGTGGCTGAAGCCTCTGCTGAAACATACGCAGCTATCGGTGTTGCTCTTCACCTGTTTAAAGAAGAGAATGAAGCTCACGATGAAGAAAGCTTCATGTTGACACTACAACACACTGATAGAACATATTCACCTTGGAGTTCTAAGATTTATACCCTTCGTCAGACTCCCACAGTTAAGAAAAACCTAAGATAATTTATAACAGAAATGAAAGAATATAAATTAAAAATAAACGGTAATGATTATAATGTGATCATTAACGATGTACAAGATTCAATAGCATCAGTAGAGGTTAACGGATCAAACTACACTGTAGAGTTTGAAAAACCTCTTACCAAATCTACTGCTGCAAAACCTGTTGTCAAGAAAGTTACTCCTGCAGCAGCTCCTGCCGCTGCAAAACCCGCTGCTGCTCCTGCTGCATCATCAGCTCCTGCAGGTGGTGTTACAGTACCCTCTCCCCTTCCGGGCGTTATTCTTGAGATTAGCGTAAAAGAAGGTGACGCAGTTCAAAAAGGTCAAAAAATCATGGTTCTCGAGGCTATGAAAATGGAAAATGTCATCGAGGCTACAGAAAATGGTACTATTAAGAGTATTAAAGTAAATAAAGGCGACTCTGTTCTTGAAGGTGCGCCATTAGCAGTTATAGGATAGTATGGAGACTATTTTCAACAACTTAAGCGAATTTTGGAAATTCACCGGTTTCGCAAATGGTGACTGGTCATATCTGGTCATGATTGCTATCGGTTTGATATTCATATACTTGGCGATTAAGAAAGATTGGGAACCTATGCTACTTATCCCTATCGGATTCGGTATAGTAATGGGTAATATTCCTTTGTTCCCCGGTCTTTCGGTCGGAGTATATGAAGAAGGCTCTGTATTGAACATCCTCTATTACGGTGTTCAGAAGGGCTTCTACCCTCCTCTGATTTTCTTGGGAATCGGAGCGATGACAGACTTCTCATCATTGATATCTAACCCTAAATTGCTCCTTATTGGTGCTGCTGCACAGTTCGGTATCTTTGGTGCTTATGTTTTGGCTATGCATTTGGGATTTACCCCTGCAGAAGCGGGTGCTATCGGTATCATCGGTGGTGCTGACGGCCCTACAGCTATTTTCCTATCATCTAAACTTGCTCCCGATTTGATGGGTGCGATTGCGGTATCAGCATATTCATATATGGCTTTGGTACCCGTTATCCAGCCCCCTATCATGAAACTTCTTACCACTAAGAAAGAAAGACTTATCAGAATGAAACCTCCCCGTCCTGTTTCTCCTACAGAGAAGAAACTATTCCCTATCATAGGTTTCCTTTTGACAGCTTTCATCGTACCTTCAGGTATTCCTCTTCTTGGTATGTTGTTCTTCGGTAACCTTCTAAAAGAGAGCGGTGTTACCCGTCGTTTGGCAGAAACTGCCCGCGGTCCGCTTGTGGATATCGTTACCATCCTTATCGGTTTGACAGTAGGTTGCTCTACTCAGGCTGACAAATTCCTTCAGCCTAAGTCTATCTTCATCTTCGTTATCGGTGCATTCTCATTTGTCGTAGCTACATTTGCAGGTGTATTGTTTGTGAAGTTCTTCAACCTATTCCTGAAACCCGGTAACAAGATTAACCCTCTTATCGGTAATGCAGGTGTATCGGCAGTACCTGACGCAGCCCGCGTATCCAACAACGTTGGTCTGTCATATGACAAAACCAACTACTTGTTGATGCACGCTATGGGTCCTAACGTAGCAGGTGTTATCGGTAGTGCAGTAGCAGCCGGTATCCTTCTCGGATTCTTGTCGTAATCATAAATAACGATATTTATAATAAAAAAAGTGCGGTAGATGAAGTATCTGTCGCACTTTTTTTCTATATTTGTTGTTTTACAATAGAAATACTACTGCGCTCGTAGTGAATAGCCTTGAGATATTTTGCTTTTCACTCACTTGCCCGGTAATATTTGAAAATTATTGAAATCTATTTAAAAATTTCTAAATATATGCAAAACAAATTGCAAGAACTCACCGACAAACTTTACAATGAGGGTTTGTCTAAAGGAAAACAAGAAGCCGAACAATTGAGATCAAATGCAAAAAAAGAGGCAGAAAAAATTATTGCTGATGCAAAAAATGAAGCTGCCAATATCATTGCAATGGCACAGAAAGAGGCTGAACAAATCAAGTCTCGCGTAGAAAATGACCTTAAAATGGCTTCTGCCCAAACCGTATCCGCTCTCAAGCAACAAGTAGAGAACATTATTCTCACCAAAGCTCTATCATCTCCTGTCAAATCAAGTTTGACAGATGCAGAATTCCTTAAATCTGTCATAATGACCATCGCACAAGCATTTAATGCTTCAAATGCCGAATCTTCAGATTTGAATGTTATCCTCCCCGCTGCAATGCAAGAGCAATTGCAGGGAGCATTCCTTCAAAATGAGACAACAAGAGCACTTCAAGAAGGAATCAATGTTACCTTCTCAAAACAAATAGCAGGTGGTTTCAAAATCGGTCCAAAGAATGGAGGCTATCTTATCAGTTTCTCTGACAACGATTTCGAACGCCTAATCGCAGAATATTTAAGACCCGCTACCAAAAAACTTCTATTTGGATAAAAATGGACAATTATCACTATATAATTGCCGGACTACCAGATTTGATTCCCGACTTAGGAAATCAACAGATTTCTTATTCAGATGTTTCAGAAAGGATTATCTCCAATCTTTCACCTAAAGACAGACAGTTGGTGAAATGGTTTGAATATGGTTCAAAGCCTGAAAACCTTACACCACATTTCTATTATAATATCAAGAAACTAAAATCCCGATTTTTAAATGAGTATTTCTCTTTTGATAGAAATATCAGGAATGCCCAGGTTCGTTTCTTGGCCTCAAAAGAGTCTTTTGATGAAAAGAAATATACTGTTGGAGAGGTAGATACCTCCTATGAGGAGTATCCCCAACTGTTGCATATTTTTGAAACTGCAAACATCTTTGAAAGAGAATTGCAATTGGACAAATTCAAATGGAACAAAATCTCCGATTTGACCATGCATCATTATTTTGACATGGATGTAATCCTGGCTTTTCTGGCTAAAGCCAAAATTGCAAAAAGGTGGCTCGATATGGACAAGGAATCCGGCGCAAAACTGTTTGAAGAACTTGTCAATGAGGTAAGAGGCACATTCAAGGGGATTAATTTTAACAGTAAATAAATTTAAATAACAATATGGACCTTAACAATAAAACCACAGGTATAGTTACGGGAATCATCTCCAACCTCGTTACAGTGGAGGTAAACGGACCGGTATCCCAAAACGAGATATGCTATATCTACCTTGGAGAGACTAAACTGATGGCAGAAGTGATCAAAGTGAATGGCAAATTCGCTTCTGTTCAGGTTTATGAAAGTACTCGCGGCCTGAAAAAAGGCGATAAGGTAGAATTTGAAGGACACATGCTCGAAGTAACCCTTGGCCCCGGACTTTTGTCAAGTAACTTCGACGGACTTCAAAACAACCTTGCAACAATGGAGGGTGTATTCCTTAAAAGAGGTGAGTACACTGCAGCCATTGATTTTGAGAAGAAATGGGAATTTACCCCTATTGCAAAGGTTAATGATACCGTTACAGCTGCAGACTGGCTCGGAGAAGTAAAGGAGAGCTGGTTATCACATAAGATAATGGTACCTTTCTCATTTAAAGGAGAATACAAAATTAAAAACATAGCTGCCAAAGGCACATATAAAGTGACAGACACCATTGCTACATTGATAGATGCTTCTGGAGAAGAGACCAATGTGACAATGATTCAGAAATGGCCTGTAAAAGTGGCTATTACTGCATACAAAGAGAAACCCCGTCCTTACCGCGTAATGGAAACCGGCGTAAGATGTATTGACACCTTCAATCCTATCGCCGAAGGTGGTACAGGATTTATCCCCGGACCATTCGGTTGTGGCAAAACAGTGCTTCAGCACGCGATTGCAAAACAAGGTGAAGCAGACGTTATAGTTATGGCAGCCTGCGGAGAACGTGCAAATGAGGTAGTGGAAATCTTTACAGAATTTCCCGAACTTATTGACCCTCACACAGGTCGTTCACTAATGGAGAGAACCACTATTATCTGTAATACATCCAACATGCCCGTTGCAGCACGTGAAGCATCAGTTTACACTGCAATGACCATTTGTGAGTATTACCGTTCGATGGGTCTGAGAGTACTTCTCCTTGCTGACTCGACATCCCGTTGGGCACAAGCTCTTAGGGAAATGAGTAACCGTATGGAAGAGCTTCCCGGAGCAGACGCATTCCCTGTCGATTTGTCGTCAACCATTTCTAATTTCTATGCTCGTGCAGGTGTTGTTACCCTGAACAATGGCAATAGTGGTGCAGTTACATTCATCGGTACTGTATCTCCTGCAGGTGGTAACCTAAAAGAACCTGTAACTGAGTCTACAAAGAAAGCGGCAAGATGTTTCTATGCATTGTCTCAGAACAGAGCAGACAAGAAACGTTACCCCGCTGTAGACCCTATCGATTCATACTCCAAATATCTTGAATATCCTGAGATCATTGCATATCTGAAAGAAAAGGTATCCAACGACTGGGTAAACAAAGTATTGGAGGCTAAGAACTTAGTTCTCAGAGGTAAAGAAGCATACGAGCAAATCAATATCCTTGGAGATGACGGTGTTCCCATCAACTATCACGAAAGTTACTGGAAATCAGAACTTATTGACTTTATCATCCTTCAACAGGATGCCTTCGATAAGATTGACGCGACCACCCCGTTTGAAAGACAGGAATTTATGCTTTCAAAAGTATTGGAAGTTTGTAACACCGAACGCAACTTCGAATCATTTGAAGATTGCACAAAATTCTACAAGGAAGTAATCAATATCTTCAGACAGATGAACTACTCTGAATACAAGAGTGAAAACTTCTACAAATACATTGAACAAATAGATAAATACACCGGCTATGACAACTAAAGCATTTCAAAGAATTTACACTCAGCTCGAGGCAATTACAAAAGCTACAGTTTCAGTCAGAGCACAGGGTGTATCAAATGACGAACTTGCCACTGTAGACGGCCGATTGGCACAGGTGGTAAAAATGAAAGGAGACCTTGTTACCCTTCAGGTTTTTGAAGGTACTGAAGGTATCCCTACCAACGCTGAAATTATTTTCTTCGGAGAACCACCGGCATTGAATGTTAGTGAAGACCTTGCCGGACGATTCTTTGACGCATACGGCAATCCTATCGATGGTGGTCCTGCCGTAGAAGGTGAAAGAAGACAAATCGGTGGTCCTTCAGTAAATCCTTACAGAAGAAAACAGCCTTCACAACTTATCCCTACAGGTATCGCAGGTATTGACCTTAACAATACATTGGTATCAGGACAGAAAATTCCTTTCTTTGCAGGTAGTGACCAGCCCTATAATCAGGTAATGGCAATGGTAGCTCTGAGAGCTGACGTAGATAAAATTATCCTCGGAGGTATGGGTCTATCTAACGACGACTACCTATACTTTAAGAATGAATTTGAAAATGCAGGTGCTATGAACAAAATCATCAGTTTTGTGAACACTACTGAACAACCCCCTGTCGAGCGTCTGCTTATTCCCGATATGGCTTTGACTGCTGCTGAATATTTTGCAGTGGACAAAAATGAGAAAGTATTGGTACTACTTACCGATATGACCCTCTATGCCGATGCTTTGTCTATCGTAAGTAACCGTATGGACCAGATCCCTTCTAAGGACTCTATGCCCGGTTCACTCTACTCAGACTTGGCAAAAATTTACGAAAAAGCGGTTCAACTCCCTACAGGCGGTTCAATCACTATTATTGCAGTGACTACCATCAATGACGGAGACATCACACACGCTATTCCTGATAACACCGGTTATATCACTGAAGGTCAGCTATATCTTCGTCACGATACCGATACCGGAAAAGTTATTATCGACCCTTTCCGTTCGCTATCACGTCTAAAACAATTGGTTATTGGCAAACAGACTCGTGAAGACCACTCCCAAGTCATGAACACTGCTGTCCGCCTATATGCAGATGCTGCCAATGCCAAAACCAAACTTGAGAACGGTTTTGATTTGAGTGACTACGACAACCGTTGTCTTGATTTTGCCAAAGAGTACTCATCCAGACTTCTTGCCATTGACGTAAATATTTCCATTACAGAAATGTTAGATACAGCCTGGGAACTTTTCGGTAAATATTATACCAAAGCTGAAACCGGTATAAAAGAGGCACTTATTGAAAAATACTGGAAAGAAAAAGAAGCATAATTTTATAGGAGATGGCTATTAAATTTCAATACAACAAGACATCGCTTAACGAGCTCAACAAACAGTTGAAAGTTCGTACACGCGCTTTGCCTACCCTTAAGAACAAAGAGTCTGCTCTTCGTCTTGAAGTGAAGAAAGCAAAAGAGCGCTCCGATGCCCTCTTGGAGCAACTTGCCGCCTCTCTTAAAGAATTTGAATATCTTGCCGGACTTTGGAATGAGTTTGAACCCGGTCTTATCTCCATCCAGGATGTAGAACTTGAAACTGTCAAGTTAGCCGGTGTCAAGATTCCCGAACTCAAAGAGGTAAAATACGAAGTCAAGGAATTTGACTACTACAGAAAACCCCTTTGGTACAGTGAAGGAGTCAAGATACTTAAGGAACTGGCATTACTTGGCATAGAATCAGAGATTTGCACAGAAAAGAGCAAAATTCTGGACTATTCAAGAAAAAAGACTACCCAAAAGGTAAATCTATACGAAAAAGTGCAGATTCCGGGATACCAGGAAGCCATTCTGAAAATCAAACGCTTTATGGAAGATGAGGAAAATCTCTCTAAGGCATCTCAGAAAATTGTTAAAACAAGGCACGATTTAGAAGAGGAGGAAGCGCTATGATTACGAAAATGTCCAAATATACATTCATTCTCCTTAGTAGTGAATTGAATGACTTCTTGGCACAACTTCAGCAGCTTGGAGTAGTGGATATAACACGATCTACTGTCGAGACTGATGCTGTGTCAAAAGATATGATGAGTCTCTATAAGAGGTATAATCAGATCATATCAAAACTTGAAACATTTAAAGCAGAAAATAAAGAGATAGAAGCGGCAGAGCCGGGTCTGACTGCAGGTAAAGAATTGGTAATCTGTGCAGAAGAGTCATTCCAAAGGATAGCTGAAATCAAATCACTACTTACCCAACTTGACAGGGACGCCAAAGAGGCTGCCCCTTGGGGAGATTTCTCTGATGAGGATCTCACAAAGATTGATTCACTTGGCTTTGTACCCCACTTCTATAGTATCAACGAAAACAAATTCCTCCCCGAATGGGAGAACAAATATCCTTTGCATATCATCAACAGAACCAATGGCAAAGTATATTTTGTTATCCTTGCAGAGAAATCGGAGCAATTCAAATTCAAAGCGGTAGAGACAAAATTCCCCGAAAGGAGCATTTCAGTCATCAACGCCCAAATTGAACAACTCTCCATGGAGTTGAAACAATTGCAGGGAAAAGTAATGGGAATTGCCCAGAAATGTGATTATCTCAGAGAAGATTCACAGCAGCTATTCTCAGAACTGGATCTGTACTTTGCTCAGACAGCCTCAAAGAAAGAGGGAGAAGGAACAATTTCCATTCTTGAAGGTTTTGCAAAAACCGAAGATGACGATACTCTGAAAGAATATTTCGACAAGAGTGATGTTCTCTACCTCAGAGAAGCGGCCAAAGGAGAAGACAACCCTCCCATCAAGCTCAAGAGCAACTGGTTCAATAAATTGTTCCACCCTATCGGAGGACTTTATATGTTGCCCACTTATGACGAGTTGGATCTCACTCCATATTTCGCTCCATTCTATATGCTCTTCTTCGGACTTTGTCTCGGAGATATGGGATATGGTTTGATTATGGTGATCTTAGGCCTTATTGTCGCTTTTGCTGCTCCAAAATTTAGCGGATACGGCAAATTAGTGGTATGGCTTGGAGTTGGCTCGATTATAATGCCATTACTTTCGGGAACATTTTTCGGATTGAAACTTCCGGAAATTATCCCATCGATGCCCGAGAATATAAAAGGACTTTTCTTCTCAGACATCAAAATGTTCTGGTTCTCCATTATTTTCGGTCTGTTCCAGATAGTATTTGCAAGACTTCTCAGAGCTACATTCGCATTCTCGAGGAAGAGATGGGATGAAGGTCTTACAGAAGTTGGCTGGAGTATGTTAATCGTTTGGGCCGCATTTGCCTATGCAGGCGGACAAATGGATACTACCTTCCTTCCCGATATAGTGAACAAAATTCTCGCTATCTGTGGTCTTGTATTGGTACTATTCTGCAGTAGCCCCTCGAAAAACTTCCTGCTCAGACCCTTGAAAGGAATCGTTTCCTTGTACGATATAACAGGTATCTTCGGAGATATGCTTTCATATATCCGTCTGTTCGGACTTGGAACTACCGGTGGAATTCTGGCATTCGTCATCAATTCCATTGGAATGAACTTTTCAAGCATACCTTATGTAGGATGGGTTCTGACAGTGGTATTCCTTATTTTCGGACACCTGGCCGTAATGGGACTCTCTTGCTTGGGTGCATTTGTACACCCAGTCCGTCTTACATTTGTGGAATTCTATAAAAACGCAGGATTTATCGGCGGAGGCCGCGAATTCAACCCTTTAAGAAAACGTATATAAAACAATAACAAACAATTAATTAAAAATTTATGGAAACAACAGCTTTAATTTTAGCGTACACCTCTATGGCAATTATGCTGACCCTTACCTGTATAGGTAGTGCTATAGGGGTAACAATCGGTGGTAACACTACAGTAGCAGGTCTTAAAAAGAATCCTGAAATGTTTGGTAAATCTATGTTGTTGTGCGTATTGCCTTCAACCCAAGGTCTTTATGGCTTCGCTGCATTCTTCTTGATGCTATCAGCTCTTCAAGGAATTGATGTTCTTACAATGAACCAGGCTCTTGCTATAAGCGCAGCATCAGTATCACTTGGTCTTGTAGGTTTCTACTCTGCAGTAAAACAATCGGGACTTGTTGCAAATGGTATCAATGAAATGGCTAACGGACAAGATGTATTCTCTAAAACAATGATTCTTGCCGTATTCCCCGAGTTGTATGCTATTTTGGCATTTGCCTGCGCATTCTTGGCACTTCCCTAAAAGATACTGCATTTCAATTTGTCAGAATCGGGGATTCATCGTAATCCCATATAATAAATGCCTGAGTCAGTGTATATTGGCTCAGGTTTTTTTCTATTATTCCCAAAAACTTGCAAATATTTTATCACATTTCCTCCCCTTATACATTAATATTGGAAAAAATATAGTAACTTAGTAGAAGTTTTGTTGCATAAACCATAGTATTAATTTAAATATTAACTTTTATGAAAAAATCTATCATTATTGCTGTTCTTCTTACAGCCCTTTGTTCATTTAGTGCAAAAGCACAAGACATTTGGTATCAAGGTGAGGTGGAAGTTGGTTACTCCCTTGGCGTTGGAGAATATCCATTCAACAGACTTAATCTCCAGACTATTCATGGTGCAAGATTTGGTGACTACTTCTCAGCCGGAGCATTCATAGGCTTTGACTATCTGCACGAATCAGAAGAGACCATTATCCCTATCGGTATCAACCTTAAAGGTTATTACCCCATCGGAGAAGGTATTGCCCCCTATTTGTATTTAGACTTGGGATATGGCATCTATGCAGATGACACAGACCTTTCAGGACTCAAATTTGACATTGGTATTGGTATGCAACTAAGGATGTTCAAAGTACAATTGGGATACGACCAATTCAACCTTGGTTCTGATGGATTCAGCGTTGGATTTGGCGCTATCCAATTAAAACTCGGTATAATGTTCTAATATTAAACACATTATATAGTACAGTAGCCTCTGACCCACAATTGATTTGACCCCCAAAAGTTGGACGGTTTAACATTATTAAGAGGCTCGCTTAGATTGGAATAAAGCTCGGTATTGCACCGGGCTTTTTCCATTTAGCCTCAGTTTGATTCTATCATTATTGTAGTAGCGTATGTACTTGACCAGTTCCTTCGCGAACTGTTCTACGCTGTCCCACTCCTGCAAATATAGCAACTCTGACTTCATAAGTCCAAAGAAGTTCTCCATCATCGCATTGTCCAGACAGTTTCCTT
>JAFVWT010000004.1 GCA_017501525.1 Bacteroidales bacterium | reverse complement strand
ATTAAGATAGAAATCAATACTCCGCCTAAAATTTACTCCTTTTTCGGCACGCAGTCCACCAGAGGAGCAATTCTATCCATCTCTCTGGCAAGGCTGTCGTTCATCACGTGGGCGTAGTGTTGCGTCATTCGTGTTGAGGTGTGACCGAGCATTTTCGATACATTTTCAAGCTTAACATCGTTGGCAAGGGTAATGGTTGTCGCGAAGGTGTAGCGGGCAATGTGCATTGTCAGTGGCTTCTTTATGCCGCAGAAGTCGGCAATCTCCTTCAAATAGGAGTTCATCTTCTGGTTGGCATAGACGGGCAGAAGCGTGCCTCGCTCCTTGCACAGCGGATGATTCTTGTATTTTTCGAGTATCTGCAACGGATATTCGAGCAGGGGCACATAAAACTCCACATCGGTCTTCTCTCGTTGTTTGCGTATCCACTTACGACCGTGAGCGTCTTCGGTGATATTCTCGGGGCGGAGGTTGTGAACATCGATATATGCAAGCCCCGTGTAGCAGCAGAATAAGAAGATATCTCTCACCATTTCGAGTCGCTGAATCGAAAACTCCTTCTCACGCAGGCGGTTTACCTCGGGCATAGTCAGATACTCTCGTATGACTTTCTTCTCGGCGTACTTTATTCCGGCAAAAGGATTGACCGTCATCCAACCGTTGGCAAGGGAGAGATTAACGACCTTCTTCAAACACTTCATATAACGAATCATCGTGTTCTGCGCCACTCGCTTTTTGGTTTTGAGAAAATGCTCGAAATCTCGCACCATCTCGTGGCTGAGGTTTCTGATTGGAAAATCCTCCGCCTTCGTCTGCTTCGCCATCATCTCACGGAAGTAGCGCAAACACAACATATAGCGATGATAGGTCGTGCGGTCGTAATCTTTGCCGATCAGCGAGGCGATGCGTGCGTTGTGCTCCTCGAAGACCTCAAAGAAGAATCGCTGACGGCGATGCTTGCCCAACAAGAGCTCCTTTATAATAAATGGATCAACATAGCCGTCTTCGGCAAGGAAGTTCTGATGAGCCTCGCTTGCCTTGCTGCGAAGATTGTCGAGGTGTCGATTTATCTCCAATGCCACAGCGGTCTTGCCCGTGGCACAGCATCGACTCTGGCTCCACTGCTCAACAGGCACTCGGCGCTGTGTGCTGAGTTCGGTGTATCTGCCATCTACGGAGATACGCATCATAATAGGTGTTTCGCCACTCTTGCCAAGTCGGGTACGGCGAATGAAGAAGTTTACTGAAAAAGTGCTCTTTTGCATAATTTATAAGTTTTAATTGCGCCTCAATATCGGGGCTCGTTGTAAGAATAGTGCTGATTGGTGAATAGGGGTTACGGGAAAAAGAAAAAATCGTGTACATTTTTATGACCATATTATCGGAATGTACACGAATAGACGAAAATACCCGACAAAAAGTGCCGGATATTAGGTGGTTAAAATCGTTGTAAGATATTGAAGAATAGCGAAATACGATACGATTAGTGTGCTATTTATGGACATATTATTTGTATGTACACGAATAGCCAAAAATACCCGACAAAAGTGCCGGGTATTGGACAGTTAAAATCGCTGTAAGATATTGAAAAATAGCGAAATATGGTGCAATTAGTGTACATTTTTGAGGGATCCAAAAAATGTCCATGAATAACACACTAAACTGCGTCATTTTGCACCAAAAGTGCCGTTTTTTGACAAAAGAAAAACGCCGCAAATCATTGATTTGCAGCGTTTTGTTGATTTTAACCTTTGGTTCAAGTGGTGCCACCGGGAATCGAACCAGGGACACAAGGATTTTCAGTCCTTTGCTCTACCAACTGAGCTATGGCACCGTTGTTTTTGGGATTGCAAAAGTAATAGCATTTTTTGATTTTGCAAAATTTTCTTTAAATTTTTAAGAAATTATTAATTTAGCACTCAGTATGAGTGGGGTCAATAATACTAAAAACAGGTATGCGGAAGTAGTTATTCCGCTGAGATTCAAGGAGTCACTTACTTATTTAATTCCTGATGAATATATTCATTGTATTCAACAGGGAAGTATTGTGAAAATTAAAATTGGCAATGCCACCCATCAGGCTATTGTCAGAAGAATACTTAGCAGCCCTGATTTTGACACCAAGAAAATCAAAAAAATAGAGCAAGTTTTGAACCTGCCACCTATTCCCGCCATTCATATCAAATTTTTGGAGCAGGTTTCCAAGTATTATATGTGCCCGATAGGGGACACTTTTAGATTTGCAGCTTTCTCTTCTGTGAAAACTTCAAAAAGGGAAGACAAACTTTTGCTATCTAAAAACACTGATTCCGATCTTATGGATCAAGAAGTCCAAGTGACTCAATATCCCAAACCAAACGAGGGGAGTCAGGAGAGTCCCAACCTCAACCCTACTGCACCCTCTTTTCCACTTCCCACACTTTCCTACGAACAACAAAAGGGATTGGAGGAGATTCTCGAGCAATTTAAAAATGGGAAGCCTGTTCTTCTGAATGGAATTACAGGTTCCGGAAAAACTGAGATTTATATCCACCTTGCAGCGAGAGCCATTTCACAAGGGAAAAATGTTTTATACCTTATTCCCGAAATTGCCATCAGCAGACAGATTGAAAGTAGACTCAAAAAGGTGTTTGGAGAATATCTGAAAACATATCACTCAAAAAAAACTGTTGCCTACAAGCGCGAAGTCTACAAGACCATTGCCACCAACTCTGCCCCTACAATCATTTTGGGAGCAAGGTCTGCTCTATTTCTTCCTTTTGAGGAACTCGGACTTATAGTCGTGGACGAAGAGCACGACTCGTCTTATAAACAGACTGACTCTGCCCCAAGATACAACGGTAGAGATACTGCTCTAATTCTCAGTTCTCTACTAATGTCAAACATAATACTTGGAAGCGCAACCCCGTCATTGGAATCGCTATACAACGTCAGCACAGGGAAATTTGCCCAAGTAAATCTCTCCACTAAGTACTATGGCGATAGTGATTGTAAAATCACTGTTGTAGACATGAATCAGGAGAGAAAAAAATGGGCAGTCAAAGGCTCAATATCAAAGATTCTGATTAAAGCAATACAAAAAAGACTGGAAGCCGGAGAGCAAATTCTGATTTTCCGTTCCAGACGAGCCTACGCCACTGCTATCCAATGCCCCGAATGTGGTCATATACCCAAATGTCCTCGCTGCAATATTCCCCTGCACCTCCACAAAACCGGGAACTACCTAAGTTGCCATATATGCGGATTCAGCAGCAGAAGTGATTGGAATAAATGTAACAACTGCCAATCTGCACAAATGAAAACATACGGACCGGGTACTGAAAGAATAGAAGAGGAATTACAAAATCTTTTTCCTGACGCCAGAATTGCAAGATTTGATGCAGATTCGACATCCAGCAAAAAGGAAGAGGAGAGGATTCTCAAACAATTTGCCGCAAAGGAGATCGACATAATTGTTGGCACTCAGATGATTTCAAAAGGATTTGATTTTGAAGGACTCACTTTGGCTGCTGTTATAAAAGGAGAGGCTCTGGCCTCCATATTTGACTTTAGGGCTGACGAAAAAGCACTCCAACTTCTGACCCAAATAAAAGGAAGAGTAGGACGCAGAGGAAATAGCGCCGAAATGATTATACAGACATCCCGTCCTGAGCACCCGATATTTAAGATGATTCAATATGATTATTGCACATCAAACAGCATACTCGGACAAGAACGGGAGGACTTTTCATATCCGCCATACACACGACTTATAAGAATAACAATAAAATCTCCATTCAAAAATAAAACTGAGAAAATTGCGGCAGAAGTGTACTCCAGAATCAAGGCATCAGGAGCTACCCTGGTGATAGGTCCAACCGCCCCACCTATTGAGGTTATTGACAAAGAGTACCATTTACAAATTTTAATCAAGCTTAAACGAGACAAAAGAAGTATAGAAATAAAGGATAAACTCTTTGAATTACTGAAAGAGTTTCCTTCAAAAAATTGTATAACAGATGTTGATCCTATCAACGCATAATAAATATAACAAAATGAATATCATAATTATAGGAGCCACTTCAGGAATAGGAAAAGAGATTGCAGGAATATATATCGACCAGGGACACAAGGTCGGGCTTACAGGACGGCGCAAGGCTCTACTGGAAGAGATAAAAGGCGATAACGAGAACATACATATCAGTACATACGACGTAAATGCTGAGGACGCCCCAGTCCACCTGATGGAATTAATAGAACAAATGGGAGGTGTTGAAAGGGTCATTTACAGCTCAGGTTATGGCAAATCAAACCCTGAACTGGACCTCGAAAAAGAGCTCCATACCGCAGATGTTAACGTAAAGGGATTCATGCGTCACGCCACTACCCTTTTCAACTATTGGAATAACAACAACCTACAAGGACACATGACCGTCATATCCTCGATTGCAGGAATCAGAAGTTTGGGAATCGCCCCCTCATATTCAGCAACTAAAAATTACCAATCGTTTTATTTTGAAGCACTCAGGCAGCTTGCTTCCATGAAGAAAGCTAAAATTTCGTTCACCGCAATTAAGCCGGGGTTTGTTGCAACTGATTTCATTGCCGGTAAAAACTACCCATTTACTCTTAATAAAGAGATTGTTGCCCGAAAAATTGTGAAAGCAGTCGACAGAAAACGAAAAAACTATGTCATCTACGGGATTTGGCGTCCCATAGCCCTACTCATGAGAATCATTCCCCCGTTTCTCTGGAGAGGAGCCATCGGCAGACTCATCGGCAGAAGCGACAATTGATGGATTTCGCAAAGAGTGATAATATTTTTTTGGAGTACAACCTTTCTTATCAATAAAGACCCTTCGGAAAGTTGAAAGGGAATTAAAACCACATTTGGCAGCCAGTTCTTCCTGGGTCATATCGTAATCAGGATCACTCATCAATGCTTCAGCATGTCTGATGCGGGCATCATTTGTCAAATCATAAAAAGTAAGTTTCAGGACACTATTGATATAGTAAGAGAGAGTTGTCCTATTTGTACCTAACATTTCTGAGAGTTCCACTAATGAAATTTTAGGATTCTCACAGAAAAACTCACTGTTACGCATCTCCTCCAACGTTTTCTCAAAAGGATACGAGACTCTCAGATTCTTGATTTGTGCCATATCAGTACCAACCACGACTTCATCACCGATTGCATTAGCCTCACCCTCAGGAAGATCTGACACTACATCAAGTCCTGCATCACCTCCATCATAGAGACTATCACCTGCTTCTATATCCTCCTTGAGCAAAGGGACATGATACCATGTTCTATATGCAATAAAACTCCAGATAACAGCTGTAACAAAATAATATACTGACTTTATAATGCCATGGGTATCGTGATAATAAACCAATCTCCACAAAAAGAATATCAAAATGAAGAAAACAACAGAACTCCACAACCATGCGACATCCATTCTGGAAGGATCCGAATAATTTTTTTTCACAAGAACCTTGTACCTCCTTCCGAAATATATAATATTGGAAATAGCTACCACTATAAATATCACTGAAAAAATATGTGAAAATTCAAATATTCTGACATCTCTAAAAATAATATACAACAGAGCGAGCAGAACAAACATAAAGGTACTTAAGAATACTGTTCTTTTGCTTACCACTCCTGTTTTCAGCAATTCATAAACATAAAGAAAATCTATTCCAATAATAATATTATTAAGTATCAGCATAGAGACATACCAATCATGGCAATCTGTCACATTTCCCATAAACACCACATCCTTAAGTAGCAACAACGCATTACAAAACAACACAGAAGAAAGAATCTTTCTGATACGCATATTTTTATTGTTGTACCAAAAAAAGAGTGCCATTACCAGAATGACTGTAAATGAGCTACCCAGCACAAATGCACTAAACAAAGTTCCCATAGTATTAACCAACAATTACATTTATCGCTTGAGGTATCACCTCAACCCTAACAGGAGTAGTTCCCACCACTTCTCCATCTACCTCAAGAGAATCGTTTCTTCGTGCCTTCACCTCCACTACAGATGCCATTGAATGAGAGACTTCCTTGATAGAATATATCTTTCCGTTGAACAGATATTTAAATAGAAACAAGAATTTCAGTTTACTGATCTTTCGGGCAACCATAACACTTAAAAGGCCATTATCGGCTACAGCATCCGGGACTTGGATCATCCCCCCACCGCTATATTTGCCAATTCCAACTGCTACAGAAAACATCCTCCCCTTAAAGAAACTTTTTCCATCCAGAATAACCTCCGTCATATTTGAGCGCCTGCCCAAAAGAGACAGGAAGGAAGCTTTAATATACGAAGCAGCCCCTCCTCTACCCTTATTTTTGGCAATATTGCACCTTTTACAAATATTGGCATCAAGACCTACACCCATACCGTTTACCATATATCTCACATTAGTTACAGCAGATTCCACATACGAAACCCTTGCAATATCCTGACGGATAACCTTTCCTGCCAAAATCAAATCTATCGCTTCATCAATATCAAACGGGATGGAATGAGTTCTGGACCAGTCATTGCCTGAGCCTACAGGAACAACAGCAATCATAGTCTCCTGCGGATCGACAAACTTCTGATGGAAAATTCCATTTATAATTTCATGAATAGTACCATCACCCCCGACAGCTATGAACTTCCTGTACCCATACCTTAGAGCCTTAATAGTCAACTCTACTGCATGATACCGATATTTCGTGAATTCACTCTTGAAATTTATTCCCTTATCTGCCATTCTGCGGGATAGAAGAGGCCACTGGGCGGCTACTTTTCCACCACACGCATTAGGGTTAACTATAACCATCCATTCGGCACTACTCATATCTTCTTTTTAAAAATTTTCTGCAAAACTACTAAAATGTTTGAGAAAGAAGACACTTAATGAAACTTCTATAGAAGACTTTGCCGGAATCCATGAAATTTTCTTCGGAAAATTTTGATTTTCTCAAATGAGCATAAAGAGGCTTCTGGAGTGAAAGAAAGAGGAAAAGATACCGAGAAAAACATAAAGGATACAAAAATTTCAAAGTTGATTTAAAACGTGGAATTTATAGAACATCTCTCAAAATAATTTATTTTTAGTGTGGAATAATTTTTGGGAGATACTCCATTTTTCATCTTTCAAAACTGGTTTTGCTGAAGATAAAAACAGGGCTGAGGTAGAGGCATATTGTTGGTGAGAAAAATTTAGGTTTGATAGAATAATTTATTTAAATTTGCAGATTGACATAATTCATTTAAAAACTATAAATGGGAAAAGTAATAGCAATAGCGAATCAGAAAGGAGGAGTGGGAAAAACCACTACGGCTATTAATTTGGCTGCATCCTTAGCAGTACTTGAGAAAAAGACTCTATTGATAGATGCAGACCCTCAGGCAAATACAACTTCAGGACTCGATTTTGACCCCGACTCAAATAATGGAAAAACACTATACGAAGTACTCATTGGAGAGAGGAAAATATCTGAAGTCACTATTGATACACAAATCAAAGACCTGAAAATCGTACCTTCGCATATAAATTTGGTAGGTGCTGAAATAGAGCTAATTAACGAAGAGAATAAAGAATCAGCCCTTAAAAATGCACTAAAGGAAGTAATCAATGAATATGAATATATCATTATTGACTGTTCACCCTCTTTAGGATTGATTACAGTAAATTGCCTCACAGCAGCCAACTCTGTCATCATACCCGTCCAAACAGAGTATTTCGCATTGGAAGGATTGGGAAAATTGCTCAATACCATAAAATTGATTCAGACAAGGCTCAATACTTCTCTGAAAATAGAGGGTTTCCTCCTCACAATGTTTGACGGAAGACTCCGGTTAGCAAATCAAGTGGTCGAAGAAGTACGCCACCATTTTGGTTCAATGGTCTTCAACACAATAATCCAGCGTAATGTACGCCTTAGCGAAGCGCCCTCCCATGGAAAACCTGTAATTCTATATGACGCAATTTCCACCGGGACCAACAACTACTTGAATTTGGCAAAAGAAATTATCAGTAAAAACTCATAAAGATAAGACAAATGGCAACAAAGAGATCTGCACTCGGAAAAGGACTTAGCGCATTGATTCCCGGTATGGGCGAAATGGCCAATACTGAGTCCACACCTAAAAAAGAGACATCTCTCAAAGAGAAGATTGACACAACTCCTGCATCTATCTCCGAATTGCCTATTGATCAAATAGTTCCAAACCCCTACCAACCAAGAACCAACTTTGACGAAACAGCTCTTCTGGAACTTTCCGATTCTATACGCAGACTTGGCATCATCCAGCCCATTACTGTCCGCAAAGTTGGAGACAGGTACCAGATAATAAGTGGGGAAAGAAGATACAAGGCCTCCATACTCGCCGGCCTTAAGAGAGTTCCTGCATATGTAAGGGATACCGATGACAACGGAATGTTACAAATGGCGATAGTAGAAAATATCCAAAGGGAAGACCTTGACGCCATTGAAGTAGCACTTAGCTTCCAACGCTTGATAGACGAGTGCAAGCTCACTCAAGAGTCTATGGCTGAGACAGTTGGCAAAAAACGCACCACCATCACGAACTATCTGCGTCTCCTTAAGCTTCCTGCAGAAATCCAGGTATGTATCAGAGATAAGGAAATTACCATGGGACACGCAAAAGCCATTCTGTCACTTACAAAACCTGAAGCCCAGAAAAACCTTTGTGAGCAAATTTTGAAAAAGGGGTTATCAGTAAGACAAGCTGAAGCTAAAGCCCGTCAACTCCTTAAAGAAAAAGAAGAGAATCCAAGACAAAAAGAGACAGAGAATATCCCCGAATCCTACTATAGGGTAGCAGAGATTGTTGGTAAATATTTTGACAACAATATCAGATTCAAACGCAATGAAAAAGGAAAAGGAAGTATTACCATCAATTTCAAAAATGACTCAGAAGTAGAGTCCTTTTTGAGAGCAATTGAGAACATTAACAACCAATAAATACACCGGTGCGCCCCAAAACAAAATGAAAAGAATAATTACAACCATCATCATACTAATCTGCTCAATAGCAACTATGTCTGCACAATTTGGCGGATTCGGGAACACCAGGGGAGGAAACACCTCCGGCATAAACTACTCCAACAACAACGGAAGTACCTCATCAACAGATACAATACCTTCGTTTTCCTTCAAACAATACTTTAATGCCCTCGCCCACAAAGATACAATGGCAGTAGGCTGGGCCTTTGCGAGTTCCGTAATTCTTCCTGGAACAGCCCAGATTTATAATGAAGACTACTGGAAATTGCCCATTATATATGTAGGTATAGGAGGGATGATTGGCGGTGGAGTCTATTTCAACCAACAATACCAGAAAACAGGAAGTGATTCAGACAAACTATACAGGAATCTGTTTTATGCAGGAGCGGCACTGTTTTATTGGGGACAAATGATGGATGGAGTGGCCAGTTATAAATCATCCAGAGCTCATCTTCCGGGAAGAGCCACAATCTACTCAGCGCTACTTCCCGGACTTGGACAAATATACAACGGAGAATATTGGAAATTACCCATCTACTATGGAGGTCTTGCTGTCTCGGGTTACATGTGGCATTACAACAATCTGCAATTCAGAAGGTTCCAATCCGACTTCATTGCAGCATCCAATCCTGACGGCGGTTACACAGGCACAATGACCACCGAAAGCTTAAAATATTACAGAGACTACTATCGTCGTATGAGGGACTACTCAATAGTCGCCACTGTACTGATATACATCTTACAAATCATTGATGCAGATGTATTTGCAACCATGAAAAACTTTGAAGTCAACCAGACAATATCTATGGGAGTTGAACCTGCCATCATAACACCAATATCTGAGGACTTTACCAGGAATATGGCAGTTATTCCATCTAACAGCACAAATGCCGTAGGCGTTAAACTAAATTTCACATTCTAAATTTCACAAAACAGACATTAATGAAAAAAGTACTGACAATCATGTTGATGCTTTCTCTCTTTACGGGAGTTGCCAATTCAGCATCAAAACAGACAGAGGAGAGAAAAGAGAGAAAAGCACTATTCACGACAAAGAAAGAATCTAAAAGGGATCTGGAAAAACAAAGAGATTCCTTAAGACTTGTCGTCAAAGAGCTACAAAACAGACTGGACAGTATTCAATATAGCGGATACATTTCAATATCAGACACCCTAAGTATTGGAGACACTATTAATCCGGGTTTTATGGAACTATTTGGAGAAGAGACAGACCTCTTTGACACAGTTGCCATTTCCACCGACTCACTACTCAGTATGTGGTACAACAAAAGAGAATTATCTATCTACGAATTTCATCCCGACGATATTGACTCTATCCCTTTGACATCCAATATCCCTGATTCAGTATACATCAAGAGACTCCAAAAGATGAACTCGTTTATCGCACTTCCATACAACCAGTCGATAAGGAATCACATCATCTACTACACTGAGAAAATGCCTGACAAAATGGAGACAATCTTAGGTCTGTCGAACTATTACCTCCCTATTTTTGAGGAAATTTTAGACAGCTATGGTCTTCCATTGGAATTGAAAGCAATGGCAATTATAGAATCTGCACTAAATACAACTGCTGTATCGAGAGCAAACGCAAAAGGTATGTGGCAATTTATGTACAGCACTGCAAAACGATATGACCTACATATAAACTCGTATGTAGATGAACGCTTTGACCCTATCGCATCAGCACATGCAGCAGCAAAATATCTTCGCGACTCATATCTGATTTTTGGAGACTGGGCATTAGCCATAGCCTCATACAACTGTGGAGCCGGAAATGTGAATAAAGCGATAAGGCGTTCAGGTGGAGCAAAAGACTTTTGGGGAATTTACCCATACCTCCCTCGTGAAACAAGGGGTTATGTACCATCATTCATTGCAGCTCTTTACACCTTGAACTACTACAAAGAGCACAACCTCTATCCGAAACAAATCCCCATGCCTCCACACGTTGATACTCTGAAAATCAATAAAATGCTCCATTTTGAGCAAATCATGCACTACACCGGAATAACAAAAGAGGAATTGAAAAATTTCAATCCACAATATTTGCACGAAATAATACCCGGTACAGAAAGAGAATATATATTGAGACTGCCCTATCAATACACAGCTAAATTCATTGATAATGAAGCAGAAATATACAAATATAAAGACTCAGTATATTTCAATGCCGGTGCCATGAAGAAAATTCAGGCAGGCGCCACAGCAGAGGCCACACGCATCGTCCACAAGGTTAGAAAAGGAGAAACCCTAAGCCATATTGCCCAAAAATACAGAGTTTCAGTAAACAATATCAAAAGATGGAACAACTGCGGAACAAAAATCCGCATAGGACAAAGACTGGTCATCTACACAAACAACAAAGGACCTGCAAAATCATCATCCTCTACAGCAAAACCTAAGACAAGCACATCCGGTAATTATGTCTATTACACTGTAAGAAAAGGTGATACCCTTTGGGATATTGCAAAAATGTTCCCCGGAGTCACAATGAATGACATTATGAAGTTGAACAACCTCAACCGCAACAGCAGAATCTATCCCGGAACAAAACTTAAAATCAAAAAGGCAAACTAACTCCTAGAGAAAATCTCATAATATCCTTAGATGGGTCATTGTACAATACTCCACCACAACGGAGATTGACATTGACCCATTTTTTGGGTTTATACTTCAATAAGAAATAACCACTTACCCCTCTGCCATAATAGGCTATAGTGGAAAAAGTTCCAGGAATATCAGACTCATAACAATAAATTCTTCCTGACCATGAAGGCACATCGAAAAAAGTTCCCCTCATAGAGAGCTCCAACGCACCCTTAGCAAAACCATATCTAACATCCACATAACCTAAAAAACCAAAACTGCCACAGAAACTCATATCTACCCTACCGCTCAATGACAGCAGATCATTGGGAGAATAAACATATATACATCTGGCATTCAATGAGAAATCTTCTGTTCCGGTATCATTGGACCCACGCATCCTAAAAGAAATGGTACTCACTGATGAGGGGCGCCATTCAGCATTCAGTTCTCCCTTGTAACGGGAAGAACTACCCTCCACTCTATACCTTGAATGAGGTGAAAAAACATAAGAAAAAGCCCCGGAGAAAGTAATCTCTTTCAAACCGGACCACTTTATCGAGAGAGTTCCCCCACACTCATTATTCAGACCAACGGGGACAAGCAGTCTATTATCATAATATTTTAATAACAGAGAGCTCTCCCACCCTTGACCAATTCTACCCAGAATACCTGCAACCGCCCCTACGCCACCTTTTCTATCAATTACAAACTCACCAAAACAACGGAGACCATCCAAATTCAAAAGAAAGTCTGCGGAACAAGCATACCACCAACCCTTAAACTTGCTGAATTTATTATATTCATACACCTTGCGGGCATCCTCCTTATCATACCTGTACCACACCCCTCTTGCCCCAATTTTGAAATTATCAATAGTAGCACTTAGCTCAAATCCTGTATGCTCCACTTTCAGACTTCTCTTTGACAAAATTGAATGTTCACTATCATGCAGACCATCCGAAGGTAAAGAATAAAAATAATCACCCTTGACATTTGCATCGACTAAATTTGACGAGTAAAAGAGAGTTCCATCCACCAATTTTCCAAATTCCAGAACAACTGCACCACCTCTATAAAACCCAGATTCAGACGAAGAGCGGTACGGCATTAAAGAGACTGAACTTCTCCGCAATGCAGATGAAGGTTCACTACCTACAGTAAGGGAAAAAGAATTCCACAACAGCAACCCTTGCCCCATTCTCAAAGAGTAGTCACCGACTACAAACCTTCTGATATTCACAAAATTTCCAATGACAGGTATATTGTCTACACACATTCCCAGTGAAACAAAATCGGGAAATTCCACTTCTCCTGCATCACTCTCCAAAGTAAACCAGATTGAAGATTTTTCCCCTGCATCAAGCCGAAACTTTGTTAATGCCGAAAATGGAATAGCCCCTTTCATATAATCAGGAGAGTCTCTTAACAACTTATATCTCAGACGTGTATCCCATCTTCCATCCATAACCGTAAAATTATCTTCCCGACTGACATTCATACCGAATCTGAAAAAAGGAGCCAGTCTTCCCGCAAGCTCCTCATTGAATCCATCCACAAGAGAAAGTTCCGCAACAGAATATATTGCTCCATACTCCTCCCTATATGCCAATATGGACTCCACCATAAAAGTATCAAGGAACAACAAATCTTCCAACTCTTCCCTTGAACAGCCATTAATATCAACCTTTTTTCCCAACAGAGAAATATAATAATCGTACAACTGTTCAGAATCTCCCCCGTCAGCAGAACCATTCTGAGCATATTCCTCAATAGCATGTTTCAACCACTCAGGAAGTTCTTGTGCCTGAACTGATACCTGAAAAAATACAAAAAGGATTGCCCACCGAAGCAGAGCAATCCCTATACTCTTCTTCCCTACAAATCTCCCCCACATGTCCAATAAATTTTAAGTCTTCTGACAAGCAGTTTCTAGTTCACTTTAAATTTATATTCGATTTTCTTCATTTCTTCATTTGCCTTGTCAATCTTCTGCGCAAGCTCCTTCTTGAACTCGACAACCTTTCCAAGTAAAGTCTCATCACCTGTTGCAAGAATCTGCAAAGCAAGGATCGCCGCATTCTTAGCCCCATCAAGAGCAACTGTCGCCACTGGAATACCGGCGGGCATCTGAAGAATAGACAAAACTGAATCCCAACCATCCATCGAATTTGACGACTTGATAGGAACACCGATCACAGGAAGAGGAGTGTAAGCGGCTATAACTCCCGGAAGATGAGCAGCTCCACCTGCTCCTGCAATAATGACCTTCACTCCTCTCTTATGGGCATTTTGAGCAAAATCCATCACTTGCTCAGGAACCCTATGAGCCGAAAGGGCATTTATTTCAAAAGGAATTTCCATCTGGTCCAAAAATTCAGCGGCAGCCTTCATTACCCCCAAATCGGAAGTACTGCCCATAATAATAGATACAATAGGTGTCATATTCAAATTTTTACTAAATTAGCACTTTATTTCTACACATAGCAAAGATAAATAAAAAGTATGGAACGGATACAACTCCACGACAAATATTTCAAACCATTTATTCCGAATATAAAGATTGAAGAGGCTATAGAGAAAGTTGCCCAGCAACTCAACAATGACTACAAGAATGGAGAAACGCCTATCTTTCTTAGTGTTCTCAACGGCTCATTTATGTTTACCGCCTCCTTAATGGGCAAATTGGAGTTCAATTGCGAAATATCATTTGTCAAACTCGCATCATACTCAGGAACCGAATCATCCGGTTGCATTAATAAAATCATTGGGCTATCGGACAGGGTAAAAGGAAGAAAGGTCGTAATTATAGAAGATATTGTAGATACTGGAAACACCATTGAAGAACTTGTCAGACTTCTCAACGAAATGGAAGTTGCCGATATAAAAATATGCACACTCTTCCTTAAACCGGGAGCATACAAAAAAGAGATTCCAATAGATTATCCGGCAATGGAGATCGGAAATGAATTTATCGTAGGATTCGGACTTGACTACGACCAGCTCGGAAGACAATACAAAGATATTTACATTATAGACTGAAACTAATTACACAACTACATAACACAAATTGTCATGAATTATTATATATTACTAGGCCCTCCCGGCGCAGGAAAAGGGACACAAGCCAAACTTATTGTTGAAAAATGTGGTTATCTGCATATCTCCACAGGAGACCTCCTGCGCGGCGAGATAGCAAGAAACACAGAACTTGGCAAGCAAGCTGCAGAAATCATTAATCGTGGCGACCTCGTTCCTGATGCTATCGTAGAGGGAATGATCAAAAACAAAATCGTAGAGAATCCCAACGTCAAAGGATTCTTGTTTGATGGATTTCCCCGCACAATTGCTCAAGCAGAAAGTCTTGATGTAATGTTGGAAGAATTTGGTGGGAAAGTCGACTCTGTCCTCTCTATCACATTGGATGACAGCCTTGTATTCGAAAGAATCCAACACAGAGCCCAAATCGAAGGACGCAAAGATGACGCAGAACCCGCCACAATTCAAAGAAGAATTGCCAACTACCATGACAAGACTGAACCTCTTATCTCCTACTACAAAGAAAAAGGAAATTATCACGAGATTGAGGGGAATGATACAATTGAAGCGGTATTCAACAATCTGCTCCCATTGCTAAACTGATAAGGCGACACACTATCACTGAATAGAGTATACAAAAGAGAGTGACCAAAAAGTCATTTTATCTTCTGGAGAATTGGATATTTAAAATCGATTTCAGAAGCTTAAATCCTGACTTTTTGGTCTCACTCTTTTTTTACATTACCCAGGAGCCTGGATCCCCGATCGGGTCGGGGATGACGGTATCATGTCGGGGGTGATATTGCCAGGTCGGGAATGACGACATCATGTCGGGGGTTATGTTGCCAGGTCATGGATGACGGCGTCAAGCCGGAGGTGATGTTGCCAGGTCGGGAATGACGGCGTCAGAGTTGGATGACGTTGTCGGGTGGAAACGACGTTAAGTTCCAATTAGGTTAGGGCCGCCGTTTGATTGCGATATGTATACAAATATGACAAACACCTCTCTTGAATTTAGCCACCATTTACGTCATGACCGGCCCCGACCGGTCATCTATTTTGCGGAGCTATGTGAATGAATGAAAGAGGGAAAGATTCCGGGAAAAACATACAGAACGCAAATGTTTTGAAATTTAACCTTTAAAATGTGTATTTTATAGAAGTTCCCTTATCTTTGTAAATTGTAAAAATTCACAAAGCATATGGCAGGCAGCAACTTTATAGACTACGTTAAAATATTTTGTGCATCAGGAAATGGAGGCAATGGTTCCACACACCTCAGAAGAGAGAAATACATCCCAAAAGGGGGACCGGATGGTGGTAATGGAGGACGTGGAGGACACATTATCCTCAAAGGAGATCCTCAATATTGGACTCTGATACACCTAAAATATCGTAAACATATCAAAGCTGAACATGGTGGTGCCGGCAGCGGAGGACTCAGACATGGTGCAAACGGAAAAGACATCATTTTGACTGTACCACTTGGAACTGTTGCCAAAGATGCCGAGACAGGAGAAATCCTTTGTGAGATAATGGACGAAGGAGAAGAAAAGATTTTGGTTAAAGGTGGACGTGGAGGAATGGGTAACGACTTTTTCAAATCTGCCACTAACCAGACCCCCCGATACGCTCAAGAGGGAGAGCCGGGCATTGAAGGGTGGTTCATACTTGAGTTGAAGTTACTTGCAGATGTGGGACTTGTAGGATTCCCGAATGCAGGAAAATCGACATTGCTCTCTTCAGTATCAGCGGCGCGGCCCAAAATTGCAGACTATCCATTTACAACACTTGAACCCAACCTGGGAATTGTTTCCTGCAGAGATGACCACTCATTTGTAATGGCAGATATTCCTGGAATCATTGAAGGGGCACACGAAGGAAGAGGTCTTGGACACCGCTTCCTCAAGCATATTGAACGCAACTCTATGCTATTATTCCTAATACCGGCCGACTCCAAGGATATTATGGCTGAATACAATACCCTACTACGCGAGCTTGAGTTGTTTAACCCCGAACTTTTGGATAAAGAGAGAATCATCGGTATCTCCAAATGCGATATGCTTGATGATGAACTTCGCAAAGATTTACTGAACGAGCTCCCTAAAGATCTGAAGACCATAATATTCTCAGCAGTAACAGGTGAAAATATTCCTGCGCTTAAAGACCTTCTCTGGAGTACATTGAACAAATAATGTTAGACACAATACTAGAATTTGACAAAAACATCTCCTTTATTATAAATGGAGCCCATACCCCTTTCTGGGACAGTGTAATGCTATTTTTCTCGGCAAAAGCAGTTTGGATTCCCCTATACATAGCAATTGCGGCAGCTATGTTTTTCCCAAAATGGTATGGTAAACCCCAGATAAAAGGTTGGATTGCCGCAATAATAGGGATTGCAGCTTGTATAATAGCATTCGGACTAACCGAGCAAATTTGCAACATACTCAAAATCTTGACCGAACGGCTAAGGCCAGGACACGACCCGCTCACAGCTCCGATGATGTGGCTTCCCTCCGGCAAAGGGGGACTCTACTCATTTCCTTCAGCCCATGCCGCCAATTCAATGTGTATTGCAGTACTAACTTCACTGATTTTCAAAAAAAGATGGTACACCTGTACGATACTCCTATGGTCTGTCACTATGGGATTCAGCAGAATATATCTTGCCAGACATTTCTTCACAGATGTCATCTGCGGACTTCTTCTGGGAGCCATTATCGGGGCCGGAATTTATCTGCTCTGGAATAAACTATGGTCAATTTATCTCAACAAACACCCAAAAACATGCTCTGTTTCATAGACAACACCACCGATCCATATTATAACCTCGCAGCAGAAGAATATCTTCTGGAGCATTTTACCCAACCTATCTTCAGACTCTGGAGAAATGCTCCATCAGTTATTGTCGGACGAAACCAGAATGCCCTTGCCGAAATAAACGGACAATATATACGTGAACACAACATTCCTGTAGTAAGAAGACTCACCGGTGGAGGAGCAGTCTTCCATGACCTGGGGAATATCAACTACACCTTTATTGGTAAAAAAGTCGAAGGAGAAGAGACTTCTGCAATGTTTCGCAGATTTACTGCACCCATTATCTCAGCACTGAGAAATATAGGAATAGCTGCTGAACTTCAGGGGAGGAACGACCTGGTCATTGACGGAAAAAAATTCTCAGGAAATGCGGTATGCATCCACAACAATAGAGTTCTCCAACATGGAACACTTCTCTTCAAATCGTCCGTAAGTTCCCTATCTGCAGCACTTAACACCCGTCCTGAAAAATTTATAGGAAAAAGTGTACAGTCAAATGTATCAAGAGTGACCAATATATCTGAACACCTTCCTGCAAATGCTCAGATGGATATTGAACAATTTATTGAATATTTAAAGGAATACATCTTCTCCAACTTATCAGAAGGATTCACAATTGGAGAATACACCCCGGAAGATATTGAGGCAATCCGTCAACTAAGAGAAAATAAATACTCGAAGAATGAGTGGAACTTCGGAAAAAGTCCAAAATTCCAACTCCAAAGCAAATTCAAACTACCTTGTGGATTCTTTGAAACCTTCGTCGATGTCAAAGAAGGAAAGATTGCGCAATGTAAAATATTGGGAGATTACTTTTTCACCCGTCCCACTGACGATATTTGCAAGGCACTTGAAGGGACGACACACAGCTACGAAGCTATAAAAATGAGACTAAGCCAATTCCCTCTCAAAGAATACTTTGGAGAAGAAATCCTCGAACCACTTGCGGAAAACCTCTCGTCATAAATAATCAGATATTGGAAATTCTATGAAAGACTTTTAAAAGATTTATATAGAAGTCCCCTAAGGTAAGTTATCTAAAAGACTTTACGGTGATTTATAGAATTTTCTCCGAAAAGATTTTCATTTTCTTGAAAGAGCATAGTGGGCTATGTAAGTGAAAGATAGAGGAAAAGCTTCTGAAGACCCGAATCAGGCAATGGATTGCACAAAAAAAGCCGGTCTCAAAAGACCGGCGATAATCTCAAGGTAGTCCCAGTGGTTTTACAAATCCCGGCAAAACAACACTTAAAACTCCACCTGATTCAGATATAATTCTTGATATTTAAATTCTGCAAGATTCGAAGTCTATTTACCAAATCTCTTTTCTTTGATTTTAATAATCTGATCTTGAAGTACATCTACACAATCCACCACAGCATCTTCAAAAGTGTCAGCAGTACGTTCGATAACAATGTCATCACCAGGGATGCCTAGAAGAATCTTCACACTTTTCTTATGATCAGGCTGCAATGTGAGATTTACATCACAACTCACAATATTGTCAAAAAATTTAGACAACTTGCCAACTTTCTTGTCGATAAAATCAAGCAGTTTCTGATCCGCATCGAATTTAATTGATTGAACGTTAATCTTCATACTCTCTTAAATTAAAAAGTTTATAAATATTGTAAGTATCAGCAACTCTACCTGTAAAATGTTCTTTGATTTTATATGGGAAGGTGTTATTCACCGCCTCATTGTCCACATCATTTCTGATGATGGGCATTTAAACATCTACTGAGAGTTCATTCACTTTAAATCATCATTTTTTCTATTATCACGTCTCCCTTCCTTAGCCCTCGGATGGGCTGTGATATAGGCCCTTTTCAAAGTCTCAAAAGAGTTATGGGTATAAACCTGCGTGGCTGCCAAAGAGGAGTGCCCCAACATCTCTTTTATCGAATTCAAATCTGCTCCATTATTAAGTAGGTGCGTTGCCAAGGAGTGTCTCAAAACGTGAGGTGACTTTTTTCCGGAAAAACCCTTCTGTCCGTTGAGTTCCTCATGGACAACCTTATTCACAAATTCGGGATAAATATTTTGTCCCGAATCAGTTACAAAGAAAGCACCTCTCTGCAATGAAGGAAACTCCTCCTGAATTCTCTCCAAATATAATAAAATTTCTTTACATATTGAATCAGGAACAGGAATTTCTCTCAATTTATCACCTTTTCCTTTAATCCTGAAAAGAGCCCTCTGTGCATCAAAATTCTCCTGTCTCAAAGCGACCACCTCACTTCTTCTCATCCCTGTAGAATAAATCAACAAAAGCAATACAAAATTGCGATACTTGTGAAAAGACAAATTACGCGAAGCTTCTTGAGTACCATCAATTCCATAAGATTTAAAATACTCGTCAAGGGATGACTGGGTATAAAACTCCGCAAGTCTGCGACTCTCTTTCGGACGAGTCACCTTTTTAACAGGATTGCTATCAAGTTTCCCGACGGAAAGGAGCCATGAGCAAAAGCTGCTCAAAGCCGACAATTGGAGATTAACACTTCTTGCGCTTAATCCCTCCTCCAAACTCTCCGCTATAAATGATCTGACATTAATATAGGTAAGAGATTCCAATACTTCTTCCTCGGACAAACTAAAAACAAACTCATCATCCTTCATATCTCCCATCCGATCACTATATATATATCGGAAGAATGCCCGCAACGCATCCCTATAGATTTTACAGGTGCGTTCAGAATATCTCCTTTCAAACCTTATATAGTCCAAAAATTTCAATAGCATAACAAAACAGACTCAGCAACTTTTATTCCGTTGATGATACAAAGTTACAAAATTGAATCTCAAGAAACACCTTTAGGAAAAGATTTCTGAGGGATGAACAAAACCAAAGAGACTGATGGTTCTACGAACCCTTAAAACCATCCATTCCAAGTATTCCTTCAAAATCTGAGGAAACACCATAAAAAACATTAGAAATAAGCACTTTATTCAAATAAAAAATGTATCTTTGTATGTTAGATAGCCTCTAACATAGAGACATCTGACCAATATTTAAATAAAACAGACCAAATAAATATCATTAAATATTATGAGAAAGCATTTTCTTACATTAGTAGCAGTTGCCACTACCCTTCTTTTCTCGGCCTGCAACAAACACGAATCTCCATTTATCTCCGAAGATGGAAATATGGTCACATTCAATATATCCACTCCTGAAATGGGCACACGTGCCTACTCTGACGGAATGACGGCCAACAATCTGACAGTCGCTGTTTATCAAGGAGGGACATATCGTGAATCCCTTACCCAAACAGCTACACTTCAAGGAGGAGTAACTACAGTAAGACTTCCCTTGGTAACAGGTGTTACTTATGATATCGTATTTTGGGCGCAAGCCAACGGTGCACCTTACGAATTTGACGCAGAAAGTGGTAAGGTTTCAGTTGATTACAGAAATGTGGCAGCCAACAACGAAAATCTTGACGCATTCTACGCCAACAAACTGAACTACACAGTAGAAGGTGCCAAATCTGAAACAATCTACCTTACCCGTCCTTTTGCACAATTAAATGTAGCTGCATCGGACTATGAGATAGCTAAAAATTCAGGAATTGAAATCACACAGACAGATATTGAGATTGAAGGTGTATATACAAGTTTCAACCTTAAAACCGCAACCGGAGAAATTGATGCAACAAGACCCACAACCATCAGACTTGCATTGAACAATACCCCTGCAAAATCAGGAGAAGAACTAAAAGGTTATGAAGATTACACTTGGTTATCAATGAACTACTTATTGGTAAACGAGAAAACCACTATCAGAGCAAAAATGAAAACCGACGTAGGAACTGTAACCCGCGAATGGTACAACATTCCTGTTCAGAGAAACTATCGTACCAATATCGTAGGTAACATTCTTACTACAACTACAGATTTCAATGTCATCATCGATGATGATTTTAAAGGAGACCTTAATCCTTCAACTGCAATCAATTCACAAGAATCACTTGCAGAGGCCCTCAAGAATGGAGGAATCATCAGACTGGCTAAAAATGGAAGTACCACAAAGTCCCAAGATGCCGACTATGTTTGGCCCAACATTACTGAAAAGTCATTTGAAATCATAGGCATAGAGGAAGGTATTGTAATAGATATGAACAATAATGGAGCTATTACATCATACATTGATGTTGCATTTGAAAATGTAACCTTGATATTCAAAAATGTAAATTACTCAGGCTTCCATCATTCAAACATTGAGACATTCAAAAACTGCACAATTATAGGCCAACCTTTCTTGTATGCAGTTTCTTCAACATTTGACAATTGTATCTTCAGACAGGATTCTCCAGAACACTACAATGTCTGGACATACGGCTCAAATAATGCAACATTCAATAATTGCGAATTTTATTCAGCCGGCAAGGCCGCTCTTGTCTACAAAGAGCAGGGACAACAATGGAATAAGAACACCTTTAACAATTGTAAATTCCACGCATCACAAAAAGTAGAAGGAAAAGCTGCTATAGAAATTGATTCAAGCCTGAATCCCTACGAAGTACACATTAATGATTGTTCGTCTGAAGGATTTGACAAAGGCAGCGTAAGTAAAAACACTCTATGGAACAATAAAAAATCTACACCCGACAACCTTAGAGTCTTCGTGGATGGTGTCCAAAAATATGGAAACAAGGAAGTTATTGAAATTAAAAATCTTGAAGAACTAAAATCGTTTGCAAAAGATGTAAATAATGGAAATGACTATGCTGGATTCACTGTTATACTGACCAATGACATTGACCTTTACAATGAGGAATGGACCCCTATCGGAACATCATCCAATGGTTTCAAAGGGATATTTGATGGTCAGGATCACACCATTTCCAATCTGAAAATAACCGGTTATAATAGCACCGTAGGCCTATTTGCCAATACATATAATGGAGAAATTAAAAATCTTACCGTTAACAATGCTATGGTATCAGGCCGTCTGAATGTAGGTGTTGTTGCCGGAAATCCATACACATCAAAGTACTCGAATATTAATGTAACCGGTCATGTGGAGGTTAAAGGGATGTCTTATGTTGGTGGAGTTGGAGGAAAAAATGCTTATGCCAATTGGACAGACGTAAAAGTAGATGTTGATGAAACAAGTTTCGTCAGTGCCAACTCCTTTGAAAACGGAGTTTCATACAGGACATATGTTGGAGGTGTCTGCGGATTCAATGGCGAGGGAGGACACTCCTTCACAAACATTTCATCAAATATAGATGTACGTGGAACCACTTGCGATGTTGGCGGGCTATTCGGTATAGCTCACTACGGTAACAAATTTGTAAATTGTTCTTGCTCGGGTGATGTAGAGATAACTGATGCAGAAGACGCATCTTCTGCAGAAGAGATAGGTGGCATCGCAGGAGTATGGAATAATGGCGGAGCTGATGTGATTTTCACAAATTGCTCATTCACCGGAACATTGAAAACAAATATTACTGAAGGAGTCGATCTTTCCGACAACACTATTACAGGAAAAGCATATAGCGCAACAGGTACAGGAAATTTGATTATCAACAACAATTAGAAAAGATTCAACTGACAAAACATTTTTAAAACAAAATTTGGTGTTTGTCCAAATTTTGATACCTTT
This sequence comes from Bacteroidales bacterium, assembly GCA_017501525.1. Taxonomy (GTDB): domain Bacteria; phylum Bacteroidota; class Bacteroidia; order Bacteroidales; family UBA932; genus Coprenecus. Next base: position 221,438 of record JAFVWT010000004.1, on the reverse strand, counting down.
GCAGCCACAAATAAAAGGAGGTGATTAAGATATGATTATAGTACCTATTAAAGAAGGCGAAAACATTGAAAAATCTTTGAAGAAATTCAAACGTAAATTTGAAAAAACCGGTATCATTCGCGAACTTCGTAGCAGAAAGACTTTTGAAAAGCCATCTGTAAAAAGAAGAACTGAGATTAAAAAGGCTATCTATGTACAACATCTGAGAACAGAAGATGAATAGTCTATAATGATAACGTTATATATAGGACGGGAGTTGCTGTAAAAAGTGATTCCCGTCTTTTCTTATGCAATGGGATATCCTCATTAGAAAATCTCAGAAATCGCTCCAAAGTATTATCCTGAAGTTAGCTAAAATTGTGTTTTTCAATAAATACACCTATATTTGTAGGATTAAAAATATATCGATATATGACAGAATTTCAAAAAGCAATAATGGAAGGAATTCCTGACATTTTGCCCGAACCTAAACCTATTGATCCGAGTGTCAACCACGCTCCACATAGGAAACAGATTCTAACAGCTGACGAGAAAAAGTTGGCACTAAGAAATGCTCTAAGATATTTTCCTCCCAAACATCATGCGACTCTTATTCCTGAGTTTAAGGAAGAGTTGGAAACTTATGGACGCATCTACATGTTCCGTTTGAAACCGGACTATAAAATTTATGCTCGTACCATACACGATTTCCCAGCTAAAAGTAAGCAGGCTGCTGCCATTATGCTGATGATTTCAAACAATCTGGATATGGCTGTGGCACAACACCCTGACGAGCTCATCGTATATGGAGGCAATGGTGCAGCATTCCAGAACTGGGCACAATACCGCCTTACAATGAAATATTTGTCAGAGATGACCGATGAGCAGACATTAGTTCTTTATTCGGGTCATCCTATGGGACTTTTCCCCTCTCATAAAGATGCTCCAAGAGTAATTGTTACAAATGGTATGGTTATTCCCAATTACTCAAGCAAAGACCATTGGGAAAAATTCAACGCACTTGGCGTATCACAATATGGACAGATGACTGCCGGCTCATTCATGTATATCGGACCTCAGGGTATCGTTCACGGTACCACTATTACAGTGATGAATGCAGCCCGTATGCACTCAAGACCCGGTTCAGAAGACAAAGGAAAAATCTTTGTAAGCTCAGGTCTTGGAGGCATGTCCGGAGCTCAGCCTAAGGCTGCCGTTATTGCAGGTGTTGTCGGAATTATCGCTGAAGTAAATCCCAAAGCAATCAGAACCCGTTACTCTCAAGGATGGGTGGATGAAGTTTACACCGACCTTGACGCACTTATCGACCGTGCACTCGAGGCTCGCGAACGTAAAGAGGCAGTTTCACTTGCATATCAAGGAAACGTAGTCGATTTGTGGGAAAGATTGGTTAAGAGAGGTGTAGATGTAGACCTCGGTTCTGACCAGACATCACTACACAATCCTTGGGCAGGTGGTTACTATCCCGCAGGATTCACTTATGAAGAGTCCAACGAAATGATGGCCACACAACCTGAAAAATTCAAGAGAGAAGTTCAAAAAACCTTAAGAAGACATGTTGCTGCCATCAATAAATTGACTGAAAGAGGCATGTACTTCTTTGACTATGGCAATGCGTTCCTTTTGGAAGCATCCCGAGCAAAAGCTGACATTATGAATCCCAATGGAACTTTCAAATATCCTTCTTATGTACAGGATATTATGGGTCCCCTATTCTTTGACTATGGTTTTGGACCATACCGTTGGGTTTGTACTTCGTCAAAACCTGAGGATTTGATGGAGACTGATAGGATTGCAGCTCAAGTGTTGGAAGAAATTGCAAAAAGCGCACCTGATGAGATCCGTAACCAGATGGAAGACAACATTCACTGGATTCGCGAAGCATCCCGCAACAAACTCGTTGTCGGATCTCAAGCCCGCATCCTCTATGCCGACGCAGAGGGCCGCATAAAGATTGCCCTTGAAATGAACAAAGCGATTAGAGAAGGAAGAATTTCTGCTCCTATCGTTTTGGGTCGCGACCACCACGACGTTTCAGGTACTGACTCGCCATATAGGGAAACATCCAATATTTATGATGGTTCCTCATTTACCGCAGATATGGCTGTCCACAATGTTATCGGGGACTCATTTAGAGGCGCTACCTGGGTATCTATCCACAACGGCGGCGGTGTCGGTTGGGGAGAAGTTATCAATGGTGGCTTCGGAATGGTAATTGATGGTAGTGAAGAGGCTGACCGTCGCATTAAAATGATGCTTCACTGGGATGTCAACAATGGTATCGCACGTAGAAGCTGGGCCCGTAACAAAGGGGCAATGTTTGCCATCAAACGTGAAATGGAGCGTACACCTGATTTGAAAGTTACACTTCCCTATCTTGTAGATGAATCAATTTTATAACACTATATTGTCGAACTATTAATAACATAACATCCAAAATTCTTTAAATATGGCTGAAAAATTATTTACAGAATTTCCCCCCGTGTCTACTGCACAATGGGAAGAGGTGATTACTAAAGACCTCAAGGGTGCCGACTACGAGAAAAAACTCGTATGGAAAACCTACGACGGTTTTTCAGTGCGTCCATACTACCGCGCTGAAGACCTTCAGGAACTTGCCTATGCAGGTAAGATTCCGGGAGAGTTCCCTTTTGTAAAAGGAACCAAGCAAAACAACAAATGGTATATCAGCGAAGGTGTTTGCTGCTGTGACAACGATTTTGCTGCTGCAAATAAAAAAGCACTTACCATCCTTACCAAAGGGGTTGAAGCACTTAAATTTTACATTGACAACAAGAAAACTATCGAAGTTGCCGACTTTGCAACTCTTTTGAATGGTATTGCCCTCGATAGAGTTCCAGTATATTTCTGTGACAATTGTATTAAAAATACAGAGATTCTTGCCAACTTCCTTAAATATGTAGATACCCTCGGTATTGATAAAGATTCAGTTCGTGCATCTTTCGACTATAGTCCTGTAGGTTATCTTACCCGCAGCGGACGTTTCTGTGAAGAGAATGCATTTGAAACTCTTGCAGAATGTGTAAAAATGGCTGCTCCATACAAAAATGTACGAGTAATCTCTGTTGACGGATATATTTTCAATAGTTGTGGTGCTACCTCTACCCAAGAATTGGCATTCGCACTTGCTCAAGGTAGCGAATATATCTCACGCCTTACCGAAAAAGGGCTTAAAGTGAGTGAAATCGCACGCAAAATCTACTTTGAGTTCGCTGTTGGAAGTTCATACTTTATGGAAATTGCGAAATTCAGGGCAGCACGTATGTTGTGGGCAAACATCGTTGACGAATATGGTTGCGAAAGCAATTGTGCCGAAAAGATGGTTATCTATGCTACAACTTCAGAATTTAACCAAACAGTTTATGACGCATATGTAAATATGCTTCGTGGCACTACTGAAGCTATGAGTGCTACCATTGCAGGTGTAGATTATCTTGAGGTTCTTCCTTATGACTTCTCGTTCAGAGTACCTACAGAATTCTCAACACGTATCGCTCGCAATATCCAAAACATTCTTAAAGAAGAGTCGCGTTTTGACAAAGTGGTTGACCCCGCAGCCGGTTCATACTACATTGAAACTATTACCGGTCAGATAGCTCAAGCAGCATGGAATGAATTCCGCAACATTGAGAATGGCGGTGGTTATGTAGCTAAATTCAAAGAGAACTACATCCAAAACGAAATTAAAGCCATCTCTGACAAGAAAGACAAAAACCTTGCAACCCGCAGAGATACCCTTCTTGGTACAAACCAATTCCCTAACTTCTTAGAAGTAGCTGGTGAAGAGATTACCAAAGATATCGTATCTCGTGAAGTCAATACCTATATGGGTATGAAAGAGTATGCAGACAACTTTGAAGCTTGTGAAGGTGTTCAACCTCTAAGACCTTATCGTCTTGCAGAGGCATTTGAAACTCTCCGCCTAACCACCGACAGAAGTGGTAAAGAGCCTAAAGCATTTATGCTCACTTTCGGAAACTTGGCAATGTGTCGTGCAAGAGCTCAATTCTCATCTAACTTCTTCGCAGTTGCAGGTATCCGCGTTATCGACAACAACCGTTTTGCATCGATCGAAGAGGGTGTTAAAGCAGCTCTTGAAAGTGGTGCAGAAATAGTTGTAGCTTGTTCTTCAGACGAAGAATATGCAGAAGCAGTTCCTCAAATTGCACAACTTATCGGCGACAAAGCTATCGTAGTAGTTGCCGGAGAGCCTGTTTGCAAAGAAGAATTGCAGCAAAAAGGCATTGAAAACTTCATCAGTGTGAAGAGCAATGTACTTGAAACACTAAAAGGATATCAAGAAAAACTCGGAATTAAACCCCTTTAATATTTGAAGATATGCGTCCTAATTTTAAAGATATAAAATTCGATAAAAGCTGCCCTGAGTGTGCGCAGCCTGCTACTCCTGAACAAAGCATTTGGGAGACTCCGGAGCATATAGATGTGAAGGAGATTTACACTCCGAAAGATAACGAAGGTATGGAACACCTAAACTATGCAGCGGGTGTTGCTCCTTTCCTTCGCGGACCCTACAGTACAATGTATGTAATGAAACCCTGGACAGTTCGTCAATATGCAGGTTTCTCTACAGCTGAAGAGTCCAACGCATTCTACCGCAGAAATCTTGCTGCAGGTCAGAAAGGTCTTTCAGTAGCATTTGACCTTGCTACACACCGTGGATACGATGCTGACCACCCTCGCGTAGTAGGTGACGTTGGTAAAGCGGGTGTATCTATCTGTAGCGTTGAGGATATGAAAGTTCTCTTCGACCAGATTCCTCTTAACAAAATGTCAGTATCAATGACAATGAATGGTGCCGTTCTCCCTATCTTGGCATTCTATATCGTAGCTGCTCAAGAACAAGGCGCAAAACTTGAAGAGATGCAAGGTACCATCCAGAACGACATTTTGAAAGAATTCATGGTGCGTAACACATATATCTATCCCCCTGAATTCTCTATGAGAATCATCGGTGACATCTTTGCATATACTTCTAAGAATATGCCTAAGTTCAACTCTATCTCTATCTCAGGTTACCACATGCAGGAAGCTGGTGCTACTTGCGATATCGAGATGGCATACACCTTGGCAGACGGTCTTGAATACCTCCGTACAGGTATCAAAGCCGGTATCGATGTAGATGCATTTGCACCACGTCTCTCATTCTTCTGGGCTATCGGTATGAATCACTTTATGGAGATTGCCAAAATGCGTGCTGCACGTATGCTATGGGCAAAAATCGTAAATCAGTTCAACCCTAAGAACCCCAAATCACTTTCACTCAGAACCCACTGCCAGACATCAGGATGGTCGCTTACCGAACAAGACCCCTTCAACAACGTTGCAAGAACTTGTATCGAAGCTATGGGTGCTGCACTTGGACATACCCAATCACTTCATACCAATGCGCTTGACGAAGCTATTGCACTTCCTACCGACTTCTCTGCACGTATTGCCCGCAATACTCAGATCTATATCCAGGAAGAGACCAATGCTTGCCGCGGTATCGACCCTTGGGCAGGTTCATACTATGTGGAATACTTGACCAACGAAATTGCTCGCAATGCTTGGAAACATATCTGCGAAATCGAAGAACTTGGCGGTATGGCAAAAGCTATCGAAACAGGTATTCCTAAACTCCGTATCGAAGAAGCAGCTGCTCGCAAACAAGCGCGCATTGACTCCGGAATGGACAAAATCATCGGTATCAACGAATATCGTCTTGAAAAAGAAGATCCTATTGAAATTCTCGATATCGACAATACAAAAGTTCGTGAGTCTCAAATCAAACGTCTTGAAGAACTTCGCGCTAAACGCGACAACAATAAAGTTAAAGAATGTCTTGCAGCCATCACTCACGCTGTTGAAACTAAGACCGGAAACTTGTTGGAACTTGCAGTGGAAGCTGCTCGTAACCGCGCTACCCTCGGTGAAATTTCAGATGCTTGCGAAGCTGTAGTTGGCAGATATAAAGCAGTTATCCGTATGAACACAGGTGTTTACTCATCAGAAGTTAAGAACGATAGCGAATTCGAACAAGCTAAATCAATGGTTAGCGAATTTGCTAAGAGAGAAGGTCGCCAACCTCGTATCATGATCGCTAAACTTGGTCAGGACGGACACGACCGTGGTGCAAAAGTAGTCGCTACAGGTTATGCTGACTGTGGTTTCGACGTAGATATGGGACCTTTGTTCCAGACCCCTGCAGAAGCTGCAAAACAAGCTGTAGAAAACGACGTACACGTAGTAGGTGTATCATCACTTGCTGCAGGTCACAAAACACTTGTACCTCAAATCGTTGAAGAACTTGCAAAACTCGGTCGTGAAGATATCCTCGTAGTAGTGGGTGGTGTTATCCCTGCACAAGACTACGACGCACTTTACAAAGCGGGTGCTGCTGCAATCTTCGGTCCTGGTACACGTATCTCTACCGCAGCTATCAAGATGATTGAACTCCTAAATATGAAGTAAAATCATTAAGATATAAATTATAGACAAAGGGGTGACTAATATAAATGTTAGCCACCCCTTTTTTATACACTAGCTACACCTCTCAAAATAGTTTAGCACTCTCTCGGCCTTAAAACAGCTGATATCCTTGGCGAAGCAGCATCCCAAAATCTATATCAGCACTTAAATCACCGGTTTCTGCATCCGCAAAACATCTGTAATAACCAAAAAACCAATCTCAAGGCTATAACACCTCAAGATTGGTCAAATCTATTCTACGAAGGGGTAATCCTAACCCCTTGCTCAAACTTTATTCAGCCCTTGTTAGAACCAAATTTGAAGTCATAATATTGATTGCATCTGTCAAAGAATTCTTCAATATTGCAGGACGATAGGTACCTGCAGGAATTACTCCTCCCTCTGCGGGATAAACATCTGATGTAAGTACACACTCTTTGATTGTAATTGTGTTCTTGTCTGATGAAACCTCTACAGGGAAATCTACAGGCGCAATATAACGGTTGTTAAGGTCACAACCCAAGAAATATAACCTGTCTTGAGTAAAATATGCGAAGTTGTTAGAAGCATCTGTGGGACAAGTAACGACATCTCCTTCTGCTATTTCAAGGAAGAATTTAGGGCCATAATCCCTATATGCCATATCTTCGTCAAAACCATAGTCGTTAATCAATTCCTCAGGGCCCATATAAGGGTATGTACTATTTGACTGGAATTGGAGACCCAATACCACCAATCTGTTCAATGAACGATACTCCTGAGCTGAAGCATCATCTGCACCGTCAGCAATTGTTACTTGAAAACCTGAGAGTGAATGAGACTCACCCCAAGGTGTAGTGTACTGATATTCAACATTCCAGGTACCAGGTAGAAGATCGAATAACGAAGATTCCACACGTGGAACGGAAGGATAATTCTCAGTAGAAGCCGATATTGCCTCGGTTGTTTGAACATATTCAACACTTCTCACTGCACAAATAACTGTATATTCGGTTGAACGGAACAAGTTGTCAAGTTTGATTACGAGATTGCCATTAGTAGCTTGAGCGAGTTGTTCATCTGATAGAGTCGTTCCATAATCATTAACTATAGATTCATTGGTCATTCCGCTATTGTACAAATCTTCAACCTCACAAGTCATCAGAACGGCCCAACGTGCCATTAAAGCATTTGTACAACCGAATGAAAGGTCGAGAATACTATGAGGTGCTGCAGAGTTTGGAGATAGAGAAAGAGTTAGCTCGGGAGCCGGACCTGTAGGTTCGGTTGTCGAGAAATCTTCCATAATAAGAATCTCACTACCTTGATTATCTACTCCTAAAACAGAGAATACATATTGTGTATTGGGAATCAATCCACTCCAATCGACACTTCTGCTACCTGAATAGGTGGGTGCGCCGGCACTTGGATATTTGATAAGAGTCTTGATCATATCCAATCCATAGTTTCCTATTATCTCATCAAACCAAGCCTTGTCTCTGACATATACATAATACATGGATATTGTCTCATCCACATTAATATATGCTCTTACAGATGTTGAAGTCACATCTTCAAAATTGACTGATATTTCAGCATCTGAGTCTGGAATACTTGGTGTACGGAACTTAATTGTATCCACTCCGTCACTCAAGTTTCCTTGAGCATCAGAAAGACCTGCTATAATCACATACTCTCTACCGGGAGCGACACTCATATTTATATTTTCGTATGTAAGACCATCTACCCATTCATATTCCTTATCACCTTGATCCACAACACAGTCAACAGTCTCCATCCACTCCTCAGGAGTTACACCCCACTCTTGCAACATAGCTGCTTCAACAGGGATAAACTTAAAGTGGCTCTCTCCTCCATTGATTCTAAATTTGAATGAAGTATATTGCGCATCTATAAGTTGGATAAAATTGAAATCAGGATCTTGATTTGCTTTCTTGGTTGTGAGTTCCAAAGATGCTACTTCACTGGTAAGATTATCTATTGCAACCACTGCAAATATCTGATACTGAGTATCCGGAGTAAGATTTTCAACTGTCAATGTAATCTCATTCTGCATTGCACCATAGTCACCTGCAAGCAGTTCTTCTGCTGAAGGAGCCGGCTCAGTAGAAGCCTCTCTAACCTGATATCCAAACTTATTGGCAGTAGGACTGACAATAGTGAATGAGAATGAATGGCTTGTGGTATCCTGCGCTCTAAGTTCAATAGTAGGTGCCTCTCCCGGAGTTGGAGGTACCGGCTTATCAACGGGCTCTTCCTTACAACTGATTGCAAGTCCAAGAACCAAAGTCAAAAAAAGAAATAAGTGTTTTTTCATCTAATATTTAATTAAAAGGTTTAAAAATTCATTTTTACAATCTCGTTTATCACTATTCCCATACTACATTCTCATCATATTCGAATGAGAATTCATCCACATACATCAAGCTGCCTATTCCACCTGTAAAATAATCTGCATACATAGATGCTACAGCCACAACTGCACAATATTTGGGTTTTCTGGTGTTTTTATAGACTATATCGATGACAAATTCCTTATACTCACCACCTGTCCCTACATCATCGACCAATTCACCATATCCTACATACATATCGTCACTGAATGGAGGCAAGAAAATTCCTGCCGGAGTATCAACTCTGAAAGGTTCATCTGTATCGTAAAGAACAACGAAAATACGTCCTTTGTCGTTTTCTCCTTCCAAATCTGTGTATGGTTCACGAACACTATTGATTGACTGTGGAATATATGAATAATATCCTCTCAGACGGGTCGGGCGATCTGTAAACGGACGTCCAAAATCGACCTTTGCTCCTGCCTTCGGGAACAAGACAGTCTCAACAAACTGACCTGAATAGATATTTCCACCTGCCATCTGTCCCACTATTGACGACGTCTGCATTCTTACTGCCCTTCCACTTATAACAAACTCATCTTCAGGAGAAGTTGGATTTGCAGTACCAATCATATTAGCACCCTGATTACCTGAATCCCACCAATAATTGTCAATAATATCTACATTTGGGAACCAGCTCTTTCCATCAGCGACCTTATTTTCAGGTGTATCCAGATACCAGTCGTCAAAACTCATATTTGGCATCTGGCGGGCATGCTCTGTTTCAAATATAACCTCCTCTCCTTCTGCTCCATCTGCTACAGCTTTATAAACATATTGAGTAGCCGGAAGAAGTCCGGCAATATGCGCACTCAAATTTGAGCGTTCCAAAACAACATCGTCAACAGGAACTGTTGTCCACTCCTGAGCATCGACCTGTTTGTACATAAATGTTGGATTATTCAAACCCTGGGCACATACTGCATTGAGATAGGCATGGTTTGACCATGCATCTGCAGGTAAAGTCTCCACCTGTATATCCTTCATATAAGCATTAATTGTCCACTTTTCAATTACATCCCTATATGATACCTCTACATGGTGCATAGATGTAAAATCCCTTATCTCACGGGGGTCAGGAGTGATAGTAGAACCTTCCGGACCCAACTTGATATCCAAAATATGCACATCGTCAAGTCCCTCAGAAACATAGAAAACAGCTGAACGGTACTCCGCGTCAAATATAGCTTCACCTATCTGATACTCAGCCACAATATATCTTTCAATATGTTGGGTGGCCGAGACAGTCCAGGTATAAGACTGTCCGGGATAAGTCTGCAAAAGAAATGTATTCTCCTTTGTGAAATCTATATATTCTGTCAACTGTGCAGTAATATCATTTGTCACATTTTCAGAGACTTCCATCACCAACAACTTAACCTTTGAGAGGTCAGCAATCTCACTCATTGGTACAATAACTCTCCTCTCCAAAGTATCAATCAAGGCAGGGGCTGATTGCCCCTCAACCTTGAAATCAACAATTTTTCCCAAACTTCTCGGATATGGCACATCATTCTTAAGACAAGATGAAAGAGCCATCACGATTGACAAAGTTGCAATTATAATTTTATAAGTTCTTATCATATTCTTGTTTTAGGGGAGTTATACAAATACCCCGGTTTAAATTACAAAGTTAATTCCAAGTCCTACTGACAAGAAATTAAGTTTAAAGTTTGCTCCTGTATTCTCATACAAACCCTCATAAACCTGACTTCTGGTTTGCTCAATCTTCTTATAGTTGACACCCAAAACTGCAATTGAAGCCTCAACCGATACATAGTTTGACAAAAATACAACAACACCCGGAACAACATCAAGACCAACCTCAAATATTCTTTGGAAACTTCCGGTCATATCTTCACCTGTTCCTGAAAGCAATTTACCTTGACCTCCACCTACATTTAGCATAACATCAGTAAATAGACCAAATCTGAGACTCTGTCCGATAGGCATATAATAACGGTAGGCAACTGCACCATAATATGTATTCTGAACATTTGACCAATCCTTTATCGAGAACTGCAAATCATCAGAAATAGCAAGATTTGTAGAACCGATTCCAATATTGGTATGCTTATAGGCAAACTTGATACCAATAGCCATATTCTTTGCAAACGAATAATACAGATTAGGGGTAACCGTAACTGTAGAGGTTTTCGCAGTTATACCATTGAGAATCAAAAATTCGTAGTCATCAAAATTGAGATGATTATATCCTATCGTTCCTCCGAAGATAAACTCTCCCTTAGGCATAAATGTAGGGCCGTCAGTCAAACTGATATTTCTTTCAAATGTCTTATTTCCCTGAGCAAAAAGTGAGGAAACGAATAAAGTGCTTATTATAAGTAACGAAACTATTCTTTTCATAATTAATCAAAACTAAATGACATTTCATCAACATACATTACTGAGCCAACTGCACCGGTAAAATAATCACCATATTTACTTGCAGCTGCCACAAGTACGATATAGGTAGGTTTTCTGTTATCTCTATACTCAATAGGGATATCAAACTCAATATACCCATTGGTATTTTCAGTAAGAGTAATAGAACCGTATGCAATAACAGAAGGGTCATTTACAGGATCGAAGAAGTTACCTGTAGTAGTATTCACCTCCTTAGGAGCAGTCCAATCGGTAAGTGAAACAAAAATCTGTCCGTGGTCACTCTTTCCTTTAAGAAGGTCTGTAAACTGAGAATCGCAATAATTATCTACAATACCCGGTTGGTAGTCAACATAACCTTTCAGACCGGTAGGACGACCGGTATATGGACGACCAAAGTTCACAATAGCTCCACCACCACCTGTAAGGACTACACTACCAAATGAACCTGTGTATAGGTTACCGGCAGCAAACTTAGTAATAATCAAGACCTTTGCTTCAATAGATGAGAGTTTCGCAGCATATCCTGAAACCACGTGTGTATCTTCCCTTACAGTAGGAACATAACCATAATCAGATGTTCCACCGTTGGCTGTATCCCAGAACAATGAAGCTGCATCGGGAGCAGGGAACCAGGCTGAACCATCCTGATACCACTGATCCATGTTCATATTAGGGAGTTGAGGAGCATCTTCTGTCGTGAAATGAGAGATACTTGCATCGTCAAACTCCTTAGTCGTCACAATTTTAACATCGTAAGAGGTCAAAGGTGATAGACCGGGTATCTTGACTGTAAAGAGATTTCCATTAAATGTAATCTCCTGGTCGTATGTAATCCACTCACTATCAGAACTCTTCTTATACATCAAAGCAAGCCCTTCAGGAACTGCATCTGTATTATACTGAGCATTAACATAAGCAAAATGGGCCCAAGGATCAACGCTGCCAATTGTAACCTCAACCCCGGGAACAATGTTGAAATTCAAATCCACACTTAGATATTGTGCTTCATTGTCAATAACTTCCACCCTCATTTGGTGAGTACCAAGAGGAAGAGTTGAAGCTAAAAGAGTCCTCATATCTATAGTAGCGGAGTTGCTGCCATTGGTTATATTGTTCCAAGTAAGACCATGCTGCGAATAGGTAGTTCCTGCTACAGCAGAAAGGTCCATGCGGGCAGGTATTCCGAGGTCAGCCATGGCCTGTGAAGTGTGGGACAAAAATACCTGTTTGAGTCCTCCGGCAGCATTGATATTCAAAAGACCAATAACTCCGGAACCCTGAGGAACCTTTATCACATTGTTCAAAGAGGCACCTGAAGCATCCAAAACTGTAGGCATCGCACTCTTATTGAGATTGATATCGACTTTATACTCTTTGACATTGACACTTGAGTCATATGAGATTACCAGCGAGGCACCACCATCATCAACAGATGTTTCACCCTCAATATCAAAGTTGATTCTGTAATATTCACGAGGCTGAACATTTGTAATGGAGTTGCTTACCACAAACTCCTCTCCATCGTTATTTATCAGTTTCAAAGTCCAATGCAATTCACCGGTCACTTTAAAATATCCATCTCGAGAATTATTCTCTTTATCAAACAACAACGAATCGAGAGTATTGGTAACTGTCACATCATAAGTTGAGAAATGCTCCAAAATAGCATCCGAGAAAGCAACTGCCACCTTTACATTCGCCAAAGTACAGAAAACCTGAGCAGTGGCACCTTTACCCTCGACAACTTCAACTGTATCTGAGCCAAAATAATAAGGGGTTTCAAATCCGGCATCGACATCTTCCCCATTAGTTGCCTCCACAATATATTTACCAATTCTTATTGCAAGAGGTTCATTAAGCAACTGAGTATGATAGGGAATCTGTTTTACAATAACCCCCGTTCTGAAATCTTTTATATTTATGGCAAATATCGGGTCTTCCGCCTTGGTTATAGAAATAGGATCCAAGTCGTACCCAAAATCTACCGAAAGTAATCCCTCCCCGGCTGGAATAAAATCACTTTGCTCCTGTTTTGAACAAGAGAAAAGAATAAGTGAAAGGGAGGCAATCAATAAATATTTTATGGTACTGAATTTCATGAGTAATATTATTTTTGAACCATCACCGTAACATCAGAATCAAGTATATTTCCCTGATTATCTGTCACTTTGATATAGAATACATGTTCAATATTTTCGAGTCCACCCATACCCAGAAGTGAAATCAAATCACCGAGTTTGATGGTAACCTCTCTTGCATCTTTAACCTGAGCAGAAGAGATTTGCAACATTCCGCCCCAGAAAGCCTCCTCTGAAGAAGTCATGTTTGCGATATCTACAGAAGAAGCTGCACCAAGACCTGCAAGCATCTCTATCAACATAGGTGATTTTATCTCAAAAATCATAGAGCTAACACCATTTTCCGCAGAGACATTAAGGTCAAAAACAAGGCCGTTAGTGTTGGTAATCACGTGACAACCATCCATACCTGGAACATCTATAACGATAGGAACTACACTCTCTTGAGCTTTTGTTGTAAATGTAAGAGTGTAAGGTTCTGCAGAGAGATTGTCAATAGGATTAATCACTGCTCCCTCAGGAATTTCAATGGTATATGTGGTAGCAAGAGCAAGTTCTCCGAATGAAACTGTCAATGTGTTACCCTCTACTGCAGCTTCGATAACCTCTTCTCCCATAACGATAGATTCCTCTCCGAGAATAACTGCTCTGTCGTATTGGAAAGAGATCGAGCCAATGTTGGATTCCACCTCTGAATTATTTGCAATTGAGACATTTTTAAGGACAGGAACTCCCGACCAATCATCTTCAACAGGATTTTCCTCAAGGTCTCCTACTTGAATATCCACAGGACGGTTGTTTACACTGTAATCTACACTGATACCGCTATCTCCGAATGAAACTCGACCTGTCTCCACCACATCAATGGTAAATACGTGGTGATCACGAGGAGCCACATCATTAACCTGGAAATAGTGACTTACAATACTTCCATCAAGTTTTCTGGTACCTTTGATATATACAGTCATAGGTTCAGGAAGGTAGAAACCTGCGATAGCATCACCTTGTTCTACGATTTCACTTGTCCACTCAAGAAAACCGGAGTCTGTAGCAATCTTGATATTATAATCATCTTCCAACTCATTCTTGAAAGCATCTGTACAAATAACCGAAACTTTCATATTTGAAAGAGTACATACCAAATCGATATTGTAAACTTTACCGGCCTCAACATCAAATTGTTGAGAACCTTCATATATAGGTTGGTTCCAAGCCACCTCCTTATCTCCGGGAGATTTTGCCGAAATAGTATAATTTGAGGGTTCGAGAAGAATCACATCGGGAACTTCTGCATACGAATCCCAAGAGCGGACTTCTTTTCCTGTACCATCAGTGATAGTAATAGAGAATAAAGAGATATCGACTGCATCTGCATCTGAACGAAGGATTGTTGTAAACTCTCCATCTGAGGTCAAAGAGAGGTGAACTTCTGCTGTTTTGCCGGTAGAGATTACCTCTTTGTTACATCCTACCAACATCATTGCCAAAAGGGGCAATAGTAAAACGATTTTCTTCATATTTATTTCTTTTTATTTTTCGTAAACAAGTTTAATATTGTCAAGAGTTAAGCAACTTCCGTAGTTAACACCATTACTTGAGGTATTCCAAGTGCCTCCTGATTTGAATTCAACATTACCATCCTCAAGATATAATGTCAAAGAGGCATTATTTCTGGTATCGGGTTCGCTCTTTACAGATGAATAGAAACGGACAGTGATGGATGTTGCCTTTTTATTCAAATCAGCATAATCGATAGGAATCTCTCCTAAAGTCCAACCTGCTGCACCACCTGCAGAATATTCATTTGAAGCGATAACCTCTACACCATTTTTTAGTTCAACCTCCACAAGGTAGGTATCATTGTTATAAGCATCGTACTTATAATGGAACTGAAGTTTTGTAGGACGCGAAGCGAAAGAGTGATTTTCGCAGAAAAGTTTTCCTTGTCTTTTGCCCTCTGTAACCCATTCACTATTACCATTTTTAGTTGCGATGCTTCTGACTTCAGCAGATTTGGCACTACCGTTATAGGTATCATTTACAGTGTAAGTTACCGCAGGGAAACACTTCATATAGAAATATCCCGCCTCATTGTGTACCGGAGCTGTCTCGGCATTATTTGTTTCCCACCAGATGTCCGATTCTCCCATAAGATATGGATAGAAAAGGTATCTTGTTCCTGTTGTCTTTACAAATAATGTAGAGAAAGTATACTCTTCAGCTGTATAATAGAAACTGTCAAATCCGCTATTACCCATTTGAAGCTGAGCCTCTGTCGCAAAATTCTTCTCACCTGTATCGTGAAGATTGTAAACACCTCTTGCCACATATTGGGTTCCCGGGGTCAGATTGGTAACATTGTAAGTAATATTACCTCCCGAAACGGTTCTGGTATATCTGGGTGTGAACCACTCGTCAGTACCGACTGCCTTCATTTGAAGTTTGAATTTCTCCACATCTCCATTGGTATACATACCGACCAATGTTGTCATTGACCAGCAGTCTGTATCCAGAATATCAGAGATAGATATGTCAGCTTTTTCTATATTTATAATATAAGTAGCCGAAGTCACTTTCCCTTTTTGGTCAGTAACAGTAATCTCAAATGTGTTAATCTTTGACTCTTCATCGATATAGGCCAAATTATTTGCCAATCTTCTGAATCCGATATTTGCCAAAGTGAGCCCCGACATATCTTTAGTCCAATGGAGACCACACTGTTCCATAATGGTACGATCTTCAGACGACAGATTAAAAAAGTCAACTTCTGTAGGGAATCCCAAAGATTCAAGATAAGGGGATGAAACCTTCATTGTACACCCTGCAATAACACCTGCCGCATTGATGTTAACCGCCATCTTTTCAGGGGCAACACCCTCAAGCATAGAGACTAAACCTGTCTGGTAATCAAAACCATCAAATACAAAAACAGGTGCATCCTTAGGCATCTTGTCATCTCCAAAAGTAACATTTATTACACTGTCACGTGTAGAGTTTTCAATACGTATATCGAAGAGCAATGAATCCTTAGGAGATAGTTTGGGATTAATAGTAAAGGTGATACTGTCTCCAGCAAAAGCCTGATATGGCTCTTTTGTTCCATAACGGATAACATCACCATCAAGATCCTCAACATACAAGAAGAGGTCGAGTCCACCAGGACGGAAATAACCCGCTTCTGTACAATCTTGGGCAAACTCTAAAGAATCCTTTGTCTCGACCTGCCTTACTGTAGAGTGATAAGATACATACTCCTCGGTCATATTGTCTGCGTACAGAACACGCACCTTGACATTTGCCTGACGACATACGATTGTGACATTATTGTCAGATTGTGGAGCAGGAATCAATTTCTCTTCTCCATAAAAATAAAAGGCATCGAATCCTACTGCAGTAGAGTCTCCATAAGAGGCCCTGAAAGTATATTCTTTGCCCGCTTTAATTAAAAAGGACTGATTCTCTTCCGCAAGATAATCAGCATAAGTTTTCCAACGTTTGAAAATGATTCCCTCACTATTAACAACTTCTATTTTGAAGTCATTAATATCCAAAACTCCGTGGGGGTCAGCTTTGGTCAATGTCCATTCCGGTGTAAGGTTAAGTGTAACAACAGCTTCTCCTTCTCCTTCCAATACAGGTTTCTCCTTTGAACAGGAAATAGCCATTGACGCAAATCCCAAAATGGTACATAGGATTAGAAATTTCTTCTTCATTTTAATTTTTTTTATAATTCACAAATCTGCAAATTTAAAACAAATTTATTCTTACCAACATTTTATTGCCTCTTTTTTAAAATATTTTCTATTTTTGCAAAGATTGCACTTTAATGGTTTTGAATGTAATGAGCGAGATACTAAGAGATTACAATGAAGATTCAATAGAAACCCTCAAATGGAACGCACATATTAGGACCAGACCAGGGATGTATATCGGAAGTACCGGAGATGGGTCTCTTCCCGAAGACGGGATATATGTTCTTGTCAAAGAGGTAATTGACAATTCCATTGATGAGTTTGCAACAGGCTTTGGCAAAGAGATATATATTACCATAAATGAACGGGAAGTTTCTGTAAGAGACTACGGCCGAGGAATTCCTTTTGAGAAACTTATTGCAGCCTCAAGTAACCTTATGACGGGTGGAAAATTTAAAGGAGAAATATTCAAAAGGAGTGTCGGTCTCAATGGTGTCGGTCTTAAAGCGGTAAATGCCACTTCATCCCATTTTTTCATCCGCTCCGTAAGAGACGGCCAATTTAAAAGCGCAACATTTGCTGAAGGAGAACTCATAGAAGAAAACAGCGGAGAAATAAATGAAAAAAATGGAACATTCGTACAGTTCATTGCTGACGACAAAGTATTTGTAAACTACCGCTACAATCTTGAATTCATCGAGCAGATGGTCAAGAATTATGCATACCTGAATATCGGACTTGCACTCTACCTCAACGGAACAAAATACAAATCAGAGAACGGATTGCTTGACCTGGTCAATGAAAATCTTGCAGAAGAGCCCCTTTATCCCCCTATTCATATCCTCGGAGAAGACATTGAATTTGTAATAACTCATGGTGAAAGCTATGGCGAAAATATTGCATCCTTTGTCAACGGACAAAATACGACACAGGGGGGAACACACTTGGCTGCTTTCAGAGAGGCTATAGCCAAAACCATAAAAGGTCATCTTAAAAAAGATTACGAGCCGGCAGATATCCGCCAGTCAATAGTTGGAGCCATAAGTATAAGAATGGACAAAGCTCCCGATTTCGGTAATCAGACAAAGACAAAACTCACCTCCAAAGACATCTCCGAGGGTATCTCCATAAGAACATTCATTGGAGACTTTGTAGATGAAGAACTTGACAACTATCTCCACAAGCACCCCGATATAGCAACTATCATAAATAAGAAAGTACAGGAATCCGAGAAAGAGAGAAAAGCTATTTCGGGACTACAGAAAAATATCAAAGAGAAAACTCAAAAAGCCAGTATCTACAACAAAAAATTGCGTGACTGCCGGGTCCACTATAATGACACCAGGAATCCGCTGAGTGAAAATTCATCACTGTTTATCACTGAGGGACTATCAGCAAGTGGTTCAATCACAAAAATTCGGGATGTAAATACACAAGCGGTATTCTCTTTGAGAGGAAAACCTCAGAACTGTATTCAGAAAAGCGAAAAAGAAGTACACGCAAACGAAGAATTAATACTTCTCAAAGCTGCGCTTAATGTTGATGAAGACCTTGAGAACCTCAGGTACAACAAGATAATCATCGCAACAGATGCCGACGTGGACGGAATGCACATCAGGCTGCTGCTAGTAAGTTTTTTCCTGAAGTATTACCCGGACCTGATCAGGCAGGGACATGTCTACATACTTCAAACTCCACTTTTCAGAGTACGGAACAAGAAAAAAAGCATATACTGCTACAGTGAAGATGAAAAAACTGCAGCAATTAAGGAGTTGGGGAACGGACATGAAATCACCCGATTCAAAGGTCTTGGAGAGATCTCCCCTGATGAATTCAAAGGCTTTATCGGAGAAGAGATAAGACTTGATCAGGTAAGACTTGATTCTGATGACAAAATTGCAGATCTGCTTGAATTCTATATGGGTAAGAACACCCCTGGAAGACAAGACTTTATCAGAAAAAACCTCCGTTCCGACTCAGTAATGGAAATAATTTAGAAGAAATGAAACCCTCTACAGCAAAATACTGGCTGAATAAATTGGGATGGAAAGCAATGGATCAGGCCATTCCCGTAAAAAAATGTATAATTCTTGGAGCGCCCCACACCTCAATATGGGATTTTGTAATTTCATACCTCTACTATGCATCAGTGGGTGGCAATGCCAAAGTAATGATAAAAAAGAGTTTCTTTGTTTGGCCACTCAAACCAATACTTATAAAATTAGGTGGAATTCCCGTTGACAGAAGTGCCAAAGGGGGAGCATCAATGGTGCGACAAATGATTTCCGAGTTTGAGAAGAGTGAATCATTCCATCTGGCTATCGCTCCGGAAGGGACACGTAAACCAGTCAAAAGATGGAAAACAGGATTCCATGCTATTGCAAAAGCGACAGGTGTTCCCGTTTATTTGGGATACTTTGATTGGGGAACAAAAACAGTTGGGGCAAAAGAAGAATTGCTGCTCACAGATGATCCTGTGGCAGATATGAAAAGGGCAAGACAATGGTACAAGGACAAAGGCGTTGTCGGCAAGCACCCTCAAATGTTCACAACCGGCGATGATCTGCTGTAGGTAATTGCAATACTACAGAATAATCTATCTTTGACAGATTATCTTATCAAAATTTTAGGCGGGGACTCCATAATTCCCCATAATATATACAATGAAATGGAAAATGTTTTACAAAAATCATTGAGAAGCCTATTGGAATACTCCCACAAGAAGTATAAAGACAATAAGTTTCTTCAATTTATTGATGGTCCTGGATATACATTCGGAACATTTTACGATAAAGTAAAGGAGATTGCCACTACTTTAGCCAAATATGGTATCAAAAAAGGTGACAGAGTGGGATTGGTTTCCCAGAATATGCCAAACTGGGGTGTAGCATACTTTGCATCAACAGCTTTTGGCAGCATATCTGTCCCGATGCTTCCCGATTTCTCCGAAAGTGAGATTAAACACATTCTGAAACACTCCGAAGCAAAGGCACTTTTTGTATCAAAACGTCTTTTTGCCAAAATCAAACAGAAAGCGATTGACCGCCTTTCTTTAATCATCTCGATTGATGACTGGAGTATTCTGAAAGGAGAAAAAGTAGAAAATCCTGAGCAACTATGTGAAGAAAATGATATCAAATCGGATGAATTGGCAGCCATTATCTACACCTCAGGAACTACAGGCAGTTCAAAAGGGGTTATGCTATCACACAAGAATCTCTGCTCAAACCTTTACTCCGCGCAGGAACTTCGTCCAAGCTACGAGTGGGACAAATGGCTCTCAATACTTCCACTATCACACACATTGGAACAGAGTCTGTCACTACTTCTGCCCATGTTGGCCGGTTCGCAAGTATTCTACATGGAGAAGAACCCCTCCCCTACAATATTGTTAAAATCGATGCAACAGGTCAAACCGACCACAATGCTATCGGTCCCATTGATTATAGAAAAGGTGTACCGCTCAGCAGTTCTGCCTAAATTTACCAAGAACAAGGTCATGAGAACAGTATACTCATTCCCCCCTACCCGCAAACTGCTTAATCGCGTAGCCGGTAAAAAATTGATGGAACAATTTGGAGGAAATATCAGATTCTTCGGTATCGGCGGAGCAAAACTTGACAGCAACGTGGAGAAATTTTTGATTGAGGCAAAATTTCCATACGCTATCGGCTATGGTCTGACTGAAACATCACCTCTGATTGCAGGTGCAATTCCGAGTATGGTAAGACATGGTTCAACAGGTCCAATCGTACATGGTGTTACGGCAAAACTACTTGATAAGAACGAAGAAGGAGTTGGAGAGATTGTCGTAAAAGGAGATAATGTCATGCAAGGCTACTACAAGAATCCGGAAGCGACATCTGCAGCATTCACAGAAGATGGATACTTCAGGACCAAAGACCTCGGATGCTTTGATAAAGATGGGTGGTTATATATAAAAGGCAGAGCAAGTACCACTATCATCGGACCCAGCGGAGAAAATATTTACCCCGAAGATATTGAGACTATCATAAACAGTCATGAATTTGTAAGTGAGTCTCTTGTAACCAAACGTAAAGGCAAACTTACAGCATTGGTTCACTTTGACACTGAAAAGCTCAAATCGTGGTGGGATTCCACTACCAACGAATGGAAACAGGAGTATAAAGAGAAAGTTGAGAACCTGAAAAAAGAAATTCTTGACTATGTTAACGAAAAGGTGAGCAAATTCTCAAAAGTAAGTGAAATTGACGAACAAAAAGAGGAGTTTGAAAAGACAGCGACAAAGAAAATCAAACGATTCTTATACACTAAAGATGAAGACTCCGACATAAATCGGAAATCATAAAAGGAGACCCTGAGAAAACGTATTCTCCCTATATGATTACCAAATGAATCAATCCCCCACTATGGTGCGCCATAATGGGGGATTTTATCCATCTTCTATTAAACTTATAGAAGTTTCTTAAAACCGGTAACCGATACCTGCTGTAACCAAACCGGAAATGAGTGTACCCACCTCAAATCTTCCGTATAATTTCTTACCCACCTGTAAACCGATAAGGGTAAAATCGGGAACCAATCCTACGTGAAGTTCCTTTTTACTACTCTCCTCATAATTATTGGCAAGGCTATTACCATAATAGAATCCGATTCCCACTCTTGCAGAAGAATACAATCTCAAATTTGCTCTATTGAGCCAATAACCTCTGAAATTGAAAACAAGATAGGCATTATGGGATGATTCTCTCCACGCAAACCCACCGGGATTTGTACTAAAAAGATCCCTTTCATAATAATTATACGACACAGCAGCTCCCAAATAGCACCAATTTGAGAGATTGTAACCATATTCCAGCTTTAATACAGGAAGTGCCATATAATAATCGGTGGGCTGTGTTGGAATGACTTGTTCTCCTGTAAATGTAAACATGAACAACCCATCCAAAGCCTTTGCAAAATTTGTAGTAAAATTATGGGTGTACTGCGGTACCGGATAACCGACACTAAATTCTATTTCGCTCTTGTCTTTAAAAGTAGTTTGAGAATAAAGAGGTGCACTTAGGAATGCAAAAAATAGAACAACTGAACAAAGAATATATTTTTTCATAAGCAAGTTTTTTTTAGAATTTGTAACCAATACCCGCATTGATAATACCTGTACCTGTTGAACCTATTTCGAGTTTTCCATATAATTTGTTTCCGACATGGAGACCAATCAAACGGAACTCCAAAGCGAAACTGCTCTGGAGATCATTTTCTCCAACATTTTCAGCAGAAGTATTCCCTAAATTGCCATAAAGCATCGTTGCTCCGACACCTATTCCTGAATAGAGCCTTACATACTTGCGATTTAGCCAATAAGCCCTCACATTCAGTAACACATTCATCAAATGCCCCGACTCATTCCAGGCAAAAGCACCGCTCTCACTATACAAAACATCCTTATTCAAATAAGAATAATAAACCCCTGCACCTACATTTAACCACTTATTGATATTGTATCCATACTCAAGTCTGACCACCGGAGACAAATCAATATCTCCAACTGACAGTTCCGACACTATATCTTCGGCAAGAAACAAATTAAAAAGAGGAGCAAACAGATTGAAACTTCCGGTAGTACTTTGAGCTATAATTTTCCCGAACATCGGATAACCAACACCCAATTCCAACTCGTGCAACCCCGAATAACAATAACGTCCATCAGAACCACCCTCCGACTCCTGAGCCGAAACCGACCAGGAAACCGAAAGCAGCAGAACCAATAACAAAGAAATTTTTAAAATAACACGATGTTTCATAGTTGATAAATATTTAATACAATTATAAGATGATTTATTTAATTATTTGTTGCATATATGATAAATCATTTTCCATTAATTCTTAATGATTAAAAAAGAACTATGTTTCCTTCCAAAATAATTGGCTTGAAAAACAACAATAAAAACCATACAGAAATTAAGTTAATCCGTGTCATATACATTCAATTTTCTCTTTGCAAAATTATATAAAAGGATCTGTGATATCGCCAAAAACAAGAAATAACAGCCTTACAAAATACATTCGTTACCGCCTATGTATCAAGCATATAGCCTAAATCAAGACTATAAAAATCTTACATAGAGAGAATTATTGTTTTGAATATATAGAAACTTAGACTTATTTCTAAGAATAACTCTTCATAAGTCACAAAATATACCTTAAATATGTCAATAGCGGCGAGAGTATAGGAGAACAAATCATATATATATATGCCTGCTGAAGAATATATATATGACAAAAATATGATGCAACTTTTGATAAATTATGTTTACAGATTTTCTATAAACAAATCGGTATGCGGTGGATTTAGAGAAAGTATTTTCTCTTTGTATCTATATCTTCTCACATAGATATTATTAATTGAGTCATTCGTAAAGACGCTTATTGCTTTTGCTGAAAAACCAGCGTAGAAGAAACAAAGAAAACGATAATCCATAGGAGAGAACATTGGTAACTCTTGCCTCAATAACGCCATAATATTTCCTCTGTATTTATTTACATACTCCTCTACCTGAATTATGTAATTTTTATCACTCGCCAGTTTTTCTATTTCTATCTTTACCTGCTTATAAATCGCATCCTTATCTTTACGAACACCGTGTGTCTCATAATAGGTTTTACATAGTTTATCAATCATCTTGAACTCAGAAGAATACAACTCGTTAATCATTGATCCCATCTCTCTGAGTTCGGAGGTCATATCCATAATTTTTTTATCACTAATAAAGATTGCATCTTTTAGATCATCTATTTTAGCAATATACTCATCAATTTGCATTGCTCTCTCTCGAAATCTTGTTCTTACAACAACAGAAATGAGAACAGCAATAATAACCAACATCAGAAGAACAACAATCAGAATAAAAATCTGCAAGTTTCTATTTTCAAGTAATAGAGTCGTATTTTTGTATTTCTCCTGATAATAATTCCTTTGTACCTCAATATGAGGTTGTTCCAAAGAATTTCTCACTAAAGAGTCCTGAATCTTATAAACACTTTCAAGATAAGCAATTGCAGACTCATAATTATATTGAGCTTTAGCGATTCTAAACTCTTGAAATTCAAGGGCTATCGTATCATTAAGACTATTAGAAAGACTCCAAGCCGCATCCATATATAATTTTGAATATTTGCCATTGCTTTTTGCATAGTGATATGCAAGTATGCGTAAAGTTGTGATATTACTACCACAAAATTGATAGTATTTACTTCTGAAATGGTTTGTAAGTTTTTCATCATCTTTGTTTCTTTCATAGATTAAAGCCAGGAAAGTAAAACTATCACTACATAATCCAACATCTCTGTTTATATATGACCATTCTAGCAATTCTGAAAACAATTGTTCAGCTCTCTCTGTTTGCAAAGAGTAAAAATAAGCCTGAGCAAGATTGCATTTAGCAGACATTGCCAAAAATTCGTTTCCTGCCAATAAATATCGCTCATACGCTAATTGGAAATAATCAATTGCCCTATTAAAATTATATAGATTTTGATGTATCAACCCTATATGCGCATACAACAATCCCACTTGATAATGATAATCATTGACTTCTGGTACCATCTCTTCTGCTTTAACATACGAAAGCATTGCGCCAACATCAAGTCCGGCATTCTCACGGATACGACCTTGATAATAATAAGAGAGAAATAGTCTATATTTATCTTTTTTTGCCATATAATAAGATACAGCAACATTTATCAAGGAATCGTCAGAATCATCAATATAATTTTTATCCCTTGCTTGAGTATACAACAAAGAGTACAATGCCTCGTCTGCCATATTAGTAAGAGTCGCAGGGTCTATTCTTTCAAGAATATTCAAAGATGAATCAGGGGCTGAAATCATACACTCCTCTGCACAGGTAAGCAAATGGGATACTTCTTGATTCCTACAACTTGATAGCAAAAGAATCAATATAATTAGAAAAAATCTATATACACTACGACACATAAAGAGAGATCCCTAAAACTCCAGATCAAGTCTTCCGACATATTCTCCTTGGGCACCGGCTTGAAGTATTAAAACATCTTCACCTTTAAGATTTTGATAAATCCTTTCAGATTTGAGGAACGTATGGGAGTGACCACCGATAATAATATCAATATTGGCAGTTTTTTGTGCTAACGATATATCTGAGACCTGATTTGGGTAGGCTGAGTATCCGATATGAGTCAAGGCAATAACCAAATCACACTTATCCTCATTTTTAAGTCGTTTAGCTAATTTATTAGCCACTTCGTAAACATCATTATATACTATTGCTTCGCGATTCTGGGCTGATACTAATGTTCTCACATTAATGGTCAATCCGATAATCCCTATTTTCTTTCCTCCCTTATTTACAATCACATACGGCTCCACTAACCCTTCTAAAGGAGTTCCTGTAAAATCATAGTTTGCACAAACGGTCTTGTATTTTGCCTTTGATAGTCTGCGCGCCAATTCCTCGACACCATTATCAAATTCATGATTTCCAATAGCCACAACATCATAACCCAAAGCATTCATCAGTTCTACTTCCAAGTCACCATTAAAGACAGTAAAATAGGGAGTACCTTGGTTATAATCTCCGGCATCGAGAATCAACACATTCTCATTCTGTGCCTTAACCTGGGAAAAATACTCTGCACGACGGTGAACACCACCCGCGCCACTACCTTTACCCACTCTGATAGGCTCAATCTGCGAATGGGTATCATTCGTATGGAGTATCACAATATTCTGAGCAGAAATATATTCTCCTGCAAGTAGGGACAATGCTCCAATAAGTATAATAGTCTTAAAATTCATAACAATACCTCCTATTTCCTATTTATATATTTTGACCCTTCCATCTCCTTTGTTCTTCAATACAACACCGGACTCAGACAATTCGCGGAGATGTTTCTCCACAGCATCTCTAATCACAATTCCAGTACGGGTCACTTGTTCTGCATTTTCCCCAATATTGAATCTATCTCCACCATCGAGCAGAAAATCTATTGTAACAATGTTGTACATCTTGTTATCCTCAAGAGGAACTCCCCCGATAAGACACTTCTTCAACTCCTTCTTGTCTACAACAATCTCAACTCCTCCAAGCGCCTCAAACTTCTCGCGGGAAGCAAATCTCTTGATAATTTTCCTTACCTCTTTGCCTGTCAACTCTGCAACAACAATACTGTTGTTAAAAGGAAATGTGGAATATATATCGTAAAGTCTGACTGCACCGGATGGTAAATTGCTCCTGATCCCTCCATAGTTTGTCAGCGACATGGTCGGATAATCATTTTCAATATATTCTCCGGCTGTCTCAAGCAAAACATCCGCCACAAGATTGGAAAGGGCACTCTCAGGCTGTTTTGAGACAATTTCTTCTTCTGAATAGATAAGAATTTCCATCAAAGGGGCTATCTGCTCCTGATGTGCTGCGACTATTCTATCTACATCATATATAGTTGTCGTTTCGTAGGTAGTATCCATTCTGACTCTTTGCCAATGATACTTAAAGTTTTGTCCGGTGGCAGTGAGAGAAAAAAGAGCCCATAGGATAATAAAATACAACTTCGTTTTCATAAGCATTAATATTTAATCCAAGTCCAAATATCTTTCCATGAATACTTTTTGCCTGTCATCAAGATTCCTACACGATATATCTTTGCAGCAATATAGACAACAATAACAATTGTAAGGAGCAAAATTCCAATAGATAGCAACAACTCCCATGTAGGTACTCCACCTTCAAAAGGGACACGAGCCAACATTACCATTGGCGAGGTAAATGGAATCATCGAGGCCCAGAACGAGAGACTGCTGTCGGGATTGTTGAAAGTCTGCATCATAATAAGGAGACCGATAATCAATGGAATTGTAATAGGGATCATCAATTGGCTTGTATCAGCCTCATTCTCCACAGCAGACCCCACAGCTGCAAACATCGAGGCATACAGGAGATATCCCAAAACAAAATATATTAGGAAACAACCGATAATATATCCCCAATTTACGTTTGCAATCGCACCTATAACTTCTCCTATACCACTTTCTGAGGTTAAAGCTTCCATCTGTTCCGCATCCATAGGAGCCATCGTTCCCATTTGTTCTACCATTTCAGGATTAGACAGGAGTTCTCCCCCGGCAAAAGTTGTCACACCCATCAATATGGCAATCGTCAAAACAACCCAAATAAGGAACTGGGTCAAAGCTACAGAAGCGACACCGATAATCTTACCCATCATAAGGTCGAAAGGTTTTACTGACGAGACAATTACCTCAACTATCTTATTGGATTTCTCATTGATTACACTTGTCATTACCATATTACCAAACATAGCGACAAACATATAGATAATCATCCCCATAACAAGAGAAATCATCATATTAATCTCCACCATAGACTCCTTCTCCTGCCCATCTTCTCCGATAATGTAGTTATTAAAAGACATCGGGGTATTTATATCTGCAAGAATTTGCTCAAAGTTTTCTATATCGTATTGTTTTAATTTATACTGTTCCACTATCTTATTAATATCATCAGTGATATCGGTGGTCAGATTAACATCGAGCTGCTTCACTGAGTAGGCAACTACAGATACATTGTTGAGGGTATCGAAAGGGGAAATCGAGATTACAGCGGTAGCATCCAGTTTCTCAAAATCTGCCTTAAGTACCTCTATATCCTTTTCTTCACTAATTTTATAAAGCAATTGTTCAGTGCTGACCAATGATTGGGCTATTACATCCGAATTATCTATAACCAATATCTTATCCTGTGTATTGTCCATATCTAACATCATAAACAATGATGGAGATACAGCCAAAGCGACAAAAAGGATGGGTGTTAGAATTGTGGTCAGAATAAACGATTTCTTCTTTACCCTGATAGAGAATTCTCTACCTGCGACAAGTCTTATCTTCTTGAAATTCATACTATTTGTCCTCCCCTTTTACTAATTTGATAAAAATATTGTTCATACTTGGTATCATCTCCCGGTAAGAGACAACATCTACATTTGCTGAGATAATCTCAGAGAGTATCTGCTGAGAAGATGTCCCTTTTACAACATCTATGATTGCCCTGCGACTTCCTTTATAAATATCGTCCGATGCAACATTTAAAAGAGAAGATGAAAGATGCAATGGATCTTCTGAACGATACAATATCTCAACACTGTTATCACCATGCTCACGACGGATAGCATCCACCGAACCGGTCACCACAAGATTAGATTTATTGATCAAAGCAATATTGTCACACAACTCCTCCACTGACTCCATATTATGTGTTGAAAGAATTATGGTCGTTCCACTCTCCTTCATCTTTATTATTTCATCTCTGATAAGCTGCACATTGACAGGGTCAAATCCGGAAAATGGCTCATCCAGAATCAGAAGTTCAGGTCTGTGTAGAACGGTGGTAATGAACTGCACCTTTTGGGCCATCCCTTTAGATAGTTCTTCAACCTTCTTACCCCACCACTGTTCAATACCGAACTTGACAAACCACTCTTTAAGACGTGCCATTGCTTCTTTGGATGAAAGTCCTTTCAAACGGGCAAGATACATAGCCTGCTCACCAACCTTCATTTTTTTATAAAGTCCCCTTTCCTCAGGGAGGTATCCTATACGATACACATCTTCAGGAGCTAAAAGCTTTCCATTAAAATAGACACTCCCGCCATCCGGTATAGTTATCTGGTTTATAATACGTATCAGTGTGGTCTTACCGGCACCATTAGGTCCTAAAAGACCAAAAATTGTCCCTTTGGGGACATCAATTGAGACATTGTTCAAAGCGGTATATTCCCCAAATCTCTTTACAATGTTCTTACACGAAATTGTATTCATATATTTGATTCTATTAAATATTTGAAGGGAATACATCTCTTCCCCTCCTTATTTCCTACAAAGATTCTATTGGTTGATCTGAAATGACACTAACTCCTGAGACATCTCAAGGCGCCCCTTTCTATCATAAACTAACTGCTTGACAGCTCCAATTCCACGAACATACCATGTTTCCAGATGATACTCTTTTGAGATAACAGCTTTTGTAATCTGAGTTTCTTTTACCACAAATGCCTCAAATTCACCTGCTGAAGTAGTAATCGTCTCCTTTCTGACCACTTTTCTATCACTAGTAAGAATCTTGGCAGACATATTGCCTGCCTTGACATTCATTACCCCATTATCAATAACGCTACCTACCTCAATATCCGATGGTATGGTACTGACATCGCCTTTGGAGACATCTTCCTGAACCTTCATCAGTTTTCCCAATTCATCCATTTTGGAATAATGACCATCAGGTCCCACACTCACTACCATTCTGAGATTATTGTCATCAAAGACCGGTTCATAGTCTTCATCAAAAAAATGCTGGTCAAAAACAATCTCACCTTTGGAGAAATTGCCACTTACACTCACTACTTTCATAATGTAGTAGCCTGAAATCTCCCCATCCTCATCATAATTCGCATATTTGAGTTCAAGCCCTTTGGTCAACGGAGCATAACTCTGCAAATCGAGCTCTTGCGCAAAAAGAGAAAAAGTCCCAACAAAAAATGTTAAGACTAAAATCGGTATGAGTTTCACAATATTCTTCATATTAATCAGAACTCTGGGTTTTTGTTACCAATACTTTATCAATTCTCGCCCCGTCCATATCCATTACTTCTAATCTTAGCCCATTCCACTCAACTGATTCTCCTGATGTTGGGATATGCTCCATAAGTTCCAATATCAGACCTCCCACTGTATTGAAATCATTGTCAGCAGAGAGAGACTCCATATCAAAATGGGCAAGAAAATCGTAAAACTGACATTGCCCGTCCACTAGCCAACCTGATCCTCCGCTACGTTCAATGATATCGGGTTCATCTTCATCATCAATGGTTCCTACCAAGCCCTCAAGAATATCCTTATGAGTAACAATACCTTGACAGACACCAAATTCATCACATACCAGTCCGTATGCAACTTGTAGTTTTTTCATCTGCTCGAGTACCTTATATACATCGGTATACTCATGAAAATACTGGGCAGGCTTAAGAATTTTATCAATAGAAAAATCGTTCTTCTCCAATTTTCCAAACAAGTCCTTCAGATAGACTACCCCAACAATCTCATCTAATGAACCATCACCGACAGGATACACTTCAAATAGATTTTCCTCCACTGTATGAGCAATCTCCTTGTTTGTCATACCCTTATCAATCCATACAATCTCGTTGCGTGAAGTCATTATAGACTCTATCTTCCTATCTCCCAGAGAAAATACCCTCTCCACAATATCTTGCTCGACTTCCTGAACCTCTCCATCTTCAGCCCCCTCAGCTATCATTGACTTAATTTCCTCCTCTGTAACTTTTGACTCATTTTCCTCCAATCTTGCTATTTTCACGAAGAACGAAGTGCTCTTATCCAAAATCCATACGAAAGGTTTTGCAATCCAAGATAGAAGCAGCATCGGTCCGGAAACCTTCTTTGCAATGCTTTCAGGAGCATTCATTCCAAATCTCTTAGGCACCAACTCACCGAATATCAATGTAAAATACGTTACAATAACAATAATGAGTACCTGCGAAAGAGGCTGTGAAACAGACTCAATCAATCCCCATTTTTCAAAGACATCTGACAGGTCGGATGCTATAGAATCTCCAGAGAACATACCGGTCAGAATCCCTATGAGAGTAATCCCAATCTGAACGGTAGAAAGAAATCTGTTAGGTTTCTCTATTAAAGACTGAACATTTTTAGCTGCACGACTTCCCCTCTTGACATCTGCATTGATGCTTGACTTTCTCGCACTGATAAGGGCCACTTCACTCATCGAGAAGAGACCATTTAGGAAAATAAGTAAAAATATTATAAGAATTTCCATATTTAACACATAAACTACAAAAGTAAATATTTTTAATAGGATTACAATATTTTACTCATTTTCGACCAATTTATTGAAACAATGACGGCAAAGTGGCTCATAAATATTCTTCTCACCCAACTCAACCAGCTTGTCGCTTTCTGACAGACGGTGAGAATGCAGGGCAGGGTCTCCGCACCTGACACATATCGCATGCACCTTATCTACAAACTCCGCTACAGACATAAGCGCAGGCATCGGTCCAAAGGGTTTACCAAGATAATCCATATCCAAACCTGCAACGATAACACGTATACCCTGAGAGGCAAGTTGCTTACATACATCGACTATCCCATCATCGAAAAATTGAGCTTCATCTATACCGACCACATCTACATCTCCGGACAGGAGGAGAATACTTCCTGAAGAGTCCACAGGTGTAGATAGAATAGCAGTTGAGTCATGCGAGACCACCTGATCTTCTGAATACCTGGTATCTATACAAGGTTTAAATATCTCGACCCTCAGATTGGCAAATTTTGCCCTTCTGAGTCGTCTGATCAATTCTTCGGTTTTCCCCGAAAACATGGAGCCACAAATAACCTCTATCGACCCCGGTTTTTTTGCATTTTCTGAAAACATTTCCGTACTTTTGTACTTAACAATTTTTTACAAAGTTAAAAAAATCCTGCGATGACCGAGAGATATTCTGAGATAAAGTCTTTAATCAATCAAGCGCTAACCCTTCTAGAAAAGGAAATAGATGAAATCAAGAGAGACAATGATGCCTCTTTCAACAGGCTGAAAGAATCTATGATTCAAGAAATTAAAGAAAGGGATCTTATAATAGAAACATTAAAAAAACAACTCGCAGAACTCTCTCAACAAAATCAGACAATCCCTAAAAGGACTCTCCAGGAGAGACACCTCTCCAAGCAGACACAATCTGAGGAATCCCTGTTTTCCGACAATATCTTCAACGAACATCCCACCCAAGATGAGGGTATGACAAAAGATGACAATAGAAAGGAGGCCCAGGAGGATGAATTCCTTATTGACGATGAAGATATTTTCTCGATAGATGACGAAGATAGCGGATTGTTCGAAATAATTGACAAAGGGAAGGATACAAAGGCGACCATCCTTGGCGAACTTTTCTCGACAAAGGGAATTTTAGGACAAGGAGCCCAATCCTACCCCAATTGGTACACTGACCGTACAGGAGAAAAGGTTGCCCATTTGGATGACGCCATCTCCCTCAACGACAGAGTTTATTTCACAAGGGAATTGTTCGGAGGAGACTCAGAGCAGCTTGAACTCACTTTGGAGAGGATAAATGAGAGCGATTCATTCACAGATGTTATCTCAGAGATGAGGGCAACATTCCCCGAATGGGATGAAGATTCAGACGCAGTTTACAGATTCTACATGGCTGTAAGAAGAAAATTTTAGAACTTGAAAATGGGCAAATTATATCTTATACCTACACCTGTCGGAAATCTTGAGGATATCACCTTTAGAGCCATTAATATTCTAAAGAGTGTAGATTTGATTCTTGCTGAGGATACCAGAACCAGCAAAGTACTGCTAAACAGATATGAAATAACCACTCGTATGGAATCCCACCATAAGTTCAATGAACACGAAAAAGTGGAATATGTCGCTCAAAGAATTGCCTCAGGAATGAATATTGCCCTTATTTCGGATGCAGGAACCCCCGCCATTTCTGATCCGGGATTTCTACTTGTAAGAAAATGTGTTGAATGCGACATTGAAGTGGAGACACTCCCCGGAGCAACTGCATTTGTGCCGGCACTCGTCAATTCCGGCCTTCCTACCGACAGATTCACATTCGAAGGATTCCTCCCACCCAAGAAAGGGAGAATGACACGACTTATAGAACTTTCTGAAGAGCCAAGGACGATGATTTTCTACGAATCACCATACCGATTGGCAAAAACATTGAAACAGCTATCCGAATATTTCGGATCTGAACGAAGATGCTCAGTATCACGGGAGATTAGCAAACTTCATGAAGAGACTAAAAGGGGTACTTTATCGGAACTTGCCGCCTGGTACGAAAATAATGAACCAAAAGGAGAAATTGTATTTATAGTTGAGGGGAAAGATTATGTGCGCAAAAGAGAAAAACAACAATGATTCACTTCTATCTAAAGGTATTACATTCTTAATTTTTTTAATGTTAGCTTTTCAGTTTGGCTATTTTCTGAAATACGCCATAAAAGCTCACGCAGCAACCCACACTACACCGGGAGAATATGAATATTCTAAGGACACATTGATACACAATAAGTTTGAAGAATATTACTACGATGGATGGAAATGGGATATGGTGGAGTTGAACACTGCAGATAGTGCCATGCTGGTGGATTTGCCCGGAATTGGTCCCTACTACGCCAAACAGATTCTTCATTTCAGGGATAAATTGTGGGGAAGCTACGCCCATATTGAACAGTTGCTTGAAATCAGAGGTATTGACACGACCCTACTGAAGAAGATAGACGACAGAATTTATATTGAACCATCCTCAATAATATCCATTGACCTGACAAACACCCCTGCAGACTCTCTTGCTAAACACCCATACATAGGAAGTTACAGTGCCAAAGGGATAGAACGTTTCAGAAAAGTATATCCTGACGAGCAGGTCACTGTTGAAAAACTTCTAAAAAAGAATATCATAACTAAATCTCAAGCATACAGGCTCAAAAGGTACTGTCGATAGCTAAAACTACAAATTTCAAGACTCTGCTTTGTATCTTGAAGGCTTGTTGCTATCTTCGCAGAATGAATTGGCTGGAAATTATAGGAACAATTGTGGGACTTGTCTACCTGTGGCTTGAATATCGCGCAAGTATATGGCTCTGGATAGCAGGTCTCATTATGCCCGCAATATATACTGTCGTATATTATCAAGCAGGTCTATATGCCGATTTTGGATTGAACATATACTATCTTCTGGCCTCTTTCTATGGTATATATCAGTGGATTGGCAAAAAGTCCCCTTCATCTGACACAACAACTGATATTTCAATAACCAGGACCCCAAAGTCATATTATACTCCACTGCTACTTATTAGTCTCCTACTGACATTAGCTCTTGGAATTTTTCTCGAATATGCAACTGACAGCAATGTCCCCTGGTGCGACGCCTTCACTACAGCATTAAGCATTGTGGGAATGTGGATGCTTGCAAAAAAACATATTGAACAATGGTGGGTATGGGGAATTGTAGACATAGTATCTGCAATGCTATATCTTTATAAGGGACTATATTTCACATCAGCACTATATGCACTGTATGCCGTAATTGTATATTTCGGATACCAAAAATGGTTAAAAATGTTAGATTCGCAACAACAAATTAATTAAATACTTTATGACTAAAAGACTTATCATTTCGGCAATTGCTCTTGCCCTATCACTCGTCTCATGGGCACAACCCAAGGAACTTACCCTTGAGGACATCTACAAGAATGGGACATACGCCCCCAAAGGAATAAATGCCCTCAGGTGGAGTGAAGATGGAAAATCGTTCTATACTCTTGAACACAACAATGAGACAAATGGTGTGGACATCGTACTCAACAATATTGAGACATCACAAAAGACCATTGTAATTTCTGCATCCCAACTTATTCCGGAAGGTCAGACCACTCCGATTATTATTGAAAATTACATCTGGTCGGCAGACAACACCAAATTGATGATTTACACCAATTCAAAAAGGGTTTGGAGACTCAACACCAAAGGTGATTACTACGTATTGAACCTTACAAATGGTCATCTTTTAAAATTAGGTCAAGGACTTGAACCTTCAGAAATGATGTTTGCAAAATTCTCTCCTGACGGAGAAAAAGTTGCCTATGTATATAAGAATAACATCTATGTGGAGAACTTCCATGGCGACCATTCTCACCGTACACAATTGACTTTTGATGGTAGCGACATTATCATCAATGGTAACTTTGACTGGGTATATGAAGAAGAGCTCCACCAGCACGATGGATTCAGATGGAGCCCTGATAGTAAACAGATAGCATACTGGCAATTTGACACAGAAGGCACCGGAACATTCTATATGATAAATAATATCGACTCTGTCTATTCATCACTTATTCCCCTTCCATATCCAAAAGCAGGTACAGCCAATTCAGCTGGAAGAATCGGAGTTGTAGATATTTCACATAATCCGCAGACCCGCTGGTTTGATATTCCCGGAGACCCAAGAAACAATTATATCGCAAGGATTGATTTTGTTCCCGGCAGTGATGAAATAATGATTCAGCAACTCAACCGTCTCCAGAATACCAACTCTGTCTATTATGGAAACAGTCATTCTATGGAACTTGACAATTTCTTCACAGAAACAGATGAAGCATTCCTTGACATCCACGACTATATCCATTGGGGAAAGGAGAACAAATTCTTCACATGGACTTCAGAAAGGGATGGATGGAGACACCTTTACAAAGTAAGCAAAGATGGTTCTAAGATTGAACCTATAACTGCCGGAGAATTTGATGTAGTGGAAGTTGTCAACGTAGACATCAAAAATGGATATGTATACTATATCGCATCACCTGAGAGTCCACTTGAAAGATACCTTTACAGGACTAAAATGAATGGAAAATGTAAAGCTGAACGCCTAACCCCTGTCGGAGAGATTGGTCATCACAGCTATAACATTGCTCCGGGTTCAAAATATGCAATCCACACCTTCAGCAATAGTGAGACACCGGCCCGTTATGAACTTGTATCCCTACCCGATCATAAGGTAATCAGAGTGATGCAGGACAATAAGCAAGTTGCACAAAATTATGCAGCCCTTGAAGTTCCCGCTAAAGAATTCTTTAGAGTTGATATCGGCGAGATTGTTCTTGACGGCTGGATGATCAAACCTGCAGATTTTGACCCCTCAAGAGTATATCCGGTAATCTTCTATATCTATGGAGAGCCATGGACCAGCACTGTCCAAAACAGATGGGGTGGAAACAACGACCTATGGAGCAGATATTTGGCTCAAGAAGGATATATCGTAATGAGTATAGACCCCAGAGGTGTTAACACCCCCAGGGGAAGAGAATGGAGAAAATGCGTATATGGTAAAGTGGGAATCATCCCTCCCGACGACCATGCCAAAGCAGTAAAGAAAGTTATAGAGACATATTCGTTTGTTGATCCCGAAAGAATAGGAATCTGGGGATGGAGCGGCGGAGGCTCGTCAACAGCCCACCTTATGTTTAAATATCCCGATATTTACTCCACAGGTATTGCAGTAGCAGGCGTATACTCACAATACCTGTATGACACCATCTATCAAGAAAGATATATGGGACTTCCATCCACAAACCCCGAAGGATATTACAATGGTTCTCCCATTAATTTTGCAGGAAATTTACAAGGAAACCTTATGCTCATACATGGTACAGGTGATGACAATGTCCATTATCAAAGTATGGAAATGCTTGTAAACGAGCTGATCAAGCAAGATAAGATTTTCTCCATGTTAAGTTACCCGATGAGAGCACATGGCATCTATGAGCGTGAAAATACAACATACCACCTCTATAGATCGATGTTGAAATACTGGCTTGAAAATCTCCCTGCAGGAGGAAGATAACAGAAATACTTTTACAAACCCCACAAAGGCAACTTCCATAACTCACTGCACAGCAGTCTATAGGAGTTGCCTTAAATAAGAAATGAAATCATGATTGACTGGGCAAAAGAACTAAACTGCGCAATCACTGTTTGCGACAAAGAAGGCAAAGTTCTCTACATGAACGACAAATCTATTGCAACTAATGGCAATGTATTGGGAGAGAATCTATTTAATTGCCACAATCCCCGTTCACAAGAGATAATTAGAAGACTACTTGAGAAAGGAGAAACCAATTCATACACTATTAGTAAAAAAGGTGAGAAAAAGTTAATATACCAAACTCCATGGTACGAAAATGGAGAAATCTCAGGTCTGGTAGAATTTTCAATTGTCATTCCAGAAGAGATGCCTCACTACATAAGGGGCTAACAGGATAATATCGTCAGAATTTGCATTTTTTTTGAAAAAAAGTTTTGCATATAAAAATTTTGACTATATTTGCGGTCCGATTCGGGATGTGGCGCAGTTGGCTAGCGCACCACGTTAGGGACGTGGGGGTCGGATGTTCGAGTCATCTCATCCCGACAATAGGTTCTCTTCCGAAGAGAGCCTTTTTTTATTACTGAAGGTTCTTTCCAAATGTGGTTGCAATCCACTGAATTGGAAGAGAACAAAATATTTAAAGACTTCGGGAAGTGGCGCAGTTGGCAGCGCGCTGCGTTCGGGACGCAGAGGTCGGGTGTTCGAGTCACCTCTTCCCGACAAGAGAAACCACTGATAAGTTGTGTAAACTTACCGGTGGTTTCTCTTTTAATATCCTTTTATCCCTGCATCAGGACACTCCTCTCCCAGATGGAGTGAAAGTATGAGGGACAAAAAAAGGAGGATACAAATCTGTTCCTCCTTTCTTATATCTTTTCCTATTGATAGGATTATTTCTTTTTGTAGCGTTGATAGTATTTGTCCACGCGACCTGCGGTATCCACAAGTTTCATCTTTCCTGTGTAGAAAGGGTGAGATGTGTTTGAAATTTCAACTTTTACCAAAGGATAGTTAACACCATCGATTTCAATAGTTTCTTTAGTATTCACGCAAGAACGTGTAATGAACACATGTTCATTTGACATATCCTTGAAAGCTACAAGACGGTAGGATTCGGGATGTATTCCTTTTTTCATTTTCTTATTGTTTTAATTAATTGGGTTGCAAAAGTATGTATTATTTACGATATCAACAAATTTTTTTACAACTCTTTTAATGTTTATTTTTAGACTGTAAATCAAGACCTTTAAACAAATAATGATAAAAGATGAATTATAAATCTCTCCTCGGAAAAGATATCTTGATATTTCAATGAAAACAACTCTGCAAAACTCTATATTAAAGTCTTTACTCTTGAAAACTGTTCATCATAAAGCATATATCTCTTGGCCTTTCTGATCCACTTCTGTTCCTCAACCTTGATATGCTCTTTAACATCTTCCCACATCACATTGCCCATAACATACTGATACAACACATCATCCCCTATCATATACTCCAAGTTTGAAAAATCTGCTTCGGCAAAATTATCATGAACATATCTGAGAATTCTAAGAGTATGACCGGTTGAATGATATGGAACTCCTGGACGGGGCAAAAGCTGGAATCCGCAACATGGTTCATAGGCATAAGCACCAAAACGAGGTGTAAATCTGGTCTTGCGCAGGAAGACTCCGGGATCGGAAAGTTTATCGGACTCAATATCTTTCATCGCTTTTTCAAAATATGGTGCTCCAAAAAGTTCGTATGGACGTGTCGTCCCCTCCCCAAAACTGATATTGGTACCATATAGCATCCTCATCCCGCAATAAAAGGTGGAAGTAAACAACCCGGGAACATCTTCGTGAGGAGGGATACTCCAGGGCATCATATATTGGGTCGCTGAGCGGACAATATATGATATTATATGAAGTGGAAACTTTGCACCTATTTCAGAGTAGAAGAGATTTGAAAGTTCCCCAAGAGTCATTCCATGACGATGAGGTATCCCTTCAATTCCTGCATATTTCCCTTCAAAAGGTGTAAAAACAGTTCCCTCCACCTGCCTGCCACAAGGATTACCTCTATCCAGAATATAGACCGAGATAGAGAGTTTCATCTGATGAATTACCACAAACAACGAATAGAGTAAAGTTGTAAAACTGTCATATCTGCTGCCTGTATCCTGATACTCTACAATCAAAGCATCGACATCTTCCAGATATTTAAGTTCTATGGAGCTACCAATGCTACCACAACTGACAGGTATAAACTCCACACCATCCATTCCCAGATATTCATATTTAGAGCAATTGTCTATATTTTGGGAAATATTGTCCCCGAATAGACCATACTCAGGATAGAAAATCCTTACCAAATTACCTTTTTTGAATAACGATTCGTAGAGATATTCCTCCTTTTCAGGATTCCATGCAGCCTGATTACACAACAGAGCTACTCTACCACTGCGCAAGACAATATCCTGCTGCTCATCCAATGGGGTCGTTCTGAATGAAAACATATCCTTCCTCTATTTTATCACCTCTTTTACTATTGAGATTACCTTTTGAGCTATAGCCTCGGCTTTGATGCTGTCTGAAGCCTCGGAATAGATTCGAATAATCGGTTCTGTATTGGAGCGTCTCAGATGAACCCACATTTTATCTTGCTCAAAATCTATCTTAACCCCATCAATATCAGTAATCTTTTCAGATGCAAATGCCTCCCTTACAGCTTTCAGCGCCTTGGAAATAAGTTTTGAATCGGAAAGTTCGATCTTATTTTTAGAAATGGTATAGACAGGCAAAGAATCTCTGATCTGAGAGACCTTCTCTCCCCTTTCGGCCATAAGACTTAAAAACAACGCCACACCAATAAGGGCATCCCTGCCATAATGTAAATCGGGAACAATCACTCCTCCATTGCCCTCTCCTCCGATTACAGCATTCACCCGCTTCATTTGGGTAGTAACATTTACCT
The DNA here is from genome assembly GCA_017501525.1 of Bacteroidales bacterium. GTDB lineage: Bacteria > Bacteroidota > Bacteroidia > Bacteroidales > UBA932 > Coprenecus. The sequence goes on along the minus strand of JAFVWT010000004.1, from coordinate 181,904 downwards.
CCCCTACAGCTGATGAGCTATAAGAACATCCGTATTTTTCAGAAATATCCCTTAGAGCCCTGGATGAAGAGAGATTTGAAACTGTTGCACCCCTTCTCTTAGAAAGGAAATAATCTGCTACACTAACAAGGGTATATTCCTCACCAAAAAAAGAACCATCTTCACAAACAAATGCGAGGCGATCGACATCAGGGTCTACTGATATTCCTAAATCTGCACCCTCCTTCACGACAACATCTGAGAGCATCTTCAAATGGCCTGGCAGAGGCTCAGGGTTATGGGCAAAATGTCCCGTCGGCTCACAATTTATTTTAATGCAATCCACGCCGAGGGTTTGCAAAAGTGCAGGAATAACAACCCCTCCCACAGAATTAACTCCATCAACCACCACTCTAAAATGGGCAGAACGGATAGCTTCAACATTTACCAACGGATATTTGTATACTGCCTCGATATGCCTGTCTGTCATATCTTTATAAGTGACCTTGCCCAACTTTTCAACACTACAATAGGGGAAGATACCAGACTCTGCTATTTCCAAAAGTTCGGCTCCCTCTACACCATCGAGAAACTCCCCATTCTCATTAAGAAGTTTAAGGGCATTCCACTCCTTGGGGTTATGTGATGCGGTTATAATAATTCCTCCGTCAGCGCTCTCAAACAATACAGCCATTTCAACTGTAGGGGTAGATGCCAAAGAGAGATTCACCACATTGATGCCAAATGATATCAATGTACCACACACAATCGAATCGACCATCTGTCCTGAAAGTCTCGCATCTCGTCCTACAACCACTTTCAGAGGTCTATCCTTTCCAAACTTATCTATCAGCATGGTCGAATACGCCGACACATATTTTACAATATCAATAGGAGTCAATGACTCACCTACTGCACCTCCTATTGTTCCCCTGATTCCGGAGATAGATTTTATCAATGTCATATAACAAATATTTGAATGGGTGCTTATAAAACACTTTGCATCTACCTATTAATACAACAAAATTCAAATAGATTTTGGAAATAAAAAGATAAAGCGAGCAAATGTTTTAGTTCTGCATATTAATAACTATTAATCGGAATTTATGGAATTCCTTTTTACAGGTCTTTCCTCAAAAATACTGAGAAAAGCTATATAATCTCAATATCACTACGACTGCTCCATCCCTGACGCCCGTTAGAGAGTTTTACCCTCACCCAGTCTCCGAGAACATCGAGAACTTCCACCTTTGTTCCCTCGTGCAATATAAAGAGCGACTGCTCGGAAACAGATGGAGAACTCTTTACCGAAGCTACAGGTGAAAGAACTATCGCATAATTATCTCCCGTCTGTATCTTATTGAGCCTTATTGAGAAGATGAATGTAAAAATAGAGAACAACAGTGTTATTATTGCTACTGCAAAAGAAATTTTTCTGACGGAAATAGAACGGGCAAACCTGAAACCGAGCAACAATACAGCCGTAAGTACAAATAGAACTATAGAACATATAGCCCAAAAGTCGGAGGTGGCACTCCTCATAATATTCCCCACATAAGTAACCAGTACGAACTCAGGCACAGTCTCTATCTTATCAAGTGTGAGTTCATTGGCTATGTCAAGGTTAACTGCTGCATCCTCAAAAGAGGGATCCTTGAGCAACGCCCTTTCATAATATAGAATGGCCTTACCCAGATACCCGTCCATTTTATAATAACAGTTCCCAATATTATAATACAATTCGGCAGAAGAATACCCATCTCTCTCCAACTGCTCAAAACTCCTCAAAGAAACCTCATAATCTCCTCCTGAATAAGCATTTACCGCATCACGCCAAAGAGAGTCCGCTTCATTTGCAAACACTCCGACTGAAAATATCAAAAGAACTACTGCTACTATAATCTTCTTCATAATATTAACTCTCCAATTCTGAAATGATTTTTACTGCACTCTGATAATCCTTCTCCATTGCACCATCTTGAGCTGCAGGAGCATATCTGGCATACTCACAAGCATCCAACAACTCAAACAACTCCCCTATTACCGCAGTATCGTTAACCCTTGCATTCAATTCGTCGGCTATTCTCTGACGGGACAAATCTGAAAGCGGAAGCGACAGCTTGTCTGATATATACCCTTCCACAGCTTTATGCAGTTCCTCATAGAATGCAACTCTGAGAGACTGTTTCAAATACTGTTCACAGTTTTTGAGTCTCGCTTTCGCAACCTTCCTGGCATTACGGTTCTTAGTCAAAGCTGCATCACTTCTCATCTTTATATTTCTGTTAATCAGATAAGAAAGCAGTGCAAATAGTACAATTACACAACTGATAGCGACATAATATATGGGAGAAGATATTATCGCCCCCTTGTTCTTCTGCAATCCCTTTGGAGAGGTAGCAATGAATCTTATATCTTCACTTAAATTCTTTACATTCTGCTTACTTACCCCCTGGACCACCGCAGTATGACCCTGGTTTGAAGCCTTAACTACAATCTTGCCCGGATTCTTTCTTAAAGTTTTGTATTGCTTTGCCCGAACATCATAATATGAGAACTCCACATCTGTAATTTCAAACTCTCCGTGACTGCGGGGAATAAATGGATATTCAAATGTTTTGACACCACTGAAACCATCCGCACCAGCCTTGGTCCGATCCACCTTTTTGACATCATACACCTCAAAATCGGGAGGGAACACCACTGATGGGGTCTCAATCAGATTTAAATTGCCGGTTCCTGAGATAGATACACGCAAAGAGGCTGCCTCGTGAGCATTGAGTGAATCGGCAGACAAAGAGACATCCATTGAATATATGCCGACTGCTCCTTTAAAAGAAGCTGGCGCTCCTGAAGGAAGAGGCGATACCTTTATATTCGCCTTTTCCGAAACAACCCTTTTTCGGATCGTGCTATAACTATCATAAAAACTCTCAAAAATAGAACGAGGTCTCTGATTGCTCCTTACCTGCACAAGACATACAAGTTCTGCCGGATCTATCTGTAAGGTTCCGGTCTGTTGGGGAACCAGAAGTACCTTCTTCAAAACTGCGGAATTATATACTTGTCCATTATAATTTTCACGTGAAAACTGGATATTGGTTATTGTCTCGATATCCTGACTCCAGAAGCCGTTGAAAGAGGGAAATCTGATATCCTCTAAATTACTGATGGAAGATTCCCTGACATAGAGCTTTATTTCTGCAACAAGAGGTTCTCCCTTAACTACAGCACTTTTACTTGTAACAATCCTCAATAATATATCATCACCCTCTGACGGAGCTTCAGAAGGAGCCTCCCCGGCCACTACCTCAATTGTCACAGGATTACTTTTGCACTCCTTTTTATCTATAGTAGCAACAGCCTCACCTATTACGAACTTACCTACAGAAGTGGGACGCAACATAAAAGTAAAACTGTTTTCTACAGAATGAGTGGTCTTCCCATTTATAATCTGAGTACTTCTCATTGTAGAAGAGGTCGGACCTGAAAGGACCTGAAAACCGTCAAATGAAGGTTCTTTAAAATCGGAAGCCCGCCCATTAGCCGTAAAAACCACTTGAAAGACTTCTGATTGGGAAACAACAGCCGGTGCACTGACAGTAAGAGTGGACTGCCCAAAGACCACCTGCGAAATAAAAAGTGCCGACAACAGCAAAATTGTATTGATTAATTTTACCCTTCTCATATTACCAATTCTTCTCTTTCTTTTTCTTCTTTTCTTCAATAGCCTTAGCTTTCTTCACCTTCTCTTGAGTCTCCTTCTCCTTATCCTGTATTGCCTGTAACATCTGATTTGCGGTCTGAGGAGTTATCTTTGGCTCACTTTCAGGTTGGGAATTCTCCTCAGGAGAGTGCTGCTCCTGGTTTTGATTTTTATCCTGGTTTTGATTCTGATTATCCTCTTCTTTGTCGTTTTGCTGATTATCCTGCTGCTGATCCTGCTGATCTTGCTGATTTTGCTGATTTTGCTGGGTTTGCTGCTGGTTCTGCAACATCTTTTGGGCATAAGCCAAATTGCTCTTTGCATCAAAATTATCAGGCGAGAGCCTCAACGATTCCTTATAATCCTCAACAGCCTGCTGATAATTCTTCTGCTTCAAGGAGAGATTCCCTTTATTGAAAAAATAATCAGAGGCTTTGGCTGGTGAATGTTTCTTCAGAGAATCAGCTGCCACCGCATCCATATATGTCTGGGCATCAATATAATTCTCCATACAATACAAGGTATTGGCAGTATTGAAATTTGAATTCACCGAGAGCGAATCCTTCAACAACCCCTTCTGGAAATCTACCAAAGCCTTATCGTATTCCCCTTTTTTGAAAAAACGGTTTCCTGAACGGACTTCATGCTTGTCATCCTGGGCTGACACCGAAAGAGTTGCACAGAGTAAGAGAGGCACTAGCAAACATTTGAGTGGAGAGCCAAACAATGTCCTATTATTTCTGGTATTTGAAATGAGGAACTCCAACAATAAAAAGAATAAAGCTATCGCAAAGAAATACATATATTGTTCATCATATTCTTCAAAAACTACGGAAGTGAATCTTTTTGCTTCCATATCCTTTATATCCTCTATGATAGGATTCAGTCCAAATTCAGCATTTGCAGCCCTTACATAAAGTCCGTTTCCCGCCTTGGCCACCTCGCGGAGGGTCTGTTCATCCAACCTTGTTACGACAATATCTCCATTTTTATCCTTCAACAACTCCCCGTTCATTGGAATAGGTTTTCCCTCTAACGACCCTACCCCTACACAAAAGACCCTTGCCCCGACAGTTGCAGCATCTTTTGCCGCTTCTACAGGATCATCTTCATGGTTCTCACCATCTGTAATCAGAATTACCGCACGGGAATTTTCACTTTCAGAAGTAAAACTTCTCAAAGCTGTACGCAAAGCCTCTCCCAGAGCTGTTCCTTGTACCGGCACCGACTCAGTGGTAATGGAATTCAGGAAAATCTTTGCCGAAACGTAGTCAGATGTTATTGGCAATTGGACAAATGACTGACCTGCAAAAATTATCAATCCAATACGGTCTCCCTGAAGTTCATCCACTAATTTGGAGATAGCCAATTTAGCCCGTTCCAAACGATTTGGAGAATAATCTTCCGCCAACATCGAATTTGAGACATCCAGCACGATCATAATCTCCGCACCATTTATCTCCTTCTCTTTCAGTATTGCCCCAAGTTGCGGACGGGCCATTCCTATAGAGAAAAAGAATAGTGCCAATGAAAGGAATACCAGTTTTACCCATCCTTTGCGGTTAGATACAGTAGGAGTCAAACCCTGCACCAAGGCAGGTTCCCCAAACCTTGCAATTCTCTTTCGTCTGATTCTTCGCGCAATCGCATACCCTATAAACATCACAGGTATGAGAAAAATCAGGAACAAATATTGTGCTTGTGCAAAATGAATCATCAGCAAATCCTCCTTGAACCGAAAATTCTTATTATTATTTCCAACAAAAAGGCCATCAAAGCCCAAAATGCAAACCTACCGAATTCCTCGGAATAGATTGGGAATGAATCAACAGAGACCTTAACCTTCTCCATTTCATTGATTTCAGAATATATCTGCATCAATTTGGTATTGTCTGTTGCCCTGAAATATGTTCCACCCGTAGCAGATGCTATATTCCTCAACAATTGTTCGTCAATCTCCACATCTACATCCATTACCCGGACTCCGAAAGGGGTCATTACCGGATAAGGGGCCTTACCCATAGCTCCGACCCCAATCGTATAAACCCTGATTCCGTATGTCTTGGCTATCTCGACAGCCATCTCCGGAGCCACTTCCCCACTATTGTTCACCCCATCGGTCAGTAGTATTACGACTCTGCTCGGAGCCTGCGAATCCTTCAATCTTGCTACAGCATTAGCAAGACCGTTTCCTATCGCTGTCCCGTCATCTATAAGGCCACATTGAATCTCCTTGATAAGATTTATAAGTGTCGCCCGGTCAGTGGTCAAAGGGGACTGGGTATAACTCTCCCCTGCAAAAACCACCACCCCTATTCTATCTGATGGACGTTGCGATATGAATTCAATTGCAATATCCTTTGCAGCCTCTATCCTGTCAGGGGTAAAATCTCTCGCCAACATACTTGTAGAGACGTCCAGCGCCAGGATTATATCAATGCCTTCTGCATCACTCTTACTCACCGTTGAAGAAGTGCGGGGACGCGCTATCGCCACGATAAGAAGTGCTACTGTTATCATCCTCAGCACAAAAGGGAGATGTCTCAAAATGCCTTTAAGCATATTCTGCTTGCTTTTGAATGGCATTATAGTAGGAACAGAAAGGTAAGGTTTCTTTCCCGAAAGTTCCCTATACAGATATATCAGTATCATTGGAATCAACAAAAATTCCAGATACAGCAACTTAGGATATTCAAAGAAAAAATTACTCATCTCTCAAATATGTATTTGTAACAAATTTCACTGCCTTTGGAATCGTTTCCTCATTTTCCTGCTGAGTAGCACGATATTTGGCAAACTTTACAAAGTCAGATACAGCAAATATTTCCTCAAGTATCTTTCTATCAGATGCATCCAATTCTTTATCCGAAAGTTCCAATAGAATCTCCGCAGATGTTCTTTCCATTGTTTTCACCATAAAACGCTCCTCTATATAAACCCTAAGAGCATCTGTGACTTTTGTATAGAACAATTTCTCCTTACCATCCTGCCACAATTTTTCCTGACTGATATTATCAAGTTCGCGAAGAGCGACAATATGAGCAGCTTCCCTCTTCTGAGGCCTGCTATCAACAGGATTGTCTCTTTTGCGATACCTGCGGATAAGATATACCGCCAATACAATTAAAGCTACGACAGCAAGTCCAAGACCACTCCATGCAGCCACCTCTGCGACAGTGACAGGATAGTTGAAATTAGAGCGCAGGTCAAACATCTGATAGGATGCCGTATCTATTGGCACTGTAGTAACTTCCAAGGGCAATTCCTTCAGTCTGAGAGTATCCTCCAGATGCTCCCCATTGTATATATACACCACCAATGGAGGTATCTTATAACTTCCACTATCAAAAGATGTGAGGGTCGCTCTCGCCTCAACCTGAGAAATTCCCCTCCTTTTACTTACTGTATCAATCTTAAATTCTCCTATCAGCTCCACCCCCGGAACAACATACCCCGCCATCGAATCTATCTTCAAGGTAAAATGTGATGGAAGATTGAATTTTGATACCCATTCCACATGATCCCCAATCATAATCGTATCTCTGGAAAGAGCAGATGAGACCAACTCCTGTCCAGAAAGATTACCCATACCCAAAACCAAGGCCAAAAGACCAAAAATCAAAGTTCTTCTCATTTTTTATCTGACCGATTTAAACAGAGTTACCAATGGTTTGACATAATCGTCGCAAGTTCTTATACTTACATTATCAACCTTATACTTTCTCAAAAGAGTCATAGTCGCTTGATGCGCACTCTTACTCCACTGGGCATATTGTTCTCTGACCATACGACGGGAAGTATCAACATAAACCATCGAAGAGGTCTCATTGTCCCTAACTGCCACAAGTCCCACATCAGGCAGAGTACGTTCCCTCTCATCATAAATGTTAATTACTGAAATATCGTGTCTTCCCACTGCCACCTTTAGTGCATCCTCATATCTGGGACGGATTTCTGAATCGAGGTCAAGCATATCCGATAAGATGAACGCTGTACAGCGCCTCTTCAGAGCATTTGTCAGGAATCTGAGGGGTTCGCTCAAATCGGTACCCCGTTCCTGTGGCTGGAACTCCAGCATCTCCCTGATTATTCGCAACAAATGACTCCTACCCTTTTTGGGAGGAATAAACTTTTCTACCTTAGAACTGAAAAACAAAGCTCCAACTTTATCATTATTGACAGATGCAGAAAAAGCCAGAACCGCTGCAATCTCAGCAGTCAATTCCTTTTTAGTTTTCGAAGTGGTACCAAAAAGACGCGAAGCACTCACATCTATAAGCAGGACGACTGTCAATTCCCTCTCCTCTTCAAAGACCTTTATGTAAGGAGCCCTCATTCGGGCCGTCACATTCCAGTCCATATTTCTGACATCATCCCCATACTGATACTCACGAACTTCGCTGAAAGCCATTCCCCTGCCTTTAAACGCAGAATGATATTCTCCCGCAAAGATTGCAGATGAAAGCGCCTTAGTCTTAATCTCTATTTTCCGTACCTTCTTTAAAAGTTCGTTTTCCATACATCAATTAAGGGAAGTTCTATTAATAACTTTGCGGAATTTGAAGTACGCAAAAGTTTTAAATTTAAATATCTTGATTTGTTAAAATGTGGAATTTACAGAACCTTTCTAAGGAACTTCCACTGCGTTCAAAACTTCTGAGATGATATTTTCTGTAGTGATATTTTCAGCCTCAGCTTCATATGTGAGTCCGATTCTGTGTCTGAGTACCTCATAACATACAGCCCTAACATCCTCAGGAATCACATATCCCCTTCTCTTTATGAAAGCATAAGCTTTTGAAGCCATCGCCAAAGATATAGATGCACGGGGAGAGCCTCCATAAGCAATAAGATCCTTAAGCTTACCCAAACCATACTCTTCAGGAGTACGGGTAGCGTATACTATATCCACAATGTACCTCTCAATCTTTTCATCCATATAGACATCTTTTACCACATCTCTGGCCTTAATGATATCCTCAGGAGTCAAAACCGCATTTGCCTTTGGGAAAGAGCCACTATTGTTCATCCTGATAATGAGTTTTTCCTCCTCCTTCTTAGGATAAGAAACCACCACTTTCAACATGAAACGGTCCACCTGTGCCTCTGGTAGCGGATATGTACCTTCCTGCTCAATAGGATTCTGAGTAGCCATCACAAGGAATGGTTCAGGCAATTTGAAAGTCTGGTCTCCAATAGTAACCTGCTTTTCCTGCATAGCTTCCAACAAAGCCGATTGGACCTTTGCCGGAGAACGGTTTATCTCATCCGCCAAAATAAAATTGGCAAAAATGGGTCCTTTCTTTATTTGAAACTGTTCACTCTTCTGACTATAAATCAAAGTTCCCAGAACATCTGCAGGGAGCAAGTCGGGGGTAAACTGAATACGATTGAAATCCGCATTCACAGACGAAGCCAATGTATTGATTGCCAAAGTCTTTGCTAATCCTGGAACACCTTCCAACAAAATATGTCCGCCTGCCAGCAAACCTATCAACAAGTTCTCGACCAAGTGCTTTTGTCCCACAATTACTTTGGATATTTCCATAGACAAAATGTCTACAAATGCACTCTCTTTCTGAATTCGTTCATTCAATTCTTTTATGTTTACGGTATCCATATCAAAATATTTGTATTTTTGTGCGCAAATAAATTACAAATTTATAGTTTTTTTCCAATAATGAGGTACTTTATGACAATATCCTACAATGGGGCAAAATATTGCGGATGGCAAATCCAAAATAACGGAATAACCGTCGAGGAGTGCATTGAAAAGGCATTGTCATCGGTCTTAGGCGAAGAAATCGATGTCGTTGGAGCAGGAAGGACAGATAGCGGAGTCAATGCTATCGGATTTATTGCCCATTTCGACTCAGAGAAGACACAACTCCTTGACCAGACCGCCAAAGTAATATACAAAACAAATGCCATTCTGCCGGAAGATATAGTGGTGACAGACATTTTCCCCGTAGCAGAAGATGCTCACGCCAGATTTGATGCGACATCAAGAACCTACACATATTATGTCCACACCCATAAAGACCCATTTGCCAAACAATATTCACTTTTTTACAAATTTCCTTTAGATATTGAAAAAATGAACAAAGCAGCACAATATTTGATTGGGACAAAAGAGTTCTGCTGTTTTGAGAAACTTCATAGCGGAAACAACACTTCCATCTGCAATGTTAAAGAGGCATATTGGGAAAAATACACTCCGCAGACAGGACAAATTTCAGAAGAGGGCTACTATAAATTTACCATCACTGCCAACAGATTTCTGAGAAATATGGTAAGGGCAATAGTAGGAACCCTTTTGGAAATAGGAAGAGGGAAAAAAGATGAACAATGGATAGTCGAACTGATTCAAAATAAAAATAGGACACAAGCGGGACAGTCGGTTTCAGGACATGCCCTCTTTCTGACAGGAATCACCTACCCGTACAATACAGCAAATAACAAAGACAAATAACAAAGATTTAAATAATTTACATTTACAATAAATATGTTACTCACATTATTAACAACAGACCCCGAAATTTTGGTTCAGGAAGTTGAACAAACAGATCAGAAAATGTCTCTAATCCAAATGGCTATCTCCGGTGGATGGCTAATGCTCATTTTACTGTTACTATCAATTATAGCCATATACATATTTGGCAGCAGATGGTGGGCAATAAGAAAAGCATCACAAATAGATCCCAATTTCATGAACAACATTCACAACCTCATCAAGGAGGGCAAAATCAAACCGGCCCTTTCATTGTGCAAAACAAACAATTCACCTATTGCACGTCTGATTGAAAAAGGTATTGAAAGAATCGGCCGTCCCCTTTCAGATATCCAAGCTGCAGTAGAAAACACAGGTAATGTGGAAGTTGCAAGACTTGAAAAAGGACTTCCAATGCTTGCAACAATAGCCGGAGGCGCACCAATGATCGGTTTCCTTGGGACAGTTATCGGTATGATCCAAGCCTTCTTCAATATGTCTCAGGCAGGTAACAATATCGATATCACCCTACTATCAGGTGGTATTTACACTGCAATGGTGACCACCGTAGGAGGTCTGTTCGTAGGTATTATAGCCTACTTCGGATACAACTATCTGACAGCCAAAATCTCCGATCTTATCTTTAAAATGGAGAACAACACCATTGAGTTTATGGATATGCTGCATGAACCTGCCGACTCAGTGAAAATCAAATCGGGTAAAGAGGAATAACAATGGCAATCAGAAGAAAAACAAAAGTCGACTCCGGATTTTCAATGTCATCGATGACAGATATTGTATTTCTGCTACTTATCTTCTTCCTGGTAACTTCGACATTGATTAACCCAAATGCACTGAAACTGCTTTTGCCAAAGAGTACAAACCAAATATCGGCAAAAGCAACAGTTAGTGTATCTATTAAGCACTACCCAAGTAAAAACAGATTTACATACCACCTCAACGGAAAGGAGACACCGATAATGTTCAACTCACTTGAAGAAGAGTTGCAAATTCTTCTTGACGACCAGGAAGATCCGACATTCTCAATCTATGCAGACAAGACTGTCCCCATTGAACAGGTTGTAAATGTCATGAACATTGCAAAAAGGAACAAGTATAAAGTAATTTTGGCAACATCCCCCGAGTAGAGTATGTCACAAAAGGGCTCAAAATACGACTCACCATTTGATTCGGCCGGCAGAGCAGCAGGAATAGTCGCTGTTATTGTCGTCCATACTATCTTGATTATAGTAGGTATCAGGGTAAAACTGCATCAGAGTGTTCCCCCTCTATCGGAACAAGGCGTTCTTATTGAGTTTACTGAAACCGAATCTATTCCTGAAGAGAAACCGATACTTACACAAACCGGCGTAGAGCCAAGGGCAAAAGATGCTTCAAAAGAGAATGATGTAAATCTGGTACAAAAATCAAAGGCACCCCTGGAAGCCCAACAGTCTACACATGGAAAAGAGACAACCCTTTCAACTGATGGAGATATAGAAGTCCCTGAACCGCCCAGAAAAAAGGAAATCAATGAGCGTGCTCTGTTCAGCAGCGGAAAACACAGAAAAGACACTCTTGCGCCACAAGCTTCAGAAACTCCCCAAGAGCACCTTGTCGCAGGTGACATAGATGGAAATACCGTAATCGGAAATCCAAATGGAGCCCCCACAGCCAAACTGCAGGGAAGGACTATTGAAGGCTATCTGCCTGTCCCGGAATACACCGTCCAGGCAGAAGGAAATGTCGTGGTTAATATTCATGTCGACAACTTCGGAAATGTCATTGATGCCACCCCCGGAGCCAGAGGAACAACCGTATTCAATAGCGAACTACTCGATGCGGCAAGGAAAGCTGCACTGAAAGCAAAATTCAATACAAGTGAATCAGCTCCTGCGATACAGCAAGGAACCATCACATATATTTTCCGTCTAAGATAGACAAACAAATATACACCGCCATGACACACAACGAATCAGGGCTTGATTTGCATCTGATTCCTCCACATTTAAGACTTTTCAATAAAGGCGGCAAAAGTCTCAAATCTCATTTAAAAGGGGGATTTTATAGAACTTGACTTATATTATCTTATTAGCTAAAGAGAGATAATAGCCTTCTCTTTCTGCAAAGATTCGTTCGATGGAACTCCTTAATGATTCGCCTTGCTGACCAGCCAACAAAGCACGATTGTCAGTATTTCCATCCAAACGACTGAAGATAGTATCCAAGTCACATTTAAGATAGACGCAATAGGTAAAACGGGAAATGAGATCCCTGCACTCAGGTGTTGTTACAATACCACCTCCCAAAGAGATCACCAAGGTACAACGGGTAAAATCTTCTAATGTATCGGGATTTTCAGAGATATGCTCTTCAAGAATATTCTCAAAACAGTTCAACTCAATTTGTCTGAATCCTGCCTCAGAAGACTCACTGAAAATTTCTGAAATTTTCTTTCCTTCGTACTCCTCTATATATTCGTCAAGATCAATAACAGGAGCGCCGAGAGATTTTCCAAGTTCTTTACCGAGAGTGGTCTTACCAGCCCCCATAAATCCTATAAGAGATATAATCATAACATTAATGATGTAAAAATCTGAATAATTACCACAGTTCTTTTCTAAAACAGAGTAAGTTCTTCATCTATTTCAAAATTTATTATATCAGAGGAGTCGTTCAGATCTGTTGCCCTCTCGACAGAAGCCACCACCTCATCATTATATGGAGTCTCGATTTCTGAAGAATCGGAAGATTCCAAAGAGTCTGAAGCGTCATCCATAATATCTTCAGGAATATCTTTCACAAGCGGCTCTCCAAATTGGACTGAGGCTATATTCAAACCTGCCCTTTTACCCTTTGCTTTATAACCTTTCACTGAAATAAACTCATCAGCATCAATAACAATAGGCTCTTTTACCTTTTTGCCGGATTGGATAAATTCCACATTTACGGTAGGGAATCTGTCCTGGGAGATTGCCACAAAACGGGCCTTTTCATCTGGCGATATGAAATATTGTACAGTATTATCACTTAACTCAAAACAGAAACGTTTGATATAGTAGTACCCTTCCTCATCCAGATAGAGAACAGTATAGACCTTTGAAGGAGAGAATTTTTCAACCTTAAGGAGTTCTCCCTGAAATCTTGTATTGAGTTCCAATGTCGTAGTATAGAAAGTACCATCCTTACAAATTGCCAACAGATGTTCATTTCCCTTGAACTGACCTAAAAGTTCCCCACGGCCCTCTTCATTCAATCTGCAAATATCCCAATCAAACCACAATGATTTGGCAGCAATAGTAGAAACACCCTCGTGACGGAGCATTATTTTCTGAATAGGATGTTTGGTAATTATATTACCCATAGACCCTTTTCCCTTGATAGACAACTTGGAGAAATCGAAATCCATTATCAGCTTCTTCAACTTGGCTTTCGGGCGAAGGTACACCTTGATTGTCTCCGCCTCACCATTAGGATTTACAGTAAACCAACATACAGAAGAATCGGGTTTGCCTTGAGTCAAATCATACCATTTATCCCTTGAAACACTGGTAACAGCAAATCGTTTGGCATAGACAATTCCTCCCCGACCATCACGATATGCCACGTTGTAAATAGTCCTCTCGTCATTACGCTTAAAGACTGCAACGTGGATAATATTCCTATCTACAAACTGCTTTTCTGTAATCTTTCTTATAGTATATCGGCCATCCTTGAGGAACACCAGAATCTCATCAATATCGGAACAGTCACAAACATATTCAGCATCCTCTATTTTCTTGGCGGACATACCTATAAATCCCTCACTCCTATTGACATATAATTTAGCATTATTTGCGACAACCTTTGTCACTTCGATATTTTCAAAAGAGGTGATCTTGGTCTTGCGAGGGAATTTTGTTCCATATTTATCCTTCAATGCTGTGAAATAATCTATACAATATTCCACCAGATGCTCCAGACTGTATTTTATATCCGATTCTTTTTTCTCAATTGCAGCGATTTTGTCAGTAACCTGCTTGATATCAAATTTTGAAATCTTCTTGACAGGTTTTTCCACAAGCCTCAATATATCCTCATCACTGATTGGCTTTCTCAGCAAATGTTGGAATTGCAACATCGCATTCTTGACATCAGCCAACTGCTTCTCCCACGAACGGGCATCGTTTTCAAGTACCTTATATACCTTGTTTTCAAAAAATATCTTATCCAAAGAGGTATAATGCCACTCTACCCCCAACTCATCAAGTTTAATCTGCAACTCGCGACGCATCAACTCCTTGGTATGATCGGTGTTGTACTTGAGCACCTCATCAACCCCCACAAAATGAGGATTCTTGTCAATGATAACACAAGTATTTGGCGAAACACTTACCTCGCAATCTGTACAAGCATATAAAGCATCAATAGTCTGGTCAGGAGAGACATCATTGTGCAATTGAATAACAATCTCCACATTTTCAGCGGTATTGTCATCAATCTTTTTGATTTTGATTTTACCTTTATCCTTAGCTTTAAGAATTGAATCAATAATATCTGTCGTCGTCTTTCCAAACGGAATTTCAGAAATAACCAATGTATTCTTGCTGACCTTCTGAATAACTGCACGAACCCTTACCTTACCTCCTCTTAGTCCACGGTTGTAGTTTGAGACATCAGCAAGTCCCCCTGTAGGAAAGTCGGGATAAATGACAAATTCCTCATTCTTAAGATATTGTATTGAAGCATCTATTAGTTCATTGAAATTGTGAGGAAGAATTTTACAGGCAAGTCCCACAGCAATACCTTCAGAACCTTGAGCCAAAAGCAAAGGAAACTTAACAGGAAGATTGACAGGTTCCTTATTTCTGCCATCATAGGAATTTACCCACTCGGTTATTTTGTTATTGAACAGGACTTCATTTGCAAAAGGGGTAAGTCGCGCCTCTATATAACGGCCCGCAGCAGCAGGGTCACCTGTAAGAATATTTCCCCAGTTTCCCTGACAATCAATCAACAAGTCCTTCTGTCCCAACTGCACAAGAGCAGATTCAATAGAAGCATCTCCATGAGGATGGTAAGGCATAGTGGCCCCCACAAGTGTAGCGACTTTGTTATATCTGCCATCATCTACACTCTTCATTGCGTGGAGAATTCTCCTCTGAACAGGCTTCAAACCATCAGTAATGTGCGGAACAGAACGGTCCAAAATCACATATGAGGCATAATCAAGAAACCAATCCTGGTACATTCCGGAAAGTTTGTATTTCTTGCTGCCATCTGTTATTATTTTATCGTATTTACCCGCTGAAACCGGCTCATCATCCTCCACTATCTCCTCTTCATTCCATACATCATCAAGATCCTCTTCTACTTCTCTACTCATTACTGAAAATTTTGTATTTGGTGCAAATTTAAGAAAAATTTCAAAATCTACCTGTCATAACCGAACGCCTTGAGTTTTCTGCTATCCTCCCTCCAACCAGGATTCACTTTTACAAATAAAGAGAGATAGACCTTCTTCTCAAAGAATTCCTCCATATCTATACGAGCCTGAGTTCCAATCTTTTTCAACATAGAGCCCTTGCTACCGATGATAATCCCTTTCTGCGAGTCCCTCATGACATTGATAACGGCACTAATATCATACCTCTCTTCTGACTCCTTAAACTCATCTATTACCACCTCTGTGCAATATGGTATCTCCTTGGTATAGTTCGTAAGGATTTTTTCTCTGATTATCTCTGATGCAAAAAACCTGAGATTCCTGTCAGTAAGAACATCCTTGTCGTACCACGCCTGATTTTGGGGCAAATGATGAAGTATCCTATCAAAGATTCCGTCCAGACCAAACTTTTCCTGTGCAGATGCAACCATTATTTCCGCTTTGGGTATCAGATTTTGCCATTTCTCCACCAACTCATTCACCTGCTCATTGTTGCTCAAGTCTATCTTATTGATAATTAAGATTATAGGACAAAGAACCTTGTTAAGTTTCTCTATATACTCAACATTTTTATCAATCTTCTCCACCACATCGGTAACATACAATATAACATCAGCATCCCCGATAGCAGTCTCCACATAGTCCATCATATTCTGCTGCAGGCGGTACGAAGGTTTTAAAATACCCGGAGTATCAGAATAAACTATCTGATAATCATCACCATTGACAATACCCATAATACGATGACGGGTAGTCTGAGACTTTGCAGTAATAATTGAAAGCCGTTCCCCCACCAACGCATTCATCAACGTCGATTTACCGACATTCGGATTTCCGATAATATTTACGAAACCGGCACGATGTATCTTGTTACTCATACATATTCATTTTCAACATTACCACTTCCTGTTCGCTGAGGAATCTCCACTGACCGCGGCTCAGATTCTTTTTGGTCAATCCGGCAAAATATACCCTATCAAGTTTTTTGACCTTATAACCCAACGCCTCAAACATTCTCCTTACGATACGGTTTCTTCCGGAATGTATCTCCAATCCCACCTGATCCTTGCTATCTCCCACATAAGTTGCTTCATCCGCATACGCCTTACCATCCTCCAGAGTGATACCTTCTGTAAGTTTCATCATATCACTGCTTTTAAAGTTGCGGTCAAGAGTCACCTGATATATTTTCTTTTTCTCATAAGAGGGATGAGTGAGTCGCTCTGCCAATTCACCATCATTAGTGAATAACAAAACCCCTGTAGTAGATTTATCAAGACGGCCTATTGGATAAACCCGTTCAGGACATAGTGACTTGCTGATAAGTTCCATGACATTTCTTTCGGCATGAGGATCACTCATAGTTGTCACAAAATCCTTTGGCTTGTTCATTACAATATATACTTTTCTCTCCCCTTTAATTCTTTCTCCATTAAATCTGACATCATCATCAATAGTCACCTTTATACCCATTTCAGTAACTATCTCACCATTGACTGAAACCAGACCCGCCTTTATATACTCGTCGGCATCCCTTCTTGAACAAATTCCCGAATTTGCAATGAATTTATTGAGACGGATAGAGCCATCATCGGGAAGCATCTCCTTAGGTTTACTTGTATTGGAGAGAACACGATTAGGGGTTCTGCGACCAAATCCCGCACCCTGCTTTTTATCATAACGTTCGCCCCTGCTATTGCTCCTTTCAGATTTGCCTTTAGCGCCATAGCGATCCTTTTTCTCAAAACGATCACTTTTGTCAAAACGTTCTCTTCTGTTTGAAGATCCTGTACTTCTTGTTTTGGGAGTTGCTCCACCACTCTTTGTAACTTTAATTCGAGGTCTCATATAATTTATCAAATTTGTCGGCAAAGGTATGATTTTAAAGAGATATTTCCTACTTTTACATTTGAATTGTTAACAGGAGGGACAGGCATGAGGATGACAGATATCATAAATGGCTGCAAGTCTATATCAGCCAATAAATTACGATCAACAATAACTATATCTCTAATATCTATGGGCATCTGTGCGATGGTAGCCATAAAGAGTTCCATTGCTACTATTGAAGAGCATCTTCTCGAGACATACAGAGAGATGGGTAACGGAATAACCCATATCACAGGCAACAAAAACAGACCAATCACACACTCTCAAGTAAGAAGATTTTTAGAAGAATATCGCCAAAACGGAAATATCGCAATATTTTGTACCAACTCTTACATAATCACTGCAAAGTCAGCAGAAAAATCAACGCCTCCGTTGTGCCAACTTTGCGCAACAAATGAACACTACCTGAGAATAAACAATTATCGGTTAGATAAAGGACGGAACTTCACTCCCAAAGAGATAAGATATGGAGCAAATTGCTGTATTATAGGAAACACCATCGTCAAAAGACTTTTCGGAAAAGAGAATCCACTCGGAAAAAAAATTGAGGTTACAGGGAAACACCTCGAAGTCATTGGAATCCTTGAAAATGGTGAAGGGAGCAGCAAAGGAAGTATTGAAAACCATATTCTGATACCCTGGAACAATCCCCTTGCCTGCACAACACTCGAGGGAGAAGGATTCGTAATCTATATTGAAAACGAGAACAACTACGCAGAGCCTACCTTCAGAAGGGTAAGAAAACTCTCAATTTCTGATAAAAAAGATTACACAATCGGGAGAAGCGAACAAATCATAGATGAACTTCAAGAGAATATGTCAATTGTTGAAAAAGGGGGTGCAATCATAAGCATTGTAACACTAATCGGGGCAGCAATGGGACTTATGAATATCATGCTTATTCAAGTAGGAGAAAAGCAAAGGGAATTCGGAATCAGAAAATCAGTTGGAGCCAGAAAAAGAGACATCCTCAATCAGGTCCTTACAGAGTCACTGATCTTATCTATTGCAGGTTCAATATCAGGAATAATTTTAGGGATAGCAACAAGTGTTGCAATAACACAATATCTTGAGTGCCCTCTATATATCAGTTTCAAGGCGATCTTTGGAGCATTCACTGTATGCCTGATAGTCGGACTCTGTGCAGGGTACTACCCTGCCATCAAAGGAGCAAACAACACTATCGTTGATTCTCTAAAAGCCCGATAATACGATACCCCTCTATGGCCTGCAACCTGAGCCATTGACGACCCGACAGATATTGAGCCGCGAGAGGTTCAAGAAGACTCTCAGAAAAGAGAGGATCCTTATAATTTGCCTCAATTACGATTTTACCTTTCAACAGTGAGAAATCAAACAATTGCACAGGCTCAGAAATGGCATATACCACAACATCACTATCGGATATTGCCACATCAAGCTGGTGCCGATCCACTATTTCCACCTCAGAAGGGATATTTTCAGTATTATTGATCTTTAGATTTAAACAAAATTCCTCTACACGAGAACGAGTACGATTGAAAATCGAGACCTTACAACCTTTTTCCAAAGCAGCCACAACTGCAGCCCTCGCAGCACCACCACATCCTATAACCACCACCTTCTTCTCTTGAGGAAGCATCCTACACAAGGCATGACAATCTGTATTATATGCAGTGACAACCCCTTCCGAATCCTTCACCAGAAGATTTGCTGCCATTATTCTTCCAACGGGATAGGCATACTCGTCTGCGAGAGCCAAAGCATCCTCCTTATATGGAGTTGTAACATTGACAGCTAAATACTCCTTATAAAAGAGTTCCGCAGCCAGAGAAAAATCTTCGGTTTCAATCAGATCGTAAGAATAGTTATTTAGAATCGCATCATTGCCACTGAAAATATCCTTGAACAACTGCGGACTACCACTATGAGCTATCGGAAATCCTATCAAACCGATCTTTTTCATAATACTATAGAACTTGTATGTATGGTCTAAAATTTTCGAGAATTGCGTTGCCTCAATGCCTCATAGCACAAGACTGCCATCGAAACAGAAACATTTAAAGAATCAACGACTCCATTCATAGGTATAAGTACCTTACCATCAGAAATATCCCTCCACTGCTGAGACAATCCGTCAGACTCGGTTCCGAGCACTATAGCCGTAGCAGCACAGAAATCTGCATCATAGTACAGTTTTGAATCCTGGAGTTGGGCCGTATAAATATTAATACCCGACTTTTTAAGCCATTTTATGGTCTGCTGGGATGAAGCGGCGACAACATTCAACGAGAAAAGCCCTCCAAGACTTGCCCTTATCAAATTTGGATTATAAAGGTCAGTTCTGGGGTCACAAATGATAACTGCATCCACACCACATGCATCAGCACTTCTTAATACAGCTCCAAGATTTCCTGGCTTTTCCACCGACTCAAGTACCACCACTAAAGGATTCTCCCCCAACTCAAGAGACTCTAAAGTAATAGGGGTTCCCATCTTAACCAAAGCGACAACCCCCTCAGTACCGCCCCTATATGCTATTTTATTATAACAAGCTGCACTCAACTCATAAATCTGGGGTTCACCCTCATACGGAATTTCCTCAAGTGCAACAATTTCAGGACAATAAAAAATAGAGAAGAGAGAATATCCCCCTTTTATACAGCGGGACACCTCTCTTACTCCTTCTACTACAAACAATCCTCTCTCAGTGCGCAATCTGGAACTACTCTCCAATGCCACCACATCCTTTATCTTAGGATTGGAAAGAGATGTTATCTTTTCAATTCGCATATTGGAAACTCGATACTACAGTTATACAAATTGTCCTGCAAGGATTTATTGGATGTCCTATAAATCCCAATAAAGTCTTTTATAGAACATCCCTTATAAAATTATCATAAACAAATACTACTGTTCCTCATTCTTAGGGGCACTCTTTTCCGGGCGCATCTGAGGGAAGAACAACACATCCTGAATGGTTGGCGAATTGGTCATAAACATTGTCAAACGGTCAATACCAATACCCAAACCAGATGTAGGAGGCATTCCGTACTCCAATGCTCTGACAAAATCCATGTCGATAAACATCGCCTCATCATCACCCTTATCCTTGAGTTTCAACTGTTCCTGGAAACGATACAACTGATCGATAGGGTCATTCAGCTCACTATATGCATTTGCCAACTCTTTACCATTGACAAAAAGTTCAAATCGTTCTGTTAAAGAAGGTTCACTTCTATGACGTTTTGTCAAAGGAGAAGTCTCCCAAGGATAATCTGTAATAAATGTAGGTTGGATCAGATGTTTCTCACAATACTCCCCAAAAATAGCATCGATCAATTTTCCTACACCCATTGTATTGTCTACCTCAATATTAAGATCGCGACACACCTGACGCAGCTGCTCCTCATCCATTCCCTTGACATCCACACCTGCATACTCCTTAATGGCATCAAGCATCGGTAATCTTCTATAAGGAGCCTTGAACTCAATCTCATTCTCTCCTATAGTAAGATTTGTCTTACCATTAACAGCTATAGCAACTCTCTCCAACATTGTTTCAACAAACTTCATCATCCACAAATAATCCTTGTATGCAACATAAATCTCCATACAGGTAAACTCGGGATTATGAGTCTTGTCCATTCCTTCATTACGGAAATCTTTTGCGAATTCATACACACCCGCAAAGCCACCAACTATAAGACGCTTTAGATACAACTCATTGGCAATCCTCAAATACAAAGGTATATCCAGAGCATTATGGTGTGTAATAAATGGACGAGCATTTGCACCTCCGGGGATAGACTGAAGGATTGGGGTCTCCACTTCAATAACGCCATGTTCTGCAAAATACTGGCGCATAGTAGAAATAATCTTACTTCTCTTAAGGAAGACATCCTTCACCTTCGGATTTACAATAAGGTCCACATATCTCATTCTGTATCTCAACTCAGGATCTGAGAAAGCATCAAAAACCTCACCCTCTTTCTCCTTGACAATAGGGAGAACTCTAAGCGACTTACTCAATACTTTTATTTCTTTGGCATGAATAGACAACTGACCTGTCTGGGTAATGAACGCAAAACCTTTGATACCGATAATATCGCCTATATCCAAAAGTTTCTTGAAGACAGTATTATACATTGTCTTATCCTCTCCGGGACAGATTTCATCTCTCTTCACATAGACCTGTATTCTTCCTTCCGAGTCCTGCAACTCCACAAAAGCGGCAGCACCCATAATTCTACGGCCCATGATTCTACCACCAATAGAGACATTCTCGAAAGGAGATTTCTCGGGGTCGTACTTATCCTTTATCTCAGTTGTAGTGGTATTGACTTCGAATAATTCTGCGGGATAAGGTTCAATTCCCAATTCCCTCATTTTTATAACGGCATCACGCCTATTCTGTTCCTGTTCGTTGAATTCTCTTGTTTCCATATTGTTGATTATGATATATAGCTTTAGGTCTATAACCAAGGATGACTCAAAAGGGCAAAACCTCCTTTTGGGTCATCCTTATGTATATCTTAAATTACTTAAATTCTAAAAATAAGAAGGGCCTACTCTTACACCTTCATATGTATATACTCCCTGAGCATTGACAGCCTCGTAAAGGAATACATAGTCTCCGGCCTCAACACCTTCGTACACAAAGTCAAGTCCTCCTGAAGATTTGGCTTGCTCAAGTTGTTCATCAGAAACAGCTTTTAGCCAGAAGAAAGCCTTGATAACAGACCAACCCTCTACAGGAATCTGGTCATAATATCCTTCTACTGAAGAGAATGCTGCACTACCGTAAGAAAGTGTTGTGGTAGAAGGATCGACCTTAACATTGATAGAAATTTTATAAGCACCACCTTCATAGACTACTACAGGTTCTCCGATAGTCACTACAGGAGCATCAGAAGAAGGTTCCAATGTAGAGAACTCCTCATAGACATAATTCCAATCATATATATCTGTAGGGTCAGTACTGCTGGGATCTACAAAGAAAGCCATAGCTACATATTCAGTAGAATGTTTAAGACCGGTTGCCACAACCTGACCGGGACCCTGCATTGCACATGCCTGAAGCATTTCTCCCATTCCTGAAGAATATCCCATTTCGAATGAAAGATTCTGAAGACCATAATATGTATAAATCATTACATCGGTTCCGAACTCATCGTAAAGGCTCTTCTCCATACAGTAGTAGTACCAGTACTCCTGATCATTGCCGGGAGTAACATCAAAAGTGACACCTGTATAGTCGGGAGTAAGATTGGTAATTGTCATAGAATGATCGACAGTACCATCCAAGGTTATGAAAGTTTTCTTGTAAATAGTCTTGATTTCCTCAGGAGCAAGATACTCAAAAGCAACTGCAAGATACTCATAATTAGGAGACAACTTGTCAAGATTCATGGTCTGGACACCTGTGTACACATAATCTGCCTGATTAGGGTTCTCATAAAGATACTGAATGAGCTGTTCATCTGTTGTAATAGTAAGATTTTCAAGCTCTGCTGAAGTTATTACTCTTGCAAAATATTGAGTTTCATTGTTTGAAGGGATAAACTCCACAGTCGCAGTAGATGCTGTCACATCTTTAGCGTTGATTTGAACCGCAAATCCGTCCTCGCTTGAAGGAACCAATACAACTTCTATTTGAGCCCACTCTGATTGAGCATTATCATTAACGGCTTTAACGGCCAAAGTATAAATACTTGTTTCAAGATCATTATAAGTCACAATAGTCTGAGCAGTAGTATTCTCTCCACCACCATTCAAGGTGTATACATACTCATCAGCTCCCTCAACAACATTCCAACTAACTGTAAATGAAGATGCTGTCTGTTCCAAAATAGTAAGTTCAGGTGTAGATAATCCTGATGTGTTGCTCTTCTGACAACCGGTAAGTACCAATGTCATGGCAAAAATTAATACAAAGATTTTCTTAATCATACTTATGCTTGTTAATGAATTTTGTGCAATTATAAAAATAAAAAATATAGTATTCAAAAATTCTTTGCAAATATTGTGATTTTCCGTACTTTTGCAGAATATGGCAATAGATAGAAAATGGATAGTCAAAGAATCGGGGAATCCCGCAATCATACGCCAGCTCTCTGCAGAGTTAGGCGTTGACCATGTTTTGGCGAATCTGTTGGTCCAACGCAATATCACTACAAGCGAACAGGCTCGTGAATTTTTCCGACCTGAATTATCAAAATTGCACGATCCGTTTCTGATGAAAGATATGGACAAAGCAGTAGAACGCTTGAGCAGAGCCATTGAGTCGGGTGAAAAAATTCTCATATACGGAGACTACGATGTTGACGGAACGACAGCTGTAGCTCTACTCTATACATTCATCAGAAACTTCAATCCAAATGTAGAATACTATATCCCAGACAGATACGATGAGGGATACGGCATATCCTATAAAGGTATAGATTGGGGAGCAGACAACGGATACACATTAATCATAGCACTGGACTGCGGAATAAAGGCTGTGGAGAAAGTCAGCTATGCCAAAGAAAGAGGCATTGATTTCATAATATGCGATCATCATCTTCCGGGTGACGAGCTCCCTGACGCTTACGCAATACTTGATCCCAAAAGGGCAGATTGCACCTACCCCTTTGATGATCTGTCGGGCTGTGGAGTAGGTTTCAAACTTATCCAGGCATACGCACAACATAAAGGGTACCCTTTTGCGTGGGTTGAAGCATATCTTGATTTTGTAGTAGTAAGTATATCTGCAGACCTAGTTTCAATGACAGGGGAAAACAGAATTCTCGCATACTATGGACTCCAAAGGTTGAACGAAGCGCCCAGCAAAGGGCTAATGTCAATTATAAAACTGTCAGGACTTGAAAATCACAAGATCTCAATTGACGACATAGTATTCAAAATCGGACCGAGGATAAACGCTGCCGGAAGAATGGAATCGGGAAGGACTGCTGTCCACCTCCTTGTTTCGAGAAATGACAAAGAGGCTAAGGAGATCGGAGCAGCAATCAACACTCACAACAACGAAAGGAAAAACATTGATAAAGAGATTACAAAAGAGGCTATAGAGTCGGTAAAAAGGGAAAAAGACCACATAAATAAAAAAGCAACCATTGTTTTTGACCCAAAATGGCATAAAGGTGTAGTCGGAATTGTCGCTTCAAGATTGGTGGAAGCATTCTACCGTCCCACAATTGTACTCACTGAATCCAACGGACTTATCACAGGCTCAGCGAGAAGTATTGCTGGATTTGACCTGTACGAAGCTATTGAAGAGTGCTCTGAATACCTTGAGAATTTTGGAGGGCACATGTATGCTGCCGGACTCACACTAAAAAAAGAGAATCTGGCTCCATTCAGCGAAAAATTTGAAAAGGTTGTAGCAAAAAAGATAACGGATGATATCCTCACACCTATAGTAAATATAGACACATATCTCGATTTCAAGCAGATAACCCCAAAATTCTTCAGAATACTCAAGCAATTCCAACCATTCGGTCCCGGCAACCTTTCTCCAGTTTTCATTACTGAAAATGTCTACGACAATGGTAATGGAAGAAGAGTAGGCTCAGAAAATGGACACATGAAACTTGAGCTCATTCAAGAAGACGAGCCATACAGACATATCTCAGCAATAGCATTCAATCGTGCCGAGCACTATGAGCATCTTCATGCAGGAAACCCGGTAGATGTCTGCTACTCAATAGCTGAAAACTACTATCGTGGGATAGCCAACATTCAACTGAGAGTTAAAGATATAAAAAGAAAGGAGCTCTTTTAAAAGCTCCTTTTTTAATATTTTGAAATTAAATAAAATGTACCTGAAAGTGACCTGATAGAGGTCATTCACAAAACCCTACCCTTTTAGCACCTTATCATCAAGACCCAATTCGGGTTTGCCATCAGCAACTTTACTAAGGAGAAAGGCGAGGAAAATAGCCACCACTGCAAGTGCGATAAAGAGATACTCTGCATTGATAGGATTCCGGGTATTATCTATTATCTTTCCAACAAAGACAGGAACCATCATCATCCCCATATTCTGAATCCAATACATTAGAGAGAAGGCAGTCCCCAGATTCTTTTCGGGGACAATTTTTGGAATAGAGGGCCACATAGCCGCAGGAACTAAAGAGTAACCCAATCCCAACATTCCAATACCGACAAATCCAAATACCGGCACACCTGGAGCAAAAGCGATAGTCAGATGGGCAATCAGAACCAAAACCGAACCGAGGACCATAATTTTAGTCCCCTTTCCAATCCTATCTACCATAGCTCCGAACAAAGGGGCAAAAATGAGAGTAAAGAAAGGTATCATTGCCACCATAAATGATGCAGTCTCAGAGCCAATATCAAAACGGGGCATAATGATAGATGTTGCAAATTTTCTAAATGATATTATACAACA
Source organism: Bacteroidales bacterium (assembly GCA_017501525.1). Classification (GTDB taxonomy): domain Bacteria; phylum Bacteroidota; class Bacteroidia; order Bacteroidales; family UBA932; genus Coprenecus. Next base: position 156,022 of record JAFVWT010000004.1, on the reverse strand, counting down.
ATAAAAAAAGACACACAAGAGTGATATGAGCACAAATTCTCTGTTTGTCAGCACCTTAACAACATCTGAAAACTTAAACCTATCCTCTTTGGCCACTTGTAAGTTTTCATTTTCAGATGAGGCAGAAAGCTGCTTGTCCAGTTTTATGTCCATTGCGACAAACATTGCCCAAACTATCAACCCCAACATAATTATAGAGATACCGATATAGGCAGGCTTAGAGGTCTCTGAGTAAGGAATATAACCTTGAAGAGCCACCACTTGAGGCATAATCACCATTGCCAAAGCTGTTCCCAAACGGGCCAATGCAAGCTGAACTCCCATTGCCAAAGCCATTTCCTTTCCTTTGAACCACCTCGCAATAGATCGGTTGACCACCACTCCGGCAATCTCACTTCCAAGCCCGAAGAGGGCACACCCTATGCAAGCGAGCCATACGGAGGGTTTTTCAAAATACTGGAGGAGAGATTGATTTAGAGAACTTTCATTGAAAGATGCCGACACTGCATAGGTTATCAAAAGAGCACCAAAAGCCATCAAACCGACAAAAATAGAGCCGGTAACTTTGACTCCCCACCGGTCAAGCAACATTCCACAAATAACAAGTCCTCCCCAAACACAAAGTAAAGAGTAGGATCCCTTAAAGAAGCCATAATCTCCCGAAGACCAGCCCAAATCCAACATCTCCGGATGTTGGAAAATATGGCTGATTGTCGAAAAGATATCGTCAAAGAAATAGGAAGCGAACATTGGAAGGGCTAAAAACAAGAGTACCGCCCAACGGGCAGTACTCGAGTCTCTCAATGTCCTTAAGAGTTTAGAGGTCATATTCTATAATATTATTATTTTTTAACGTTGGGAAGTTCCATTCCGTAACCTTTGACAGAATCTTCTCTCTTAAGCCACAAGCCAAGGATTAGAGCCATAACACCGAAAGAAGAGAAAATAATCATAGGTACAGTATATCCATTGGTAAGATCATTTGTTTTACCAATAAGAATAGGGGTAGCAAAAAGGCCGATATTCTGAATCCAGAAAATCACACAGTAAGCTGAACCCAAAATCTTTGAATCTATAAGCTTAGGAACTGAAGGCCAAAGGGCTGCAGGCACCAAAGAGAACGATACTCCAAGGATAAGAATCAAAATAGTTGCAAATGCTTTAGAAGGGAACATAGGGAGCAAGAATGCAAAACTCAAATGACAACATGTCATAATCACTGCACCCAAAATAAGCATTGATGCACCTTTACCTTTATAATCGAGGAAACCACCAAGGAATGGGGTCAAAAGCATAGCAAGGATAGGGAAGAAACTAAACAGTCTCGAAGCCTCATCTGCCGCAATACCAAGTGTCTCTTCCAAGAAGTTAGGTGCATAACGTTGGAAGGGGAAAATTGCCGAGTAGTACAAAACACAAAGAAGAGCCACCAACCAGAACATTTTGCTCGAGAAAATTTGTTTAAGGTCACTTAAGTGGAACTCTTCGTCAGAGGCTGTTGCATCTCCAATCTTACCTGCTGCACGCAACTGCTTGTCGAGTTTTGTATCCATCACTGCAAAGACAATGTAACATATCAGACCTATCAACAATAATGCGGTACAGAATGCAACAGGAGCAACTACTGAAGAGTCAAATTTTGCAGAGATTATAGGAGACAACCACATAACCGCAAATACACCCAAACGGGCAATTGCCATTTCGATACCCATTGCAAGGGCCATCTCTTTACCCTCAAACCATTTTGCGATAGATTTGGAAACTGTAGTTCCCGCCATCTCACAACCGCAACCGAAAATCATAAAACCTAAACAGGCAAGTTTAGCATTACCGGGCATAGCTACCCACCAGCTGTTGAGCCAAGTTGCAAAAGAGGTAGTCTGGAACCAGTCAGAGATAGCAACAAACTTGATGGAAGCACCGATAACCATCAGTGAAGCTGAAAGAATACCTGTAAAACGGATTCCCATTTTATCAAGGATGATACCTGCAAAAATAAGGAAGAAACAGAATACATTGAGAAAATATTCAGACGCCGCGTATTGTCCGAAAACTTCGCTGTTCCAATGTAAATTTGTCTCTACAAGAGATTTTAATGGCGACATAACATCTACAAACATGTATGCAAAGAACATCATCAATGCAATTAGGATCAATGCCGTCCAACGAGCAATGCCACTGTCGTTCAGAAATCTGTTAGCTTTAGCTTGAATTTGAGTCATTCTGATATGAATTTATAGGTTAATAAAGTATTTTTTTTCAAAAGTACCCATTTTGCCTTAAATGACAAATTTTTTTCTTATATTAGCCGTTCAAATTAAATATCAAAGATATGTCGTTGAATAAAGTTTTATTGATTGGAAACGTGGGTAAAGATCCCGAAGTGAGACATTTGGAAAGCGGAGCAGTAACCGCATCTTTTTCGTTGGCAACAAATGAGAGATACAAAGACCGCAATGGTGAATACAGAGATCAGACAGAATGGCATAATATAGTATGCTGGAGAAACACAGCGGAATTTGCTGAAAAATATGTCAGAAAAGGTTCTTCATTATATATAGAAGGTAAAATACGTAACCGCCAATATCAAGACAAAGAAGGAAACACAAGATACATAGTTGAAATCTATGCAGATGACATCAGATTTGTTGGAAAAAGAGCTGACAATTCTCCTGCTGAATACCAAAGTGGCGGATATTCAGCACCAAGCACTCCTGCACAACCGGCTCCTATCTACACACCTGCAAGCACACCGGCAAGCACACCGGCACAGAAACCAACGGAGACTTCCTTCGGCACTTCTTCTGACGACATCGGTGATGACCTTCCGTTCTAAGCCAATTTGCCCGGCATTTTGCTTACAGCGATACAAACCGTTATAAAGATTCAACAATTTACAAGTTACAAGAAATCAAAAAGATAAAGAAAAAAGATATGACACCAAAAGCTCAATTAGATGTTGTTCTCGGACTTCAATGGGGTGATGAAGGCAAAGGCAAAATTGTAGATGTACTTGCCGACAATTATGAAGTAGTAGCACGATTCCAGGGAGGCCCAAATGCAGGACACTCCTTGAAATTTGAAGAGACCACATTCGTACTTCACTCTGTCCCTTCAGGAATTTTCAGAGAAAACTCCACCAACATTATCGGAAACGGAGTTGTATTGGATCCAATTATTTTTGAAGAAGAATGCAGAGCACTTGAAAAAATGGGGGTTCCTGTCAGAGAGCGAATCAAAATATCAAAGAAAGCTCATTTGATAATCCCAACCCACAAAATCATCGATGCAGCATCTGAGGCTTCAAAAGGAAAAGAAAAGATAGGCTCCACACTAAAAGGGATAGGCCCTACTTATATGGATAAGACAGGACGCAACGGCCTAAGAGTTGGAGACACACTATCTTCAGACTTCAAAAACAGATTTGAAACACTTAGAAACAAACATATCGCATTCCTTAAACAATTTGATTTTGAATACGATCCCAATTCAAACATCAACGAATGGATGTCATCTGTAGAATACCTCAAAACATTTGACCTGGTGGACGGAGAGTACCTTGTAAACAAAGAATTGTGCAACGGAAGAAAAGTGTTGGCAGAAGGAGCACAAGGCTCTATGCTTGATGTTGATTTCGGTTCATACCCATTTGTAACATCTTCCACCACTACCTGTTCCGGTGCATGCATGGGATTAGGAGTATCACCATCTTCAATAGGTGAAGTATTCGGAATTTTCAAAGCATATTGCACAAGAGTTGGAAGCGGACCTTTCCCCACCGAATTGTTTGACCAGACAGGGGAGACATTGAGAAGACAGGGACACGAATTTGGCGCCACTACGGGACGTTCCCGCAGAACAGGATGGCTTGACCTCGTTGCCTTGAAGTATGCTATAATGATTAATGGTGTCTCAAGCCTAATCATGATGAAAGCAGATGTAATGGACAACTTTGACACGATCAAGGTTGCAGTCAAATACATCGTTGACGGCAAAGAGACAGACCAGGTTCCCTACGACACATATGCAGAGATTACCCCTGTATACAAAGAGTTCAAAGGATGGAACACCCCGCTATCACATATAAGAAAAGAGGAAGATTTACCCATTGAATTCAAGGAATATGTAGAATTCATTGAAAAAGAAACCGGTGTACGGATCTCCGTAATTTCATTAGGTCCTGACCGCGCAGAAACAATTATCAGATAATTTTCCAAAATGTCACTGCTTGATAGTGTAAACTCTCCAGAAGATTTAAAGAAATTATCAGTCGAACAGTTACAGACACTCTGTTCGCAAATAAGAAAATATATGATAGAGTGCTGTGCCAAGAATCCGGGACACCTCGGAGCAAGTCTTGGCACAGTAGAATTGACTGTCGCCCTACACTATGTCTACAATACCCCTAACGATAAAATAGTCTGGGATGTTGGTCATCAGGCATATACCCATAAAATAATCACAGGTCGGAGGGAATTATTCAAAACCAACCGCAAATACAAGGGGATCAGCGGATTCCCCAAAATATCGGAAAGCGATTACGATGCCTTTGGCACAGGACACTCATCCACTTCCATTTCTGCAGCATTAGGGATGGCTGTTGCCTCCCAGCTCACCAGCAGAGATGAAAAAGTAATCGCAATAATAGGAGACGGCGCACTCACCGGAGGTCTGGCATTCGAAGGACTGAACAACGCAGGTTCAATGAAAGCAGACATACTGGTCATAGTGAATGACAACGAAATTTCCATTGACCACGGCTCAGGAGGAATGCACGAATACCTTGTAAAAATATCTACCTCCCCCACATATAATAAGGTAAAGGAAAAAGTTTGGGACTCATTCGGTCCATCCAAACTCAGAAAATTCATACAAAGATTTCACAGTAGTACAAAAGCAGCTATAATCAATACCGGATCAATATTTGAATCATTAGGCTTCAGATACTTCGGAATAATTGACGGGCACAACATAGAAGAGCTGATCACTACCCTATCCAACCTTAAGGAGATCTCAGGACCGAAGCTGCTTCACATCAAGACAACCAAAGGAAAAGGATACAAACCCGCTGAGGAAAATCAAATTGTCTGGCATGCGCCGGGCAAATTCGATCCGCTTACCGGAGAGAGGGTGATAAAAAACAGCCCTGTATCAAGGTATCAGGACGTCTTTGGCAGAACTCTTCTGGAACTTGCCCGCAAAAATGAAAAAATTGTAGCAATCACACCAGCAATGGCAACCGGCTGCGGTATCGACATCATGGGTAAAGAGATTCCCGAAAGAACTTTTGATGTCGGAATAGCTGAACAACACGCAGTAACATTCTCAGCAGGCCTCGCCTCATCAGGAATGCTGCCTGTATGTAATATATACTCGTCATTTATGCAGAGGGCGTTCGACAGTGTAATACATGACGTGGCCCTACAAAATTTGAAAGTGGTATTCTGCCTCGACAGAAGCGGACTGGTAGGAGAAGACGGGGCTACACACCATGGCGTTTTTGATATGTCCTGCTTTAGACCTATCCCAAATATCGCCATAGCATCACCCGCCGACGAAAGAGAACTCCGCAACCTACTCTACTCCTCCACACAACCAGACTACCCTACTATTATAATAAGGTATCCTCGAGGAAATGGAAACGGAGCCGGATGGGAAAATGAACCATTCGAGAAAATTCCGTTTGGAACAGGAAGAAAACTCAGAGACGGCGACCAAATCGCCCTGCTGTCAATAGGCCCCATCAGTGCAAAAGCAGCTGAAGCAGCAAAGCTGGCACACGAAAAAGGAATATCCGTTGCCCACTACGACATACGTTTCCTCAAACCCATAGACAATAGCATAATTGATGAAGTGTTCTCAAAATTCGACAAGATAATAACTATAGAGGACGGCTCAATTTCGGGTGGATTATACGGTACGATATGCGAAATGGCCTCAATGAAGAAAAAAGATTGTAAAATTAAAGGTATCGGAATTCCAGACAGATTTATCGAACAAGGCACAGTATCAGAGCTTTACGAAGAGTGCGGAATGAGTGCTGAGAAAATTTTCGAAAAAGTTGTTGATTTTTTTGAAGAAAAAGTTTGGAATGTTTAATATTTGTCCTATATTTGCAATCCCAAAAACAAGCCGATGTAGCTCAGTTGGCCAGAGCAGCTGATTTGTAATCAGCGGGTCGGGGGTTCGAATCCCTCCATCGGCTCAAAGTTCCTTGAGAATTTTAGGGGAGATACCAAAGTGGCCAACTGGGGCAGACTGTAAATCTGCTGGCGCACGCCTTCGGAGGTTCGAATCCTTCTCTCCCCACAAAAGTTCCTCTTGGATTTCCAAAGCTCAGATCTAACTGATTGGATCGAACAGGAAGTCAAGACAAGGGAACATTTTTTTTTGCGGAAGTAGCTCAGTCGGTAGAGCATCAGCCTTCCAAGCTGAGGGTCGCGGGTTCGAACCTCGTCTTCCGCTCTCAAAAGCCAGTGTAGCTCAGGGGTAGAGCGCTTCCTTGGTAAGGAAGAGGTCATGAGTTCAAATCTCATCACCGGCTCAATTTATTATTTATTTACATTAAATTTCACATTATGGCAAAAGAAACTTTCAAAAGGGACAAAGCGCACGTTAACATTGGTACTATCGGCCACGTTGACCACGGTAAAACTACCCTAACCGCTGCTATCACTAAAGTATTGGCAGAAAAAGGTCTTTCTGAAGCGCGTTCATTTGACTCTATCGACAACGCTCCTGAAGAAAAAGAGCGTGGTATCACAATCAATACTTCACACATCGAGTATCAAACAGAAACACGTCACTACGCACACGTGGACTGCCCTGGCCACGCCGACTATGTAAAGAACATGGTAACTGGTGCTGCACAGATGGACGGTGCTATCCTTGTAGTAGCCGCTACTGATGGTCCTATGCCTCAGACACGCGAACACATCCTTCTTGCTCGTCAGGTAAACGTTCCTAAGATCGTTGTTTTCCTTAACAAAGTTGATATCGTTGACGACCCTGAAATGATTGAACTAGTAGAAATGGAAGTTCGTGAGCTTCTAAGCTTCTACCAATTCGATGGTGACAACGCTCCTGTTATCGCAGGTTCAGCACTTGGTGCTCTTAACGGAGAACCTAAATGGGTTGAAAAAGTTATGGAACTTATGAACAATGTAGACGAATACATTCCTGTTCCCAAACGTGACAACGAAAAACCTTTCTTGATGCCTATCGAGGATATCTTCTCAATCACAGGTCGTGGTACCGTTGCTACAGGTCGTATTGAAGCTGGTATCGTTAAAACCGGTGACGAAGTTCAGATTATCGGTCTTGGTGAAGAGCCTAAGAAATCTGTTGTTACAGGTGTTGAAATGTTCCGTAAGATTCTTGACACAGGTGAAGCTGGAGACAACGTAGGTCTACTTCTTCGTGGTATTGATAAAAAAGAAATCAAGAGAGGTCAAGTTATTGCTCACCCTGGTACAATCACTCCTCATAAGAGATTCCAAGCAGCAATCTACGTTCTTAAGAAAGATGAAGGTGGTCGTCACACTCCTTTCCATAACAAATATCGTCCTCAGTTCTTCATCCGTACACTTGATATCACAGGTGAAATTGAACTTCCTGCAGGAACAGAAATGGTTATGCCTGGTGACAACGTAGAAATCACTGTAGAACTTATCTACCCTGTTGCTATCAACGAAGGTCTTCGTTTCGCAATCCGTGAAGGTGGTCGTACAGTAGGTTCTGGTCAGGTAACTAAAGTTTTGGACTAATAACTGACTCAAGAGAAGTTAAAGACTAACAAAACATAACATTAAATTAGTCGGAACCTAAATTGGAACCGACTAATTTAATGAAATAAAGGGACATAGTTCAAGGGTAGAATAGCGGTCTCCAAAACCGTTGATGGGAGTTCGAATCTCTCTGTCCCTGCAAAACCTTAAATTGTTACGGATTTAAAGTTTTAACACCGGCTAAAAGCATGCTTCCAGCCTATAGCCGACAAATAATAAAAAATGAGCAAATTAACTAATTTTTTCAAAGAGTCTTACAAAGAACTTACCCAGAAGGTTACTTGGCCTACATGGGCACAATTGCAAAGTTCTGCTATAGTGGTGATGGTAGCTTCGCTTATCTTTGCCGCTGTAATATTCCTTATGGACTTCGCATTCAGACATCTTATGACTGCGATCTATAATCTTCTATATTAATAGTGAGTTATGGCAGAAAGAAGTAATTGGTACGTTATCCGTGTTGCGGGTGGAAAGGAGAAGAAAGCTAAGGAGTACATAGAGGCAGAGCTTAGAGCCGCCGGTCGTACTGACGAAGTTTCACAGATTCTGATTCCCACCGAAAAGACATTTTCAGTAAAGAATGGTAAAAAAGTAAGCAAGGAGAGTATTTTCTTTCCTGGCTATGTTCTTATTGAAGTGGTCTCTAATCTTACCGGTGAATTGCAACATATCATTCGCAATGTTCCACACGTTTCAGGATTCCTTACTGAAAAGGTAGGAAAGGATGGTAAAGATAAACAACCTACTCCCCTACGCGAATCAGAAATCAAAAGAATCCTTGGAATCTTTGACGACTTGCTTGAACAAGAAGAGGAGAATCTTACTCCTTTTGTTGTTGGTGAAGCCGTTAAGATTACAGATGGACCATTCAATGGCTTTGACGGTACCATAGAAGAGATTCTTCAAGACAAGAAGAAACTCAAAGTTATGGTTAAGATTTTTGGAAGAAAAACTCTACTAGAGTTAAATTTTGTTCAAGTAGTAAAAGAATAAATCAATTAATTAATTATGGCTAAAGAAATTGCAGCATTTATTAAGTTGCAGATTAAAGGCGGAGCCGCAAATCCATCTCCTCCAGTAGGACCTGCTTTGGGTTCTAAAGGTGTGAACATCATGGATTTCTGCAAACAATTCAATGCACGCACCCAGGACAAAGCTGGAAAAGTATTGCCTGTAATCATTACTGTTTACAGCGATAAATCTTTCACTTTTGTTGTAAAACAACCCCCTGTGGCTGTTCAAATTAGAGAAGCTGCCAAAGTAGCAAAAGGTTCTTCAGAACCTAACCGTTCTAAAGTAGGTTCAATCACTTGGGAACAGGTTAAAGCTATTGCAGAAGACAAAATGCCTGATATGAATGCATTTACCTTGAAATCAGCTATGACAATGGTTGCAGGTACTGCAAGAAGTATGGGTATTGCTGTTACGGGTACATTTCCAGAAGACATAAAATAATCACACGCTATGAGTAAATTGACAAAAAACCAAAAAATAGCTGTAGAGAAAGTTGATTCTACTAAACAGTACAGACTGCTAGAAGCATGCAAATTGGTAAAAGAAGTGACTTATACTAAATTTGATGCATCAGTAGACTTGGCAGTTCGTCTAGGAGTTGACCCTCGTAAAGCTAATCAAATGGTACGTGGCGTCGTGACTCTTCCTCACGGAACTGGTAAAGTAACCCGCGTACTTGTATTGTGTACACCCGATAAAGAGAATGAAGCTCGTGAAGCTGGTGCTGATCACGTAGGTCTTGATGAATACATTGAAAAAATCAAAGGCGGCTGGACAGATGTTGACGTTATCATCTGTACCCCTTCAGTAATGGCTAAAATCGGTCCTATCGGTCGTATCCTTGGTCCCAGAGGTTTGATGCCAAACCCTAAAACAGGTACAGTGACCATGGAAATTGGCAAAGCTGTAAAAGAAGTAAAAGCTGGTAAAATTGACTTCAAAGTTGACAAAACCGGTATCGTTCACGCCTCTATCGGTAAAGTATCATTCGAAGCAGAGAAACTTGCTGAAAACGCACAGGAACTTCTCAATACTATCATGAAACTGAAACCTCAGGCTCTTAAAGGTACATACGTTAAGAGTATCTACGTATCATCTACAATGAGCCCCGGTATATGTATAGACTCTAAAACCTTCAGTGCTGCTGAATAAATATTAAGATTATGAGAAAAGAGGAAAAAGCACAGATTATAGATCAAGTAGCAGCTCAGTTGGAAGAGACACCCAACTTTTATGTAACAGATATTTCAGGTCTTAACGCAGAGAAAACATCTGAACTACGTCGCGCTTGTTTCGGTAAAGAAATCAAGTTGTTGGTAGTAAAAAATACACTCTTCGTAAAAGCTCTTGAAAAACTTGGTAAACAAGAAGAAGCTGCACCTGTTATCAACATAATGGAAGGTCCCTCTGCTATTATGTTTACTACTACCCCTAATGCTCCTGCAAAACTTATCAAAGAGTATGGAGAGAAATTAGGTAAACCCGTATTGAAAGGAGCATTTGTTCAAGATTGTCCCTATATTGGAGCTGAGAACCTTGAGACTCTTGTCAATATCAAATCACGCGAAGAACTTATCGGTGATATCATCGGTCTATTGCAATCTCCTGCAAGAAATGTTATCTCTGCTCTTACTTCATCAGGCGGAGGCAAAATCGCAGGCATTGTCAAGACCCTTTCAGAAAAAGAATAATAATAAACAAAAACAATTTAATATCATAAAATCATGGCAGATATCAAACAATTTGCAGAACAGTTAGTTAACCTTACTGTAAAAGAAGTTCAAGAACTAGCAACAATCCTTAAAGAAGAGTACGGTATTGAACCTGCAGCAGCAGCAGCAGTAGCAGTAGCAGCTCCCGTAGCTGGTGGCGAAGCAGCAGCAGCTGAACAAACTCAATTCGACGTTATCCTAGTTTCTGCTGGTGCAGCTAAATTAGGCGTTGTTAAGGCTGTTAAAGAAATTACCGGTCTTGGTCTTAAAGAAGCAAAAGATCTAGTTGACAAAGTTCCCGCTCCTATCAAAGAAAAAGTTTCTAAAGCAGAAGCAGAACAAGTAAAAGCACAACTAGAAGAAGCAGGCGCTGAAGTTGAAGTTAAATAAACATACTCATCCCGCTTAGGGAAAAAATTTCAGGTTTAGAGTCGAAAACGGCTCTAAACCTTTTTGTCGTTTTTTTAAGTTTGTCTTCAACTAAACCAAATACAATGGCTCAAAAACCTAATAATCAGCGCATTTCATTTGCTTCATCAAAAACACTTCTCGAGTATCCCGATTTTCTTGAGGTGCAGTTGAAATCGTTCCGCGATTTCTTCCAACTTGACACAACTGCTGAAAATCGTCGTAATGAAGGATTGTATAAAGTCTTCCAAGAGATTTTTCCCATTACAGATACTCGAAACAATTTTGTACTCGAATTTGTCGATTACTTCATTGATCCCCCCAGATATTCGGTTGACCAATGTTTGGATATCGGTCTGACTTATAGTGTTCCGCTAAAAGCAAAACTTAAATTGTATTGCACTGATCCAGAACACGAGGATTTCGACACATCCATTCAGGATGTTTACTTGGGAACAATCCCTTATATGACTCCTCGAGGAACATTTGTTATCAACGGCTCAGAAAGAATCGTGGTATCACAACTTCACAGATCACCTGGCGTATTCTTTGGACAGAGCCTCCATGCCAATGGCACTAAACTTTATTCTGCAAGAATTATCCCCTTCAAAGGATCATGGATTGAGTTTGCAACTGACATCAACAATGTCATGTACGCTTACATTGATCGTAAGAAGAAACTTCCTGTAACTACATTGCTAAGAGCTATAGGATACGAGGGAGACAAAGAGATTCTCGACATTTTCGGACTTGCAAGAGAAGTTCAAGCGACAAAGGCTGAACTAGAGAAAAATATCGGAGCTAAACTTGCCGCACGCGTCCTTAAGACCTGGAATGAGGATTTCGCAGACCAGGATACCGGTGAGGTTGTTTACATTGAAAGAAATGAAATTGTAGTAGATCGCGAAACTATCCTTGACGAGACAAGCATCAATGCTATTCTTGACGCAGGTGTAAGCACCATCCTTCTACACAAGGAAGATGTTGACCTGAGCGATTATGCAATCATCTTCAACACATTGCAGAAAGACGTCTGCAACTCCGAAAAAGAAGCCGTATTTTATACCTACAGACAATTAAGAAACTCAGAACCACCTGACGAAGCGACAGCAAGGGATGTCATAGACAAACTCTTCTTCTCTGACAAGAGATATGACCTCGGAGAAGTGGGCCGCTATCGTCTCAATCATAAACTGAACCTCAATACACCCAACGATGTAAGAGTTCTTACAAAACAGGATATTATTGAGATTATCAAATACCTCATTCTCCTTATCAACTCAAAGGCAACTATTGATGATATTGACCATTTGAGTAACAGACGTATCAGAACTGTTGGCGAACAGTTGGCTAACCAGTTCAGTGTAGGTCTTACACGTATGGCACGCACCATCAGAGAGAGAATGAATGTTCGTGACAACGAGGTATTTGTACCGACTGATTTGATTAATGCGAAGACACTCTCTTCTGTTATCAACTCATTCTTTGGAACCAGCCAGTTGTCACAATTTATGGATCAGACAAACCCCTTGTCTGAAATGACCCACAAACGTCGTTTGTCTGCACTCGGCCCCGGAGGTCTTTCAAGAGAGAGAGCCGGTTTTGAAGTGCGCGACGTACACTACACACACTACGGTCGTCTATGTCCCATTGAGACACCTGAAGGACCAAATATCGGTCTTATCTCTTCACTATGTATCTATGCAAAGATTAATGACTTAGGTTTTATTGAAACTCCTTACAGAAAGGTTGAGAACGGTCAAGTAAACCTAAAATCTGACGGATATGTATACATGAGTGCCGAAGAAGAGGAAGACAAGATGGTAGCTCAGGCAAATATCTCATTGGCTGAGGACGGAAATATTCTTGATGAAAGAATAAAATGCCGTTATGAGGCTGACTATCCGGTCGTATCAAAAGAGCAAGTTCACTACATGGACGTGGCTCCTAACCAAATAGCCTCTATTGCAGCTTCATTGATTCCTTTCCTTGAACACGATGACGCTAACCGCGCCTTGATGGGTTCAAACATGATGCGTCAAGCTGTTCCTATCATCAAACCTGAAGCTCCTATCGTGGGTACCGGTCTTGAAAGGGCTGTCGTACGCGATTCACGTACCCAAGTTGTTGCAGAGAGAAGCGGAGAAGTAGTATATGTAGATGCAAGAGAAATTCACATCAAATACGATCTTACAGAGGCAGAAAGATTTGTAACATTTGCCCCTGAAGTTACTGTATATAATCTACCTTTATATAGAAAGACCAACCAAAGCACCTCTATCCACCTTAAACCTATCGTCAAGAAAGGCGATAAAGTTGAAGCAGGACAGGTACTTACAGAAGGTTACGGAACACAGGGTGGAGAACTGGCACTCGGTAGAAACTTGAAAGTGGCATTCATGCCTTGGAAAGGATACAACTTCGAGGATGCTATCGTATTGTCTGAAAGAATACTCAGAGAAGACATCTTCACATCTATTCACGTCGACGAATATATAATGGAAGTTCGCGATACTAAACGCGGTATGGAGGAACTGACTGCAGATATTCCTAACGTAAGTGAAGAGGCTACCAAAGACCTTGACGAAAATGGTATTATCAGAGTAGGTGCCAACATTGAACCCGGAGACATCCTAATCGGTAAAATTACCCCTAAAGGAGAGAGTGACCCCTCACCGGAAGAGAAACTTCTACGTGCTATCTTTGGTGAAAAAGCAGGTGATGTTAAAGACGCATCCCTTAAGGCATCTCCTTCTCTTTCAGGTACAATCATTGGTAAACGTCTATTCTCACGCGTAGCAAAAGAAGGTACCAAAAGAAACAAGAACCTTCCTAAAGAAGAACTTCTCAAGGCTGAAGAAGATTTTAACAGAAAATCTTCTGCTCTCAGGGAGAAATTCCTTGACAAGCTCATGGTATTGATGAATGGTCACAAATCCAATAAAATTGAAGATTTGTACGACACCGAAATAGTACCTAAAGGAACAGTTGTTAATCGTACCATGTTGTCTAACATCAAATACGAAGATGTTAATCCATCTAAATGGACTGACGACAAAACTGTCAACAACCAGATTAAGACACTTATCAACAACTACCTTATCACATACAAAGAATTTGATGCAGAACTTAAACGTATCAAATACAATCTCACAATCGGAGACGAACTTCCTTCAGGTATCATGCAACTTGCAAAAGTTTATGTTGCCAAGAAGAGAAAAATCAGAGTGGGAGATAAAATGGCAGGTCGCCATGGTAACAAAGGTATCGTAGCGAAAGTTGTAAGAGATGAGGATATGCCATTCTTGGATGACGGTTCAATCGTTGATATTGTTCTGAATCCCCTCGGTGTACCTTCACGTATGAACCTCGGTCAGATTTACGAGACAGTACTCGGATGGGCAGGTAAAGAATTGGGATTGAAGTTCAGCACTCCTATCTTTGATGGTGCATCACTTGACAAGATATGTGAGTACACAGACAAAGCAGGTATCCCAAGATATGGTAAAACATACCTAAGAGACGGCGGTACAGGTGAACAATTTGACCAGCCTGCTACTGTGGGTGTCATCTATATGATCAAACTTGGTCACATGGTGGATGATAAAATGCATGCCCGCTCAATAGGACCATACTCACTTATCACACAGCAGCCTCTTGGAGGTAAGGCTCAATTCGGAGGTCAGAGATTTGGAGAAATGGAGGTTTGGGCTCTTGAAGCATTCGGAGCATCAAATATCCTTCAAGAAATCCTCACAATCAAATCTGACGATGTAACCGGCCGTTCAAGAGCATACGAAGCAATTGTCAAAGGAGACCCTATGCCTACAGCAGGTATTCCTGAATCACTCAACGTACTTCTCCACGAACTGCGCGGACTCGGCTTGAGTATTAAATTAGATTAGTATTTGATAATTTGAAGAATCAATTATGGCTTTCAAAAAAGATAATAAAATCAAAAACAATTTCGGCAAAATCTCAATTGGACTAGCCTCTCCTGAAGAAATACTGGAGAGGTCTTCCGGTGAGGTTCTCAAACCTGAAACTGTAAATTACCGTACATACAAGCCTGAGCGTGATGGCCTTTTCTGCGAAAGAATCTTCGGTCCCTCAAAAGACTATGAATGTCATTGCGGAAAATACAAGAGAATCCGCTATCGTGGTATCATCTGTGACCGTTGTGGAGTAGAAGTTACTGAAAAGAAAGTACGTAGAGAAAGAATGGGACATATCACTCTGACTGTTCCCGTTGCACATATCTGGTACTTCCGCTCAACTCCTAACAAGATCGGTTCACTTCTTGGTATTCCCTCAAAGAAACTTGAATCAGTTATATACTATGAAAGGTATGTGGTTATCCAACCTGGTATAGCTGCTGAATTGGGAATCAAGAAGCTTGACCTTCTCTCAGAAGATGAATACCTTGATATCTTGAGCAAACTTCCTGAATTGAAAAAGGATGATCCTGAATACGAACAAAAGAAGTTTGTTGCAGGTATGGGAGCTGAAGCTATCTACACACTTCTTGTAGATTTAGACTTGGATGAACTCTCTTACGAACTACGTCACAGAACTGAGAAGGAGTCATCTCAACAAAGAAAAGCAGAAGCTCTAAAACGTCTGAATGTTATTGAAGCATTCCGTGAATCCAAAGAGGTAAACAAACCTGAGTGGATGATTATGAAGGTTATCCCTGTAATTCCACCCGATCTAAGACCATTGGTTCCCCTTGATGGTGGAAGATTCGCGACATCAGACCTTAATGACCTTTACAGAAGGGTTATCATAAGAAACAACCGTCTAAAGAGACTTATTGAAATAAAAGCCCCCGAAGTTATTCTACGAAACGAAAAACGTATGCTTCAAGAGGCTGTAGACTCATTGTTCGACAACTCACGTAAGTCCAATGCTGTAAAGACCGATGCAAACAGAACTTTGAAATCACTTTCAGACAGTTTGAAAGGTAAACAAGGTCGTTTCCGTCAAAACTTGCTTGGTAAACGTGTCGATTACTCTGCTCGTTCTGTTATTGTTGTAGGTCCCGAGTTGAAAATGCACGAATGCGGTCTACCTAAATTTATGGCGGCTGAACTTTACAAACCATTCATTATCAGAAAACTGATAGAGAGAGGTATCGTTAAGACAGTACGTTCTGCAAAGAAAATCGTAGATAAGAAAGAGCCTGTAATCTGGGATATCCTGGAAAATGTAATGAAGGGACATCCTGTATTGTTGAACCGTGCTCCTACCCTACACCGTCTCGGTATCCAGGCATTCCAGCCAAAACTTATAGAAGGTAAAGCAATACAGTTGCATCCACTATCATGTACCGCATTCAACGCTGACTTTGATGGTGACCAGATGGCTGTTCACTTGCCCCTCGGTAATGCTGCAATACTGGAAGCACAACTTCTGATGCTCGGCTCACACAATATTCTCAACCCTGCAAACGGAGCTCCTATCACTGTCCCTTCACAAGACATGGTACTTGGTCTGTACTATATAACCAAGAATAGAGCCGGTGCAAAAGGGGAAGGCATGACATTCTACGGACCTGAAGAGGTAATCATTGCATACAACGAAGGTAGAGTAGCGCTTCACGCCAAAATATCTGTAAGGCTTCCAAAAGATATGAACGATCCTTCAAAAGGATACAAACTGTACGAAAACACAACAGTCGGAAGAGTGTTGTTTAACCAGGTGGTTCCTTCTGAGGTAGGATATATCAATGAACTTCTTACCAAAAAATCACTTCGCGATATCATCGGTAAAGTGGTAAAAGTAGCAGGAGTTGCCCGTACAGCACAATTCCTGGACGACATCAAAGCAATCGGCTACAATATGGCGTTCAAAGGAGGTCTATCATTCAACCTCGCAGACGTTATCATTCCTGAACAGAAAGCAGAATTGGTAGAAGCCGGTTACAAAGAAGTTGAGAACATTCAACAAAGTTACAACTTCGGTCTGATCACCAACAACGAGAGATATAACCAGATAATCGACATCTGGACCACAACCAACTCCCGATTGACAAATATGGTGACTAAGAACATTGAACAGGACCAACAAGGCTTCAACCCTATCTACATGATGCTTGACTCAGGAGCCCGTGGTTCAAAAGAACAGATCCGTCAGTTGTGCGGTATGCGTGGATTGATGGCAAAACCTCAAAAATCAGGTTCTACAGGAGCTGAGATTATCGAGAACCCTATTCTTTCCAACTTTAAAGAGGGTCTGTCGGTACTTGAGTACTTCATCTCTACCCACGGTGCCCGTAAAGGTCTTGCCGATACAGCGCTAAAAACTGCGGACGCAGGATACTTGACCCGTCGTCTTGTTGACGTTTCACACGATGTGATCATCAATGAAGAAGATTGTAAAACCCTTAGAGGAATCGTGGCAACAGCCATTAAGAATAAGGATGAGATTGTAGAGTCTCTATATGATAGGATTCTTGGTAGAACATCCGTTCACGATATATACAATCCTCTTACAGGTGAACTTATCCTCTCTGCAAACGAAGAGATTACAGAAGACATAGCAGCCAAAATATCTGCACTCCCTATCGAACAGGTTGAAATCCGTTCGGTACTGACTTGTGAATCTAAGAAAGGTGTATGTGCCAAATGCTACGGCCGTAACCTTGCTACCGGAAGAATGGTTGAAAAGGGAGAAGTTGTCGGTGTTATCGCAGCCCAATCTATTGGTGAGCCCGGTACACAGTTGACCCTCCGTACATTCCACGTCGGTGGTACTGCGTCAAGCATAGCATCTGAATCAGAGATTGTTGCAAGGTACGATGGACGTTTGGAATTTGAAGAACTCAGAACTGTTGTAAAACAAGAAGAGGACGGAGAATACGATATTGTAATTGGACGTACAGCAGAAATGCGCATCGTAGATGTCAATACAGGTATAACCCTATCACAACACAACATCCCATATGGTGCCAAATTGTATCAGAAAAATGGCTCAACTATTTCCAAAGGAGACCGTATCTGTGAATGGGACGCATACAACGCAGTGACCATCACAGAGTTGTCCGGTACAGTGGTTTACGATAGTCTTGTTGAAGGAGTTACCTTCAGGGAAGAAGCGACAGACGAATTCTCACTACACAGAGAAAAG
The DNA here is from genome assembly GCA_017501525.1 of Bacteroidales bacterium. GTDB lineage: Bacteria > Bacteroidota > Bacteroidia > Bacteroidales > UBA932 > Coprenecus. Next base: position 137,973 of record JAFVWT010000004.1, on the reverse strand, counting down.
GTTGTTATCGAATCCCGCGACAGATCAAAGAACCCTACCATCCGCATTATGCAAGGCGATATCGAGGTAAAACAATACAACCTCCCTGTCGGTGCTCATATAATGGTAGAAAACGGACAAGAAGTCAACGCCGGAGAAGTGTTGGTTAAAATTCCACGCGCCATCGGTAAATCTGGTGACATCACCGGAGGTCTTCCTCGCGTTACCGAATTGTTTGAAGCACGTAATCCATCTAACCCCGCTATCGTTGCAGAAATTAACGGTGAAGTTCAGATGGGTAAAATCAAACGTGGTAACAGAGAGATTATCATCAGATCCAAAAATGGCGATGAGAAGAGATACCTCGTTCCACTCTCAAAACAGATTCTTGTACAAGAAAACGACTATATCAGAGCAGGTATGCCACTATCTGACGGAGCAATATCTCCATCAGACATACTCTCTATCCAAGGTCCAATCAAGGTTCAAGAATATATCGTCAACGAGATCCAAGAGGTGTATCGTATGCAAGGTGTTAAGATCAACGACAAACACTTTGAGATTATCGTAAGACAGATGATGAGAAAAGTGGAAATCGTTGATCCAGGTGACACTAAATTCCTACCTGAACAACTTGTTGACAAATGGGAATTCCACGAAGAGAACGACTCTATGTTTGGTAAAAAAGTGGTTCTTGATGCTGGAGACTCTCAAGAGCTCAGACCCGGTCAGATCGTCACCTCAAGACGCCTACGCGATGAAAACTCTATGCTCAGACGTCAGGATTTGAAATTGGTTGAGGCAAGAGACGCTGTCCCTGCAACATCCAACCAAATTCTCCAGGGAATTACACGCGCAGCATTGAGAACCAACAGCTTTATGTCTGCTGCATCATTCCAAGAGACAACAAAAGTCTTAAGTGAAGCTGCAATACGTGGAAAATCAGACACATTAGAAGGTTTGAAAGAAAATGTAATCTGCGGCCATCTGATTCCTGCCGGTACAGGTCAAAGAGACTTTGACAGAGTGATAGTAGCATCTATGGAAGAATTCAACAAAATGTCTGCACCAATCAGACGTAAAGAAGAATAGTTCCATAATGAATAAATAATTGAAAGGGCAGCCAAAAGGTTGCCCTTTTTTATAGCATTAAAGTCAAATTTGACTATATTTGTCGTAGATGAAAAATATGTTGTCATAAAACATAATTTGAAATGGCTATTATCAAGAAACTCAATGGAATAACACCTAAAATAGGTAAAAACTGCTTCATAGCAGAGAATGCGGCAATTATCGGAGACGTAGAAATCGGAGACGACTGCAGTATATGGTACGGAGCTGTTCTCAGAGGAGACGTCAATCCGATAAGAATCGGAAACAGAGTAAACATTCAGGATGGAGCAGTTCTTCATACACTACATAAGAAATCGGTAGTTGAAGTGGGCGATGATGTATCAGTAGGACACAACGCAATAATTCATGGTGCATCCGTAGGGAACAATGTCCTTGTTGGAATGGGGGCAATACTGATGGATGGCGCTAACATTCCTGATGGCACAATCATAGCTGCAGGAGCTGTGGTGCTGAGCAATGCACAACTTGAAAGCGGCGTATATGCAGGTATACCGGCCAAACAAGTAAAAGAAGGTTCTGAAGCCATAACAGCTGCCGCACACAAGAATGCACAGGGCTACATGATGTACAAAGAATGGTTCCTAAGCGAAGAAGAATAATAGAATAAACTAACATATCCGAATAGCATTATGAAAAAATTTTTATTGATTTTATCGGCAACTGCATTATTGGCAGCCTGCACAACAAAACAAACCTACACCATTAACGGTCACATTGAAGGTGACTCAATGGACCTGTTCAACGGTATCGCAATCCTTATCAACAGAGATAGCGAAAATCCTACCAGAGACACAGTTCAGGTGATACAAAACAAATTCAAATTCGAAGGTACAATTCAAACACCTGCATACCACTACATCAGCATCCAAGGAATCTCAGGAGTGCTTCCCATATTTCTTGAAAATGCAAACTACACTATAAAAGGTCATCAAGACTCATTCCCCAAATCAGAAGTAATTGGAGGTGAGACAAACACCATTATCACTGAATACAATAATAAAATTACTGAGATTACCGACAAATACGACGTAAGAAGCCTCATTAGAGATATGAGAATTCCTACCACAACCCAAGAAAGAAAAGAAGAGGCAGAATCACTATATAATGCCTGCCAGGAGGAACTTGCCAAATACAGAGATTCAATGATGGCAGCACACCCCAGAAGTATCTTCTACCTAAACCTATTCAATAGCAGGATAAGTGAAATGGAATTGGAAGAAGTAATCAGGATTACAGAAGACTTCAGAAAAGATTCAAAATTCGATAACAACAGTGTACTGAAAAGAATCGAAGAATATATAGCAAGAGAATTGGCACTTCAAATAGGAGAAGTAGCTCCTGAAATTATCCTTCCCACACCAGGAGGTGAAAAAGTTTCTCTAAGTGAAACATATAAACGCAATAAAGTTACAATGATTGACTTTTGGGCAGGCTGGTGTGGCCCTTGCCGTAACTTCAACCCTACCCTCGTAAAAATCTACAACAAATACCACGACAAAGGATTTGAGGTATATGGTGTTTCGTTGGATAAAACAAGAGAGAAATGGGTAGAAGCTATAGAAGAAGATAAATTGCCATGGATTCAGGTTTCTGAACTGAAATACTGGAATGGGGAATACTCCAGACTCTACAACGTAAATTTCATTCCTCAGAATCTTTTTGTTGACTCAGAAGGTAAGATCATCGCAAGAAAGATTAGCGAAGAGGAGATTGAAAGCCTACTTAAAGAGAGACTTGACTAAAATATCCATACAGTCTTCATAAATAGACCTTAAAATTATGATTGGGATTTACGACTCCGGAGTAGGAGGATTATCAGTATGGAAAGAGCTTAAAGCACAGATGCCGGAAAAGGATTATCTGTACCTCGCCGATAATGCCCACTGCCCCTATGGAGACAAACCCATCGACTATATAATTGAGAGAGCAGATAAGGTCAGCGCCTATCTGATGTCTCAAGGTGCAAAAATGGTGGTTGTCGCTTGCAATACAGCAACGGCAGCCGCCATTAATTATTTAAGGGAGAAATACCCTATTCCATTCGTCGGGATGGAACCTGCCGTAAAACCCGCAGCTAACATATCCAGAACAGGAGTTGTGGGTGTACTTGCCACAGCTAATACATTCAAAGGACGTCTCTACAGAGATACAGTTATGAAATACTGTTCAAACATCAAAGTAATAGAGGTTATAGGCAAAGGGCTTGTAGAAGCAGTTGAAAGCGGAAACTCAGCAAAGGAACTGCTCGAAAAATACATATCAGAATTTAAAGCTGCCAACGCAGACGTACTTGTATTAGGCTGCACACACTTTCCATTCCTAACCGAGCAAATAGTAAAACTCGCTCCTAAAGGGATGACAATAATCAATCCTGCCCCTGCAGTCGCAAAACAATCAAAATTAATAGCAAGCAAGATAATCTTCAACGGCGGGAAAAACATGTTCTACTCAACAGCAGACACAGAACCAATAGAGCGTATAGCAAAAGCTATCTGCCCCACACTGGGAACAGATAGCTTCGAAACCATAAACATCTGATAAAACCTACTTCTCTGTACACATATAGAATAGAGAAAGTACATGGTCCCTATTTGAAAAATCTATCTTATTAATCTTGACAAAATCCTTGATCTGCTGTTTCTTTTCTGGGAAGAACTTTATAAATGCAGATTGTTTACAAGGATATATCTTATCCTTATGAGAGAGGACATAATCTATCTCCATAGTATAATCTATCTCCATATCCTTACCATAATCCCTCGCCAAATCCTCGTGCTCAGGATTGTAACTTTTAGCTGTAGAAGTAGGTGCAATGTTTGCAAATCCAATACTTATCTCTGGCTCTTTGAGACTGAAACTTCTCTTCTCACACAAGGAGGTCTGACCAAAAGCAACAAGTTCCTGAAAAAAGTGACCATTAATCTGTTTGTATACAGAGCCTTGAGCAAAAATACGATTCACATCTGATGCATTCGCCATCAAGAGAGTATCGCCCGATTCATTGATATATCTGACACTGTTATCGACTACACATATATTAAGGAGAGCCATAAACTTTGTGCCATTTTTATAGAAAATCTGAGACAGAGTAAACTCGGGCATAAAATATGAAATCTCAGAAGGAAGTTTTGAGAGAAGGTCTTCTCTATTTGATGCTATCACTGAACCCTTGAATTGATTCTGGGCAAACAAGAATGACACTGAGAAAAATAGTGCGAAAAACGCAAAACAAATTCTTTTCATATTTAATTATTTTGGTTGATATAAGAACAAAAATAACCAAAATAAGTAATAAAACAAAAAAAGGGCCAACCTATCGGTCAGCCCTTTGAAGTTACTTTGTATAAAAATTATTTCCGTGAACCAGTGGCACCTGCCATAATACCAAAATATGCAGCACCTTGTTCGAAGTCACCATAGAACATACCGTTATCCAAAGTCAATCCGTCAGCATTAAAGGTTACCTGAGCAGCCTCATCTGGGTAATAGTATCCATCGTGACACGCACAAATTTGCAACTTGTAACCCTGAGTTTCGACAAAATCTGTTAGAGAGAAAATCAATGTATTATCAACTCTCTCTGCAGAAATATCACCACCCTGTACTGCATATTCAAACCAGTACTTGGTATCACTTTCCTTAATGAAAACAAATTCCTCATCTTCAACAAGATAAGTACCTTCAATCACAACTCCTTGAGCCTTTTGAGCAACGTATGTACAAGTAGTGTTACCACCCTCATTAACGTTTGTGCCGATTAATTTGAAGTTAAGCTCAACTTTTTGATAATCTCTGTAGTAAGGGAGACGGAATTCAAGATTGTTGCTAGGAAGATTACCTTTATCTACGTCTGAATCATACGCACCAACATATACTTCCATAGAAGTAAAGATAATTTCAGCTGCAACTGTATCAGTTTTCTCTCTTGCCTCAAGAGGACGTGTAGTACCATCTGCAAGAGTAACAGTACCACCTACATACTCTACAGTAGCGAGTGCAGCAGTGGCAGCAGTATCAACCATTTGAATAGGTACATAGTGGAATGCACCTGTCAAAGAAACTTCAATATTTGAATTGACAAACTCAACTTTAGTATCTCCCGTTACAACATCGAAAGATCTCTTTGTACAAGACGCAAAAAGAGTTAGAAGAGCTGCAATTGCTAATGATATTTTAATATACTTCATTTTAAAATCTTATTAACTATTAATAACCTTCATTTTGCTGACCATTCATATTAGGGTTAGAATCCAATTCCTCTTGAGGGATAGGATAAACCATTCTGAAATCGTCAGAACCTCTTTCAAATACTTCGTAAGTATCAGGCAAGTACAGAGCTGCAGCTACCTGAGCATCACCTCTCTGGATACCCTTACCAAAACGTTTCAAGTCAGAGATACGGAAACCTTCACCGATAAGTTCTCTTGCTCTTTCCTTAAGAATTTCATCAAGAAGAGATTGACCTGAATAGTTTTGAGGAGCATAGTTAGGCATACGTTTGCCACGAAGTTCGTTCAAAATTTCGTTAGCATTGGTTGCATCATTACTTCTTGCGTAAGCTTCAGCCAAAACAAGATACATTTCAGCAGCACGGAAAGGTTTTGCTTTATTGATATAGTTTTGGTCGTTGTCACTTTGACGAAGTTCAGGGTTACCAGGGAATTTGGTGAAGATATAAAGTTGGTGAGTTGCATTACCGGTTAGAGTAATGGTTTCTTCTGAGAAGAACTGACCAAATCTAATATCACCTTGGTCATATAGGTCAATTACCCATTGTTCAGGAACATAACCAGGAGCATACAAGTTTTGAGCTGCATTGTAACCCATGTAATCGTAGTTGTTTGTAGGAGGAAGTGAAGATGTAGAGAAGTCTGCATCAGTCATAAAGATACATTCCTTACCTGAGTCATTTACCCAAAGACCTTCCATATCTGCAGCAGAAGTAACCAATGGATAACGTGAGCTGTCGATAATAGCTGAAGCATTGGCGATAGCTGTAGCATAGTCTCCCATATTCAAAGCAACTCTTGCTGTAAGGGCTTTAACCATGTCAGAAGTAATCCAGATACTTGCTACTTGACCAGGAGTAGAAACCATTTGAGCTGCTGAAGTCAAGTCTTCCATAATTCTTTGATAAGTATCAGAAAGAATACCACGTTCAGGGTATTTGGTTTGGTCTGATGTAGGAGCATATTCTGTAATATAAGGAATACCGTATGAATCTTCGTTTCCTACATAATTAGCACAGAATCTGTCAGCAAGAATAGAGTGGTAGTAAGCACGAAGGAAATAAGCTTCACCTTTGAATATTTCCAAATCTGCTTTTTCAGAATCTTTCCAGTTACCTGTGTCAACATCATTAGCTGCTGCAAGGAAGAAGTTTACATCAGCGATAGAGCTGTAGTAACCTGCCCACCAGTTAAGTGCTGTTCCATTAGCTGAAGTGAAAGTCCACTCATAAAAATCACCGCCTCTATTTCCAAACGAAGTAGTAGCGTGGAAGAAGTCACTCTGAAGCTCAGGACTGTAAACTACATCTCCTGCTACATTGCCTCTAAGATTGATATACAATCCGGTACGAAGGGCAAGGGCATCAGAATATGATTGAAGTGCTTCATTAGGACTAATTACCCCTTGAGGAGGTAAATCCATGTTGCAACTTGCAAGGCCAAAAGACATGGCCACTAACAATGATAATCTATAAATAATCTTTTTCATTTTCTCTTACCGTATTAGAATGTGAATTCAAGACCTACAGTAAACTGTCTTGAGTTAGGATATACACCCATTTGAAGGTTTGAGTCAACCTCAGGGTCATAACCTTGATATTTGGTTAATGTAAACAAGTTACGTCCGATAGCATAAACTCTCATACTTCCGATGAAACCGGTTTTTTGCATCCAAGCTTTAGGGAATTCGTATGAAATCTGCAAGTTTTTAAGACGGAAGAATGATGCATCTTCAAGAAGGGTTGTATCAAATTCACGAGGTGAATCGATAGAAGGTACATCAGTTACCTGACCGGGTTTAGTCCAAATGTCGAACAACTCAGTAACACCATTCATGTTTGTAGAGACAAATTTAGGGTTGGTGATAAAGTAACGGTCATTGTTTACAGTCCATTTACCTGCTACCCATGAGAAGTCAGCACCTACATAAAGGCCTTTGTACTGGAAGTTAAGTTGAAGACCACCTGACCAAGGAGCAAAACGTTGTTTACCTGTCATGACAGCGTAAGCATCTGAGAATTGTTTTGTCTTGTTACCGTCAAGGTCATACCACATTTGCATACCATCTTGAGGGTCAACACCTGCTGAGCGTACATAGTAGAACTCACCATAAGGATAACCTGTTTGATAAGAGATACCGGTATTTGCAATGGTATATTTGTCACGACCACCGAACAATTCGGTAATTTCGTTGTAGTTGTAGTTGAAGTTAGTCTTGATGTTGAAGTATGTGTTCTGAGTTTGAACAACGTCGAAACCTAATTCTACGTCAACACCTCTATTCAACATATTACCTACGTTACCCCAACCACCACCGTGACCGGTTGTATATGAATAAGGGATTTCCATCAACATATCGCGAGTCATCTTGTTATAGAACTCAGCTGACACATTGAAGAAGTTCCACATTCTACCTGTGATACCGATGTTAAGGGTCTCGATTGTTTCCCAAGTCAAGTCATCGTTTGAAGGGTTACCAACGCCCCAACCTGCAGCGCCATTATATTGTGCACCATAAGTTCCGATTGTACCATAAGGAAGATAGTTAGGGATACCTGAGTTACCGGTTGTACCATAGCTGGCTTTCAAGCGAAGGTCATTCAACCAAGAAGCATTTTGCATAAAATCCTCACGTTTGATATCCCACATTGCACCAACTGAATAGAAGTTAGCATAACGTTTGTTTTTACCAAATAGTGAAGAACCGTCAATACGCCAAGATGCATCTAGGAAATATTTGCTGTTATAGTCGTATGACAAACGAGCGAAATATGAGTTATAAGATGTTTCTGAGAAAGATTGGCTAGGGGTATTGGTTTTGGTACCATGTGACAAGAAGTTTGTTCTCCAGTCAGTCAAACCGTCAACATCTACTCCAAATCCCTCAGCGTCATCAAGAATAGCCTCCTGACCCAATAGGATTGCGAAGTTATTCTTCTCAACATCAAATTTATACTCAGCTGTATTAGTCAAAGTGAATTGATAATAACGTGTGAAAGATTCACTTCTTGAACCATTACCTGCAAATACACCAACTGCATCTTCACCACCACCGATAGGTGCTGTAGGATCAGGATTACAGATGTAGGTATAACGATAGTCATAAGCCTCGATAGACTGTTGAGCACGCAATGTCAAACCTTTAATAGGAGTGATTTCCTGATACATGCTACCATTCAAACGAGCATATGAGTTGGTTGAAGGTTGAAGTTTTTGTAGATAGTAAGTGTTGTACATTCCCACTTCTGAGAAATAATCTCTTTCAGTAGAGTAGTCAATTCCTACTTTTTCTCCGTTCTCATCTTCGATATAGTTATAAGGGGTTACCCAAGGAAGCATCCAGTTAGATGCAGTGGTAGGGTTATACCAAGAGTTACCTGTATTAGCAAAACCTGCTGTAGTATATTGTTGATATGTCAAACCTAAGTTTAGACCCATTTTCAACCAGTCGTTAACTTTGGTATTGATGTTTGAACGAAGGGTATATCTGTTCAAATCAGAATAAGGAGCTGTACCGGTCTGGTCGAACGCACCAAATGAGAAATAGTAGTCAGTTCTTCCGGTTGCACCTGAAACAGACAAGTCTGCAGACCAAACGGGAGCTGCTTCGTTGAAGAAGTACTCAAGCCAGTTGGTGTTCACACCTAATCTCAAAGCTGCCTCCATATCAGGAGTAAGAGTAAATGAAGGATTAACCAACTTGTTGAAGTCAAACCACTGTGTGGTGTTCATCAACTCCATTTTGTGAGTTACAATGGTAGAGATACCATATTGACCACGAACAGAAACTACAGGTTTTTCAGATGCTCTGCTACCTTTTTTGGTTGTAATGTAGATAACACCGTTAGCAGCACGTGAACCGTAGATCGCTGTTGAAGAAGCATCCTTCATGACTACCATGTTCTCGATATCGTTACTGTTCAAACTGTTGAAAATAGAGCTTGATACAGGAGCACCATCGAGGATGATAAGAGGAGTGCTTGATGCGTTGATTGAGTTCACACCACGAAGACGCATAGAAACGTTTGACATAGGCTCACCGGTAGATGAGAAGATTTGCAAACCAGCAACCTGTCCTTGAAGAGCGTCACCGGCATTTGCCGAAGGACGGTTCGAAAGAACTTTTTGGTTAACTGTTGCAGCAGAACCTACGACAGAGGTAATTTTCTTTGCGGTACCGTAACCAACCACGATAGCGTCTTCCAAAAATTCTGCTTCAAGTTCAAGAGCTACATCGATAGTAGTTCTTCCATTTACAGGAATCTCTACAGTTTTGTAACCTAAGAAACTTACTACCAAGACTCCGTTATTAGGAACTGAAAGTGAATAAGTTCCAAGATCGTCAGTCATGGCATACTGGGTAAGACTGCCTTTGAGCTGAACAGCAGCTCCAGCTACAGTTTCACCAGTGCTGGCATCAGTAACAGTTCCTGAAACAGTAATGTCCTGAGCAAAAACTGCAGTGGTCATCACCATCAAAAGACCTGTTAAAAATAGTCTGATCTTTTTCATGTAGATAATTTTTAAAGATTAATAATTGATTTTGAATTGAATTTATGTAATTGTTTGTTTTGTTTTTCTGCTACACCTATATTATATATACGAGAAACCGATGCATGTTGAATAACTGCACTGGCACACAATTTGAAAGGCATTAAGTAGTTCGTAAGTTCCAATTTTTTTCGTTTTACACTCTATCTTAACTACTTATATGCGTAGTATCCGCAATAAGCAACTGCTAAGATATGAATTTATTTTGAATTAGACAAAATCCACCTATTTTTTTTCATTTCTACTTTTTGTGAGATTTGGACTGACAAAGTGAAAAAGCGAAAATCTTTTATTGATTTTCTGTTGAGAAATAGCAAATTCGGTAGAGAATATAACACTTTTTCTTATAGATCAATGTTTACTGTTGGTAAAGTATATTGCACACCCATTGATTAATCTGTTAATGTTTTAAAAATCAAGTTACGATTCATAAAAGCATTTTTTCTACATAAATATTTTGATTCTATCTATTTTTTTATACTTTTGAAGTTTCATTGAAATAGTAGGCAAATTACTAATTAATAACTATAATATCTATGATTAAAAAAATTTCATTCTTCTTAGTCTCAAGCCTTATGGCTACAGCCCTACTGGTTGGATGTAGCAGAGCAGAGCTTGAATTTGATGAACAGACACAAGTACAGGTAAATGGACAAATTTACCCTGCCCGCTTATTCTATGCAGGCCAAGTTTCAATCAAAGTATCTGAAGAACTTGTAAAAGAGTTGGAAGCTAACACCGACGAAAATGGTATGGTGATTCCCGCTCAAGTTAAATCAATGGCTTCTCCACTTTCCCAACTCGGAAATGTCAGAATGGAGAGAGTATTTGAACACGCAGGTGTTTTTGAACCAAGAACCCGTGAAGCAGGTCTTCATCGCTGGTACTACGTTTACTTTGATGAAGAGACCTCGTTGACAAAAGCCGGTGACGACCTTAAAGCAATCAAAGGTATTGACATTGTTGAGTACAATCGTCGTATTACAAGACCCCAATATAAAGTGGTAGCTGAGGCACAAGGTGACGAAATGCTTCCCAACATAGAACAAAATGCAGAATTACCCTTCGATGATCCAAGATTAGGAAACCAATGGCACTACTACAACAATGGTTCGCGCTATTATTCAGAAGCAGGCTCTGACATCAATGTATTCCCTGTATGGGAAGCAGGAGTGACAGGTAATCAAGAAGTTATCGTCTCAGTCGTAGATGGTGGTATTGATTACGCCCACGAAGATCTTGCCGATAATATGTGGATCAACCCCAAACAATCTGGCGACAAGGTTTATGGTTACAATTTCGTAAACGGACAAAACGGATATACAATCTATGCGGATGAGCATGGTACACACGTAGCCGGAACAGTAGCTGCTGTAAACAACAACGGTAAAGGTGTTTGCGGTGTTGCCGGTGGTGACTTTGCCAAGGGAGTACCCGGTGTAAGACTTATGTCTTGCCAGATTTTCAATGGTGATGCAGGCGGTGATGGTTCACGCGCAATCAAATGGGGTGCAGACCACGGTGCTGTAATATCACAAAATAGCTGGGGATATATATATGAAGAGGGCTCGAACCACAACCTCCATGATACTCCTCAAAAAGACAAAGATGCTATCGACTACTTCATCAAATATGCAGGTTTTGACGAAAACGGAAATCAAGTAGGACCTATGGCCGGTGGTGTTGTTATATTTGCTTCAGGAAATGATGACCACTATGAAGGCTATCCTGCATCATACGAACCTGCAATTGCAGTAGGAGCAATAGATGCAGAATTTGAAAGAGCATATTACTCAAACTATGGTTCATGGGTGGACATTTCTGCTCCCGGTGGAGATGCATACGACAACAATGAAATCTGGAGTACAACTCCCGGCAACAGATATGCCGCACTACAAGGAACATCAATGGCATGCCCTCACGTTTCAGGTATAGCAGCTCTTGTCGTTTCAAATATGGGTGGTCCCGGATTTACAAATGAAGATTTGAAAGAGATTCTACTTGCATCATTCAGAAATATTGACGACTACAATCCTAACTATATAGGCGAACTCGGAGTAGGACTTATCAATACTGAACTTGCCGTAATGGGTAGCGGTGGAGAAGCTCCTGACCAAATTACTGATTTGGATATTGAGGCCCGCTCTAACAACATCGATTTCACATTGACTGTTCCTCGCGACAGCGACAGCGGAAAACCTACCAAGATCAGAATCTACTACAAAACCTCAGCTATTAATGAAAACAACCTTAGCTCTACTGATTATCAAGAATTTGAAGTAGGAAGTATAACAGCCGGCAGCACTATGAGCGGCACAGTTAAAGGTCTTGAGTTCAACACCACTTACTATGTAGTTGCTACTGCAATTGACTATTCTAAACAGGAGTCTATTCCAAGTGAATCACTAACAGTTACAACCGGTGGCAACAATGCTCCTATTATCACTCCTAACGAAGAAATCGTTATGACTATCTCGCAAGCTGCTTCAGAATCGAGAAATGTAGAATTGCATATATATGACAACGATGGTCACTCACTTTCCTACTCGATTGATCCTCAAATCTCAGGAGTATCACTTGCACTAAATCCTGGTCAAGATGCAATCTCATATCTTACATTCAATGCTGCAGCAATGAATACAGGTGCCAATACCGGTTCTCTTGTGATTACCGATGAATATGGTATGTCATCTTCGGTTGCATTCAATGTTACCGTTGAAGGAAATGAAGCACCCACTCTAATCAAAGAATTTGAGAATATCAGATTCACCTCACCCAAAGCAACTGCAGTTACAATCCCTGTAGCTCAATATATAAGCGATGAGAAGATGGACCTTTTGATGTACAACATCACAACATCGGTAAAAGGAGTTGCTAATGCTACCTACAATAATGGAAATATCGTAGTATCTCCTGTAGACTTAGGTTTTGTAGATATAACAATTACAGTTACAGACGCAGGTGGACTAACTCTAACTACCTCATTCCAAGTGGCTGTACTACCTGAAGGAAGTGGAGATTCCATATCATACAGTGCATACCCTAACCCTGTAGTGGACAACTTGTTCATCCGCTCTGACAAAGATGCAGATGCAACCATCTCTATCGTCTCTGTAAATGGTAAAGAAGTATATACAGGCGACCATAAGATTGGAACATTCACACCTGCTGTGATAGATATGTTGGAGGTTCCTACAGGCGTATACACATTGATAATTAAATCGGCAAACGGAGAGTATAAACAAAACATCGTGAAACAATAATGAAAAATATAATAAAAGCGGCCTTTATTACTATCGCGGCCTTAACATTCGGAAAAGCAAATGCCCAATCAGGTGAGTTCCTTTTGAACAATCCCGACGCACACGTAATGGGTATGGCAAATACAGGTGCAGCAATGTATGCCACCTCTTTTGCAATGTGGAATAATACCGCATCCACCCTATTCTCTGAGAATATAATGGACGTAGGTGCATCTTACGGAATGTGGAATCCTTCACAAGCCAATATGATTGCAGTCGCTGGTTATGGAAGAATCACTGATTGGATGAGTATTAATGCAGGATTCAAAACACTCATGCACAAACCCTATCCTGTTACAAGTATTAACGGTATTACAAATGAAGAGTTCAAACCAAATGAAATGGCTCTTGGAGTAGGTCTTGGATTTAGAATTCTCCCCATCCTCTCAGTATCAGCCAATATCAATTATGTAAATACCAAATATGCACCTGAACTTAAAGCAGGTGCCGTTTCAGCTGATTTTGGAGCTATGTTGGATCTGAAATTCATGAGAGTTGGTGTAACAGCATCTAATATCGGCTCAAAACTTAAATATAGCGAGACAAGCATATATTCACTTCCTGCAAACGTTCAACTTGGTGTAGGTACTACACAGAGATTCGGAGCAGAAGAGAAACATGCTATCACAGCTAATATACAAGGAGGTATGACATTTGAATCTCAAGCATTTGTAGCTGCTGTAGGAGCTGAGTACAAATGGAATGATATGGTTAGAGTAGCTGCCGGTTACAACTATGGTGACGCTACTAAAGGTACTCCTTCATACGCATCAGTAGGTATTGGTGTGAAAATTATCGGTATCTCATTAAATGGTTCATACCTGATTGGAATGGGAGATTCACAACTTGGCAATACATTTATGGTTGGCTTGGGATACTCATTCTAAAACCCATAGATTAAATACTTATAAAGGTGGCAAATTTGATATAGATTTGCCACCTTTTTTCTATTATAGGTGTACCCAAAATTCTGTAAAAGTCCGAAAGATGCAAGCCTACGGCAATAAGAAAATGAAGTGAAAAACAAGTACAAAAAAAGCGACCTCCTTGCGGGAGATCGCCTTAATTTGTTTAAAGGTCTATAGATTAAACAATACCTTGTTCCAACATAGCTTGAGCTACTTTCATGAAACCTGCAATGTTTGCACCTTTAACATAGTCAATAGTACCATCAGGTTGTGTACCGAATTTAACACAAGCTTCGTGGATGCTTTCCATGATGAAGTGAAGTTTTTCATCAACTTCTTTAGCTGACCAGCTGATATGAGAAGCATTCTGAGTCATTTCAAGACCTGAAGTTGCTACACCACCTGCGTTAACAGCTTTACCAGGAGCAAACAAGATACCGTTAGACTGGAATGTATGGATAGCTTCAGGGGTACAACCCATGTTAGAAACTTCGCAGCAGCACCATGTACCGTTAGCGATAAGTTCTTTAGCATCAGCTTCGTTCAATTCATTTTGGAATGCACAAGGAAGAGCGATATCACATTTTACGCTCCAAGCTTTTTTACCAGGGGTGAAGATAGCTGCACCAGGGAATTTGGTAGCCATATCTTCAACTTTATTACGGTTAGAAGCACGCATTTCCAACATATAGTCGATCATCTCTTTGGTGATACCTGCAGGAATTTCGCAAACTCCATCAGGACCAGAGATAGCAACAACTTTAGCACCGAGTTCTACAGCTTTTGTAGCAGCACCCCAAGCTACGTTACCGAAACCAGAAAGGGCAACTGTTTTATCTTTAATATCTTTACCAGCTTTGTGAAGAAGGTGTTCTGTGAAATAAAGTGCACCGAAACCTGTAGCTTCAGGACGAAGGATTGAACCACCCCATGTACCACCTTTACCGGTCAATACACCTGTGTTGTATTCACGAGCAAGTTTTTTGTACATACCGTACATATAACCGATTTCACGTCCACCAACACCTACGTCACCTGCAGGGATATCTTGATCGGGACCGATGCATTTCCAAAGTTCCCACATAAATGCTTGGCAGAATCTCATGATTTCAGCGTCTGATTTTCCAACTGGATCGAAATCAGAACCACCTTTACCACCACCCATAGGAAGAGTAGTAAGAGCATTTTTGAATGTTTGTTCAAAGCCCAAGAATTTCAACATTGAAGGGGTAACAGCTTTGTGGAAACGAAGACCTCCTTTGTAAGGTCCAATAGCTGAGTTGAACTGAACTCTGTAACCGATGTTGGTTTGAACATTACCAGCGTCGTCTACCCAGGTAACTCTGAAGGTGAAGATACGATCAGGTTCAACGATTCTTTCAACGATTTTTGCTTTTTCAAATTCGGGATGTTGGTTGTAAACTTCCTCGATTGATTCAAGTACTTCGCGAACTGCTTGTAAATACTCTTTTTCGTGACCATACTTAGCTTCAAGTTTGGTCATAATTTCTGCAACTTTCATTTTATTTAATTGTTTTATAAAGTGTTAAAAACTATATTTCTTATTTAACTTCCCAAGTAGAACCACTGCGTAGAAGATCGTCAACACAATTAATTTTTGCATTAGCTTTAACTTCCAACAACTGATCCCTAACATTATCATCATATGTCTTGTCTGCAACATCTCTGATAACTCCGAGAGCTACCGGGAAATCGGGATACTTCATATCCACGAGCTGACTATGGATTCCAAGTTCTTTGGTATGGGCATCGTGAACCAGAATATCATCCTCTGTTATACCATTTTCGCCAATCTTGACTACTTTGAGTTTTCCGTTTTCAAGAATCAGACCTTTATCATTGTCTTTTCCGAAGATCATCTTTTCTCCATGGCGAAGTACAATAGTTCTGTCTGCTCTGACCTCTTTATCAGATATATCCTTATGGGAACCATCATTGTAAATGACACAATTCACCAACATTTCTGTTACAGAGCAACCATCGTGTTTTGCTGAAGCGAGGAAAATCTCCTGATTCAATTTCAATTCCGAATCAAGGCTGCGGGCAAAGAAAGTACCACGAGCACCCATCACAAGACATCCGGGATTGAATGGATGTTCCACTGTTCCATAAGGAGAAGTCTTTGTAATTTTTCCAAGAGGGGAAGTGGGTGAATACTGTCCTTTGGTAAGTCCGTAAATTCTGTTATTGAATAATACTATGTTGATATCGATATTTCTACGAATAGCATGTATGAAGTGATTACCCCCGATAGCCAAAGCGTCACCATCACCGGTAGCCTGCCAGATAGAGAGCGTAGGATTTGCCACCTTCATACCGGTAGAAATAGCTGTTGCCCTACCATGAATGCTATGAAAACCATAAGTATTCATATAATAAGGTAAACGTGATGAACAGCCAATACCCGAAACAAATACAAAACGTTCGATTGAATAGTCCAATTCTTCTGCAACTGAAGGAAGAGCCCTTTGCAATGAAGCCAATACAGAGTGGTCTCCACAACCGGGACACCATCTCACTTCCTGATTACTTTTGAAATCTTGTGCTGTATATTTCATTTTATCTCCTCCCATTATAAAATTTCATTAACTGCGTCCACTACATCCTTAACGATAAATGGCTGTCCTTGAACTTTATTCAACTGATAGTAATTGAATTGTTGATGTTTGTCTCTAAGATATGCAGCAAACTGTCCACTATTCAACTCACAAACTATGATTTTCTTAAATTTCGAGAATACTTCCGCTGTGTTTTTAGGTAGAGGGTTGATATAATCAAAGTGCGCAAGAGATACACTCTTACCCTCTTTTCTCAACTCTTTAACGGCGGTGTACAAATGTCCGAAAGTACCACCCCATCCTACTACAAGGACTTCACCCTGCTGGTCACCTTGAACCTTCAACTCAGGAATAACATCAGCCACGCGAGCCACTTTTTCAGCTCTGTTGCGTACCATCTGTTCGTGATTTTGAGGATCCGAAGAAATTACACCATCAGGATTCTTTTCAAGACCTCCTACTCTATGTTCAAGACCGGGTGTACCGGGAACTGCCCATTTGCGGACAAATGTTTCGGGATCTCTTTCAAAAGGTTTGAATTTACCTTCGCACTCTTTAATAAATGGAGGATTGATCTGAGGCAGATCCTTCATTGAAGGGATACGCCATGGTTCTGAACCATTTCCAAGGAATCCTTCTGTAAGGAGGATTACAGGCATCATATGCTCCATTGCAAATTTTCCTGCATAGAATGCTTTTTCAAAACAATCTGAAGGGGAATGAGCTGCCATTACCATAATCGGACATTCTCCGTTTCTACCATAAAGTGCCTGATTGAGGTCAGTCTGTTCAGTTTTGGTAGGAATACCGGTAGATGGTCCACTTCTCTGCACATCAACCACCACTAAAGGAAGTTCAGTAATCATAGCAAGACCCAATGCCTCTGATTTCAACGAGAGACCGGGACCAGATGTGGTAGTCACAGCAAAATTTCCTGCAAATGCTGCACCGATAGAGGTACATATTCCGGCAATTTCGTCTTCACATTGCAAAGTTTTTGCTCCAAGACTTTTATGAATTGCCAATTCCTCAAGAATTGCTGTCGCAGGGGTAATAGGATATGAACCACAGAACAATGGAACTCCTGATTTCTCCGATGCCGCCAAAAGACCCCAAGCAGTAGCCTGGTTACCATTTATATTTCTATATGTACCTTTTTCCTGATGGGCAGGCTGCACTACATAAGTATTGGGAATAGCATGAATATTACTTGCATAATTAAAACCATCTGTTAATACTTTTTTGTTTGTATCAATCAGCTGTGGTTTCTTTTTGAATTTCTTTTCAAGATACTCGAATGTGTGTTTCATTTCCCGATTAAACATAAAGAAACACATACCGAGAGTAAACATATTTTTACAACGGATTATCGCTTTAGTATCAAGGCCACTATCCTTGAGACTCTCTTTTGTAAGAGTAGTTATGGGGGAAACGACAATATTCCTATCTTCGATTTTGAGTTCCTCGATAGGGTTCATTGTTTTAAAACCTGCTTTGATGATATTCTTTTCATCAAAAGCATCCTCGTCCAAGATTATGGTTGCTGTTGGTTTTGCCCATTTGGCATTGGCTCTTAGAGCCGCAGGGTTCATTGCCACCAAAACATCGCAAAAGTCACCGGGAGTATTAATCTCTACAGAACCAAAATGTACTTGGAATCCGGACACTCCTGACACAGTGCCTTGTGGTGCGCGAATTTCAGCAGGATAATCGGGAAATGTAGATATATCATTTCCAAAAAGAGCAGATGAATCGGCAAACAATGTTCCTGTCAATTGCATACCGTCACCTGAGTCTCCTGCAAACCTTATAACAACATCTTCTACATCAATAATTTTGTGTTGCATTGCGTTAAGTATTTTATTATACAAATGTAGTCATATTTCTTAATACAAAGAATTATTTTGGACAAAATTTCTCAAAAAAGATTCAGACGAACAAAAAAGAAAATGGAAGCCTTGTGACGGGCTCCCATTTAGGACATTGTAATATATAGCTTTACAATATTACATACCTTGCGCTACAGGAAGTTTTTTATCTGGCGAGATATTCAAAGCTGCTTTGACTTCTGCTGTCACATCCATACTGAGTGACTCATTTATGAAAGGTATTGTACCCATTGAAATATCAAAAATATAAATCAGGCCATTTGCTCTTCCTACTTTTTGAACAGCCTCATTGGCCTTAAGCTGGATAGGAGCAAGAATTTCCTGCTGTTTATTCTGCATATCAATTTGAGCACTTTGCTGATACTCCTGAAGTCTGAGTTCCAAAGATTGAAGATCTTGTTGTTTTGATTGCAAAACTGCGGGACTCCAATTTGCTGCCATCTGCTGATATTCAGTATATTTTTTCTCAAATTCAGCTACCATCTCATTATACATGTCCTGAATATCCTTGTTGTATTTTTCCAATGTTACCCTTGCTGAGTCCATTTCATCCATAAGGTAAACGATCTCCTGCATATTTACATGACCGAATTTCAAGTCTTGTGCAAACGATGATGACGCAAATACAAATGCGAGTACGATTAATAATGTTTTCTTCATATTTCTGTAATTTATTTATTATTCTCTTTATGATAAAATGCAAAATTAATAATAATTTTAGAATTGCTGTCCTATCAAGAAGTGGAAGTTCGAACCGCTTCGGGCTTTGTCTCCTATAGGATCGAAACCCCATCCCCAATCGACTCCTATAAGTCCTACCATTGGCAACATTATTCTCACACCGACTCCCGCCGAGCGTTTAATCTCAAAGGGATTGAAGTCTTCAATGTTCTCCCAACAGTTACCGGCTTCAAGGAAAGCCAATACGAAAATAGTTGTAGATGGCTGCAACATAATAGGATACCTTAGCTCAAGAGTAAATTTGTCGTAAACATGTCCGACATATACACCTTTTTTGGAAACTGGTGTCAGAGAGTAATTCTCATAACCCCTTAAGGAAATGATTTCAGAACCATAAGTATTGTATCCTGACATTCCGTCACCACCGACCTGATACCCTTCAAAAGGAGAATATCCGAGACTCTTGTTGTAGTATCCCAAATAACCAAACTGTGCCCTTGTCATCAACACCAAATCATCTACAAGACGTAAGAAAAGGGAACCTTTGAATGTCCACTTGTGATATTCTACCCAACGGTAACGCTGCTGATCGGACATTGACTTGTAGTCGAGATCCTTTGAACGGAACAACGAATATGGAGGTGTCAACTGCAACGAGAGTGTAAAATCTGAACCCTCTCGAGGATAAATCGGCTGGTCAGTCGAGTTTCTGTTAAGGGAAATTTTATAACTGATGTTGTGAGAACGACCTGTCTCAAAAAGGAAATTGTATCCCCAATTATTCAGATTATAAGTCTGCCAACTGAATTCATGATATAACACAAAATAGTTGTCAGGCCACTTCAGACGGCTACCCAACCCCGCGGCGATACCAAACACCTCAAAATACTCATCCGGATTCTGATAAAAATAATATGAGTTTGTCTGACGGGTGTAATAACCGGAAAGATTGAATGATGTAGGCTTCTTTCCAAAAAGCCACGGTTCCATAAAATTGATCGAAGCGGCTGTATAGTAGGTACCATTGGTCTGGAATCTGAGAGACAAGGTCTGGGCATCTCCTAATGGAACAGGTCGCCAAGCCCCTCTCTTGAAGATTCTTCTCAATGAAAAGTTATTGAAACTTACCCCTACCGTTCCTACAAATGAGTATCCACCCCAGCCACCTGAAAGCTCAAACTGGCTATTGGGTTTTTCAGCCACATTATATGTAATATCAACTGTATTATTGTATGGATTAGGAAGGACAGAATACCCTCTTGTATGGTCAAGTGCCTGTTCAGGGTCAAAATTACCCATTTGCGCAATTTCCCTCAGGGATCTCTCAAGCTGGGTCTGACTGTACAGATAGCCCGGCTTGGTAAATAACATTCTTCGGACTACCCTCTCATTAGTGACAGTATTTCCACTGATAATGATATTATTGAAAGTAGCTGGTTTCCCTTCCACTATTCTAAGTTCCACATCTACAGAGTCTCCTACAATATTGGTCTCTACCGGCTGGACAGAGAAGAATATATACCCCCTGTCTGTATATAGAGAATTGATGGCTATGCTCTCCCTCTTAGGATCACCGAAAAGGCGCTTTTGCAATCCCACAACATCATAGACATCACCCTTATTAATCATAAGAAATTCGTTCAATTGTTCGGAAGTGTATAAAGAATTTCCTGTCCAGGTGATATTTCTGAAATAATATTTAGGTCCCTGTTCGATTACAAACTTGATTCCAAGACGGTCAGGTTCAATATAGTAGATGGAGTCCTTGACAATTCGGGCATCCCGGTAACCTGCCTCATTGAAGGCACTGATCATTGATATTTTATCCTGTTCGTACTCCTTCTCCTTAAACTTCTTACTCTTGAAGATGTTTCTGAAACGCATATCCCTGGTGTTCGCCATTGATGATATGATTTTCCCATCAGGGACATCGTCGTTACCTTCAAATGTTATCTCCTTGATTTTAACCTTATTTCCTTTTTTAATATCAAAAGTGACTCTGACAGCATTTTTCACAATTGTATCAACTTGCTGTATCACATCCACCTGGGCATTAATAAACCCTTTTTCCTTATAGTAATTCTTGATAATTCCAACGGAAGAACTGAGGACATAATCAGATAGTTCTGTTCCCCTTCTGAGGTGAAGACGATCCTGAAGGTCGTTCTGTTCAGAATTCTTGATACCCTTAAAACCCCATCTTGATACTCTCGGACGTTCCTGAAGATTTAGGACAAGATATACAGTATCCCTTGTAGCAGAAAGAGAGTCGATTTCCAGAGAGACACTTGAAAAATAACGCTGTCCCCAAAGTTTATTCACCACAGCAGATGTAGCCTCACTTGGGATTGTAATCTCAGAGCCTACCGTAAGCCCCGTCAGTGAGATTATCTGACTATGCCCCACATGTTTGACACCCTCAACACTAATTCCCCCCAATATATATTTTCGGGGTTTGTCATAGTCTACAACTGCCTGATTTTGTCCTCCCTGCTGCGCTTCTGAGATGAGAGGAAATATCATCAATAACAATAAAAATAGTAACTTTTTAATCTTCATTGGAATCGTTCTGCTGTGTGATAATCTGTTCACTTGTTTTACCGAAACGTCTTTTCCTGGTCGCAAATGCCTCAATAGCCGTGCCAAACTCTTTTTTTCTGAAATCCGGCCAAAGAGTATCGGTAAAATAAAATTCTGTATATGCGCATTGCCAAAGCAGATAATTGCTCAAGCGCTGCTCCCCACTGGTTCGTATAAGTAAATCGGGATCGGGTATTCCGTAAGTGGAAAGAAATGTTTCAAATTTTCCCTCCGGAGAGCCCGCTTCTGCAAATCTGATTGCTGCCTGCTCTATATCCCATTTTCCGCTATAACTCAAAAATACAATCAGAGTCAACCGGCCATTGTCCCGGGTTAGTTCCATTGCCCTGTCTATTTCCTGCAACAATTTTGGTTCCAGATGGTTACGATTACCTATAACAATCAGTCTTATATTGTACTTCTGAAAAGTAGGAAGTTCCTGAAGGATTGATTTGGACATAAGTGACATCAACTCATCTACCTCACTTTGAGGACGGCCCCAATTCTCTTCCGAAAAAGCAAACAGACTGAGATACGGCAATCCTATCTCAACGGCATACTCAATACATGCTCTGACACTTTCTGCCCCTTCATAATGGCCATGAATACGTTCTTTGTTCCGTTGTTGCGCCCAACGGCCATTGCCATCCATTATTATAGAAATATGATTAGGTATCCCTGACATAGTCTTTGTTTTCTATTTTTCGTTTCTTCTATCTTCGCCCCACAACAATTTTTCATTTAATGCATCTATAAAACAAGATATTCCTGAGGAAACTGACGATATTCCAAATGGGGCTTTAGATATTGTCAATGACTCCGAAGGGTGCAATCGACAATCCCTGTTGTCTGTACAAAGTATAACATGGGAATGTTCTTTTGAATCAAACGACACCTCTATAACAGACGAATCTGGAACTATCAGTGGTCTGATATTCAGATTATGAGGAGCCATAGGAGTGATAATGAACACATTGGCATCAGGAGTGGCTACCGGTCCCCCAAAACTCAGAGAATACGCAGTAGAACCTGTTGCCGTAGCTACAAGGAGGCCGTCTGCCCAATATGTAGGAAATGACTTTCCATTTACCTTCAAGTTTAATCCTACCATTCTCGGGGCCGTATTCTTTATTGAAATCTCATTCAACGCGTAAGGGAAAATCCTATCTTTCAAGGAACTGCCTTCAGAAGATTGAACCTGAAGCAAAGTCCTTCCATGAGTTTCGAAATCACCTCTAACGATAGCTGCTATTTGCTCAATTTCCTCATTCGAACCACATTTTATAGAGGTAAGGAAACCCAATCTTCCCATATTTATCCCCGCTACAGGAATATTCCTATCCTGTACAATTGTCAATGAACTCAGGAAAGTTCCATCACCGCCCAAAGAGAGAAAAAGTTCCACACCATAGGGAAGATCCTCGTAACACGTGAATGTACTCTTTATACAATCATAACCTATACCACTCTCCTTGATGTAATCAAACAAAGGCATATAGCACGATATTTGCACACCTTCACCACTTAGTGCCGACATTAGTGCACTAAGTTTTTCCTTTGTACCTGCGCCAAATTTGCGTCCGTAAAGAGCGATATACATTAAAATTGAAAAAATTTACTTACAATCTGCAAAGATTGTGAAATTATTTTGATAATAGTTTATTTTTGCAAAAAAATATCAAAATGACCCGATTAAGTGTAAACATAAATAAATTTGCCACTATCAGAAATGCACGTGGCGGAAATTTGCCTGATATCCTTAAGGCAGCCGTTGATTGTGAAAAATTTGGAGCAGAAGGAATCACAGTTCATCCCCGTCCGGACGAAAGACATATACGATACAGGGATGTTCTGGAACTACAGCCTATACTCACTACCGAATTCAATATCGAGGGAAATCCGATACCATCGTTCATCGAGCTGGTAATGAAAGTACGCCCTGCACAGGTTACCCTTGTTCCGGATGCAGAAAATGTACTCACATCTAATGCAGGATGGAACACTATTGAAAATAAAGAATTCCTAAAGGATGTCTGCAAAATGTTCAAAGACGCCGGTATCCGTACATCAATCTTTATCGACCCGGTACCTGAGATGATAAAACACGCAGCAGAAACGGGTTGCGACAGAGTGGAACTTTATACTGAAGCATACTCGGCACAATACTCTATCAATAGGGAACAAGCCATAGAGCCATATTTCAAAGCGGCACAATGCGCAATTGAATGTGGTCTCGGTCTCAATGCAGGTCACGATTTAAACCTTGAGAACCTCAGATACTTCATTGAGACAATTCCCGCAGTTGATGAAGTATCCATCGGACACGCTTTAATCTGCGATGCCCTGTACATGGGACTTGAAAATACTATCAAGGCCTACCTCAAAGAGGTTAGAAATATCTGAAGATGAAAATGTTACTAAAAATACTAATCTTGGCAGCCGCTATCGTTGCATTACCTGGTTGCAATAAAGAGAACAAGAATCAAGCCCCTCTGATTCTCAGTACAGATGTAACATGGCTTGACTGCAATCAAAACGACATTGCAACCTTTACGGTAAAACAACGCACAGAAGATGTAACAAACTCGAGCGAGATATTTCATGTTGAGAACGATACACCGCTCAATGGCAACACATTTTCAAGTACAGTCGAAGGTATATATTCTTTCTATGCGGTGAGGAATGGAGAAAAATCCAATACTGCAACTATAACTGTCGGTAAAAATCCCCTTGACGGGATGGAGATTACACTGATTCCCGACAGTGACACCATTATGGCTGATAATCAAGAACGTGTATCATTTCAGGTAATATGTAACGGGGAAGAAAATGTCTCCTCTCAAAGTGAGTTGTACAGAGTTGACTCCCTATCGGATCATGACATCAGACTTATGGAATTTGTCTATAGTACAGACAAACCTGGAATACACGAATTTTATGCAATATACCAAGGAATTCAATCTGAAAAAGTGAAAATAACCGCCACCGAAAGGCCGCCTCAAATAGTATTGAGCGCCGATACCTATATTATATTGGCGGATGGAGAGAGCTGCGCTACACTCTCCTTGAAAATTAATGAAGTGGATTGCACTTCTGAGGCAACCTATTATCTGATATCAGAAGCAAGCGGTGAACCGATAGAATTGGAGAGTAACATATTTACATCAAAAGTTCCCGGCAAATTCAAGATATATGCCTCTGTATCACAAGGCAATTCAAATACTATAGAAATTGAGGCGCAGTAAGTTGTGGAAATCAAAGCTATAGCTTTGCTTTTCGCTCGCTTATTACGTATATTTACCCCTAACGGGGTAGAAATACTATTTCGCTCGTTGTAAAAATCAAAGCTATGGCTTTGCTTTTCACTCGCTTATTACGTATATTTGCGATTTGTGTTAGAGTTATAATTAATTTATATAAAATGAAAAAAGCTAATATTATTTTACACATTATTTCACTGGCGGCAATAGTAGTATTGTTCGTTATGTTGTTAGGAGAAAAGAGTTCTAAGGTTGCTAATACTGAAACAACTGATTCTCAAGAAGCTACAAATAGCGGTTCCATCGTTTACATTCAGTTTGATACCCTTATCAACCAATACGATATGTACAACGATTTGAAAACCGAATTTGAAGGAAAATACAACTCTATTGAGAATGAGCTTGCAAAGAAAAACCGTGAGTTGGAAAATGATATACAAAGTTTCAACGAGAAAATGTCAAAAGGACTTCTAACCCGTTCTCAAGCAGAGGCTCAAAACAACGAGCTTCAACTCCGTCAACAGGAACTTGCACTTTTGGCACAACAAAGACAGATGGAATTGGCAGAGGAGGAATCTGTAATGCTCAACCAGGTGATGGATGCTATCAAGACATATGTGGAAAATTATAACAAAAGTCAAAATCATTCATTGATTCTTACCACTACCGTTGCAACCAACTGCGTAATCGTGGGTGACAACTCCCTGAACATTACAGACGAAATCATCAACGGTCTGAATCAGGAATATGTAAAGAACAGAAACAAGAAATAATTTCAACCTTTATACGGGAACATATTGAATTTATTTAATCGTATAAACTATCATTTATAAAACTATTGTTTGCTTTATGGATTTTCTTGGCACCATTCCCTCTTTCTTTCACCCGCCGGGCATTAATATGTTCGCACAAGAGATACGGGAACACCATCAAGAGAGCCCCATAAACCCGGACAAGTTAATTTTTAAGTCTGCCGGCAGACTTAAAATAGCGATACTCTCATGTTTCCATCCTTACAGAGGAGGTATTGCCCAGTTCAACAACTCACTTTATAAGGAGCTGAGCAAACACCACGAGGTACGCGCCTTTAATTTTAAAAGACAATATCCGGAATTCCTATTTCCCGGAAAAACTCAATATGTAGAAAAAATGGACTCGGAGACAACATTCGAGTCCATTCGTATTTTAGATACTATCAATCCATTATCCTATATCAAGTGTGCAAAAAAGATCAGAGAGTTCTCTCCAGATTTACTGATTATGAGGTATTGGATGCCATTCTTTGCCCCATCTCAAGGTTGGGTGGCAAGACACCTGAACAAAGATTGCAAGGTTATCTCCATACTTGACAATGTCGTCCCGCACGAGCCCCATTTCTTTGATGCACCTCTCACAAGATATTTCCTCGGAGCCAATGACGCTTTTGTCATGTTGTGCAATGCCGTTAAAGATGATCTTCTACGGTTCAAACCCGAAGCAAGATGTATTGTCTCACCCCACCCTATCTATTCAAACTTCGGAGAGAGTATACCCCGTCAGATAGCATGTAAGGAATTGAATATCTCTCCTGATAAAAAGAATCTCCTGTTTTTCGGGCTGATACGGGACTACAAAGGGCTTGACATCCTTATCGATGCTTTCTCAAAGTTGGACAAATCCTATCAGTTGATAATTGCCGGCGAGCCATATGGGTCCTTTGAAAAGTATCGGAAACAAATTCAGGCATCACCTTTGAGAGAGAATATCAGATTATTTACAAATTACATTCCGGATGATAAGGTTGCCCCTTTCTTCTGCGCCGCCGATTTGTGTGTGCTACCCTATAGAACGGCAACTCAAAGTGGTATTAGTTCAATCGCATATCACTTTAACTTGCCTATGGTCACTACAGATGTTGGAGGTTTGAAGGAGAGTATTGGGGAAACAGGTACCGGAATCATTGCCCCGAAAGCAGACAGCGACTCAGTAAAAGTTGCCATAGAGAGTTACTTTGCAAATAGTGAGAACAAAAGTGCTTTCTCCAAAAATATTGAAAAAGAGAAGCAACGATTGTCTTGGAGTACATTTGCCGAAAATTTGACTAACTTATATTATAAATTATAATCACAATGAGAGCAATTACAGAAACAGACTTCAGTTTTAAGAAACAAACAGGAAAATATATAGGAAAAGTAAGAGATGTATATACTATCGATGATCGTTTCATCGTTATGATTGCCACAGACCGCATCTCCGCATTTGATGTGGTGCTTCCTAAAGGAATCACATATAAAGGACAAGTGCTCAACCAGATAGCATCTATGTTCCTAGACAGTACGGCTGATATTGTACCGAACTGGAAGATTGCCTCTCCCGATCCAATGGTAACTGTGGGTTACAAATGCCAAGGGCTTCCGGTAGAGATGATCGTAAGGGGTTATCTTACAGGTAGCGCATGGAGAGCCTACAAAAATGGAGCAAGGGAGATTTGTGGTGTCAGAATTCCTGACGGAATGAAGGAAAACGAGAAGTTTCCTACTCCCATCATAACTCCTACTACCAAAGCGGAGATAGGTGCGCACGATGAGGATATATCCAAAGAAGAGATTATCAGCAGAGGACTCGTAAGTGCAGAAGATTACGAAAAATTGGAAAAATACACCCTCGCACTATTCCAAAGAGGTACAGAAATTGCTGCCAAAAGGGGACTTATCCTTGTAGATACAAAATATGAATTCGGAAAGAGGGATGGAGAAATCTTCCTTATAGATGAGATCCATACACCTGACTCATCAAGATATTTTTATGCAGATAGCTATCAGGAGAGATTTGACAATAATCAGCCCCAGAAGCAATTGTCCAAAGAGTTTGTAAGGGAGTGGCTTATGGAAAATGGATTTAGCGGCCAACCCGGACAAAAAGTTCCATTTATGGATGATGAAAGGGTAGAAATTATTTCACAAAGGTACATCGAGTTGTATGAGAATATCACAGGAGAAAAATTCTCCCCTGCTGAATATAATGACGATACCTACAACCGCATTGAAGAAAACATTAACAACATTTTGGCGAGATTAGTTTAATTTTTGTATATGAAGTACATAAGTTCAATACTTCTATCGGTTATCTTATTGTGTGTTAATGTACCGCAACTCCGGTCCCAAGAGTTCGTTGCAACTCCGGTTGAAATCTCAACCGAGAAGGTGAGAATCAGAGGAGAGTTGTTTTATGTTCACAAGGTGCTCAAGGGACAGACATTGTATTCCATTTCAAAGAAATACAATGTCACTGCCGAACAGATAAATGAAATAAATCCGACATTGGCTCAAGGGCTCAAATCGGGTATGATTATCTATATCCCAATCAAAGAGGGTAATCCTGTACAAGCTTCAGAAAATGAGCAACTACATGGAGAAGACTTAACCTCTTCCCAAGCCGGTGCCTATACATCTTCAGGTACAATAAAGCAGGATGGTCAAGAGACCCCCGGTAGCAAGACCACTCCACAGAACAATGACTCCCAACGATTTGTCAGACATAAGGTAATGTGGTTTGAATCATTGAAAGATGTAGCAAAAAAATACGATGTCCCACTTGAGGCGCTGTACGCACTTAACAACATAGTACCTCCCTCCAAAACCAGAATAAAAACTGTTCTGATTCCTGACAAGCAATACATAAATGAGTATTATCAGAGAGGAGAAGCGGATGAAACCTTGAAAGAGGAGGCGACGGACCCTGAAAATATCTTTGCACAAGAAGAACTGACGGCAGATGCTACCATTGTACCACCCGCCCAAATAAAAGATTCCGTTTATGATTATAACATTGGCAGGGCAAGATTTGACAAACCCATTAAAATCACAGTCATTCTTCCATTTAATGTATCGGAAAATATCGGTAATCTGCCTACCTACATTGCAGATTTCTACTGCGGAATTATTCTTGGTGCGGACCATCTCAGAGAAAAGGGACAATTTGACGATTATTTAATTGAAACTGTGGATTTGTCCCAATACACCTCAACATGGGAATTGATTTCATCCGGCAAATTAGATAACAGCGAATTGGTTATAGGTCCCATTTCAACAAGGGATATGCACCCCATTTCAACATTTTGTCTCAATAACCGGATACCTGTAGTATCACCTCTGGACAACAAAACATCCAAACTTCTGGAGGGAAATCCTTACATGTACCTATTCCCTTCAGACTCAGAAGATGCGTTGGAAAGACAAATTGAAAAAATGGTGAAGAAAAACAATGAGGCGGTAGCTGAGAAGATTGTCGTTCTACACGAAAAGGGATATGAAGAGTCCTATCTTGTAACAAGTACCCGCAATGGTCTTGATACAAGGGGGGCAATATACAATACCTTCAGCTATAACTTTATGGAAGGACGGGAAATCAACAGTGCAATGATGGAAGCACTTGATTCTGTCAATCTGAATAAAGTTATAATTCCTTCACACAGCGAGGCCTTTATTTCAGATGCTCTCAGAAACCTACATCTTATTCAGAGTACCAGGAACTACAAGATTGAGGTGTATGGAATGAGCAAATGGAGAGGTATGGAAACACTTGACACAGATTATTTCCACCAGTTGAACCTACATCTGGCAGTTCCATACAATATTGACTATAACAACGAAAATAGCATCAAATTTATAAATGACTACCTGGAAGCTTTCAATGCTGAACCCACCCCTTTTGCTTTTCAGGGTTATGATATCATTACCTTCTTTGTAGAAGCAATGAATACATATGGAAAAAAATTTCCTGCCCGAATCATTAATCTGGACAGGAAACTCATTCAGTCTAATGTTCTCTTCAAACCCGTCAAATATGGCAGTGGAGCCGAGAACAAAGCTCTAAAAGATGTAGTCTACCAAAAAGGATGGACTATTTCAGAAGAGTAGCACATTTGGCATTATAATCTTCCAACCAAGCTTTCTCGATGCTGTCAAGATTCTCAAAATTGACAGCATCTGTGTTTATTGGCAGTGCTGTTATTGTCTCAAACTGATAGAACTCTGCAAATTGATTAGTTTGCCAAGGGGTAACAACGATAGTATTTTCTATTCTTATTCCATATTCTCCTTCAATATAGACCGCAGGTTCATTTGAAAGGACCATTCCCGGTTTAAGTATTACGCTGTTTTCCTCCATCCGTACACTTTGGGGCCCTTCGTGGACACATAGGGCATGACCAATTCCGTGAGAGGTGCCATGCATATAGAGTTTTCCCCTTTTAAATATAGGGCCGCGTGCAAGTATATCGAGTTGGGCTCCCCGAGTTCCTTTATTGAATTTTGCGATAGAGAGATCTATCATTCCCTTCAAAACAGCAGTAAAATCATCTTTTTGTTCAGCGGTCAGCTCCCCTAAAGCAAGGGTTCTGGTGGTATCTGTTGTACCATAGGTATATTGGGCACCTGTATCTATCAGCAAGAATCCATTCTTACCAATAATGCTTGAATTCTCAGCTGTAGGCTCATAATGGACAATTGCACCATTGGAACCAAAAGCGATAATCGGATGGAAACTCTCTCCGAGATAATCGGGACATTCACTTCTGAACTCAATAAGTTTCAAAGCAGCCTGATGCTCAGTAATACCATTATCTATATTCTCCCTTATCCAGGCAAAAAACTTGATTTGAGCCTTGGCATCCTCAATATATGCCCTTTTGAATCCTTCTATTTCAACACTGTTTTTCTGAGCTTTCATATTGGACAGTACCCCACCTGTCATAGGATCTGGGATAAATGGGGCAAAGGGACCATTTTGATAGATATTCTCCATAGAAGCGAGGAAATTCTTCGCTGTAATCTTTCCGGAAGAGTATATTCTGACACAATCTTTTGGAAGATTTCTCAAGAAACGGCCTATCTCTTCGTACGGATGGAAAATAACTCCTTCAGACGAGAGTTTTGAGACCACATCGGAAGGGACAACCTCCTCTCTTAAAAAGAGATGGATGTTTTCTGAATTTACAACACAATAAGATAGTACAAGGGGATTATATTCTATATCTGTCCCCCTTATATTACATAGCCAGCAAATCTCATCCAAAGCAGTTATAATATAAGCAAAAGGGAGTTCTCCCGACAATTTTTCCACCAATCGGGAGTGTTTTGAGGCAACCCCCTCACCTGTGACAGATTCGTCCAAATATCTGACAGGGTTAAATGTCAAGGGGGGACGATCCTCCCAGATGGAATCAAACGGATCCTCTATGAGGGATGGAATCAGCGGAGAAAGGTCATCTACCATAGCGGTATACTCCTGATACGAGAAAAGTTCCTCATCCATTGCCACAATATCACCCTCCTGAAGATTCTCTTTGAGCCACTGCGAAATAGTGGGAGTTCCTTCAACCTTAAGTTTCATCAATTCGACACCCGTACCCTGCAACTGACTCTCTGCCTGCACAAAGAATCGTGAATCGGTCCAAAGGGCCGCACCTGTCTGGGTTATAACCAAAGTAGCCGCCTCTGCCGTAAAGCCTGTCAACCACTTGATCGTCTTGTAATATTCGGGAACATACTCCCCAAAATGGGGGTCGTTAGATGGGATAATCATTGCTGAGATATCCTCTTTTGCCAATACCTCCCTAAGGAGATCCATTCTTGCTATATATTCCATATTATTCTCTATTTTGAACGATTTATCAATTCACGTGCATTCTGGATAGCCGAGTCTGTAAGCTGCGAACCGCTCAACATTCTTGCCACTTCCTCTACTCTTTCATTCTCAGATAATTGCCTAATATAAGTACGAGCCGAATCTTTCTCATCATACTCCTTGTAGACCAAAAAATGGGCACCAGGTTTTGAAGCGATTTGGGGTAAGTGGGTAATTGCAAAAATCTGCATATTCTTCCCCATTTCACCTATTAAATCTCCCATTTTGTCGGCAATTTTACCTGATACACCTGTGTCTATCTCGTCAAAAATCATAGTTGGCAAAGAGGTATATTTTGCTACAATCGACTTTAGAGAGAGCATCACTCGGGACAATTCCCCACCAGAAGCCACTTTTGAAATATCGGCAATTGAAGCCGAACCATTCGCCCCAAAAAGGAAATCTACCTGATCCTGACCGGAAGGTGTAAGATGGTCCGTCTTATTAACATTCACTCTGATCTCTGCTCTGGGCATCTCCAATGACCGGACTTGACTTTGCAACTTCTCTGCAAAATCTTTGGCCGCATTTTCCCTCTTTTGGGTCAGATTATCTGCAAGTTGAGTCAATTTTGAGTAAATATTCCTCTGCTTGCGCAACAACGATTCCAGCTGCTGCTGAAGTTGCTCTTCTGACGATACTGACTCAGCAAGGGCATCACGTTGTTCTATCAACTCCGAAACGGTTGTACAATTATATTTTCTAAGGAGCTCGTACAGAAAGGACATCCTCTCTTCCACCTGTTCAAGTCTTTCAGGAGAAATCCTCACCTGACGGCTATAATTTTCCACTTCAGCTTCTATATCATCCAACTCTATCCTACACGAATCCAATCTGGATGAGAGTTCATCTGCACCAGGCAAAGCACCTGAACATCTTGATAATAGTGACGAAGCCTCTTTTATCATCGAACTCAGCTGCTGCTGCTCCCCGCTGAATATATTTTTAACGGTATATAGGTCTGAAAGGATTTTCTCAGCCGACGAGAGGAGTTTATGTTCACTCTCCAGTTCTTCGAGTTCTCCATCCACCAGTGCCGCATCTTGCAGACGGGAATATCTGAACTGATTATATTCCGCCTCGCTTTGAGCCTTTGAGAGTGCTTCCTGAAGATTCTTAATCTCTTTTGCGACACTCAGATATTCATTATAAAGGATTGTATAATCGGACAATAGCGCCCCATTATCGGCAAAATGATCTATCACCTCCAGACGATAATCGGGACTACCCAGAAGGAGGTGCTGATGCTGCTGATGAATATCTATTATCTTTCCGGAAAGGGCCAACAGATCTGAGAGATTTATCGGTTCGTCATTGAGAAATGACCTCGAACGGCCGGCAGGGGTTATTACCCTTCTAAGGATTGTACCATCAGCAAATTCCCCCTCAACCACACAATTTTTCTCTTTATTATGGAACACAGAAGGGTCTGACTTCTTTCCCAATAATAAAGAAAGAGCGCCTAAAAGTATAGACTTTCCGGCACCCGTTTCACCTGTTATGATTATAAGACCATCGGGAAAAGTAATATCCAACGAACTTATAAGAGCATAATTAGATATCGATAATCTACTGAGCATTACTCATCAATTTCTCTATATTATCAACAATATCCTCAGCTACAGCACTCTTTGATTTCAAAGGGAAGGATTCAGAATCGCCGTTTCTGAAGAAAATATTAATCTTGTTTGTATCTCCTGCAAATCCTGCTCCCGGATCTCTGAGGGAATTGAGAACTATCATATCGAGGTTTTTTCTCTCAAGTTTGCTTTGCGCATTTGAGGTTTCATTGTCAGTTTCCAAAGCAAAACCAACCAAAATATCCCCTTGGCGCTTGATCTTTCCAATCTCCGCAGCTATATCTTTGGTCGGAAGGAGTTCGATCGTAAGATTATCTTCCCTCTTCTTCATCTTGACAGAAGATTTTTTTGCAGGGGTATAATCAGCAACTGCTGCACAGAGAACGACAATATCAGCCCCTTTATTATATTGTTCAATAGTTGACTGATACATCTGTTCTGCAGTTATAACATCTATAACTTCTATATCCTTCTGTTCAGGTTTTACCGCTGCAGGTCCACTAACAACTGTCACCTGCGCCCCTCTAAAGGCCATCTGACGGGCAATGGCCGTTGCCATTTTTCCCGAAGAGTCGTTGGTCAGGTATCTGACAGGATCTATCGGTTCACGAGTAGGACCCGATGTTATTAAAACTCTCTTTCCCGCAAGTGTAGCTTTTCTACCAAAAAATTTCACCACCTGCTCCACAATTTTCTCCGGTTCTTCCATTCGTCCCTTTCCATCAAGTCCGCTTGCCAGCTCTCCCGCTGCAGGTTCTACTATCGTCACCCCCCTTTGACGAAGAATTTCCAAGGATTTCTGTGTCGAAGGGTGTGCAAACATATCAAGATCCATCGCAGGTGCCACAAAAACGGGACAACGGGATGAAAGATAGGTGGTGACCAACAGGTTATCTGCCACGCCATAGGCCATCTTGGACAACGATGCGGCAGTAGCGGGTGCTATCAGGTAGAGGTCTGCCCATAGTCCTAACGAGACATGACTATTCCATTGGCCGTTTTCGGGATCAAAGAACTCTACTAAAACCGGATTCTTTGAAAGTGTGGCAAGAGTCAAAGGGGTAATGAATTTTTTAGCAGTATCGGTCATAATGACCTTAACCTCAGCCCCCT
The DNA here is from genome assembly GCA_017501525.1 of Bacteroidales bacterium. Taxonomy (GTDB): domain Bacteria; phylum Bacteroidota; class Bacteroidia; order Bacteroidales; family UBA932; genus Coprenecus. The sequence continues at coordinate 103,522 of JAFVWT010000004.1, read as the reverse complement.
GTTTGACAAGAGAGCGAACTAACATAGCAGATTTGTAGGCGGCAATACTTCCTGTCACCCCTACAATAATGTGCTTACCCTTCAACATTATGCCCTATTCTTATTTACGTTCTTCTACCTTTCTATGATAGATTTCGTTATGCTGAAACTCATCAATAGCCACAAGAGTTGGCTTTGGTAGTTTCTCATAATGTTTTGAAATCTCTATTTGCTCACGATTTTCAAAAGTCTCTTCCAAGGTATCGGCATAATTTGAAAATTCCTCGAGTTTCTGGCTCAATTCCTGCTTTACAGTTGCAGAAATCTGATTGGCTCTTTTAGCCATAATAACTACAGATTCATAAATGTTTCCGGTAGGTTTTGCCAATTCAGCAAGGTTACGGGTTTCTGTGTTGTTTGAGACCGATCTTTGTTCCATTTTGTCTATGATTTATTTTCTTTCCAATATTTTGTTCACTCTTCTTGATAGATTGTCCAGCTCATCCCTATATTTCGATTCGGGAAATTCAGTGATGAATGTAAAATACTCATCAGTGAATGCCATATATCTCTCTCTTTGCTTCTCCGAAACACTATTCAAGGCATATTTGTATGAGGACATCACCACATAATACATTATATCTTCCCTATAGATATTGTCAGCATCTTCTTTGATAACCAATTTCAACGCATAGGTGGCCGCTTTGTAATCCTCTATAGTATAATACAATTTTCCAGCCTCATAAGCTTTCCTGTCGAGACGTTCCTCAAGGTCCTCACTCATTGCACGACAATTTGCGCTATTCGGGTCTTCAGGATAATCTCTGATAAACTCATAAATGGCATCCAACGCCTTATATGTAGGGGTCTGATCCAACTCATAACGATAAGTCTGTTCATAGAGGCAATCGACATAAAGAAATCTTGCCCGCAGGGTAAAAGGACTTCTCGGAAAAGATTCTACAAATGAATTAAAACCTTGCTCTGCAGAGTAAACATCTCCCCACATATAATAAGAATAGGCAGTATAGAATTGTACGGTATCTTCAAGAGAGGTTCCCCTGACTCCGATTTTCATTGATTCAAACATAGATGCAGCCTTGGTATACTTCTCTTTTTCAAAAAGTTCCATAGCCATCTTATATTTTGCAGGTACATCGTTTCCTTCCAATATCATATCGTATTGGGTCTTGCATGAAACAACTCCGGCCAATAATACCAAAGCTAAAATGTATATAATTTTTTTCATTATTCTTTCTGCACTTATTCTTTGCAACTTACAAAGATACAAATTTATTTTTTATTGCCGTCTCTAATCTGAATTCCCACACCAATATTATTGACATAATCCACCTTGATATAAGTAAAATCCACCATACAGCACCAATTGATGTAAGAAGCATCAGATCCTCCAGGTTGCTGTGTGAGATACCTATATGTGCATTCAATTTATCAATATCCTCCTTTTCCAATGCCCCGCTACGACTCTCCTCTATCATCAATGCCGCCCCATAGGCAAGTCCCACCGTATTGGCTATAATCCACAACAATGAACATTTTGCAGGCAACCCAAAAATTCTCATAACGGGACGGAACATTTTTGAGATAACCTTTATAATTCCAAACTCTGCAAGCAATGCCTGTGCCATATTGAGTGAGAAAATGATAATTACCATTTTGGGTACAAGTATTGCCGTAGATTTGAGCCACTGGAGGAATGAATCCAGAAAAGAAGATTGTTGAGGAAGAATCTGCGCACTAACTTCACCCTCACCCAAAGGAGGAAGGAGCATATTGAGGACAAATGCCAGAATCACCCCAGACAAGGTTCTGGTAACAACTACCCTGACCGCCGAGCTTCCGGTTTTCTTTTGCACTGCAGTCTCCACTATCATATTATGAGAGCAAAGGACCATTGCTGAGAGAATAGTAACACTTCTAACATCCATATCAAGGGTCACAGCTGCGGCTATTGCAGAATATACATTTACAAAATATCCTGACACATAAGCAAGAGCTGCCTCCCCGGGCAAGCCAAAGAGAGAAAAGACCGGTGACAACAACTCAGACACCCAAGGAACTACATTAAGATATTGTAGCAGCATTATCGCAAAAGAGACACTGACTGTCACCTTTACGACCCATATTGCCGTCTTTTTTGTAGAGGGCAAAGTCCTTTTGAGAGCAGCCAAAGAGCGTTGCTTAAAACTCTGTTTGTCAATACATTCCACGATATAATCACTTGAATTTCCAATGTTTGGTAACTGCTCTATCAATCGGAGCCACAATACTCGGTCTCAAAAGAGGAGTCACTATATAGGCTACCTTATTGATAAGTCCCGGCATCCAGCCTGTAAATCCTCCAAACAACATCTTCAATGCCCTGTGCGCAGCTTTTTTAGGAGTAATCATCACTCCTATAGCCCTGGCCAGTTTCCTTTTTCCCGGCGAAAGATTATACAAAGGGGTATCTACTGCTCCAAAATAGATGGAAGCGACCTTGACACCACTTCCGGCACACTCTGTTCTAAGAGCCCTTGTAAAGACTTTGGTAAATGCTTTTGTTGAAGAGTAAGTCGTAATAAAAGGGAAAGCAAACCACGCTGCAAGCGAAGAAATATTCAGGATATAGCCCCTTCTTTGCGAAAGCATTGAGGGAAGAAAATAATGGCACAGCATAGCTGTAGTATGATTGTGCAACATTATAATCCTGCTTATTTGAGCACCTGTCATATTTCTGAAATGCATCGGGTTGATTACTCCGGCATTATTTATCAACACCTCCACATTTCCCTCTCCCACTGATTCCCTCACTCTCTCATACAACACAGACGGTGCATCCACTGCCGACAGGTCCATTCCTACAGAGATAAAGTCAAGTTCGGGGTAACGTTCCTGCATCTGTCCCTTCACAATGTCTGTCTCATGCTGATACAACGCAACTATAATAACATTATAGCCCCTTGCTGCAAGTTGCTCGACATATTCAAGTCCCATCCCGGAAGAGCCACCGGTAACCAAAGCATATTTTTTGAGATTAGAATTCATATTACTATATTTGGGTCGCAAATTTATAAATTTTAACTAAACTATTTAAATAATTAAACATTACTATTATGGCATCAATTAAAGGTACAAGAACAGAACAAAATCTTCTGAAATCTTTTGCAGGAGAATCACAGGCAAGAGGCCGTTACACATATTTTGCAAGTGTCGCAAAAAAGGAAGGCTATGAGCAAATTGCAGCTATTTTCCTCGAAACTGCAGAACAAGAAAAGGAACATGCAAAAAGATTCTTCAAATTCCTTGAAGGTGGAATGGTTGAAATTACAGCCTCATATCCTGCAGGAATAATCTCCACCACAGCTGAAAACCTGAGAGCCGCTGCTGAAGGTGAAAATGAAGAGTGGACCATCCTCTATCCCGAATTTGCAAAAGTTGCAAAAGAAGAGGGATTCCTTGAAGTAGCTGTTGCATTTGAAATGATTGCAAAAGTAGAGGCTGAACACGAAGCTCGTTACAAAAAACTCCTTGAAAGGGTAGAAAGTGGCAAATTCTTCGAAAGAGAAGAAGAGATCAAATGGCAATGCCGCAACTGCGGATATGTACACACCGGAACAGAAGCTCCCGGACTTTGCCCCGCTTGCAAACATCCACAAGCATATTTTGAACCCAAAAAAGAGAATTACTAATCTATATACTTGTAAATATTCAGAGCTATGGCTTCTAACAACGGAAATCAAAAAAACATCCTGGCTATCATCGTAATGATACTTCTATTCGGAATGATATCATTTGTAACCAACTTGGCATCCCCAATGGGTGATGTGTTGAAAAATCAATTTGGTGTAGCCAACTGGATGGGAACATTAGGTGTTTTTGCAAACTTTATTGCATACGCCGTTATGGGCATCCCCGCAGGGAACCTACTTCAGAAAAAAGGGTATAAATTCACAGCACTTGCAGCAGTACTTGTAGGTTTTACAGGTGTTGGAGTACAAACTATAGCGGGTCTTCTTGTTGGAGACATAGCATTCGGAGTATATCTGTTGGGTGCTTTCATAGCAGGTTTCTCAATGTGTATGCTCAACATCGTGGTAAACCCTATGCTCAACAAGCTCGCAGGTGGAGGCAACCGTGGAAATCAGCTCCTTCAGGTAGGTGGCTCATTCAACTCATTTATGGGAACTGCTGTAATCTTCCTAACCGGGGTATTCGTTCCAAATATCGCAGATGCACAAATCAAACAGGTATTTCCTTTGATGTTCATCGCTTTGGCCATCTTCGCCATCGCTTTCATAGTGATTTTCTTTACAAATATTCCGGAAAACAATACCTCTACAGAAGTTACAAAAGAGAAGTCCAATATCGGACCTATGTCTTTCCGTCACTTTGTATTGGGAGCTATTGCAATCTTTATCTATGTAGGTGTTGAAGTAGGTATTCCCAATGTACTACAGAAATGGCTCCAAAACGGAGGTCTTAATGTTACAAGCGGTGCAGAAGGTATAGCTGCGACTGTAGCTGCAACATATTGGTTGCTTATGTTCTTCGGACGTCTGGCAGGAGCAGCACTCGGTGCAAAAATCTCACCTAAAGCGATGTTGAGTTCAGTTTCAATACTTGGGCTGATTCTTGTAATAGGTGCTATCTTCCTCCCTACCACCACTACTGTCAATCTCCCTGTATTCAAGGGTACAGAAGGATTCGGTATGGCTCAGGTTCCTATTAACGCAGCTCTGTTGGTTCTATGCGGACTTTGCACATCTGTAATGTGGGGTGGTATTTTTAATCTCGCTGTCGAAGGACTTGGAAAATACACCGAAAAAGCATCCGGCATATTCATGGCACTTGTTTGTGGTGGTGGTATCCTACCATTGCTACAAAACGGCATAGTAGACTGGACAAACAATTTCCTTACAAGTTATTGGGTGATCGTAGCGGGTCTTGTTTACTTGCTGTTCTACGCCCTTATAGGCTCTAAAAATGTAAATAAAGATATTAAAACCGAATAGTATTATGTCAAAACAAGACTTGGTTATAGGTATCGATGTCGGAGGGCAAAGTACCAAACTCGGAGTGGTAGATGCTCGCGGAAACATCCTTTATCAAAGTGTAATTTCATCCCTTCAAAGGGAACTTGATGACTATATAAGTGACCTTACCTCTGCCATCAATGACCTTGTAGCACAATGCAAAGAGGATGGTAATGTAAAAGGAATAGGTATCGGTGCCCCAAATGGTAATTATTATAAAGGTACCATTGAATTTGCCCCTAACCTCAAATGGGCATACGACAGCAACGGAACACCTATGGTTATCCAGTTTGCAAAACTCATAAGTGACAGAGTAAATATCCCTGTGGTACTTACAAATGATGCCAACGCAGCAGCAGTAGGAGAAATGACCTACGGCATAGCTAAAGGGATGAAAAATTTCATTATGATCACCCTCGGAACAGGTGTTGGTAGTGGTATCGTAATCAATGGTAATATCGTCTATGGACACGATGCCTTTGCCGGAGAGCTTGGTCACACTACCATTATTCGCGATGGAAGAGAGTGCGGTTGCGGCTTGAAAGGCTGCCTTGAAACCTACACATCTGCGACAGGTGTAGCAAGAACTGCCAAAGAGTTTTTACAAAGGGACAACACCCCCAGCCTGCTTAGAAACCTTGATATTGATAGAATCTCATCAAAGGATATTTACGATGCTGCAAAACAAGGGGACAAACTTGCCCTTGAGATTTTCGATTTCACTGCAGATATAATGGGTAAAGCATTTGCAAATTTCGTTGCATTCAGCGCCCCAGAAGCTATAATCCTATTTGGAGGATTGACTAAAGCGAAAGAGTTCCTGACTGAGAAAATTGAAAAGAGCATGAACGAAAATATGCTCAAAATGTGGAAAGGGAAAGTAAAACTCCTCTACTCTACATTAAAGGACTCCGATGCCGCAATCCTTGGTGCGAGCGCCCTCGGCTGGGAAGTGTAAGGGCAACACCCATTCGTACCGCATAAAAAAGTGAAAGAGACCATCAGCGATGATTGGTCTCTTTTCTATTTTGTCGTAAATGAAAAAATTGATACAAAAAAGGCTGTAACCCGATGGATTACAGCCTTAAAGGGAATTAAATCAGATTACAATGTTGTAAGAGTACCTGCATAATAACCTTGAACATTAAGGCCATTATTAAGTACTACATCAACGAAGAATGTATAATTACCATTATCATTGGTTACCACAATCTTACCTGATTTAGTTTTATTATCGACTTGTCTGGTTCCGTTTTCATCAACATAAGTAACTGCTGAATCACCGCCGCAATAATAACCTGTAGCCTCATATTGTGCAGACCTTGGATATTCTCCTGAAGGAAGACTATTTGCATCAGGGAAGTCACTATTTTTTTCCATACAGAATTTGAATTGCTGAGTACCATCTTCAGTCTTTAGAATCAGATAATTACCATAAGAACCAGGTACAAACTGACCTATTGTACAAAGAAGATTTACATCACCGGTCAATTCAGGAACACCAGGAGTTTCTCCACCTTCTTCTCCACCTTCTTCTCCACCTGTTCCATAAAGGTCACCGGTATAAACGGCTCTTAGAATCTTATATCCACCTGAATATACATACCAGTCCATAGTGATTGTATAGATTCCGCCATCTTCTTCAACTGTTACATTACCAGATGTTGGATACATTGCATAAGTCTGAGTCTCATTGTGCAACCAGATTTCACAACCATTACCATAGTATTGGCCAGGGTTGAATGAAGACCAATCAGCCATAGTATAAACACCTTCTTTAAGAGTAGGATCCAAATCTGCTGTATTGAAAGCCAAAGAGATCTTATCACCATCAGCATTACTGAAAATGAAACCTCCCCAAGATGCTGCCCAGTCAGAACCATTATTTTCTCCTATTACTTGGTCAAGAACAACTGTCCAATCTGCAGGATATTCGTAACCAGGATTTTCGAAATTGTAGTTTGCATTTTCAGATTTGAAGATTAGACCTGAGTAAGTACAGTTCACTTTAGTCTTAAGAAGATCTTCTACTGCGATTTCCACTTCATAACCTTCAGCAAGATGACGAACAGTTACTGATGAAGATTCAGCAAGTTTAAGTGAGTTATTGTAATCACCATTAAGAGCCATAGTACTCCACTCTAGAAGCTGGAAGTCTGTTCCATTAGGAGTGTATGTTCCTTCAGGAATATAATCACTGTTACCTGAATTATTTGCTTGAAGTTGAAGAGTAAGTTCATAAGGTCCGTCAACAGTAGTTACAAATAGGTTATACTGAGGTGAACCACCATAATGTTCTCCTGAGATTGATTCAACTGATGTATTTATAGTCACATCGTTGTAAGGAATAGGGGGATTACCGATAACTCCGCTGTTGTACGATTCCATCACACCTTCCCAATTGTAAACATGAGAATTACCATCTTGATCAGTAAGATTGAAACTAATTCTGTAACCTTCTTCCAAATGCTCAACTAACATTGAACCTTCAGATAGATTCTTTTCTGCAGGATATTTAACCTTAGAGTATTGACCGAGATAATTTTCATATTGAGAAGGTTCCCAGTATGAAGCATTATTATCTACAAAATATTCACCTGCAGGGAGTATATTAAAGATAGAAGATTTGCAGTATGCATCGAGATAAAGCAAGTTATTGCCTTCTTCATCATAAACAGCAACTTCATAGTTGGTATCATTATATCTGCGACCCTTTACTACAACATTGCTTTCAACAGGAGGAGTTACAGTACCCGCGATACCTTCAAGGTCACCGGTATAAGTAAATCTGAACAATTTGTTTCCATCGCTGAAATATGCATACAAGTCTGCTACGATAGTATAGATACCACTAGGATCAACATCTACTCTGAAGTAACCTGAAGAAGCATACAATGGATAAGACATACCGTCGGTAACACCTACCAATTTGATTGTAGTTTCATTACCGTTGAAAGTATATAGATACTCATCATCAAAGCCCCAAGCTGCACCATAAACACCTGCTGACAATGTAGGATTTGTTGAATAAGCATTGATAAGGATCTTCAATTCTGAACCTTCCTCATTTGCGAATACATATTGAGTACCTCCGCCATATTCACCTGCACGTTCGCCACTTGTAAATACAGCTTCATAGTCAGCTTGCAACTCTACTCCAGGATTCATAAATTCATAGTTAGCATATTCTGATTTTGTGATAAGACCTGAATATGAACCATTGAATTTGGTCATCAATCCATTTTCTACATGGAACTCAAGAGAGTAACCTTCAGAAAGATGGGTAACGGTCAAGTAAGAACCTTCTACCAAAGTATTGTTCATTCCGTCTTCACCCTCTTTTACATAGCTATATGAGTTCAATTCGAAGTCTTCTCCACCTATAGCATAGGTTCCTTCAGGAATAATACCGTCATAAACCACATCCTTAGTTGTTAGAGAGAAATAGAAATGATAATCTTCTTCTGTAGCCAATCTTACTTCAAAGTTTTCTGATGGTCCATAGTGGTCACCTTGAGCAGATATAACATTCACTTCGTAAGTTACATCATTATAAGGGATAGGAGGATTGTTGAAGTTAGAATATTGGTCATTTGGAGCTACATATCCTGAATATTGATATTGGTATCTTGTTCCTGTATCGTCAGTCACATCCATTGATATATCATATCCATTTTCCAAATGTTTAACGACCATGGTACCTTCAATGATTGATGTCCAATTAGGGCCATAAGACCAGTTACCGATATAATAATCAGTTTCTGCATCGAATGTATAAGTACCTTCAGGAAGAATAGAATATGTAGAAGTAGGACAATATACATCCAAGAAAATTGTATATTCTGTATCACTTTCACTCGAGTAAACATACACACCATAGTTGGTTGAGCCGTATGAAGTACCTTTCATTATACAGTTATTTCCAACAGGGGGTTGTTCAGTATAAGGAGGGTTATTGAATCCTGAGTTTTCAGTATCTGCTACGAGACCTGAGTATTCAAACTCATATTGAGAACCATTCTGAGTAGTGATATCGAATATGATGTGATAACCTTCTTCAAGATGTTCTACAGTGATAGTACCATCGCTGATGTATGAGTTATTGATATGAGAATATTGGTCAAATGTATAATCTTCATTAGCCAAACTATAAACGCCTTCAGGAAGGATTTTGCCTTCTGAAGCAGGACAATACATATCAAACAAGAAGACGATGCTTTGATCCTTGGTCAAACCGGTAAGGATATAGTTGGTATCATTGAAATACTGACCTGAGAAATATTCCCACTCTATTGGTTGGGGTGCATCTTCAGGAAGAGTACTCATAGAAACGCTCTCAGCTACAACATATACTTCATCTGCTCTGCTTGCTGCTGCATAAATAAAGTATTGAGTATCAGGAGTCAAATTTTCTACTTCAACTTCTACTTCACCTACCTCTAGACTTACACCATTTGCGAATACATCCTGAGCTGTCATTTCCACTTCTTCTCCAAGAATGAAATAAGCACATGCGTCAGCATTTGCAGAAACAACAGTGAAAGAAATGGTATTTACAGTAGCTTCACCTGCTACTACAGAAACTTCAGGATCAGGAATCACTTCTTCTGCAGTAGTCATAGTGATAGTCTTGCTCTTTTGATGAGGACCATTTTGCACTGCAACGATAACCTTGTACTCAGTACCGGGTTCTAATTCTGATACTGTCTGATTGCTTTGGTTTTTAGCATCAATCTGAACACCTTGAGACAATACCACTGCATCTGTAGGAAGTTCTGCTGTTCCTAAAATAACTTGGTATGCACATTTCTCGGCATCCTTAGGAGTTACTGTAAAGGAGATAGTGTTTTCTGTCACCTCTCCAGCTGTCAAACTGATTGAAGGTTCGGGAATCTCTTTTTCCTTACAAGAGGATAGAGATAGTGCCACAACCGACAACATTAATAAAAAAATCTTTTTCATTGTAATTGTTTTATTTATTTTGAATAAAGTTTCAACATTCAAAGTTAGGAAAAAAGATAGTAAATCGCAAAAATTAGTACCTTCAATTGAACTGATATTTAAATTCTCCACCTAAGGAAACTTCTATTAGAAGATCCCCTAAAACGAAATTTCCAAAAAGCACAATCCCCGGGTAGACTTCCACCTCTGAAATCAATCAACTCAGATACGGCTCAACTCCACTAAAAAATCATAGTGTTCACCCTCGTGCAGCAAAACTACATTGTAGCCATATTTTCGTGAATAATATGAAAGAGTATCAAAATCGATATATAACCAATCAAATGGTTCTCCCTGAATGTTCTTGTACTTCATTGAGTATTTCATCTGACCGTAATAATCCCCTGCAAGATTAAATACATAGCCACCCTGCTCATCCTCATACAGATATTTAAGATCACTGGAATCCATCAGAACTACTCCGCCGTCATTAAGCAATTTGTCCACTCTTTCAAAAAAATTGCCGATATTACCGATATTTCCTATTATTCCAGCTCCGTTCATAAGCATAATTATCGTATCGAACGTCCCTGTGAACGACGGATCGAAAAAATCTGTCACTGAAGCATCCACCCCCCTTTGCCTCATTACCTCCACAGCCAGCCCTGAGATGTCAATAGCTTTTGAGTTTTTACCCAACTCCTTGAGCGCCAATGAATGGCAACCACTACCTGCACCCACATCAAGTATCTGACCTTGCGCTCTTCTCAAAGCCAGTTGCTCTATTTGAGACATTTGTCCAAAATCCCTGAACAATTCTTTTACAGGAATTTCATCCTCGTCAAAGTCTGGTGAAAAAACTCTCAACTTACCCGCCTTCCCGTTTTTATAGTAGTCATATATCGCAGCACCCATTGGGTCCTTGCAATCATCCAAAACATTTTTCATCATTGAAACAATTAGAATTCTATAAAGGAGTTTCTATAAATAATTCCAAATATCTACTCTTCTGAATCCAGGAATGTGCTTGATTCAGTATATCTATCAAAATACAAAATACCCGAAAGATGATCTATCTCATGTTGGAAAATTATTGCAGGAAAACCATAAATTTCTTCAATGACCTCATCATAAGTGATCGGATGGCGATATGATATTGTTATATCCTTTGAACGAGGTATTTCCATCCGATATTCGGGCACAGAGAGACATCCCTCGGAAGAAGGGACAGACTCGGAATTTCGGGAAATTATTTTAGGATTAACATAGACTTCAAAAGGGGCCCCGGCCTTATCAACGCGCTGCACAACTATCATATTCACACTAATACCTACTTGCGGAGCCGCTATACCAACTCCAGGATTGTCTGAATTATTCACAGTCTCAATCATAGATGCCGCCAGATAGGCAAACTCCACTGATTCAACATCCCGACGCGTCAAATCTCTGGAGACTTTCCTCAATATCAAAGAATCATCGGGATTATCTATAGTCAAAACATCCATTCTGGACAATGAGGCTGAATGTATCAGCTGAAGTTCCTGTTTAGTCCACCCATTATTCGACACACAAGAGACTGAAAGCATCGAGATGAGCAACATCACAATGGAGAATATTATAAATTTCTTCATACGGGATGGTTCAAATTGCAATTTCCCGACGAAAATAATCATTTTATTATTTATTTACAAGCACACTTAAGAGCTATTTCCTCTATTGCAACGCGGAGTTGCCTACTAAAGCTGAGTCCCGCCACTTTTGATATTTGAAACAGGGATACAGACCATCTAAACAAGATCTGGAGAGATTGGTCACTAACCCCCTTCTTAAGGGGGCACTGGGTTCGAGCCCCGCTTCATAATAAAAAAGGAGAGCCGTTGATGACTCTCCGAGATCGTGATCCGTCTGGGGCTCGAACCCAGGACCCCAACATTAAAAGTGTTGTGCTCTACCTGCTGAGCTAACGAATCATACCCTTTTCGTTTGAATTGGGTTGCAAAGATATTTATATTTTTTCATTTTACAAATTTATTTGAATATTTTTTTAGTTTTGCAGAATGAATTCTTTTGTATCAGAAGTAGAGAAATACCTTGTTAATTTATCTGTTCCCATTGAATATCACATCATTGAGGATACCGCATGCTACATCTGTACAGAAAATTCAATTGTGATCTGTCCTATTGAAATCAGCTCCTTTCCGGCATACGGAGATGAATTATATTTGCAGAAACTGCATAATATAAAACGGCACTTTCCAAGCTACAAGATTATTTACCTATATCAGGACAAGTGGATAACTCAAGGAACTCTGGTCAGAGGAAGACTTCTAACCCAACTCAACAGAGGAAAATCGATCTTTGCGAGGAACTGCATTGTCAAGGAAATTTCAGGAGAACAGGCAGCAATTTTTCTCAACAAGCACCATCTATACGGAGCGACAAAAGCCAAAATACGTTATGGACTCTTCAGAAATAGAGCTACAGGCAGCAATGAGCTCGGAATGGAGCAAAGCCCGACTTTGGTCGCAGTTGCCACATTTTCAGCTGGAAGAAAAAATATAAATGGAACTACTTCCTATGAATGGGAAAGGTATGCTTCTGTAGCAGGTACCCGAATTGTCGGTGGGATGGGAAAAATTCTCAAACATTTTGTATCGGAAAGAGAGAAAGATGGGATGCCGCTGGAAATAATGTCTTACTCAGATACTGAATGGTCAGATGGCGAGGTATATCTCAAATTAGGATTCACTGTAGAATCATATAAGGAACCTGTTAAGTTCATAGTAGAAAAAGAGACATTCAGGAGGATACACTACAATAAAATCGGACGGGACAGAGCCTACCCTAAAGAGATATTGGACAACCACAACGGATATACCTTTATATATAACCTCGGAAGTACAAAATTCACTATAAAAGACTTTTCAAAACCGCTAAGCACAATAAAGCCCCGTAAATAGCATTCAGCCTGCCAATGCCATGCTTAGGGATAAGGGAAAATATACCCCTAAGCACACCTCTCTACTTTGTGTGGCGTATATTCGTATACTGCGCGCACAGGGGTATTACCAAAAAATGTCTCAAAACGGGATTAAAATTTGAAGAAATACATTTGGCAGATATAAATAAAAAGAGCGATATTTGCCGCAAATTCTTATCTTAAAAAAACCAAAACATATTAACAATATGAAATCAAAATTCCAGATTGATTTTAAGCCCAAGTTTTTTGAATTGTTCAAAAAAGGGAATTACAGCAAGGATGAGTTCAGATCCGACCTGATAGCAGGTATCATAGTAGGTATCATAGCTCTACCTTTAGCCATCGCTTTCGGTATCGCATCCGGAGTATCACCCCAACAAGGTCTTATTACTGCAATTGTAGCAGGTTTTCTAGTTTCGTTTTTCGGAGGGTCTCATTTCCTTATCGGAGGTCCTACCGGAGCATTTATCGTAATTATCTACGGTATCATTGCGCAATATGGCTTCCAAGGACTTATGATAGCCACTATTCTCGCAGGTATCCTCCTTGTAATAATGGGAGTAACCAAGATAGGAAATATCATCAAATTCATCCCCTATCCTATAGTTGTCGGATTCACATCGGGTATTGCTTTGGTTATATTCTCGACACAAATTAAAGATTTCTTCGGCCTCACAATCGAGAATGTTCCTGCCGATTTTATCGGACAATGGGGAGCATATTTTACCCACCTTAACACAATCAATATCGCTGAGACCATTCTTGCCATAGTTTGTCTGCTTATAATCATATACTGGCCAAAAGTGACAAAAAAAATACCGGGATCGCTCATTGCAATTCTTGTCGGAGCAGCCGCTTCTGTTGCAGCAACATATATTGACGGACTTTCATTCACCACCATTGGAGACAAATTTCCTGAACTTGCAGGGGGTCTTGCAATGCCCAAACCTGAGGTCCCAAAAATAGACTTTGAGACAGCGACCAACCTATTCTCACCAGCATTCACAATCGCTATCCTCTGCGCCATCGAATCACTAATGGCAGCAATGGTAGCAGACGGGGTTACCGGCAAGAAACACAACTCCAACACCGAACTTATAGGACAGGGTATAGCAAATATCATCACCCCACTATTTGGAGGTATTCCTGCAACAGGCGCACTCGCCCGTACAATGGCAAATATCAACAATGGCGGCAAAACCCCGGTTGCAGGTATTATACATGCCATCGTACTTCTGGTAATATTCTTCTTTGCATTACCATACGCAATTTACATTCCCCTTTCATGTTTAGCTGCAATCCTTGTAATGGTAGCATACAATATGAGTGAATGGCGGACATTCAGATATTTGCTCAAAGGGGACAAAGCAGATGTCTCTGTACTTCTTATAACATTCTTCCTAACAGTCATTATCGACTTGACGGTAGCCATTGAAGTGGGAGTACTATTGGCTATCATATTGTTTGTCAAACGTGTATCAGAAACCACCACCATCAGTGCAATCCAGGATCACCACATTCCTGCCACAGAAGATGAAGAGAAAGCCCAACTATCGGATATTGAAAGTATTACAATACCTAAGGGAATTGAAGTATTTGAAATCAACGGTCCTTTCTTCTTTGGTCTTGCAAACAAAATAGATGAATTGGACAGCGACCTCAGCAATAATGTAAAAGTGAGAGTTCTCAGAATGAGGAAAGTTCCATTTATGGATGGTACAGGCCTCAACAACTTAAGAAACCTCTGGAAAAGAAGCAATCAGAAAGGAATCAAGGTCGTTCTCTCAGGGGTAAACGACAATGTTCATTCATACCTTGTAAAATCGGGATTCAATAAAGAGATTGGCGAAGATAATATCTGCAACCATATCATCCCGGCAATGGCAAGAGCTGAAGAGATCCTTGCTTCCATAAACAAATAAATGCCCGAATAAACCAACATAGAATTTACATTAGGGATATTCTAAAAATAAATACCGCAGTTTACTTATGGTAAACTGCGGTATTTTTATGATTTTAAAGCACTTACGCAAATATTATGAACAAAATAATTATTTTTAAAGTAACAAAAAATATGTTTTTTCATCAATAATTCAAAAGTTTTGCATATTTTTACCGAAAAATACATTAAAATATCAGAAATATGAAACAACAGTGCCCTGCATCATGCCCACTAATAAAACATAATGACGAAGGCTTCTATATAGAGCACCATTACACCGGAGACACTTTCGCTATTGAAAAGAGCGAATTGAATCACATCATATTCGTGGAGAAAGGGAGCATTACGGTAAACTCGGTTGAAAAAGAAAATCTTAAAGTAGATGAGCACCATTTCATATTCTGCTACAAAGAGTTCACATACGAGATAACCGCAAACTCAGAAACTAAAATTCTAATCTCGTATTTTACTAAAACCGGCGCCACATGCGATCTTGGTACACTTTTCAAACTATACAAGAACAGCTACAAGAACATTGAATACGACTTCAAAGCCCTCCCTTTCACAGAAGCTCTTGAGTCTTGGATGCAACTGGCCAACAAATTTATCAATGACGACATAAGTTGCGCATATATGCATAGTTCCTTGCACGAATCAATGTTTGTAGTATTCAGATTCTACTACTCCCCGAAAGAGTTGCTCCAAATGCTCTACAACCTGTTCAGTAAAGAGTTTTCATTCAGGACACTCATTGAGAACAACAGACCAAAAGCCAAAAATCTTAATCATTTGGCAGAGCTATGCGGATACGATATCCACACCTTCAATATTATCTTCAGAAAGTACTATAGCAATATAACCCCTTACAACTGGATGCAGGAAGAGAGGAGCAAGGAAATATACAAAGACCTCTGTGAAACAGACCTTTCAATTAACAGTATTGCAGAGAAATTCAACTTCTCCGGTACAGGACATTTGAGCGAGTTCTGCAAACGATTCCTCGGCAATACACCTCTTAAGATCAGGAAAGAATACCGAATCAAAAAAGCAGAAAGGAGAAAACAATAGACAAGTCCATATTATACGGATCACAGTCATATGTGGAATTTTCTGCCGGCTGTATACAATAAAAAAACTCAGAAATGGTTCATGACATTTCTGAGTTTTTTTATTGGGACTTCTATAAAATACTCCGGAGAGATTTATATAGCATCCATTTCATTTCTTCTGCGAGAATATCCTGTATCAGGAATCCTAATAAGCATTGACAGCTTTTGCCCAAGCAGTCTCCAGAAATGCAGCATGGGTATTGTCACATCCCGGCTGGGGCACATGACAGGTCAAACCACAGCTGCGTGGCAAATCTATATATCTGGGCTCTGAACCAACTGCAGAATAAAACTCAGGTGTATGGTCTGTGTATATTACCGCCTGCTCAAGAGCTTCTTTGAAACTCTCCAACAATTGTTCATCAGTTGTCAGTTGCTCGATATATTGTTCAAAATCGAAATAAAGGTGAGTACTGAATCCCTCATAAGGCTGGATAAGTGATGCATCCACAGACTTATTTCCTACCTGCTGATTAATTTGGGCCATAACTGCTGCCAGCTGGTCCAATTTCGCACAATCCACAAGGGAAATTGTACCTGATGACTCCGAATAAAGTTGCATATATGACTCACATGCTTTTCTAAGCGAGTGATTTTCAGTAGAGAACAGCAACGGAATTATATCTTCATATGGGAAACCCGTACCGAGTATCTCTGCTGATGAGGCTATTACATAATCTGAGATATTTCTCAGCTCATACAATCCCTCCACTGATGCCATAAAACAAGCATCGAAAATCAGATATTCAAATTTCCAGCCGCTGAGTGCCTGTGCGAGTTGGGGCAACTCCATACACTCTACACCATCCTGTCCATAGAAACTTCTCTCAGCCAAGGGTTGTTCATACGAAGTGTCAAGGAACAGATACAAATCGTAAATGTCAGCCGGGACCCAACCACCACCGTGGGACGAGAGGATTAGTCCATAAGTTTCAGAAGGAACCTCCTGACGAATCAAATCAAAAACTCCAGCCATAAATTCAACATCGACTGTCGATTCAGCAGTATTGTATTCTTTAATCAAACGTTGCTTAGCCATTCCATCATCAAGATACAATTCTGTCAGACGAGTATAGTTTCCCCTATCATAAAAGACTACAATTTTGCCCAAATCCTGCGGAATTTCGTAGTATGCTGTAACCACTCTCTGAAGATTGACATCCATAAATTCCTCCAGGCCATTGTCTCCTTGCATAAACACAATCAAGGTGTGCGACTGGGTAAGAGGTTCCTCTACAGGAGGATTCTGTTCATTTTCCGGAGGAGTAGGAACATCTGTCTACTCCTTAGTGCAGGAAAGCATTAATCCGAGGAGCACAAATAGCGACAATAAGATTTTAAAGTTTGTCTTCATATAACAATATTATAAATTAATGAATAATTAATCTTTTACACATTTATGGAGAATTTGGCAAAATTTTTGAATTGCGAACGATTACCCCGTAATAGCAAGACAAAGATATATATATTTTTTTAACTTAATACGATATTTTTTCAATTAAAGTTATATTTATTTGATTTTTTACTAAAAAAATTTGGATAAATGAAATTACCTGCTTAGTTTTGAGACATCAAATTAATAACGCAAAAGAACACTTTTATACCAGATATATTAACAGCAAACACAACACACGAGACATAAATATATATTAACAAAATAATATCAATTTAAAAACAGCATGAAAAAAGTTAAACTACTAACCGTATTATTTTCACTTGTTGCAATAATTAGTGCAAGTACATCATGTAAAAAAGAGACCCCATCCGTTGTGCCTACAATTGATCTGCAGGTCAGCGGAACTACTGAAAATTCAATTTCAGTTTCCATTTCAGCACAAAATGCAACTTCTGTCAAATACATATATATAATAGGTAATGAATTGACAACTGAAGCTGCCGACATTATGGCAAATGGAACATCATTTGATTTTGGTTCAGAGCAAACACTCACAATTTCAGAACTTGAAAGCAACACCACATATACAATTGCTGCTGCAGCTGAAAACGATGGTACTCTTTCTCAAGTAGCAAAAGTTCAGGCCACCACCTCTGAGCAGATTCCTGAGCCTACTATCTCTATCTCTGATGTTCAAACCACACACAATACCATTACTTTTACAGTAACATCAGCAAATGGAGATAGCGCAAAATGGTTGACAGTAAAAAAAGGATCCAGAGAAGTAAGCATTGATGACATTTTCAATCACGGCCAGGAGTTTGAAACAAATACCACAGTTACCATTACTGCTCAAGAGTTGGACTCAGAAACTGAATACCAGGTATATGCAGGTATCAAAAATGAAAAATATGAAGAATTTACTGTTGTGGAGGCCACTACATTAAGAGAGACACTCACCTATGTAGTCAATCCTGATGAGGCAAGTGGCTCAAAGATGTCATTCAGCGACTCTCAGAACTACTTTGTAACATTCACAGACTCAGAAAAAGGATACACATTAAAACTTGATTTCTATGATGACGTTGAATCCAAATACCTCTCATCAGGAACATTTGAATTAGGCTCATCAACTGCCGGCTACCTGGGTTCATCATTCACATCATTCCAAAGACCTGATGACGAAAACCCTCTTAGATTCTCAGAAGGTGAAGTAACTATTATAGCTACCCCTAACGAAGAGACAAGAGAAGTCCACTACCAGATGACCGGTACCTTCACGATTGCAGAACTCGGTGATATCGTCACCTTAGAATACAACGGACTTATCCCCGGCATTCAACTTCCTGAAGACCAACCAGATCAAGACTATTATGAATTTATTCCCGACCCTTCTACAAGTCAGCCAAGAAGAATAACTGCAAACGGAGAAGTTCCAGGCCAGTATTATATAAAATTCAATGACACAAATTGGAATGAACTTACTTTGGACATATACATTGATCCAACTATCTGCAACAATGGCAACGACGGATTACCTGCCGGCACATATACTGTAGAAGATGGACATATCAATACCCAACATAGCAAGGTAGACATTTATAGTTACCCTTACTTCTACGGTAATTTTACAGAATGTACCCTTGAGGTATCTGTAAATGGAGATGAGTACACCTTCGATCTTATTGGTACAGCTGTCGACGGAAGTAATGGAACATTAAACATCAAGATGACCTACATCGGAGAAATTAAAGATATGAAGAGGCAATAACCAACACTTTTGAATAACAACAAACAACAATAAATCATGAGACATTTTTACAATATTGCTGCTTTACTGACAGTTCTTTCAATTACCCTTTTCACAACGAGTTGCAAAAAGGATAATCCAGACAACACTCTTGATGCACAAGTCAGTATCAGTATCAACAACACAACTGCTTACAACATCACCATAGATGTAGCCTTTACAAATGCGACAGAGTCATTCCTGCACATTTCCAAAAGCGCAGAAGGAACTCTCTCTGCAGAGGATGTTATTTCTTCAGGAACCTCGGTAGAGTCGACAATTACGTCATACACTTTTGAACAATTGGAGGAGAACACACAATATACCATCTATGCAGTTGCCAAGAATGATAAAAATACTGCATTCCAATCTGTGCAAGCAACTACTGCTGATGACGACTTTGATGGATATACCCTTCCAAGAGTAATTGAAGCACAATACAGAACAGATAATACCGCAGGTGCCGGAAACTATGAGTTAGTTCTTGGCAACACCTCTGAACTTGAATGGGAGGGAGATATCAAGTTGATGCTGGACCTGTACAATGTAGCTGACGAAGATCCGATAAATGCTGTTCTACCTAACGGAACATACGAGCCAAATACTGATATGTCTCCTTTCACATACAACCCTTCATACTCATATGTAGAGATACTTACCGAAGGCGGAGAGATTGTTTCATCTCCAATTGTAGGGACAGTAGAGGTTAGCAGACAAGGTGCTGAATACACCATTATCGTTGACGGAGTATTATATCTAAACGAAGAGCCTTTCAAAGCAAAATACCAAGGTCAAATCCAATTTGTAGAGACAGGTACTGCTGCATACCAACCATTCCAGGATGATCAGGATATAACATTCACATACGGACAGATGAGATATTGGGGTAACTGGTACAGACCTATGGCTGACGACTGCGCTATCGAGCTGTTCGATGCGGAATTTGATGAAGAAGGAACTCTTGTATCAGGATACCACCTCACATTGCTGAATGTTTACATGACAAAGAACCCTGATTACAACAATCCCAATATTCCAATCGTAGAGGGTACATACACAATTCTTCCCAATAGAAACCAACCCTACTCATATTCTCAGCCTTATAGATTCGAGCCGGGTACAATAGAAGATTTGTACGGAGAACTCAGTTTTGTGGGAAGCCGACTCACCTATGTTGATCCTACAACCAACACCAAACTTGCAAGCGCAATAACAGGTGGAACATTTCACGTGGAACTAAGTAGCGATACATACGTCATTACAGTTGACTTGACAACTGCAGAAGGAGTATCAATAACCGGTGAATATCAGGGAGAAATCGTAGTTGGCAATTTCAATGACAATGACCTGGCAATGCCCCAAAGACCTTGGAGTACAATGACTGAAGACCATACATACAATTTCCCTGAAGAGACCCAATGTTATATGTACCTTTTCGGAAATCAAGTGGATGAGGAACACGACTCGTGGTTCATTATGATATATGGTGCAAACGACCAATATCCTTCAGGTTATGGAGATATGTTCACAACTGAACTTCTACTACACGAAGACAATGGAACAGAAACTCCTCAAGGAACATTCAATATTGAATGGAAAACACAAGAATATACAATGTATCCCGGTTTCATTGACTACGCAAATAGTGTATTATTCACATATTATGGAGATTTGACACCTGACCATGAGGGTTACTCAACACATAGCGCACCTATTTCAAGCGGTCAAGTGACAATTTCGAATGTAGGTGATGAGAATTATCACTTTGTATTTGATATGGTTGATGACAAAGGAAATGTTATCACCGGTGAATGGACAGGTCCTGTAATAAAAGAAGACCTCAGAGGAGAGATTGACCAGATGAATCTCATCAGAAAGAATGCTGCTGAAATAAGAAATATCAGAAAATAAAGTCAACTTTGACAATATACCTTAAAAGGGGATGGCTAAAAAAGAAATTAGTCATCCCCTTTTTGTTTGGAGATTGAATAAAAAGATATAGTTGCAGGGTAGGAAAGCCCTAAGAAGCGGAGTTTACTGAACGTAAAATCGGAACATAGTTACTATTTGCGTCATGCCTGGACTGACCAGAACTCCGCTACCACATACGTCATACCCGGCTCGACCGGGTATCTCTTTCCATCAAGGTCGGTAATAACGGACTCTGACTAATCTTGCAACACTGGGGTGATTGTTTTGAGATCCCCGATCAAGTCGGGGATGACGGTAACGGATTAGATCCCCGATCGGGGTCGGGGATGACTTCGTTAGGTTGGGGATGACATCGTCACATTTAGCGACCATTTATAGACAAACCCAAAAGCAAAACACAAGAGCGTAGGAGCGCAGCGACTAATGCCCCCTTAAAAAGGGGGTCTGGGGGTTGTAAAAGAGAAGGAAGCGGCAAAGCCGCGACCCTTCGAAAAGTCCAACACCACCACCCTCCATTCCAACCACGACCTACAAGGTAAAACCACACCCTCCCGCCAACCAGATACCCAAAGGAACATTAACCTCCTTTGCCTTGATTTTTATGTTCCAGAGAACCCCGAGATCCCCGATCAAGTCGGGGATGACTTAAAAGTGACTATGAAATAGTCAGCTCGGGGACAACGGTGTCAGGGCAGGGATGATATTTGGCCCCGATTTGTTGATGTTCAAATATGCGATTGAGCGACAAAGAGTCTATAAAGTTGTTCAACAGTACAATCGCGCAAAACGACTCGCTTATCTCTATCAAGCAAATAAAGGGTAGGGATTGCCTTCAAATAATAGAGTTGCTGAAGATTGATTTGCTGCTGAAGGTCAATGGTCTTAACCCACTCAGATGGTAAATGATATTCTCTGAATTGCTCAAAATCATCATCAGGATAAATTGAAACCACAAGAATCCCATTTTGATTGAGTATAGGAGCCAATTGCCCACTAAGGATAGAAGTCACCCTCTGGCAATCTGTACAACCCGGATTATTGAAATAAAGGAGCAGATAATCTGATTTAAGAGAGTGGAGTGAAATTTGCTCAAAAGTGGAACCATTACATGACAGCAAAGAGAGATCTGCAGCCATGGTACCGGGAAGGTTCTTGAGTTCCAAAGTCAATTTATCCTCATAACGGCGGGAATCAAGGGAGTCAGCAGGATAATATCCGACCATACACCTTAGGAAAGCAATATAATTTGAATCATTACGATAAGGAGAATTGGGGTTGCCTAAATATTTTTCAAACAATGATATAAAATAATGTGAAACAGGAGTCCCAAATGGACATTTCTCCTTCCAAAACTCAGTAATAACTTTCTGCGACTTGTCAGCATCCACTGAGTTGACCAATACTATATAATCCCGAAAAAACGGTTCCACAGAATATTTCTGAAAGGAGGTTGTATCAGTAAAGTCAACGAGATCCCAATAATGAGTCAGCAGATACTCCTTTCGAAGCTCATCTCCTTGAATCATTGATGGCACCTCGGGAAGAGAGTATTTCTTTGGACGTTGTCCATTTGCCTGGGAAGGCCCTCCCCCACAACCGGCAACTATAAGAAGGGATAGAACCGGAATAAGACAACTCGCAAATCTATTCATACTTGAAAATGAGTCAGTTATAAAAGAAAAACATCTGCAAAGAAAATCTCTGCAGATGTCATAAACTAATTGATAAATGTTTAAATTTCTGATTTTGAAAGGTTTCTCCAGCCAAGGAACGAAAGTACCAATACAACGATGCTACAAATCATCGCAATGATACCTCCTACAAAAGGAATCAAACCTATAACTACAGCCACCAACTGTACTATCATTGAAATCCACAATTGTTTAGCTCCTTTGGTTATATACTCACTTGCCTGCAATTTTTTAAGTTTGCCGAATGCAAGCAACATGAAAATAAAACCTATCAATGAAACGATACTGCCCACAAAACCGATTAGAGGAATGATTGATACGATTGCACCGATAAGACCGAGCAATGCACCTTTATAAAGTTGTGCAGCTCCCTCTTCAAATATAGAGCCTACAGATCCTTCTTTCATTCCCTTGATACCCAAGAAGTAATATACGTATGCTACCAAAGCTAAAATACCTACGATAATAGGACCAAGCATTGCTCCACCACCTCCGCCACTAAGCAAAGATGCTGCTCCTGCAGCAGCAGATGTTAAAGATATAATACCACCTACTACTCCTGATAGAAGAGTATAACCCACAAAGCCGTAAAACGCTTTTTGTACACTCGCTTTCCAAATTTGATTTGCCATAATGTTTAAATTTTAAAATTAATACTCAACAAAATTACAAAATAATATGAGTTTAACAAGAGAAATACCAATAATTATCCTTTTAAACGACAAATCTCCGCCAGAGCATGTCGTGGCGGAGAGTGTACTGATTGCAAATCGTTATATGGTTACCAGCATCTATCTGGCATAAACCTTCAAAGGGGTTACCGGAGCTGGAGGTGCATTGAACATATAGCTATAATCTTCCGCTTCGATAGGACCGGTCCATTCAAATGTCAACTCATGTCTCTCAGGTGTATCGTCATAAGCCAGCACCGCTATTGTGAATGTTCCATCTCCATTATCGGTAATTGTCATTGTACTACCCTCTGTAAAAGGAGCTTTACGTCCCGACAACGATCCATCGATCTGCTCGAAGTACCAACATCCCACATATCCGGAGCCCTCAGGATAACCTGGAGTAAGAGTCATTTCAGAGAAATCAGACTTACACACATAATTTCCTGCAAAACCTGCATCAAAACTATTGCCTTCATACAAGAAATCCAATTGGATTTCATCTCCACCTTCAGGGTTTCTTAAAAGAATCATCCAGTTTCCATATCCACAACCATAGAAGTCTCCATAAAACTCACAAATTGCAAAGTTATTGCTTACCTGAGCTTCGTAGTCATCAGTCAAATCAGAAAGGATACCTTCTCCCTGACCAGATTTATTTTCAAGAATATACTCTCCGTTAAAAACTACATTATGCAACTGACCATCCTCGGTAACAGCCATAAGCTGCACTTTATCGTCTGTAACATATAGAGTAGCTTCACTGAAGAAGAGAGCATCTTCATTTGTCGCACGTTCACCTGTTGCAAGGTAGAAACTATACTCCTGAGAAAATGTTCCGTCAGCATAAGTATTCTGCAGATCCAGAGTATAGGTGCCATTCGGAATCTTGATGTTTTTCACATCCTCGGGAACCTGTTCGGAATATAAATCTATGCGGTAATAGATAGAATTGGGAAGAGGATCCTCTTTTGTTTCAAAACCATTGTCTGTCAGACAAAAATAGTAATTAGGAACAGCTGAATACTTATTACCGTTATATTGTCCTACCAACATTCCCAACTCAAGCGAATTATCCTCAGACGAAGCCGATTGCCTGATGACTACCGATTCAGAAAGGGATTCATAAGTAATGACAATTGTACCGGTGCGTTCTTCCAGAAGAGTATTCTTTTCTACATCTACCAGTATAGTTCCCCTCTGAGTTTCAGTCGCCTCAAACCAATCTTCAGTATAAGAAATCGAGACCTGCGCAGATTCATCTACATTGAGTAATTCGTAAGTAATTCTCAATTGTCCTCCATTCTCATCAAATTGCAATGTGGGCTCCGAGGTCAGTTGCAGTGAAGGCTCCTGACTTTTCTGCTTGGTACATCCACTGAAAATGATGGCAACCAAAGCGACAATAAATAGTGTTTTCTTCATAAAATTTGTATCGTTTAATATTGTAAATCGTAACTGAGCGCTGTTCTATTAACAATGACAAATATAATCAGATTTTCTCAGAATTATATAATTCTATTTATTATATGATTAAATTTAACTAATTATCTGGTTTCATACACCCGTAAGGCATTTTCAAAAAGAATAGCTATACCATAAATCAACAAATGAAAAATGAAAGGAATAGATAGTAAATCTTTCAAAATTGGGCGGAACACAGCATCTGTGGAAGTTTACTTGAGAATCTGATCTGTATGGGTTTTTGTATTTACTTTCTCAATAATATCGGTAATTACCCCTTCCTCATTTATCACATACGTCTTACGTAGTGTACCCATAAACTCTCTTCCCATAAATTTTTTCAATCCCCACGCATCATAGTCCTTCTGAATAATGGAATCTTTATCGGAAAGGAGGGAAAATGGCAATGAATATTTCTCTATGAATTTTTTGTGAGAATTCTCAGAATCTTTGCTGACTCCCAATATCTCATAACCTTGCGAGATAAATCTGTCGTAATTATCTCTAAGATTACAAGCCTCAGCTGTACAACCGGGGGTACTATCTTTCGGATAGAAATACAATACCAGCTTTTTACCATTGTAATCGTTTAAGGAAATCTTTTTTCCATCTTGATCAACTGCCTCAAAATAAGGGGCCTTATCTCCAATTTTCAACATATTTGCACTATTTTAGTTTTGTTTTAATAAAGGTTCAATTTACGGAGCATATTCCTCCAAAAAAAATGCCACTCCAAAAGTGGCATCAATGGTAAAGCAAATATAAAGATACGGTTAAGATTTACATTATAGATGCACAAGATTCATATCCGTTGCATCCGATATAAAAAAAATCAAAGGGGAGCTATAAAAATTCCACACCCCAAGCTTGGATTCCAAAATCCGAGACTCGATAAATCCCCACAAAGTCTTTTATTACAAGACCATAGAAATGCCCTCCAAAAAATTCACATAATACTCGTCAAGCGAAATTTTTCTTGCCCAGCCTGTCACAAATTCAAAATCCCAACACCATATAATGTTAAAATTCAGTTATGGGAAAATATATATCATACGAAAAAGTAGCCTCTACCGACCAAAATGGAAATATCTGGTTATCCGATGAATTTACAAACGAGATTATCGATGAGATAAAACAGACCTGCGGCGAGGAGCCTCTCTTCAAGGCACTGATTTCCATAGCAGAAAGGGAGTGCGACGAACACATGGCACTAAAACTGTTTGAAACGGTGCTACGCAAAACCGCCTTCAGGGTAGGAAAGGAAGAGAATTTATTTCCTTTTGCCGAAAAGGCACTACAAGGTTTGGGAAAACTTTGCAGTAGTGAGGATGAATACATCTGGGAAGTAAGTTCACAATTATACGGTGATTTCCGCGAAATACTACTCGAACAGAAGAAAATGGAATCTGACTGCAGGATATAGACCTGAAAAGAGCCGGAACTCC
This sequence comes from Bacteroidales bacterium, assembly GCA_017501525.1. Taxonomy (GTDB): domain Bacteria; phylum Bacteroidota; class Bacteroidia; order Bacteroidales; family UBA932; genus Coprenecus. The sequence goes on along the minus strand of JAFVWT010000004.1, from coordinate 77,147 downwards.
TTCCAGTTTCGCGGAGAAGGAGTATCAATTCTTCCTGATTTCCAATTGTTAATAACTTCTTAATAACTTCCGCCATTGGAGTAAAATCGAGACTCTCTGCCGATTTTTTCAAAAAATATTACACTCTCTTTTATTACTGATTATCAGTTGTTTAAAGACTTAACATCGTAGGAAACCAACCATCTTTGTCATTTTTGTGGAATAAAAGGGAACATTGTGGAAAACTTTGGAAATTTTTTACTTACTTTTGCAGAAGTATTTAAAGAGGTATGGCAAGTTTCATAAATGACTATATGGCAAAGATTGACGACAAAGGCAGATTGGTCTTCCCATCTGCTTTCAAGTCTGCTTTGGGAAGTAAAGAGACCATCCGTTTAGTCATCAAGAAAGATATTTTTGAGCCTTGCCTTGAAATTCTCACTTACGAACAGTGGGAGAAAGAGACAGAATCGATAAAGGCAAGACTTAACTTTTTCAACAAAGAGCATTCTCTGTTCTGGAGAAGTTATATGAGCGACACAGCCATAGTCGAGCCTGATGCCAAATTTGGAAGAATTTCTATTCCAAAAGTTCTGCTTGACTCAATAGGAGCCGACAGGGAAGTGGTATTCGCAGGGAAATATTTTAAAATAGAGCTTTGGGCAAAAGAAAACTACAATTCATCCATTGTTCGCGGAGAAGAGTATAAGTCGTTAGCAGAAAAAGTTTTAGGATAACCATCATAGACCTTTGAATGTCATGTCCAGCTACCATACACCCGTACTTTTACAAGAGAGTATAGATGCTCTCAATGTCCTAAGCGATGGAATCTATGCCGATGCCACACTTGGTGGTGGAGGACACACTAAAGAGATTCTTAGGAGATTGGGCCCAAATGGACGTCTGATTGCCTTTGACAGGGATTCAGATGCTATTGCCAATGCCCCTAAAGACAACAGATTGATAACTGTTCATAACAATTTCAAGTTCATAAACAATTTTGTCCGCTACTACAATTTTGATGGCGTGGATGGTATTTTGGCAGATTTGGGGGTTTCATCCCATCAGTTTGATACCCCTGAAAGAGGCTTTTCATTCAGATTCGACTCTGAGATAGACATGAGGATGAACACCTTGTCAAAAAAATCTGCTGCCCAGATACTCAACACCTACTCTGAAGAAGAATTAAGCAAGATATTCAAACTCTACGGAGAGTTGGAAAACAGTAAAAAGGTGGCCTGGCTCATTTGCAAGGCAAGGGAGACCAAGGAGATAAAAAGCACTTTTGACCTGAACAGTGCCATAGAGAAGATCCTTCCTCCTACCGCTGAACATAAATTCCTGGCCAAAATTTACCAAGCCCTTAGAATAGAGGTAAATGGAGAGATGGAGGCACTTGAGCAATTTCTCAATAGCGCCATGAATGCCTTAAAACCGAATGGATTGATATCTGTGATAACCTACCACTCACTTGAAGACAGGATGGTAAAAAATTTCTTCAGATCAGGGAATATTGAGGGTAAAGAAGATAAAGATTTGTTCGGAAGGAAAAATTCACCATTTGAACTTGTTACAAGAAAACCGATTTTACCTCGTGAGGAGGAAATAGCAGACAACACCAGAGCCCGCAGTGCAAAACTGAGGGTTGCTAAAAAAATTAAGCAATAAGAAAGTTTAAAGATGGCAAATATAATTGTAGATATAATTAACGGTCAGTTTCTGAAAAGATTGATTTTGAGAAATTGGAAATATATGATTTTCCTTTTTCTACTCATTATTCTCTACATTTCGCTTCTATTCGGAATAAGGAACACCAAGAGAAATGTTGAGAAGAATGAAAAATTGATACTTGAGTTACGTTCCGAATATTTGGGAAAGTTTACCAGATTGCAATATCTGAGCAAACGGGGAGAAATAGAGACCAATTTAAAAAAGGAACGCTCTACTCTTGTACCACCTTCTGACCCTCCTACCATTGTACTGATTGACTGATGAGTTTAAATTGAAGAGATTAAGATGGCAAACGGTTCTCAACATAATTATGTAAAAACATTCAAAGGGATATACTACACCGCATTAGTGATTGGTGCAATCATCACATTGCGGATACTGTTCTTGCAATATCTATCAAACGATATTCTCCGTTCGGACGATATTTACAAGAAAGAGAAAATTCCTGCTACCAGAGGGAGCATCCTATCGCATGACGGAAGACCCCTTGCTATATCTGTCCCCTCATACGAGATCAGATGGGACTCGAAAGTTGTCAACGACTCTATCTTCAAGGCCGACATAAATGCCCTTTCAAGAGCATTGGCAAACTACTTTAAAGACAAAACCGCCAAGCAGTACAAAGACAGTCTTACAAAGGCGAAGAACAACAACAGAAGATACTATCTGGTTACAAGGAAAAGAATAGACCAGACTGAAGTTGAATATATCAAAAGCCTCCCTATCTTCTCATTGGGTGCATACAAAGGAGGGCTGAGACTTGAAGATAAGACCAAGCGTACATATCCATTCGGAAATTTGGGATACAGGACCGTCGGATACATAAGTGAAGGTATGTCGGGAACCGGTATTGAGATAAGCCACAATCATAAACTTGAGGGGAAAAGTGGGGAGCAGACCATTTATTTCACTACGGGAGGGAACTGGATTCCTGCCAACGGGGAACCATATATTCCGGCTGAAAACGGATATGATATTCGCACTACTCTTGATGTATATATACAGGAGGCCGCTGAGAGTGAACTCAGAAAACAACTTGAGTTGAGTCCCGATTTCAACGGAGGTACTGCAATTGTAATGGATGTCAAGACAGGTGCAGTCAGGGCAAGTGCCAATCTGTTCAAGAAGGCTAACGGAACATTTGACGAAACCTACAACTATGCCATCGGCCATCCTACAGAACCTGGATCCACCCTAAAATTGGCAGCATTGGTAGCTCTGCTTGAAGATGACTATTATGACCTGAACGATTCAATTGACACCGGCAACGGAGTGTGGAGTTATGCCGGATATGACATAAAAGATACCCGTAAAGGTGGTTACGGAAAATTGTCAGTACAACAGGCTTTTGAAAAATCATCTAACATCGCTTTTGCAAAAATGGTCGTCAATGCCTATGAAAAGCATCCTGAAGATTATGTCGAGAGGCTTCACAATATGAAATTGGTGGAAAAGCTAAACCTTGACATCCGGGGCGAGGGGTATGCATCCATTACTACTCCTGACGACAAAATATTCTGGTCAAAATCGTCATTGCCAAGTTTGGGATATGGATATGCCCTCACTCTCACACCATTACATACACTGACCTTTTATAATGCCATTGCAAATGGTGGAAAGATGATGAGACCCTATTTTATTGAGAGCTACGAAAGGGATGGTATCGTATATGAGAAGTTTGACCCTGTAGTAGTAAGTGGTTCAATTTGTTCGAAAGAGACAGTCAGAGAAGCCACACAAGCCCTAAGGGGTGTGGTAGAAAATGGTACCGGAAGAAAATTAAACGACCCAAGATATAAAATCGCTGCAAAAACAGGAACAGCAAGAATCTCATTTGATGGAGGATACGAGGACAAAGAGGGGTATAAGATGCACCAGGCCTCAATTGCAGGATTTTTCCCCGCAGATGACCCCAAATATTCCTGCATTGTAGTTCTTTACACAAAAAAGATCAAGAAAGACTACTATGGTGGAGACTGGGCCGGACCTATCTTCAAAAATCTGGCAGACAAAATATATGCTCTGAATCCCCAATGGAATGAACCTCTGGAAAGGGGTTCCCAAAATGCCCCTGACAATCCTGTGATTGCTCCGGGAAGAGCATCTGATTTGAGTACTGTACTCGATTATGTTCCAATCCACGACAACCTCAACATAAAAAAAGGGGGATGGGTATGTATTGGTCAGAGTGATGGAAATATCAGCTGCAACGATATTGAGATTGATGACCACACCATGCCGTCAGTTTTGGGAATGGGATTGAAAGACGCCTTATATTTTCTTGAAAACCAAGGATATAAAGTAACATTCAAAGGAAGTGGAAAGGTTTATTCACAGAGTCCCGCACCCGGTGAAGAGTGCGACGGCGCCGGTGTTGTGAGATTGGTTTTAAAATAGATAGAGAAGAGAGTAAATGAAACAGATTGGCGAAATATTAAAGAATATCGAGATTCTGGAAGTAGTCGGCAGCGACGGCCTGGCTACACAGATATGCGACATTGAATCCGATTCCCGCAAGGTAATCCCATCGGGGGCATTCATCGCAATCAAAGGGCATGATTGTGACGGACATTCATTTATCGAAAAAGCTATTGAGGCAGGTGCAAGAGCCATTATATATGACAACCCGCAAGCCACAAAGCTTATCTGTGAGAAAGGGGTGACAGGAATCAGAATCGCCGATACCTACATATCGACACCATATATTGCAAAAGAGTTTTTCGACAATCCATCCGATAAAATCTCTTTAGTGGCAGTGACCGGAACAAACGGAAAGACAACTATAGCAACCCTTTTGTACCGACTTTTCAGCAACATGGGATATTGCTGCGGATTACTCTCCACCATTGCCAATTTTGTAGATAAAGAGAGATTCGAAACGAAAAACACCACATCAGACACCATCACAATCAACAGATTGCTCAATCTATTAGTAGAAAAAGGGGGAGAATTTTGTTTTATGGAGGTGAGTTCCCACGCATTGGAACAAGGAAGAGTTGCCGGACTGCATTTCAGAGGTGGAATTTTTACGAACTTGACCCATGATCACCTCGATTACCACAAGACATTTGCTGAGTATATAAGATGTAAAAAACTGCTGTTTGACTCACTCCCAAAAGATGCTTTTGCCCTAACCAACAGTGATGACAGAAACGGCAATGTAATGCTCCAAAACACAAAAGCCTGCAGATATACCTATTCTGTAGGCAATATGGCTGACTTCCGGATTAAAATAATCGAGAGCACCATTGAGGGGTCACTGATAGAGATTAACGGCACACAGGTGTGGACGAAGTTTATAGGAAAGCATAATGCCTACAATTTGGGTGCGGTATATGGCGCAGCGATGCTTCTTGGAGGAGACAAGGATGAAGTTCTTGTCACTATGAGTAATCTTGAGGCTGTCGCCGGCAGACTTGAATACATCAAGGGAGAGAATGATATTACTGTTGTAATAGATTATGCCCATACCCCAGATGCACTGGAAAATGTCCTTATAACACTTAAGGAAATTGCGGGAGAAAATCAGGTTATATGCTTGTTTGGCTGTGGAGGAAACAGAGACAAAACCAAAAGGGGCGAAATGGGTACAGTGTGTGCAAAATATGCTGACAGGGTTGTGGTTACATCAGACAATCCCCGTTTTGAGAATCCTTTTGAGATAATAGAAGATATAAAAAAAGGTATAGATGAGAATCAGATGAGCAAGACATTGTTTATCTGCGACAGGGCTGAAGCCATCAGAGTGGCAATAATGACTGCACCCAAAGGGGCAATCGTGTTGCTCGCGGGCAAAGGTCACGAAGATTACCAGATTATAAATGGAGTCAAGAGTCACTTTGACGACAAGGAAGAAGCACTCAAAGTATTGAAGCAACATAACAAATAAAGACGAGAGTATGATTTACCATCTGTTTGAACATTTTCAATATATTGATTTCCCCGGAGCAGGATTAATGCAATATATCTCAGTAAGAGGGATATTTGCAAGCATTTTTGCCATAATCATCTCTATGATAATAGGTAACTCCATTATCAAGTTTCTGAAAAAGAAACAAATTTCCGATGAAATCAGAGATATTGGGCTGAATGACCAGTTCTCAAAGAAAGGGACCCCCACTATGGGAGGGATCATTATACTTCTATCTGTATTCATCCCTGTAGTGTTGTTTGCAGATTTGACAAACATATATATTCAGTTGCTTTTGCTAACATTGATATGGCTTGGGGCCCTGGGATTTGCCGATGACTATATAAAGGTATTCAAGAAAAATAAAGAAGGGCTTAGCGGTAAATACAAAATAATGTCTCAGGTGCTTTTAGGACTTGTCGTGGGAATAACGATTGCAGTGCAGGAGGACCATTTGAATACCCTCACAACAATTCCATTCGTAAAGAACAATGAATTTGATTATGCCTGGCTCGCATTTGGTTCCGGAAAAGTTAAAGAGTTTGTTCAGGTTGCCATTTATGTAATTGCCATAACATTCATTATCACAGGGGTTTCCAATAGTGCAAACCTTACAGATGGATTGGATGGTCTTGCTGCAGGGGTATCTGCAATAGTCGGGGCAACCTTAGGTGCATTGGCATACCTCTCAGGAAATGCAATATATTCTGACTACCTCAACATAATGTTCATCCCAGGAGCTGACGAGATAGTGGTCTTCCTTGCCGCAATGGTCGGGGGATTATTGGGATTTTTATGGTACAACTCCTACCCTGCCCAAGTCTTTATGGGAGATACAGGTAGTCTCGCTTTAGGTGGAATTATAGGTGTAGCAGCCGTTCTTATAAGAAAGGAATTGTTGCTCCCGATCCTTTGTGGAATATTTTTCGCAGAGGCAGCATCTGTCATCATCCAGAGATTCTACTACAAATACACCAGAAAGAAGTATGGGGAGCCCCGAAGAATATTTATGTCCTCCCCTCTCCATCACCATTTCCAAAAACCTGACAATGTGAAAGGGATGGTAAAATTTGTTCCGAAACGCAAGATGCATGAAGCAAAAATCACAATGAGATTTTGGCTTATAAGTATAATATTGGCTTGTTTAACATTAATAACACTTAAAATACGATAAATATGAAAAGAATCGTAGTTTTGGGAGGAGGCGAGAGCGGAATTGGTGCAGCAGTATTGGCAAAGGTAAAAGGTTTTGACACTTTCCTGTCTGATTTCAGCACTTTGACCGACCAGGCAAAGCAGATGCTTGGGAAATATGAAATTCCTTTTGAAGAGGGAGGACATACTCCTGAGAAAATTCTCAATGCAGATGAGATAATAAAGAGTCCGGGCATACCTGACAGTGTAGCGATTGTCAAAGGGGCGATTGCTTTGGGTATTCCTGTAATCTCCGAAATTGAGTTTGCCGGAAGATATGACAGAGCCAAGAAAATATGTATCACAGGTAGCAATGGTAAGACTACCACCACTTCCCTGATATACTATATTCTTCAGAATGCAGGATTGAATGTGGGTCTTGCAGGGAATATCGGAGCCAGCTACGCCCTTCAGGTCGCAACCAAGGATTATGATATCTATGTTCTGGAACTGAGCAGTTTCCAATTAGATGGAATGTTTGATTTCAAGGCAGATATTGCAATCATCACCAATATCACACCCGACCACCTGGACCGCTACGACCACAACATGCTGAATTATATAAAAGCCAAATTCCGCATCACTCAAAATATGTCTGAAAAGGATTGTTTCATCTTCTGTGATGATGACCAGGTAACCATAGGACATATTAAAGAGATAGTGACAAGAGCAAAAATGTTTCCAATATCACAGAATAGGGAGGTCGAGCAGGGTGCTTTTACATTAAAAAACAAACTTACTGTCAGATATTGCGAAGAAGAATACTCTATACCCACTGAAGAACTTTCTCTACGGGGACGTCACAATATATACAACTCCATGGCCGCTGCCATTACAGGTAAGATCATGAATATCACCAATGAGGTAATCCGCAGAAGCCTTGCGACCTTTGCAAATATTGAGCACCGCCTTGAGAATGTATCTACCATAAAAGGAGTGCAATATATAAATGACTCAAAAGCGACAAACGTCAATTCAAGCTGGTATGCCCTTGAGTGCATGGACAAACCGGTAATATGGATTGCAGGAGGGACCGACAAAGGAAACGACTACAGTGAACTATATGAACTTGCACAGGCCAAAGTGAAGGCTCTTATATGTTTAGGAAAGGACAATACAAAACTTCACAAGAGCTTTGAAGGAAAAATAAAGATAATTACAGACGCACTTTCTGCGAAGGAGGCCGTTCAGAAAGCATACGAGTTGGCTCAAGATGGGGATGTAGTATTACTCTCTCCTTGTTGCGCAAGCTTTGATTTATTTAAGAATTACGAAGACAGGGGAAGACAATTCAAAGAAGCCGTTAAGGAGTTATAATTATGGGAAACACACTAAATAAGGCAGAACAGAAATTCAAGAATCTCGCCGGTAAATTAAAAGGAGATAAAGTAATATGGCTGATTATAGCATGCTTTGCGATGATCTCGCTTCTGGTTGTATACTCCTCAACGAGTGCATTGGCTTACCGGTATGACGAATCTCCATTTGGATATATGGCAGAACAATTTCTGTTTTACCTGATTGGATTTATCATTTTACTGATATGCTACAGGATAAATCTTGGAGTTTACAGGAAATTGACATATCTGATATTCGGGGGTTCAATGGCACTGCTTATAGTTCCCATTCTTACCGGAGGAATGAGAAGTTTTTCACTCGGTCCGGTAGATGTCCAGCCTTCAGAGATTGCAAAAATTACCGTTGTCCTTTACCTTGCAAGAATATTGGAAGTGTACAAATTAGACACCTTCAAGGAGTATTTTCTGAAAATAGTTATACCAATTGGCGCAATGTTGCTTTTATGCCTTATGGGAAGTGCATCTGTGACCATTATCATTACCATAGTGGTGGCAATAATCCTCCTTTCTTCAAAAATCAACAAGAAGTTCATACTCTACACCATTCCCATTGCTTTGGCAGTGTTTGCAGGGGTAGTTGTTATTAATAAAACCACCGGAATGTTCTCAAGAATCGAGACAGTAGAAGCTCGAGTGGAACGCTTCTTCAGCGGCGACAATGAGGAAAACATGTCTTACGAGGAACTTATGAAAAAGAAAGAGAAGGAGTTCCAGGGAGAAAAGGCCATTGATGCTATCCAGCTCGGGGGTTTCACCGGAAGAGGCCCCGGAAATAGCTTTGTAAGAGATACATTACCAAATGCTTATGATGATTACATCTTCTCAATCATAGTTGAGGAATATGGACTCATCGGAGGTATTATAGTGATATTATTGTACCTGTGGTTTATAGTCCGCTGCATTATTATTGCCCAATCGTGCAATAAGACATTTTCGGTCATCACTGTAATGGGTTTATGCACACTTATTGCCATACAGGCATTTCTTCATATCATGGTAAATGTGGGTCTTCTTCCCGTTACAGGACAGACATTACCGATGATAAGCAAGGGAGGTTCTGCACTTGTCGTTATGAGTGTTGCATTTGGAATAATCCTCTCCATTAACAGAACAATAGAAGTATCCAATACAGAGAAAACAAACGGTTAAAATCAGATTATGGGAGCAAAAGTAATTATAAGCGGCGGGGGTACAGGAGGGCATATTTTCCCCGCTTTATCTATCGCTGACTCACTGAAGAGAGTTGATCCGACCACTGAAATTTTGTTTGTGGGGGCAATCGGCAAGATGGAAATGGAAAAGGTACCGGCAGCAGGATACCCCATAATAGGTCTACCTGTTGCAGGACTTCAAAGGAGTTTCTCCATATCAAATCTCAAACTACCGTTCAAAGTCCTCAAAAGCTTGAACAAAGCACAAGATATAATCAACTCATTCAGACCGGATGTAGTTGTAGGTGTCGGAGGATATGCAAGTGCCCCAATGCTTTGGAAAGCTTCTTCTAATAACATCCCTTGTCTGATTCAAGAACAGAACTCATACGCAGGACTGACAAACAAAATATTGGGAAAAAGGGTGAAGAAAATATGTGTAGCATACCCCAATATGGAGAGATTTTTCCCTGCCGACAAGATAATCTTTACAGGTAATCCTATCAGGGCAAATATTCATCCCTATACCCCCGAGGATAAGATTCCTGCAGCCGAATATTTTGGTCTGAGCAGCGATTACCCCACTGTCCTTGTTGTCGGTGGAAGCCTTGGATGTGGCACTCTCAACAGAGTTTTCAAGAATATTGCTCTACTGACCAAAGGTGATCTCCCATATCAGATAATCTGGCAAAGTGGTAAAGGATATCACAATGAGACAGTCGAATTTTTCAAATCAAATGGAGGAACCATTATCGATGAAAACTCGAGAAAGATAGGAAATATCCTTAACTGCGACTTTATTTTCAATATGGAGCATGCCATGGCTTTGGCCACAATAGTAGTATCAAGGGCAGGGGCCGGCACGATATCTGAGCTTTGCGCAGCAGGCAAGGCGACAATTTTTGTCCCCTCCCCTGTCGTGGCTGAAGATCACCAGACCCATAACGCAATGGCTCTCGTAAATTCGGATGCAGCTCTTATGATCAAGGATGCCAACGCCGATATCGAATTGGGAAATGCAATTGAGGATTTGCTCAAAGATGGTGGCAAAATCGGTCAAATGGAGAGAAATATTCTCGCATTGGCAAAGCCGGATGCCGCCACACAAATAGCTCAAGAAATACTTAAACTCGTAACAAAGTAGTCCTATGAAAAGGAATGTATATTTTATTGGGATTGGAGGTATCGGAATGAGTGCCATAGCGAGATATTATAACCACGCAGGATACAATGTCTCTGGCTATGACAAAACCCCTTCTTCTTTGACTGACGAGCTTGTCAAAGAGGGAATAGCTATTCACTTTTCACCTGATATTGAAGCTATTCCAAAGGATATTGAGAATACTCTTGTCATATACACCCCTGCAGTTCCTGCAGACATGGAAGAGATGGTTTTTATCTTTGAAAAGGGATACAAAATCATCAAGCGTTCCAGGGCTCTTGGGGAGATAGCCTCAGAGAAAAAATGCCTTGCCATATCAGGGACTCATGGAAAAACCACTACCAGCACAATGCTCGCCCATATAATTCAGAGCAGCGGAGAGGGTGCTACATCGTTCCTTGGGGGTATTTCCAAAAACTATGGAACAAATTTAATCTTATCCGAGAGTGATATACTTGTGGCAGAGGCTGATGAATTTGACCGTTCTTTCCTTCAGCTAAAACCTGCAATCGCTGCAGTAACCTCTATGGATGCAGATCATCTTGACATCTACAACGATACCCGGACGCTAAGGCAAGCATTTGTGGAGTTTGCGTCAGGCGTCAGTGAGAGTTTAGTGGTCAAGAAAGGGTTGGAGGAGCACTTCTCGGGGATTTCTGCCCGCTGTTACACTTACTCGTACGACAACGGGGGAGATTTCTACCCTTATGATATCACAATGGACAAGAACAATAGAATTGTATTTTCACTTTACCTCAACGGAGAATCTATAGAGGGTTGTACTGTAGGTGTTCCAGGAAAGGTTAATGTTGAAAATGCTGTAGCCGCTGCTGCCGTAGCATATCTTCACGGCACATCCGCCGAAAATATAAAGAGAGCTCTGAAGACGTTCTGCGGAGTAAAACGGAGATTTGATATCAGATTTGAAAAGAATGGAATCCTGTATATAGATGATTATGCACACCACCCTGAAGAACTGGCAGCATCCATTTCATCAATAAAAGGAATATACCCCTCCAGAAAACTCTGTGCGGTATTCCAGCCTCACCTTTTCAGCAGGACAAAAGATTTTTACAAGGAGTTTGCACAAAGCCTCTCCAAAGCAGATTCTGTAATACTCCTCCCCATATATCCTGCCAGAGAAGAGCCTATTCCAGGGGTTAATTCAGAGATGATTCTTGAAAGAATTACTTGTCCTGATGCTAAAGTTATTCAAAAGAATGAATTAATTGAGGAGATTAAGAGAAAAGAATTGGATATTTTAGTTACTTTTGGAGCAGGTGACATTGACAGATTAGTAGAACCTATTGAACATTGTTTGACAGAATTGTATGTTTAAGAAAATCATAACATCGATACTTTGGACTCTTTTGCTCCTCCTATTTGCCGGATATTTTGTCTTCGCAGAGATTCTTACCGACAAAGTGGAGAAGGAAACCCGCTGCCATCAGATTGAAGTGACAATCCTCGACAGTGCCATCAATAGGTTTGTTTCACGTCAGGAGGTACTCACTATGATTTCCAAATCCGGAATCGACCCAATGGAGAAGCTTCGAAGCGAAATTGACATTGATATGCTTGAGCAACATCTCACCGGCAGAAGTGCCATAAAGCATTGTAACATATCTCTTGACAGAGAGGGATATATGAGGGTGGAAGTGAGCCAGAGAAGACCTTTGATAAGATTGGAAACAGCCAATGGTGGTTTCTATATCGATGAACAGATGTACATTCTGCCACTCGTAGAATCATTCAGTTCTTATGTTCCGATTATTTCGGGGGAAATTCCCTTGAATATTGAGAGGAACTACAGAGGATTTTACCATGGAGAGAACCGCCAATGGCTGGAGATGTTGATGGAAATGATCCTTTACATTAACAGGCATCCGCTTTGGAGTGCCCAAATCCAGCAGATTGAGGTTGAGAGGAATTTGGATCTTAACCTATATAATAGAGTCGGAGATCAAAAAGTTATATTCGGACAGATGAATCGGTACGAATACAAACTCGCAAAACTCGAAGCCTATTATAGAAATATTGTACCGGTACATGGTTGGGAGAAATATTCAGAGGTAAACCTGAAATATTCTGATCAGATAGTGTGTACCAAAAGAAGTCGACAAAATAAAAAATAACAAATATGAGTAGATATATTGCCGCCATAGACCTTGGAACTGCAAAAGTTGTAAGCATAGTCGGAGAGGTCACCCCCTCCGGCGTAAAAATCATCGGATACCATCAAGCTCCATCTCAAGGAATAATGAGAGGAGATGTCGTCAATATACAGAAGGTCATAGACTCTCTGAATCCCACATTGGAGTATGTGAACGAACAGATTAACACTATGCCGGACACCACTCCCCGCAAAATTAAAGATGTCTATGTTGGTATCTCCGGACACAATCTCAAATGTATAGAGAACACTATTCATAGAAATCGCGACAATTCATTCAATAAACAGCTCATCAGTGAGGATGAGGTACAGACCATGATCGAGGAGATGTTTAACACCCCTGTGGCATCTACTGAACAAATTCTGCATGTTATTCCCCAGTCGTATAATGTGGACGAGCAGATTGGCTGCAAAGAGATTGTTGGAATGGACGGAGACTCGATTGATGGAAAATACAAAATTTTTGTCGGCAAAACTTCCTCTGCCACACATACAAGATCTGTTCTAAACAGAGCTAATCTTTCAATCAAGAAAATGATTCTCAGCCCAATAGCCTCAGCTGAAGCAGTATTGACCGAAGACGAGAAAGAACTCGGCGTGCTTATGATTGATATTGGGGCAGGAACATCTGATGTGATTATATATTACGACCATATAATCAGACATATTGCGATAATTCCCTTTGGTGGAAATGCTATCAGCATGGACATAAGGCAGACTTGCTCTGTTTCCTTTAAAAATGCGGAATTGCTTAAAAGACAGCAGGGTTCTTGTCTTAGTGAACAGGCCCCTCAGAATAAGCATATAGGTATCAAGGACAAAATGGGCAATATTACCCAGGAGATTCCATGTAAACTGCTGGCAGCAACCATCGAGGCGAGAGTTTGTGAAATTATCGCCACCGCTCTTCACGAACTTGAGAAGTCAGGCTACAAGGATAAAGTCAAGAATATAGTGATTACCGGAGGTTCTTCATCCCTCAACCATATTCAGAGTCTTGCAAAAGAAATAAGCAAGATGAATGTCAGACTTGCAATGCCCGGAAATCAGAATATTCTGAACACATCCCTCAATGACATTTACAAGCCTGCCGCAGCAACTGCAGTGGGACTTATATTGCTCGGAGCTGCAGATAGCAAAAACGAACCTCAGGAGAGTGAACTTGAATTTACCAATATCTGGGGTGAGAAAACTGAGGATGATCCCGCTAACGCTGCATCCGGAAATAATACGAATAACTCTGCAAACGGAAAGAAAAAGAAACAGGAGAAGAAGAAAGGATTTAAATTCTCCCTTTCGGATATTTTCAAATCAACTGCTTCAGATAATGAAGCATAAGTACATTTTTTTTGCATGAAACAAATGTTATCATCGCAACACACATTTACTGAAAACTATAAAAGAGACTGATTATGGCACAGTATATAGAAGATGAATTAGTCCCCCAAAATATTGATTTCAATACTGCCCGCATCAAAGTTATTGGAGTGGGAGGAGGTGGAAGCAATGCAGTTTGCCGAATGTATGAAGAAGGGATCAAAGATGTAGAGTTCCTGATCTGCAACACAGACAAACAGGCCCTTGATGGCTTCCCCGCAATTGACAAGCTCCAACTTGGTACCGTACTCACCAAAGGGTTAGGTGCAGGTTGTGATCCTGAGAAAGGGAGAAATGCAGCTATAGAGTCTATAGAGGAGATCAAAAAATCTATCGGAAGCAATATTGAGATGGTCTTTATCACTGCCGGTATGGGTGGTGGTACAGGTACAGGTGCTGCACCCGTCATAGCAAAAGTATCCCGGGAGATGGGACTGCTGACAATCGGAGTAGTTACCACCCCATTCAAAGATGACGGATATGAGACACTTAACAGAGCATATAATGGACTTGAGGAACTCAAAAAATATGTTGACTCACTTCTAATCATAGACAACGAGAAGATATATGACATCTATGGTCAGATAGACTTCATATCAGCTCTGAAAGAGGCTGACAATGTCCTTACCACTGCAGTGAAAGGAATAACAGAAATTATCACCGTCAGAGGACATATCAATGTTGATATGGCTGATGTCAAGATGGTTATGAAAGATAGTGGAATGGCACTTATGGGTATGGGAAAAGGATTTGGTGAAAACCGTGCAATGGAAGCTGTCGAAGAAGCATTCAAATCTCCACTATTAAATGATTTCGACCTCAGAACTGCGAAAAATGCCCTTGTGAATATCTCCTCAAATGAAAATGATGGTATAAAAGCTGCTGAATTGAAAGCGATAATGGAGTACATCAAAGAGTACACCGGTAAAGATATAGAAAAATTCAAGAGAGGAGTTGTAATTGACAACAGCTTAGAGCCCGGCAGCATCAGCATTACAGTGGTGGCAACAGGGTTCACTATGCACTTTGAACCGCCGAGAGTGATAAAAAACAAAATATCAGAGGAAAATCTGATTACAGTGGAAGATACCCCTGAAGACTCCAACCGCATAGAACTCACCCCACTGATCAACAATGACAATACTGCCTCTACAGGAAATCTAAGGCATATAAATATCAATGATATATCGATTTATACTGACGATATAAATATCTCAGATTATGAGAATGAAACAGCCCTATCACGATTGACTAGAGCAAGAGAACAACGAATTAAAGAGGAACAAGCAAATGAATAACAACAGACGAGTAAGAGTAAGATTTGCCCCCAGCCCTACAGGTCCGCTTCACATGGGAGGCATGAGAACTGCATTGTACAACTACTTCTTCGCCAAACAGCATGGTGGTGACTTCATTCTCCGAATAGAGGATACAGATTCCAACCGATTCGTTCCAGGTGCAGAAGAGTATATTATCCGCTCACTTGCTTGGTGCGGAATTACTCCTGACGAAGGAATAGATGAAAATGGCAAAGTAGTGGAAACCAAATCGGAAAAGCATCCACATGCTCCCTACAGACAGTCACAAAGGAAACCACTATACCGCCAATACGCAGAAGAATTGGTAAAAAACGGTTTTGCATATTACGCTTTTGATACTCCTGAAGAAATAGATGCCCGCCGCAAAGAATGCGAAGCAAAAGGAGAAACTTTTGTGTATGGTCATGCCAACAGACTCTCCTTCAGAACATCATTAAACATGGATGCAGAGGAGTGCAAAAAAAGACTTGAGGAGGAAAATCATTGGACCATAAGATTCAAAAACCCCGAAAACAGAGTCGTTAAGATGAATGACCTGATTAGAGGTGAGATTGAAATCAATACTGCTACTCTCGACGACAAAGTGCTATGGAAAGCGGCAGACCAGCTCCCTACATACCATCTTGCCAATATCGTGGATGACCATCTTATGGAGGTGTCACATGTAATCAGGGGAGAAGAATGGCTCCCATCCCTACCGCTTCACTATATGCTGTATGAAGCATTCGGATGGCAGGACACACAACCTGAGTTTGCACATTTGTCACTCCTTCTAAAACCTGATGGCAAAGGAAAATTAAGCAAACGCGACGGAGACAGACTCGGATTTCCCGTATTTCCTTTGGAATGGGTATCGGCAACCGGGGAAATATCTCGCGGGTACCGTGAAGACGGCTACTATCCGGAAGCATTTGTCAATCTTATTGCCCTACTTGGTTGGAACCCAGGAACTGAACAGGAAATTTTCTCTTTGGAAGAACTTGTAAAATGTTTCTCTTTGGATAGAGTTGTAAAATCTGGGGCAAGATTCAATCCCGACAATGCAAAATGGTTCAATCAAGAATACTTGCGTCAAAAGAGCAATAAAGAATTATGTGAACAATTCCTACCAATACTCTCTAAAAAGGGAATAGAGAATCCGAATGCCGAATGGGTTGAAAAAATAATATCGTCAGTAAGGGACAGAGCCCACTTCGTATCCGATTTCTGGGAACTTACACATTTCTTCTTTGAAAGACCCACAGAATATGATGCTACCAGCATCAAGAAATTCTGGAAAGACGAGATACTTCCCTTAGTCAATGAGATTTCGGAAATGATTGCCGGAATTGAACCATTCCAAAAAGAGAATATAGAAGAGCAAATTCATACATTCATTACCGAAAAAGGAGCCCCAATGGGTAAAATAATGAATGCCCTCCGACTTGCCATAGTAGGCGCGTCCAAAGGGCCAGGTGTCGCCGATATAATTGCTTTAATCGGTGTAGATGAATTCAATGTAAGAATCAGCAATGCTTTATCGACAATTAATCGATAATAAGCATTGCATCACCATACATACCAAATTTATATCCCTTATCGAGAGCCTCTTTGTAGGCTCTCATTACATTATCGAAACCTCCAAATGATGCTGCCGACATCAACATTGTAGAACCCGGCATATGGAAATTTGTAACCATTGCATCAGGAATCGAGAATGAGTAAGGAGGGAATATGAACTTGTTTGTCCAGCCATCAAAAGGTTTCAGTTGTCTGGTTGTGGTCACAGGTGTCTCAAGAGCCCTTACCACAGTAACACCGACAGCGAAAACCTTTTTTCCGCTTATTTTTGCCTTGTTGATATTCTCCGCTGCTTCCTCTGTGATGATAACCCTTTCAGAATCAATTTTATGTTTGGACAAATCCTCAACATCCACAGTCCTGAAATGTCCCAAACCCATGTGAAGAGTAATATACTCGACATTGATATCTTCTATTTCCATTCGTTTGAACACCTCACGACTGAAGTGCAATCCTGCTGCAGGAGATGCCACCGCACCTTCTTCCTTTGCAAAAATAGATTGGAAACGTTCGTTGTCAATAGGCTCGACATTGGGACGGACATACCTTGGGAGAGGAATTTCACCCATTGAATAGAGAGTCGATTTAAACTCCTCGTATGGTCCATCATAGAGAAATCTCAAAGTCCTTCCACGAGATGTTGTATTATCTATAACCTCTGCTACAAGTGAGTCATTTTCACCAAAATAGAGCTTATTGCCAATTCTGATCTTACGGGCAGGATCTACAAGTACATCCCAGAGACGCTGATCCCTGTTCAACTCTCTAAGCAAGAAAACCTCAATCTCTGCACCTGTCTTCTCCTTATTTCCTTTCAGACGGGCAGGAAAAACCTTAGTATTATTGAATACAAAAATATCCCCGGGACTGCAATACTGGGTAATTTCTTTAAAAATTTTATGTTCTATCTCGCCGGTCTTTTTATGAAGAACCAAGAGGCGTGACTCGTCCCTGTACTCTGCAGGGTATTGTGCTATCTGATCTTGAGTCAGAGAATAATTAAATTGTGAAAGTTTCATAC
Organism: Bacteroidales bacterium; assembly: GCA_017501525.1. Taxonomy (GTDB): domain Bacteria; phylum Bacteroidota; class Bacteroidia; order Bacteroidales; family UBA932; genus Coprenecus. The sequence continues at coordinate 59,212 of JAFVWT010000004.1, read as the reverse complement.
AAAAATTATACGAACAGTCTTTTAAAAAGTTTCATCCCTGCTAAACAATTCTGAAACTTCTTTCATACTTAAAGCATTCTCTATTGAGAAAGAGCCGGAAGATGTGCGTTGCAAACCGGTCAGATATGCCCCACTCTCCAGAGCTACACCAAGATCCCTTGCTATAGCTCTTATATATGTTCCTTTACTGCAACGGACTGAAAGAGTGAGAGTCGGAGCGGTATAATCTATCAATTCCATTGAATAAATCTCAATTCTGGAACTTTTCAGCTCAACATCTTCACCCAAACGAGCTTTCTCATATGCCCTGATACCATCTATATATTTTGCAGAATAGATCGGAGGCAACTGATCCTGCACACCAATAAATTTCTTCATTACATCCTCGATCTTTTCCTTTGTGATATGCTCAAAAGGATAGGTTGCATCTATCTCCTTTTCTTTATCAAAAGATGGAGTTGTCGCACCAAAAGTAACCTGTGCCAGATACGATTTCGGCTGTTGTTGCAACGCCTCCGACGACTTGGTTGCCTTTCCCACACACACAGCAAGCAATCCTGTAGCCAACGGATCCAGAGTACCCGCATGCCCGACCTTAAGATTCTTTAATTTATACTTCCTTTGAAGGGCGAACTTAATCTTGCGCACTGCATCTGCAGAAGTCCATTCGTATGGTTTGTCCAAAACTATAACATAGCCCTGAGGATGTTCCGAGGGCCGGGGATCAAAAGAAGCAAAATTATCTTTGCCTACAACACTGAAATTCCCCATTATATCTATTTGCAAGCTATTTTTTCTACCCTTCTAAGGTGCCTGCCACCCTCAAAAGATGCCTCAATATATGCACAAACTATATTCTTTGCCTGGTCAAGTGATATGAATCGTGCAGGCAATGAGAGGATATTTGCATTGTTATGCTGCTTTGCCAAAGAGGCCAGCTCAGTATTCCAGCACAATGCTGCTCTGATTTGCTGATGCTTGTTCAATGTCATGCTGATACCATTTCCTGAACCGCAAAGAGCAATTCCAAATTCACATTCACCGCTTTCGACGCTTTCTGCCAACGGATGAGCTACATCGGGATAATCCATACTTTCTTCTGAATTGGTGCCAAAATCCTTAATCTGGTAACCTTTTTCACTGAGAAACACTTTCAATTCTTCTTTCATAAGGTAACCTGCGTGGTCACATGCTATTCCTATCATATTTTCAAGAGATTTAATTTCAGGGCAAAATTATAGGAAACTTCTATAAAATCCACGTTTTAAGGGTCAAATTCCAAAACTTTTGCATTCCCAGCCCTATTGTTTGAAATCTTATCCTCTTTATTTCAATCACATAGCATGATATAAAAAGAAGTCATCCACAGACCTGACGAAGTCATCCCCGACCTAACGAAGTCATCCCCGACTTGATCGGGGATCTCGGGGACCTCGGGAACATAAAAATCAAGGCAAAGGAGGTTAATGTTCCTTTGGGTATCTGGTTGGTGGGAGGGGGGTGGTTCTACCTTGGAGGCAGTGGTTGGAATGGAGGGTGGTGGTGTTTGGCTTTTCGAAGGGTCGCGGCTATATTGCCGCTTCCTTCTCTTTTACAACCCCCATACCCCCTTTTTAAGGGGGCATTAGTCGCTGCGCTCCTACGCTCTTGTGTTTTGCTTTTGGGTTTGTCTATAAATGGTCGCTAAATGTGACGATGTCATCCCCGACCTGACGAAGTCATCCCCGACCTGATCGGGGATCTCGGGGATCTCGAGGACCTAAGGGATCCCGTGGGCCTAAGGAATCTCTTAATCATAAAAACCAAACCTATGACGATCAATGTTCCTTTGGGTATCTGGTTAGTGGTAGAGTGTGGTTTTACCCTGGATGTGGTGGTTGAGACTGAGGGTGGTTGTGTTGGGATTTTCGAAGGATTGCGGCTTGGCCGCTTCCTTCTTTTTTACAACCCGGGCCCCCTTTGAAGGGGCTTTAGTCGCTGCGCTCCTGCGCTTCTATGCGCTCGTTGCAAAAATCAATGCTGGTGCTTTGCTTTTCACTCGCTTGTTATGTATATTTACCCCAAATTTTTAAAAAATGAAAAATAAGGGAAGAGTTCTTGTGACCGGCGCGACAGGTTATATCGGTTCCCATACAATAGTGGAACTTATAAATGCCGGATATGACGTTGTGGGAGTGGACAATTTCCACAACTCCTCACCATCCGTATTGGATTCAATTGAAAAAATTGTTCACAAAACGATACCATTCATTTGCCTTGACTGCAGCAACAAGGAAGATTTCGAAAGAGTATTTGATCAATATCCCGACATCATTGCTGCAATCCATTTCGCGGCCTATAAAGCTGTAGGAGAAAGTGTTTCCAAACCGATAGATTACTTCAGAAACAATCTCCAGTCTCTGATCAACCTGATTGAACTCTCATACAGCAAATGCGGTAAAGGAGCAATTGTATTTTCCTCATCCTGCACCGTTTATGGCGAACCTGATCCTGAAAATCTGCCAATCAGCGAAAGTGCCCCTGTAAAAGAGGCTACATCTCCTTACGGCAGAACAAAACAAATGTGTGAGGATATACTAAAAGACTCAACAAAGGCCTACCCCTGGCTAAAAGCTATTGCACTCAGATATTTTAACCCGATAGGTGCACACCCCTCCGCATTGATTGGAGAGATGCCCTCCGGGGTTCCCCAAAACCTTGTACCATTTATCACTCAAACAGCTGCAGGAGTGAGACAGGAATTGAAGATATGGGGAAATGACTACGACACCCCTGACGGAACCTGCATAAGAGATTATATCTATGTCTGCGACTTGGCAAAGGCACATATAGCAGCTGTAGAACGTTTGATTGACGAAAACAATAGCGCTGACAAATTTGAGATTTTCAACATCGGAACAGGAAAAGGACTCTCCGTTTTGGAATTGGTACAGAACTTCATAAAGACTACTGCCGTAACATTACCCTACTCCTTTGCACAGAGAAGGCCCGGTGATGTTGTAAAGGTTTGGGCCGATCCCTCCAAAGCTAATGAAGTGCTTGGCTGGAGCGCACAAACCCCAATTGAAGATATACTCCTGTCAGCATGGAATTGGGAGAAGAAGGTGAGAGGAATCCAATAAGTTCTTCCATTTGAACAGAAGGTCAGACAAAAATATGAAGAGAACAGATCAGATTATCATTGAGATTTTAACAAAGGAGTGTGAAAGGTACCATCTGGACAGAATGGGATTCACTGATCCTCAAAGACTCATTAACGATGCACAATCGCTGATGTCACAATTGGCAGAAAAAGGGCATACACCATTGAGCCTACGGAAAACAGACGTTATTAGAAACTACTACAGAGAGAAAGGATTCAGCAAATTCTGCAGGGAACACATCAACGATATCCGTTTTGAAAACATGATTTTTTCATTGATGAAAGTCCATCTTGCACATACAAAGAAAATGAATGAGCTGACCGATAGCGACAAATACCTCTCTGCTGAGAATGACTCTGTTTCGTATGGACTATCAAAGAAACACTTTGAGGAAATTTATACATTGGAAATGAATCCCTTTATCACATTTGGCCACCCAACTGAATTGGAGCAATGGTGCAAAGAGGTCATTTCCAGACATTTTCCAATAAGCCAAGAGGCTATAATCAGTCAAATGGAACAAAACGACCCCTTTATATGGGAAAAATTTTACATAAAACTCAGAGGTATCTGCAACGCCATTTGCTATCAGATGTCCAAAACCACCGCCGACAACAACACTCACGACTTGTGGAGTGACACATGCCTGACAATAAACAAAGCGGTCACGACAGGAATCATGTCCAAACCTCTAACTGCCAAAGCCATAATTTCATACGCAGTGGGTATCATCAAGAACAAAAACAAAGAGAAGTTCAGAAAGAGAAAGAATGAACCCCTTCCGATTGATTCGTTGGAATATAAAATAGAGGATAGTAAAATTGAGAATTTCTTTGACAATCCGATAACAACAATTAAAAATTTTCCGTCACATTCTTTCAGATTTTCCAATTATATTGACATCAGTGATGAGAGTTCTGTCAGAGGATACTTCATAGTGATCCTCTACAATAAGGAACACCCCTTACACAAAGAGCTTATAAGAGGATTGGAGGATAAAATCGAGAAATTATTTCTCCACTACATAGATGAACTCCCATACGAACAGATTGTCACCAGATATTATGGAGAACAAAAAGGGCTTGATTTGATCAGACGCACTGCTCAAGTACGCCAAGAAATAAAAAGAGTAAAGGAGACCTTACTTAAAAGGTACTACAAACTATTAAAGGAGAAATTATGAAATCTGAACATACACACATAGATATAGAACGTCTTGGCTTATATATCTCAAACAGACTGACTACCGAAGAAGAAAACAACATTCAGGAGCACCTGAGCCAATGTCCTGAATGCCGCAAAAAACTCAAGAATCTTAGAGCTCTGCACAACGGATTCTTCAAGGATGAAGAGAATGTTGCTGTAAAAAATAAGAGCCGTGGCACAGCTGTCTATTTCAAAGTGGCTGCATCCCTTATTGTGCTGGCAGGAATTTCATTTTTCGTCTACACCTCTGTCAATAATGGCGCTGACAAAGTGCTGACCCCTCTTTCTCCACAGGAACGGGTACTCGAAAATCCGGTCTTCTCCGTTGATTCTCTTAGCCATAAAGATACCGTAGCCAATAGAAAAATATTATATAAAGAGGAGTACCACTACGAATTAAAAAAGAACTAATCTGAATTTCAGTCATTCAGAAACAAGATATTCAGAGAATTATTTGGAAATTCATTTTTTCTCAAAATTTTTAAAACGGAGATTTTTAGCTCCGTTTTTTTATTTTATCATGTTCTCAAGAGAGGAAAACTACTTTTGTAAGTATGGAGTTCAACGAATTGACATACGCCTGCGCACTTAACAGAGTGCTGTGCGGAAAAGGGAGAGCGGGAGTGAGAATCGCAGAGCAGTTTGACTATCCAAGTCAGATTTTCAACTGTTCTGAAAGTAAAATGAGGGAAGTATTCGGCAACAACGAGAAATATATTTCTGCATTAAACAACAAAAAGATGCTTCAGGAGTGCGCAGCAGAAGTTGAATGGAATCTGGCAAACGGGATAACAATGACTTACTACAACGATAGCACATATCCCAAGCGATTAAAAGAGTGTCCGGATGCACCTCTTCTCCTCTTTTCAAGAGGAAAAGAGATTCTTCAGAGCCAAAGAATGATAGCAGTGGTTGGAACCCGAAAGCCCACTCCATATGGACTCAACATTTGTTCAGAGATAATCAGAGGTCTATCCCATCTCAGTCCCAAGCCAATAATTGTCAGCGGATTGGCATACGGAATAGATATTTGCGCACATAAGTGTGCCTTAGAATACGGATGCGACACAATTGCCGTTTTAGGAACCTCACTTGAGCATATCTACCCCCAATCGCATTACAACTACAGCAAAAGGATTGAACAATCCGGACTATTGGTCTCGGAGTACAATAGAGGGACATTGACCAAACCTCATCACTTCCTCCAGAGAAACAGAATAATTGCAGGGCTCTGTGAGGCAACTTTGCTTATCGAATCGAGGATTCAAGGGGGAGGGATGGTCACTGCAAGCATTGCCAACTCCTACAGCAGAGAAGTTTATGCTGTTCCAGGCAGAGCAGATGACATTTCTTCTCAGGGATGTAACACCCTCATAGGCCATAATATAGCAAAACTCATAACCTGCTCCGAAGAGATTTGTCAGGATTTGGGATGGAATGTTAAAATAACCGGGAAAGGGAAAAAGTCAAAAATTGAGAATTTATTGAGCCAATATGATGGTATAAAACGAAATATTATATTAACTTTAACGGCTGATTTGTACCTTGACCTTCCCTCATTGATTGACAGATGCAATGAGGAACCTTCCAAAATACTATCGGCTGTAACCGAATTGGAGATGGAACAAATCATTGAAATTGATATTTACGGCTACTACCATATTTGCTTATGATTGATACTCATACACATTTGTATGACGAAGCCTTCGATGAAGACTTCAACGAGGTCCTCGCCGGAGCATTAGCTGCAGGGGTCAAACAATTCATTCTTCCCGGTATTGACTCCTCAGTTTTTGAACGGATGGACAGATGCAAGCAATTGCTCGGTTCTATGGGACATATTGCGTGGGGACTACATCCCACGTCCGTAAACCAATCCTGGGAAGAGGAACTGCAGCTGGTCAATGACAGAATTTCTGACAAAATGCCAATAGCTATAGGGGAAATCGGACTCGATTGCTATTGGAGCAAAGAGTTTCTGAATGAACAGAAAGAAGCATTCATCAGGCAAATGAAGCTTGCACACAAACTCTCACTTCCTGTAATTATACATATTAGAGATGCCCATGATATTCTATTCGAATGTATGGAGATTCTAAAAAAGGAGAATTCCCTTCCCGCAGGGGTATTCCATGCTTTCTCCGGCAGCATAGAGACTTACCACCGGATAAAGCAATACGGAGATTATAAAGTAGGTATCGGAGGGGTTATTACCTACAAAAAAGCATCCATCGCATCCACCCTCGCAGATATTCCATTGGAGGACATCCTACTCGAAACGGACTCCCCCTGGCTCACCCCCACTCCGCACCGTGGCAAAAGAAATGAACCATCATACCTTATTTATATAGCTGAAAAAATTGCAGAGATAAAAAAATGCCCTGTCACATCAGTTCAGCAGATAACCACCCAAAATGCAAAAAAACTGTTTAATCTGATATAGCTTATGGACAACACTTCTATCCTTTTGATTTATACAGGGGGGACAATTGGGATGAAACAAGACCCCATTTCATTTGACCTCAGACCTTTTGACTTCTCACAGATTCTTGAAGAGATGCCCGAACTCAGAAAATTCGGATACAACATAGAGACCTACTCCTTTAATCCTGTAATTGACTCATCTGATGTAGATATACCTTTTTGGAAGCACCTCGCAGAACTACTGGAACAAAACTATGAGAAATATGATGGCTTTGTAATCCTACACGGAACAGATACAATGTCATTCTCTGCATCGGCCATCAGTTTTATGCTCAGCAACAACGAAAAACCTATAATCTTTACAGGCAGCCAGCTGCCAATAGGGATGCTGCGCACAGACGGAAAGGAGAACCTAATCTCATCTATTGAGATTGCGGCGGCAAAAGACTCCCAGGGCCATCCTATGGTTCCGGAAGTCTGCATCTATTTTGAGAGCCATCTCTATAGAGGTAACAGAACCACAAAATACAATGCCGAAAACTTCAGAGCATTCCGCTCTGCCAACTATCCTGTATTGGCTGATGTAGGAATCCACATCAAATACAATACCCAGTTTATCAACTACCCTAAGGAATGGGGCAAGCAACTGCAGGTCAGGACAAATATGGATCCATCTGCCCTTATTATTAAGATAACTCCCGGACTCAGGAAGGACATTCTGGAATCGATGCTATCAATCAAGGGTATCAGAGCGGTGATTCTCGAGACATTCGGATCCGGTAATGCTCCCTCCGGAAAATGGTTTACAGAATGTATTAAAGAGGCCATTGACAAAGGTATCATCATCCTCAACGTAACACAATGCCATGCCGGAAAAGTAGACATGGGAGCATATTCTACAGGTAAGTCACTGAAAGATATAGGTGTTATAGGAGGGTCCGACATAACTACAGAAGCCGCAATGGCCAAGTTATTATTTTTATTAGGTCAATACCCTGACAATAAGGATGTTAGATTGTTTCTCGAAAAAAATCTTTGCGGAGAAATATCTGAATAGTGGCTTTTTATAAAAATAATTTCTATTTTTGGCACTTATTTGTAGGACTATTAAGATTTTAACAAAAACTATTTAATAATTTATTTAAAAACTAATCAATAATTTTATGAAAAAAATTTTCATGTTTTTGGCAGTTGCAGGTCTTATGACACTCTCTGCGCAATACGCATCTGCACAAGATGGTACTACTGAAGTAACATCTGAGGTTGTTGAGGCTGTAGAAACACCTGCGGAAGTTGCTACAGAAGAAGAGGCTCCCGTTAATGAAGTTCCTATTCACCAAGCTCTTAAAACTAAATTCATCGAAGGTGGCGCTGGTTTCATGGCTACAGTTATTGCCTGTTTGATTTTGGGTTTGGCTATTGCAATCGAGAGAATTATCTATCTTAACCTTGCAAGCACCAACACAGAAAAATTATTAAAGAATGTTGAAAAAGCTCTTAATGAAGGTGGTGTAGAAAAAGCAAAAGAGGTTTGCCGCAACACCCGTGGTCCTGTTGCTTCTATCTTCTATCAAGGTCTTTTGAGAATGGATGAAGGTATTGAAACAGTAGAAAAAACCATCACTTCTTATGGTTCTGTTCAAATGGGTCTTCTTGAAAGCGGACTTTCTTGGATTACCTTGTTCATCGCGATTGCTCCTATGCTCGGTTTCATGGGTACCGTTATTGGTATGATCCAAGCATTTGACCAAATCCAAGCTGCCGGTGACATTTCTCCTACCCTTGTAGCAGGAGGTATGAAAGTGGCTCTTATTACTACCGTAGGTGGTCTTATCGCTGCGATCATTCTTCAAGTATTCTATAACTATCTTATCTCTAAAGTTGACTCTATCGTAGTTTCAATGGAAGATGCTTCTATCTCCCTAGTTGATATGTTAGTTAAATTCCAAAACAAGTAATATCTGAATATGTCTAAATTTCTAAAAATATTAATGATAAGTCTGCTGACACTTTCAGTAGTAGTGCTTGCTGTATTCTATGTACAGAATTCAACCGGCATCTACGCTCTAAGTAACCTTTCAGCAGCCATATCTTCAACAAATATGTTGGACGGTCTACTTGGTTGGACCTACCTCCTTCTGTTTGCTGCCATCATATTGGTAATCCTTCTTTCTGTAATCAATATGGTTGGAAATCGCAAAGCGTTGAAGAAAACAGGATTTTTACTGCTCCTTACTATCGTATTGGTAGTTGTATCTTATATCCTTGCTAGCGGAGAACCTGTAGCAGTAAATATTGCAACACCTCCTACAGCCGGAGAACTTAAAATGACTGATACCCTTCTAAACCTTACATACTTCCTTCTTGGTGGTTCGTTCGTGGCATTGATCTGGGGTAGCTTAAGAAAAATTTTTCAGAACAGATAGTTAAATTATGGCATCTAAAAAAACACCTGAAATAAACGGCGGTTCGATGGCGGACATATCGTTCCTAATGTTGATTTTCTTCTTGATGGTGACTACGATGGACGCAGAAACAGGTCTTTCAAGACGTCTTCCTCCTATGCCGAGTGAAGACCAACAGGTGCAAGACTTGAAAGTAAACCGTCGTAATATCCTTGACGTTAAGATCAACTCAAAGGACGGCGTTATGGCAGGCGGTGAAGTGATTTACTCTGATGCACAACTTGAAGAAATCGTAGTGGAATTCTTAACAAACCCTACCGATAGTGACAAACTTCCTTCAAAGAAGATCGAAAATATCGAGGGTTTCGGAGAGTATCCTGTATCTGAAGGTATTATTTCCCTTCAGAACGACCGTTCAAGCTCGTACAAGAAATATGTTGAGATCCAGAACATACTTGTGAAAGCTCTCAACAATATCAGAGATCAGTTCGCTAAAAGCAATTTCGGAAAGGTATATAATGACCTTAGCGCTGAAGAGCAGGAAATTGTTCGTAAAGCCATCCCTAACAGAATTTCTGAGTCAGAACCTAAAGATGTAAGTAAGAAATAATCAGAGGAGGAAACAATATATGGCAAAATTTCTAAAAAAAGGTGGTAAAGAAACACCAGGAATCAGTACTGCTTCTCTCCCGGACATCGTGTTTATGATCTTGATGTTCTTCATGGTATCTACCAGCATGCGTCAAACAGACCGCATGGTAAATGTAAAATTACCTGATGCAACAGAGGTTACAAAACTTGAGAGAAAAGATTTGTCTTCTTACATTTATATCGGAAGTCCGACAAGTCAATACCAAAGTCAATTCGGTACAGACTCACGTATACAGTTGAACGATTCATTCAAGACTGTAGAAGATATCCGCCACTTTGTGGCTGCTGAACGTGAAGCTCTTAGCGAAGCTGACCGCGAATTTATGACCATTTCACTAAAAATTGATGAAGGTACATATATGGGTATTGTAACAGACGTAAAACAAGAACTTCGTCGTTGTTCTGCACTTAAGATAATGTATGCAGCAAGAAAAAAAGTAGTTACTAACTACTAATAATTCTTGATTAAACATAAGAATGGGTGGCTCATGATATGATGGGACACCCATTTTTATAAGAAAACTGAATGATTATTTCATCATTCAAATATTATAGCCTATCTTTGAAGATAGACAACAATTGTCGTCAGATAAAAAAGTACAAGTTCACAGAATGAAAAAAAGAATACTGTTATTTATTATCACTCTAATTTGTCCACTGCTTCTTACAGCTGAGAACAAGCCAAAATATGTATTTTACTTTATCGGAGATGGAATGGGATTCAACCATGTGTCCTTAGCCGAATATTATAATGGTTACATTAACAGAGAAAAAGGGCCCAAGGCCATATCTTTCTCGAATTTTCCTGTATTGGGAATGGCTACGACCTTTTCTGCCACAAATCTTATCACAGATTCAGCGGCAGCAGGGACAGCTCTCGCCACAGGTGAGAAATCAAAAAATGGAGCAATTGGTGTAAATGCCGATTGTTCTGAAGAATTGAAAAGTATAGCCTACAAAATCCACGAAGAGGGATATAAAGTAGGTATCAGTTCAACAGTCGGACTGAATCACGCAACACCTGCAGCATTTTATGGACATAACTGCAGCAGGAGTAATTATTACGATATTGCACTTGAAATCACCGAGAGTGAATTTGAATTCTTTGGTGGTGGAGGCATTATTGACTACAAAGGAGAAGACAACACAAAAAAATCTATATATAAATTATTAAAGAGAGACGGGTATGAAGTAATCTTCGGGAAAGAAGCATGGAATAAGAAAGGGCATAGAGGCGAAAAAGTATTCTATACCCACAACAAGAGACCGGAGATTAACAGTCTTCCTTATGCAATTGACAGAGATTCCTCCGACTTGACACATGCTGAAATCGTTCGAGCAGGTATAGAGGTTCTTTCTACCGGCGAAAAGGGATTCTTCTTTATGTCCGAAGGTGGTAGAATTGACTGGTCGTCACACGCTAACGACACCAAAACTACAGCTTTGGAGGTGCTTGACTTTGCAGAGGCAATAGAAGTGGCACTCGAATTTTACAGACAATACCCTGACCAGACTCTAATAATTGTTACAGCAGACCACGAAACCGGTGGACTTGCTTTAGGGTACGAAAAGGGATACAACATTTTCCTCAAAGAGCTTGATTTTCAACAGTCATCTACGGAGCACATATCGAAGAGTGAGATCACCCTTGTAGAAGAGGCTTCCAAAAGGGCTCATATAGGATGGAGCACTGCCGACCATTCAGCTGCAAATGTCCCTATATTTGCAATTGGAGCATCCAGCGAACTCTTCAGTGGAAGAATGGACAACACAGATATTCCCAAAAAGATATGTCAGGCTATGGGAATTGAATTCTAGTAAAGAAATCTTCTAAGAAATAAGAAATAAATTACAATAATATGACACCTAAAAGACAAAGAATCGCGGAGTTATTGGCAATGGCTCCAGGAGTAGAAGTAACAGCAAAAGGTTGGGTCAGAACCAAAAGAGGCAACAAAAACATTTCATTCATAGCTCTAAACGATGGTTCGACCATCAACAATATACAGATTGTTTGCGACCACTCAGGCAATTTTTCAGAAGAATTGCTAAAAAGTATCACTACCGGTGCTTGTCTTGCAGTCACCGGTCAATTGGTTGAATCTCAAGGCAGCGGACAAAAAGTGGAAATTCTTGCAAAGAATATAGAACTCTACGGAACAGCCGATCCAGAAAAATATCCTCTTCAGAAAAAAGGACACAGCATGGAATTTCTCAGAGAAATTGCTCATCTTCGTCCTAGGACAAATACCTTTGGAGCAGTGTTGAGAATTCGCCACGCAATGGCATTTGCTATTCATAAATTCTTCAATGACAAAGGTTTCTGCTATCTTCACACCCCCCTTATCACTGCATCTGATGCAGAAGGTGCTGGTGCAATGTTTCAGGTGACAACCCTTGATATTGAGAACACACCACGAAACGAAGAAGGCAAAATTGATTACACCCAAGACTTTTTTGGAAGACACACCAGTTTGACTGTAAGCGGACAGCTTGAAGGTGAACTTGGAGCTATGGCTCTTGGAAATATTTACACATTCGGTCCAACTTTCAGAGCTGAAAACTCAAATACCCCGAGACACCTTGCAGAGTTCTGGATGATTGAACCTGAAATGGCATTTTATGAGATAGAAGACAATATGGACCTGGCTGAAGAGTTCATCAAATATCTTGTTCAGTATGCATTAGACAATTGTGCAGACGACCTTCAGTTCTTGAACAATATGTTTGATAAAGAGCTTATCGACAGACTAAAGAGTGTTATAGGAACAGAGTTTGTCCGCCTGACTTATACCGAAGGGATTAAAATACTTGAGGCGTCAGGAGAAAAATTCGAGTATCCTGTTCATTGGGGAGTAGACTTGCAGAGTGAACACGAACGATATCTTGTCGAAAAACACTTCAAAAAGCCGGTAATTCTTACAGACTACCCTAAAGACATCAAAGCATTCTACATGAAACAGAACGATGATGGCAAGACTGTAAGGGCAATGGATGTATTATTCCCTAAGATTGGTGAAATCATAGGAGGTTCTGAAAGGGAAAGCTCGTATGAGAAACTCACAAAGAGAATTGAAGAGCTAGGAATGGATACTACAAATCTATGGTGGTATATCGACACTCGTCGTTTCGGTACCGCTCCTCATAGTGGCTTTGGATTGGGATTTGAGAGACTGCTCCTATTTGTAACAGGTATGCAGAATATCCGTGACGTAATTCCATTCCCAAGAACTCCGAAATCTGCAGATTTTTAGAAATTGTCCTAACCCTCCAATAACTGATTAATATGTTGATAATAGGTATCGCCGGTGGAACTGGTTCCGGTAAGACAACTGTTGTAAAGAAAATTACCGAGAAGTTCAAAGAGAGTGAAGTTGTGGTAATTCCTCAGGATTCATACTACAAGGACAACTCTGACATTCCACTGCAAGAGAGACAGAAATTGAATTTTGACCATCCTGATGCGATTGATTTTGATCTTCTGATTGAGCATCTTAAAGAACTTAAGAGAGGAAAAGCAGTTGAACAACCCACTTACTCATACATCACTTGCACAAGATGCGATGAGACAGTCAAGGTCTCTCCGGCACAAATCATTATAATAGAGGGAATTCTTATCTTCACAAATAGTGAACTCAGAAAGTTGCTGGATATTCTGGTCTTTGTGGATGCCGATCCCGATGACAGACTCGTAAGGGTAATATCACGAGACATTCTTGAAAGGGGGAAAAGTGTGGCAAATGTTTTGGAAAGATATGAAAAGACGGTCAAACCTATGCATCTGCAATTCATTGAACCCACAAAACGGTATGCCGATTTGATTCTTCCGCAGGGAGGGCACAATAAAGTAGGAATAGATATTTTAATAGCGACCATTGAAAAAGCAATTAAAGATAAATAATCTTCCAAAGATGGAAAAAGAGGACAAGGCAGGATTATATCTCACGATAATATTCCACCTTGTCCTTATAATTGTATTCCTTCTCTATTCAATAAATCTTCAAGTAAGTAAGGAGACTTCATTTGTACTCGATTTCACCAAATACGAGGAACTTGAAAAGCAGAAACAGCAGGAGCAAATGGCCCAAAGTGTCAGCGAGGAACTTGACAGAATGATTGCCGCCGCAAAAGGGCAAACCCCCAGAAATGTGGTGGTAGATGCATCCACTCAGAATTTGAAAGATGACCGCCATTCAAATCCCAATGAAGTGTATGACGAAGCCCGCAGACTTCAGGAGAGACTCAATGCCTCCAAGAGAGAGGCTCTTAAAAATGAAGACTCACCCGATGATATTGCAGTGGGTAAATCTGAGGATGACTCAAAAAAGGAAGAATATAAAGGTCCTTCTGTTCTCTCGTACTCACTTGACGGGAGAAAAATGACAAGGAAGCCGAGAATACCCGCATACAAATGCTACGGAGGCGGCGATATTGCTGTAAGCATTATAGTTGATAAAAACGGAAAGGTGATACAGACTAAAATTATAGAAGAGGTATCATCTGCTGACAACTGTCTGCGAGAAGAAGCACTTAGGGCAGCAAAGCTATCAAGATTTGAAAAATCCAAAGACAAAGAGAGACAAGCCGGCGAAATTATCTTCCGTTTCTTGCCCCAATAATGTAAACCTACCCAATCGGACCTATAACGTCATTCCTGACCAAATCGGACCCATAATGTCATCCCATACCTGATAAATTAAGATGCCCGTTCGAGCCGTAAATGACCTGAATGGAAACTAAATTCCGTTTAGGCTTCCCCATAGGAATGTAAGCATGCCTCCATCCCTTACCCTTACAACATGCATTTAAAGTAACATCTATAAAGCCCACCTCTTAAATACAGGATTCAAAACCTTTTGCTTCCTTTGTGTTTTACCCCAGAATCTTTCCACCTTTCTTTCACGCTATGCTCCCGTAACTCCTCTCTGAAAAATTCACATAAATCTTCGCAAAGTCTTTTATAGCCCCTCTCTAAAAGTTCCAACAAGAGAATATTCTGCAACAGCTGTTCAAGAAACTTATAAAATACCCGTATCAGAGTACTTTTTCTCAAAATATATTGTATATATCGATAATATATGCTATATTTGAAAATCATATAAAACTCTGATAAAGAAACCAAAAACAAATTACATACTTATTCATACTAAAACCTATTTATTATGCTAAATGATTTCAGACTAAAGGTATTTTACACTTGTGCCATCAAGGGTAATTTTACTAAAGCTGCCAAAGAACTCGGAATTACCCAACCAGCAGTCAGTAGCCACATCGCAGAAATAGAAAATGACATCCATGATCAAGTCTTTATCCGTAAGAAAGGTCAGGTAGTCCTCACTGAAAAAGGAAAAATATTATTGGACTACGCAGAGAGGATTTTACATTTATATGCCTGTGCCCATCGCGAATTGGTTCCCCAACCTGCTGAAACCCATAAACATCTGAATATAGCAGCATCAACTGTTATTGCAAAGGCTCTTCTGCCAAGACTCGCAGAATCATTCTGTAAAATATATCCTTCCACAACTATAACAATTCTGGAAAGGGAAGATGAGGAAATGGAAGATTTGCTACAAAGCAAGGCAATTGATATCGCATTTACACTTAGCCCAAGTGATACAAGACAGACAAACATATTTGCCACTATCAATATAACAGGCTCAGACTACCCTATGAGCACCATTTATATGATTTTCGACAAACATAACAGAAAAGTTGAATCGATTGAAAACTTTATCATGAGTTGCAAGACTCATAAATAATAGGCCTCTACAAATCCCGTCAGGGAATTATAGAACAGCCATGACTACTAAAGAGGGCAGTTTCCGTAATATGGAGAGCTGCCCTCTTATTGCATAGCTACACATCAGAAAAGAGAAACATAGTTCCCACACATCAATGTCAAAAATGTACCGAACTATTGGCCCATTCAGATATTACTACCAAATGGGACTTATATGAATCACCATTTAGTCTTTTATCGGACTCCACTCATTTTTATATCATATCTATTTTAGATTTGGTACCATTTATGTATCTTTGTAAGATATGGTTAAAATCGGATATTATATCATAATATTTTCTCTTAAAGTGGTCTCTCTACTACCATTGAGGGTACACTACTTTTTCTCCGACATATTATCATTTTTACTTTGTAAAGTATTCAAATACAGATACTCCACCATATTGATAAATCTTTCGAGATCATTTCCAGAACTCAATTACAAGGAACTTGAGAAGATTGCCAAAGAGTTTTATACATTTCTGGCAGATACAATTGCAGAATCTGTATGGGCATATTCTGCATCACGGGAAGAGATTGGACGACAGGTGAAAATAGAGGGGATAGAAGTATTGGAAAATGCTTACAACAAAAGGAAAAATGTCGCTGTAATGCTGGGGCACATTGGCAATTGGGAATTGTTTACAGGACTTCCTGACCTAAAGGAATTCTATGGTATGAATATTGAAAACAAGAGTTTTACTTATGTTTACAAAAAACCATCAAGCAAACTGGCCCACATGGTTATAAACAAGATACGCCAAAAACATGACGCATGTTCGATAATCGAGTCAAAAAATATCATACGGCACATACTCAGAGAGAAAGAAGGCAAAAATGTATTCTTTTTTATTTGCGACCAATGCCCCTCTGCCAGGGAGAGCGACTACAAGGTGGAATTCCTCAATCAGACCACATATATGCTTGAAGGTCCCGAATACATTGCCTCAAAAGTCGGTATGCCTGTAGTCTACTGCGGAGTAGTCAGAAGAGGTAGAAGAGATAACACCGCAGTGCTCAGACTCATCTGCGAAGATGCCTCATTAATGCCAAAGGGAGAAATCACCAAAACATTTGCAAAATATCTGGAAGAAGATATACAAAACAACAAACACACCTGGCTATGGAGCCACCGAAGGTGGAAAACAAAAAGGAAGTTCTATAAATAACTTTGCAGCGATTTATGAATTTTTCTTTGAGAAGATTTAGGTTTTTATTGAATGAGCATAGCGGGGCTATGTGAATGAAAGAAAGAGCTGAAGATTACAAGAAAAAACATAAAGCGCGCAAAAGTTTTACAGATGAACCTTTATAATATATAAAACGTGGAATTTATAGAAGTTCCTTAAAGCAAATCATTGATTATGAAAAGATTATTAATAACAGTCATTACCCTATTGTCCACTATTGGGATATGGGCACAACAACAAAATGAGGGCGGAGTTGTAAGATACTCACTACCTAAAACAAACCTGCATCTGACAGTAGAGGCATTCTGCGAGAGATACACCCCAGGCATCTACTCAGAATATGCCCAAAAATTTCTTGGAATTGAAGTTCCTGAGTCTGCTCAGACCAGATATACACTGATGAGCATTGGATTAAAGCCTATGATTGAAGCAGACAAGAGCGTCAGTTATGTTGCAAATTTAAGTGGATTTGAGAGTGAGTTAGCCCCTCTTTCATTTTTTAAAATGACTTCTCAGGGAGTTATTATCCTTTCTGACCAATATAAAGGGAACGGAGAATATTGGAGATTCCCTTCTCTTGCAAATTTTGAGGTTGAAGCCCTTGAAGCGACTGAGAATCTGACAGTTGCCCAAACAACATTATATCACAGACAGAAAAATGAGCAAGGAGGATACGATAGGGTTTCCTCTACCGTATCGCAAGTCGTAGAGAAAAGTATAGAGAAAAAGGCACAGGAAGCTGCAAATATGATAATGTCCATCAGGACCAAAAGATTTGAGATTATCACTGGTGATACAGATGCTACATTCAGCGGAGAGGCCCTTGGCTCTGCAATTGCAGAATTGAACAGACTTGAACAGGAGTATATGGCGTTATTTATCGGTACAGTGGACACCCATGTCCAAAAGATGTCATTTGATGTTCTCCCCGAGAACTCATCTGAAGAGGAAATGATTGTTGCATTCAGATTTTCAGAGACATCTGGTCTTTTACATGCTGACATGATCGAAGGACGCCCTATAATCCTTGAAGTAATTCCTGAAACATTCCACAGCGAAAGTGAAACAATTGTTACAGAACCGGAAGTAAAACAAAACGGTAAAGCTGTCAAAAGTGCATCTTCGAGAAGTGATATCACATACAGGGTTCCTGCCATCTGCAATATAAAGATATTTGACGGACAAGAACTTATACTCCAATCAAGAGTTGCCGTTTACCAAAAAGGAGAACAACTGTCATTTCCTCTAAGTGTAACAGTAAAATAATAAATAAGAAATTATCAATATTTAAAAAAGGTATTTATAGGAGTACCTGCAATTTACAAAGTATAACATTATGACTATAGCAAATTTGAATCCCGAACGCGTTTGGAAACATTTCTACGCATTAACTCAGATTCCACGTCCATCTAAAAAAGAGGGAAAAGTGGTTGAATATATGGAAAACTTCGGTAAAAGTCTTGGTCTTGAGACAATAAAAGACGAAGTTGGAAACATAATTATCAGAAAACCGGCTACTCCCGGTATGGAGAACCGCAAAGGAATCATCCTTCAAGGACACGTTGATATGGTTCCCCAAAACAATAATGATGTTCAACACGACTGGGAGAATGACCCTGTAGAGACATACATTGATGGAGACTGGTGCAAAGCCAAAGGTACAACCCTCGGCGCCGACAACGGTATAGGTTGTGCTGTAGCGATGGCAATTCTTGAAGCGACAGACCTTGTACACGGTCCCGTTGAGGCCCTATTCACCATAGATGAAGAGACCGGTATGACCGGTGCGAATGCCCTTAAAGGTGGTCTGCTCAAAGGGGATATTCTTATCAACCTCGACTCTGAAACCGAAGGTGAACTATATGTTGGTTGTGCTGGTGGTCTTGATGCTGAAGCTACCTTCAAGTACAGTTCTGTAGCTGTAGAAAAAGGTTTTGAAACATACGCCATTACAGTCAAAGGACTACGTGGAGGTCACTCAGGAATGGAGATCAACGAAGGTCGTGGAAACTCAAATAAGATTACTACCCGTATGGTGCTACCCATTGTCAGAGACCTTAAAGGAGAACTTATCTCTTTCAACGGTGGAAATATGAGAAATGCAATCCCTCGTGAAGCATTCGCAGAGATAGCTATCGATCCTAAGAATGTAAATAAGGTAAAATCACTCGTCAAGAAGGTAACAGCTGAAGTTAAAAATGAGTATGCCCTAATTGAGCCAAACCTCGAAATCAAGCTCGAAAAGGTAGCTCCCGCTAAAAAAGCAATCCCTTCTGAGGTTGCATTGCGTGCCCTAAAAGCTATTTGTGCCTGCCCTTGCAATGTTGATAGAATGAGCCTTGCCATGCCAAACCTCGTTGAGACTTCAAACAACCTTGCTATCGTGAAGACCGGCAACGGAAGAATCAATATAATAACTCTTATGAGAGGTTCTACAGATTCTGCCAAATACGCACTAAGAGACTCTATTAGAGCTACTTTTGAACTCGCAGGAGCTGAAATCAAATTCAAGGGTGGATATTCAGGATGGCAACCCAATATGAACTCAGCTATCTTGATTACCATGAAAGAGACATATCAAAAAATGTTTGGAAAAGAGCCTGAGGTAAAAGCTATTCACGCAGGTCTTGAATGTGGTATACTCTCTACAAATTATCCTCATTGGGATATGATTTCTTGTGGTCCTACCCTAATGTCTCCCCACTCACCCGACGAAAGATTGTATATTCCAAGTGTAAAAATCTTCTGGGAATGGATGGTAGAGGTTCTTAAAAACATCCCTGTAAAGTAATTATTTTGTTAATTGAATGATAATTACTATATTTGCAGCCCTTTCGAAATCCGAAAGGGCTTATTTATTAACTAATTAAATTAAAATCAGGATGTTAAAACAGTACGAAACCGTTTTCATTGCAACTCCCGTTTTGTCTGATGACCAGATGAAGGAAGCGGTTGCCAAGTATCGTGATTTCATCACATCTGAAGGTGGTGAAATTGTGAACGAAGAGGACTGGGGTCTAAGAAAACTTGCTTACCCTATCCAGAAAAAAACCACAGGATTCTATCATTTGTTTGAATTCAAAGCTGATTCTCAGTTTATTGCTAAACTTGAAACTCAGTACAGACGTGATGAAAGAATTCTTCGTTTCCTTACTTTTGTAATGGACAAGAACTCTATCGCTTACTCAGAGCGTAGACGCAACAACAGAAAAGAACAATCTAACAACAAGGAGGAATAAACCATGGCAGTAAATAACGAAATTCGCTTTTTGAACCCTCCTACAGTAGAGGTTAAAAAGAAAAAATATTGTCGCTTCAAAAAAGCACATATCAAATATGTAGATTATAAGGATGCAGAATTCCTTAAGAGATTCCTTAACGAGCAAGGTAAAATTCTTCCTCGTCGTCTTACCGGAACCTCATTGAAATTCCAAAGAAAAGTAGCTCAAGCTGTTAAACGTGCTCGTCACCTCGCTTTGCTACCTTATGTAACTGACCTATTGAAATAAGGAGGAGATAGTATGGAAATTATTTTGAAACAAGACGTTGCCAACCTTGGCCACAAAGATGACATCGTAAAAGTAAAAAACGGATACGCTACCAACTACCTTATTCCTCAGGGAATGGCTATCCTTGCTACAGCATCAGCTAAAAAAGTACACGCTGAAAATCTTAGACAAAGAGCTCACAAAGAGGCTAAATTCCGCGCTGACGCAGAAGCTCTTGCAGCTAAAATCAATGCAGTTGCACTTAAAGTTTCAGCTAAAGCCAGCTCAAATGGTAAACTTTTCGGTTCTGTTAACAATATCCAAATTGCAGAAGCACTTGTTGAAATGGGTATTGAAATCGACCGCAGAAACATTACCATCGTTGGTATGGACAACATCAAAGAAGCAGGTATCTATGATGTAGTTGTTAAATGCTACAAAGATATCAAAGCTGAAGTTAAAGTAGAAGTTGTTGCTACAGACGCAGAGTAATCATTTGATTTACACTAATATAAAAGAGGTTGACAAGATAAAGTCAACCTCTTTTCATTTATATACCTAATATTGTCCCGCTTTATACCACCTCTATGAATGTCCTCTGCAAAGCTTTTTGAGCACTAATAAGGGGAGCATTTTACGTGAACGAGAAACCGGATATAATTGAGGGCTAAATTTCATTTGTCCTTTCAATCTCCTGAAATCCTTGTGAGCCTTTATTATCATCTTTGTATAGGAGACTTTACCCATCACCATATACAATACCCCAAAAAGTCCATCGACTGATTGCCTGAAAAGAATCTTCCTGTTACGGGAGGTTTGAGGTAAATTCTTGTACATCATCAGAAGATTGTTCCTGAAATTGAAGTAAATCTTACGTGGAGAATTATTTGGCAAAGTTCCACCCCCCACATGAAATACAACAGAGTCAGAAACAGACCATATCTGCCACCCTGCAAGCTGCAGTCTCCAACACAGATCAATCTCCTCCATGTGGGCAAAAAACAGTTCATCAAGACCTCCCAACTGCCACCACAGTTCACTTCTTATCATAAATGCCGCTCCTGAGGCCCAGAAACACTGTATAGACTCATCATATTGTCCCAAGTCCTTCTCTACCGTCCCAAGAATACGGCCCCGACAATAAGGGAGATAAAACCAATCCAGGAACCCACCTGCCGCTCCGGCATGTTCAAAATAGTCAGGCGCACCATAACACCTAATTTTAGGGGCACAGGCGCCACATCGAGGATGCGATTCCATAAAAGAGACCAACGAATCCACCCAACCCGGAGTCACTTCGATATCGGAATTTAGAAGAAGATAATAATCAAACTTTTCTGAATTGGATCTGATTTGCTCATAAGCTCTATTGTATCCCCCTGTAAATCCATAGTTCTTATCCAATTCTATTATCCCTACTTCGGGAAAATTTCCTCGAATCCACTCCACAGACCCATCTTCCGAGCCATTATCTGCTACAATCAGACTATTTTTTCCATCTCCCACAGAGCTATTCTTCAATACACCGGGAAGGAATTTTTCGAGAAACCCCTTTCCATTCCAGTTCAAAATGACTACTGCGACCCCCATATCACAACACCTCTTTTAACAATGGCAGTTTTATGCCGTTTGAACCCTTTATCAATACAGTCTTCCCCTTTATCGGCTCCTCTTCAAAGTATCTTTTTAAAGCATATACATCCTCAAACAAAGAGATAGAGTCAGGTATATCAATACCGGCTGCCCCTTTTGAGAACTCACCTCCTACAAGATAACACTTTTCAAATTCGACAGTACCTAAAAGTTCGATCACCCTGCGGTGTTCATTAAGAGATTCAGGACCGAGTTCAAGCATATCTCCCAACACTATCACCTTATTGTTAAAGTTAGTTTTGGAGAAATTTTCGAGTGAGGCTTTCATGCTCGAGGGATTAGCATTATAAGTATCGAGAATCAGGAAATTATTGCCTGTATATTCTGCCTGCGACCTATGATTGGATGGGATATAGCCATTAATTGCCTCGACGCAATCCTGAATCGGGACTCCAAAGAATTGCCCAACCGTAACTGCTGCCAGAATATTATTTGCGTTATACCCTCCGACAAGTCTGGATGAGATAAATACCTCCTGGGAATCGACGACACATTTCATCCTTAAGAATGGTTCGTTTTGCGATGCCGGTAAAATTTCAGCACTATTGTATTGAAGCCCATAGGGAGTCCTATTCAGGTCGGGGCGCTCACTGACCATCTCACAGATATTCTCATCATCACAATTGTAGAATACCATATCAGCTGTCCGCTGCAGGTAATCATACATTTCACCTTTAGCCCTCTTCACACCCTCAAATGAGCCAAAACCCTCCAGATGGGCCTTTCCTACATTTGTTACGAGGCCATAATTTGGAAGCGCTATACTCATCAGCAGGGCAATCTCCCCGGGATGGTTTGCCCCCATCTCAATAACAGCCATCCGGGTCTGTTCTGTAAGTCTCAAAAGGGTCAATGGGACACCTATATGATTGTTCAGATTACCCAAAGTGTATGTTACATCGAATTTTCGGGAGAGGACAACACTCAAAAGTTCCTTAGTAGTAGTTTTTCCATTAGTACCGGTAAGGGCAATGACAGGGATATTGAAATGGGAACGATGATACCTCGCAAGGGTCTGCAGAGTCTCCAGAGTATCCTCAACGAGAAAGATATCTGCCCTACACTCCTTTTGTGATAATTTTTGGGCAAATGGAGATTCCTTAGAGACCACAACTGCCCCTGCGCCACTCTCTATAGCAGCAAGAGCAAATTCATTTCCATCAAAGTTCTCCCCTTTCAGGGCAAAAAACATAGCTCCGGACTCAATTCTACGACTATCAGTCGTCACATTTCCACAAACGAGAAATGATTGGTACAGCCTCTCTAAAGTATTAAAATCCAACATATTTCACTATTCTTTACCCGTTGAACCAAATCCCCCCTCTCCTCTCTCACTATCGGAAAGTTCACTAACACTCTCCCACTCTATCTGCTCGTAACGTGCAATGACCATTTGGGCAATTCTCTCGCCACGATTTATCACAAATGATTCATTGGAAAGATTTACCAGAATAACCTTTATTTCACCTCTATAATCTGCATCTATCGTTCCCGGAGAGTTTAAAACTGTAATTCCGAATTTGGCAGCCAAACCACTACGGGGTCGTACCTGCGCCTCGTAACCGGCGGGAAGTTCTATATGGAGTCCTGTAGGAACCATTACCCTCTCCAATGGAGAAAGAGTTATCGGCTCTGCTATATCAGCACGAAGATCCATACCTGCAGAGTAAGGAGTTGAATATGCAGGTAAATCAAGAGTTGACTTGTTGACGATTTTTACTTTCATACTTATTCATATATTTTTCAAAAAGCAGATACCCTGCTATGTAGATTAAAATCAAGATTGTATTGAGACCCAGGCGCAAAGCCAATGTCCATGATAGCGGAACAAGAGAAGATAGAGTATATAATAACAGAGCATACATCACTACCACAATAATTTTGCCCCACCTGTAAGGAATATGATAATGCTTTCTTCCGAGCAATACACTTACAATCATCATTATCAGATAGCTGAAGAAATGTCCCCAAGCTGCGGCATAGTATGAATATTTTGGCAAAAACAGTACATTGATTACAATTGTAACCAACAGTCCTGAGAGTGTTATGTATATTGCGTAAGAAGATTTATCGGAAAGCTTGTACCACATAGATATATTGAAAAGCATCCCCATCATCATGTAAGATATGAGCATCACCGGGACGATATCCATCCCTACTCGAAAATCTTTACCCACAATATATTGTAACACATCTATATATAGCACCACCCCCAAGAAAATCAGCATACAGAATGCCACAAAATATTCCATTATTACCGCATATGTCTTCCTGACATCTCTCTCCTTAGCCCTTGCAAAGAAGAATGGTTCCGAGGCAAATCTGAAAGTCTGCACGAAAAGGGACATTATCACTGCCACCTTCACAGCTGCCTGGTATATTCCTAAATCACTTCGCCATAATGTATCGTCAACATTGAAAAACCTGAAAAGGACTCTATCCATAAAATCGTTCATCACCCCCGGAAGTCCCGCAACCATCAATGGGAGGGAGTACCTCATCAATCCTTTGAATATCTTGGAGTCAAAATTGAATCCCAATCTTATAATATCAGGTATGAATATGACAAGGGCCACCACTGCACTTATCACTATTGAGAATATCGGATAAGAGAAATCAGGTGTTGGAGGAACGAAATTCAGAAGAAAATTATCGGGATATGCAACCGCAATCTTTGGGAAAAGGAGGAAAAGAAAGAGATTTGAACAGGTCTCAGTAAAAATTTTAATGACTTTAAAGATTGCAAATTTCCACGCTTTAGTATCAAACCGCAATTTTGCAAAAAGGACAGATGTAATGGAGTCCGAGAAAAGTATAAGTCCTATATAGATATAGCATTGCCGGTAGTCCGGATACCCCATAGCCGCACTCAAAGGCTTGTTGAATAGAAGCATCCCCAACAGGAACAATGCAGAGACCACAGTTACACTCCATAAAGCACTTGAAAAAACCTTTATAGGATTGAGGCCATCCTTATTGGCAAGACGGAAACACCCCGTCTCAAGCCCCATTGTCAAAAGTACCTGCAATATGGCTATATATGACATGAATTCTGTCACAACACCATAATCTTCTGTCGACAAAGTATATGTGTATAGCGGGACAAAGAGGAAATTCAAGAAACGGGCAACAATTGTACTGACACCATACACTGCCGTCTCCCCTGCAAGTTTCTTTAAAATGGAACTGTTCTTCATTTCAATTAATTCTTAAGGCCGTGCTCTCTAAATATTAAAAAACCTATATTAAAGGATGGATACCACTTGGCATGCTCCGCTTTGTCATAATAGGCACACGAGAGTGAGACAGGACCGATTGGAGACTGCCATACTAAAGCGATATTTCCCATAAATCCACCTACCGGAATAATCTCTGAATATTTGAAATCGGCATTTGCAGTCCTCACCAATTGTCTGTAAGGCTGGAAATATGCCCCCGTAATATGGAAAAATACTGTTTCAGAAAATTTAATGATAGGAGAGACGGCCACTCCTGCATAGATAGGCGCACGGTAATTGGGAAGAAGCAGTGTGCGACTATGAAGAGTGGGCTGGAATGCAGGGGTAACCAATATTGTAGAGATATAGTCATTCATCTCCATTGGTGATGATATGGTTATATCCAACTGATACCCCAGAGAAAACCACTTGGAGAGATTATAATAGTCCTCAAACTTGAGTCTTGTCTGGAACACATGCTTGACAGGTTTCAAGACTGGCAGGTTATCTTCGACTACCGTCCCATCAGTATGTTCTTCCTCACTTAAGACATATCTGAACTCCCACAACCTCTTTTTACCTTGAGTAGGATACATATTATAGTTCAAAGTAGATTGAGCAATTCTCAAACGGGGAGTGAAGTACCGCAGATGAGTAACATCAGGCTCATCGTATTTTGTAAAATTTGGAGTTGGATAATATGTATATTTATTAGCACCTAAACTGAACCCCAGCTCCAACAACAGATTACGTCTCGTAGATATGGGTAGAGCAGCATTAAACGTTCCATATTTCTCTGACTCTTTGACATTCAACGAAAGGGATTGGGATAACAGAAGACTTTGAGAACTGGAGAAATAGTCAAACTGGTGGAAATTCAACATCAACTCATATATAAACAATGGTTTTATCCCTATATGTTGTCTGAAATATAATCCTATACCCGAATATAACTGTCCTATATCCATATTCAGGGCAGCATTCCAGGGGTGTCTGGCAAAATGGGTATGAGAAAGCCCCAGAAAACCCTGCATCAATGATGTAGATGAAATATTTCCCCCAACAGAGATTGAAAGGACATTGTTTGGGGTAGCTAAAAATTTCAAGGAGAATGTGGAATCACCCTCGTTTATCTTGGCGGTAGGATAAAATGTATTCAAGGTATTGGTTGACAATATTCGGAAATATCCTCTCTTCGCATCTTCAAACGATACTGTATCTTTCTTATCTGTAACAGTTGAGATTATATATTTCTTTTTGGCATCGCTGAAATCCCCCTCAACCTGCACATCTGTAAATTTGAGATCATAGCATTTCTTTCTGAAGGCTACCCTGCTGGAATCCACTTCAGAGACATCACGACGACGCGCAATCCGTGACTTTATCTGATCCATCATAGCCATGGCATTGTCATACCCCATCTGCACCAATTCATCCACTTTATCAAACTCGAGCAATGAGTAATCGTAAACCCCCTCAATGAGAATTCCTTTGTCCTCAGGGATATTATAATCGGTATCTACGGTCATCATTGTCTCTATTTGAGCATACACATTGTCCTGATCCGGATTCATCTTCTCCCCTTTCACACATTTTACCCCTATTATCACATCAGGAGAGTGTATCTGCTCCATCTCCTTCCATGGAAAATTGTTATAGAAACCTCCATCAAAAAGGAGCACTGAGTCTATCAAAATCGGCTTGAAATAGGCAGGAAAAGTCATTGAGGCTCTGATTGAGGAGCCCAGGTCTCCTTTGACGGCTACATACTGCTCTTTCTTTAGCACATCAGACGCAACACAAAAGAAAGGAATCATCAAATTATTGAAATCATATCCTGCAGCAGCTGACGAATTCGCAAACAGTTGAACGACAGCTATATCCATAGGATAAGGAGAGACAATACTGGAGGGTAGCGAAACTTTTAGCTTGGAATCCTTCATCATAAGATCCAGAGTTGCCATTGCAGGTGTGGGATAACCTGTATATATACTCATATAGAACTCGTCCTCGATTCTACCTTTGTACCACGATAGAAACTCATCACTTTTGATAATTCTGATCATATCGTCGGGAGAAAGGCCTATCGCATACATACCACCAACTATAGAACCTATTGAAGTACCTGATATATAGTCTATTGGAATATTATTTTCCTCTAAAGCCTTGATAACACCGATATGGGAAAGTCCTTTTGCTCCACCACCACTCAAAACAAGTCCGACCGACTGCGCATAAGTCAGTATTGATAAGAATAAAACAAGAAAAATAGCTAAATATCGTTTCATTAATACTATATTTGCATGATATGATGTATATGTGACTTAATGCTTCCTTTTATCGCATATCCATTTAATTGAAATTTTTCAACAAACCATTTTAGAACGTCATTAAAAACTAAAACGATTTCTAAATCCAAATATAAAGAAACACGATATGAAATCAAAAATTTTTGGCCTGATTTTTATAATAACATCAATTATGCTACAATCATGCGGTAACAATGCCACAAAAGAAGAATCAAAGAACGATACTAACGGAAATGACACAACAATAATAAAGGAGAAAAACACAATGGAACAAGATAGCACTGCAAGGTTCAGTTACGACAATCTACCCGATGAGCCAATATTTCAAATTCATACTACAGAAGGGACTATAGTTGTTTTACTATACAAAGACACACCATTACATAGAGACAATTTCATAAAGCTTGCCTCTGAGAAATTCTATGACAACATTCTATTTCACAGAATTATATATGGTTTCATGATTCAGACAGGAGACCCCCTTACAAAGGATTCAACAAATGTCAATATGTTCGGAACAGGTGGCCCCGGATATACAATTCCCGCAGAAATACTTCCGCAATATACACATAAGAAAGGCGCTTTGGCCGCTGCCCGTCAAGGTGATATTTCAAATCCGAAACGGGAATCTTCCGGTTCACAATTCTATATTGTCCATAATCCCGAACATTGTCAACACCTCGATGGAGCATATACCATTTTCGGTGAAACAATCGGTGGTTTTGAGGTTATCGACAAGATTGCTGCCATAAGGACCAACAGATATGACCAGCCGATCAAGGATGTGAGAATCATCTCAATCAACCCCATAAATTAAAAGGTGATACAATAGAAATTATGAAGAAGATATTTCCAATAATAGCAATAATATTATCAGTGGCTATCACGACCACCTCGTGTGGAAACAAAGAGCCACAGACCACCGCCCCGCCGGCATTTAAAGTTCTCACTTTAGATACTTGCTCTGCTGTAGTCTACAATGAGTATTCCACAATCATCCAAAGCAATACTATGGTGGAAATACGCCCGAAGATTACAGGATATGTAAAAAGCATTGCAAAACAAGAAGGAACTACTGTCAAAAAAGGAGATCTGATTGTCAAAATAGATGATTCCGATTACCAACAGGATGTGAATGCCGCCTATGCAGCAATGGAGGCCGCTGCTGCCAACCAGAGTAATGTTGAACTCGAAATTGTGAAACTGACCCCACTTGTAGAGAAAGGGATCATAAGCAATTTTGAATTGGAGACAGCACAGAGCAATCTCAAAGCTGCAAAAGCACAATATGAACAGGCTAAAGCCAAATATGAAAATGCACAGATTACATTAAGCTACACCAATATAACATCCCCTACTGATGGAGTTTTAGGTCGTATCTACATAAGAGAGGGTTCACTCTTGTCTCCCTCAGCGGCAGATGCCATTACTACCGTTTCAAGCGATGGAGATGTCGCTGCATACTTCTCTTTTGATGAAAAGAAATTGACACCCCTCAGAAGAAAAGCTATGGAGGAAGGAAGTTACAAACCTCAAAGAAAAGATAATATCGAATTGATCCTTCCCGACGGTTCACAATACAAATACAAAGGGGCACTTGCCTCAGCCACCGGAATAATTGACAGAAATACCGGTTCTATCCAATTGAAGGTGATATTTCCAAACCCCGACCTTGCAATTCTTTCAGGAAGTAGCGGAATACTCAGATTTCCATTTACTTATCACGGATGTATAGTCATTCCTCAGAGTGCCACCTACGAACTACAGGACAAAATTATAGTTTATACATTAACCCCTGAGAACACAGTAAGCCGCAAAACAGTTTCTGTAGAAGGAGTCTCAGGAAACAATTATGTAGTCACAGGCATTGAGCCCGGTACTAAAATTGTCACAGAAGGGATTAACAGGCTCAAGGAAGGGATGGTAATTACACCTAAAAGTTAAAGTACCATTATTAAAACCCTACAAAACTTTAAAATAGATGTTTAAAGATATTTTGAAAAAGCCGGTTCTGGCCACTGTCATTTCGATAATCATAGTTATTGCAGGGGCTTTGGGTCTGCTGACATTACCGATAACCACTTACCCCGACATTGCCCCTCCGATGGTGCAAGTCACCACAAATTATAGCGGAGCAAATGCTGATGTGGTACTTAAAAGTGTAATTGCGCCCCTGGAAGAGCAGATTAATGGAGTGGAAGGAATGACCTACATGACTTCTACTGCAAGTAATGATGGAAATGCCACAATTCAGGTCTACTTTGAATTGGGAGCCGATGCAGATATGGCGGCTGTAAATGTACAGAACAGGGTTTCTGCTGCCACAAGCAAATTGCCAAGTGCAGTTACCACTTATGGTATAACGACGGAAAAGATGCAAAACACTATCCTGATGATGGTATCATTCTTTTCCGAGAACCCGGACTATGATGCTGTCTTTGTAGAAAACTATGTCAGAATCAATGTCTTGCCTGAACTACAACGAGTAAATGGTGTTGGGCGTGTGAATGTCTTCGGAGCGGGAGACTATTCTATAAAAGTGTGGATGGACCCTGATAAAATGGCTTCCCTTAATCTGATGCCATCAGACATCGAAGCTGCAATCAAAGAGCAAAATATCGAAGCTGCTCCAGGTAAATTTGGTCAGGATAGTCCCACCGCATTTGAATACACCATCAAATACAAGGGTAAATTTGTAGAACCATCAGAGTATGAGAATATTGTAATAAAGGCATACCCCGACGGCAGAATTCTCAAACTCAAAGATGTTGCCAGAGTTGAACTCAACGCATTCAACACCTCAACATACAATACGTCCAAAGGTCATCCAGGCACTGCCCTCAGTATATATCAGATGGCCGGTTCTAATGCTAAAGAGGTGATTGAAAACCTGATTGCTACACTGGATAAGGCCTCTGAAGATTTCCCCGAAGGTATGAAATGGGCATCACCATACAATACCAACATCTTCTTGAATGCCTCAATTCACCAGGTGCTCAAAACTTTGTTTGAAGCATTCATTCTGGTCTTCCTCGTAGTTCTTGTATTCCTTCAGGACCTTAAATCCACCATCATTCCAAGTATTTCAGCAGTTGTTGCACTTATCGGAGCATTTTTCTGTCTGCAACTGTTCGGTTTTTCAATCAATATGCTTACCCTCTTTGCGATGGTTCTGGCAATCGGAATTGTTGTCGATGATGCCATTGTAGTCGTCGAAGCAGTCCATGCAAAGCTACACGCAGGGGAAAAGAGCAGCTACAAGGCGACATCTGATGCCATGGGAGAGATCTCCACTGCAATTATTTCCATTTCATTGGTAATGTCAGCTGTGTTTGTCCCTGTAAGTTTCATGGGTGGTCCAACAGGAGTCTTTTACAAACAATTTGCCTTAACACTTGCTTCTGCAGTACTTTTATCTGCGCTTAATGCTCTGACCTTAAGTCCTGTACTATGTGCCATATTCATCAAGCCCGCACACGATAAGAAAAAAGGTTTCTTGAGCAGAAGTGCTATAGCATTCAATACAGCCTTTGATTCCTTCACTGAGAAATATACCTCACTTCTGGGATTTTTCTCAAAAAAGAAAATTATACCTGTAGCAATCCTCGCAATATTTGCAGTAGTTCTCGTGCTACTTATGCGCTCCACTCCTTCTGCCTTTATTCCTGACGAGGACCAGGGGATAATCATGGTTGATGTAACACTTCCTGAAGGGGCATCATTGGAGAGGACCAAAGGTGTATTGACTCAGATAGACAATATATGCAATGAAATCCCCCAGATAGAAGAGAGGATGTCGGTTGCCGGAACCAGTTTGCTAAGTGGAGTAAACAGCGGTTCAAGCGGTCTGATGGTAATGTCTCTGGTAAATTGGGAAGAGAGGGAAGGTATCACTATCACAGATGTGATAAATACCCTAAAGGAAAAAACATCCGAGATAAAGGAAGGCAAAATACTCTTCTTTATCCCTCCGACCGTACCCGGTTTCGGGGCGGCATCAGGTTTTGAAATCCAACTTCAAGACAAGACCGGAGGTTCCCTCGAGAATTTCTACACAGTGCAGCAAGACTTTATGAACCAATTGAATTCTCGGAAAGAGATTCAGTATACTACATCTGCTTTCAATATCAATTACCCTCAGTATGAGTTTGATGTCAATGTAGACAAGTGCAAACTTGCAGGTATATCCATTAAAGATTTGTTCAACACATTGCAGTCATACTACGGAGGAAACATTGTATCAGACTTCAACAGGTTCACAAAATATTACAGAGTAGTAATACAGGCTGCCCCCGAATTTAGAGACAACTTACTATCTATCAACGCCATAAAGGTAAGAAATGCTTATGGGGAAATGGTTCCGGTCAGTACAGTAATAGATTTCAAGAGGGTCTATGGCCCCGAATCCCTGACACGTTTCAACCTATTTACAGCTGCAACCATTACAGGTGCTCCAAATCCAGGATACTCGACAGGTGATGCGATTTCTGCAATCAACGAAGTGGCTGAAAATCTTCCTAACGGATATGGATATGAATTTACAGGTCTGACAAGAGAAGAGATTAATTCTTCAGGAGAGCAAGGACTAATATTCCTGTTGTGTTTCATATTTGTATACCTGATACTTGCGGCACAATATAATAGCTACATACTTCCTATGTCAGTAATGTTGCCACTTGTAATAGGTATTGGAGGTATATTCATCTTTATCAATATGTTTGGAATAGACAACAACATATATGTCCAAGTAGCGATGATTATGCTTATAGGTCTGCTCGCAAAGAATGGTATCCTGATTGTAGAGTTCGCAAAACAGCGGCACGAGCAAGGGATGTCTATAAAGGATGCGGCACTCGATGGAGCAAAAGCAAGACTTCGTCCTATTCTGATGACCTCATTTGCTTTCATCTTCGGTATGATTCCACTCTGTACAGAAAGTGGTGCAGGAGCCATAGGAAACAAATCTATCGGTATAGCTGCTGCAGGAGGTATGTTTGTCGGAACATTGTTCGGAGTCCTGGTTATCCCCATTATGTATATCATTTTCCAACGATTGGATGAAAGAATAGGAGGTGCGAAATGAAAAAATTAATTATCGGACTACTTATCGCAGTCGGGGCTCTCTCTTCCTGCGCAGTGAAATATGAACGCCCTGATATACCTGCAGAAGAATTGATTAGAGATTTCTCAGAGTCTGACACCACATTCGATGTATCAAAAATAGAGTGGAGAGACTTCTACAAGGATACACTCCTTTGCAGACTTATTGATAGCGCCCTTGCAGGAAACTACGACCTGGAAATAGCATATAAGAGAATTGAGCAACAAAGTGCATATTTCAAAAAAAGCAAATGGGAAATAGCTCCAGATTTGAGCGCTTCTGCTGGAGTCTCTTATGGAAAACAAAATCTTTCCGCCCAGACTGCTCCATACTTTACCATAGGCATTTCGGCCTCATGGGAAATAGATATATGGGGTAAACTTTCAAAAGCCAAAAGAGCCCAATTCCAGAAATTGCTCTCACAGGAAAATACAAAAAATGCAATCCAGACTGAGCTGATTGCAAATATTGCAAAGAGCTACTTCCAATTGCTCGCATTGGATGCCCAGAAGAAATTTGTCATAGAGACTATTGCCAACAGGGAAAATTATCTTCAGACTGTCAAAGATCTGAAAGAATCAGCAGTAGTCAATGAAGTGGCTGTTTTACAAGCAGAATCACAACTTCTTACAGCTCAGACATATTTGCCGGAGATAAACCAGGCCATCACCCAGGCAGAGAATTATATTTGTTATCTGATCGGCAAAACTCCTGCCCCGATACAGAGACGGGAGATAACAGACCTCTCTGAGATTAGATTTCCTCAGGCAAAAACCGGACTTCCGATAGCCCTGCTAAGAAACCGTCCGGACATTCTTGCCGCCGAAAATATGCTTCAGAGTTCGTTGCACAGCTATAACTCAGCAGTAGCGGCCATGTACCCTTCACTGACCCTGTCAGGCAACATCTCCACAGATGCAGCCCAAATGGATCAGTGGTTCAACCTTCCCACCTCTCTGGTATGGGGTGTCATTGGCGGGCTCACACAACCTATTTTCAATGGTAGAGCATTGAGAACACAAAAAGATGTCGCTCTGAAAGAGTATGAAATTGCAATTATAGAATTTAAAGAGTGTGTACTTGGTGCAGGTATGGAAGTTTCCAACACCCTATCATCTTTACACAATAACAACCAGAAAGCAGAACTTCTATACAAACAGTTCATCGCCTTGGAAAAAGCATACGAATACTCATACGAACTTCTTGTAAACGGATATGCCACTTATCTTGACGTACTCTCGGCACAAGAGGGTGTATTCAATGCTCAGCTATCTTATATCCAAGCTCTTAATGAACTGATTGACAACCATATTGATTTATACAGAGCTCTTGGAGGCGGATGGAGCAACCCATCCCTCGAAAAGAACCGGATAGAGGAAAAATAAAAGGGACCATCGTATGTAAGATTTGATAACATATGGGTTTATGGAAGTTGCTAAAAGATATAAAGTTCCTAAAAACAGATACCATGACAGTAGAGGAAGCTATCGCCAAAAACAGAAGTTACAGGCGTTTTTACCAGAACGTACAGATTTCCACAGAAGAATTGCATAAAATAGTCAATGCAGCAAGACTTTCACCAAGTGGGAAAAATGTGCAACCCTTAAAATACTATATCTGTAATAATCCTGCCACAAATGGAGAGATTTTTGAAACTCTCGGATGGGCGGGCTACCTTACACAATGGTCCGGACCACAAGAAGGGGAAAGGCCCTCTGCATATATTGTCCAGATTCTCGACAAGAATATTGCACCCGGATTCCTCTGTGACGATGGGATTGCGGCCCAAAGTATGATGCTCCAGGCTGTCGAACTGGGTTACGGAGGTTGTATCATTGCTACAGTAAAAAGAGACCGATTGGCACAAATCATATCATTGCCTGAAAATATGCAAATTATTCAAGTACTGGCATTAGGCAAACCAAAAGAGGTAGTTGTAGTAGATGATATGACGAACGGAGAGTACAAATACTGGAGAGAAGAGGATGGAACACATCATGTTCCAAAAAGAAAGTTGGATGAATTGATTCTAAAGTAGATGGATAAGAGTTATAAAATAGGAATTATCGGTTTGGGTTATGTAGGATTCCCATTGGCTTGCCTGTTTGCAAAAAAATATCCGGTCATAGCCTTTGACATCAACTCAAGCAGGGTCAGGAGTCTGAACAGTGGGGAAGACAGTACCCTCGAAGTGAGCAAAAACAGAGTCGAGGAGGCATTCCGCAACGGATTGGTATGCACTGATGACCCTCAGATGCTTAAGGATTGCAATATTTATATCGTCACCGTCCCTACCCCCGTAAATGAGAACAACTACCCCGATTTAGGCCCCCTTGAAAAAGCAAGTGCTACAGTAGGGTCTTTCGTCAGTGACGGGGACATCATCATCTATGAGTCAACGGTATATCCTGGAGTTACAGAAGAGATATGCGCCCCAATTATAGAGAAGGTATCAGGCAAAGTCCTCAATAAAGACTTCTTCTTGGGTTACTCGCCTGAGAGAATCAATCCTGGAGACAAAGAACACACCGTTGAAAAGATAAAGAAGATTACCTCAGGGTCCACCCCACAGAGCGCATTGATAGTCGACAGGCTATATAATTCAGTATTGGAGAATGGCACATACAGAGCCTCCTCAATAAAAGTAGCAGAAGCAGCAAAAATCATTGAAAATTCACAGAGGGATGTCAATATCGCCTTTATGAACGAAGTTGCAATGATTATGAATGCTCTGGGAATTGATACTTTGGATGTACTTGAGGCAGCAGGGACCAAATGGAATTTTCTTCCATTCAAACCAGGCCTGGTGGGTGGACATTGTATAAGTGTAGACCCCTATTATTTGATACAGAAAGCCCAATTCCATGGAATACTTCCACGGATTATGACAGAATCGAGAAGGGTAAATGATGCAATGGGAAGCTATGTAGCATCGAGAGTTGTTTTTAATATGAATCAGAGAGGTATAATGGTTAAAAACTCAATGATTCTTATTCTGGGATTTACTTTCAAGGAAAATTGCCCGGATATCAGAAATACAAAGGTTATAAATATATACCAATCACTTCTTTCATATACGGACAACATAGACATTTATGATCCCTGGGTAGATTCTCAAGAAGCAGAAAATGAGTATGGTGTAAGCCCCATTAAGGACTTCAGCCTAATCTGCAACAACCGCTACGATGCCGTGGTAATATGTGTAGCACATTCAGAGTTCCAGAAAATAGACCTGAAATCGATAACATGCACCAACAGTACAATCTATGATGTAAAGGGGACATTCGATAGAAATATAGTAACCCAAAGACTATAGGTACACTCTATAAAAGAGTTTGCGGAGAATTTATAGAAATTCCCTTAAAACATTTGCACCCGATATATTTTATAGAACTTTCCTATGGCTTACAGAAACATCGTGACTTTGGCACACTATTTGAAATTCTTTGGTCAAGATAGTTTTTTCATAGGTTAAGTTTTAGGTTAATATGGTAAAAGGAACACTTGTAGTCTGCAAGTGTTCCTTTTTACTTTAGGGATGCTCTATAAATGACTTTGCGGGGATTTATGGAATTAATAGAAACCTTCCTATACTCACCCATACTCAACGAAGCGAAGCCCAATTGGAGAACTAAAATGTAAGTCTGACTCCGAAATTGTAATTTCTGGGTGCCCCCCAATAACCTGTAAAGGTTGCCATATCGTGATTAGCACCATCCTTTCCCCTCTCTACATAGACAGCATCAAGGATATTGTTCAAGTTGAAAAAGAATGTCAGCGTAGTTGTATTGCGGATCTTTTGACTCCAACTTGCACTCAAGTCCAAAAGATGATATGCAGGGATTCTATATGAGTCTGAACGGTCATCCGCTGATGTCCTGCTGATGGGATCAAAATCTGCCCAGAATCTATCATTATAACTCCAACGCATAGAGAATGATATATCGCTATTGAGGATATTGGTCAACTTGAGCGGATGGAACTCAAATGATGCTCCCACCTGCGTCTGCGGTGCATCTCCTACATGGAGATTGTCGCTGTAAATATCTATAGGATCGGTAATAGGTTCCTCAGTATAAGGGTCATAGAAAGTCGCATGTACATCATTTTTCCATCTCCAGTCGCCGATAGAGGCAAAAGCATCTATCCTTAGAACCTTTCCCCATCTATAAAACAACTCCAGTTCACCCCCATAATGGAAAGCATCCAGACCGGTCACCATAAATCTGTACGGGTCCTCATCCAGGGGTTTGTAGGGGTTACTCTTAATAGTCTTGTTTTGCCAAAGAGCCGCATAGAAAGTAGCCTCAGCACCGAAATTATCATAAATAAAACGGTACCCAAGTTCTCCCATTATGTTGTTCTCGTTCTTTATATCCTTTGAAATGGCATTATTGCCTGACGCGAAATAAACTCCATAGTATGGAGCTCTGCTATAGAGTCCGGCATTGAGGTATAAAGAGTTGTGTTTATCAGCCTTGTACAATACCCCACCTTTAAAACTTCCTCCTATACCATTTGCACGTTCACTCCATTTATCCTCAGGGGTATAGTTATACGAATCCCATCTTCTCATAGTCACTCCACTAAGAGAAACTCCACTTTTGATTATCCACTCCTTATCTTCACCAAGTGTAAAAGTACCCATACCATAAATGGTTCCATAGTGCATATTTCTACCATTGTATGTTCGGATATAATCTCCCACTACTTTTTGACCTTTATCACCATCTACCCAATAATCACCCCCAAGAAGGTCGGTAATCTGCTCCCTCTCCCAAGTAGCATAAAGCTGGTAATGAAGGCCTGTTTCAAGAGAGATTCTATCATTGAAGTCTATTATGAAAGAACTTTTCGCACCAGCCTGGGTATGCCCGGCCTGATAGTCACTCATAATATTTTGCGAAGGTCGTCCACCATCCACAATATCCTGCGACTTATTATAATCTACAACAGAATTCCAGTCGATATGACCATCCTCCCCTTGAAAAGAGATTATCTTTTTACCTTTACTTTCCGTATAATAACCACCTCCATCGCCTATTGCAAGATAGAGAGCAGAAGTCAATGAAATCTTACGACCCTTATCATCAGTAGTATTATAGAAATGGTTGAGGGTAAAATAGGGTTTGAAGTAATTGTTCCGACTTATGGTCTTCTCTTTTCCCTGATACCAACCCCAGTTTTTATTGTATCCCACCCCATACTTTTCAATTTCCTGATATGTGAGTCTT
Source organism: Bacteroidales bacterium (assembly GCA_017501525.1). GTDB lineage: Bacteria > Bacteroidota > Bacteroidia > Bacteroidales > UBA932 > Coprenecus. Next base: position 21,408 of record JAFVWT010000004.1, on the reverse strand, counting down.
GTTGAACGTTGGGAGTGCTGTTCAGGAGAGCCCAAGGCGGTAAATAGGAGTGAATGTTCCGAGTTTATCTTCTTGCTAATAGAGGCAAGATAAGACCACGCACTCACATCTGTACACTCGACATAACCTGAACCCCAGGAATAGGAACCTGACAACGTAAATGCCCAACCTTTGCCCAAATCTCCCGAGTTGATATTTACAAACCCCTTCTGTGTTCCATATCCTGCATAATAATATCCTGCAGAGGCATTGAATTTACGGGATGGACTCATGGTAATGATATTGATTGTTCCTCCTACAGAGTTATCTGACAGCATTGAGCCGCCTATCCCCTTTTGCACCTGAATCATGGAGGTAGCATCTGAGAGTCCCATCCAGTTGTTCCAATACATACTTCCTGAAGTTAATCCGGAAATAGGAATACCATTGAGAAGTATTGAGATATTTTCCTGCTTGAAACCTCGGATATTTACAGTTGCATCCCCATAACTTCCAGTCTCTCTCGTAGCATAAATTCCCGGAGTGGAAGACAATATTTCTGGATAAGTTCTGGCAACTGATATAGTTTGAATTTCATTAGTAGAGACAGTCTTCAGCCTCAAAGGAGAAGTCTGCTTATTAGAGACACCGGCCGATACTACGACCTCATTAAGAAGAATTGCTGTTGAATCCTGATCTTTGATTTTACTCTCTGCCACTGCAGAGTACGCGCATGAAAATAGCGCAAGAACTGTTGCGATAAATTTTACTTTCATAACTAAACTTCTTTCATCCAGACTTTACTGTCGGTTCCGAAATCTCATCGGATCGGCCCTTGAGGCTCGCGGACTATACCGCCGGTCGGGAATTTCACCCTGCCCTGAAATTTATTTTCGGCGCAAATGTATAAAAAAAAATTACATTTTTATAAATTTGCAGGATGAAACGATTTTTTATACTCACTTTTTCCATATTAACCATATTCGGATGCAAAGGGCCCACATCGGGTCTCGGTACTCTTGAAGGCTTTGTATATCAGAAAAGCAACTCAGACAGAGCATTGCCAAATGTAGCTGTCATCTACGGAGACTCTGCTATCTACACCAACTCAGATGGTTTCTTCAGATACGACACCATCCCTGAGGGGCTGCAGGGGATAACTTTCCGCAAAGACGGATATTTTGACTACATTGCCCGCCTCAACATTTCCAGGGATATCGTAAACACCACAACAATAGAGCTGGAATTGGATATTTGCGGTTGGGCTGTCGGAGAAGTTGATTCCTACTTTGGAACTATTTTAAGAACCACCAATGGGGGACAGAATTGGGTCAGACAAGGGGCTCCATCTATGATTCCCGAAGTAGACCTCCTGGATGTATGCACAATCAATGACAAAGAATGTTTTGTGGTAGGAGAACCCGACCTAACGCACCGTAAACCAACAATCCTATACACATCTGACGGAGGGAACGAATGGAAGAATGTGGCAACACAATCAATACCTGCAGTATCCTACGGAGCTGTAATAACCAAAGATGGTAAAAATATCTGGTGCGCATCATCAGACTCTTCTATAATTGTCCGCTCAAGTGATGGGGGAAAAAGTTGGAAAACGGCAATAAACTCAGAAAACATGAAATATTATTCTGCGCTGACCACCCACAACGGTAACGAGATCTGGGCATGTGGATTATCAGTAAACGGAGGTGCAGCTGTGGAATATTCATCAGACGGAGGAAATTCCTGGGAATTTATCCCAATTAACGGAAGTAGCGGAATTCAAAAAGCCACTGACATATACGCTGAACGTGACGGCATCTTAATCCTTACAGGAGATACAGGGCTGGGACTAATGGAGAGTGATGACCAGGGATTCACCTGGAAGAGTATAAGTTCACTTGGTAGCGGAAATTCCCTCTATACCCTCTCTGTCCATGAGAATATGACAATCAGAACTGCATCTGAAGCAGGTACACTTTATACCAGTACACCTGAGGGGGTATTCAATAATGTATTTCCAAATAATTTTGACAATTCCTATAAGGTAACAGATATTTCATTCCTCAGAGACGGCTTCTGCGGAGCAGCAATTTTCACCGATTCTGATGGACTGAGTTCGTATATATTATACACCACAGACGGAGGATCCAACTGGAATGAAAGCACCATGCCCTATCACTTTCCTATGAGAAATATTGATTTTGCAGGAGGAAATAATTAAAGAACAATTAAGGGATGTTCTATAAATTCCCCTAAGCCAACCCACTAAACGTCGTAACCATTTGCACAACATTTTCTCAACTCACACAAAATTGTGGCACAGTGTTTGCAATTGATTTATACGGATAGTTTTCATAACCCAATATTTTTTGGTTTCATAGGTTAAGTTTTAGGTTAAGTACAAGTCGAGCGCCTGTTGTGAAACAAGGCGCTCATTCTTTTTCCCGAGAAGATACCGAAAGGAGTCGGCTACTTGAAATTAAGTGTATAAATATATTGCTTTCCGGGCAACCAGCCTTTATCTTGATGAACCTCAGCCAGAGGGATAGAATAAATAGGACGATTGACTCCATCCACACTTATAGAGACATTTATTGCTGCTTCTTCAGTAAAGTCCTGTGGAATCATCAGAAATGTTTTCCATGGGTCAACCGTAATAAACTGATTATCCCTTACATTATCATTACCGCCATCACCATCTATATCGAGAAAAGACTGCGAATATGTTTCATAAGGCTGACCCACATAATTCCACCCGTAGCTCAATCCATTGTCCTCGTTATAGTTTATAGAAATATTGCATCTGCCGTAAATATTTGAGAGCTCAATATAATTTACTCTGACTGTACCATCAGGAACATCTCCGGTTTGGAACAATATTGAGGATAGAAGGTGCTTGAATTGCAAATCGACACTCCCCTGTTCCCTTGTACAATCCGGTTTGATTACAAAAATCAAATCTGACTGATATTCAGCATCTACACTTTGGTATATATCTGAGGGTGGAAGAGAGTAGTAGAATGACATATTGTAATTTCCGAGTTCCCTGTCAGCACTACAACTTACATTACGTACATTATTTCTATTAAATCGGGATATTGCATAAGCGTAGAAATCAAGAGTTCCGTCAGGCCAATATTTAACCGGCTCGTATTCCCAAATATTCCCATTGCGTTCAACCAACTGTTCTTCCATATATGGAGCGTCATCCTCTGTATAAGAATAGACAAAGAATTCCTCAATATTATCGGTGGTAAAAGGGACACCTTTTGTAGGGGAAATTCCATCCCTGTCAAGCTCTGATACCGATATGCTCCATAAGGAGTCAGCATAAGAGACCCCTCCTGACAACTCTCCTGCTTCGTAGTAACCGGACATACGTTCACGCGAGACCTGCTCAGGCCACGCATCCTCTACAGAAAATGAAATAGGGTGCGAGGCAATAGGAGCTGTTATCTCCTTTTTGCAAGAAGTCGTTGAGAGAAGAGAAATTAACACAATTACCCTCCACAAATAGGTTCTGTCAGTCAGTGCGTTCATAATTCAAAACATTTAGAGGAATTTCTGCCTATTATCAAATATCAGTTCCCCATAAACAATATCAAATACCCTCCTGATATTATATACGGACCTCAGTGGATGATGTAGAGTCCCAATCAGTTACAGTGGCACTGAATTCAATTGGTGAAAGTACGTTTTCTGTAATCTTGAAGTTTATCGCATAAGCCTTACCTTGCTCAAGTCTCATAGCTCCTGCAGGTAAAACACCATTCATCTGACCAGAGGTAATAGCATATCCCGAAGCAAGATTATGGTCTCTGGTAATAATCTCATAATCAATTGTAACTGTAAACTCATAATCACCAGGAATCAGGAACAGATATTGATCGTTTGCGCACATAGATACTTTTTTACCATTATTGGGCAATATCACAATACCATCTGTTGTAGAGACTCCACCATAGTTCAATGAAGTTTGGTTGGCAATGATTTCAGAGAAAGGGTCTCCACTTGCCGGAGCAAATGCCGATGCGATAGAATTTGCCCATGAGCCCTGTTCCAATTCATCCTCAATGATAGGGAATGTATATACATCCTCTTTTACAAGTTTCACTGAAGAGAATTTTACTGATTTGATATTGATCTGAGTATTAGGGTCATTTACACCATCCGAAGCTGTAAAATTGATTTTAGAGAGAATATGGTTGAATTTGAATTCCACCTTTGTATTCCTGTCTCCTCTCGAACGGTTCATTGCTACATCAGTAACAATGTCAACTCCACAATTATCCTGCAATTTATAGGTAAAAGTGGGAGTTCCCGCCTTATCTACTGCAGAGAGTATAATTCCGTTATTAGCATCATTATGAGGTGCATAAGCAAAGAAAGAAAGTTTTTCCGTAGCTATTGGCCAATATTTGATTGGTTCATACGACCAGTCACCGCCCGACACCTTTGTATTATACATATAGTTGGGGAGTGATGTCTGGTTCCAATCCGACTCATGAGTATAGTATGCCAATACACCGAATCCATGCACTTCAAGATTATCGGTACTGGTTACCAGTCCCTTACTTTGAGGGGCTCTGTCCACGTAAGTAGAAAATCTGATTCTATTGTCTTGCCCAACAGAGTCGATAACTTCATTTTTTGAGCAGGCAGACATCATCACTAATGTCGTTGCAAGAATGCTCATTTTAAATAAATTCTTCATAACTTCTGAATACTATATTATTTATTATTTCATTTATTCTGTAAATCAATCTCATGCTCTATCTCATCGCCCCAGTCATCTACCGTCGCGCTGAATCCGCCATCCCCACCTTCGGCAGGAGGCACATCGGGCAAATCATAGTTCAAATCTACATTTAACTCCAAATGCAACTCATTAGGAGCTATGCTCTGAGGCACTCTGAAAAGATGACCCACCTGAATAGGTATCTCAACGATAGTCTCCAAATCGACAAGCAGCACCTGCAAGAGAAGAATATTATCGGATGGTTCCGCATCATGACCATAAGGTAATCCAAAACACCGGAAGTGGGTCGTGGCCGAACCGATTGACGGATCATAATCAGACCTTGTAATCTCCCAATCCTCAAGGATATATGTAGCAATATCAGAACTACGGTATCCCTTAGTAAGGTAATAACCCCTTGCCATCCTTGAAATCGAAGCACGTACATCACTGAGGTTGTATATTTGCCCTATGTTATTTATAGTGACAGTGATGTTATAAACTATATTGGAAGGTGTAAGAGTTGTCAGAACCGGAGCATTCTCATCACTCTCATTTCCACCTCCTTTCAGATAGAATCTTTCATAATGTTCATCCACCATTTGCTGGGTCACTTCGACCGGTTCTGAAAGATCGAAACCAAACCATTGCGGTTCCTGAGCTATTACCTCCTCCTCAGATTTCACCATATACCAACGGGAAGTGGTTGTCGCAGCAAAGACCCTCGCATTATCGTAATCATCCATATCAAGCAATTCCAGAGTGTACAACTCGGACTGAGAATAGTTGTGCACTAGAAAATTATAAGTATCAGGGAAAAGGTCAAACATTGCATATTCGACATTATTTGTTGTAACTTTCTCCGTCTGTGAATGTTGCTGTGAATAAGCATAGACCGTCATACCCTGCACTTGCTCCACTTCAAACATACTCCAATCAACATTTACCTTTGCCGGAATTGAATGGACATGATGAAGACATAGCTCCTTGTGCTTGCAAGAAGAAAGTAGTAGCAAGATAATCAAAGAAAGAATGAAGGTTCTATTTGCTTTCATCACTCACCTCCTCTTTGTTTTTATTGTAACTTCCTCCACCGATAACCCATACAAGAGAAACTTCAAGTTTTGTCGGTCCGAAATAGTGTCGATTATTGGTAGATTGCCATACATAGTGGGTATCCATCGGAACATATTTGTAAAATTCCCCGCCGAAATACCCCACACCAAGGGTAAAATCAAGATTCAAATGTCTTGCAATAGGGATAGCATAACCATATTCAACACCAACTCCCCAACTCCATTTGTCACCTAATATACCATTGCCACCCAATTCAAAATCGTAGGTAGAGATTTGCCCGAAAAGTCCAAGGTGATGACCATTGAATACTCTCCATTTACTCTTCTCCCCAAAATACCATCTTACAGCCATATCACCTCCATAAGTTCTCCAATACCAATGGACAGGATCTGATTTCCACCAAGCATAATACCAGTTGGCAGCAAGAGTCCACCCATCAGCAATAAACACTTCTGCTCCGATATGAGGAATAAGGGCAAGATCTGAAAGGAGATTTGTCTTCAGAGCAAAGATAGGGCCTCTGATTGTATCAGGCTCAGGATATGGTGACTTTATACGGTCCGGATCGGGTTTGACAAACTTGACCGGCTTTGGATATTCAGATACTACCACGACCTCAAGCCCCGTCAAAGCATATATATCAGGTATTTCTACAGGCTCGATCGGAATGGGTTTTTCCGCAAACAAAATACCACAAGACTGCCTCAGTACAGGGAAAAAATGGTTATACATATACCTATACGGTCTACCTCCATCCAATTGTTCCATCGCCTTTTTACGAGGATATGTCACTCTGCCGTCAACCTCCTCTATTTCAGGAACATTCCGTAAAATATGCAGCATATCTTCCTTATTCGGCATATCGGACTCCTCTACCAACGCAATCAAATCTATCCAGTTGATACCTCTTGACTCCTGCACAAAAATCGAATCTGGTATAGGCAATCTTGACTGTATATAGTTCTTAAGTGCATTCAGACGATTCTTCGACAACCTCTGGTTAAAGGAATAGGAACCCTCAGGAGATGTTCCGGATATAATCTGAACATGCCTGAAAAAACGTGTGGAATCATAATAGATCTCCGCCATCTGAGCATATATTGACTCAAGAGATTCCTTATTTGTACGATAACTCAAATCGAGATTATAATGTCCCTGTCGGAAATAGATTGCGACAGTCTCGCTTGTCTGAACTTCTACAGAATCAGAAACAGAGTCCTGAGCAGCAGCTATGTATGCATATAATGCAGCAACCAATACCAAGAAAAGTTTCTTCATACGTCTAAGTTTAAAAATAGTGATTATGGTTCTCTCGCACATTTCTCTTAAGAAGAGAAATTCATTTGCAAACAAATTATTACTCAACTATTTATTGTGTTCAGTATTCACACTCCTCTATTCTACAGCCGTAAGTAAATTAAAAATATCAGCTTGGAATCGTGGTATGGACACATTCCCAGAAGGAATAATTATGATGAATTGGACTATCGTACTCTCTTCTTAAGAGAAAACCACAATACTAATCACAAATATAAAAACTTCTTTTAAATCAACAAAATTTATTTCAACATAGGAGTTCATACAGCAATTATCTCTGAAAGGACAGAAAAATCAGATATATCAATAAGAGAAATTTAGTAAAGACCAGGAGAGCCATCTCAATACGATACAAATTATAGATTTTAAAAGATTTGACCTATCTTTGTCAAATGGAAAAGACAGAAAGGAGAAACAAAGTATTTGAAAAATTGGATCAATGGGGAATAAGATACCGCATATATGAACATCCTCCATTGCCCACCATCGAGTCAGCACTGGAGTACTGGAAAAATATTGATTCAACCCATTGCAAGAACTTATTCTTCAGAAATCATAAAGGAAACAAACATTATCTGGTAATTTTTGAATGTCATAAAACACTTCCCATCCACCAGCTTGAAAAGATGCTTCATCAAGGAAAGCTCTCTTTTGCATCTGAGCAGAGAATGGAGAAACATCTCGGAACAACTCCCGGTTCAGTGTCTCTGTTCGGTCTTGTCAATGACCCCGACAAAAAAGTAAAATTATTTATAGACAAGGACCTTTTCCAATCTGAGAATTTAAGTTTCCACCCTAATGACAATACGGCATCATTGGTAATTTCAAACAACGACTTCCGAAAATTTATAGAACTGTGGGGAGGAGAATGGGAAATGATTGAGGTATAGAATCTCATTGTCATCCTATACGATACATTCAAACAATCAGAGGGTGAATAGAAGGTCTTTTTTGTCGTTACACTCACCCTCTAAAGGCTCATTTACACTCAGTAAACTACGCTTTTTCGGGATTTGCAAGCCTTAAGCTACATATTTCTATTCAAATTAATAAGAGAAGAGATGTTCCATAAAAGACTTTGCTGTGATTTATAGAACATCCCTTATAGTATTCCAACTTCTGAAATATTGAATTTATGGAAGTTGGCCTTATAATGACAGCTTAGGCTTTCTTATGTTTGTACTTGAATAAAATAGCAAACATAATAGCTACAACCAATGCGTATGCCGCAAAAATATACCAGGCATCACACCAACCATTCATTACCGCAGTCCAATCTATCGTGCCATCGGAAGAGGGTACTTTCTTGGAATTGACGAGGAGATTGACCACCCATTGTGCGCCCAATGTTCCTACAGCTGCACCGATACCATTGGTCATCAACATAAAGAGTCCCTGCGCACTCGAACGTATCGATTTATCGGTGTTTTCATTGACAAACAACGAACCTGATATATTGAAAAAGTCAAATGCCACACCATATATTATCATAGAAAGAACAAATAGCCATATTCCACCTCCCGGATTACCTACAGCAAAGAATCCAAAACGGAATACCCAAGCAAACATAGCTATGAGCATCACTTTTTTAATACCGAAGCGTCTTAGGAAGAAAGGGATAAGGAGGATACACAATGTTTCCGACACCTGAGAGAGAGATATTAGGACGTTTGAATGTTTCACACCAAAAGAAGTCTCATACTCAGCTAAATTTCCAAAATCCCCAAGAAAAGGATTGGCAAAACCATTTGTAATCTGCAACGCTACCCCGAGAAGCATGGAGAAGATGAAAAATATCGCCATATTTTTATCCTTGAACAATGTGAAAGCTTTAAGTCCCATTGCCTCTACAACAGATTTCTTCGCATCACTTTTGACTACAGGACACTCAGGAAGAGTAAAGCTATATATTCCTAACAGAATACCCAGAACCCCTGAGACAACATATTGCATAGAAGAGAGTTGGAAAGCGATACCATCCATTTTTACAAAATCCACAAACCACATTGAGACAATAAATCCGACTGTACCCCATATTCTGATTGGTGGAAAATCTTTTACCGGATCAAGTCCTGATTTTTCCAGAACATTGTAAGCTACTGAATTGGAAATTGCGATTGTAGGCATAAAAAATGCAACGCTCAATGTATACAACGAAAACAATGTGACAAACTCAACATTTGCTCCTGCCCATACGCCATATAGACCTGCAGCAATCATAGCTCCTCCTGCCACTGCATGACATAGCCCCAAAAGTCTTTGAGCCTGAATCCATTTATCGGCAATAATTCCCATAATTGCCGGCATAAAAATGGAAACAATCCCTTGAACAGAGTAGAAAAGACCTATCTTATCTCCAAATCCAACAGAACCGAGATATCTTCCTTGACTGGTCAAATACGCCCCCCAAACTGCAAATTGGAGGAAGTTCATTAAAATCAATTTCAACTTATTTCCCATAATAGATTACATTTATGGCACAAATATACCCTTAATTCACAATTTTACAATGGCATATTTATTGCGTCAAGAAGGTAGTTCTTAGATTCTCAAACAATATGAATACAAATTATCACCAACTCACCTCTGAAGAGGTTTGCTCAGACCTCGAGTCTGATCCGATTAAGGGTCTGTCATCACAACAGGCCCAACAAAGAATTCATGAACAAGGACTTAACGAATTTAAAAAGGTAAAGCGCACTTCCCTTTATGTCAAATTCATCAGCCAATTCAAGAGCTTTATGATTATTGTCCTACTCGTTGCGGCACTCGTATCGGGAATAATAGGATATCTTCATGGGGAAGGATTTACCGACGCCATCATTATCTTGACGATTGTATTTTTAAATGCCATCATCGGAATGCTACAAGAGGCAAAAGCCGAGAAATCTCTGGACGCTTTGGAAAGAATGTCCGCGCCAAAGTGCAAGGTAATAAGGGATGGAAAGACCCAAATTATTGAAAGTAAATATCTTGTTAGAGGGGATATTGTAATATTTGAGACAGGGGACAATATCCCTGCAGACCTAAGGATAATAGATGAGTCCAACCTGAAGATCGAAGAGGCAGCCCTGACCGGCGAATCACTTCCTGTGGAGAAAGACTGCAATCCGATTCAAGGAGATGTCCCTTTGGGCGACCGTCTCAATATGGCCTATTCTTCTTGTCACGTTACATACGGTCACGGCAAAGGGATAGTAACTGCGATAGGACAAAATACCGAGATAGGAAAAATCGCATCGATGATTCAGTCTGTACCTGAGACTAAAACCCCTATGCAGCACCGGCTCGACCAGCTTGGCAAAACATTGGCCATCGCTGCCCTCGCTATCTGCGCTCTGATATTTATAGTAGGTATCCTCTATGGAAACGACCTACTTACTATGTTTATGACAGCAGTAAGTCTAGCCGCTGCAGCCATCCCGGAAGGGTTACCAGCCGTATCGACCATTGTTCTTGCCATAGGGGTCCAACGTTTGGCAAAAAGGAATGCCATTGTAAGAAATCTCCCCTCGGTAGAGACCCTTGGAAGCACAACTGTGATTTGCTCCGACAAAACAGGGACATTGACTCAAAATAAAATGACTATAGTGGAGAGCGACAGCGACAACGAAGAACTCTCCATCAGAATAGGTATATTATCAAATGACACCAAAATATCACGTGAGGGGGAGAGAGTCAAAACCATTGGCGACCCTACAGAGACATCTATTGTCGATTTTGGACTTAAGAAAGGGTTAGACAAAGAGATATTGGAGAGGGAATATCCGAGAGTTGCCGAAATACCCTTTGACTCCGAAAGAAAATTAATGACAACCATCCACAAGGTTGGAAATCGCTATTTTATTGCAACAAAAGGGGGTGTAGACGAAATACTCCAAAGATGTGACAGATATTTTGGCAACGGGGAGGTCTATCCACTGATCAGCGATGTAGCTATAGAGATAGAGAATAAGAATATGGATATGGCCTCCAAAGCTCTAAGAGTACTTGCTACAGCTTACAAAGAGGTCGACACACTGCCTGAAGTAATTTCGTCGGAGACCATTGAGAACCAGCTTATATTCTGTGGTCTGTTTGGGATGATCGACCCTCCTCGTGAAGAGGTAAAACTCGCCGTCGAGCAAGCCGTTCAAGCGGGGATCAGACCGGTTATGATCACAGGAGACCATAAGATTACAGCAGAAGCTATTGCAGAATCACTTAAAATAAAAAGGGATGGAGATATCGCTTTAACGGGTGCAGAAGTGGCAAATATGAGTGATGATGAGCTCCTTAAAGTAGCAAATCATACATCAGTTTTTGCAAGGGTTGCCCCTGAGCACAAAGTAAGAATCGTACAAACTTTCCAGAACAAAGGAAATGTTGTAGCAATGACAGGGGACGGAGTCAACGATGCCCCCGCCCTAAAACTCGCCGACATAGGTGTTGCAATGGGCATTACAGGCACAGACGTTTCAAAAGAGGCAGCAGATGTAGTTTTGGCCGATGACAACTTTGCTACAATTGTCACAGCTGTATCAGAAGGGAGAAGAATCTATGACAATCTCCTCAAGGCAATCCAATTTCTCCTCTCAACAAATATCGGTGAGGTACTGGTCCTTTTTATTGCAGTTTTAGCAAATCTGGTAACACCACTCCTCCCGATTCATATTTTGTGGATCAACCTTGTGACAGACTCACTCCCGGCATTGGCATTGAGTTTCGACCCTGCAGAGAGAGATGTTATGAGCAGAAAACCGGTTGTACCAAACCAGGGAATATTTACCAAAGAGTTTACATTCAGGGTATTGCTCCAAGGTATTCTAATCGCAATCGTTTCACTTACTGCATACTACATAGGGATGAAGACATCTGTCGAGTGCGCCAGAACAATGACCTTTGCAACTCTTGCCTTTAGCCAGATGACCATTATTTTCAGCATTAGAAGTGGAAAAGATTTTGGACTGAGAAACCTTTTCTCAAACAAATATCTTTTGGGTGCGATGTTATTGGTCGCTGGATTAATGCTCATGGTATTGTTAATTCCATCTGTAGCTTCACTGTTCCAAGTCGTTTCCCTAAATATGACACAATGGATTTGGATAATCTCCCTCTCTGCAGGCATATTCATAGTTTGTGAAATTATAAAGTTAATAAGGAGAGCTTTTGGGAAATAGGTCCACTGAGCTGTTTTAATTTGACAAGAATGATTATATTTGCCAAATAAAGAATTGGAATTATGGGTATAAGTTTTTTCAAAACTCCAAAGCACAGAGTATTCAACTATACTCCTGTATATTATGACGAAAGAAAAGAGCACCGGGAAAAGGTGAAGCAGGAAGCATTGCGCGAAAAAGCCATTCGTGAAGGGCGCCAATGGCACGATCCAGACTACAAACCCGGCAAATATATCAGCGGAGCATGGCAAGAGGAGGCTATAAAAAACAGAAAGCATGCCCTCGGTGGAAATATCAGAAAGATAATAGGTCTGGCATCTATGGCCATATTTTTCATCTTCCTGGTATATTTTGCAGAATATTTTCATAGATTCCTTGAAATTTTCAAATAAAGGAGCATGCTTAAAGTATTACCCGCAGGTATATCAAATCTTATTGCAGCAGGAGAGGTGGTTCAACGCCCCTCCTCTGTTGTTAAGGAGCTTATTGAAAATAGTGTAGATGCAGGAGCAGATACAATCTCAGTGATTATTGAAGACGCCGGGAGAACCTCAATCCAGGTAATAGACAATGGATGCGGAATGACCCCCGATGAGGCAGTGCTATGCTTTGAAAGACATGCCACATCAAAAATTTCCAATGCAGAAGATCTGAATTCTATCCACACTTATGGATTCCGAGGAGAAGCGCTTCCCTCCATTGCCGCCGTTGCTGAGGTTGTTTTGAGAAGTCGCAAGAGAGGAGATGATACAGGATATGAAGTAACATTAGCTGGCTCGGAATTGATATCAAAAGAAGAAGTGGCAACACCCGAAGGGACCAATATTTCTGTGCGTAACCTCTTTTACAAGATTCCGGCAAGGAGAAAATTTCTCAAATCGGACAATGCCGAATTCAGACACATAATTACAGAATTCGTACGAGTTGCATTATGCCGCTACGATCTTAATCTTAGACTTGTTCACAATCGTAAAGACATATACAACCTCAAAAGGGTAAATAATATAAAACAACGAATCCTAGAGATAGAAGGGAGGGAAATGATTAAAGAGTTGGTAGATATAGGCATCAGCTCATCCATCGTAACTGTTTCAGGATTTATCGGTCATCCGGAAGATGCCAGAAAGAGTTCAGGAAATCAATATTTTTTCGTAAACGGAAGATTTTTCAAATCTCCATACTTTCATAAGGCAATAATGAAAGGATACGACAAATTGATTCCTGACGGAACATATCCATCTTACTATCTATTTTTTGAAACGAACCCGGAAAATGTCGACGTAAACATCCACCCTGCCAAGACAGAAGTAAAATTCGAGAATGAGAGTGAGATGTTTGAAATTCTCACAGCATTAGTCAAAGAGTCCCTTGGAAAGAATTCATTTGTACCCACTATCGATTTCAACCATGACACTCTTCCTGAGATTCATATTCCGAAAGATTACACCCCTATTCTACCGACACTCAAGTCATCTCCGGCTTATTCAATTCCAAAACCATTTCAATCTGCCAAATCAGACAACTTTGAGTTCAATTTTGAAGCAGAACAAAAAAACCGGAGTGATAGTGAATTTGATAGTAAATATAATATTGCCTCAGCCGTAGATGGTTACGGAGAGATTTTTGAGTCTAAGGAGACCATCGATGAAAACACGCTTGTACTTTCCAATAAATACATTGTAACCGCAGTGCGTTCGGGGATGATGCTCATCAATATATTCAGAGCCAAGGAGAGAATTTTCTACGAAAAATATCTTTACAATCTGGACAATTCCCAACCCATTGCCCAACAGGTTCTTTTCCCACAAACCATTGAACTGTCCCCTGCCCGCTACTCCCTTTTGATGGAGTCCCCCGAGAGATTACATTCCCTGGGGTTTGACATTTCAACCGTAGGAGAGAACACCATATCTGTAAACGGAATGCCCGAAGGTTTGGAAACAGACGAAAAAAGTATAATAGAAATTATCGATAACCTTATCGTCACATTTGAAGAATGTCAGAGCGACTTCCTAACAAAGGCTCACGGACGCGACAACATGGCACGTTCCTTAGCAAAATCAACTGCCCGCAGTGGCGATAAAAGGCTGTCACGCAATCAGGCACGAGTTTTGGTAGATTCCCTATTCTGTTGTGCAGAGCCCGAATTATCTCCATCGGGAAAGAAAATTATGGAGATTATAACAGATGAAGAAATAGAAAAAAGATTGTAATGAATTACTACAGTTATAGACAAAGAGTTCCGATGGTGGTGAAAAATCTCATCATCATAAATGTCATTATGTTGATATTTACAATGGTGTCAGAGCCATTCATGTATAAGACATTCTCGCTATACTATTTTGGTTCGCCATTGTTCCATCCATTCCAATTCATCAGTTATATGTTCATGCACGGTGGCTTTTCCCATCTATTATTCAATATGTTCTCTCTTTACATGTTTGGTAGCGTATTGGAAAATGTCTGGGGAGCCAAGAAATTCTTCCTCTATTATATGGTTACAGGAATCGGGGCAGGAATCATTCACGAACTTGTGATGTATCTTCAAATCATTACGACATCAATCCCGCATGAGGCATATATCATAGCCAACACCCCCACCGTTGGTGCATCAGGAGCCATCTATGGTCTGTTACTGGCATACGGAATGCTCTTCCCGAACAACATCATATCATTCATCTTCCCTCCTATATCCATGAAAGCCAAATGGATGGTACTCATCTTCGGGGTCATGGAATTCATTTTCGGAGTCACAGGCACTGGTGGAAATATTGCACACTTTGCCCACTTGGGAGGTATGATATTCGGAATAATCCTAATACTCTACTGGAAAAAGAAAAACAGGTTATATTACTAAATAAAATATGGGAAAAAGTAAAAAGAGAAGGAGATTGCCATTCTTCAGCATTTCTTTCAGACTGACTCTGACAGTATTTGCTGTTGCGCTTATATTGAGTTACCTCTCAATATTCGTCAATCCCCAAAACTTTTCGCTTATAAGTTTCTTCGGACTCTACTACATACCTATTGCCCTTATCAATATTGCATTACTTGTAGTTGCAGTACTAAGGCGTTCCAAAGCGGGATGGATCCCTTTGCTGGCACTTCTACCCTCCCTATTTTTCGCAGAATTCTACTTTCAATTTGCAAACAAAGAGATTATTGCAGAAAGCAAAGAAATAAAAATGCTCACATATAATGTAGGCAGATTCCAGTCATCACCCATTTCTCCGGACCAGACCATTAAAAGTATCTCAGCATTTGTGAGTGAGACGAGTCCGGACATTATAACTTTTCAGGAGTTCAAGACAAAAGACACAAATTCCCTCAGAAAGGATTTCCCTGACTACCCCTACTCCCAGAAAAGATTTTTCCACTTCAGTAAAGGAAACTACTATGTAGGGAATGTAATATTGAGCAAATACCCGATTAAGTTTCAGGGAAAGATACCATTTGAGCAAACCACAAACCTCGCAACATTTGTGGACATTGAAATAGACAATAAACTCACCAGAGTGTATAATCTTCATCTTGAATCCAATAGCATTTCTCTGACATCCCTGATTAAGAAAATTGCAGGGACATATGAAGAATTCTCACAAGAGATGGCACACGTACACGAACGGGTAAAAACATCCAATTCCAAACGTAGCGACCAGGTTCAAAGTGTCATAGAACACATCCGCAAATGCCCATACAATTCCATTATCTGCGGAGATTTCAACGATACTCCTATGTCATATTCATTCAGAGAACTCTATAGAGGAAGAAAAGATACATTTAAAGAGGCAGGAAACGGATTTGCGGCAACATACACAACCCTATGGCCATTTCTAAGGATTGACTACATACTCACACCAGATTCATATAATATTATCAACCACCAGACAAGGAGGGTAAAATTCTCAGACCACTACCCTGTCCTTGCCAAATTCACAATTCAATAAACATGTCGATATGCAAACACAAATAGAAAACGCAATAGCAGCCCTGCGCAAAGGTGAAATTATATTATACCCTACTGATACCATCTGGGGTATAGGATGTGATGCCACAAATGAGGATGCCGTTAACAGAATATTTAAAATAAAAGGAAGAAGTGATTCCAAAAGTCTCATAATACTAGCAAGTGACATGGATATGGTAGCCCGCTTTGTCAAAGATATTCCTCAGATGGCTGTAACACTTGATCAGGTAAGCGACAAACCAATGACAATCATCTATCCTGAGGGGATAAATCTGGCGCAAAACACCCTGGCAGAAGACGGTTCCATTGCAATCCGAATTCCAAAATCAAAATTCTGCATAGAAATGATTAGAAAATTTGGAAAGCCCATAGTATCAACCTCCGCAAACATTTCAGGAGAGAATCCTCCTAAAACTTATGAAGAAATATCGGCCAGACTCAAGGAAAATATCAATTTCCAGGTAGACAAAAGTATGGATACCGAATCGACAGGAAAACCCTCGTCAATTGTAAAACTCGGTATGAACTTCGAAGTGAAAATAATTCGCGAATAATTTTCAAAAAAAATTTGTTTTTAACATATTTTCACTATCTTTGCGGTCCCATTTCACTGAGCTATGGTGTAATGGCAGCACGACAGATTCTGGCTCTGTAAATCTAGGTTCGACTCCTGGTAGCTCAACCAAAATCATATATGGCGAGATAGCTCAGCTGGTTAGAGCGCATGATTCATAATCATGAGGTCCCCAGTTCAATCCTGGGTCTCGCTACCAAAAAGCACTTGTGGTACTCACGGGTGCTTTTGTTTTTATAGTCCATATATGCCGTATGACGCAAGCAAAGCATCCCTTAGATGCTATTAAAATGAACTACTCAATATTATGAGACTAAAGATAGTTCAACCCAAATTTGCTCATTACAAATAGAATCTTTCTCAAAATATACATAACGTATAACGACTGCAATTAATGGATATTATCTATTAATTTAGTCTCATTAATGTAATGCACCCTGCCTAAGGCAAACTTGACCAAGAATCAACCTAACATACGAGCAAAAAAAGGTCGACAATTGATATGCCGACCTTAATTATTTGATATTTAATAATTTTGAAAATTATTTGATAGTTACTTTCTCAAGATTCAAATTAGGGAACATTGTCTCGATATTTTCAGATGTTACATCTACACCATCAACATTGCAATTTTCAAGTGTTATGTTAGACCACACCTGGAAGTCTGTACCGGCTTTGAATGAACATCCTGAAAAGATATATGCTCTTTTACCTCCAAGATGGACTTTTCCACCACCAAATTCACACTCAGCTAATTCAATAAGACCGCCCTCACTTGAACCATCTGTTTGAAAATGCAAAGCATAACCAGCATCACTTGAGCCAAAAATACAACGGGTAAACTTAACACCTTTACCATAAGCCTCTCTAACACCTTTTTCAAAAGTGACATCGATAAAAGTTGAATTACCTCCATCACTCATAGTATATACTGTGTTAGTTAGAGTTAGGTTTTCCAAAGTAATTGCCTTCCAAATCGCACCCGTTGCACTTCCAGATGCATATTTTGTAGTATTGGCGATTCTAACACCATCTCCAACTCCGATTATAGTAAGACCATTCTCCTGAATACCATTCAAATCAAAATTAGAATCCTCATCCAAGAAATAATATGGAGTTCCATCTATGATAAATTTATTATCTGTTCCTGTTACAAGAAGGTCATACAAGTTTTCAGAACAACCATCAAACTTAATGGTAAGTTTAAGATTTTCAACGCCACCATTTCCACAATCAATTCCTTGAAAATCATTTGAGAATGTACATCCTTCAACAATAGCATCCTGATAAAAACGCAATCGTCCATACCCACTTTTATAAAAAGATGAGTTCTTAATTGTCACTTTCTTAATTGTTCTCGCAAATGAATTCCATCCTTTAAATTCACAATCTTCAAAAGTAATCTCATTAGCACCACCATCGAAATGGACTCCGTAAGTATTGCCATCAAAAATGCAATTTCTAAAGATTACATTCTCGCTTGTATAGCAGTTTCTTAGACCATTAGAACCATCAAATGTACAATCCTCAAATACACCATTAATAGTTCCACTTACAGATGAACCATTATCATTTTTAAAAGTAGCACCAACTAATGTTGAACCTTTTATATTCAAAGAACTTGTTCCCTCAAATACAGTTCCGGGCTCACAGATAATAGTTATTTTCTCATTAGGAATAGGAAGAGTTCCTTGATATGAATCAGGAATCACCACTGTTTCACCCTCTTGAGCAGCTTCTACAGCAGCTTTAACTTCAGAAGTCTCATCATTTGAGGCTTCAATATACAACAATTTATATCCGGTTACGGTATTATCTTCAACAGTAGAGACACCTCCCCTTTGAGAACCTAACACTTGATTAGCATTATCCTCATATGGATTACCATTTTCATCCGTATATGATATGGTCTTATTTACAATGAGTGTAATGTTTTCAAGTGTATTACCTGTAATAGTGGAAGGATGAGCAGCTCCAATCAAACCTCCTAGGTCTCTGAAAGCTGACAGGGTTACATTGGTTGCTTTATTACCTGTAAAACTATAACCTTTTCCACCTACCAAACCTGCAAGGGCTCCTACCTTATCTCCATTGTCATAAACATTTTCTTCACTAAGGAACTCAGGAGTTAAAGTAATTTTTACGTTATTGACTGAGCAATCTGTAATATTACCATAAATCTGTCCTACAATCGCTCCTGCCTGACGGGTTGCTGTAATAGTTACACCATCAAGATTAAGATTCTTGATACTACCCACTACATATTCAAAAATACCACCTCTGTATGAATTTTCAATATTCAAATTCTTAATAGTATGGCCTTGACCATCGAAAATAGCCTTTCCACCACTATTTTTGAAACTCTTGATAGGGGTCCAGGGTTTATTTTGCAAATCGACATCGACAGCAAGTTTAATGGTTTTACCATTTAGGTCATGACCTGTAGATTTTGTTGATGCATTGAGAGACTCAGCCATAGACCAAAGACCTTCAGCCGAAACGATATGATATTCACCATTAACGAGTTTGATACCTGGAGCAATATAATTATATTCTTCACCATCCCATCCTTCATCAATGATAACATTGAAGTCATTGGTTGACGAGATAAGATTACCTACGATATTGGTACGGTAGTTCTCTTGAACAGGAACCGAAGTGAATGTATGGGTAATGGTTTGTTCTTCAGTACCTTTCTTAACAACAATAGTAGCATCAACTGTTACAAGGTCCTTCTCATTTCCAAGAACTGAAAGATAGTTCATTGAGACATAGTCGTATGTTGTGGTATTGGGAGTAGTTCCGATAGTAAGGTCTTCATTAGGAACATTAGCACTCTCATACACATATTTAACATCTGCATTACCAAAACCTTCACCTGAGAAAACATCGAATGAGGTAGCAACACCAGTAATAGTGATTTGAGAACTTACCAATTCAAAAGTTCCGGCATTTGTCTTAAGACTCTCTGTTGTTGTTCCGAGATTCAATTGTGCAAAAGGACGTCTTAGTTTCACCTCTTTAGAAGCTCCTGTGGGAACAAAACCTTTCTCAGCATGGAAGAAAGCTGCACCATTGTCATTGTTAGAGAATTTATTGTTCATAGGAACATTTCTCAACGAACCGAACTCACCATCTGTAACAGTTACATATCCATCATTTTTCTGTGCCCAGAAAAGGATATCATAGGCTTGATCCTGAATAAGGCTCAACTCAATGGTTGTTTTACCTTGGGAAATTGTTTTGACAGTTTGGTAAATCGCGTTTTCCTGACCTGCAGGATATACCTCTACCAATAGTTTGTTTACATTTTCGGCATCACCGATAGCCTTAGTTCCCATCTGTTCGGGAAGTTGTACAGTGAAAGTAGTAGGGCCTGCCACTTGAGGCTCAACGATACTTTCCTGACACGAAGTAGCAAACAGCCCTGCTGCCAATGCTACGAATGAAAGAAAATACTTTCTCATAAAATCTTAATTTTAAATTAATAATAAGGTTAAATTAAATATGTTTAATAAATAATGTCATACAGCTTTACAATCCGATAAACAGATTCACTAACTCAAAGTTCTTTTTACAAATCGTTCATAGGTGGCAGCACTATTAATTATGAAAAGTATTGTAACAATTTCATCATAAGCGATCAAAATAACCTTATATCATTTATTTATCAATCATAGCTACCACCAAAGAACGACTTGATTTACTGCTTACTCTCTATTTACAAAAACACTATAATCTAAAATAATCCCAAAAGCCACAAGATACACTTAACACACAGTTTTTCAACCCCTTTCCCCTCAACATATCTTATAGCTTTTCTCAAATACTTGAATATCTCTAAAAAAGAGAAATTCATATTCGTAAATTCTTAGAAATTAATTGAATAAACCTACCAGTAACGATTTTTTGAGGAAAATTGTAAACCTAAAGATTAAAATCGTAAATAATATATTAGAAAAATGTTCATGTAACTTGTTTAAAATAAGGAAAATAATAATATCTTTGCATAAGAGATAATTTCTCTTTTTTAGAGAAATCATCCTAAAACTTCAAATCCCAAACATAGGAGCGCCAGCGACCAAAGCCCCCTTTAAAGGTGATGTGACCCCCAAAAGTTGGACGGTTTAACATTATTAAGAGGCTGACTTAGATTGGAACAGAGCTCGGTATTGCACCGGGCTTTTTCCATTTAGCCTCAGTTTGATTCTATCATTATTGTAGTAGCGTATGTACTTGACAAGTTCTTTCGAGAACTGTTCTACGCTGTCCCATTCCTGCAAATATAACAATTCAGACTTCATAAGTCCAAAGAAGTTCTCCATCATTGCATTGTCCAGACAATTTCCTTTACGTGACATACTCTGTACTATATTTCTATCTTTCAATGCTTTCTGATATCTCAGGTGCTGATAGTGCCATCCTTGATCAGAGTGCAGTATTAGTCCTTCTGGTATATCCCTCTTCCTGAACGCTTTGTCCAACATGCTCATAGCCATCTTAAGATCAGGATGGTATGATATGGTGTAGGATATGATCTCTCCATTGAACATGTCCAGGATAGGAGAAAGGTATATCTATTGTCCTTTATCTT